>DS999252.1 GCA_000156295.1 marine gamma proteobacterium HTCC2148
GTGTTCGCGCCTCTGGTGGTGATGAGGCCACGGATGTTACCGGCGGCGTCACTGCTAACATCGATGGTCAGTACGGTACGTTGACCTTGGCAGCGGATGGTTCGTACGTTTATGTGTCTAATCCCAATGTAGTAACAGGTGCTGCACTGACGGATGTCTTTGTTTACACGTTGGTTGATGGTGATGGTGACCTGTCGACAACGACCTTGAAAATTGACGTGACTAACAGCGTCTTTAATACCACGGGTAGTTCGGTGACGGTTGATGAGGCCGGCCTGGATTTGACACAGGATGGTGCTGACCTCGTGGCTGGTACGGTCACGGGTAGTCTCGCGGTTCAAACGACTGAGACAGCCGGTAATACGGTCACGGCGGCCGATGGTGAGACACCGTATACCTATGCACTCAATACCGGTGCTAACGCGGTGACTGCAGGTACGTACGGTTCTATCCAGCTAGCTTCGGATGGTAGTTATGTCTATACGCTGGATAAGGCCTTTGACGGAGCTGATGCCGACAACGGGATTACCACTGAGACCGGTAAAGAGAGCTTTGCTTATACAGCGGCGGATGCTGCTGGCAACACGGTCACTGGCACGATTACCGTCGATATTATTGATGATGTACCCACAGCAAGCGCTGATACGGGTACGGTAGTTGAAGGTGCGACATTAACGGTTCTTGCGGCAGCTGGCGTATTGGCTAACGATACTCAAGGTGCTGACACAGCAACGATCAATGGTGTTCGCGCCTCTGGTGGTGATGAGGCCACGGATGTTACCGGCGGCGTCACTGCTAACATCGATGGTCAGTACGGTACGTTGACCTTGGCAGCGGATGGTTCGTACGTTTATGTGTCTAATCCCAATGTAGTAACAGGTGCTGCACTGACGGATGTCTTTGTTTACACGTTGGTTGATGGTGATGGTGACCTGTCGACAACGACCTTGAAAATTGACGTGACTAACAGCGTCTTTAATACCACGGGTAGTTCGGTGACGGTTGATGAGCCGGCCTGGATTTGACACAGATGGTGCTGACCTCGTGGCTGGTACGGTCACGGGTAGTCTCGCGGTTCAACGACTGAGACAGCCGGTAATACGGTCACGGCGGCCGATGGTGAGACACCGTATACCTATGCACTCA
>DS999251.1:0-1585 GCA_000156295.1 marine gamma proteobacterium HTCC2148
GCGGCATTTCACTACTTTTACATGAGAGAAGTATGGGTTATGTCCGGGGATACTCCAACCGACTTTCGGTATATTGATTGGCTGTTGACGGTGCCGCTCCTAATGATTGAGTTTTATTTAATCTTAGCAGCTATCACCAAGGTGGCTGGCGGAGTTTTCTGGCGACTGCTTATCGGAACATTGGTAATGCTGGTGCCGGGTTACATGGGCGAAGCAGGATATCTCAATGTCACAGTAGGATTTGGCATCGGTATGCTGGGTTGGGCTTTCATTCTCTACGAAATCTTCTTCGGAGAGGCCAGCAAAGTGGCCGCCAACGAAGCGCCTGCAGCAGTGCAAAAGGCCTATACGCTAATGAAGTGGACGGTCACAATTGGTTGGTCGATTTATCCCCTCGGCTACTTCTTCGGCTACATGGCGGGTGGAACCGATGTTGGCGTGTTAAACATCGTTTACAACCTGGCTGATGTGCTGAACAAGATCGCCTTTGGCTTATTCATCTGGTATGCCGCCAACGAGGACACCTCTGCAAAGGCGTGACACTCTGGCCCACCAAAGAATGAAGCCCTCGACTGAGGGCTTTTTTTTGCCTACAACTTTCCCGTCACTGATGCCCTGTGAGGTTTGCCCGTCAAATCCAAGAAAACGGCACTATCGGACCAAGTCGCCAAACCTTTCATATTAATGGCAACCGGCGTTATCCATGGCGGATCGAGAATAAGTGCGTTCAGTGAATGTTACAGGACTGTTGGCTGAGGCAGTAATTTGGAATTGTTTTTGGTAGTTATTTTTTTAGATCCTTGGGCAGAGTGACTTCGAACATCGTACTTTTGGACGTTAAAAGCGAGATCTGACCATCGTGTTCTCCAACTATTTTCTTGCAAATACTCAAGCCTAAGCCAGTTCCCTCTGGATCGAGTAGAGTTGAATACCCGCGATCGAAAATTTTGGTAGCCACAGCGTCATCAATACCAACTCCGTTGTCTTCAATTTTGACGACAATATAATTCTTATTTGCAACGAGTGAGGCTTTGATCACTCCGCCTGTTTCGCCTACATATTGTTTTGTGACAGCTGCAATAGCATTGTTCAGCAGGTTACCGAAGAGCTGTCGAAGCCCTAGATCGTCGCCCCGTAATATCGTGTGTTTATTTATCTGTATATTTGTCTCCAGCGCAATGTTAGCCGCAAGTGAGGCGCCATAAACTCTGTTCACCGCCTGGTGAAGCGCTTCGGCAACATCGCATGGTTTTTTTGTTATCGGAGCGTTACCGTTTCGGTTGAGAACCTTTAACAGCTCCTCGATTTGTTCTACGGCAGACGATGTGATTCTGGAAATCCTGTCTAATTTTCCTCTGCTAACTCCCTGGTCTACTTCGAGAGTTTGCAGCGATTCAGCCTGAAGCTTGAGTGTGGTTAGTGGAGATCGCAGATCGTGTACCACGTATTGCGCCAGCTGACCTTGTGCAGCCTTTCTGCTGGCAGATCTGAGCTGCTCTTTCATCGCTATTATCGGCCGCATATCTCTGATGATAGAAAATGACTTGGAGAACGCCCCGGTATCAGAATATTTGGCGAGTGACCT
>DS999251.1:2432-4490 GCA_000156295.1 marine gamma proteobacterium HTCC2148
GTAGCGCGATGTTGAGGGCCTCCCGTTTGCAAGCAGCCGTAGTCTACTGAAAGCCGACGTCAGTTTTTATTTTGCAGTAGCTCGCTCCTATCCGGTTGGAGATAACCGCGATATTGGACAATCAAGCCACCACCAAAGGGCGCTCTGAGAGCGATGTCAAAACAAAATGAACCGCATTGGACATATTCGCGGCTGTCGCTTCGGGGTAAAAAAAACCGCGGTAGGGGTATGCCTGCAAACCACCCGCGCGTCACCGGCAAGCTAATGCATTCGTTTTCAACGAGCAGCGCCAGCTCGCAGGTAAGCAGTCCGAAGTGCTCCTTGTAGCGATATGGAGCCTTCGCCGAGGTACAGTGAGATCGAAAAATACGACCGCCGAAATTTCTTTCCCAAATTTCGCCGCGCTTGGTTCGTGTCATCGTCACTGACACCGACACGTTTTCACCGGCTGCGGGAAAGCGGAAAATATTTGCCAGCAAACGTGTGAAGAGAGACTTACCGCGAAGCACCTGTGCAGTGCCTGAGAAACTTTCAATGTCTTGAACGCTATGCAAGTCTTGCACTTGCGGGGGCAGTTCAGCCCAGCGATCGCCAAGACAAGTTTGGAACAAGCTTTTTCGAGCCGTTTCGCTCAGTTCAGTCGTTACACAAAGATCGGACATCGCTTGATTTACTTCATCCAGTGTTAGTTCTGCCAGGCATGGTCGTGCACCCGGGGCCACCTGCTTCAGGCTGCGCAGTAAAGCACGCGCAGTAATGCCGGGTATGTAGGGGCCGTCCCCGGCCGCAGCAATCAATCGCCAATCACGCTGACTGAAAGCAGCTCCCTTGCGCCGACCACGGTAACGCTCATGCCGCCCCGGTCGCTGCCAAAGCGCAGGAGGCAATTGGCGCACCATTGCATTAAACGAACGCACTGCGGACTGACATCGAACGGCCAGGTGCGTCTTACCCAACCCAGGCTGCGCAGCGCCATATTCAGCAAGCCAAGTTCCATACCGGCACGAAAAACAACAGACCGGGCTTGGAAAAACTTTGGAAACAGACGAATGTCTGGCA
Source organism: marine gamma proteobacterium HTCC2148 (assembly GCA_000156295.1). Taxonomy (GTDB): domain Bacteria; phylum Pseudomonadota; class Gammaproteobacteria; order Pseudomonadales; family Halieaceae; genus Halioglobus; species Halioglobus marinus. The sequence continues at coordinate 3,492 of DS999251.1, forward strand.
CCTCAATGAGGTAACCGGTTCTGGTCAGGCCTTGGTCGAGACTGACCCGCTTTGCGTCAGTCCAGATGCGCTGCTTGCGCCAGACACCGCCTCTCCAAACGGGCGATAGTGTTCCCATTTGACCTACGATACTCGCTATCACTGCTGCACCCCGCGGTGCTCGATTGCCTGGCAGGATGGCGATATCGATCAGCAGAATTTCGTCATATCCGCGACAAAGTTCGGCGGCGACAATCGACGACAAACCAGGAACGCTTGATGCCCCCGAAAGTAGTCGGCGACCCTGTTTGCGTGCAGCCTCGTCAAGGATAGAGATTCCGGAGGTGAAGTCTGCATTATCTGACAGGTCTAAGTAATCTACCGCGGCTGCAAGACACAAGCGCGGTAGGTGATACGCGCTGTCTTGATTGCCTTTAAAGGGCCCTGTTGCATCAATGACCACGTCTGGGCGAGGCTGCAGGACCTTATCCGGTGTAGCGCGAACATCAACCTCAAGCGGATGTCCCCCGATCACATTGGTAAGTTCTTGCGCCTTTTCCAGGCTTCTACCGGCCACCCATACACTGTGCCCGTCACGCAGTAGAAGCTCGGCAAGACGTGAACCGAAAACGCCGTAACCTCCAACAACAACAATCTTCATTCTATAAGCCGTGCACGAAGAGCCGGATCTGGCACTGCACACATGTCTTTACGCCCGAATAGTCTGTAACGGTTGCGTGCGATTTTTTGGTAGAACCAATCCTGCATTGATGCTGGCATTAACCTGAGTGGCTGCAGAAGCCATCCTGCGCCGCCGACGCGAGCCCCGGCACGAATCATTCCATCAAGCGATGTATATGCGCTGCCATCAGCGATATACAGCCAGCTTTCCGGGTCTGAACTCTCCAGACCGTAATGACGTAACAAGGCAGATCCTAGTTCAGTTTGCAATGGGCAGATACGAAACTCTACAGCGCGGTCAAAACGGGCGATCAATCGAGCGGCAACCGTACACAGTGC
>DS999250.1:0-2381 GCA_000156295.1 marine gamma proteobacterium HTCC2148
TTACCACTGTTAAGCTGGCGATCGACTATATCAACGCAAACCTCGCCTGATACACCAAGCTCTCTCGAAAAGCCGTTTCTATTTTTGATAGAGCGGCTTTTCTTTTTTATGCTACCTGTAAACCCACGATAGAGGAGATGCTAAGTTGATTGGCAGAAGAGTCGTTGTGACAGGGCTGGGTATTGTCAGTCCGGTGGGCCATACGGTCACTGAAACCTGGGGGAACATTCTTGCAGGAAAAAGTGGCGCAGCTCCCATTGACGCGTTTGATGTTTCCGCTTACAGCACCCAGTTCAGCGCCAGCGTGCGTGATTTTGATATCAGCGCATATTTGGCGCCTAAGGACGCACGCAAAATGGACGTTTTTGTCCAGTACGGCATGGCGGCCGGTATTCAGGCATTTGAAGACAGTGGCTATGAAGTTACAGAGGAGAACGCGGCGCGAATAGGCTGTGCAATAGGCTCTGGCATAGGCGGTATAGGCCAGATCGAAAAAAACACCGAAATAGTTAACAAGTCGGGTCCCCGTCGCATTTCTCCGTTTTTTGTTCCGGGCTCCATTATCAATATGATTTCGGGCAACCTGTCTGTGAAATACAATCTGCAGGGGCCAAACATTGCCGTCGTTACAGCTTGTACGACAGGAACTCACAACATCGGCCTGGGCGCGCGCATGATCGCTTTAGGTGATGCCGATGCCATGCTGGTCGGTGGTGCTGAGATGGCCACGACTCCTGTAGGGCTGGGTGGATTTGCCGCAGCCCGGGCTTTGTCCACGCGCAATGACGACCCCCAGGCGGCCTCTCGCCCCTGGGATAAAGATCGAGACGGTTTTGTCCTCGGTGATGGCGCCGGAGTGATCATGCTGGAAGAGTATGAGTCGGCGAAAGCGCGCGGCGCGACGATATATGCAGAACTGGCCGGCTTTGGCATGAGTGGCGACGCCTATCATATGACGCTGCCACCGGAAGACGGTCGAGGCGCTGCCGCGTCTATGGCCAACGCGGTTCGAGATGCCGGTGTTGCGGTCGACAAAATTAATTACATCAATGCTCACGGCACATCGACGCCTGCGGGTGACGTGGCGGAAAGCAGAGCGGTTGAAACTGTGCTCGGTTCAGCTTCGGACCAAGTGGCCGTCAGTTCAACAAAGTCAATGATCGGGCACCTGCTGGGCGCTGCTGGAGCAGTTGAAGCGATATTTTCAGTGCTGGCCATCCGGGATCAGGTTTGCCCGCCAACGATTAATCTTGACCATCCGGACGAGGGGGCCAACCTGAACTACGTGCCACATAGCGCCCAGGAACGTGAGATTCATAGTGTACTTTCCAATTCCTTCGGATTCGGCGGCACTAATGGGTCTTTGTTATTTAGCAAACTAGACTAAATGGTGGCGGGGTGAGCTCAAGTCCATTGATCTGGGTAGATGGCGAACCCGCTCAGGCGCTGCCGCTTCCCGATCGCGGCCTGGACTTCGGTGACGGCCTTTTCGAAACCTTGCTGGTGCGCCAGGGCGTGCCGCTTTTCCTGCCTCTTCATATGGAACGTCTGGCGGCGGGAGTTGACCTGCTCTCCTTTCCCGATTGTATTGACGCGGCCAAGGCTCAATTGAGTCACAGCGCTGCCAGGCTTAGTGACCTGGATTGGGCTGCATGCGCCTCACGCTCACGCGCGGTAGTGCTCCCAGGGGCTACGCAGCGCCTCTTGAAGCGATGCCACGTATAGTCATTACAGCTGCCGGATTGGCGGCGGATAGAAGCCAACAGGCGGCACCACTGCATCTGGGTTGGGCAGACCTGCGTTGGTCAAGTCAGCCTCATTTAGCGGGAATCAAACACCTGAATCGGCTGGAACAAGTACTGGTGGCAAATCAGGCCCGGGATTCTCACTGGGACGATGCGGTTGTGCTCGATCAGCAGGGCAACGTTTGTTCGCTGTCTGCAGGGAATCTGTTTTTGCTTGAATCTGGTCGTCTCCTCACCCCCTCTTTGGAAACCTGCGGCATTGCCGGAACACGCAGGCGACTCGTGCTTGAACAACTTGCACCTGCGCTGGGTGTTGCTGCAGAGCAGGCGCACATCAGCCCCGAGCAATTATTAGAAGCTGATGCGGTTATTTGTTGCAACAGTATTCGCGGCCTGCAGGCCGTAGCGAGTCTTGGGGATAGATCGTGGACGAATTTTGCGATGTGTGAGGCCTTGCACCAACGTTACGTGGACGCTATGGCATGCTGAAGAGGGTCATAGCAGTCGTCACGATAGCAGTGGTGGTTGTACTGTTCGCATCCACCGCGAAATATTTGCAGCATCAGTGGCAGCAGCCGCTCAAGATAGACGCCGAGGGATATCACCCTGGTGATTGGCTCCGGTCAAACCCTGCGT
>DS999250.1:3102-5287 GCA_000156295.1 marine gamma proteobacterium HTCC2148
GCAAGTCTGTATTTTGTAGCCAAGGGCGATGGTGGCCATTATTTTAGTGAGAGCCTTGCTGAACATCAGGCAGCCGTGCGTAAATACCAGCTTCAACGCAGACAGGACTATCGCTCCAGTCCAGCAAAACAATAAGGGAGTCAATGGAATCACGTGGATTGTTTATCACCGTTGAAGGCGGTGAAGGTGTTGGTAAGTCAACCAACATGGCTTACATGCAACAGCATTTAACAGACCTGGGGATTGACCTGCTGGTTACCCGGGAGCCTGGCGGCACCGCGCTGGGCGAAGATATTCGCGAGCTTTTGCTGCGCCCGCGACAAGAAAGCATGGCCTCCGGTGCTGAATTGTTGCTGATCTTTGCGGCGCGAGCACAACACCTTGAGCAAGTGGTTGAACCGGCTCTTGCCAACGGACGGTGGGTGCTTTGCGATCGTTTTACCGATGCCACTTACGCGTACCAGGGTGGAGGTAGAGGCTTGGCTGTGACTATGATTCGTGAGCTGGAGCAACTGGTTCAGGGAGAACTACGTCCCGATTACACATTGCTGCTGGATGCGCCGGTAGCGGTAGGCATGTCCCGAGCCCGGGAGCGGGGAGAACTGGATCGTTTCGAATTGGAGCAGACTGCTTTTTTTGAACGTGTCCGTGCATCCTACCTGCAACTAGCCAGCGAAAGCAGTGGGCGCTACCGAGTGGTTGATGCCTCAAAAGAGCTGGTAGAGGTTGAACAACAGTTGCAGGAAATCTGTTCGGAACTTGCCACTTGCTGGGGGGTGCGGCGCCGGTGATGGAGCTTAGCGGCTTGCCTGCAATCAGTGCCCCTTTGCCCTGGCAGGGAACGACATGGGCGCGTTTTAATCAGCAGTTGGCTGACGGCAATCTGCCCCATGCTCTGGTGCTTGCAGGTCTGCCAGGCAGTGGCAAATCCAGGCTTGCTCTCGCCCTGGCGCGCTTACTGCTTTGTCACGCTCCCAATGGGGGGTTGAATTGCGGCAAGTGTCATTCCTGTGAAATGAGCGCTGCAGGAAGTCATGGCGATTTTCGCTGGCTGCAGCCGGAGGAAAAAAGCCGGGCAATAAAAATTGATCAGGTAAGGGAAGTCGTTACTTTCACCACTAAAACTGCAAGCTTTGGTGACCGCAAGATTGTCGTTCTGGCTCCAGCGGATGCGATGAATACTAACGCGGCAAATGGTTTGCTCAAGTCATTAGAAGAGCCTTCCCCCGGAACATTCCTGATACTGGTGTGTGACCAATTACACGGATTGCCTGCAACTGTTCGCTCACGGTGTCAACTCATCAAGGTGCCAGCGCCGAGCCTAGATAGCAGCAGGGCTTGGTTGGACCAGGCCACTGGCGACAGCGATGAGAGTGCGCGTCTGCTGGACCTGGCTGACGGAATGCCGATGCTGGCTGAGGCTATGTACCAGCGTGCAGACGGAGAAAAGCTGATTGCGATAAGGGCGGCTTGTCGTGGTTTGGCAGCAGGCAAGCTTAGTGCTAACCAGGCAGCGACTATGCTGGCAGAGGCGCCGATGGACGAGGCGCTTGAGCAAATGGCGAGAACGGCGCGTGGCTCAATCAAGGCGCTGGACAAAGAAAATCTCAACGGCCAGACGGGGCGTTGCTTATACGAGTTTTTGGATGAAGTCGGTAAAATTCAGCGGGCCGTTCGGGGCGGGGCAAACCCTAACCGGCAGTTGCTGACAGAAGTTTTATTGGAAAAGCTGCAATCCGTGTTGGGCCGGCCTCTCGCGGGTGGTAGTATCGGGCCATAATCAGGGGAATTTGGGCTATGAACGACACCAGGCAAAACAGCCGCAACGGTATATTGTCACTGACTATCAAAGACAAAGCCGTGCTGTACTCTGCCTACATGCCATTTTTAGAAAACGGCGGCCTTTTCGTGCCTACCAATAAAGCGTACGCGCTTGGCGACGAAGTCTTTATGTTGCTGACCTTGATGGACGAGGCAGAGAAAGTCCCCATTGCCGGCAAAGTCGTTTGGGTGACACCAAGGGGTGCGCAGGGAAATCGTACAGCAGGTATTGGCGTCCAGTTCAGCGAGCAAGATGCGGCGGCCAACGCTAAGATTGAAAATCACCTGGCGGGTTCGCTAAGCTCTGATCGCCCAACCCATACCATGTAGCACTCTTAAGTTAATTTCTTGAAATACTCTTTAA
>DS999249.1:0-2308 GCA_000156295.1 marine gamma proteobacterium HTCC2148
ATATTAAGAAAAAAATCAAGCGACCTATCCAGCACAGGAAGAGCCTTTAAACGATGGAGTTCAAACGAACACCCGACGAGCGATTCGACAAGCTACCCGATTATCCCTTCAAGCCTAATTACTTGGAGGTAGATGACACCGAGTGGGGAAAGCTGCGCATCCACTACCTGGACGAGGGTCCAGCCGATGGCGAGGTGGTTTTGTTACTGCACGGACAACCCGCCTGGAGCTACCTGTATCGCCACATGATTCCACCGCTGGTGGAGGCAGGCTTTCGGGTGATTGCGCCGGACCTGGTGGGCTTTGGCCGCTCAGACAAGCCCACGGAGATCGAGGACTACACTTACGCCCGCCACGTGGCCTGGATGAGTGACTGGCTGACCCAGTTGGATCTCAGTGGTATCACCGTATTTTTGCAAGACTGGGGCAGCCTGATTGGCCTGCGTCTCGTAGCAGCGTTCCCGGAGCGCTTTGCCGGGGTGGTGCTGGCTAATGGCGCGTTACCTGCCGGGATGGTTCCTGAGGAGTTCGCGGCCCTCGCGAAAGAAGCCTATAAAACGTTGCCGGTGGTAAAAGCATCGGAGCTGGATGCTTGCTTCCGCGGAACCTACGAGGGCGGTGCACCCGGCGTCCCCGGGTTTCTCTACTGGCGCAAGTTCTGCGCTGAAAGTGAGGAAATTCAGCGCCCTGGGGTTGCGATCGATAGTGTTGGTAATGCTTCGTCGCTGACGGATGCAGAGAAAGAGGCCTTCAATGCACCTTATCCAGATGCCTCCTACGTGGCGGGCGCGCGCCGTTTTCCCTCGCTAGTGCCGGTGTTCCACGATGAGCCGGAAGTAGCGGAAAACAAGGCCGCCTGGGAGGTGCTAAAACAGTTTGATAAGCCCTTTATGTGTGCCTTTTCCGATGACGACCCGGTGAGTGCAGGCGGTGACAAGCCGTTTATCAAAAAGGTGCCGGGCTGCCAGGGTGTCCAGCACAGAACGATTAGTCCAGCGGGGCATTTTTTGCAACAGGACCAGCCACAGCAGTGTGTGCAGGCAATATTGGATATCAAAAAGGAGTAATTCATGGATATACGTTTCACTGATGAGGAACTCGCCTTCCAGACCGAGGTTCAACAGTTTTTTGCCAACGTGATGGATGACGAACTGAAGGCAAAGTTGCACGGTGTCGAAGCCTCGCCCGACCTCAAGGGTGGCATGATTGACTATCAGCGCCGCCTTAACGCCAAGGGCTGGATGGCCCCTGGTTGGCCGGTTGAATACGGTGGCCAGGACTGGAGTGTCACCCAGCACTTTATCTTCAATGCTGAACGCGGCAAGGTGGGTGCACCACCGCCGATTCCCTTCGGCGTGACCATGGTGGCGCCCGTCATTTACACCTATGGCAGCGAGGAACAAAAAGCGCGTTTTTTGCCCCGCATTCTCAACAGCGATGACTGGTGGTGTCAGGGCTACTCCGAGCCCGGCGCGGGTTCCGACCTGGCTTCACTGCAGTGCAAGGCGGAGCGGGATGGCGATGGCTCTGGTGATCACTACGTGGTCAACGGCAGTAAAATCTGGACCTCCTTCGCCCAGGCCGCCGACTGGATATTCTGCCTGGTGCGCACCGACAACAGTGGCCGCAAGCAGGATGGCATCAGTTTTCTGCTGGTCGACATGACGACCCCTGGCGTGACCGTAAGTCCCATTGACACGATCGACGGTATCTATCACCTGAATGAGGTTCACTTCGACAATGCACGAGTGCCGGCGGAAAACCTTATCGGCGAAGAGGGCAAGGGCTGGACCTATGCCAAGTCTCTGTTGGTGCACGAGCGCCTGTCCATTGCCGAAGTGGCTGAGTCGAAACGCAACCTGGAGCAGTTGCGTGAGTTGGCCCGTGCGGAAGTCAACGGCGGCGAGTCCCTGTTGCAGGACCCGGTATTCGCCAAGCGCCTGGCCGATGTAGAGATCGATTTGATGGCACTGGAGTTCACCGAACTGCGTGTGCTGGCCTCCGCTGCAGACGGCGGTATGCCGGGGCCTGAGTCCTCTTTGTTGAAATTGCAGGGGACGACGATTCAGCAGTCGATACAGGAACTTCGCATGGACGTGGCGGGCTATTACAGCCAGACCCTCCAGGGTGATTTGAGTCCGGCACAACTGGGCAATGACTTTGCTGATTTTGCACAGAAGCAGTATTTCCGGGGGCGCGCCTCATCGATTTACGGTGGCTCCGATGAAGTACAAAAGAATGTTACCGCCAAGCATGTGCTGGGCCTGTAGTAGAACGCAAGGAGAAATGCAATGAATTTTAATCTTTC
>DS999249.1:2705-12912 GCA_000156295.1 marine gamma proteobacterium HTCC2148
AGTACTCAACGGCGCCGCCGCGCAGAAGCTTATTGTACTTGCGCGCAGCTCCGGTGAGCAGTCAGATGAGAATGGCCTGAGCCTGTTCCTGGTTGATGCGTTCGCAGAAGGAGTTAGCACTACTGCCTACCGCATGACTGACGGGCGCGAAGCGGCGAATGTTTCGCTGGATAATGTCACCGCAGACGCCGTTGTCGGTGGGCTCGGAGAGGGCTTCGCATTGATGAATCCCGTGTTAGACCAGGCCATGCTCGCGGTTGCTGCAGACGCCTTGGGTGCTATGGAATCACTCAATACCCAGACTTTGGAGTATCTGAAAACCCGTAAGCAGTTCGGCACCCATATTGGTTCGTTTCAGGCCCTGCAACATCGCATGGTTGATATGTTCGCCGCCTGTGAGAATACTAAGTCGCTGCTCTACCGCGCGGTATGCGCACTGGATGCCGGGAATGAGGACGCCCAGCGCAGCCTGCTGGCGCTGAAAGTCATGGTGGGCCGCGCCGGCCGCAAGATCGGCGGTGAGGGCATCCAGATGCATGGCGGCATGGGTATGACCGAGGAACTCTCGGTGGGCTCCTATGTCAAGCGCCTGATGATCGCCAACACGCTGTTCGGTGATGCCGATTATCAACAGCAACGCTTCTCCGCGTTGGTTAACGCCGAGGAACAAGAGCCAGCGGCTGTCGCCGCAGCCTAAACCTCTCTGCAGGAGTTTCGATAATGATTGATTACACCAAAGAGGGCGACCTTCACCTGGTGACCATGAACGCAGGTCCTAACGTGATTTGTCCAGAGTGGCAGCAGCGTATGCTGGATATTCTCGATACGGTGGAGGTGGATTGTGGCAAGGGCGCTGCGCTGATTCTGACCGGTGAGGACAAGTACTTCTGTAATGGCCTGACAACTAGTCCGAGGGAAATCCTGACGCTATGATCAAGAAAATACTCATCGCCCTTGTCGTGATTCCGCTCTGCCTGTTTCTGTTCCTGTTCTGGCTGGCATACTTTTCTTCTCGCCCGCCACTGACCACGGACCCCGCCACCCTGGCGGGTGACGGCAGTACCCTCAATTACTGTGATCTGTCGGAACTCGATGGCAGCGGTAAACTGGCTGCCGATATCCCCAAGGGCAACACCCCGGGCTGCGGCTACTCGCATTTCCCTATGCCGGTCCTGGCTCAGTGTACCGAGCCATTACCAGAGGGCGCGGACGATATCCGGGGCCTGTGGGTCGGGGTAAAGGGCGGCCATGTGGGACACTTGGAGCGGGTGGAGCAGTGCGGCAGCCGTGTCGTGGTGACCACAAGTGGGGTTATTCACGACTATGGCCCCAACAGCACGGCGGGCCTAAATACCGACGATACCGAAGGTTCAGTGCTGTTTACTATTGGCAGCAACGAATACTGCATGCGCTCCTCGGCGAGCATGATCTGGAATAACGGGATGCTGGATTTTCATGCCTTTGGTTGGGGCCCGGTCGTCGTGAAGCGCTATCTGGAGGGCGAACAACTGGTGTGGGAGTATGCAGACGGTAGCACGACTCATATGGGCAGGCTCTGTAGTCTGCCCGAGGAGCACAAAGTGCCCCGCCCCAGGGGCAAGCGTATGGCATTTTTTAGCAGCGAGGATCCCTGATGTCTTCAGTAACAACACTTGATGAAGGAGTAGTGGCAGCATACCTGCAAGCCAATGTGCCTGGCTTCAAGGGACCGCTGAGCGCCAGCAAATTTCCTGGCGGCCAGTCAAATCCAACCTTCAGGATCGACGCTGACTCCGGTACCTATGTGTTGCGTCGACAGCCGCCCGGAAAGTTGCTCAAGTCGGCCCATGCGGTCGACCGTGAGTATCGTGTCCTTGCCGCGCTGCGGGACACCGATGTGCCCGTTGCCGAGGTCTATCACCTGTGTGAGGATCCTGCGGTAATCGGCTCCATGTTCTACCTGATGGAATATTGCGACGGCAATGTCTATTGGAATCCAGCACTCGGTGAGATAGATGGTCCCAACACCCGCGGGGCCATGTATGACCAGATGGCACGCACCCTGGCGAGCATACACAGTGTCGATCTCGAAGCGGCAGGGCTGGCCGATTACGGCCGTCCGGGTAATTACTTCGAGCGCCAGGTGGGGCGGTGGAGCAGACAGTACCGGGCATCAGAGCTGCAGAAGATCGATGCTATGGACCGCTTGATCCGCTACCTCGAGGCGAATATCCCAGCCGACGACGGCCAGGTGACCCTGGTGCACGGTGACTTCAGGCTGGATAACGTGATGTACGCCCAGGACAATAGGCGATTGATAGCGGTGCTGGACTGGGAACTGTCAACTATCGGGCACCCCTGCGCTGACCTGGCCTACCAATGCATGGGCATGCGCCTGCCGGCGAGTGAACAGCAACAGATGGCCCCCGGCGGTCTTGGAGGGCTTGATCTGCAGTCGCTTGGCCTGCCGAGCGAACAGGATTACATCGCAAGCTATTGCCAATACAGGGGGATAGATCGCATCGACAACTGGGACTTCTTCCTGGCATTCAGCTTCTTTCGGTTGGCGGCAATCTCCCAGGGCGTGGCCAAGCGCGCAAGCCAGGGTAATGCGTCCAATGCATCGGCGGGCGAAGTGGGTGACATGGTGGCTCCGCTGGCGGAGATGGGACTTGAAATTATCGCCTGAAGAACTTGCAGGCACTGCGCTGTAGCGGCGAGCAGGTGCCGCTGGCGAACACGAATATCAGTAGAGGAAATCACGATGGAAGTCGTCAACAAAGTGTACCCCAATGAAGACCAGATAAATGGCTTTCTGGCTCCCGGCGCCGAGGGCCCGATCTGTATGGTCAATCTGCTCAAGTTCAAAGAAAAAGCGCAGTATGAGGATGGCCGTGAAACCGGTCTCACCGGACGCGAGGCATATGAACTGTATGAGCAGGGTATAAAGAAATTGCTGCAAGGCATAGGCGGTAGCGTTGGTTTTGAGGGCGAGGTGGAGCGCCTGATGCTAGGCGAGGTAGAGGAACTGTGGGACGTCGTAGCGCTGGCGGTCTGGCCCTCGCGTCAGGCCATGTTTGAGGTAATGCAATCGCCACAGATGCAGGAAATTGGGGCGCACCGCAGCGCCGGATTGGCGGGTCAGCTCAATATCGAAACCACTGGCTTTAGCGGCCAATGGCTTGGGAATAAGCCCCAATGAAAAAGTTTCTGGTTTCTCTTCTGGTTGTCGTTCTGGTCGGTGTTGGAGTCGCCTGGTCAAAGAGAGCCGATATTATATTGGCGCTGGCCAAGTACAAGACCAGTCAAAAATACGCCGATGTTGCCCCTACTCGGGAAATTCCCTGGCAGCAAGGGCCTACCGAACAGACCTCGGCGAGCGGTGAGCAGCCACCTAATATCATCCTGATTGTGGCCGATGATCTTGGCTATAACGACATCTCCACCTTCGGCGGGGGAGTTGGCGGCATGCAGACGCCGGGCATTGACCGGCTGGCTGCCGAAGGCGCGGTATTCACCCAATCCTATTCTGGTGCCAGCACTTGTGCGCCGTCGCGAGCAATGATGATGACCGGTCGCTATCCTACGCGTACCGGCTTTGAATTTACCCCTACGCCTGCAGGCATGGCTAAAATAGTCGGTGTGGTCGCCGCATCTATGGACAGCGGGCTTCCTGTGAGTGTTTATGATGAGGCGCTGGAGGAAAGCCAGCCGCCCTATGAGCGCAAGGGTTTACCTGCTTCCGAGGTGACCATCGCCGAAACCCTTAAGGCAAAGGGCTATTACACGGCACACATTGGCAAATGGCATCTGGGGCGCGAAAACGGCATGGCGCCTCACGATCAGGGCTTTGACGACAGCTTGCTCATGCAAAGTGGTTTGTATTTGCCGGAGGACGACCCCAATGTTGTCAACGCCAAGGTCTCTTTTGACCCGATAGACAGATTTCTCTGGGCGGGCATGGGTTTTTCAGCTTCTTATAACTCTGGTGATGCGGATAAATTCAAACCCGCGGGTTATCTCACCGACTACTGGACTGACGAATCTATAAAGGTCATCAAGGCCAACAAGAACCGCCCATTCTTTCTCTATCTTGCTCACTGGGGACCGCATACCCCCTTGCAGTCAACGCGAGAAGACTACGACGCGCTCAGCGGTATTGAACCTCACCGCAAACGGGTTTACGCGGGCATGATTCGGGCAGTTGATCGCAGTGTAAGCCGCATCCTCGATACGCTGGAAGCAGAAGGCATCGCCGATGACACCGTGGTCGTCTTTACCAGTGATAATGGTGGCGCGGGCTATATCGGTATCCAGGATGTAAACAGTCCGTTCCGCGGCTGGAAAATCACGATGTTTGAAGGCGGGCTTCGCGTGCCGATGTTTGTTAAGTGGCCAAAGAGAATTGCTGCCGGTAGTTCTGTGGATACTCCTGTTGCGCATATTGATATGATGCCGACGCTCGCTGCTGCAGCTGGCGCTTCACAGCCACAGGGAGTTGCAATTGACGGCGTGAGTTTACTGCCACTTGTTACCGGCGAGGGAGCGCAAAGCTGGGATCGTGACACCCTGTTTTGGCAGAACGGGCACTATCAGGTGGTGCGCCATGGCGACTGGAAATTACAGTTGAATGACCGCCCCACCGACGGTCTGCAGAAGTGGCTATACAATCTAGCGGATGACCCCACGGAGCAGAATAACCTTGCAGCTAGCTACCCTGATAAACTGAAAGAATTGGAGGCATTACTTGCAGCACACCAGGCCGGTTCTCGTGGTCCGCTTTATGAGTCAGTCACGCAAATGCCGGTGATGGTAGATAAAACTTTGGCTGAGAAATTTGCGGAAGGCGACGAGTACGTCTATACCCCCAACTAAAAATATCGTGGGCAGGCAGTGTCTTTTGACGGCTCTAGAGAGATCTGTCCCCAATACTGAAGGATACGGTAAGTATGATTGAGAATCTTTTTTCGATGCACGACAAAGTATGTCTGGTGACAGGTGGCTCAAGGGGGCTGGGTGCCTTTATGGCCCAGGGTTTTCTGGAGGCTGGCGCCAAGCGAGTGTATATAACCGCAAGAAAAGCCGAGCCCTGTATTGAGGCTGCAAAGGAGCTGAGCCAATTTGGTGAATGTATTGCGCTACCCGGTGATGTATCGACTGCCGAGGGGCTTACTCAACTAGTCACCGAGCTGAATCAGCGAGAAACTTATCTTGATGTGCTTGTTAACAATGCAGGAACGGCCTGGGCAGCGCCGTTTGGTCAGGTCCCAGAAGTAGGGTGGGATAAAGTAATGGATGTTAACGTGAAGAGTCCGTTCTTTCTCACTCAAGCACTTGCGCCATTATTGAAAGCCAGGGCGAGTGCAGAGCAAACCTCTGTGATTATTAATATTGGTTCCGTAGCAGGTATTGTGGGTAATGGCCTAGACACCTTTAGTTATGCGGCTTCAAAGTCTGCAATACACCAGCTAACCAGAATTACGGCAACTGAACTGGCGCCTTCACATGTTCGAGTTAACGCGATTGCGCCGGGTCGGTTTTATTCCAAGATGACGGAATTCCTTAGCCAGGACCAAGCTGCGTTTGAAGAGGAGCTTCAAACCATTCCAATGCGTCGTTGGGGCGAGCCCAGTGATATAGCGGGCGTGGCGCTCATGCTTGCTAGTCAGGCCGGTGCTTTTATCACCGGGCAAGTCATTCCCGTGGATGGCGGTACCACTCTGGTCAACTAAATTAGCTGAAACGGCGAAAGATGTTGCGACTGTTAGTATGATGGTGGGTGTTGAAAAATTCATTAAACGAGAAAGTTAAGGTATTTATGAAAAATCTATTTAATGTGTCGGGCAAGGTGGCAGTGATAACGGGCGGTTCTCGTGGCATTGGCGCAATGATGGCAAAAGGTTTGTTGGAAAACGGGGCCAAAGTTTACATAACGGCGCGTAAAGAAGCCGAGCTGCATGCCGCCGAGGAGACGCTGGGTGCATTTGGCCAGTGCATTGCTATTCAATCTGATTTATCCAGCAATGAGGGTGTGGTGGCATTTGCCGAACAGGTGAAAAATGCTGAGGGAAAAATTGACATATTGATCAACAATGCCGGAGCGTCCTGGGGAGCCAGCTTCGATGACTTCACCGAATCCGCCTGGGACAAGGTGATGGACTTGAATGTGAAATCCTTGTTTTTTTTGACTCAGCAGTTAGCGCCTGCGTTAAGAGCAGCTGCTACAAATGACGACCCTGCCAGAGTGATCAATATCGCTTCGATCAATGGCTTTACCCACCCTGGAATGCCAACCTATTCCTATTCCTCCAGCAAAGCGGCAGTAGTCCATCTCACTAAGCATTTGGCCGTTGATCTGGCGCCCGAAAATATTAATGTGAATGGCATTGCGCCAGGATTTTTCCCTAGCAAGATGACGGCTGTCCTCGTCAATGATGAAAAAATCAGCGCTGGACTGAGGGAAGTTATTCCCCGTGGCAGGATGGGTGATGCCGAAGATGCGGCAGGTGCGGCGATTTATTTATCGTCTCGTGCAAGCGCATGGATGACAGGCCACACGCTGGTGCTGGATGGTGGTCAAGTGGCAGCCGCAGGCTCAAATGACGTTGCGATCTGAGCCTTTAGTTATTCGGCTGCCGTCGTGAAAGCCGCCAACCGTCAACCAGTGCGGTTAATGCCAGGAGAATAAGCCCCAGCAAAAGCCTGGGGTCGCCGAGATACAAGCTGGTTTCAATGGGATAGGCGATGGTCTTATCAAGCGCGGCGGTCTTAAAGTGATGTTTTCCATTGAATGCGGAATTGGTGACGATTTCAAGAAAGGCACGCCGGCTGCGATAGCGAAATAAAGCCGCCTGATCCCAGTTCTCAGCGCCCTCGATACCGACCAGGTCCATGGTGGGGTAGACAGCAGAACCCATAACTACCGGGTGGCAGGCGCGAGCCAGTAGCGCGGGAATCATGTGTTCCATGTAGCGCCTCATTAGGTCAGACGCGCTTTCGCCGGGCTCGGCGCCTTCTACATTCGGCGGGTTCTCATTCATGTCGATGTTATTCACCATCAGGAACTGGCGTCCGCTATCTTGCTGGGCGAAGGTTTCAATGAAGGCTATGACTTCCGGATCGCTGCCGTTGGTTTTCATAGTGGCCACGAACTGATCGACTTCAGTGTTGCTTAACGGGCCACTAAAATCGGTATACCAGAAAACGAAAACAGCATAGAGAAGGACCGGCACTAGCCAGAGTTTGGTTCGGGTGGACATGGTGAATTCCTGTCGTGTGGTAAAACCGTGATTGTTCCTGGTTTAAGCGAAGTAGTATTCCAGTATGCCGCGTTCGGCGAACAGGGCTTTTACTTGCCTATTATCGGCCGCACCTGCCTTTAATAGTTCATCCTGTACGTGTAATCTCGCCACGTTGAGGCGTTTCTGGGTGCGGGCATGCGTGGTTCCGAATCCGTAGTCGTATTCGTAAAACTTCTCACCGGCGAGGCCAGCGGCAATGTTAGCAGGCGCTGATTGGTAGTAGCTGCCCTGCAGGTAGTCCAGTAAAGTCGATAGAGTCTCAGGCACCCGGTCATCAGCGGGCCAGGGCGCAAGTTCGCCCTGCCAGTCGCCGAAAAATTGATTCGTGTATTTGTAGAGCATATCGCGATGTTGCCCCAGCCAGCTTTCCGGTTCGGGGTCGCAGATGAAGTGAGCCTTGCTGGCGCCTGCCAGAGCGAAGTCGGCCAGACAGGGTCGGTCACCCAGTAGAAAATCGTTGTCAGCGAAATGAGTGGCAAGCGCGTCTAGCATGTTTTTGAAATCTCCCTGTACTGCCGCCGCCTGCTGCGGACCCACTCCATTGGCCTCGCAAACCGCTTTGCCAAATCCCTTGTACATCATGGTGCCAATGGGAGCCAGTTGCTCTAGTTCTGTGGCCGAAAGGCCTTCATCGATAGAACGGTCGAGCATCATATTGGCGCCAAAACGAGGGCCAGCCCAGGCTATGTTGTCGGGATAGCACCAACGGGAGTGCACGCAAACTCTGCCCAGCCAGTGATTAAAGGCATCCTCAAGAATAAAACAGCAGGCGCGCTGCAATGGTTTCGTGGGTATCACTGCTCTTTTTTTGAAACGCTCGCTGAGCATGGGTCCGATGGCGATGGTGTCATGGATCAGCCATTTATCAGGCGTCATCAACAGTGGGATGAAGTGGGTGCCGGCTTTCGCTTCCAGCTCTGCCTTGCGTTCTTCGGTCTTGAACAGGTAGCGCCACGGTATCTGCTGGCAACGCAGTTGGGCTTCCAGTTTACGGGTAAAAAAGCTCAGCTCGCTGCCGATGAGTTGATAGTCGCCTCTGTACATGGGTACCTCTGTGCGCTTTTGCTGCCGCCGAGCATTCGCAATTGATTTATCACCTTGGTAGGCTTACATAATGGCAGTTTATGTGTCAATATGTTTCGACAAAGGCTTAAGTCAGATTCGCTAATTTTTCTGGGGTGTAGAAGAGGAGTTCATATGAGCGCACAGGAACCAATCCGGTTGGTGGGGGGCACCGCCTCTCCCTACACTCAGAAGATGGTAGCTCTGCTGCGATATCGACGTGTGCCTTACTCAATGACCTGGGGTCAGCCAGACCAGATGTGTGACCTGCTGGGAGTAGAAAAACCCAAACCCATTTTCATGCCTACCTTCTTTTTTGAGGAGACGGGAGAGCTGAAGGCGATAACTGATTCCACTCCTATTATTCGCCGTCTTGAGGAGATGTACACAGAGCGCTCTGTGCTGCCCAATGATCCGTCACTGGCCTTTATCGATTACTTGATTGAGGATTTTGCCGACGAATGGTGCACCAAATACATGTTCCATTATCGCTGGTACCCCCAAGCGGATGCCGATAATGCGGGCACCCTGTTGCCGCTGGGTATGGATGTTAGCCTGCCACCGGATACGCTCGGGCAGTTCAAGCAATTCTTTACGGATCGTCAGGTCGGTCGGTTGTATGTTGTGGGCTCCAATGACATCACTGCGCCGGTGATCGATGCCAGCTATCGCCGCTTTCTTGCAGCTATGGAAAACCATTTGGCGAACCAGAAATTTATGTTGGGTAATCGGCCCGCCGCTGGCGACTTCGGCCTTCACGGTCAGTTGACCCAGCTAGTGGGTTTTGATCCGACCCCCCGGGCTATTGCCCATGAGGTGTCGCCGCGCACTGTGGCCTGGGTCGATCAGATGAATGATCAGAGCGGGCTTGACCCGCAAGAAGAAGAATGGATTGGGCTCGATAATCAACCGGAAAGCCTGCGCGGCCTGTTGCAGGAGATTGGAAAGGTATACGCCCCGGCACAGCTGGCCAATGCCCGCGCCGTGCAAGCGGGCGAGAAGACCTGGGAGTCCGAGATCGATGGCGCGCCCTGGACCCAGCAGACCTTTCCCTATCAGGCGAAGTGTTTACAGTGGACCAATGAGCGTTACCGCGCCCTTGGTGATGATCACCGTGCGCGTGTTGATGCGCTGCTGCAGGGCACGGGTGTAGAGACAATGCTGTCATTGGCCTGATCGGAAATACGATTCAGGATGACTTCCATGGCCAGCCAAACAGAGCTGTGCATGTGTGAGTGAGTCAACGGTAAAAGTTTAAAGCGCGGTCATAAATACGACCGCATCGAATACACAGAGAGGTTTTGCATATGGGATATGAAGTCAGCGAAAGAGTCGCAGAAATAAAAGTCAGACTGGAAGCTTTTATGGAGGAGCACGTTTATCCCCGTGAGCACGACTGGAACGAATTTACTTTAAACCAGGATAATCTGTGGCAAACGCCGGACTGGTTTGATGAGCTGCGAGAGCTGGCAAAAGCAGAGGGTCTGTGGAACCTGTTCCTGCCCCTTGAATATGAGCCTTGGAGCCCCGGTCTTACGAATGTAGAGATTGCTCCATTGTTTGAAGTGATGAGCAAAGTGATTTGGGCCCAGGCGGTATTTAACTGCAATGCACCTGATCGCGGCAACATGGAAGTGCTGGCGAAATACGGTACCGAGGAGCAGCAGGAGCAGTGGTTGAAACCCCTACTGGCCGGCGAAATTCGCAGTGCCTACGCCATGACCGAGCCCCAGGTAGCGTCTTCCGATGCCACCAATATGGAACTTGAGATAAAGCGCGATGGGGACGAGTACGTGCTCAATGGCCGCAAGTGGTGGACCACCAATGCGGTGAATCCACGCTGTAAAATTATGTTGGTGATGGGT
>DS999249.1:13464-15114 GCA_000156295.1 marine gamma proteobacterium HTCC2148
GGATGAGGTGCACATGTCGCAGCTTGGGAAATGACGGCTCGTGAACTGAACAGCTAAAGGCTGAGCTGATAACGATGATTAGAATTATGCTGAGTGTCGCTGTCTGTGTCGCTCAACAGGCTGCCGCTGATGATATTAATGGCGTTTGGAAGCATGCTGATGAACCGGGGTGGATCGAGATTCAGCTGGAAAGAGGCAGTGGCACAGTCGAGCGCAACGACAAGTTTCCAGAGCGCGTTGGCCGGGAAATTCTCAAGGACCTGGCGACAGGCGGCGAGGCTCAGACCTGGAGCGGGCTAATCTATGTTGAGAAGATGGGCGAATATAAAAATGCCGACATCATATTAGCGTCACCGGACCGTATGAAGATCACGGTTAAAGTGGGTTTTATGAGTCGCACTATAGGGTGGCAGCGAGTCGATGAGGTGCCTGCGGCGCCCTAGCGCGGCGGTATGCCGTCGCCAAAGACACAGATAGCTCTGTTGAAAGGAGCTTTTCTCTCGCTGTCATAATTCGATAGTTTGAAATTTTCCTGATTCCAGATGATGGCCGCTTCAGGTGCCGCTAACACTGCTTTAAGCTGAGCTTGATTGGCTGCATTCAGGCTCGCCCATGCCCGCTGCAGCTCTTCCAGGCACCACACCCGATATCGGGAAGAGGGCGCGTTACGATAAGTCGATCCCTGGATATTCAGGTCGAAACGATTCTTGCCGTCGCTCCATGCCCTGGCGTTCTGCTGTAACTGTGCCAGATGGGTTTCACTGATTTCCCGCAATAAACTGATCAGCATTGCGTCGGGCTCAGTTAATAAATCAGGCGTTTTATCGCCTCCCTTGGAATTCCACATGCGCGCCACCCATTCGAATACATTTGGAGCGGTTTCACGCATTATTTCGGCAGGGACGGGATCCTGGCTAAAGTGTCTGAACATTGGACCCATCAAGCCTACGTCAGCGATGGTGGGAGTATTTCCCAGGATGAAAGGGCGCTGTTTGAAAATGGCTTCCAGGAGCTCTAATGATTTGGAATATGTAGAATCAGCGTGGCCTCTGCTCTGCTTGTTGACCCCGTCGCCCTGTACAAAACCAAAATACTGGCGTGCTTTTAGCATACGCAAGGCGATAAACCGTGGAATGTATCGATTGGGATTGTCCCTGATGAGTTCGTCATACAAAACTTCGGCCGCATACTGGCGACTCACGCGGTAGCTCCAACGAAAATGCATGGCCGGTCGCCATAGCCATTCATCGGCGTAGTCCTCAATCAACAGCGCGATAATGTGCATGAGAGGGCACAAGGGGTAAATGCTGGCAGCGCTTTGTTCAGACTCTAACTGGGCAATGATCGGCGTGGTATCCGTCATCCACCTGCCGCGGTTGTCCTGAACCACGGGCATTTGCACTACACCGGTTTCCGCAATCAGTGTTTGTTCATTGCCGACAGTGGGAAGGACCTGATAATCAATAGAACGATAGCGTAGGTAGGTCTCTAATTTTCCAGTGTAATACGAGATTTTGCAGCCGTAGACAATCACCTTGATTTGCTCTGTGGTAAAGGATTCTCAAAGTTACTTGATTACTCGGATGAGTAAAACCTTGGTTAGTCCTTTATTGTCAACCGAGCATCAATGACAACGAATATTGAGCGCCC
>DS999248.1 GCA_000156295.1 marine gamma proteobacterium HTCC2148
TTGCCTACTTTCTCCATCGCTTCAGCGATAATGTCACCCACCTGGGCGTCAGAGTTTGCGGAAATAGTACCCACCTGGGCAATTGCCTTGGTGTCTGCACAGGGGATAGAAGCTTCCTGTACCTTCTCCACAGCAGCTGCAACGGCTTTGTCGATGCCACGCTTGAGGTCCATGGGGTTCATGCCAGCGGCAACGGACTTTAGGCCTTCATTAACAATGGATTGAGCCAGTACGGTGGCTGTGGTGGTGCCGTCGCCGGCCGCGTCAGAAGCTTGTGAAGCCACTTCCTTAACCATTTGTGCGCCCATGTTTTCAAACTTGTCTTTCAGTTCGATTTCTTTTGCTACGGATACGCCATCCTTGGTCACAGTGGGTGCACCGAAGGACTTATCCAGAATTACGTTACGGCCCTTGGGCCCCAGAGTTGCCTTTACTGCATCGGCGAGAACATTCACGCCTTTCAGCATACGAGCGCGAGCGTCGTCGCCAAATATTACGTCTTTAGCTGCCATGTCTTAGATCCTTAAAATACTCAATCTGTTTCTCGAAAAATGGGGAGGGGTGTCTTAGTCGACAACCGCGAAAATTTCGCTCTCACCCATAATGATCAGTTCTTCACCGTCGATTTCGATGGTGTTGCTGCCAGCGTACTGGCCAAAAACCACGGTATCACCGACTTTCACGGCCAGCGGGCGAATGTCGCCACTGTCCAGAACCTTGCCTTCACCTACGGCGATGATTTCACCTTGGTTGGGCTTTTCTTTGGCGGAACCAGGCAGCAAAATACCTCCTGCGGTGGTTTCTTCCTCTGCGTTGCGACGAACGACCACGCGGTCGTACAGCGGACGAATGCTCATGTGTCTCTTTCTCCTAGTGACGGTGTTATGAGAGACCCCGAAGGGTTGAAAGCTCAATGGGGGCGCTAAAAACCCTTTTCAAGGGCGAATTAGCACTCTTTTTATGAGAGTGCTAATTCTAGTCAGGGTTTTGACCGAGTCAAGGGGGAATGAAAATTAATCGACTCGCTGCTTTAAGAAAATAAATATATATTAATCAACAACTTACTTCGAATCCTCCTCGTCAATACGCGTAAACTGCCCCTCGATAGTGACGTCGCTCTCAAAATCTCGCTTTGGAGCATAGGGTTGGGGCTGTTGGCCGCCCAGTGCTTTTGCCAGGCGCCTTCTCAGCGGACCTATGATCACCACCACTGCGGCAAAGTCGGAGATCATTCCAGGAAACATCAACAACACTCCCGCAAGCCCCATGGCCATATCGTCCACCAGCAACTCAGACCCGAGTACTTTGCCCTGCTGCACGCCCTGTAGGCGCCCAATCATTTGCATTCCCTGCCGGCGCAGCACCAACACTCCCAGTGTCAGGGTGGCAAGAACGTAAAAAATGGCCGTGAGGGCACTGGTCTCTATGCCCAGTTGAATCAGGGTAAATAACTCCAGCCAGGGCAGGAGCATGAAAAAAAATCGCATAATTGCTCTCCGTAAGTGGCAAGTATGGGGGTGATCAGCGGGAAAACAAGCCGCGAAGGCTACCAGTCATAGTTAACACCCACTGACCATTTACGATCTACCTTATCAATAGACTCCTCTGCTGGCAGATTGTCGTAGTTATATTCCAACTGGAAAATAGAACTAAAAGCACCATTGATTGGATATTTCAGGCCTGTCGTGGTGTTCACCTCGTAATCGCTCTGCTTTTCAAACGACTGCAGTGCCGCATGACGATGAAAAACCTCCACGCCCTGATCATTGACTCGCCAGGCGAAATCAAGATTCCATAGAAAAGCCGGGCGATCGCGAGTAACACCCGTTGTGAACCGTTCGTCGACGTAGTTGAGTGTGCCTTTACCTAAAAGATCAAAATAAGGAGTTTCTAAAAACTGGTAGCCCATTCCCAAACCGACAGAAGCTCGCTGGTCCAACTCCCGTAATTTATCTTCTTCATAAAACGCATTGCCGGTGGCAAACCACTGATCAGTGAAGAACTGGTCGTATTGATAACTACCTAACCATGACTCTCTGGTTTTGTCTCCATTAGAACTCTCGTCCTGGTAACGCAGGGCAATGGTATGCCGCGACTCGAGATAGCGAAGCTCAGTTCTGGCGTTGATATCGTACCTGGTGATCTCCGAATTACCCGCCGAATCTTCCAGAGCCAGGATCAACCCGCCCTTTTGCTGTAATAAAGGTTGAGGCTGTGTGATGGTCTCTCCCGCTGCGACAACCAGGGTCCAATCGCCCAGTCGCTGCACGCCCTGATCGCAGTGAAGATGCTGCTTGGTTTGCTGAATGAACATCCAACAATTGCTCAACTCAGATCCCGTCGTCTGCAGATCAAAGTGGGAACCACTTTCAATATACTCAACGTGGTTTTGGCCTATCGAGAGATCACCCAGAATGACAGAGGTCCATTGCACGTGGCCGTCCGCTATCCCCGCGAATGTACCGGTGATAGACTCTCCGTCAGCGAAATGCAGACGGTCCGCGGTTGCCGAGGAGGCCAGTGCCATTCCCAGAAGCATTACCCAAAGTAAGTGCCTCGCGTCAGGATGGGGCAATTTATATTTATAAAACATTGGTTACCTGTACCTCACTTTTATAGCAGTGCAAAACGAACCCGACATTGATCATCGTATCTGGCAAGTGGTCGCGCTTATTCCAGAAGGAAAGGTCGCTACCTATGGCGATATCGCGCAACAAGCCGGCATGCCGGGTGCCGCGCGGCGAGTAGGCCTGGCCTTGAAACGCCTACCCAAGGAAACGACTATCCCGTGGCACAGGATCATCAATGCCCAGGGGCGAATTTCCTTTCCCAAAGGTTCAGCTTCGAAGTATACCCAACAAGAGCGACTAGAAGCAGAAGGGGTGCGATTCAAAACCAATGGCACGCTGGAAATTAAACGCTACCGCGCTTTTCAGTAACTGCGCGAACCTCCAAAAATCCCGCTTTTTCAATTCTCCGGGAGCTTTGCCTTCATATTCTGCAAATGATCAGTTCTATCAGCCATATCATCGACCAGATGACTCAATCCGTTGACCAGCTCGACCACGTACTCGGCAGAGATAGCTGAGGAGTCTGGCAGCTTTGTCAATTCAGTACTTGCTGCAACTTCATCAAAACGGTCACTCTTTGGAAGCAGCGAATTAAGGAAATCGATCTTTAGATTGAAATTCTGTGCTTCAGCTTCATCAAAAAGAACATTAACACGCAAAGGCCCCGCTCCGGATTCACGCATCGCCTTGTAAAACAAATGCTGCCTTCGGACCATGCCACGGTCCTGATTGTATCCGGCATCCGAATACCATGGATAACGAGCGTTCATTGCGAGAAGCAATGCTGTACCTTCTTCTCCCAGAGATTGATTACTCTCCCGTTCAGCAATAACAAGATCATTCTGAAGAGTGATTGAGGCCGTATGAAGGAAGTCTGTGAGCAAATTCCCGCCTACAAACCGACTGGGCTCGAATCGCCTTAGCCTGAAGTTGTCTCGGCCAAAGGCTTCTATCCAGCGTTCAAAAAAGCGATAGTTCATTTGATGCTTGGTTTTGGCGAGTAACTCCTGGCCCGTTAAGGGCTCGCGTAATTCCTTTACGTCTTGCTCCCATTTGCTTTTCAGAGCTTGTAGCGGGTCTCTCACGTAAGCTACTACTATAAGTTCGTCAAACCAGGGGGCCACAAAGTCCTTGAGAGAAGATATTTCATCAGCAGATAAACGGCCCAGATTTTCAGCAGATACGATGCAAGTCCCCTGTGTGAACGATTCAAAAAAATCATGCCACAGCGCCTTCAAGCGTGTGACCTCTTGCGTCCAGGACTCATCTGATATCGGCGACAGCTGCCTGTAGTAAAAGCTTTTTTGAGGGTCGCGCAGAAACAGAGCTGTAAACATAAAAGAGTGGTTATAAGGCTTCCAGGGAGCATAGTAAACGTCCTGCTCTGCCAACTGCTCAGAGCCCAACCCCAGGGTTTCCTGAATGGAACTGGTTCCGGTTTTTGCCATGCCGATATGCAAGACAAGCTTTTTCAAAAAATCTCCTCCACGCTTATTTTCTCTCCGGCTTTTTTGGTGCACCGACACATTATGGATTACTTTAAATTGAGAGTGCCAATTTTCTCAGGTTCTCAGCAATGAAAGTTGAGTCGGGTCTCTCTTGCGGCACGAACTGGAAATCAATTTCTGCTTGCTGCTGCAGCCAGTTTAAGCTGTCGTCAGGGATAGAAACGAGATCTTCTTCCGTGTTCACGCCAGACGATTCATCCCTGGCATGAGAAACGACAGAAATACCTGTCCGTTTTTCCAGCCAGCGATAGTTGTCATTACTTCGCAAAAAGAGGCGATGTAAAGGCCCATGCTTCAAATGAACATCAATGCCGACCCATGTGCCTAGCTTTTCAAGCCATGTTCTAATGCGGGTAAACCGCTCTATTCTATCCATAAGAATACGGTCCAGTAAGTCTTGGTGCATGCGAAAGCTGTCACCTTTCAATGTTTCCAACCTTTGAATCAAGTTCTTATCTTCAGGGATCGCAACATTGAACTGTTGCCGGTACACATAAAGCAATTGGACCGCTGGTAACGATAAACCCACATTGGCACGGAATTCGTTTTTCGCGTGAATTGGTAAACCAAGGGTTTCAAGAAAATCGTTAACAACATTACCGCCGGCGAAAGCACTGGGGTCAAAACATCGCACAGTGACGTTTTCTCGACCAAAAATTTGATCATATTCTGAGATGCGTTGCTTGAAGTTTGGCTTAATTCGGCGGTCTAGCTCGACAAGCCGGCGTTTTAGCTTTTGTTGGAACGCACTCTCGATGCGCTCCCTCACCGGTCGCACATAGAGCACTAACTTTACTGTAGAGAAGCTCTCGCTGACCACATCAAGGAAGTCAGCGCACTCATCCCGATCCAACAAAGTGAAGGATTCCGCCGATAGAACAACATTTTCTTTCGTTGTCTCTCGCATACGCCTTATAAATCGCTTTCTGGCTTTCTCACCCAGGCGCACAAGGTCATTATTCGTAAACTGCTCCGCAGGGTAGTGAGGTAATTGCGCCAAACGCCGATGAAAACACTCCAACACAATGAGCGATGAGTTAACTTTACCAACAGTGAGGTATTCGAACTTGGGATGATCAAGCTCTTCGTGCAAGAATTTTTGAATGGCACTAGTCCCGGTTTTATGCATGCCTCCATGTATAATCAGGGTCCGTGGCGAGTCGCCATCATGATTCATCAATTCCGCCAATCGCGCGCCAGGGGGCAACCCAGGCCAATAATGCCATTCCAGGCAAGGCCAACAGAGCGCAGATCAGAAAAAACTGCGCCCAGCCCACTTGCTCGACGATGATACCTGTACTCGCGTTTGCAAACGTGCGGGGAAGAGCAGCGAGGGCGGTAAACAGAGCAAATTGGGTTGCCGCATATACCTTGCTGGTCTCTCTGGCAATAAATGCTGTAAAAGCGGCAGTACCCATGCCCACACCCAGATACTCAAAACTAATTACCGCCGCAAGTAGGCTCAAAGAATGGCCGACTGTCGCCAAAACAGCAAACCCTAGGATACTTAACACTTGCACGACACCGAACAACCAAAGGGAGCGATTGATGCCTAGACGAATCATTAGCCCGCCCCCCAAAAGACCGCCCACAATCGCCGGCCACAAAGCGGCGTGCTTTGCGACTAGTCCAATCTCTGTCTTGGAGAAGCCCAGATCAAGATAAAAGGGCGTAGCCAGGGCTGTGGCCATATTATCGCCGATCTTGTAGAGAAACATAAAACCAAGAACCAACAAGACACCCTGCCACCCGCGCCGTGTTAGATACTCGCGAAACGGCGCGACAACGGCCTCTCGAAGACCAACTGCCGTCGGGTATTCAGACTCAGGTTCCGCCACCACGAGGCTCATCGCCACACCGATTGCCATGAATCCTGCGGTAATCCAAAACACGCTACTCCAGGGAAGACTATCGGCCAGTATTAGCGAGAGAGAACCGGGCACCAGGCTAGAAATTCGATAGGCCTGCACGTGTATAGAGTTGCCCAGACCCAACTCTTTATCCGGCAGGATCTCTCTCCTGTAGGCATCGAGTGCCACGTCTTGACTGGCACTAAAAAAAGCCACTGCAAAAGCTATCCAGGCTATCACTGCAATGTCTTTTTCGGGCTGGTAAGCCCCCAATACACCGATACTCAGCAGTAACGCCAACTGAAACATAATCATCCAGCCGCGCCTTCGACCCAGGAACGGAGGTACCCAACGGTCCATCAAAGGTGCCCAGACAAACTTCCAGGTATAGGGGATTCCGACCAGGGCAAACAAGCCTATCTCCGCAAGCGACACTCCTCCCTCACGAAGCCAGGCAGGCACCAACTGAAACAGCACATAAAGTGGCATCCCGGAGGCAAATCCGGTGAATACACAGATAAGCATGCGCCGGTTGAGCACCGAATCGCGCCAGCTTGTGGGCTCATTAACCAATGAGCGCTATCCAGGCGTTCCAATAAAGAGCAATCAAGTGACGTCAAACCCAAGCATTTTCACAAAATCGATATCGGCTGGATCAAACACAGAGAGGTCATGCTCTCGAAAACGCCCCATAGTTTTCGGCGGTGAAACGCTATCCGCGAGCAGCGCCATATCTTTTTTACTGATCTGAATGCCTGCAAATTCGCGCAGGGCTTCCAGTTCCCCCTCTGGGTCAAGACATAGTCGATCGAAGCTCAAGAAATGCAGCCTGTGTCCCATCCTTTGCCGAAAACCTTGCATTCGTTTGTGAGCAGCAATCCAATATCGCAGCAAGTTCTGGGGCGTGGGACTGCTGTCTCCCTCTAGCATTAGATCACCCCAAAAGTGCTCAAGCTGGTTGCGATTGTCGCTAAACGCCATATCCAGGCCGTTGCGCATCACAAAAACAAACTTCATTTCTGGAAAACAGCGATCCAACATCGGCAATAAAATATGTGAGTTTGGTTCTTTCCAGCCCCAGTGCTGATCCCTGCGGTCGCGAGGTGGCGCAGATAGCAGCGACTCTCTCGCCTGAAGAAGTTGCTCCTCTGGTATCACCGGGCTCCTGTCGCAGGCCAGCGCCTGATCCAGTAGGTCGGTGAGCTCGGATGTTACCTCTACGCCATGGCGCATGGCATTGGCAAACAGCCAGGATAATTTATCCTGCTCGCTATCAGACTGCAGTAGGATTGATCTGCGTACAAAAAGCAGGCTGAACCACAGGTTATCGAGAGACTCGTTCAACTCGCCACCCATTACCACGCCCATCTTGCTCAGCAAATTAACAACCAGGCGAGTTCCGCTTCCACCAACCCCGCCAATAACCAATGGACTGGAGTCTTCCTTGGCGACTCGGTAAACAGGCGATGCCGCGGTTTCACCCAATACACTGCGGGACAAGAATCTCGCAGAGTGTCGTTTTTGGTAAGCCAGGGCATCTTTGAAACTCTCAATCTGTTGCGCAAGATGTCGCATCAGACGAGGCTCCCGGCCTTTGAGAAAGTCAGTAATGTGTGACGCATCTTCACTGGAGAGGTCAATGCCGTCCCAGGAATCGTCTAGAGAAGGCTCCGCATCCTCGAACAAACAGCCATTTTGGCGCTCCAGATAATGACTGGCGACAAAAGCATTGTCTGGCCTGCATAGTTCAATAATTTCTATACGCTGCTCTGGTGACAGCACCGACTGGGTGGACAATTCACGAGTAGATGATACGTCTTGCTCCGCTGCAAATTCCATAAGTAGCTGATTGAAATCATCATTCTTGCGCCCATCTTCAACCAGGCAATTTACCATCCGCTTATATTCTGAAACATTCAGTGGCAGCCGAGGATTTGAATCCTTATTGCTAATGGCAAAACTGTCGTCGACATCAATTTGAAACGCATGCCTGAGGAAGTCGTGGCGAATGTCTCCCCCATGAAATTGCTGCTTTTCGTAGGGGCGGACTATTACCTTACCCGGCTCCAGCGAATCAGCCCAGGGGGCCAGGATTTTTGGGTAATCGAAGCGTTCCACCTGCTTCCTGTATATCAGGTCGACGCGCCGCTTTTGCGGCCCCGCTTTTATTTGCTGGTTATAGCTGGCCATAATGATATCGTCCTGCCGCCGCAGGTATATCACCACATAGACATCGAACCAGGCTGATACTTGTGCGCAGAACTTTCGGGCCTTTGATTCTTCGGCCCAGGCCATTAATTCTGAAGATAAAAGCACCCGGTTTTGGGCGCTCTTGGCGAGCTCCGGTGCCCACTCGTCGACCGCCTGGAAATTCCATTCATTTTCCAGGAATCGCGGAATGTGAGGAGACAAAAGGTGGTGAGCATTGGCCATCGTTCCGCGCTTGGGATAGCAGACATCGCGTTTCGCCAGCGCCTTCCGGTTTTCCCAGAAGAAGTTCTGCAATGCAGTTGTACCGGTCTTTCCCATACCGATATGCAGATATAATTTCTTCTTCATCAGTTTTCTATGTCCTGACAGCCGGGTGGCTGTATTAAACGACTACCTCAAGTGCAGCACGATAAACAATATCATGTTTATCAGCCAGGATAGCCGGATCAAACTTGGCTGCTGCTCCCGGCACGGCATCGTACATTGCTTGACGGACGCTGTCGTCGGTCACAATGTTCACGATTTTATCCCGCAGAGCGGCTATATCAAGGTTATCACCATCCAGTGGCAGCACTGCTCCGGCCATACCCTTTGGGCCTTCCAGCATCCGTGATATCTCCCCGAGGTCACTAGCCAGCAGCGGAATCCCACTCTGGAGACATTCTATGATAACCAACGGGAAACTCTCACCCCGAAACTTGGAAGGAAGAAAACCCATATCAGCGACCGCAAAATAACCGCGCACATTTCGCTGATAGCCCTCAAGGTGAACGAAGTCCGCAAGACCGCCGTCGAGGCACACCATACGATCATACTCCGGGCCATCGCCTACCAGTAGCAAGTGAATATTGCTTGCCGATACCTCTCTTGCACGAGTGACCGCCTCAATCGCTTCACGCCAACCCTTTTCTTCCATGGCCCGGCTGACCAGCGTAAACACAAAAGCGTCGTCAGCTATTCCCAGACTTGCTCTTGAAATCGGCTCAAACGCCTCTTGCTCCAATGCGTTGTCAATTCTCTCTACCCGCGCGTACTCCAGCAAGCCGTGATCTCGAATGGCATCCAGATTTTTCTCGGCAACGTAGATGAGTTTTGCGCTGCGCTTCACCAGTCGAGGGAGTATCGGCTTCAATTCATATTCATTGATGGTTTCGTACATCCCGTGAAGCGTGACCACCGTTTTACAAGGCATGTCCTCGGGCAAAATATCGAGTATGGTGCTATCCATCCAGGCGTGATGGGAATGAATCACTTGCACATCAAAATCGCCGATAATACGCTCCAACTGAGCAAAGTCAGACACAATGGGAATATCCCTGCGCAGCCTGTCTCGCACGCCATCCAGCCGCGGCTCCCGCGCACAATCGAGATAAGTCACGTTATAGCCATGCCGTTTCATGATGTTGGCAAGACTGACCGGAAATGTTTCACCCCCACCTGAACAAAAGGCGTAGGACGCCATGAGCAGATTGGGTGCCCTGGTAGTTTTCAGGGCACGTATTCGTTGCAGACTAAAACAGGCGTCTAACGCCTCATCGGAATACTCACCGCGTGTCTCTCGCCAATGAATTTCCAGATTGTCTCGCAAGGTCTCAAAGACCTGATCCGGGACATCGTAAAATTGCTGCACGGTGCGAGCAACTAGCTCATGCTCCCGATAGAACTTGTCCTGTGAATAGGATTCCACCGAAGTGTTTTGCCCATGTATTCGATAATAGTTACAGGCCACAGGTGAATAGGCCAGCATACCTCCGCGCAGTAAATGCAAATACAGCAACCAGTCACCGCAGGTTTTCATTTCCCGCCACTCGGGGTCGTTCAGAATCTCCAATTGGCGAGGTGTTCTGAACAGCGCAGAACTCACATTGGGAACAATATTTTTGACCGCAAACGCCTCGCGAACGATCGCCGGACCGGTTTCCAGGATAGGGTGATTCCAACGCTGAGGGTCGATATCATTAAGGTATTCATTAATGGACCAGATCTGCTGCTCACCCTCGCCATCCATGAACACCGTGCGAGCATAGGCCAGCATAATGGCCTCGTTCTCGAAATAGGGAACCAGCACTTCAAGGAAGTTTTCGGTGCACCAATCATCACTCTCTGCAATCCAGACAATGTCGCCCTTGGCGAGATTCAGGCCTCGCTCCCACTGGTGAAATACACCGCCGGAATTTTCCTCATTGATAACCAGAGTTGCTTTTCCCGGGTATCGTTGATGAAAGCTGCGCAATACTTTTGCGCTCTCATCGGTAGACGCGTCGTCCAGCAGAATGACTTCAAAATTCTGGTAGGTTTGTGAAAAGATCGATTCCAGGCGCAACTCAAGATAGGCCGCGTGGTTATAGTTCGGCACGATCACACTGACCAGTGGAGCAAAGTTCTCACTTTCCTCCTGCTGCTGGTAACGCATGGGCTGCAGAATATCCGGACTGACGGACTGGTGCATGTCTCTGGGGCCGACCGAGAATAACCGGTTGGCAAGCCGGAAAAAAGGGCGAACCAGTCGCCTAATCGTCCAGGCAATCGCAGGATGACGCAGGCTCATACGGTGGTATACCAGAATCGCCTTTAGCCTAAGCTGCACCCAGTTACTGGCAAGAGAATTTCGTAAACGCTGAATACGAAGGCTCAAACTACGCACTGGCCTGGTGATCCGCCAGGAAGTCGAGTTCTCCATCTGCTGGACTTGTTCTATATAGTCGTCACGCTGCGCCTCAAGGTCACTTCGCTCTACTTCCAGTGAGTCCCGCTCACTGGTCAGCGCATGATTAAGAGATTCCAGTTCGCTTTTCTGTTCTCCCAGGGATGCAGCGACTGCGGAGACACGCGCAACCTCTTGGCGTTGCCCGCCCAACTGATCTTGTAACGCGGCATTGCCATCCTGTAAGTTAACCACCTCTTGGCGAAGAGGTGACACGACTTCCTCGTGCTCGCGAGTCATGCCATCAATATTTTTGGCGAATTCTTCTGCCTGACATCGCAGATTATCTGCGACTTCTTCAACTTGATTGCGCAAGTCTTCAGTCACTTCTTGACTCAGCGTCAGTGCAAGACGATCGGCTCTGATGCTACCGCTAAGCCGCGAAAGTGCGGGTATTAAAATTTCCCTAAGCCGGACTTGCGTATCAGGTCGTTGGTATATAGCTTCGCAGGCGTCGGTTACCTTGGAGTTATCGCTTGCCGGATCAAGGAATAGCTGTAGCTTCGCCTCGAACTCAAAAACTTGGGAGAAGTTATTCTTCAGCTCTGCAGTAACATCGGCATCCGCCTTACTGCGATGCAAGCTTCTATCCACAAACTGCTTACAAAACTGCGCCACCACCTCTGGATCTGGAGACAAATGCAAGAAGGCAGTCATTCCTTTCAGAACGCTAGCGGGTTCTTCAATCAATGTGGCATAGGAGAGATAAATAACATTGAGATCACGGCTGGCAGAAACGGCCTGGGCTGAAAGCGACAGCCAGAGCGCGGCGGCTTCGTCTAGACTTCGCCCTATTTCATAGAAGTCCGGGTTGGCTTGAGCCCTGCTTTTCTGGGAAAGAGAGACTTCCGCTACATCACGCAGCGTGTGGATATAGTAAACATTCTCGCTGGCATAACCCGCGCCGCTAAACACCTCGACCCAAAAAGGGAGCAGCTGACACATTCGCGGATCTTTAAGCACCGCAACGGGCGCAGTGCCATACAGTGCAGCAATGAGCGCTGCAGCGTCGTTTTTCCATTGGTTTAGATCGCGGCCTGCAAGATGAGCAGCGCCATCGAACAGAGGATTGTCCCAACTGCCGCCCAAAAACTCGAGCAAGCGGTTGTTAAACTCGACTATCTCGGGGTGCTCAAAAAAACCCTTCTGGTTCTCTTCGTTGGCGTAATGTTCACCGAGACAGGCATCAGCTCCCAGGCTCTTTACCGCAGCAGCGCACAAGGACGTCCCCGATCGGTGGGCACCGAGAACAACAATCAATTTCCTGGAATGTGCCATAAATGTCCGGAACGAAACAAGTCAGTGGCGCTCTTGCAAGCGCTGGCAGCATTATACGCAACTCGCCTAGATTTTCTTTAATAAAATAGCCACCAACAGGCCCAAGTTGCCAATGAAAGTCTGCGCATAAAGGCCCGCCTTCCTTGCACCTTTTATTCGCTCAACCAATCCGCCTGACCTGGTAGCACTGAAAGTTTCGAGAGTGAAACGGCTCTCAGGGGTGAGTAGATCCAGGTTCTGCGATAGGGCAGCAATATTGCGCTGATTCCAGCGCTGATTCCTACCACTGAGTGCTCCCCAGTATCTGACTAAACGGCGCAACGCACCCTGATTGTCCCCAATTTGGTTATCCGGGTGCTGACGATAATCAACGCAGGGGTTCTGATCAAACTCAACTCGGCCACCAGCCCCGCTGATCAACAGATAAGTCCACCAGTCGTGGCTGACCACTTCAACCATACCCGCGCTGCGCAACAAGTTTCTTGCCACTCGGTTCATCACCATGGTGTTGCCGCCGCCAATATTCTGGACAAGCGCATTTGCGAACGAAGGCAACTTAAGAAAACTGGGAGAAACCCCCACTACCAAGCCGTGCTCGGTAACGGAGCGGGTTCGCGCACAATATAGCGCGGGGAGTCGAGCATCACATTCAGCCAGTTTCGCAATCGCTCGGCTTAGCTTGTCTGAATCCCAGACATCATCCTGATCGGCATAAGCGAAATAATCCGCATTGATAGCTGAATCACAAATTAGCGACAAAAAATTGCTCGTCGCCCCGCGGCCGGGCCCTGTGCGCAGGTCGACAGCAAGCTGTAGATTAGCTGAGGCGACTTTTCGGGCGATATCGCAAGTATCATCCTGTGAACCATCATCAGAAATATAAAGACTGATTGCTGGATGAGTTTGTTCTGAGATTGAGCGTATCTGCTGTGTTAAATAGCGGCCCCCGTTAAAAGTACAAAGGAGTACTGCTACCTCTGGGCAGTTGCGAATCACTACTCGCTGGCGTAGGGCGCGAGAATCATCTCAATCGCTTCTTCATCAATCACTGCATTTTCTGTGATATTGAAGCCACCAACATACTCCTTCATAGAAAGGCTTATATACTCGGCTTCAAGCTCTTTAATGATGTCCGCTTTTACTTCTTCGTAGGGTTTGTATGACTTCTCTTGGATACCGTCTAGTCTAATAATATGGATACCAAACTGGGTCGACACTAAGTCCGAGTATTCGCCAACACTGGCGATGGAAAATAACCCGTTAGTGTAGCGAGGCGATACACCGAGCTCGCCATAGGCTACCCACTTATCAAATTTACCGTCTTTTTCGACCGCACCCGGTTCATCGGAGTACTCTGCCACCATTTTTGAAAAATCTGCGCCTGCTCGAAGTTGATCCAGTACACCTTGAGCTTTAGGTGTAATTTCCTCGCGTTTTCCGGATGATCCAAGCTTTACCGCGAATAGAATGTGTGATGAGACGCGTTTTTCTGGTATCGCGGCTATTTTTTCATACTTCAGCTTATATCGCTCTTGTGCCAGATCGGAGAAGTCTGGTGTTTGTAGCGATTCACGATACTGTCGAAACACAAAATCGCGCTGATAAGCCTCAAGGCCTAGCTGGTACTGCCACCTCGCGGCCGGATTTTCAAGCGCAACTTGGTTCGCCATTCGTGCTACTTTCTTGTTTGCAAGGGACAGATTGATAAGTTCAAGCCGGTCACCTTCATCGGCAAGGGCAGCATCGCGCATCTGCCTGGTCCAGCGACTCACCAAATACTCGAATTCTGAATCACTGATGTCTACGCCTTCATCCTCAATAATAGCTTTTTGGGCAAAAACAACAGTCACCAGCGCAAACTGAAGCGTCATCATTACAAAAAGTTTATACATAATCTTCATTGTCGTTAAATCGCCATTTGGAATTATTACAGGTATAAAAAAGCCGACACCCTAGGGTGTCGGCTTTAGTTTCAAGACTCTCAGCTTACATAGAAGCTGAAGCCTGCGTACGGCTGTGATCTACGATACGACCATAGTTCGAGCCGGGATTTGCTGCAAAGGCACGCTGCCATGCGGCAAAGCCAACTACTGGTACAGAACCGGTAGCTTCAATGGAGCATTCATAGTCTGCTACAATGCCTTTGTTAGGGGCATCTGGATCAAAACCAGATAAATCCCAAACAATGTCACACAGTGCCAGGTCGTCGGACGATTCAGTGCTCAAAGAAGCCCAGCCGAACTTAGCGCCATCAGGTGTCGAAACAGATACAGAAGTAGGCGCGTTCAGTACGGGCGCATCGCCCCACTGAATCACGTTAACTTCGTCCTTCAAAGCTTCTGGAGGAACTGTAACGGGTGGTGAAGGAGACACTACCAGCTCGCCCTCTTCGATTATGATGCCCTGTTCTTCACGATCATACACGTTGAACGTTGCAGTCACAGGAATATCACGGTAGTCACAATCGACCGTACCATCTTCAACATCCCCTTCGCCATCACGCACACAAACATCGCTGGTTCCGGCTATGCCGCCACCCAAGAGGTATGTGGCCAAATCCAACATCACATACTGACCTGGGAAAGTCACAACCCAGTCGGTATCAACCGTCGCGCCAAGTGCTTCAACGCTGTTGTTGGACCAATCGTTGATCAGGGTAGTGGCTGCAAGAATCGCTCGAAGATCATTATATTTTCCACGAGAAGGACCAATATCTGGGTTTAGCTCATCCAGAGGAGAACCACCGTTCAGGTCAGGATAGTCAAAACCCTGCAGATCTTCGGAGAAGATACCCGTCTGCTGGTTTGTCATTGCAGGAGTATCGAGGAACCCAGCGATGTGTACTGCATTGTCGCCGAATTCAACGCCGGTTTCATCGGACTTGATGAAGTAAGACACCTTGAGTGAGTCTGGTGACGCTTCGTACTCAGATGCTTTAGCCGGGCTAGCGCCTTGATGCGTAAGTGCAGAGTTAATCACACCCTTTGAGGTTGACGTTGAGTCGCCATTAGCAAAGAAGTTATCTCGAACCAGGCCACAATCAGCAGGAACGCCTTCATCGTCGTGCAATGCAGAAACAGCGATAGGCGCAGTCTCAGTTAATGGTGAACCCATGCTAATAATTTC
>DS999247.1 GCA_000156295.1 marine gamma proteobacterium HTCC2148
TGCAGAACTTGATTGACAACTTCATGGACGCCTTTGGTAAAACCGGTGTCCTGGGCCAACTGCGCAAGAAGTGGTTTGAAAACGGTGACTGGGTTGCTGCCCTGCCCTAGGGCTCACCATGGACCCACTCTTGCACGACTGCACGCCAGCGTCCAAAACAACGGCTCGTTGTAGCGTGCAGCAATGAGCAAGAGTGGCCCGATTATCATTGCCCATCGTGGCGCCAGCGGCTATCTGCCCGAGCACTCCCTCGAAAGTAAAGCCATGGCGCACGCCATGGGAGCCGATTTTCTTGAACAGGACGTGGTACTCACCAGCGATGGTGTACCTATTGTTCTGCACGACATTCACCTCGATAGCACCACAGATGTTGCACGACTATTCCCTGGCAGAGCCCGGGAAGACGGCCGCTACTATGCTCTGGATTTCAATCTGCAAGAGATCAAGGCACTAAGTCTGCATGAGCGCAGTTTTACTAATGATAGCGGCGAAGAACAGGCCTTCTACCCCCGCCGATTTCCTCTTGATCAGGGCAGCTTCCGCTTACCTACTTTAAAAGAGGAGATCAGCCTGATTGACGGACTGAATCTCAGTCGAGAGAAAAATGCCGGGCTATACGTTGAGCTGAAGTCACCGCTATGGCATCAACAACAAGGCTATGACATAGCCACCGCGGTGCTTGGCGCACTGGCAGAGACCGGCTATGCAACTAAAGTCGATCAGGTTTTTCTGCAATGCTTTAACGACCAGACGCTAATTGCACTCCGCGAGGTGACGCCCCTCCCACTGATTCAACTGATTGGCGAAAACGACTGGGGCGAGGAGGGTGAAATAGACTATGAAGCAATGCAAACGGACGCGGGACTTGCCCGAATCGCCAACTATGCACAGGGAATAGGCCCATGGATTCCACAGGTATTGACCCACCGGGATGCAGGCCTTGAGCCTACGCCACTAACCGCACTGGCCCATGAACACGGACTGCAAGTTCATCCCTATACATTGCGCATCGACGAACTGCCTGAAGGCGCAGAAAATGCCGCAGAGCTGCATCAAGCACTCTTCGAGAAAGCCGGAGTTGATGGTTTGTTTACTGATTTTCCGGATATCACCAGGCGTTACCTGCAGGCCAGGTGATGAATTTTTTGGAGGCAAGAAACCATATTCTCAAACGCCCCGAGGCGATGGAAGACTTCCCCTTTGGCCCACAAGTCGCGGTATTCAAACTGCAAAAAAAGATATTCGCTACATTGCTTCAAGGCGAAGCCAGCGCGCGCATGAATCTGAAGTGCGACCCCGACGAAGCCCACATCCTGAGGGACATTTTTGCGGCCGTATTACCCGGTTATCACATGAACAAGCGCCACTGGAATACGATAATACTGGATGGCAGTATTCCCCGTGGAGAGGTCGAGCGTATGATTGAGAATTCCTACGCTTTGGTCGCAAAGGGCCTCAAACGCAGTATCCGCCAGGGCCTAGAAATCAGGCACGGCCAGGATGCCATTTATGGTAAAAAGCCCGGTTAATTGCGCCATTTTCCATCAAACCGCACTCTCTACCCCTTGTGACTAGTACTCACTCGCGCAACGAGGCATTATCAGTTCTTTGGAGCACCCCGTTGATCCATATAAGCCTGCCGCCCCCAGCAGGATTCACCCTTTTATGCAGCCATGGAAACTAGCGTGACCCCCAAGGTAAACAGACGAACAAAAATTGTTGCCACTATTGGCCCCGGTAGCGAATCTGACGACATGATCGCGAAGCTCATTTCGGCTGGCGTGAACGTATTTCGTCTCAACTTCAGCCATGGTACGAGTGCACAACATGCCAAGGTGGCTGCCCGGATCCGCAAACAATCCGGCATTGCTGGCCAGTACGTGGGGATTCTAGCGGACCTCCAGGGGCCCAAGATTCGAATCAGCACCTTTCGCAATGACTCGGTAGATTTGGCAATCGGCGACAGTTTTCGCCTTGACCTGGACCTGGGCGAGGGACAGGGCGACAATCGAGGCGTCGGCCTGGACTACAAAGACTTGTGCAGCAGCGTTGAGCCTGGCGACATACTGCTACTCGACGACGGCAGGATCAGGCTAAAGGTAGACGACGCTACGGCTTCGGTGGTCGAGT
Organism: marine gamma proteobacterium HTCC2148; assembly: GCA_000156295.1. GTDB lineage: Bacteria > Pseudomonadota > Gammaproteobacteria > Pseudomonadales > Halieaceae > Halioglobus > Halioglobus marinus. Next base: position 2,131 of record DS999247.1, read on the forward strand.
GCACGGTGGTCATAGGAGGAAAGCTCGGCTCACGCAAAGGTATTAATCGCCTTGGCGGGGGACTGGCTGCACCCGCGTTAACCACAAAAGACATCGCTGACATCGACAGCCTTGTTGAGGTTAGACCGGATTTTGTTGCGGTATCATTTGTCTCCAGCGAAGAAGATATTTTACAGACTCGCGACCTCCTGCAAAAGCATGACTTGAACCCTGGCATCATCGCCAAGATCGAGCGCGCCGAAGTGGTTGCCGATGAAAATATTCTCAACGGCATCATCCGCGCCTCGCTGGGTGTCATGGTCGCCAGAGGTGACCTGGGTGTTGAGGTCGGCGATGCTCAGTTAATCGGCATCCAAAAAGAACTCATCTCACGTGCCAGACAAATGGACCGCGTGGTGATCACCGCGACGCAGATGATGGAATCAATGATCGACAATTCAATGCCCACCAGGGCAGAGGTTTTCGATGTTGCTAACGCCGTACTGGATGGCACAGATGCCGTCATGCTTTCAGCCGAAACCGCAGTGGGCAACTATCCAGTAGAGGTGGTTAAAGCAATGGCAGATGCTGCCCTGGGTGCGGAACGCCAGGCGGTGACTAGAACCTCGCGTTATCGACTGGACAGACAGTTCTCCACTCCTCAGGAAACCATTGCCATGTCGGCAATATACGCTGCCAATCACTATGACAGCGTGCGCGGCATCGCGTGTTTGACGGAGAGCGGCAACACGCCACTGCTGATGTCGCGACTCAGTTCCGGCTTGCCTATTTTTGGCCTTAGCAGTGACGCCGCAACACTGCAAAACCTGTGTTTGTGCCGTGGTGTCATCCCCCTGTTTTTCGATGCATCTGCGTTCGAAAAGGAAGAGGTTGATGCCAGAGCTATCGAGTTTTTGAAAGATGGTGGCTATCTGCAACGCGATGATTCAATCCTGCTGACCAAGGGCACGATCATGGGTCGGTCGGGCTCAACCAATATCATCAAAATCCTCCCGGTGCTCTAATGGCTGCAGTCACTCGCCTAACTGCCGATGTGGGCGGCACCAATACACGTATTGCGCTTTACGATGAACTCTCCGGGGACTTTCGATCTGTCGCCACTTTTGTTAACCGAGATCACGGTTCACTAGAAGACATTTTAAAAATCTGGCGTAAAGACCTGAATGAAGATTGGCCCCATCGGGGCTGTATCGCCGCTGCGGCTCCGCCTTCGGGCGATGAAGTGGTAATGGTCAACATCGGCTGGTCATTTTCTCGTTCGGCACTGGCAAAACAGTTTGGGCTCCACCAACTGCGCTGGCTCAATGATTTCCAGGCCAATGCCCACTCATTGCCCTACCTGAGACATGAAGATGTCGAACAACTGCATCCGGGCACAAAATCAGATCACAGCAAGTTGGCAACCGCTGGTCCTGGCACCGGCTTTGGCGGAGCGACCTTACAGTGGGTGGGCGGCACCCCCATCGCCATCGACGCCGAACCCGGGCATGCAGGTCTGTCACCCGGCACCGAACTGGAAGCGGCTATTTTCAGCCATTTCCTACCCGAACACGGAGACATCTATACCGAACTTCTCGTTTCCGGCTCCGGGCTGGTCAGGCTGTACACAGCCATCGCCCAACTACGCGGAGCAACACCACAGTCGCTAAGCCCTGCGGAAGTCTCTCGCGAGGGGCTGGATGGTAGTGATGCTCACTGTGTTCAGGCTCTGGAAACGTTCTGTGCCCTACTGGGCTCAGCCTGTGGCGACTTCGTTCTCTCTAACGGGGCCTATGGCGGCCTTTTTATTGCTGGCGGAATCGTTCCGCGCATGCAAGATTTCTTAAAACAGAGCAGCTTTATCGCAAGACTGCAGGGAAAAGGCTTGATGCAAGAGCATCTGGCACGCATGCCGGTACGCCTAATAGTCACAGAACACCCGGGTCTGATCGGCGCCGCACATGCTCCCCTCAACGCGACTGGGGAAAGCTGACTCGCACACAAAAACCGCGCCCCTGATCACCGGGACTAGTCACAATACTCGCCCCGTGTAATTCGGAAATTCGGGTAGCAATGGATAATCCCAGACCCGCCCCAAGGCCGGCACTTCCCGGAATCCGATAAAAACGTTCAGCCAATTGTTGATGCTCTGCAGAGGATAGTGGCTCGCAGTCATTACAAATTTCCAGCGACACCTCCCCTGCCAGCTTTAGTCGAATCGACACCACAGGGTCTCCGCTGCTGTAGCGAAAAGCATTCACCAGTAAATTGCGAAACATAATCGCGAGCGCTTCAGCGTTTGCCTGAATAGGAATGGCATCACCCTCCTCTAGATCTACCACCAGGCCACGCTCAGCTGCAAGGTGAGCTGTATCAGCAAGTGTCTCAATGAGCAGCCCTCGCAACTCAACCGGAGCCACGACAACAGGAGCACCCGGATCCAACCTTGCCAGGGTGAGTAGCTGCTCGACTGTGTGCGTCGCTCGATCGACACGCTGGGTTATTCGAGCAAGCATTCCAGCTGCCGGTTCTGTTTTCAACTGCCGCTGACACAGCTGCACCTCGGTCTTGATCGCGGCCAGCGGAGTCAACAGCTCATGAGCTGCGTTAGCGGTGAAACGCTGCTCTGCGTCCATGGCCTGGGCCAGACGCGACAATAACTCGTTCAGCGACAACACTACGCTATTGAGCTCCCTCGGCACCTTTTGTGTATCCACCGGATCGAGCAGTCCGGTTTTACGCCGCGCGATTTGCCCAGCCAGATTGCGTAGGGGTAGCAGGCCGCGAGCAACGCCCAGATAGAGTAAGGCAACCGTCAGCGGCAGCACGATTAACAAGGGCATAAAAGCGCTACCCAGAGTGCCCAGCATATCTCTTCTGGCCGCCCCCATTTCAATACCCACCTGAATCCACAGCCCGGAATTTTCATCCCGCTTACTCAACAACCGCCAGTGACCCTGGCCATCTTTCAGTTCTCGATCGACCAGACCTTCAGTGTCTGGCCTCTCAAACAGGGGGGACCCGGCCAACACCGCAATCCTGCTCTGTTTCTCCCAGATGTTAATAGCAGGGGCAAGACCTTCAGTAACAATCCCCTCTATCAGAATAGGGTCCAGGTGAGCCAGGTCATAATCATGACCACTCCAAGCCTCGTAAAGTGGCTGCCCCTGGGCAAGCTGCCGTTCAAAAACGCGAGTGATGTAATTCACCAAGTCGGCATACTGTCCAAGCTGCCGATCGACCTGTTCCAGCAACACTCTGTTGGCGTAAAAATAAGTCACACCGGCGGAGCCGATCCAGGCAAACAGGGTCAACGCCAGCAGAATGATAGTGAGCCTTTGTTGCAGCGAGGCAGTCATTGGGAAATGCGGTAACCAACGCCGCGCATGGTTTCAATACAGTCGCTTCCAAAGCGTTTTCGCAGGCGCGAAATATAAACCTCTACCGTGTTGGAACCGACCTCTTCTCCCCAACTGTAAATCCCTTCTTCCAACCGTGGCCGGGATACAAAACGCCCAGCATTGCGAATCAGGATTTCTAAAATCGCATATTCCCGGGCAGTCAGATCAAGCATCTCCCCCTCAAAAATCACCAGCCGATCGACCGGGTCAATAGTAATTCCACGGGCTTCCAGTTGCTGGCTACGGCCCTCGCCGCGACGCCTGAGCAGCGTGCGAACCCGGGCAAACAACTCGTCAATTTCAAACGGTTTGGTGAGATAGTCATCCGCTCCGGAATCTAGGCCATCAACCTTATCGTCCAGCGTATTGCGAGCGGTCAGTAGTAGCACAGGAATGTCATGCTTATCGGCACGAGTTTGCCGCAACACCTGAATACCGGGGACTTCAGGCAAACCAAGGTCCAGAATCATCAAGTCGTAGGGTGTAGCGCCAATTGTGGCTCGAACCGGCTCGCCGCTGCGCAGCCAGTCAACTGCATAGTGCTCAAGACGCAATGCCGCCTCCAGGGACTCCCCCAGTTGGACATCATCCTCCACCAGTAATATACGCAACGCTGATCCCATACCCACTCAGACAAGGTCAAAGGGTATACCTTGCATAGACAAGATGAAACCGGCCTGAAGCGAGTAAAGCTCCTCGAGTCATTCGCCAGGCAAGTCATAGACACTCAACCAAGACAGCTGTGCTCTTTGTGGGGCAGCAAGGACTGTAAGAAACTTTGCATTGGGGCATAAAAAAAGGAGCCATCAGGCTCCTTTTTATTCTTCGACCCGCTAACAGGTCGCGTCTTAGCCCTCAGCCAGACTGCGCTGTCGCTCCAACTCTGAATCCATATACTTGATCCACTGCGACGCATATTTTGCGGAACGCTCATCACGCGAGGCGGCTTTAAAGGCATTTCTCGCCTTGTCATACTGCTTGACGTTGAAGTAAGCCATTCCCAATATCAGGCGAGCATTATCCGGGCGCTTGACGCCTCCACGGGACAAGCCTTTGTTAATGGCCGTGATAGCCTTTTTGTTGTCGTCTCCGTCGAGGTAGATATTACCCAGGCGAGCATACAGCTCTCCGGTATCGGACTTGGCAGCCGCCTTTTCCATCGCCGGAATGGACTTCTCAACTTCCTGCGCCTGACGCCAGGCACTGCCTGCAATTTCCCAGTTTTTAGATTTGTCGTCAATCGAGCTATCGTTGAGGCCCTTATCCATTACCTTTGCGGCCTTGTAGGGAACATCAGCGTTTAAATACAGGTAGGCCATAGTGACTTGCTCTGTGCCCTTATCCAGCATGCCCTGCACATAGGCTGTTTCCATCGCAGACAACTGCTCAGATTCTTTCTTCTGCTCTCCGTACATGTGAGAGACCTGCACCCAATATTGCTTCTTCGGGTAATGGGTCAGCAGAATTTCCAGAATATCGACCGTCTTGTTGATATTGCCTTTCTCAAAATGCAGGAAACGTGCGAGGTTGTACCACTGTTCCTTAGGTATCTTGCCTTTTTCATCGTACATGGAGATTGCCTTCTCCACATTGAACAGGGACTTGTTGTAGTCCTTCATCTGGTAGTAGCCCTGCGACAGCAAAACATAGGCCGAAGCGTTGGGCGTTTCAGTCATGTCGAACCACTTGAGCAGGGCGTCCACACCCCGCTTCCAGTCTTCTTGCACGAAATACAACTGGGCAATGGTGTAACGAGTATTGATCTCCATTGCCAACGGTATATCTGGCTGCGAGACCACATTTTCGTAGGCCTTCAGGGCATTCCTATAATCTTCCCTGGAATAGTAAATAAACGCATAAAGGTTATAAACATTGGCCAGCTCATAGCTATTCAATGCTTTTTTTCCGCCAGCAGCGATCATTCCGTCCAGCACCTTCTGGGCGCCCGCAAGATCCTTTGCTTCTGCAGCGACCTGGGCCTCTGCCAACTTCTCGTAAACCTTGTTACGTAACGCCGGCGTGCGCCGGGTTTCCCGCGTATCCTTGGGCTTGTCTTCGGCCGCCACGGCGGCAGAGAGCGGAGTAAGCCCAGCGTCTGACTGTAATTGGGTTACCGCTACCTGAGATAGCAGTAACGGCAATGAGAACAGTGCTGCGCGGGTCCAGATCTTGTGATTTAACAATTTCATAACAGCTAAGCCTTGTTACTGTTCCAGCTCATAGGTGAACTTGTTTTGTACACCAGCCACCTCGATGGCTTCACCATCGACAACTCGTGGCTTGTACTTGAACTTGGTTGACGCTTTCACGGAAGCTTTCTCAAATACACCAGAGGGCTGGCAATCAACTGCAACGGGATCACGAATCGCACCAGAGGTGGTTACCGTGTACTCGACAATGCAATAACCGCTGATGCCGCGAGTTTGAGCGCGACGTGGGTAAATAGGAGCAACCTTTACGATAGGCAGATACTCACCATCGCCGGAGGACATGCCAGACGTCGAGATGCTGATATCGATGGCGGCAGCTGGTGCAATATTATCCACATTGGTGTCCATATCCAGATCGATACGGGCCATGTCTATTTCAGGGGGTGGCTCTTCCGGATCCTCCACCTTTTCTGGCTTCTTGGAGTTGGTCTCCAGCTGGATTTCTTCATCCGGTTGGACCAGGTCTGCAATTTTCTGATTCGACACCTCAGGATTCTTGAAATCGCGGTCGATCAGGCTATGCATAACCATAAACAAGCCCACCACCACGGGAAGGGCGAGCAATACTGAAACGATTATTCTCACTTTACTATCACCCATCTAGCTTAACCCGCGTCGTCGGTGGAAACACACAGCGGTGCATCCATCAGGGGTTTGATCACTCCCAGCAAATCGCTCAACGCTGAGGTTGGCGTATCCACGTCAGCCTGAATTACAAAATTAGCCTTGGGGGCCTCTTTTTTGGCTGCCTCGGCCAGGCGATATGCCCGGTCTATGGGGATCTGCTTCTTGTCGTAGTAAACGTCGCCCGTAGCGTTAACGGCAAAAATAATAGTTCCCCTATCACAGGCACTGGTTGTCACCGCCTCTGCCTTGAGTATCTCTACACCCGGCTCTTTAACGAAAGACGACGTCACAATGAAAAAGATGAGCATGATGAACACAACGTCCAGCATTGGAGTCAGGTCAATTTCGCCCTCACCGCCGCCATCCTGTGCGCCACCTGAACGACCGCTTGCCATACTTCGACTGCTCACTTCTTTTCCTCCGCTGGCCAATTGACCTGCTTCACGCCGGCCTCTCGGGCGGCATCGCCCACTTCAACCAGCGCTCCGGCACTGGCACCAGACTCTGTTTTGACTGTAAAGGATTGATCAGGATCCGATGCCAAAAGGCGAGCAATATTGGCGCGAACCGCGCGGATATCAATCCTGCGATTCTCCATCCAAATCTGATTGTCACCCGTAATAGTGACAACAATGCTGGTGGCGTCGGTTTCCGGCGGATTCTGATTGCTGTCAGGCCGGTTCATCTCGATACCGGCTTCCTTCAGGAAGGACGCGACCACAATAAAAAAGATCAGCATAATAAACACGACATCGAGCATCGGTGTCAGGTCGATTTCAGCCTCGTCGGCATCAGCTTGTCGGTTTCTCTTTCGCATCTAACTGGCTCTATTAATGATCCGTAGTCAGGTTGTCACGCAGGAAAATACTTTCCCGTTGGGCAATCCTGGTCACATAGGTATTGGCAAAAACGCCAGAAAGTGCAGCAACCATGCCGGCCATAGTCGGTATCGTTGCCTGCTGGACACCTCCAGCCATGGACTTCGCGTCACCGCCACCCGTCACAGCCATGATGTTGAAAACTTCAATCATCCCGGTCACAGTGCCCAGCAGACCCAACAATGGGCACAGGGCAACGAGGGTCTTGATCACAGGCAAGTTACGGTTGATCTGCATTCGAGCCTGGGAAACCAGCATGGCACGTATCTGCTCAGCCTCCCACGATTTACGCTCGGAGCGTCCTTCCCACTTGCCGATAACCTGCGCAACGTCGTTCTTCCAACCGAACTGCAAGTACCAGATTCGTTCGAAAATCAGCGTCCACATCACGAACAGCAGGGCTGCGATCAACCATAATACATCGCCACCCTTGTCCATGAAGCCGAGGAGTACCTCGATAATACCGCCCATATCAAGACCTCAGATTGGCTTCAGTATGCTCTGCAATCATTCCCGTAGTCTGCTCGTCCAAGATGTGAATGATGCGCTGCGCGCGTCCATTCACCACGGTGTGCAGAAGTACGGTCGGGATAGCCACCAACAGACCAAGCACTGTGGTGATCAGTGCGCCGGAGATACCGCCGGCCATCGCCTTGGGATCGCCCGCACCAAAAATGGTGATAGCCTGGAAGGTAATAATCATACCGGTCACAGTACCCAACAGACCCATCAACGGTGCCACAGCTGCAATGATCTTCAGCAGTGTGAGTCCACTCTCCAGTTTTGGAGTCTCTTTCAACACACCCTCGGACAGCTTCAGCTCGAGAGTCTCTGTGTCCATTGTGGGATTGTCTTCATGAATCTTGAGAACGCGGCCCAGCGGGTTATTTTCTTTGGCCGTGTCGCTCTTCAGCTGAGCATTGACCTTGCTGCTAACAGCGGTCAGTACAACCAGTCTGTAAATTGCGAGCAGGAAGGCAAATATACCAACAGCGGTAATCGCATAGCCCACATAACCACCTGATGCCAACGCTCCTCCAGGTTCGGAGTATCAATGATGGCTGCCAGGAATGAACCTCCGGTAGGACCGGTCGGGTCAATACCAAAGCTGTGCATGCCGCCAGATGCGGAAGCCAGTTCAGCAGCCCATCCTGTATACGGTCCGCTGGGCTGGCGTGGCAATTCGCTCAAGCTGCCGTTGTCGAAGCTCAGGTAATTACCGTTGATATCAACCATGTTGAAAGCACCGATACGAACAACTTCGCGCTCGGCACGTTCGCCCGCTGGGGATGAGACCTCAGCACTAAACTTGGTGACAACACCAGTCTCACGAATTTCGCGCAGAAGCTCGAACCATACCCGCTCGATCTCCTCGATGCTGGGCAGGGTGTCGGAACCACTCATCTTGGAGATCAGGTCCTTAAGGAATTGCTCCCGGCCCGGGTACTGGGCAGAAGCCATGGACACCTCAAGATTCGATGCAAGATCGCCTGACGCAGATGTCAGGTGGCCGAACAATTCAGTCAGCGTACCCAACTTTTCCTGCAGCTGCTTTTGCTTGGCTGCAATCAATAGCTCGTTTTCTTCAAATGCTTGCTCAAGCTGGGCGCTTAACCGCTCTTGTTGAGCACGCTCAGCTTCTGCGCGCTTCAGAGCGCTCGCTTGATTTGCTTTATCTTTGGAAAACTTGGCTTCGCGAGCGCGGTTTTCTTTCGCTTCGCTGCTTTGGCCCTGCTTAACGAACTTCAGCAGTTCATCCAACGACTTGGCGTCTTGCGCCATAGCGGAGCCGGTTGAGAGAGTCAGTGCGCCGCACAAAACAAAAGCAGCGGCTTTTACGATTTTAGCGCTCATCAGTTGGCCTCCGGAGCCGAAACTGGCATGTTCAATAATTCAATCGTGGCCTGCTTCTTCGCAATTCGAATGCCTTTGCGAATAGCCCCGTCGTAGTCACCAGAAGGCAGCTCAACCCAAGCACCGCTGTTGGTATCCCAGGCACCAGAGGTGGCACCGTCGGTAGTCTGATACATCAGGGCGATGCGGCCTATGCGTAAAAAGTCCACATCGCGGGACGATCCATTCATATCAATAACGCCGCGGTAAGTGTCGATGCCACGTCCGTATTGAAGCTCAATATTGTAGGCTTCTAGAACGCCGCGGAACTTCTCCGCCACGCTGACGTCAGCGCGATCGATATTGGCACGCAGGAATTCAACCCGCTCCATGCGCTCTCCCCTCTGGAAAGGCACGTCCAGTTCTACAAACTGCTCCAGACCATCGATCATGCGAATAACCAGCGGCGTCATCTGCCTCTGAATAACCGTCACCTGGGAAATTGATTGATCAATCTCGCCAACGCGCTTCATCTGATTGTCGATCTGGCGCTGCAGACGAGCGTTATAAACTTTGAGACCGTCAATCTGCTTGTTGACTGTTTTGTAGTCACTGAGCAAATCGCGTGTCTCGTCAGCCAGTCGGTCAATCTTGACCTGGGACTTTCGAGCCGAATCATTTTTGGCTTCTCCAACCGCTAGGATGGAGTCCAACGTACTGGCCTGCACTGCAGCCGCGGCGCCCGCCAGGGCGCCAACGGAGACAAGCGCAGCGATCAGTGCATTTTTTAATCGATGCATAGTCATGGGAATCGTGTTTCCTGTGTCCAACAAAAAGAATCGGCTCTGATAAAACCGGTATCTGAACTATTTATATAGTGGATAAACCAGAGTCGGTAAACCGAGGCAGCGAATTTAAACCAAATAGTATCCGTTTTCCAATTTTCAGTGTGCTCGCTATAGGGTAAAACAGGCTCTTGGGTAAAACGGTAACACATAGCAATAATCTTCAACGCGACGGTAACAATTGTAGCGTGCTGTGAGAAACCTCGGCTTAGCGCTCAAAAACTACGAAGCTGTAGCCATAGGGGTTGTTCTCGCTGGCCTCATGCCGCTCCCGAGAAATCTCCCGCCACGCAGTCCAGTCGATCTGGGGCAAGTAGGCATCGCCCTCCACCTCGGCATGCACCTCTGTCAGGTATAGACGATCTGCAGCAAGCAGGGCCGTGCTATAAATTTCAGCCCCACCGATCACCATTAACTCTTGCGCACCCTCGTTCGCCGCGACGTCCTGCGCCAGCGACAGGGCGTCACCCAGACTGTGAACCACATTCACACCCTCTGCACTCCACTGCGAAGAACGGGTGACGACAATGTTGGTGCGCCCAGGGAGCGGTCGGCCAATCGACTCATAGGTTTTACGACCCATCACAATTGGCTTACCCATGGTGGTGCGCTTGAAGTATCGCAAGTCCTCCGGCAAATGCCAGGGGAGAGTATTGTTCCGACCAATAACACCGTTTTGCGCAGCGGCAACAATCACTGCCAGCTCAATTGCCACGCGCTCAGACCGCAACTGGCGCTGAGATATGCCCATGGGGGTTGTAATCAACCAACTCAAAGTCCTCGAAACAATAATCGTAAATACTGTCAGGGCGACGCAGGATATTCATACGCGGCAGCGCGCGCGGTTCACGTGATAACTGCTCTTGCACCTGCTCCATGTGATTACTGTAAAGATGGGAATCACCCGTCGTAATAATAATTTCGCCCGGCTCAAGTCACATTGCTGGGCCAGCATCATTGTGAGTACCGCGAGGCTGGCGGTGTTGTAGGGAAGACCCAGGAAAGAATCACTTGAGCGAATATATAACTGGGCTGAAAGTCTCCCTCCAGCAACATAAAACTGATAAAGCAGATGACAAGGTGGCAGCGCCATTCGCCCCGCCCTCGCGTTCTCCTGGGGACTGGCCTTTTCGTCTGGCAGATACTCCACATTCCAGCCATGGAACAGTATCCGCCGACTATCGGGGGAGTTGCGCAAACAATCAACGACATAGTCAATCTGATTGATACTGCCGCCATCGCTGGTTGGCCAAGCAGTCCATTGAGCCCCGTAAATCGGCCCCAGATCACCGTCCTCGGTGGCCCACTCGTCCCAGATAGACACTCCGTTTTCTTTCAGCCATTGGGTATTAGTCTCACCGTTAAGGAACCAGATCAGCTCGTTGACGATACTTTTCAAATGCAGCTTCTTGGTTGTTAACAGCGGAAAGCCATCAGCGAGATCATGACGATACTGCCGCGCAAACACTGAGAGAGTCCCTGTGCCAGTGCGGTCGCCCTTGCGCACACCGCTATCCAGAATATCCTGAAGAAGGTCTAGGTATTGCTTCATTTACTTGGTTCCAGTTGCGCGTTGCGCAGTAGCAGATGAGCCTCGGTAGGCGACAAATAACAGAGTAATGCCGACCGCGATCATCGGCAGACTGAGGATTTGGCCGCGAGTCAACCAGCCAAAGGCTTCATAGCCAATATGGGCGTCTGGCTCGCGGAAAAACTCCACGAAAAACCTGGCGCAGCCGTAGCCCAGGGAGAAGAAGCCCGAGACTGCGCAAGTAGGACGAGGCCGGGAAGAGAACCAGAACAACAACCCAAATAGCAACGCGCCTTCCAACGCAAACTCATAGAGCTGCGAGGGATGTCGTGCAAGCTGCAGGGGATCGGCAGGGAACACCATTCCCCAAGCCACATCGGTAGGCCTTCCCCAGAGCTCCTGGCCGATAAAGTTGCCCAGTCGACCCAGACCCAATCCAATCGGCACCAGTGGTGCGACAAAGTCCATGACCCGCCAAAAAGCCAGCTTCTGCTGGCGGCCAAACAAGTACATGGCTAACAGCACCCCCAGGAACCCGCCGTGGAATGACATACCACCCTCCCAGAGGCGCAGGGCCCAGGTGGGGTCTTCTATCAAGCGCTGACCACCATAGAAAAACGTATAGCCCACGCGCCCTCCCAGCACGATGCCAAGAGCAGCGTAGAACACCAGGTCATCTACCTGCTCACGCTTTATTGGGCTCCAGGGCTCGCGGCAGCGCCTGATCGCCAACCACCAGGCGACGGCAATACCAGTGAGGTAAGCAAGCCCATACCAGTGGATTTTCAATGGGCCAAGGGCCAGGGCAACAGGATCTATTTCAGGATAAGGCAGCATGGGCAGACCATCGGGATAAGAACGTATTATTATGCACGTGCTGCGGTTTCACAATTGTTTCCCGATATCCAGAGGAGTAATAAAGCCCACAATGTGCCTGATACTGTTTGCCCACCAGGTCAATAACCAATACCCGCTGGTCGTCGCCGCCAATCGCGACGAGTTCCACCAGCGTCCCACAGATGCCTCTCACTACTGGCTCGAGCACCCCCAGGTGCTGGCCGGGCGCGACCGCCAGGCTGGCGGCAGCTGGATGGGGGTCAATCGAAGTGGCCACTTTGCCGCCGTCACCAATTCCCGCGACCCCGAGCAAACCAAAGCTGCCGAGCGCTCCCGCGGCGAGCTCGTACTCGGCTACCTGCAAGGGGATTTATCCGCACAGCAATACCTTGACCAGTTGTCTTTGCGCGCGGGCGCTTACGCCGGGTTCAACCTGTTATTGGGGGACCGCGAAGATCTCTGGTATGTCAGCAACTCCGGCCCCTCCAGCGAGCAATCGCCCAGACGATTGACGCCAGGTATCTACGGCTTGAGCAACGCCTCTCTGGATACGCCCTGGCCCAAGGTTCAGCGTGGCAAGCAGGTCATGGCAGAATTATTGCAGCACCCGCTTGACCATTCTGCCCTGGCGACAGCGGTAGACAGCCGCCAACTCGCCAGCAAAAACCAACTGGACCTGCAAGCAATGAATACGGAGATGGACCAGCTGCTATCAGCCCAGTTTATCGTCGGCGATACCTATGGCACCCGTGCCACCACCACCTGCTGGCAAACATCTGCTGGTAAATTTCACTGGAAGGAAAGAAGTTTCGACGCCCGAGGCGATCTCATCGAAGTGGTTGAAAAAGAAGTTTAAGTCGCTAATCCACCGGGTTATGGATAAAGCGCTCCATACCATGCTCCGCAAGAAAACGCTCCAACAGTGCATGTATTTCGGCTGGGTCCTCACGTTGCAAGGCAGCAGCCAGTAGCTCGCGGGCTTCAACCAGACTGACATTACGCAATGCCTTTTTGACTTTCGGCAAACTGGTAGCATTCATGGAGAGCATGTCGTAACCCATGGCCAACAGCAACACAGCACCTTCTGGATCCCCCGCCAGTTCCCCGCAAATCCCTACCTTTTTTCCCTCGGCCATGGCCGCTGTCGCCACTTCCTGAAGCGCCTGCAAGACGGCCGGGTGCAGCGAATGATAAAGGTCCGCCACCCGGGCATTGTTACGATCTACGGCGAGCAAATACTGAGTGAGGTCGTTCGAACCTACGGATAAGAAATCGACCCGTCGGGCAAGCGCCCTGGCCTGGTATACCGCTGAAGGCACTTCCACCATTACGCCGATGCTGGGCAGCTCGGTAGTCACCCCTTCCTGCACCACCTCGCGATGACTGCGTCGAATCAAGTCCAGGGCTTCATCAAGCTCAGAGACACTGGATATCATTGGCAGCATGATCCGCAGATTGCCTAAACCATCATTGGCCTTGAGCATGGCACGCACCTGGGAAAGAAAAATTTCCGGATGGTCCAGGGTAACGCGTATTCCCCGCCATCCGAGGAATGGATTGTCCTCTTCAATGGGGAAATAGGGCAGCGATTTATCACCGCCGATGTCCAGCGTACGCATCGTAACTGGCCGGGGGGCAAAGGCCTCCAACTGGTTACGGTAAATTTGTCGCTGCTCCTCCTCAGAGGGAAAGCGCTCTCTCAGCAAAAACGGCACTTCGGTACGATAAAGACCAACCCCTTCGGCACCCTGCTCGAGAGATCGGACCACATCAGCCATCAGGCCAGTGTTAACCCAGAGCGGCATGCGATGTCCGTCCAGGGTGACGCAAGGCTGGTCCCGCAGAGACTCCAGGTCCTTGTTCAGCTCTAGGTCTGAGTCCACCACCTCCTTAAAACGCGACAACACCTCTGGCCGCGGATTGAGGTGAACCGTCCCGTTATAGCCATCAATAACAACGCTGCGCCCTTCCAGTCGCGTATAGGGCAGGTCTACCGCACCCATAACGGTGGGCACACCCATTGCTCGGGCGAGAATAGCCACGTGAGAATTTCCGGAGCCGCGAACAGAGATCAGGCCCGCCAACTTTTCCCGGGGAATTTCGCCCAGTGAAGAAGCCGTCAGCTCCTCGCCTACCAATACCGCATTATCGGGAAAAACTTGCTCTTCCTTGATAGAAGCCTGAAGGTAAGAAAGCACCCTGGTGCCTAAATCCTTCACGTCTACCGCGCGCTCTTTCAGGTAGCTGTGCTCCATGCGTTCAAAATGACGGATATGCTCGATCATCACCTTGCTTAGGGCACCCTGAGCCCACTGTCCTGCCTTAATCAGACCGACGACCTCCCTGCCAATGGAGGAGTCATCCAGGATGCCTAGGTAGACATCAAACAACGCATGATCTTCCGGGCTTAGCTCGCCGCCCAGATTATCAGCGACACCCTGAATGTCTTCGCGGACCCGATCCAGGGCAAAACGAAAAGCATGCAGCTCCGCCCGTCTGTCCTTAACGGTTTTGCGCGGCACGGCATAAAGATCAGCGATAGGCGAGACCACCACACAAGTACCAATTGCTATACCTGGTGCTCCGGGCACACCTCCAATCTTGGCTGGCGCACCCTCGGCGACTTCGTCCGAATCCACTGCACCGGTAACCCTGGCGTGCGCAATAACGGCAGCCAACTGGGCAGACATAGTAACCAGGAAGGCTTCTTCGCTTTCATCAAAGCGCCGATGCTCGGCCTGCTGTACCACAAGCACACCGAGAACATCGCGCTGGTGAATAATGGGAACACCGAGAAAAGCGTCGAAGTGCTCTTCACCCAGATCCGGGAAAAAACGAAAATTGGGGTGGCTTTCCGCATTTTCCAAATTGAGGGGTTCTTCCCGCTCCGCCACGGTACCGACCAGGCCCTCGCCCGCCGCAAGACTGGCTATACCCACTTGCTCCTGGTTGAGACCTTCGGTGGCGCGGAAAATGAAGCGCTCCCCCCCGGGCTCTCGCAGATAAATACTGCACACTTCGGTGCCCATGGCCACTCGGACCTGGCGCACAATAATGCCCAGAGCGTCCTCCAAACCGCTGGCTGCGTTGACCTCCTGGACGATCTGGCGAAGTGTTTCAAGCATTGGCTTCTCTCATCACACGCTCGTCCCACGTCTGCGTGTGTCTTCCCAGAGGCAAAGCCAGCTCTTTCATTGCTCTGCGGTAAACCTCCCGCTTGAAGGAAATCACCTCGTTGAGGGGGTACCAATAACTGACCCACTGCCAGTGATCAAATTCCGGCTTGTCATTGAGATCCAGGCGCACAGCATTGTCGTCGGCCAACATACGAAGCAAAAACCACTTTTGCTTCTGCCCTATACAGAGTGGCTTTTGCCCTTTGCGAACAAAGCGCTTGGGCAGTCGGTAGCGCAGCCAACCGCGTGTCACACCGAGCACCTCAACCGCCTCAGGGCCGAGCCCCACCTCTTCTTCCAACTCGCGGTAGAGTGCCTGTTCCGGTGATTCTCCCTGATTGATACCGCCCTGTGGAAACTGCCAGGCATCACGGCCGCCCACGCGACGAGCCCAGAGCACCTGGCCCTGGCTATTTGCCAACACGATCCCTACATTTGGACGAAAGCCGTCTTTATCAATCACTATTTTTCAAAATTTTTACTCCTGAACCGGTCATTGTTCCACACTTTCCACTCGCTGAGAAATTTACTCCCGCGGCGTTGGCGGGTATGCTGCCGTGCTTTAACAGCGAGCAGTCCTTATGGCCCTGGCTATTTTTGACCTGGACAACACCCTGATCGGAGGAGATAGCGACCACCTTTGGGGGCAATTTGTCTGCAACCGAAACCTGGTTAACAGCGAACATTTTTCTGCGCAAAACGATCAGTTTTATAAGGATTATAAGTCGGGCAACCTGGATATTGCCGCCTACCTGCGCTTCGCTCTTGCACCGCTGAAAGGTCAGCCACTGGATGTACTGGCCGATTGGCACCGGGACTTCATGCGCGAAATGATCAGCCCGGTGATACTGCCCAAGGCACAGCAATTGATCGCCAACCACCGCAATCGCGGCGATGAACTGTTGATCATCACCGCAACTAATGAGTTTATTACACGGCCCATCGCCACGGCACTAGGTATCGATGATCTTCTTGCCTGCGAGGCCGAGATAGTTGACGGACGTTACACCGGCGAACCAGTAGGAACGCCTTCCTTTGGAGCAGGCAAAGTCACCCGGCTGGAAGCGTGGTTGCAAAACCGGGATACCTCGCTGGAAGGCGCTTATTTTTACAGTGACTCGCACAATGACCTGCCGCTGTTAGAGCAGGTGGACAAGCCCATCGCGGTTGATCCCGATGCTACCTTACTGGCGCGAGCAAAAGAGGCCGGCTGGCCCGTCATCTCACTGCGGGCTTGACCGAGAGCCCATATCACTCAAAGCTTTCTGGCAAATACCGCCTTCAGGTACTCAGTTTCGGGAATCGCCGGATGCACCGGGTGATCAGGGCCTTGTGCGCCCTGCTCCACTACTCTCAGCTGACAACCCGCCCTAACCGCCGCCTGCTGCATTGCCAGCATCAGGTCTGAGCGGGCAAGATGCATTGAGCAAGAGCCCGAAACCAGCAAGCCACCCGTGTTTAGAAGACGCAGACCCAACTCGTTAATGCGTCGATAAGCGGTGACACCTTTTTTAATATCCTTGCGTCGCTGAATAAATGCGGGCGGGTCCAGAATGACCACATCGTAGGTGAGCCCCTCGCTTATCATCTGCTTCATCGTCTCTGGCGCCGAGCCCTGCCGCACCGATACCTTGTCGGCAATATTATTGAGCGCTGCATTAACCATCACCCCTTCCAGGGCAGTAGCAGAACTATCAATACAACACACCCGATCCGCGCCAAACGATCCCGCCTGTATGCCCCAGCCACCGATATAGCTGTACACATCAAGTACCGACTTGCCGGCAACCCAGGGCGCCAGCCTGGCCCTGGCCATGCGGTGATCATAAAACCAGCCAGTTTTTTGTCCCGCATGAACTGGCGCCAAAAACCGCACACCGTTTTCCTCCAGCGGGACCTGGTCGGGCACGCTGCCCAATACGACCTCGCTGTCTTCTGCCAGACCGCTCTCGCGGCGGCTGCGGCTATCGCCACGCAGCAAGATTCCCTCAGGCGACAGTAATTTTTGCAGCGCCTCGAGCAAGGGCTGCCGATGTCGCTCTATACCGGCATTGTTGAGCTGCACTACAAGGTAAGGACCAAAGCGATCGATAACGACCCCAGGCAATAAATCACTGTCACCGTAGACCAGGCGGTAAAAAGGCTGAGTGAAAACTGCATCGCGACCGGCCAGTGCCGTTTCCAGGCGCTGATAGAAAAGACCGGTGCTGAGGGTCTGACCCTCAGCTGGCGCATACAAACGAGCACAGATCAGTGCTTGCGGTTCCATGTAAGCAGACCCCAACAGCACACCATCAGCACTGCGCACACCAACGATATCGCCAGGCTCGAAGCCGCCTAGCGGCGAACGCTTGGTATCCACTTCATTGGAATAAACCCACAAGTGCCCCCCACGCAAACGGCGGTCGGCGCCCTTGCGCAAAAAGAGGTCTGCAGTAAGAGTCACGGACGGTAGCTCAGCTCACCGAGATTCTGTGTGACGACTAATCGTCTTCGTCGCACTTGCTCTGATAGTCCTCGGCATTGAGCAAGGCGTCCAGTTCGCTGGTATCGGCAGGCTGTAACTTATAGAACCAGCCATCATTGTAAGGGTCGGAATTAACGGTTTCCGGCTCGTCTTCCAGCAACTCGTTGACTGCCAACACTTCGCCTCCCACTGGAGAGTATATGTCTGATGCGGCCTTCACTGACTCGACGACTCCGGCTTCTTCGCCTGCCGCCAGGGCACTGCCCACGTCAGGAACTTCCACGAATACTACATCTCCCAGTGCGTCCTGGGCATGATCGGAAATACCGATGGTTACGGTGCCGTCTTCTTCAAGGCGCACCCATTCATGGCTGCCGGCATATTTCAGTTCGCTTGGTGTCTGACTCATGGAGCGTCCTCTGCATTGATCAATGGTATTAAGCTAAGCGGGACATTCTAACGGGAGGTTGGTGAAACACAACACGGTTATTAACCAATGCCCATCGCCTGACGCATCAGTTTTGTCTTGAGTGGACCGACCTGGGCGACACCGCGCATTCCAGCATTGCGCAACCACCTGAGCGGCAGCGCCTTCTGCTCAAACAGCCGCTTGAACCCGTCCATCGCAGCCATCATCAGCAGGTTTTCGCCCTTACGGCGCCGCTGGTAGCGACCCAACACATCCAGCTGACCTGGTTCCAGACCTTTGGCGTGAGCAGCCAACAGCTCCTCGGCCAAGGCGGCGACATCCTGTAAACCCAGGTTGATCCCCTGGCCTGCCAGCGGATGAATAGTGTGCGCCGCATCTGCAACCAGGGCGACTCCCGGCTGGATGTAGTCAACCGCATGCCTCTGCCTCAGCGGAAAGGCAGCGCGGGCGCTTGCGCCGATGACGCCACCCAAATTACCTTCAAATACGCGGCTCAATTGGGTACAAAATGCGTCGTCGTCCAACGCCAGAACTTCGGCGGCCCTGTCGTCTGTCAGCGACCACACGATTGAACAATAGTGCTGGTCTGACGTCCCTGGCAGCGGCAGGAAAGCCAACGGCCCGGTGGGCAGGAAACGCTGCCATGCGGTGGCCTGGTGTTCCTCGGCAGTTTGCACCGTGCACACCAATGCCTGGTGACCGTAATCCCACTCTCTCGTTTTAAAGTCGAACATTTCGCGCACTCGCGAAAGCGCACCATCGGCGCCGACAAGCAAGGAAGCTTCTATTGTTTTGCCACTGTCCAGAAGAAGCTCCATTGAGCCGTCCTCACAGCGCTGGCAGCTTTGCAGGCGGTCAGGATTATATCGCTGAATGCCATGGGCCTGATCCATGGCCAGCAATAAGCCGTCTACAATGGCTCTGTTCTCAACAATATAACCCAGGGCCGGAGCCTTCAGCTCTGCACAGTCAAACTCAATGCGCCCGGTACCCTCTGCGTCCCAAACAGTCATATGGCCGTAGGGGCAGTGACGATATCCTGCAATATGACTCCAGGCACCCAGCTGCTCGAGGAAACGCACAGAATTAGGCGTTAAGGCACTCACCCTGGCGTCGAAAGTTTTCAGGGAAGTATCATCCGGCAAAGGTTTGCGCTCCAGCGATTGAGCTTCCACCAAAGCCAGGGATAGTCCCTGTCCGGCCAAAGCCACAGCAAGAGCACTGCCGGCAATGCCAGCGCCAATAATAACGACGTCGAACTTTTGCGCTGGCATCAGTTACTCTCCCATGGCGGCCACGCCCGCCGCATGATTGACAAAGTTCCGCTTCAGGGCTGGCACCAAATCCAGACCAGACAGCGCCAAATCCCTGGCCAGGCCGATCACCGGATCGCCTAACATGAATAGTGAAGGCAGCTGGTCGCTAAATGCTATGGTGCGCTGCTGGTCGTCCAACTGGCGCTGTTCATAACGCTGCAGCACTGACAACTCTCCATAGGTCTCTCCCTTGTCTTCGGCATCTGCCAATACCTGAGCCAATTCTGCCACATCGCGCAGCGCCAGGTTGTAGCCCTGCCCCGCTACCGGGTGCAGTGCATGAGCAGCATTGCCCATAACCACCACGCCTTGTCTGACCTGCTCGGCAGATTTCACCAGCGACAGGGGGTAAGCGTTCCTTTGCCCCACCTGCTGCAAGCGTCCAAGCCGGTAACCAAAGCGGTCTTGCAACACTTCCAGGAACTCTTCATCAGGGCACTCTAAAAGATGCTCAGCCTCGTCCGGGGACAGGGTCCAAACCAGCGCACTGCGATTGCTGGCGCCACTCACACCCAGCAAGGGCAATAATGCCACTGGACCACACCGGGTAAACCGCTCATAGGCGCAGCCCTGATGTGCCTGGGCAAAGCCCACATTGGCTACCAGAGCGTGCTGACCATAGGGCTTTTCACTGACCGCTACCCCCAGGCTTTTCCGCAGACCAGAGGAAGCGCCATCGGCTACAACCAGCAGACTAGTGTGCAGCTCAATATCGCTGGCGCCCTCTAACCGAAGCGTTACACCAGCGCCGCTGGGCTGGGCATCAATGACCCTGGCAGGGCTGATCAGCTCGATTCGGCCCTGTCGATGCAGAACCTGGGCGAGAGTGGCGCCCAGCCAGGCATTTTCAACCACATAACCCAGAGCAGGCCAACCGTGTTCCTGGGCCTCCAGCAAAGTACTACCAAAGCGCCCACGATTGGAGACATGGATGCTCTGGATGGGGCAAAGCCACTGCTGCAAGTCCTGCCACACGCCCAGACGCTGATATATTAACTTGCTGCTGTAACTCAACGCTGTGGAGCGAGAGTCGAAGGAAGGATGATATTCGGGCTTATGACCAGGTAAGGACTCGGGAAAAGGAAAGCCCTCTACCAGCGCAATGCGCTTCTCGGCGGGGAGCACCTCTCCCAGGTACAGGGCGAGACTAATGCCCACCATGCCGCCGCCAGCGATAACAATATCGAACTGGGCACTCATAGCGAGCCAGCCATGGTGGACTCAATCTCCTCGACCGTGCGCGGTGCTCCCACGGAAAGTAACTCGCACCCCTGTTTGGTAATCAGCACGTCATCCTCGATACGCACGGCGATACCTCGCCATTTTCGCGCTACATTATTATTGTCAGGTGAAATATATATCCCCGGCTCAACAGTCATTACCATCCCTGCCTCCAGCAGGCGCCACTCATTACCCACGCGATAATCGCCTACGTCATGAACGTCCAGACCAAGCCAGTGACCGACCCGATGCATGTAAAAGTCCCGGTACGCTTGAGTCTCAATTAATGCGTCTACTTCACCCTGCAGCAGGCCCAAGTCTACCAGCCCAGCGGTAATAACCCGGACGCTGGCATCATGGGGTTGGTTCCAATGGTTGCCGGCAACGATCTGGGCGATCGCCGCCTCATGGGCTGCCAGTACAATATTGTAAATCGCGCTCTGCTCAGTGCTGAAACGACCGTTGACAGGGAATGTACGGGTCACATCGGCCGCGTAGTACTCAAACTCACAGCCAGCATCTACCAGCACCAGGTCTCCATCTCGCATTTTTGCGCTGTTTTCCACGTAGTGCAGCGTACAGGCATTGCGGCCACTGCCTACAATGCTCAAATAGGCCGGATAGCGAGCGCCTCCGCGAATAAATTGATGCTGTAACTCGCCCTCCAGCTGGTACTCAAACATACCTGGCCGGCAGTGCTGCATGATATGTTTGTGGGCGCCTGCGGTAATCTCTCCCGCCCGCCGCATCAGCTTCTGCTCGGCCGCACTTTTAAACAAACGCAAGTCGTGAAGCATATGGTCCAGGTCGGTAAATTCGCCAGGCGGAACGGCGCCAGTGGCTTCCTTGCTGCGAATGCTGTTAACCCAATCCATTATCTGTCGATCGAAGCTGGAGCTTCGCCCCATGGAGTAGTAAACCCGCTCTCTGCCTTCAATCAATCCAGGCAGAATGTCGTCTACATCTCCCACGGGAAATGCGTCGTCTGCGCCGAAACGTTCGCACGCACCATCCGGCCCTGCGCGATTACCGTGCCAAAGCTCCATAGTGTTGTCGCGTTCGCGACAGAACATGACATATTCACCGTGATCTCGACCCGGAATCAAAACCAGCACGGACTCGGGTTCTTTAAACCCGGTAAGGTAGTAAAAATCGCTATCCTGCCTGAAGGGGTACTCCGTATCCCTGCTGCGCCGGCGCTCCCCGGCGGACGGAATGATGGCAATACTGTTTGGCTCCATCAGCACCATAAAATTGCGCCTGCGACGAGCGTATTCACTATTGCTTATCTTCATACTGAAATACTAATAAAGAAAATAACCGGGGTTAGCATAGGCTGATTTAATGCACGGAGGGCTGATCTCTATCGCCAGATTCAGCGCGACTATCCATGAAGATGTTGAGAGTCGCAAAACGCAGGTATTCGACAATTTCCATATAGGCGCCCTCCGCTTCTTCCTCACTGCTATCTTCATCCACGGCCGCCTCGACGATCGCAGCAAAGTCGCGAAGAATCTCGCTGCTATCCTGCCCGACCTGAGCCTGGTTGACCTGAGCGAAACCAGTGAGGAAGCCGCTTGCCCAGTCGGCAACGGCAATCGTGCGCATATCTATCTCAACGTCGTCGTCTGGCAGCAAGGGGTGAAAGTCGAACTCCTCATCTTCCAGGGCGGCACCGGTCACCTGGTAAAGTTGCAGCATCTGTCCGGCCAGCTCGCCGTGCAAATTGATCTCCAGTGCCTGGCTCATCAGCGCAAGCCCCGCTTCTGCCTGCGCCGGGGCCCCGGCGGAAAGCAGCCCGCAGAGGCAACCGTGTAAATTGGAGGGCGACGATTCCAGGCCCTGTTCGAGTAAATGATTGGCCAATTCATCGATGTCAAAGACCTCGATTTCATCTCCGAATGGATCAAACATGGCGATTTCCTGAAAGATGCGTCCCGGCAACCGGGTTGAAGTTACAACACCAAACTAACAAAGCTTGGCAGGCCATTGATTTTCATTACTTTTGTTCCGTTGACCTCAATCGGAAGCGCCCTTATAGTAAAGTTCCTATAAGCCTAACACCAGTAAAACTCCATGGCGGACAAGCAACTGCAGGCTCTGGCACAAAAGATCGACCAGTTGATCGACCTGTGTAATGAGCTGAACAGGGAAAACCAATTGCTCAAAGCAGAGAACGCTGGCTGGCAGCACGAGCGTCAGGACCTGATCGATAAAAACGAATTGGCCCGATCGAAAGTGGAAGCCATGATTAACCGCCTGCGCACAATGGAGTAATTCGGTGAACCAACCTCACACTGTCACGGTCAAAATCCTTGATAAAGACTATCAGGTCGCCTGCCCGGAAGAGCAAGAGTCTGAGTTGGTTGTCTCGGCAAAATACCTGGACAAACAAATGCGCAGCATTCGCGAGACCGGC
Source organism: marine gamma proteobacterium HTCC2148 (assembly GCA_000156295.1). Taxonomy (GTDB): domain Bacteria; phylum Pseudomonadota; class Gammaproteobacteria; order Pseudomonadales; family Halieaceae; genus Halioglobus; species Halioglobus marinus. The sequence goes on from DS999247.1 coordinate 25,301, forward strand.
AAGGTTATCGGCTTGGAACGTATTGCGGTAATGGCTGCACTTAACATCAGCTACGAGCTGCTGCAGGCCTCGGAACACAGTGGTACCGCGGACCCCGCACCAAATTCGGGTGCGATGGAAGGTCTCAACAGAAAACTCGATGACGCCCTCTATCAATTACGACAATTGGAAATCGGCTGATCCCACTCCTAATCAGCGGGGAAATTCAAGAGCGATTTCGCTGTCCGGCTTGAGCTATAATTAACTTCGATTCCTGGCGTATGCGCCAGACAGGCAGTCCTCGAGCCGATAAATATACACCCGGGGGTGTCTCGTTGCTGTTGGTGTGCAAGTCCGGCCTGACCGGAAAGCCTTATGCAGTGCAGGTGCCTCCACCTTGAACCATCGGGTTCAAGGGCAGCCCTGTCAGCGGTACGGTGGGAATCTTTTTAATTGTCCATGAGCAAACCTAATTCTTCCAAGCTAGAACTCCGTCGTGTACTGCGACAGCGTCGCCGGGCATTGCCTCAGGCGCACCGGGCTAACACAGCGCGACAGCTTGTGCGCTCCGTCAAGACGCTCCTCGAGTGGAGCAGTGCCAGCAAAATTGCTCTTTATATGGCCAGCGATGGCGAGGCAGACCCCGCGGAGATCGCAAAAGCGCTGCGTCATTCAGGCAAGACCCCTTATTTACCCATCATTCAGGAAGACAAGAGCCTGCGCTTCGCGCCCTGGACAGAGACTGCCACCTTGGTGGCCAATCGATATGGCATCCTGGAACCGCAAACCACATCGTGCACAGCAGCGGAATTGGACATCATCCTTCTCCCGCTAGTGGCCTGGGACACGCAGGGGCACCGGCTTGGCATGGGAGGCGGATAT
>DS999246.1:0-24151 GCA_000156295.1 marine gamma proteobacterium HTCC2148
ATAATTTTAAAAAATTCAATGAATCTCTATAGATACGGCACCTGTACCTTGTCTGCATTGTGAATCGTTACAGAGTTTATTGAAATGAAACCGAACAACCTTATGACCAGTAATAGCCGTCGTCTTTTAATAGGGCTTTTTCTTGCTTCTGCATGTATCCTATCGGGGTGCTCCTCTATCAGTTATCCAGTATGGCTTGGCGACAACGGAGTAGAGCAAATGTGCGAATCGGACGGGCTGTATGCCTATTCTCACCTCGGAGTCACTAAGCAATTCGAGGTTCATCTGGTTGACGCACAAGGAATCAGCGAACACTGTGGGCAGGGCATGCATCAGGGAAATCAAATAGAAGCATGCATTCTGGGTAACAAGAAGATTTTTGTGAAACCAGGTAACAGGTGCGCGTCGCACATGGCGCATGAGCTTAGCCACGGTTTTGGCTTGCACTTTGTCGACCGACCTACCGTTCATCGTGGTTAAGGACTGAAGCGCAGTGAGCGCTGAATTTGATCTTAAGAGATCTTGTTTTGGTGATTTTATGAAAATATTAGTGGTCGACGATGAGCCTTTAATAGGATCAGAAACCAGCGAATATCTCTCTCTCCATGGATACGTTAGCGACCACTGTCATAGCTGCGATGCGGCAATGGAGATCTTGAGTTCAGACCCAGATATACGCTTAGTCATTACTGACCTACGCATGCCTGAAAAAGATGGATTTACATTAATTGAAGCAACTCAACCGTTGCAGCGCCATATTGAGTTTATCGTGGTAACAGGTCACGGCGGGAAAGACGAGGCGATAAATGCTGTACGCACCGGTGTTTCTGAATTCCTAGCCAAGCCAGTAAATCATTTTGAATTATTGAAGGCAGTTAAAAATGCGGCTCAAAAGATTGCTGACCACGACCATGAGTTGAGTGTCAAATCTTCATTACAGGGTAAGGTTTTTGCTGGGGAAAAGAAGATTGATCGCTTACTTGGTAATCTCGATACTTCCTACGCAGAGCTAACCTACTGTCTTGCAACAGCATCTGAGTACAAAGACCCTGAGACAGGACAACATATATCGCGAATTGGAAGCTATGCCGCTCTCATCGCTGGCTTAATGGGATGGACAGAACGCAAGGTAGAGATGATTCGTTTGGCAGCCCCCCTGCACGATATTGGAAAAATTGGCACTCCAGACTCAATATTGTTAAAGCCGGGAAAATTAGGTGACGTCGAACTCAGAGTTATGCGAACTCACTCCTCTATCGGCCATGCAATTTTGTCACAGAGCACCAGCCCTGTGTTAAAGATGGCTGCTAACATCGCTCTTGCTCATCACGAACGCTGGGACGGCAGTGGCTATCCAAATGGTCTAAGTGCCGAAGAGATTCCAGTGGAAGCTGCTATTACCGCTCTTGCGGACGTCTATGATGCGCTGCGTTCGAAACGGCCTTACAAACCCGCTTTGGACCACAGAACAACATGCGATATTTTACTCTATGGAGATGGCAGAACTGAAGCTAAGCATTTTTCACCCGAACTACTGCAAATATTCAAAGAGAATCACGATAAGTTTGACGAGATCTACGAGTCTATGCACGACCAGGCAGTAAGTTGTTAGTCGCCATGGAAAGGCGCGATCACTAATCTGAAAATAACGTGCTCGAGGCAACAATAAAATGCAAAATCAAGGTGAAGTAACATCTTTACAAAGAGCACTGATTCTTGTCTTGTCTTTCTTTAATTCGGAATGCCCGGTGTGTGCTTCGCGTTTGAAAGTCTTCTTCAAAACACACAGAGTGTCATCAGGCACAAGCAATTGTTCTGTTTGCGGTCACCAGCAAAACTTTGGCATCCGCAAGTGTCGAGGGGACCATTACTTTTCACCTTTAGGCTCCGAAAAACAATAAGCCGGCAGGGTCATGCATAGGAAAAGTGGGTTGAAATTTTCAGCCACTCCGCTCATTTTGGTGCGACTGAGTGAACAATAATACGTTATTCTAACTTTACGGTTCCTGTGAAAACGTAACCTACGCCACGAACGGTTTTTACAAGATTAGTGTCCGTGTAATCAGACAGCTTTGCTCGTATACGACTGATCAAGTTATCTATAGTTCGCTCGGAGCCATAGGAATTTTCGGCGTAGACAAAGTCAACCAACGAAGCACGTGACAGAACGATGTTTGGACGCTCTACTAGCGACCTAAGCACAAGAAACTCGTAAGTTGTAAGTGCAATATCTTTACCGGTTGGAGAGGTCAACGACATAGCCTGAGTGTCTAGGGCGAAACCAGAAAACAAGTACTCTGCGCTGCCTGCCAGTCGGCTAATACGCCCCGAAAACTGCGACCCTCGAGAGCGAGATAGTAAGCGCGTGATTTTAGCTATTATTTCGCGACTGTTATAGGGCTTACCTAAAAAGTCATCGGCGCCTAACTCAATCCCTGCTACTCGCTCTTCTACCGCCGAGTTTCCCGATGTAATAATTATCGGGACTTCACTGCTAGCACGCACCTCGCGAATAACATCGAGACCATACCCATCTGGCAAGCCGAGATCAACGATCATGACATCTACCTCCCGATGGCTGACATATTGCCAAAAGCTCTTGATTGAGTGACATATCGCGACTTCAAAGCCAGCATTGCTCACAGCAAAATTAATTTCATCCGCCAGATCTTTATCATCCTCCAGAATCAGCACAGCTGGTTTGTCTTTCATTGCCTTATTTCTGCTCCTTGGCCGCTATGAGCGATAACAAAACGTTCACATCAATAGGTTTGGGTACCAGGGTGTAATCAATATTGTGAAGATGCGAGAGATCATCGGAGGCGCCTAAATGACCCGACACAACAATAAACCCAGGTTTCTCCCTGTCAGCGTAACTATCATGGATTCGTCGAATTAGCTCAGCTCCATCTATGTCTGGCATCCGCATATCAGTAATAACCAGATCTAAACTCTGATTTTTGGCCACCTTCAACGCAGATAACGCACTGGTCTCATAAATCACCTCCCTACCTGTCGATTCTATTAGGTCAGCGAGTTCCTCCGCTATATCGGGCTCATCGTCTACTATCAGTATCACATTAAATATCCGTTTTAATTAACCGGATTAGTTTATCTATAAGTTCACACTGTAGTGTGTTTAAATTTATTTAAATATAGATGAGGCTTCGTTTTTTTGCCAATACTTTCGTTAACATTCCACACAAACTAGGCGGATAGAGCGCAGTGGAAAATATCATACAGCAGGACACAGCTTCGTCATCGACCACGGACGGCGCGATCACTAGATTTTTATTGACATGCGGAGTGCTGCTTTTATACAGCGCCAGCATTACCGTGTTTGTTGAAAACGATTACCCGACTTACGCCCTGTCAAATCAATTTCTTGTGTTTTTGGGCGGGCTATTTTTTCTTGTCTTTTACAGCTTTCGATTTGCACTGAGCTTTATTTGCATTCAATTCGCATTCATTGCTTTTCTGGTTGGTCAACTGAACTCTTCAGCTACCTTTGGGGAGAATGTCCTCGATTATTGTGTAATAGCTATGATGCTTGCATTCATTGAATGGGCGATGAGAACAGAATTTCGTATTTCATGGCCCGAAGCAGCCACTATTGCTGTCACAGCAGCAGCGCTAGCAAGGTTACTGTTTTTGCCTATGATAGCACCAACCGAGGGGAGTCAAGAGCGATTAATCGTCTTGTTCTATTTTCCATTAAAGGCACTCGCAGTATTCATTGTTTATTTACTTTACAGTTCATTTCCGCATAGCGGAATACTGGGGAATCATCGCCAACGAATTGATATCACTATATTTTCTTTGGTGACGACGACCATGTATACAGTCGCGGCGTTCATTTTTTTCATAATGGCTTTTCTAACCGTGAATGAGCAGGTAACCAACTTATTTGACTCTACTAAAAAGCAGTTGAAACAAGAAGGTATTAGCATTGCTGAAACAACGGCACGAACTTTTCGTACTTCGGAACGGCTTGCTATTCAGCTTGCAAGCACTTATAAATCGCAAGGAAATGATGATTATTTTAATGAGCAAAGTGAGCTGATTAGGCAGGTCGCTCCCTTCATCTCTGAGGTAAAAATTAGTGCAAGCGGTGAGACGGCTAAGTCGATATACACAAACTCCACAGTTAAATATCCGTTTGACACAGCAACGCGGGAATTTTTTCCCTGCCGCACTACGACGTCGATACCATGTGAACAAGCTATAGGAAGGTACGGCAGTGGCATTTACAGACTCTCTCTCGGAGCATCAAAATATCTGCTTTTTTACGTCAATTTTAATTACGCGCTCGCCTATAACAGACCAGTTATTGCGAGACATGAGAGCGGTGAGATTGTTTTTCAGTCGAAAGAGGCTCAATTAATCGATTTAACGCACTATTACACGGCGAAACAACTCAAGAACAAAAACATCATGGATGAAGGTTTTCACCGTCGTGCCTGGATAATTTTCTCGGCAGATTTTCCAGAGTTTGGAATGAAATGGCGCGCGCAAACGAAGAATCGCGGAGACTACAACTTAGAATTATACCAATCCTTAACAAGCGGACTCGATATTATAGCGGCGCAGTCAATCACCATAGGCGAAATATTTTTGGCCGTAGTGCTAGTTATTCAAATTGTGAGTGTTTACTACATAGCGCTCGCGTCTAAACAAATGGCAGTGCAGTTGCTGGAAATTGAGCAATGGTTCCTGCAGTCCGACTACGATCTGAATGTGAAGCTTTCCAGGCTGCCCGAAATGAATCAGATTTTCAAAAGAATACAAAACGCGGCCTATGCTCAAAGAAGGGACATTACTGAAAAGATGGAATTGGGACGGCTAATGCTTCTTGAGCATAACGAACTAACAGAAATGGTTAATGCTGCCGGAGCGTTTAAGATTTTGCTCCTTTCTGACGACGGCGAAATTATTATTGCGAATGCTTCTGCCCGCGAGCTCTTGAATGTAGACGTAGGTACAAACTTGTTTTCTTCTGACTCAAACAATATCCCTCGCCATGCTAACCTTTTGCTAAAAAAAGTGGCCGAGCAATGTGAGGAATTGAAAAGCAACAGTTCGTTAACCGCTATCGAGGATGAGATTGTCATACGCGACGCCAGTGAAAATAACGAATATTGGCTGATTGCTGTATCGCGCTATAGAGGTCTTGAAGCAACAACGGGCTCGTACAGAGACAGAAGTCTGGTTTTTATCAGTAATATTGATGAACTCGTGGCGGCGCGGTCACAGTCAGAACACGCAGATCGCCTGAGCTTACTGGGCGAGACAGTAGCGGGGATGGCGCACGAAATGAACCAGCCACTCAATGTTATAACGCTGGCAGCGGAAAACTGCGAACTACTAATACAACAAGAGACGCCTGACAAGGCAAAAATAATTGGAAAGATTCACAGAATTAAAAAGCAGGTTGAGCGAGCAGCAACACTGATTACAAGAATAAAAGGACACGGAAAGACTCAGGAAGAGGATCGCCTCGTGTTTGACGTGTCTGAGGCAGTGCATTCTGTTCATCAGATGCTTGCCCCACAGCTTGAGTTAGATAATATTTCGCTTAATATAATAACAAGCAAAGATTATTTTAAAGCAAAAGGGTCACAGACAAAGCTGGAGCAGGTGATCTCTAATATTGTTATTAATGCCAGAGATGCAATTGTTGCAAACAAACAGCGATCGAATGACGAATCTATCGTTGTCAAGGTGGACGGTGTACATCAAACGGTGATTTCTATTAGTAACTATGGCCCAGAAATATCTGCAAATGAAATAGGAAAAATATTTAATCCATTTTTCACAACGAAGATGCGCTCTGATGATTCGGGTTTGGGTCTGGGCTTAGCGATTTGTGCACGACTCGTTAGTGAATTAAGTGGCACAATTAGTGTTGAATCGCGTGACGAACGAACAACATTTATTATCGATCTCCCCAATTACGAAGGCGATACGTCAAGTGAAAGCGCATAGCACCCCAAGAACGACATACGGAATGAGGCTTTCTGCGTTCATAGATAAATTTGATGTTGGCGAATTCATTGTAATATTGATTTTTTCGGGCCTTGCTGTTGGAGCCTTGCTCGAACCGATGGTTATTGCCGGCGTACCAATATTTGCTACGGAAGCATTCCTGTTTCTACTTTTCGCCCATACGTCTCTTAAGCAAATGTGGTTCGTCTTATTGCTTTTTGCTATCGGATGCAGCCTTGCTTTGCCCTTTAATTTTTCACCGATCGCGCTAATACTGACAGCTACTATACAAGCGATTTCGATCCGCTTTGTAACGAAAAAATTGCCATCCGGCACAGTAACAGAAGGTATTATTTTCGCGTACTTTGCCATCCTCCCCGTCATGTTCTGCGCATTATATCTCACTAATAACGATCTTCAACTCAGTTCACTCCAAATGGCGCGAAAGGTAATGGAAGGTTTAGTTTGCATCTTCCTGTTCCATGTAATGGACAAAGCCGCAATATATATCAATGCTTACTACGATAGGTTACTTCCTTTATTTCCGTCGAAAATATCAACAAAAGAATTTGCCCAATCAATGATGGCAATTGGCCTCACCGGGATCATGCTGCTTATAACTACGGTTGAATTAGAAGAACTGAACGGCTCATGGGGCTCAGCAATGTACAACTCTATCGAGGCAATACAAACTGAGCATAGCGTAGTCATGCGACAGCGAATTGCGCCGCTAATTTCCGTCCAGGGTCCGATGAGCACTGCTCCGGGCCCCTTATCTAAAAACGAAAAACAGAAAATGTATGCAGAAGCAGGAATTATCAGTGCCAGATTTATTCCAATTACTGCAGATAGCAAAATCGAAGATTTAGGCAACGATTACACAGAAACCCTGAATACCCTTGTCAAGCTTCGCCGAAGCTCTTCAGCATTTGCTGTTATCCTGACTAATGATACCAACGGCGAGCGGTGGGATTTCTTAACTTCCTATGGCCCATCCGGAATTCTTGTATTATCTTTTAAGAGTAAAGAAGACTTCTCTAGCTTTTTTTCAACTGAGAACACACAAGTCACTCTTTCTAAAGAAGGCTACGTGAGGCATGAGCAGTCAGAGACTTTGGAAGACGCGCTTACCAAAAACCCGGGACTTAAAGAAATCACCCTGTTCGAAAATGATTCCATGAGCTTATGGGTGCGCTCGGACTTATTTGTACATAACCATATGTTGCTCTCGGCGCTTGCTAACGGACAGGCTCATCTGACTTTTTCGTCAGTATCGGCTCTCAGCCCTGGGGGTATAGAATGGACATTTATTACTACTGCTGACGCCTGGCCATATATATTTCAGCACTATGCACCCTTTATGCTAACAGCCCGCTGGGGCTTTCTAGCTCTGTCTCTTTTTATCATAAGTCTTGGGTTTCTTGTCCACAGAGCGTTAGACCCCGCGCGGATACTTTCTAGAGACTATTCTGATTATATTATTTCTTTGATGGGGTTAGATACAAACGCCGAGCCGCCGAAAACCCGGACGACTCTTATCGAAGAGACTTCAGACATACAAGAGACATTGCTGGCGTTAACGCAAGAAATTCAAACGATGAATATTGCGATGCAAGATACTTTAGGTAGTTATCAACATTTTTTCGACGAGATGCCAGTCGGCGTAATGGGCATAGACGAGACAGGTGAAAGAAGTTATATAAACGAAAGTTTGGCAAAGATCTGCAGACTGAGTTCTGTAGCGCTGAACGATATTCAAAACCAAGCCATAATGCTCTTTGACAACAACAATACTACAGCGATAGATATTGAGATTGTCTGTGGTGACGGCAACCCACATCAGCTTGATCTCTATACTGTGGATCGGCTTGGTGAAAAAGGATTGAAGAAAGGTATTTGGGTTATTATCGCTGATCGTACAGAGGAGAAGTTGAAAGATAAGCAACTCGCGCAAGCTTCCAAGCTGGCAACTCTCGGACAGATGTCCACCGAAATTGCCCATGAACTCAATCAGCCGCTAAACGTTGTTTCATTATGCCAAGCTACCATAGTTGCTGAAATTCAAAAGGCAGACACTGACAAAGAAAAGGTACTGAAAAAGACAACACGTATAAAGTCAGCTGTTGATCGCGCATCTCGAATTATTAATCATATGAGAGTCTATGGTCGCGTGGATGCCGGGAAGCTTGAGCTCATCGACGCTCGACTAGCAATTCAGGGCGCTTTAACGATGACTGAAGATCAGTTAAAAATACTCGGTCTTATGGTGTGGACAGAGATTCCTGATGATCATTTGCTAGTAATGTCAGATACTACAAAGCTGGAACAAGTCATCATAAACCTGATTTCCAACGCCAGGGATGCGACAATTGAAAATGCAGAAAGGCCTGAGATATGGGTAAGAGCTGAAGCTGAATCTGGACAGGTAAAGATCGTTGTTCAAGATAACGGTGGCGGCGTAAAAGAAGAAGATCTTTTTAAGATTTTCGAACCGTTTTGGACGACGAAGCTTAGTGGTGAAGGAACTGGCTTGGGTGGCTCAATAAGCTACGGAGTCATTAAGGAAATGGGGGGAACAATTGTGGCTGATAACGTCCAGGACGGACTAAGAGTGACGATAACCCTCAAACAGTTTCGAGGCGAGAACGCACTCAGCAAATCGGCCATTGCCTAGGTCGTTACAGGGAACTTTTCAATTTTTTTTGAGGTCTAAAGCACGTGTACGGTATCATCAACAGTTCATTTAAAAAATACATTGTCGAAGTCTATGGCGACGAGCAAGGGGCGGAGATCTCCGACTCCTCAGGGGTCAAACCAGAGGTATTCAACGAATATCGCCGCCATGACGATGAAAATACGCTGGCGCTTTTAAAGGCTGCAGTTGAATTCACCGGGGAAACTCCAGACCACCATCTCCGACAATTCGGCCGCTTTTGGGTTCGTAGAGTTGCAACGAATGACTTTCGCGGACTCATTGACAGCTACGGTGGTGATTTTGTATCCCTGATTCAAAACCTCAATTCGATGCACAAAGAGATTTCCGGCACCTTTCTAGACTATTCACCGCCGAGCTTCGCAATAAAAGAGCTGACTGAATCACGCTACAGCGTTACTTATCAAAGCCATCGTCAGGGTTTCACTCCTTTCGTTTTGGGAATACTCGAAGAACTGGGTGATTTCTACGGGCTCGTCACAACGATAGAAGCAGTTGAGACAACGTTAAGTGACAAAGGCGAGAAAAGTGTAATCTGCATAGAAATCCCGAAAAAAGTCCTCGAAGTTTAAGCAAATTACCTCGATTTTTTCCCTCAAGGCATTTTTAGAACGCGCCGTTTGTTTCGCCTGACGGACGCAAAGTCCGTTTAATAAATTTAATAGAATGAGTGCGAGTTATTCCACGATTTTCCTCTAAGCTGTACTCATGTAGCGCTTAAGTAACCCCACTTACTAATTGGTTTTTGAAATGAAAATTTTGCTCGTAGAGGACGACCTGGCAACAAGAGAAGAGGTCTCCGATTTGCTCGAGACACTGGGCCATCACACGGTCGACTCGGACTGCGCTGAAGAGGCATTACAGTACATTCGATCAGACGGATCTGCCGATTTAATTTTATTCGATTTAAATATGCCAGGCACCTCAGGTTTGGATATGATCAGGGAGGTTCGCCACACGTCGACACAGTCAATTAGCACAATGCCAGCAATTTGTATGACAGGCTCAAGGGATGCTCATTCGGTAGTAGAGCTGCTTAAAACTGGTATTACAGATTTTCTTTTTAAGCCACTACGCCTGGCCGATCTCAAGTCTTCACTACAGAAAGTTGAGAGCGAAATCAGTCGAGTGAGAGCGCAAGAGAGTCAAGCCGCAGCGCTCAATGACAAGCTTAATGAAAAAGATAAGTTACTTGAGGAGCTTTCACTCGAATTATCTGAAAGCCAGACAGAATCAGTGCTTTGTTTGGCGTATGCCGCAGAATACAAAGATTTGGGCACTGGCGCTCACCTCCGACGTATTAGCAAATACGCAGAGCGAATGGCGGAGCTACTGGGCTGGTCAGAGGAACGTTGTTCCAGTATCGCCCTGGCGGCGCCGCTGCATGACGTGGGCAAGATAGGTATTCCTGATACCGTACTGAATAAGACAGGAACGCTTACGAGTCGAGAGTTTAATTGTTTGAAGTCTCATACCACGCTCGGAGCTGAAATTCTTTCCGCGTCGAAAAGCCCCGTGATGCGATTGGGAGCGAAAATCGCTCATTATCATCACGAAAATTATGATGGAACAGGCTATCCAAGTGGGCTTGTGGGGAGTCAGATACCTATAGAGGCCATGATTACTGCCATAGTCGATGTCTATGACGCTTTAAGAACCAGTCGACCGTATAAAGAAGCTATGGATCACGCGTCAGCTATAGACACAATGTGCAACGGCGACGAACGAACAGATGTTTCAAAATTTCACCCAGAATTATTGAAAACGTTTTTACACAATCATCACGACTTTGGCGAAATATATCGTAAGAATACTGTCGCAGACGTCCCACCAATCATGCTGAGTGCAGTCGCGCATTAAGATTAGCGCATAGGATCGCATCGAGCGATTCCTGCACAGCAGCGTCGCCAGCATAAGACCGCCCCTAAATACATGGATTGACTAGGAAGCGGCTTCTTTCATTTAGCCACAGCTGCTATGGCGTACCCTTGCGGTGAGACAGGGATGCGGACCTGGTCTTTCCCTGCTCAAAAACTGCTCTACCGCATCTAACGAAAAAGCGAACTTTGACCACTTAAAGAAAATTAAGTCAAATTCTGATGTCTTTTCATCAGTGCTAATGAGAAACATCGCTCGCCACTAACAACTTATCTACATATACTTTGGGCTCCCGAAGTCTAACTTATTCAGCTCAGACCAATTTACAGCATAATTAAAATTGGAAGTCACAATGCGAGACAATCCGGAAGTCACGGTACGAGACGATACTGATTCGCAGGGCCCCCTGTCAGCAGAGCGTAATCGGCATTTCAGCAAGTTAATGATAATGCTCGTGTGGGTTGGTTTGGCTTCTAATATTGCGGTGACATTTAATTGGTTGGAGACTGGTTGGCGGCCTGGCGTTCTTATTGGATACCTACTGAATATCATTGTAATCGTATTGCTGATCTGTCGCGAAACTATAAGTCTTCGCGTGCGCGCGACCATTTTTCAGTTTTGTTTTACCTGCTTATTTATTACCAGTATCTTAAGTGTCGGTTATTTCAGTGCATATCATGCGGGAGCACTGCTTTTGACAGCAACCGCCTACATATTTTTGGGCGCGCGAGAAGCAATCGTACAATACGTAGTGTGTGCCGGTGTATATGTAGTATTTTTATTGATAGTAGGTACAGAATTATCTGCTGATTTTATTAGCTACGAGACAGCATCCGCAACTCCGGCATTTAAGATCTCCTACTTCGTGACACAACTCCTCATCGGCAGCGGCCTATACTATTTAATGAGCATGAACAGTCAAATTCAATATCGGGCTGCGCACGAAAATGCAAAATTAGCGGAAGAAAATGAAGCTCTCATTTCGTTGATTTCTGAAGCGCCCCTTGGATTAGGGCTTTGGAACCCAGAAGGAATATTAGTATTTTCTACCAAAGAGCTTGATGAAATGCTTGATGCAATGAATATTTATCATGACGGAACCCTAAAGTTCGACGAATTACTGGAGGCTTCCCTGAAACAAAACCTGCATTCGCTTGAACCGGGACAAGAGAATCACTGGCATAAGCAACGAATCAAGGAGTTCTACGCAGGGACACATCAGAGCGAATATGAGATGAGTGACGGAAAGTTCGTATCTGCAATCGACAGAAAAATATCCAATGGCTTCATTGCGAGCTTCAGGAAAGATATCACCCATATAAAACAAGCGGAACGCAAAATACGCTTCATCACGGATAATGTCACTGAAAGGGTACTCACAGTTGGAAGGAAAGGCGACATAACATTTGCCAACGCTGGCGTTGAGGCATCGTTTGGTATGGGCAGCGAGGAGCTTGTGGGTAGCTCAATACATCACTTATTTACACCGCAGTTTCAAACTAGACTGGATGGAATACTTGATACAAAAGATTTAAATGGCTTCAACGCACAAGTATTTACGGAAAACGTTGAAGCTGTCAGAAAAGATGGGACACGCTTTTCCGTGGACGTGCGCTGCAAACGCACTCAAGTGGAACATGGAATAGAGCTATTAATGGTAATCTATGACCACTCATTGCTCACCAACGACGAATTGAGAGTCAGGCAGCTTCATGAGGCGATCCAAAAAATTACTGCCGGGATCGCTTTGATCGCGAAGACTGGGAAGTTATCATTTTTTAATGGTTCCTTTAAAGATCTTGTCGGTGGCGATTCAAATCCAGAGTTGGGCGGTTCATTCAGCTCTTTGATCGATAAACTTGTAACGTCTGATTGGATGTCAACGGAAAACCCAACCGACACTGAGCAGCAGTTGCGTAGTGCATACGAAGATGTACGCTCTGGACATGTAGAAATCGCTGCCAAAAATAATAAATGGTTACAAATTAGTTTTTTCCATCTTTCTGATGGAGGCCGGCTTTGCGTGATTATCGATGCATCACAAGCTAAAGCGGTGAATGAACAGTTAGTTCAGACAGGCAAGCTCGCTTCACTTGGAGAGATGGCGGCGGGTATCGCACATGAAATTAATCAACCCCTCAACGTTATCAAATTAGCATCGCTCAATTTAGAAAATATATTGTCGTCAGAATCATCATATACAGAGCCCGTTCAAAAAAGAATAGAAAGAATAATTAGTCAGGTCGACAGGGCTGCAAAAATCATTGATCAGATGAGACTTTACGGTCGCGAAGCAAAAGAATCATCTAGCGAGGCAAATCCGCTAGTTTGTATCAAAGATGCCGTTGAAATGCTTTCCGCAGAGTTTAAATTGGAAAGTATTGATACAGAGCTGGTGCTACCCGAGCGATTGCCTCTTGTGAAAATACATCCAATTAAGTTAGTGCAGGTTTTAGTCGTAATGATGACTAACGCCAGGGACGCGTTTAACGACAACAGCATACCGCGCCAAGATCGTATTTTAATGATACGCGCCGAAATGAACGACTCAGACGCACTTAAAATAATATTGGCGGATAGTGCAGGTGGAATTCCGTCGTCTGTGATCAGTAAAGTCATGGACCCGTTTTTTACAACTAAACCTCCTGGAAGCGGAACAGGTTTAGGGCTCTCAATTGCAAGCCGAATCATTACCGATGCTAGTGGACATATATCCGTTAATAATCGAGGCGCAGGCGCAGTTTTCGAAATCACATTGCCCGTAGGTCACTAATCAGGTGACACAATATTCACGATCTGTCTGAACAGCAGATTGGAACCTGCTTCATCGTCGACTTCATGATTACCACTGTCTGCAAAGCTTACCGGACGAGCGGCGGCTACTCGAGAGGCTGTGAAAAAACATTACGAAATTGCTTCGCGACTTCCCTCATGTCATAGGGTTTCCTAATCATTAGAAAAGAGGGAGTTTGATCTTCAGCTGTATCAGCTCGTCCCCTACTAAAACCCGATGTCAGAATAACTTTAATCTCTGGATATCTCTCTTGTGTCCAAAGTGCCAACATATGGCCGTCCATCTTACCGGGCATAAGCACGTCGCTAAATAACATATCAATCTTGACACCCGATTCAATAATCGCACGGGCGATATCAGCATTCTCTGCCTCAATCGTTGTATACCCAAGTCTGCTTAAATCTCGCACAGTCACCCTACGTACACGAGTCTCATCTTCAACCACTAATACAGTTTCTGTGCCTTTCAAAAGGTCATCGAGGCGTTCCGATCGAGAACTTATATCACTGATGCCTATATCTTCAACTTCTTCCAGTACTATTGAAAAGGTCGTGCCTTTGCCAGGCTCACTTTTGACTAGGCACTCACCATTGGATTGACGAGCAAACCCATAAACCATACTAAGCCCCAGGCCGCTGCCCTGACCTATTTCTTTGGTGGTAAAAAAGGGTTCAAAGATTCGTTTGATGTCAGATTTTTCGATGCCAGTTCCTGTATCTGTTACCGATATACTAACTAACCTGTTGTTCAGAGCTTCCGCTTTGTTCGACGAAGAAAGATCGCCTTTTTCGTAACGGTTTGCACTGAGAGTGATACAGCCACCGTTCGGCATAGCATCGCGAGAATTCAGCGAAAGGTTTAGCAGTGCATTGTCTAATTGAGAGGCGTCTACCTTGACAAACATTTCGCGCTCAGCCAGCTCCGTTACTAACTCAATGTTTTCGCCCAGCGTTCGAGCAGCGAAGCGGGAAAAATTATCGAGCACCTGATTAACGTTTATCACTTCAGGCTTGAGTGCCTTACTTCGAGAAAACGCTAATAATCGCTGGGTCAGTTCTGCCCCATCATCGACGGCAGACATTGCATCTTCAAATAACTCGCTAATTTCTGATTGGGCACTGCCAATATCCTGCTGCAGAAATCTTAAATTTCCGCCAATAATACTCAGAAGATTATTGAAATCATGCGCAATGCCACCTGTTAGCTGACCGACGGCTTCCATTTTCTGGGCCTGATTAAGCGCGTTTTCGTTCTTGCGAACGTCGGTCATGTTATTGCCAACTCCAATAACCCCAACTATGGAGCCTTCTACGTTTCTCCTGGTCGTTGCGTTGAGCAAAACCTCTAGTCGGTTCCCACCTTTAGTGTAAAGCGGAAACTCGTAGTTTCCTGTCTCTTTGCCGTTCAATGCATCATCTAAAACTGTCTTCACCGACGCTTTGTATTCATCGGTAATGAACTCCTGAACTAGTTCGTGACCAAGCACTTCCTCTTTGCTGTACCCGGTGAGACTTACTGCTTCCTGATTCCATTCGTTGACCAGGCCCTCTGTATCAATTCCAAAAATTGGGGCATTTGCAGTGTCAATCAATTGCGTCAATTCATTGGCAATTCTTGTCGCTTCGGCCTGGGCCCGCTTCTGCAATGTTATATTTTGCCCGACGCCAATAACTCCAACAATATGGCCTTCTACATCCTTTCTCGTGGTTGCATTGAGTAAGACCTCTAGTCGGCTTCCATTTTTTGTATATAGCGGGAACTCATAGTTGCCAGTTTCGATGCCTTTTAACGCGTTGTCCAAAACCGTTTTGACCGAGCTTTTGTATTCATCGGTAATAAACTCTTGAACGAGGTCGTGTCCGACCACTTCCTCCTTACTATACAGAGTGAGTTTCACGGCCTCCTGGTTCCATTCGTTTACTAGGCCTTGTGTATCAATGCCGAATATCGGAGCGTTGGCGGTATCGATCAATTGTGTCAATTCATTGGCGGTTCGACTCGCTTCGGCCTGCGCACGCAAAAGTTCCGATAATTGCGCTTGTTGTTCAGTAACTAAATGGATGCGCTCAGAAATATCGGTAAAGCTGACTATGGATCCGACCACGCTATTATTTCGGAATATTGGAAATGATCTGTATTCTGCGTAAAAATAAGTTCCATCCGATCGCCAAAGCACTTCGTCATCAATATGGCTTCCTTCTCCTTCTTGGAATGCTTTAAAGATTTTACATTCTTCTATCGGATATGCGCTGCCATCGCGATGCGCATAATGAATCAATTCGTGCATGTTTTTACCGAGCAGATCATTCTCGGACGCAAACCCCAAAATTTTAATACAAGCAGAATTTACAAAAGTACAGTCCCCACTTAAATCAATACCATAGATAGCTTCACCGGTTGAATTAAGCAGCAGGTTTGACCAATCCGATTCGGCACCCAAGTTTTCAATAAGGTGGACTTTACTCTCAATCGACTTACCAAGATAAAAAAATACAGTGGCTAAGACGACTGGGGCCATATCGATTATGTAGTGCAGATAGCTGCTCTGATGAATTTTCGCAATCGAGTTCAGCGAAAAATCGAATTCAGACAGTACAATACTTAAGGTCCACGCAGACAACGGGAAAATAAGACCAAATACCAAGCCAAACACCATGTAGCTGTAGCGTGTGCTTAAGATCACCTGGTTGCTCTACGTAAAGTTTTGCGAAAGAACGTTTATCAACACTGCTGAAATTCCCTTTTAGCAATATTAGACTTAATTAGTCTCCCACGATTCGTCAGTCGCTTGGGAGCCCTCTTCAGTGCCCCTAAAAGACACACATTACGACCAATGCCTTCTTAGTTTAGCGCCCTACTGGCACAGTGCAAATTTTCATTGGTTTAATTAGGTTTCGAACTACTTGCATAACGTTTTTACAGCCGTCTCAGGCGAGTTCGTTTTTATATATTGCAGTCTCTCTATACAAGTAACATCAACTTGAGATTCATGCTAGATTTCTCCCAGTCTACAAAGCCAAAAGCTAACAGCAATGAAAGCGCACCAGTTAGATGTTTTTCGGAAAGCATTGACCGCCCGAGCACAAGAGATCGACCAACTGAACAAAGACAGCAAGGATGCCGCTGATACAGTGGCACTGGACCAGTCCAAGGTTGGCCGTCTATCTCGCATGGATGCTATGCAAGCCCAGCAGATGGCACAAGAAACGGCACGCCGGAGACAGCAACAATTACAGAAAATTAAGAGCGCACTGTATCGTCTGGAGGATGGTAACTACGGCTACTGCTTCACATGCGGCGATGCCATTGACATTGGCCGGTTAAACTTCGACCCCGCTAGCACTAGATGTATCGGATGTATGGACAACTGACCCCTTTTATTCGAGGTCACCCTGGTTAACCCTTTAGACTCACAACACTCTATCTTTTTCATGTTTATCATAGGGTTATCCCAATAAAAACCATATGGCTATAAGCGCTGGCTGATCCTCTAGAGTTGGTAATTTTGCGTCGTGTCGATTCCAGCGAGCGACCAGGCTGTAACTGGCTCATTTCTTGCTGATAATAAGGAAAATAAAAAATGTTCGTTCTGGATATAGGGGCGGTTTGTCGCCCTCTCACTACCGAGCCAGAGTGCTAAAGCCGAGGTATGACTAAGCCAGCCAAGGCACCGATACATACAGCTACAGTCGCAGAGACGCGCTAAAAGCATAAGAGAACCAACAATGATTCCCGCCAGATTACCAGCATCCGAAGGACGCCGTTTGAATACACTCGTTCGATACGAGATTCTCGATACTTCTCCCGAGCAGGCCTTCGACGACATTACTATGCTTGCTTCGCAGGTATGCGAGACTCCAATAGCGCTTGTGTCGCTTGTAGATAAGCATCGCCAGTGGTTCAAGTCACGAGCCGGTTTGGAAGCGACGGACACTCACCGGGACCTGTCCTTTTGTGGACATGCAATCCTGCGAGACGAAATATTTGTCGTAGAGGACGCGCTTAAAGATTCGAGGTTTATCAACAACCCTTTGGTCCTTGATCACCCTAATATCAGGTTTTATGCAGGTGCACCGCTTAAGACCCCTGCAGGAGAAAATATCGGCACTCTCTGTGTCATTGATACGATTCCTCGAAAATTAACTGAGGCGCAAAAAAACAGCTTGGTCGCCCTCTCTAGACAGGTAATCGCGCAAATCGAACTGCGTTTCGCCTTGCAAAATGCAAATTTAAAAGTCCGGTCGAAAGCGCTTTTTTTGGCTGACATAAGTCACGAAATACGCACGCCAATGAACGCTATTTCGTCATGTACCAATCTATTAATTGACCAAATTGAAGATCAAGAACAGCGGAAGATGCTCGGGCTAATAAGCAATGCATCAAAAGGCTTGATTTCAATGATTGACGAAACCCTGAACGTAACTGAGCAGGATTTGTACGATGTTGAACTAAAGAAAATCTCGTTTGATCCTCGTGAACTGGTAAAAGAAATCGTGGATATTTTGGGGGCCCACGCCTTAGACATGGATCGATATATTTACAACGACACTAAAGAGTCTGTTCCCGATTCGATAGTGGGCGATCCAATCCGGGCACGACAACTTCTCTATAACCTGGCCGGCAATGCGCTTAAATTTTGCTCACGCACCGTCACCGTGTCACTTGATGCAAAACAAACGTCGCATGGTGAAAGACTGTTAATAACAGTAAAAGATGATGGCGCAGGAATGACTCAGCAAAATCAAAACAAGATTTTTCAGCAATTTGCGCAGGCCGAGAAGAACAACGATGTACCGGAGATTGCAACTGGGCCGGGTCTGTCAATTTGTAAAACCCTGTGCAACGCAATGAAAGGCAGTATTTCGGTAAGCAGCACACTGGGTGTTGGAACGACTTTTTCTGTTGAACTACCCTTGTGCCACGGCCAAGATACTGCCGTTACCGAGGAGCCTCGGGTAGTTTTCGAATTCGATTCCAAGATGTCAGAAAATCATCCAATGCGAATACTTATCGCCGAAGATAGCGAGGTCAATCAATTCATAATCTCAACAATGCTAGGCAAACTGGGGTATGCGGCCGACATGGTCGCAGATGGCAGAGAAGCCGTGGATGCAAGTCGAGCGGGAGACTACGACCTTATCTTTATGGATATTCGAATGCCTAATATGAATGGCAAAGAAGCCACCCAAAAAATTCGACAGGCGGCGATTCGGCAGCCAACCATCGTTGCACTAACAGCGAACGCGTTCGACGCAGACAAATCCCAGGCTCTGTCGGCTGGCATGGATGGGTTTATCACCAAGCCCATCAGTCTCGAACGCTTAGTCAACGCAATTAAATCTGTAGACAATTCAGCGGCAAATTTACAAAGAATAGCGGAATAAGAAATTCAGGCCTTTTGTCAGAGCGAGGAAAAATGAGCAGGCATGCCTTTCGAGGTCTTCACAGCCTGCCTCGTAGCCTAGCCAGAGTTGACCGCATTACGAATTTTTCTTAGTTTTTCTGGAAATGTCGCAACATCAATTGGTTTTGTCATGTAAAAGTCGCACCCCGCCGAGATACACCTGGACTCATCACCTTTTATCGCCTGTGCTGTTAGAGCCACCAAGGGGCACTCAATTTTAAGCGCCTTGAGCTTGGTAGCAGCCTCATAACCATCCATTATTGGCATTTGCATATCCATAATAACAAGATCTGGAGGACTGTTTTGCTTCATCATTTTTTTGTAGCACTCTAAAGCCAGGGCACCATTGGTGACATGATCTACCTGTGCCCCTTGCTGTTTGAGAATAATCATAAGTAGTTCAGCAATACTGACACTGTCCTCACAAAGAAGTATCCGCCACCCATCTAAAGCTGCTTCAGATCCGCCGCTTGGAGTCATGTCGCGACTGTACTCCAGTATTTCTGCACCAGGTTTGATCCACTGCGCATCTGGAGAGAGAGCGACATCCAGGGCAATCGTGAAGGTTGTTCCCCTCCCCTCTTCCGACTGAGCTTCCAAGGACCCTTGCATTAGTTTCAACAAGCTTGTAACCAGCGCCAAACCCAATCCAGCACCCTCAATTTCATTTGCATTGCTGGTTTTATGTAAACGCGAGAACGGTAAAAATGCCTCGTTAATTAATTCCGGAGCCATTCCGCATCCTGTATCTTCAATCTGAAAAATTAGCTTACATCCAGAATTAACGGGAGCGGCGCTGACCGTCACTTTCACGTAGCCTTCTTTAGTATACTTGAGCGCGTTAGATATTAAGTTTGTGAGAATCTGTCTTACCTTGACTCTATCTACTACTACCTCTGTAGGGACTGTTCCCTGATAATCGATTATTAGTTCAAGATCTTTCGATTTAGCTCGAGGACGCTGATTCTCTACGCAATCGTCCAAAAAATCTGTTAATGAGATACGATCCAGATCAAGTGTAGCCTTACCGGCTTCAACAGCGGCAACATCAAGCACGTTTCCTATCAGTTCCTGAAGATGACGGGTGCTCGAAATCAATTGCCTGCGCCACTTAATCTTCTGGACATCATCAAGTTCCCCTGCCGAGAGTAAATCTGCGTAACCGACTATAGACGTCATCGGTGTTCGTATTTCGTGCGTCATATTTGCAAGAAATCTACTTTTTGCTTCGGATGCGCTTTCCGCACTGCGTCGTGCTTTTGTAAGATCCAGAGCTTGTGATTTAAGTTCCGCCTCTTTTTCGCTCAGCACCAGCACAGCTTGTTCCAGGCGCTCCATTGCAATTGCGGTATCAATTCGATTAGACGCCAACGCTGCTATCGTTTTGAAGAGCTGAACGTCCTCCGTGGAAAAAAAATCAGCGTCCGGGTGCTCTGAATCCAGCACGCCAATCACGCGCTCTTGATGGGTAATAGGTACAGCCAGTTCCGAAAGACGGAATTCATCGTCAAGGATATATCTAGAATCTTGTCGTGTATCAGAGATAATTTGAGCTTCCCCTGTGCACGCTACATGTCCAACTACGCCCTCGCCTACCTTTATTTTTAACGGACTAGCAATCAGCCGCTGGTCAGGGTTTTTCGGTCCATGTGCAGCGACTTGAAAGAGGTATTCATTGTCTTCATCCACTAAATAAACCACGCAGTCTAAAAAGCCGAGCTCTGCAATAGCAGTTTTCGCTATGTTCCAGCAGATGTCTTCAACGCTTTTTAGTGGTTCTTGGCTGAGCGTGAATCGATGCAGAATTTCGAGGTACCGATGCCTTTGAATTGCCTGATTGGCGACATCTGTTTGGTCGTCTGCTGATGGTTTCTCATAATTCACGTCAGCAAGTATAAGGCATTTAGGATTTTTTTTTCGTAGCAACAGTGTTAACGATTTATCAGCCAGAAGTCGGTGGCTCAATGGCGATCAAGTTTGCCCATGATCACCCTGAAAGAGTAAAGGGTATTTGCTTGCTTGGCTCCACAGCCAGCTGGGTGCAACGAGACGACTTCCACACGGGTCTGCCTGAACGGGCTCTGGATGCGCTGGCCCGAAATTGGAGAAAAGGTGTATTGTGCGAGCCTGGCTTGTCTTAAACGCTGCCGAACCCTGCTCAGGTAATAGGTGCCTCTCCAGCAGCCTCTGGTTCAGCTATGGAGTCATCCGGTTGGTGCTCTTCTTGGAACCTTTCGACATCTTTCTCGACGGTAGCAACTTTGCGTCCGTACTCAGCTATATGAAAGATTGCATCCCCTTCATAGACTAGCGGCAAATTTGTTCGTCCAATGACTACTCCATTGCTAGGCGACACTACGGGAGTCTCATCGGCACCCAAAGGATCCGCAACCATTGCAATGACCTGCCCCTTTTCTACCTTCCCTCCCAGCGGAGCGAAGGTGCGTAAAATGCCACTCTCCGGGGCCCGCAACCAGCTTGTTTGGTCGCTGACAATAGGTGGTCGAGGCACTTTTTTGCTCCGTGATTTGGGTAACATTCCTATACTTCGCATAACGTTGATAACACCTTTGACACCCGCTCGAATATAAAGCTCGTCAAAGCGCAATGCCTCACCCGCCTCGTAAAGAATCACCGGTATACCCGCGTCACCGGCGCAAGCCCTTAACGACCCATCTCGAGTCTTGGCATCAATTGCCAGCGGCACCCCAAAGGCCTCAGTCATCGCGAAGGCGTCCGGGTTATCCAGATCTGCTCGAATTTGAGGAAAGTTGGACCGGTGCCTGGCCCCCGTGTGCAAATCGATGCCGTGGGTGCATTTGCTAACAATTTCCTCAATGAAAGTATGGGCAACCCTGCCGGTGAGCGAACCCCTGGGTGAGCCCGGAAATGACCTGTTCAGATCGCGGCCATCCGGAAGATAGCGCATGTGGTTGAGAAATCCGTGTACGTTTACGATGGGTATCGCGATCAAGGTTCCGCGTAAGCTGTTTAGCGACCTGTGCTGAAGAACGCGGCGGATGATTTCTACGCCATTGATTTCATCTCCGTGAATCGCTCCACTAATAAACAGCGTAGGGCCTGGCCGCTTACCCCTGATCACTTGCACAGAAATCGACATATCATCATGGGTATACATTGGCGCGACTCGAACATCAATCGACTGGCGCTGACCAGGGCTGATGGCGATGCCACCTATCATCAAATCAGACATGTAATCCTCAAACTCTCAATGCCAAAGCAACGCGAGGCATCACTCTGCAGTGCCTGCTTTCTTGCGCCTTTTTGTTCGTTTTCCCTGGAGATACGACCTGCCTGAATCCACGAGATATTGGCCACGTATTGCAGTGCGCCCGAGTAGCACACGAAACTTCATACTATCTCTGTCTGTCAACGTAACCTCGATACGGTGCTTTTTCTCTCCAATCGTGATGTCCGTTTCTATAACAAAACGCTGCTCTTCGTGCCCGCCTGAGTCTCTGACCGTGCGCTGATCTTTTAATAAAGCTTCGCACTGAACATCTTGCTTCGTATCACTGTGCTCGGAACGGATGCGAAAACGAACCCATGCCTTACCTTCGCGCTCGAATGGCTCGACGGAAAATGCGTGCAAACAGCTGGTTCGTGCGCCCGTATCTACCTTTGCCTTTATCTCTGATATTCCAAGCTCGGGAAATCCCAGCCACTCACGCCAGCCGAGTACCAATTTTCCTGTGCTCATGAGTCTTCCTTTTCTGTCGACTCATCAGGAGTATCGACGATTTGAGTATCGAGGTCCTGAATAACAGGCCTACGCTTACGCTTGGTCTTCACGGGTATCATCCCGCGCATAGATTCTAGCTTACCGAAACAGAGCAGTTTATCGCCGGGCTCCAGCACACGTTCGTTACGCGGATTTGGAATGATTTTATCGCCTCTATAAAGTGTAAGAATGTTGATATCGCTCTCTGCTAGCTGCGTCTCTGTAATAGTCTGGCCGATAAATTTAGAACCCTCCGGAACATAAATTTCCGTCACTCCATAACCTTTACTCACCGTTAAACGCTGACGCAAATCGATTTCTGGAAAATCGACCTGAGCCGCTATGTAGTCAATGACTGCACCGGCAATATCTAATTCCGTACAGGTTTCAATCCCTTCCAGGCCTGGCGACGAGTTTACCTCCATTACCTGCGGCCCATCCTCGCCCTCCAGCATATCGACGCCAGCGACCTGCAAACCAAGAATTTGCGCACATCTGACAGCTGTTTCCCGATATTGCTCGTCCAACTCTATAGGCTCTGCTATGCCTCCCCGGTGAACATTGCTGCGAAACTCTTGGCCCTGCGCCACTCGCCTCATAGCTGCTACCACCCGGTCACCGACTACAAAGGCCCTGACATCCTTGCCCTTACTTTCGGCAACGAATTTTTGGATAAGCACATTTTGCTTCTGGCTCTGTAGCAGTTCGACTATCGAAGTAGCCTGAGTCACTGACTCGGCGAGTAACACGCCAATTCCTTGCGTTCCCTCGATCAACTTGATGACTACAGGTGCACCTCCCACGCGCTCAATCGCCGGGAGTACGTCTTTTTTATCGCGAACAAACGTAGTTCTGGGAATACCCACATGATGCCTGCTGAGAATCTGTAAACTGCGAAGCTTGTCACGCGAGTTGGTGATACCGTGGGCAGTATTTGCACAAAATATGTCCATTTCCTGAAACTGCC
This sequence comes from marine gamma proteobacterium HTCC2148, assembly GCA_000156295.1. Taxonomy (GTDB): domain Bacteria; phylum Pseudomonadota; class Gammaproteobacteria; order Pseudomonadales; family Halieaceae; genus Halioglobus; species Halioglobus marinus. Next base: position 23,484 of record DS999246.1, read on the forward strand.
TGACCACCGCTGTGCCGTAGTATGTGATTGATGCCCCAATTCTCGGCAGCACCGCATCGTAGTTACTCAAGGCCTTCTGGCGGTAATACAGATCTGGTGAGCCCCGTTCGAGGTCTATAGCAAACTTGAGTGTGTTTAACACTTTTGCCTGATGGCCACGCTGTTCTGCCGCCTCTTTCAAACGTCGCGTGCTATACGCATTCGGGGCACAGGAGAGAATTGCAAGTTTCATATTTCTATTACCTTTTTTATCGCACTAAACCTGAATGCCCGGCATTTAGATCAGAGTCTAGATGATTTTACCTTTATATTCGTTCATCAGTTTATAGCAAAACTGAGGAATGACTGACTCTGGTTGCGACGTCGCAAGTCTGCACCTAAAGGCCCAATTTGAGCATGCCAGTTTCCAGGCACTATTGCCCAACAACTGCCCCTGAGGGCGCGCTGTTGAGGGGCATATAGTCCGTTCAGTTAGTTTACAGAGCGATCTTCAATGGCATAACCGCGGTGAGCTTTAATGTGAACTGCGAGCGGGGTTAACATGGGGCCATTTCTTGTAGGAGCAGCCAACCGGCCTAACCCGCAGCGGGTTAGGACGTTAGCAATAATGACATCCTGAATATGGCTAACTGACCTCAGAAGTACAATGAGGGCATCGAGTCGCTTTA
>DS999246.1:25612-27779 GCA_000156295.1 marine gamma proteobacterium HTCC2148
GGGGCGACCCGCGATAGGAGCGGACTGCAACGGGCCGGGGCTGGCTTGGTGTAAGCCGCTGAGTGATCCTCTCGGAGGAACTGACGCGGCCAACGGACGACACCAGGTGAAACTGAAGGAGCTTGAAGCGGATACAGCTGCTCCCGAAGCGGCGCCCTTTGTGCTATTTGGTTCCCTGCAGTTCTCCGATTCGGCGCTACGCTTGTATGGTCACCCTGAGCTGCTGAAGGTCGCCGCCGCAATTAATGGCAGCGATTTTGCGCCGTTCAACGAAGTGCTGTTTATAAAGGATGCTGGTCTTGGAGCGGCGGTTTCCTGGCACCAGGATGGTGTCACACATTGGGACAGCCCGCAGTTCGATGAAGGTATACACGGTTTCAACTTTATGGCCCAAGTATACGGAAGCACGCCGGTGAACGGAGTATGGGTAGTCCCAGGAACGCATAAAGTGGGCAAGGTCGACATTAAAAAAATGGTTGCGAATTCTGGTAGTGAACGCCTGGAGGGAGCGGTTCCTTTAGTGTGTGCCCCCGGAGATGTGGTGATCTGTAACCGCCAGCTTGTCCACGGGTCTTTTGCCAATTCCGGTTACGAGCGGCGCCTGACGATCAATTTCGGTTTCCACCGTCGCTCATCGGTGCTCAACGTTAAGGGTGCAGGCATACATAGCGATGTTGCGGTATACACCGAAGACGTCATTCAGCAACGCTCTAAGGTACTGGGCTATGCGATAGATGCACGGCAGCAACAATACCCGGATGAAACACCCTATCGCTATTTGCCGTTCCAGCAAGACGATCAGGCCTATATTTGGAACGCCGCTGCCAAAGCCGACATCTTCGATTACAACCTGCTTGATTTGAGTATTTGAGCCCTCACTTAATCTGCACTCCTTGCCTCGAACACGCATCGGTTATTGCGTCTGGTCAGCTCGACAGTCTTTATGTTGTCACGTAAATTAGCTCATTTCCGATATCAGTATTGGTTGCGCTAGTATGAAATTAAAACTCTTGTTTATTCACCTCGCTATCGGTTGCTCGTTACTGACTGCCTGCAGCGACAGTGGTCGAGATAGTGACAATGATGCTTTGCCGCCGCCGGAGCCGGAACCTGTTCCCGAGTATAGCTTTACCTCGGTAGACGACCGTTTTCAGCGCTTTCTCGATGACAGCGAAATATTTGACGGTATCTCCTACACCCTGGTAGATGCGACTCAGGGGGTAGTGCACGAATCCGCGCTTGGCGATCATACGCTGGACATCGTAGTGATGCTGGCTTCCACCAGCAAAGTACCCGCGGTCACCTTAATGATGGCCGTAAACGACGATGAGTCACTTGATTACGATGTCGAAGCATCCATCGACAATTACCTCCCCTGGGAGGGAGTCTATGGAGACCGCACAACGACGCAGCTGGTGAGCAACACTTCGGGCATTCCCGGGTTGACTGGGTTACCAGAGTACGGAGCACATCTTTGCCAGTACGCTGCAGTGGGCACACTTGAAGCCTGTGGCGAAATTATTTACAGCACTTTATTACCGTCTACTCAACCTGCTGATCAAGCCTTTAACTACGGTGGGTCGCAGTGGCAATTGGCAGGTACCGTGATAGAGCAGGTGAGCAACCAAACCTGGCGACAGGCATTTTCAGATTATATTAGCGACCCCTGTGAACTTGATGTATTTCAGTTTGGGAATATGTGGTCAAACCAGGGGGCATGGTCGGGTAATCCGGATAGCCTCCTGGGGCTGGATAACCCCAGCATCGAAGGTGGGGCTGTCAGTAACATGCAGGACTATGCCAAATTGCTGCTATTACATTTGCGCGACGGTAAATGTGGCGACAAGCAGGTGCTGTCGAAATCATCGGTAGAGTTTATGCAGGTGGATCGAGCGGGTAAGTTTGGCACGCCCTACGGGATGGGGTGGTGGATTATTGCCGACGCTGCTGGCGGAGCGCCTAGCGTGTTTTATGATCCTGGTGCGTACGGTGCTATCTCATGGATTGATGTGGAGCGTGGTATTGGTGGTTATGTTGCCATCGACGATTATACCCGTGCAGCTGCTGGTGATCCCATCGGCCTGGTTTGGGCGAGATATAGACCTGGTGGCTGCAGCCGTAGATGAGGGTAGAGCTGCTATCGCGAACTGAACCTGACGCCTGGTTT
>DS999245.1 GCA_000156295.1 marine gamma proteobacterium HTCC2148
GCGGAACTGAAAGTGATCGCCAGTACGGCTTTGATCGCTTCCTGGACCGTTCCACATTTAACGGCCTTTCGCACACGCCTTACTACGAAGGTCAGGTTGAGAGCGACGAGCAGTTGGTCACTCGCGGTCTGGGCTGGATGATGGAAAACCAGCGCATCATGGAAGACGAGGAAGACTACGCCTCTGTGGACTTTGATTTTCCACTTGAACTGGGCGTTTTCAACGGCATCAAGACTGGCTTGAACTATCGTGATCACGATAAGAGCCAATACCAGGAAGGAACACGTTTCCACTGGCTGACAGACGCTATGCATTCCGATGACGCCATAGAATACGGTGGTGGCTCCGACACCTCCGGTTGGGATCGCTGGTTGTACGGCAACCTGGATGCTGGAACTCTGGCAAATTATGCTCGCAACGAGTCGGGTGCGCCTTACCCGCTGATGAATATGAGCAAAGCGGCATCAGTTATTTTCCCTGCAGAGGCCTACGCCAATGCCGCGAATATCTTGTTCTTGCCTGACACCTGGGATGTGAATGAAGAGATTCTTGCCGGTTACGTTCAGGCGGATTTTGAGGGCGAAGGCTTCCGCGGAAACTTCGGTGTTCGCGTTGTGCAGACCGATGTCGAATCTACAGGGTATAACTGGGATGGTGACTGGCTCGCGGCCAGCATCGACCAGATCGGCGGCTACCAACTGCTGGTGGATGCGCTCGACCCCAGAGGTGAGTTTAATGTGCGTCAAGAAACTATCTCTCATGACTACAGTGAAGTCCTGCCAAATCTGAACCTGGCCTTCGATCTGAGTGATGACATGGTGTTGCGCGCTTCTGCTGCCAAAGTAATGGCGCGCCCTGACTATGTGAAGATTGCCAACCAGGAATCTGCCAATACCGATACTCGCACTGGTACTCGCGGAAACCCGGAGCTGGACCCTGAAACGGCCAATCAGTTTGATCTGGCCTATGAGTGGTACTTCCAGGACCAGGCACTGCTGGCATTCACTTATTTCACTAAGGATATCAGCAATTCTGTTATTGCCAGCACATCCACCGAGCAGCGTTTCGACGAGAAGCTCAACCAGCAGGTCGACGTACTGTTTGTTCAGCCCATTAATGGCAAGGGCGCGGATGTGCAAGGCCTGGAGATTAGCTACCAGCAGAACTTCGGTGACTTCGGCGTTATCGCGAACTACACCTATACCGATGCTGACAGTAAGGACGATCGTGATGCGGTCAGCAACCCGGGTTCCGGCCTGGTGCGTGGCACCTCTGAGCACATGGCTAACCTGTCTGGCTTCTACGAGAACGACTGGCTGAGCGCTCGTGTGTCCTACAACTACCGCACCGAATGGTACGACGGTTTATCCGAGTTTGGTTCCGAGATGTATATAGACGATTACGGACAGGTTGATGCCAACGTGACCATCAGCGCTTGGGAAAGCTGGGACATCGTTTTCGAAGGTATCAACATCACTGGTGAAGAGTTGCAGCAATACCACATCGATACTGGCCGTAAGGCACGCCTGTACGACAATGGTGCTCGTTACGTAGTGGGCTTTAACTACCACTTCTAAGTTTGTGTGTCGGGTGTCGCGGTGACGCCCCCTGCAAGTGGGTGAGGAGTTTTCTCTGAATCCCTTTAAGGGTCGGTATGTAAGTTAGACACTTGCATATCGGCCCTTTTTTTATCACCGTAGCACTAACCCCTGAGGAGCAATAAGCATGGAAACAACTGTCCTCGCACCCATCGACTGGCTGGTTATCTCCGCTATGCTGGGTTTCTCCCTACTGATTGGCTTCCTGGTAAAGGATCAGGCCAGCGAGGGGGGCGTGGAGGGCTTTTTTACAGCGGGTCGCAAGATGAAATGGTGGCTGCTGGGCACTTCTATTGTCGCTACTACATTTGCCTCTGACACTCCTCTGGCGATCACTGGCTGGATAGCAAAGTACGGGATCGCCGGTAACTGGTTCTGGTGGGGTGGAGTCCTGGGTTCCGTTGCTATGACGGTATTTTTCGCGCGCAAGTGGCGAACATCGGGAGTGGTAACTGATGTCGAGTTGACCGAACTGCGCTATGGCGGCCCCGCGGCGGCAGCGCTGCGCTCAGTCAAGGCATTTATCAATGCCACGCTGGTGAACTGCATCATTCTGGGTTGGGTATTCGCTGGCATGAGTAAGATTTCCGAATCTTTCATGGACTGGCAATGGCTATTGGGGAACAGCGTTTATAGCGCACTGGAAGCGGTCTACCCGGACGTATTGCTTTTCGGCTCCTTTGACAACACCCTGACCATTGCACTGCTGGTAAGTATTACGCTCACTTATTCTGCTTTGGGTGGTATGCGCGCAGTGATCATCACTGACCTTGTACAGTTTGTCCTGGCGATGGGTATGTCAGTCCTGCTCACAGTACTCGCTGTCTCTCACCTGGGTGGTCTGGAGGCGATGTGGGGCGGCCTTGCGCAACTCTATCCTGCAGATGGATCCGCCGTGAGTCTTGCCGGTGACCCCTATTTAACTCATGAGCGGATAGCCGCTTTTGTCCCTGATTTTGGTGAAGGAATTGTAGGCTCGCTGGGTATTCCTTTCTCAGCGTTCGTTCTTACTTTGGGGGTGATGTGGTGGTCCAGCGGCACGGTGGATGGCTCTGGTTTCATGGCCCAGCGGCTTTATACTGCTAAAGATGGAGGCGAAGCAGAGAAGGGAGCGCTGTGGTACAGCTTCGCCAACTTTATGCTCCGCTCCTGGCCTTGGGCCATAGCCGGTGTAGCGGCTCTGGTGATATTTCCCCGGCCTGACGTAGACCTTGCAGCAGCGCAATTTACCCAGTGTCTGCAGGTTGAGGCGGCCTGCACCGAACCCATGCGCGAGTGTCTGGACAATCGCTACCAGTGTTCTATTCCTGAATACACGCTCTTGTACCGTGAGTTTGATGCGACGGGGCAAGAGGTTTTTGTGGAAGACCGTGAGCGCGGCTATCCGGCGCTTATCCGCGAGCTTTTGCCAGCGGGCCTTATGGGTTTGATGCTCGCTTCGTTAATGGCTGCATTCATGTCGACCGTTTCTACTCACATTAACTGGGGTGCTTCTTACCTGGCCAATGACTTCTATGCGCGCTTTATTAACCAACAGGCATCAGAAAAACAGCTCACCCGCGTGAGTCGTTTGGCCACACTGCTGATTGCTGTGATGGCGATTGTTGTGGCTAGCACCGTAAAAAATATTGGCTCCATGTGGGAGCTTTATGGCGGCATGATGGCAGGTCTGGGGCTGCCTCACCTCATGCGATGGCTGTGGTGGCGGGCCAATGCCTGGACTGAGATTGCTGGCATGCTGACAGGTTTTTCTCTGGCTCTGGCCAACTATGTTGTTGGCCAACAGGGCCTTTATCCAGCTGGCCAGATGTCTATTTTTCCCGCCTTCATGGCCAATCATGCGATTCATGTCATCTGTTGGATATCACTGGTTGCCGCGTTGGCCTCGGTGACGGCAACATTTGCCACAGCGCCTGTTGACCCTGGCTTGCTTCGCGAATTTGTCAGGCGAACTCGGCCCATGGGTTTGTGGAAAAATTATGCCGAAGGCTTCGCACCTGAGCGCAGCTTTGTACAGTCGCTTAAATACTTTGCCTTGGCGGGTGTATCGATCTACGCAGGCATGTTTGGTGTTGGTTACATGCTGCGTTTGCAAACCTGGCTGGGCTTGGGGCTACTCGCGCTGTGTGTTGTTTGCCTGGTTCTGGTGATCAGAGGCATGGGGCAGATCGACGCCGACCACTGAGTTTCAGTCTTTAGGACCCAGAGGTCTGGGTGATATGCCGCGGCGGCGCAGGGAGTCCAGCTGCGCTTCGACCCGGCCGCGGAAGTCCGGCCAGTCGTTACCTGCGTTACTGGACCAGCCCCACTCAGCTGTGGCGAGAACCCGGGGGAACAACATATATTCCAGCTGCTGCCGGTTGGTGATCAATTCGCTCCAAAGGTTTGCCTGTACGCCGAGTCCATCTTTTATCTCTGTCGGGAAGGGTGGTTGCTCATACCACGTTTGAAGATTTGCTGTACCCGCCCAGTGTAATCCCGGTTCGTTCGGATCATCGCTCCAGGCGATGTCCAGGTAGGCCCGCGAGGCAGGGCAGCTAACGACGGGAAAGCCGGAAGAATGCAGCTCGATAACTGCCTTGTCTCCGGTCCAGGCGCATATAGGGGTGTCGGGTGACAGCTTGTCATCTTGAACAGCTTCTTCCCATCCGATCATGCGTTTGTTGCGGGCGGCCAGAAGTTGCTGAGCGTGTTGCAGCAAATGACCCTGCAGTTCCCTCGGGTCGGTATATCCTTCCTGTTGCATCAACTTACGACTGGCGGGCGAACCTGCCCATGCGCCCTCTGGCACTTCATCTGCGCCCAGATGGATATAGGGACCAGGAAAAATTTCGCAGACCTCCTCAAGCACCTTTTCGAGAAAATGGTAGGTGCCGGGAAGTCCGGGGTTTAGCACATTGTCGCTAAAAAATTGTACTGATACATAGCGGGAATTGTCACCGGCTTCCTGCAACAGTTCCGGCAACGATTGAATACAGGCCCTGCAGTGGCCTGGAATATCAATCTCCGGTATCACTGTGATTCCTAACTGAGCTGCATACTCGACAACACGGCCAACATCTTCTCGGTTGTAATAACCGCCATATCGATCGGGGCCGCTGCCCAATTGTGGCGGCAGGGTTTCAAGATGGCCGCGCCAGGCCCCGATGTGCGTCAACTCCGGGAATGCCTGAATCTCCAGTCGCCAAGCTTCGTCGTCAGTGAGATGCCAGTGAAAGTGGTTGAGCTTGTATAGTGCCATCAAGTCAAGCAGATCAAGGATAGTCTCTACACTATGGTAATGTCGCGCGCAGTCCAGCATGAGTCCGCGAAAAGCATAGCGGGGAGCATCGTTTATTTGTAGGCAGGGAAGCGTGCGTCGCTCTGGGTCGTTCTCCAGTATTTGCAGCAGCGTTGCCGCGCCGCGGTTGAAGCCGGTCTGTGTCGATGCGACCAAGGATACCTGATAATGGTTTATGTCCAGCCGATAGGCTTCTTCACCCAGGCTGGAGTCCAGGTCGCATAGCAGTTCAGCTTTGGCCTTGTCTTCGCTTGGTCGCCAGCCTCGTCCCAGCATACGCTGTAGCCAGTCTACGGCCGGGAGGGCATCCACAACGGCCGAAGCCGTGAGCGTTTCCGGCCAGGGTCGGGTTCCCTTGGCCTCTGTCATATCAAGGGGCAGCGGTAACACAGGCGCTTCACTCCCGGAGTAGCAATAAATATTTTTTTCGTCAGTGTTCGCCGGTGCTGTCGCAAGGTTGTGGCTGGTCAGTTGAACCGGCACGGTATGGTCACCGAAGCTCACAAAACAGCCGCTAGGCAGATCGCTGAGCCGCTGCAGTAGTTTGGATTCGCCACGCAGTTGCAGGGTGCAGGATGCGCCTGCCGGAAGTTCCCGTGCATCAGCGGGCTGCAGTTGCAGGTGGCTGCCTACGCGGGATAGTTGAGTGGCAGTCCCGGCGGTGACATCCCGCTGCAAGTCAAGGTGGAGACACCAGTTCGCGATGCCCCGGCCCAGGGTGTTTTCCAAGTTGAGTTCAAGCGCGCTGGTATTGCCTTCACAGGTCAGCGTCAGAGTCAGCGGCAGGGCATGGGAGTGAATAATTGACAACGTTGTCTTTCTTCCTTATGGTTAATATGACAACGTTGTCATAGTTGCCCGAAAAATGCAACGTTGACGTAAAAATGCAGAGCCGAATGATGACCGAAGAGACAGAAAAAAAAATGCCGGGACCCATGTTCCTGGGTATCGATGGTGGCGGCAGTAAGTGCAAAGCACGATTGGCCGATGGTACCGGTAAATTTTTTGGCGAAGGTGTTGCCGGCCCTGCAAATGTGTTCCAGGACCAGCGGCAGGCTCGCCGCTCTATCGTGGAATCAGCCCAGCGAGCCTTGGCTTCAGCGCACCTGCCCGACACAGATATCAAAAATCTGGTGGTGGGCGCTGGTCTCGCTGGAGCGAATATTCCCAGAGTTGCCCGCGAGACAGAGGAGTGGGATCACCCGTTCGCAAAGTTCTATGTGGGAACGGATATTCACATCGCATGTCTCGCTGCCCATGGGGCTGCTGACGGTGCTGTTATCGTTGCCGGCACTGGTTCAGTGGGTTATAGCACTATCAATGAAATCAGCTATGGAGGCCATGGCTTTCCCTTTGGTGACAAGGGCAGTGGTGCGTGGCTTGGCCTTGAAGCGGTGAAAGCTGTGTTACAGGCTGATGATGGTCTCGCCCCTGAAACTGCGTTATCCCGGGCTTTGGAGTCGCAACTGGCTGCCTCTGGCCTGGGCATTGTTGACGCCATGGTTGGAGCTTCTTCCAGGGATTATGGGGCGCTGGCTCCGCTGGTGCTTGAGTGTGCCCAGCGTGGTGATCCCGTGGCATTGGAAATCGTGCGTGAGGGAGCGGCTTACCTCAGCGATATGGCCGAGAAACTTCTGGGAACGAGCGAGGGCAGGCTCTGTCTGTTAGGCGGGCTGGGCGAGAGGCTACAGGCCTGGATGCGCCCGGAGATTGTTGCGCGCGTTGTTCCTGCGCTAGGCCAGCCTGATGAGGGTGCGGTGCGTTTCGCAATCCAGTGCTATGACGGGTAGCGCTGTGATTTGAGTCGGGCTAACAGAGCCTGGTTCTGCTGCTCGATGTGTTTAAAAAATTCCGGATCGCTGAGTTCGCTGGCCGCTTCCTCATCGACGATGACGACAGTAGACGGGTGCATCTGCAAAGCCGATGCAGGACACCATGCTGATACCGGTCCTTCCACCATGTCCTTTATGGCGTTGGCTTTACTCTTGCCTGTCGCTAGCAGCATGACTAACTTCGCCTCCATAATTGTGCCTATACCCATGGTAATAGACAGTTGTGGCTGGAACTCGCCTGCGTCGAAGAACCGGGCGTTATCGTCGATAGTTTGCCGCGTCAGGGTTTTCACCCGGGTCCGCGATGCCAGGCAGGAGGTGGGTTCATTAAAGCCGATATGGCCGTTGCGACCGATACCCAGCAACTGAATGTCGATGCCGCCAGCCGCCGCAATGGCATTTTCATATTCGCTGCAGGCAGTCAGCGGATTGGCCGCATCACCCGGTGGAACCATGGTGTTCGCTGTGTCGATATCGATCTGGTTAAAAAACTCCCGGTCCATGAACGCTCTATAGCTCTGGGGGTGCTGCGGTGCCAGATCCATGTACTCGTCGAGATTGAAGCTGCGCACTTGGGAGAAAGAAATTTCTCCCCGCCGGGTACTGTTGATCAGCTCCCGGTAAAGGCTCAGTGGTGTCGAGCCGGTTGCCAAGCCGAATACCGAGGCCGGCTGTTTTTGTAGCTGTTCGCGGAATATGTCAGCGCCATAACGGGCGACAGCGGGCGCATCATCCTGTATTACAACCTTCATGGGTAGTTGTTTCTCTCTTCAGGCGCAGCGCTGGTGTTGCCCTGCAACCCAGGTGTCACTCACGCAGTACTTTTTATCAAAGGCAAGCATATCTGCACGATACCCCGGCTGCAGCCGTCCCAGTTGCTCATCCATACCCAGGAAAGTGGCGGGATAAAGTGAAGCCATACGCAGGCATTCCCCCAGTGCTATCCCGGCCTCCTCGTGCGCGATGCGCACCGCATCAATAAGAGCGATAGCGCTGCCCGCCAACTTACCCTCGGCGTTGACCAGGCGGCCATTTTTTGCGCTGATTTGCTCGCCATAGATTTCGAAGTGTGCAGGTCCGCCGACCGTGGACATTGCATCGCTGACCAATAGAAGTTTACCCGGGGCCTTGGTGCGATGTGCAAGCCGAATGCTGGTCGGATGAACGTGGTGTCCATCGGCGATGATTCCAGCCCAGGTCGAGTCGCTCTCAAGAGCGGCCCCAACCGTGCCCGGCGCACGCGCTTCTAGCGGGCTCATGGCGTTGAACAGATGTGTGAAGCCACGCAGGCCCTCGTCAATCGAAGTCTGTATCTGCTCATAGGTGGCATTGGTATGTCCGGCACAGACTATTAAGCCAGCAGCGGCCAGTGCGTGGATCTGTCCGGGAGCGGTATGCTCGGGAGCGAGCGTCACAATAACCGGGAAGTCTTGCAAGCTAGCCAGCCAGGACAAGTCACTGTCAGAAATGGGACGAATCATTTCCGCCTTGTGGGTGCCGCGTCGTTGCGGCTCAAAATGAGGGCCCTCAATATGCAGTGCCAGCACACTCATTTCGCCAGCCTCCCGAGCCTGGGCGACGGCTGTCGCTGCCGCACGCTGGACCTCTGGGGTATCACTTATCACAGTGGGAGCGAGCCCGGTAGTGCCGAACTGGCGGTGAGCTTGCGCCATGCAAGCTACGCCCTCCGCAGAGGGATTGTTGTTCAGCATGACCCCTCCGCCTCCGTTGACCTGAATGTCGATCAATCCGGGGGCCAGGCTCAAGTCGCCCAGATTATTGTGGGGGATGTCTCTGGGGATGTCTGCCCGGGGGAGGAGTGCCTGAATGTTTCCGCCGTCTAGTAACAGGCCGTAGTTGTCCAGCCAGATTTTTCCATCGAACACGTGCCCCGCCGAAACAGCGCTGCTCATGTCGCGGCCGGGCATGTGGAGTCTCTAACCACTATCTCTGGTTGAAAGCCCATTCTGGCGGGGTCCTTGTCGGTATTGCCCTGGCGTGAAGAACGGATGCTTTCGATAAGAATTCTTGCAGCGTTGGCGGCAATTTCGCTATTGGGTTGATGTGCTGTGGTCAGCTTGGGCCAACTTTGGCGTGAGAATGGACTGTCCTCGAAGCCAACAATAGAGAGCTGTTGCGGAACTGCTACCTGCTTTATGCGTGCAGCAAACAGCGCACCGGAGGCGATCTCGTCATTGCATGCGAAGATTGCAGTGGGCGGCTGTTGTTGACCGAGAAGCGTTGAGGTTCTCTCGCTACCTGAGTTGAATGTATATTCCCCGGGTACGATTAAAGATGCCTGCGGCTTAATATCGGCATCCGTCAGTGCGGCGTGGTAGCCTCGCTGGCGATTTTCGCTGGATGTGTCGTGCTCGTGGCTGCCTGCCAGAAAGGCAATGTCCCTGTGCCCCAGGCCCACCAGGTAGCGGGTGATTTCGTAGGCCGCGCGGTAGTCATCAATTAAAACGCAGGGGCCAGGACTATCGGATTCCATATCGCCAGAGAGAATCCGAACGTGACGTATGTCTCGGTCGTCCAGCGTCTCAATGAGTTCTTTTGACTCTGAAAATGGAGGTGTAAGAATCAGGCCGGCTATATGACCATTGCTAATCAGGCTGCGAAGCTCTTCCATATATGCACCATCGACAGAGTCGGCTGGGTGGATGAGAAGTTCAAAGCCCTGACGCTTGCACTCTTCGAGAATGCCATGTTGCATTTCTATCACATAGTGACTGTTAGGGTTGTCATAAATGAAGGCAAGAAAGCTGGGGGAGCCGCGCAGTTGTCTGGCCGACAGGTTGGGCTGGTAGTTGAGCTCCTCGATTGCTGCCCACACTTTCGCTTGCAGCGCTTCACCCACTGATGGCTCTCGGTTGATGACTCGAGATACAGTTTTGAAAGAGACGCCAGCGAGTTTTGCCACATCTTTAATAGTCGGTTTCATAGCGACTATCCTAACTGGATATCGAGTCATAGACAACGTTGTCATTGATTTCTCTTTTAAAAAAAATACCGCCCTTTAACAGGCGGCAGCTTGCGTCGAGGCTTGCAGGGCTTCCTCGGCTTTTTCCCGGCGAATACGAACCACCAGTGGAACCAAAACCAACCCCATTAATGGAGTGAAGATCGCCAGCAAGCCCATTAGCGTTGCCTGCATGCCCTGTGTATCCAGGGCTATTCCAAGCAGTGGTCCGGTCACAATAAATGTGGATCGCACGCCAAGGCTCACCAGCGAATTGACGGTTGCGCGGAACTCGCCAGGTACTCTCTGGTTTAACGCCTCATAAAAGAGACTCATGGAGAGTCCCCGGGAAATCTGAATGGTCAGTCCAAAGATCACACCCAGCCAGCCTGCTCCCAAAGCCATGCCTAATAACCCGGTCAGCGCAAGAATGGCAATCAGCACCATTACCTGCCGATAGCCCAGTCGCTGCTCCAGCGCGTCACTGAAGCGAGCGGACAGGCTGACTGTCAGAGCAAAGGCTGCCCAAATGTATCCGAAGTATTCCAGCGGTACACCCTGCAGTTCCCAGTACTTCTGGTAAATCCAGAACACATACACCGCCAGTAACCCAAATACTGTTATTGCAAAAGCCGTCCAGAACACTACGGGCTTGCCGAACAGTAATAAATCGACGATTCTGCGAGCGTTGTCGCTATGGCCGTTCAGTTCTTTTTCGGCTTTTGGACGCGGTGCTTCGATTAACAGCAGTGCCAGCAGGAACGGCGCGAAGCCGGTGAATGCCTGCACGATGACCACGCCGTCCATGGACCAAAGCAGCAGTAAGCTCGCTGCTATTCCCGCAGCACCCGACGCCGCCGCTTCAACAGAGATCAGTCGGCTGAGAGATTTGCTTGCTCCCGGGCCGCCGCGAATTCCGCGTTCGCGGAGGTATACCTCAGTATCGTAAAGCAGTGCTAGATCTGCACCGGATATCAGGCTGAATCCCACACCCAGAATAAACTCGTAGATCAGGAAATCGACGAAGCTATCGGCCCATAAAAGGGAGAAGAACCCCAACGCGTTGCACGCACTGCCAACCAGAATAGCGTTACGTCGTCCCCATATGTCTGCGATGTAACCGGAGGGCACCTCACAGAGTGCAATGGTGAGTGCGAAAAGTGCCTGGGTTTGCATTACCTGGCTCATGGAAAGTCCGTAGCCCTGCAAAAGAGGTACGAATACGGGCACCACTACTAAAAATCCGGTGAAGAATCCCAGCAGGTAAATTGCTCTGATGTTGTTTTCCAGTGACCTTTTCACGGTTCTATCCTTAGTAGGAGAACCTTGAACCGGAAGTGCTTTTTGTTAGGAAATAAAAAAGGCCCCCGGAATCAGTGTTCTCGGAGGCCTTTATCTAAATCTTGATTATCTCAAGTGCTTCCTAAAATCACCTTGCGTGTCCATAGACATACAGCTGCGACGCTATACATAGCGTCGCGCTTACTGATTGATGTCTGGTGCAGAGTGATCATGAGTCTCGCTCTTGAAAAAAATGATGTCGCAATTTCTTAAATATGGGTCGCAACAAATGCTAAAAATACCCTTTGTGCCCGCAGGCGCCGAGCTATACTGCGCCTGCAGTGGTAGCGGGTCAATGGATGAAGCGCGAACTGTGAAAAAGTTCACAGTGACTAAAGCAGTAACTAATAATTAATAGCTCGAGGATAGCCATGAAGTCCGATATTGAAATAGCGAGAGAAGCTTCCATGCGACCCATTGTTGAGGTCGCGAAGGAGTTGAATATACCCCACGAGGAACTCGTGCCTTATGGTCATAGCAAAGCCAAGGTAAACCTGGGTTATCTGGACTCCTTGTCCGATAAGCCCGACGGTAAGTTGATTCTTGTGACTGCCATTAGCCCTACCCCGGCAGGTGAGGGTAAAACCACGACCAGCATTGGATTGGCAGATGCGCTCAAACGCACTGGCCGGAATTCATCTGTGTGTTTACGCGAACCTAGTTTGGGTCCCTGCTTTGGCATGAAGGGTGGTGCGGCGGGTGGCGGTTACTCGCAGGTGGTGCCTATGGAAGATATCAACCTGCATTTCACGGGTGATATGCATGCTATTGGAGCGGCGCACAATTTGCTGTCTGCCATGGTTGATAACTACATTCACTGGTCTAATGAGCTTCGTATTGACTTGCGTCGGATTACCTGGCCCCGAGTGGTCGACATTAATGACCGTCAACTCAGAGAGGTAATTACAGGCTGTGGCGCCCCGGGCAATGGCTTTCCCATGCAGAGTGGATTTGATATTACGGTGGCTTCAGAAGTCATGGCGATATTTTGCCTGGCGAATAGTTTGGAGGATTTGCAGCAGCGCCTGGGGCGCATTGTGATCGGTTATACGAGGGGCGAGCTGAAGCCAGTTACCGCCGATCAGGTGAATGCGTCCGGAGCGATGACTGCGCTACTGCGCGATGCCCTTGCACCTAATCTGGTGCAGAGCCTGGAAAATACTCCTGCCTTCATTCATGGTGGTCCGTTTGCCAATATTGCTCACGGCTGCAATTCCGTCATCGCCACCAAGTCGGCACTTAAGCTGTCCGACTATGTAGTGACGGAAGCCGGCTTTGGTGCTGATCTGGGTGCAGAGAAGTTCTTCAATATTAAATGCCGTAAGTCCGGGCTGCGTCCCGATACGGTAGTCATTGTGGCGACGATTCGTGCTCTTAAAATGCATGGAGGGGTTAGTAAAGACCAACTGGCTACAGAGGATCTAGGTGCATTAGAAAAAGGACTGCAGAACCTGGGTCGTCACATTCGCAACGTGGGGCGGTTCGGGGTCCCCGTCACCGTTGCTATCAATCACTTTACCACTGATACAGACGCCGAAATTCAGGCGGTGAAAGCTTATGTGGATTCATGTGGCTTGCAAGCTCATCTTTGCACGCATTGGGCCGATGGTGGCGCTGGGGCTACGGATCTTGCTGAGGCGGTAGCAGATTTGGCTGATGCAGGAACTGCCCAGTTCCATACCTTATACGATGACGATGTCAGCTTATGGGACAAGGCGCGGACTGTGGCGCGTGAGATATATGGAGCCGACGACCTGCAGGCGGACAAAAAAGTCAGGGATCAGTTTCGCCAGTTTCAGGAGGAGGGCTATGGGCACTTCCCTGTTTGTATGGCGAAAACGCAATACAGTTTTTCCACTGACCCGCTGCTAATGGGGGCTCCGTCCAATCACTCGGTGAAGGTTCGAGAGCTGAAGCTTGCTGCCGGGGCAGAGTTTTTAGTCGTTGTTTGTGGCGATATCATGCGCATGCCGGGATTGCCTCGGACGCCTGCGGCGAATAATATTTACGTCAACGAGCGGGGTCAAATTGAAGGTTTGTTTTGAATGAGTGAATTGATCACCAAGGCCAGTTCCATTAACCGGGCCCTGGACCAAATTGGCGATAAGTGGTGCCTGCTAATTATCCAGGAAGTGTTTTGGGGTATTAATACGTTTAACGAAATGATGAAGGCAATGGGTGTGTCCAGGGGCGTTCTCTCGAATCGCCTCAAATGGCTGCAGGGAGTTGATTGCCTAAGGCGCGAAACGAGCCGCGGGAACAAGCGGCCTGTTTATCAGTTGACTTGTAAAACAATAGGTCTTTATGACTGCGCGTTAATGGCCATCCGCTGGGAGAGAAACTGGTTTCAGAATACTGAACTGGACAGGGTTGAGTTAACCCATATGCTTTGTGGCGAGACGTTTCAGCCAATCATAGAGTGCGCAAGTTGTGATGGAGAAGTGGCGTTCTCCAACGTGGCTTACAAGCCAGGTCCTGGTGCGGCTATTGATGTGAGAGGAAAGAAGGTGCGTCGTCGCTCGTCTATCGCAGCCGCCAGCGTTCCATCGCAGCATGCGCTGTATAAAAATTTGATCAATCTTGTGGGTGATCGTTGGACGGCGAATGTCATCGCTTTGGCCTTGCATGGGTTGACTCGCTTTGAGGAGTTTCACAGTGAGCTGCCTGTGGCGACAAATATTCTTTCGGACCGGCTCAGATTCCTCGTAAGAGAAGGGGTTTTTGAGCAAGTCGCTTATCAGCAAAAGCCTGTGCGTTATTCCTACCAGCTGACGCCCAAGGGCAAGGACTTGCTTCCGTGGTTTCTTGCCTTGTTGCGTTGGGGGGATCTATGGTGCGCTCCGAATGCCCTCGGTCCACCGATGATTGTCATGCATGACGATTGTGGCCAGGAGCTTAAGGCTCAGGTTCGCTGTAGTCAGTGTCGACAGGAGCTGAAGGCTCATGAGGTAAACTTTGCTTTGGATGGCGCCGTTGCTTAGAGTCTGCCTGTACTGGCGTTATTTGTGTTAAATTCAGAGGCGCATTAGGGGAAAATGATGTTTACGAAAGTGAGAAACAAACTGGCGTTAAGTGGGTTGCTTTTCTTCGTTGTCGGTAATGTGGTCGCCGGCGATCTGGACAGCGCCGCCTTTGATCTTTGTGAAAAGGTGAAGGCCTGCTCAATAGCGCAAATTGCAGAGGCTGATTTAACGCCTGAGCTTAAGCAAATGATGGAACCCATGCTAGAAAGCGTGTGTGACACTATGAGGGCAGGCGTGCAGGAAGTTCCGTCAGATCATCCACTGCACGGTCCCGCTGTGGATTGTATGCGCAGCATGGCTGCGCTGAGCTGTGAGGATTTTCAGGATGAGCAAAAAGTAGCCACGCCTGACTGCAGGGCGTATCAGGAAACTGCTGAACAGTTGGCACAGGACACCTGAGTTGCAAGCGCTTTCCCTGGCTGACCTGGAGTCGGCCGCTGACATCGCCTATCAGGTGCTGTCGCCTACACCTCAAATTAACTGGCCTCTGCTCAGTGCCCGCTGCGGTAATGAAGTGTGGGTAAAACACGAAAATCATAATCCTACCGGCGCGTTCAAGGTTCGCGGCGGGCTAGTCTATATGAATCGCCTGGAGCAACGGGACCCTAATTGCCCCGGTGTTGTAACAGCGACTCGTGGTAATCACGGTCAGAGCGTTGCCCTGGCCGCCGCGCGCAGTGGAATTCCCGCTGTTGTGGTGGTGCCCCACGGTAATAGCGCTAGTAAGAATAGCGCGATGGAAGCCCTGGGGTGCGAGTTGGTGGTCCACGGTCGGGATTTCGATGAATCCGCGGCGCATGCAGCCAGGCTGGCTAAAAAGCGCAACTTGCATCGTATGCCATCGTTTCATCTAGATCTCGTTGCAGGTGTCGCTAGCTATGCCCTTGAATTTTTAAGGTCAAATCCGACGTTGGAGCGCGTTTACGTGCCTATTGGTCTGGGTTCTGGTATTTGCGGAATGATCAGTGCGCGTAACGCCCTGCAATTAAGCACCGAGATCATCGGCGTGGTATCGACAGAGGCGCGCTGTTATCAAAAGTCGTTGGCAGCGGGACACTGTGTCAATACTGATTCAGCTAATACGCTGGCAGATGGGATGGCCGTGCGTGTACCTAATGCTGAGGCGTTGCAGATGATGTCAGGTAATGTTGCCGAAATCGTGGCTGTGAGCGACGAAGAAGTGCTCCAGGCCATGAGTTGTTTTTTTCACGATACCCATAACGTCGCAGAAGGAGCGGGCGCAGCTGCGTTGGCTGCGCTTCTGCAGCAGTGTGATCGCTATCGAGATAAAAAGCTGGGGGTGGTTTTGAGTGGTGGTAATGTGGATTCATGTGTCTACGCTCGAGCGCTGACTCTCCAGGCTTAACCTTAAATTCTATTGTTAGCTGTGCTTCTGTTATATGTGCGATTGATTGATTTTTTGGAAAAAATATCGGATAATGCTTACACGAGTAATATGCAAGCGTGAGGAATTTATGGGGTCCATTGGACTGGAGTTTTGGCATCTTTGGCTGATCCTCGGAGCGGTGTTGTTAACCGCAGAGATATTTGTTCCGGGCTTTGTTTTGGCCGGTCTTGGTATTGCTGCGTTTGTTGCTGGCTTCGCCCACTTTGCTAGCGACAGTTTGGGTTGGGCCATGCTCGCATTTTCGGTGGCATCGCTGTTGTTTTTCTTCGGTATCCGGCCGCTCGCTGTGCGCACTTTTATGGATGATAAGCCCTCACCTTTTGGGGTTAACGCTATGATTGGCAAGCGCGTTGTCATCAGTGATAGCCCTGATCTCGGCGGCGGCATGCAAACACATTTTCGCGACACCCTGTGGTCGGTGCAATCAGATGATGATCTCATGGAAGGTGATGAAGCAGAGATCATCGAGGTTAAATCCACCGTGTTGGTAGTCAAGCGAATTAACCATTAATCAGGAGTAGGGAATATGACTGAAGCACTAATGATAGTGATAGCGACCATTGGGGTGTTTATTATCACCCTGCTCGTTAAAGGCATTCGTATCGTTCCGGAGCAGAGCGCCGTAATGATAGAGCGGCTTGGTAAGTTTCGCGGTCAACTGAATGCCGGGCTGAACATTATTATCCCGGTAGTTGACAAGCCTCGCAGCGTTCCCTGGCGCGTTACCGTAAAGGAAGGAGGCCAGAAGTTTTATATGGTTTCCCAGATCACCAATCTGGATTTGCGTGAGCAGGTATATGATTTTCCCAGCCAATCTGTAATTACTCGCGATAACGTGGGAATTCAGGTCGACGCGGTTGTTTATTTTCAAATTATCAATCCGCAAAAGGCCGTCTATGAAATCTCCAATCTACCAATCGCCCTCGAAACCCTTACTCAGACAACTCTGCGTAATGTGATTGGTGAAATGGACCTTGATGACACCTTAACTTCGCGAGAGACAATTAATGCCAGCCTGGTTGAAACCATCGACAGTGCAGCTCAGGCCTGGGGCGTCAAGGTGAATCGGGTGGAGGTTCAGGACATCACACCGCCTCAGGATGTACTGGCGTCAATGGAACAGCAAATGAAGGCCGAGCGAGAGCGCCGCGCAAGAGTGACAGAAGCGGAGGGTTTTAAAAGCGCTGCTGTATTGAGGGCTGAGGGCGAGAGAGATGCACGAATTGCTGAAGCCGATGGCGAACGTGAGGCGCAAATTCGCGAGGCGGAGGGCCAGGCGCAGGCGATTGAATTGTTGGCAAATGCAGAAAAATCAAAGCTGCTGCGGGTGCAGGAAGCGTTGGGGGGTGATACCGGTGATTATTTAATCGGCCTTCGCTATATGGAAACTCTCGACCAGATGGCAAGCAACCAGAATGTCGTGTGGATGCCGCACTCTGCAACCGATCTGGGTTCTTTTATCGGCGGCTACAAAACGCTTTTGGGGCAGTCCACTGCTAGCGAAGCTGAGACAACCCCGTGAGTAACGGCTTCATTCCGCATCCAGGCTCTTTGCTTGACCCTCTCATTCTGGTACCCGGCGAATTGTCGCAGTCCATGCTGGCCCGTCAATTAGGGTTTAATCAGCCCCAGCCGGTGAACGAACTGGTGAAGGGTAAGCGGGGCATCACACCAAAAATGGCCTTGCTGCTAGAGCGGGCCACCGAGGGAAAGTACCCTGCAGAATTCTGGTTGCTGGCTCAATTGCGTTGGGAATTATCCCAGGCCCGACAAAGTACGCCCCCTGGGCGTCTTGCCATGGTGCAAACCGTAGAGGCGGGCCGCTTAGCCAATGGAGAGCTCGGTCAGTTACTCAAGTTGAGTAGCAAATTGCGCGTTTAATCAACGTGAAATTGTTAGCACCGATTTAAATTAGTTTAATAACGATTAGAGTTCTGAGCCTCACGTTCTTTTAAGTATAGATGGGCTCGCCTCGTGTATGGTCGAAAGGAAAGCAGTCGTTTTCTGAGATTGTAAAGTTCCTCTGGAGTGGCGGATGTTTCGAACTTTTTGAATAAACTATGAAAAATAGCCTCGGGCTGCACACTGATCGCGGTTGATAAGGGGAAAGCGCATTGGTCAAAATTAAGAAAGTCGTTAGGCGAGTCGTAAAAGTGGCTGTTACTGTTGAATTGGCTTACCTGCTCATTATTAACAGTGCGCTGCAGCTGAGCCTGACTCAGGATTTGGTGAACATGATTCGCCCTGCAAAGTTCCATGTCTCGTGGGAGAGCGCCTGGAGTTTTTATCCGTTTCGCGTGCACGCGCGGGGTATTTCGGTAAACGGGCAGAGCCGCTCTCAGCAGTGGGAGTTACAGGCAAGCTCTGGCGCTGGCTCGATTGCCCTGCTGCCGCTGATTTTCAAAGTTGTGCATGTGTCGGGGATTCGAGCCGAAGACGTTGATTATCGCCAACGTCCTCGCCTTAAGCCCGATCGCAATTACAGCGATAAACTGGCTTATTTTCCATCTATCACCGGTAGAGACATTGTTCCAGTTGATACGTCAGTGCTCAAGAAGAAGCGCCCCTGGAAGGTGCGGCTACGCGATATGCGCGCTAGCGGACAACACAGTTTCTGGATATTCAACATCAAGGGCAGCGGCGCCGGTACTGCTATAGCGGACTTAAATATTGAGACCAGAGGTGGACCTTTTAGCCTTGACGCCAGGGACATTAACCTGAGATTAGGGCCCGCTTACGTTAACAGCGACACCGAGCTCTTCAAAGGTGGCGATGTAAATGGAAAACTGGGTTTTGCACCGTTTGTGCCTCGTGAGAACAAGGGGCTGCAAATGCTGCCCTTTGCTCATGTCGATACACAGTTGGATCTGACAGTAGGTAGTTTGGGCTTTATCAACCTGTTCACTGCTAATCTGGGAAATGTAGTAATCAGTGGGGCGGGGCGGGTCAAAGGCCGTCTCGTTGCGAGTGAAGGTTACATGCGTGCCGGTACAGATTTTAGCGCAACCACTGAAGACCTGAATGTGGTTATTCGGGAATTGGATGTTTCGGGTCGGGGGGTGATTGCTGTTCACACTCCAGACGACGCCGACAAGCCAATGGGTTTGGACATCAATTACGATTCCCTGGTGGTCTCTCGCCTGGGAGAAAGTGAAGCTTTTCTGCAGGGGGATAGCCTTAACCTGCAATATCGTGGGTCAAACCTTATTGCTCTCGACCCGGGTATGAGTATCAAAGAGCTGCTTAGCGATGAAAGGGCCATTGAGCGCCGTAAGAGCAGCGCGCTTAATCTGCTGGTAAAGGACGCATCGGTGCTGAATATGTCGGTGCTGAATTATTATCTGCCGCCTGACATGCCCTTTAGTTTTTCGGGAGGTTCGGCGAACCTTGATGCAGATGTATTCCTGGGTGCAACAGATATGAAAGGATCGATAAAGCTCGACTCCAGCGATGTTAAGGTGACGCTGGATGACCAGAATTTTGAGGCTGACCTGGCGGCTGATATTAATATTAAAGGGGGTATGCCGCTAGAGTTCAGGGCAGATATCAGTGGCTCAAGCTTGCTTATGGACAAGGTGACTGTCGACGGGGAGCATGAGAGTTTTGACGGCGACTATTGGTCCGCGTTGCTTGAGTTGACCGAGGCCGAGGGCGTCTTTCAAAAGCCTTTAAAATTTTCTGCGAAAGCGGACCTGAGTGTGAGTGACACCAGGCCATTGGTGGCCATGTTTGACAATCGAGGCGATCCACCGCGCTGGGTGTCCAAGCTGATGACAGTAAAAGATTTGAAGGGTAAGGCAGAACTTGGACTGTCAGAGGGGCGGTTCACTATTCCGCTTGCCTATGTTGATAGTGAAATTGCAGAAGTTGCTGCCAAGGCAGAGTTCCACCGGGGTGAGCGTAACGGATTGGTTTATGCGAGATACAAAAAATTTGACCTGCTATTGAAGAGGTTGAACGGCAAGCGTGATTTAGACGTGATCAAAGTGCGTGAAAAGTTTGATCGGTATCAACTGCCCTCTATAAACTGAGGGCTGCAATGTCAGAGTGTTAACGCAATGAGTACTCAGTGCGCTATAGCGGTAACTCTGTGGTCTGCTTAAGCGCTTCCATGACGAAGCTGGCACTGACATCAAAAAGGTCGGCTTTGATCAATGCCTGATAGAGGGCGTCATAGTCAGGCATGTCTTTGACAACGGCCTTTATCAGATAATCCACGTCGCCCCCCATACGGTGCACCTCCAGAACGCCAGGAATACTTTGTGTGACCTTGGTGAACTGGCGCACCCATGACTGATTATGTTGGTTAGTCTTGATTGCGATGAAAACGGTCAGGGAAAGATCTACCGCAGTCGGGTCCAAAAGGGTGACGCGGTTACGGATGACGCCCTGTTGTTCGAGCTTTTGAATGCGCCGCCAGCAGGCCGATTTGGATATGTCAGCTAATTCTGCAAGATCGGCCACAGACAGTGTGGCGTCGCGCTGCATGTGGCGCAAAATCTTTTTGTCGGTCGCATTCATTTTTATAGTTGATCCGGTATTTTACTAAATAACGGGAAAAAGTTTCGAAAATAATAACATATTCGAAATAATTTTACGATAAAAGACAATATATAACTACAAATAGAAACAATGTTTCATCCGGAATGGCCTATTATCCTGTCATTGAATGAGGTGTCATAAGCATGAATCAACTGATTGAAAAAATTCGCGAAGCCGTTATTGGTTCCCAGCAGCGCTTTAACACTCCCTTTGGTGAAAAACCGCTGGTATACGCAGACTACACCGCTTCCGGACGCGGCCTCGCCTTTATCGAGGATTATATCCGCGAGCAAGTATTGCCCTGGTATGCGAACACCCATACAGAGACTTCGTTTACCGGAGCGCAGACCACCGCATTGCGTGAGCAGGCCAGGCAGCAAATTCGCAGTGCCGTAAACGGCAGCGCGGATGATCAGGTTATTTTTTGTGGCCCCGGCGCCACCGCTGCTATCAACAAAATTATTGATATTCTCAATTTACGTCTACCTCGTGATTTATCAGACCGCTACCAACTGGAGTCGCAGATTCCCAGCGACCAGCGCCCGGTCATATTTATTGGTCCCTACGAGCATCACTCCAATGAACTACCCTGGCGCGAGTCCATTGCGGATGTAGTGTCTATACCGCTCACTGACTGTGGGCAAATTGATACAGCTGAGTTGGAATCGCAACTGCAGGCTCACGCGGAGCGACCCCTGCGCATTGGTAGCTTTTCGGCAGCTTCTAATGTGACCGGAATAAAAAGCGACGTCGAGAAAGTCACGCAAATATTGAAGCGTTATGACGCGCTGGCCTTTTGGGATTATGCCGCGGCAGCACCTTATGTCGGTATCGATATGCAGGGTGAGACTCCTTTGGATGCTGTCTTTATCTCACCGCACAAATTTGTTGGTGGCCCAGGCACACCCGGTGTGCTGGTGGTTAAAAAGAACGTACTCGGTAATAGCGTTCCCACTGTCGTTGGTGGCGGTACTGTGATGTATGTAACGCCCGAAGATCATCTTTACATCGAAGATCATGAGCGCCGGGAAGAGGGTGGAACCCCTGCGATTATTGAGTCAATTCGCGCGGGCCTGGTGTTCAAACTGCAACAGGAAGTGGGGACCGATGAAATAGAGCGTCGCGAGCAAAGCTTTGTCGAGCGTGCTATTAAAAGGTTTAATGCCGTTTCCAATATTGAAATTCTGGGCGGAGACACCGCTCCTCGCCTGTCGATTATGTCGTTGCGCTTTCGGCACGGCCACAGAGACCTCCACTACGGGTTCGTCGTATCATTGCTCAATGATTTGTTCGGTATTCAAGTCCGCGGAGGTTGCTCCTGTGCTGGACCCTATGGCCACAGCTTGCTGGGTATGGATATGAATTACAGTCGCGATATTGAGACAGAAATCCAAAACGGTGCCATAGTGCTCCGACCGGGTTGGGTGCGACTCAATTTTAACTACTTTATTGGGGAGCAAGAGTTTGAGTTTTTGTTAAGAGCCATAGAGTTGGTGGCTGAGCATGGCTGGCGCTTGCTGCCTTATTATCAGTTCAATGATAAATCCGGCGTTTGGCAATTTCAGGGACAAGCAATGGGCTTAGTGAGTAGTCTTGAAGATTGGCGTTTCGCCGAGTTCGTGTATTCTAAAACAGCGTCGATTGACACCCTGCCCACACTGCAGGATATTTGTGATCAGGCTAAGGCCGAGTTGACCAGAGTCGATCGGCAGGAAAACAAGTATGAACTGCAATTAACCGAGGCAGGAGAGCGACTGCGCTGGTTCCTGTTGCCGCAGGAAGCTGCCGGGGACCTGTGCAAGACAATTGTTAGAGCCTCATAACTAATTAGAGGGCTGAGTTTCTCCCGCTCGTGGAGTTAGAGAGCATGCCGGTATGAAGACTGTTATTACTCTATTCATTTTATTGCTGGGCCTGTGTGCCCTGGGCTGGACTTACCTGGAATCAGATCCTGCCAGACCGACGCCTTCTGGTGCGATTGACGTGCCCGCTTACATAGGTGTCCCAGCAAGCGCAAATCCGGTAACAGAAGCGTCGAACCGGTTTCAACATCCCTTCCTTGCTCCGGCAGGCTTGAACAGTATGCATAACGATGCAGCTCAAAGTGACAGTTATACATGGGCCGGCCCCTTGGGGATAAATCCGAAGATTAGTACCTTGCAATTTCACCGCTTGCTCGGTAGTTGCGTCGCCCAGACATTTAACAGCAGTGGGCAAATGATCGGTACTTGCGTCACGCCCTTTGGCGTAACGCTGGTGGCTCGCGACCCAGAGACTCTGGAAATTCTTGCCAGGCAGGTCATTACGCGCTGGCTGCCGATAGGTCAGAAATTTAGCGGTGGCGTTTACTTCCATCTGGATAGTCAGGATAGGGTGCTGCTGGCCACCAACGAAATGGCGATTCAGTTGTGGGAGTTGACGCAGGAGAGCGGCGATTATCAATGGTCGCTGCAAGAAAGCATTCCTCTGGCCAATGTACTGGATTCTGCTGGCACCAGACCTCATCGGATAATCGATGTGGTGCCCGACTGGCAGGGTAACTACTGGTTTGTCACGCGAGCAGGTGTTGTTGGCATGGTCGGTTCCGATGGCGAAGACGGTGCTGCTGTGTCGCTAAATATCGATGGCGAGCAGGAAGGCGTCGATAACGCTCTCGCTGTTGGTGAGAAGGGCGTATTCGTAGTGTCCAGTCACGCCATGTATAGTTTTCGGCGCAGTGATGAAGGTGAGTTGGTCACCCAATGGCGGCGAGCATATGACCGTGGCAGTGCAGCCAAAGAGGGCACCATGGGTTTCGGTTCGGGCACCACTCCCACCTTGGTGGGGCGAGATTACGTAGCGATTACTGATAACGCCGATGGCCGTGTGAACATCATGGTCTATGATCAAGATGACGGGACAGTGGTCTGCAAGCATGGAATCTTTCCAGCTGATAAGGGCACTACTGAGAATTCTTTGGCGTCGGTAGGACGTTCACTCATCGCAGAAAATAATTTCGGCTACTATGGCCCCAGAAATGTGCCGACATCAGAGCCTGGGCTCGCCAGAGTTGACATTCTTGCAGACGGCAGTGGTTGTGAAACCGTGTGGGAGAATCTGGCGATAACGTCGCCGTCAGCGGTTCCGAAAGTTTCTGAAGCCAACGGACTGATTTATCTTTACACACGCGATGAATCTAACCCTGCAGATTTGCACGCCTGGTACTTCACGGCAGTGAATGTTCACACGGGCGCGCTGGTATACAAGGTACTCACGGGCACGGGTTGGTTGTTCAATAATCATTACGGCTCGATCTCAATTGGTCCCGATGGCACGGCCTATGTGGGAATTATGGGCGGTTTGGTAAAGATCAGCGATGGCGCTTTTTAACCATTTGAATAGCCTTCGTTGGGCAGTAAAGCGGCGACAGCCTATGTCCAGCGTGGAGCAGCTGTTAGCAGAGTTTGAAATTTAAATTAACGACGATAATTTTTGTGCTGGCAGAAAAATTACCGTTTGTAGGAAATCAAGGAGAGTCCAGCCGTGCTAGTTAACGTTTGTGAGCTGGTGAACGATGATGCCACCCTGGTCAGCCGTCGCTGCTGGACTGACAGGGACGTATATGAGCTTGAGAAGAAGGGCATATTTGGTAAGGCCTGGTTGTTTCTTGGTCATGATAGCCAGATTAAGGAGCGGGGCGACTTTGTGCAGGCCTACATGTGCGAAACTCCTATAATTCTGGCCCGCGGCAGCGATAATGAGGTTTATGCATCAATCAATAGTTGCACCCATCGCGGCTTACCGGTGTGCCGTGCCGATCACGGTAATACCAAGCGCTTTGTCTGCCCTTATCATAATTGGTCTTATACGGTTGAGGGCGAACTGGTCACCATCCCCCAGGAACGCGAACTTAAATCGCGACCGGATAAGAGCCTGCTGGGTTTGAAGCAGGTGCCTCGCCTCGAAAGCTGGCGCGGTTTTTATTTTGGTAGTTTCGATAAAAACATTATTCCATTGGAAGACTACCTAGGTGATCAACGCTACTACCTGGAGGCTTTTCTGGACCGTTTCGAGGGTGGAATAGAGTTTGTCGGTGCGCCCCATCGCTGGGTGATCGAGGCGAACTGGAAGTTGCCCATGGAGAACCAACTGGGGGATGTTAATCACGGCCCCTTTCTACATGCCGCAGTAATACCTCCGGAGGCTAATCAGGAGATCATTGACTATGGCCTTAGCGCAGTGACAGAGGCGGGCCACGGTGCGACCTTTCGCTTGATGCCTGAAAATGCTCCCATCGACGACGTGGCTTGGGGTATGGAGGCTCCCGGATCTATTCTGGGCGGCCCTGAGGTTCACGATTACTTGCGAGCCACGCAGGCAAAAGCTGAAGAGCGTGTTGGCGCATTGCGCGCACGAATGAAAGGTCTGACTTACGGTGTTTATCCTAACCTGTCTTTTCTTTGGTCGAACGCTTCCTTCAAGGTGTCGCATCCCAGGGGCCCGGGAAAAGTAGAGTACTGGAGTTGGTCGGTAGTGCCTGCAGACGCGCCGGAAGAGATCAAGAAAACTTTACGCACTAACTACACCTCCTTGTTTGGTCCGGGTGGAATTCTTGAACAAGAGGATTCGGAAGTTTGGTCACAGCAGTTCAGAGGCAGTAATTTTGATTTCGCCGACGACAGACCCTACTTTTATGGCCTGGGACTAAACGAAGAGAGGCCGCACCCCGACCTGCCCGGCATGGTTGATGTTACAGCGAATGAACACTATGCCCGCGCATTTTTCACCCGCTGGCGGGATGCACTGTTAGCGGTGGAAAAATAGTATGAGCGAATTCTGTTTAACGCCCCAACTACAGTTATCGGTGGAGCAATTTTATTATCTTGAAGCCCGCCTGCTTGACAGTCGTCAGTATCAGCAATGGTTTGAGCTCGTCAGCGAAGACCTGCGCTATATTGTGCCTTCCCGGGTTAACGTGATGGTCAATAATCGCGACCGCGGAAATGAAGATATGATCAGCATAGAGCGTGAGCTTGAGGGTGCGGAATCGGAAGGTTGCCCTATCCGCGAAGAAGGCTACCTGCAAATGATGATCCGCGTAGAGCGGGCATACAAGATGAATTCCTGGTCGGAAAACCCTCCCGCTCGCACGCGGCGACTGGTGAGCAACGTTGAAATCCTTGCTGACGAGGACAACGTATTAAGCGTCATCAGTAATTTCCATATGCACTACGCCCGCCCCGGTAATGACAACTACCTCTATGCGGGGCAGCGCCGAGACACCTTGCGCCGTGTGGACAGCAGTTACAAGATTGCTCATCGAGAGGTTGTGCTGGACTACGCGAATATCGACTATCCAACAATCGGGCTGTTTTTCTAAGTTGATAAATGTCCATCGTGTGATGCCCTGGTGCTGATATCAGGCAGCTGCAACTGCTGTATCAATGCGCTTCAGTATTTCTTGCAGCGTGGCGCGAGTGCAACCAAAGTTTAATCGCTGGTAGTTGGGGTCGCCCATGGGTGCGCCATCAGACAAGGCCAAGCCATGTGCAAGAAAATGCTCAAATGGGCTTTCCAGTGCCAACTCCGACACGTCAATCCAGGCAAGAAAAGTGGCCTCCACATGAGTCATGGACAAACCGGCTGTGGCCGCTACCTTTGCCTCTAGGAGGTCGCGATTCTCGCGCAAATAGTTCAGTTGCTGCGCTAACCAGCCGTCACAATCGCGATAGGCAGCTAGACCCGCAGCATAAGCCAACGAGCCGGGCTCAGTGGCAATGCCATGAATTTTCGCTTTGAAATCCTCGCGCAGTTCAGAGTTGGGAATAACGGCGAAAGCGAATCCGCCGATGCCGGGTAAATTGAACGCCTTGCTAGGTGACAGCAATGTAATTGTCTTATCCGCTACCTCGGGGGAGAGAGTAGCGATAGGAATATGCGACTTGCTTTCATCCAGAATAATTTCCGCATGAATTTCGTCCGAACAAATCATCAGGTTGTTGCGTAAGCAGGTATCAGCAATCGTTTCCAGTTCTTTGCGCGTTAGTATTCGGCCCACCGGATTGTGCGGATTGCAAAGCAGTAGGCTTTTGGCGCCGGCCGCAGCGATTTCCTCTAGCTGATCAAAATCCATCTGCCACTGTCCGCAGACAATGTGGTTATCCAGTTTCAACAGGTGACGTTCAGAGAGCTGAGCAGCACCAAAGAAGTGGTGGTAGTTTGGACTCTGGGCTATCACCCCATCCCCCGGCCCGCTTGCTGTGCGCGCCGCGCCGAATAGGCCCGGTACAACGCCCGATAAAGGCACGATAGAAGAGGGTTCAATCTGCCAATTATAAAGGCGTTGCATGCGTTGCAAAAATACTTCAACAAGCTCAAGGGGAAGGTCGCAATAGCCCAATGGCCTACCTTCTAGCCGTGCGCGAACAGCATCGATCACAGGCCCCGGCGTGAGGAAATCGGTATCGGCGACCCAAGCGGCGATCACCTCTTTGTGTTCACTGGCGTAGCGGTTCCATTTTAGGCTATCACCACCGCGTCGGCAGGGCGATCCGTCAAAGTCGATTATCGAGCCGGGTGCTTTGTTCACAATGTTCCTTAATCATCTGGTTTGATCTCCTTAGAAAAGGTATAGCTAATACCTCGCTCAGTAAAGTATGGAGCTGTTCAGTTCACAGCCTGGGGGTTGATGCGCTAAGGTATCGGCATGAGTGAAACTAAAAGCTACCGTCAGCAAAAATTTGTCAGGCCAGTGGGCGCGACAGAGATACTACTAATACGCCATGGCGAATCCAGGGCTGCCACTGAAGGTCAGCCCTTTCCGCTGGTCAATGGTCAAGGCGACCCAGAGCTGGCTCAAACAGGACGCGAGCAGGCAGAAAAGTTAAGCCAGCGTCTCGCTGATCACGTTATTGATGCGGTATACGTGACCAATCTTCGCCGAACTCATGAAACAGCTGCTCCACTGTGCGCGCGTAAGGGCATGACGCCTAAGGTGGTGGCGGACTTACGTGAAGTTCATCTGGGTGATTGGGAAGGCGGGCTCTTTCGAATAAAGGCCCACCAGAATCATCCGAAAATTATTGAGATGCGCGAACAGCAGGAATGGGGGAAAATTCCAGGCGGAGAGACCAATGCCGAGTTGGACGCGCGGGTCGCGCGGGGTCTCAATAGCATCATTGAAAAACACCCGGACCAGGTGGTTATGGTTGTTGTTCATGGCGGCGTTATTGGCAGCGTATTGTCACAAGCGACCAACTCTGAGCCCTTCGCATTTGTCGGTGCCGATAACGGATCTATCAGTCATCTGATTGCTTATCAGGGTCGCTTAAGTGTCAGGCGCTTTAACGACACCAGTCATTTGTCTGCTGCGATCAGTGCGGTAGATTCCCTGCCAACTTGAAATGTGACGGGCAACGCAAGAGTTGCCCGTCCTGAAGTCCTGCTAGAAGTCGTAGCGCAGTGTCGCGCCGTAGGTTTTGGGCGGCGCCAGGAAGTAGGCATCCATATTAGAGATGGGGTAAGGGACCAGGGTCTGGACTGCATACTCCTCGTCAGTGAGGTTCTTGCCCCATAGGCTGACATTCCAGTTGTCGTTGCGCCAGCCCAGGACCATGTTGAGGTTTTGGCGATCCTGCTCATCCTTGGCTTCCAGTTGAGCGGCAGGGGCTGTATTGGTCAGGTGATCACCCATGTAGCTGTAGTCGCCACGCAGGTAGACGCCCCCGTCCGCCAGTGGAAAGACAAGGGTCGCGCCCAGGTTACCGCTGAGCTCGGCTGCATAAGCCAGGTTCAGTCCCTTGTCGGGCCCTGCGGTAAACTCATACTTGTCCAGGTACTGCAGGCCCAGAGTCACAGTCAGATTAGGCATAGGCAGGGCATCCAGTTGAAAATCCAGCCCCGCCACTTCTGCCTTACCCTGATTGGAGGTGAACTGGCCTAAGCCGCTGCTTGCCTGCTGATTGGTTTGCATATCTTCGATTTCGGTTAAGAAGAGCGTGGAATTGATTCGCAGCCGTGAATCCAGCAGGGTTGTTTTAATGCCTAACTCATAGCTGGTGGTGTTCTCATCATCAAATTCCCGGTCCTCGGGGTCGCCGGCAACGCCATTGAAACCACCCGACTTGGTGCCTGTAGAGGCGCTCGCGAATAATAGGGTGTCGATGCTGAGGTCGTAACTGACGCTGGCTAGCCAATCGACATTGTCGCTGCTGCGGTCAAAGGAATCGTCGATCTCCGGGCGTGCTGACGACAGCAGTGAAAAGGGTGGAAAGATACCATTTTGAGCCAGCAGGGCAAGGATCGGCGGCGGGATATTTTCCGGGTTCTGGGCGGTGATTGCAGTAGATTCTACATCGACAAACAGGTCCGCGTCTTTCTCTTCGTCGCTCCATCGCAGGCCGCCCGTGAGGTGCCAATTGTCGCCTATATGCCAGGTAGCGCGGCCGAATAGGGCCATGGTTTCGGTTTCAAAGAGGCTGTCCTGGATCCCATAATCTCCCGCCGCAACGATCAACGGCAACTGTGCACCAAAGATCAGTCCCCCGATACTTATGTCAGAGCCGATTTCGGCGCTTATCTTGCCCTTGCCTTCAAATTCACTGGTCTCTTGCGTGAAGTAATAGAGGCCCGCCATGTAATCAATATTATCGGTACTGTTGCTGAATCGCAGCTCCTGGGAGAAGCTGTCGCCCGACTGGGGTTGGCTCAGGAAGGTTAGATCGAGTACCGATCGGCTGGCCTCTTGGGAAGATTCGAGGTCGTAATCATCCCAGGCCGAGATCGATTCGATGGTGCCCCAGCCGGCGTCATAATCAATGTGCACTGAAGCTGCCGTGGACTCTTGCTCGAACGGGCTTGGGATATTCTGAGAGGTCACGTGATCATAGGGGTCATTACCCAGGGGCGCCTGCCCGCGCGCGATTATCGCCTGGTCTGCGATCGGATCGTGAACGGAATCAGGCGAACAGCAATTCATGTCCCGCTCTACGCGGCTGGCCTTGAGCAAAACAGACAGTTCGTCATTCGGTTCCCATTGCAGCTTACCAACTACGTTCCATTCATCGGCATCATTGAGGTCAGGGCCTGCGAGATTCTCAAGATAGCCGTTGCGTTCGTGGTAACTACCCGCCACGCGGTAGGCGAAGGTATTTGCTATTGGGCCAGACAGAGAGCCGGTGACCCGCTGCATGGAATAGTTGCCGGCAGTGGCTTCCAGGTGGCCCTCGGTCTCTTCGAAATTGGGCCTCTTGGTGGTGATGCTAATGGCTCCGGCGTTGGTGTTCTTGCCATAGAGCGTCCCCTGGGGTCCCTGCAGTACCTCGATGCGCTCGATATCCACCAGGTCAGACACAGCGAGGCCAGTGCGATTGAGATAGACACCATCGACAAAGGTACCAACAGACGGCTCAAGGAAGGTGGAGCCTGCCGTACCGATGCCGCGTATGGTCATGCGGGCGCTGAAGGGACTGATATTGGTATTGATATTGAGTGAAGGTGTCAGCACCGCCACATCGCTGGCATCGCGGATGTTGGCTTCCTGGATCGTATCCGC
>DS999244.1 GCA_000156295.1 marine gamma proteobacterium HTCC2148
TGTCGTAATGGCAAAAGAAACATTCGAACGTACTAAGCCCCACGTAAATGTGGGTACCATCGGTCACGTTGACCACGGTAAAACTACCCTGACAGCAGCCCTGACACGCGTATGCGCGGAAGTCTGGGGTGGCGAAATGGTTGCCTTTGACGGCATCGACAATGCGCCGGAAGAGCGTGAGCGTGGTATCACCATCGCGACTTCCCACGTTGAGTACGATTCGCCTGTTCGTCACTATGCTCACGTAGATTGCCCCGGACACGCTGACTACGTTAAGAACATGATTACCGGTGCTGCCCAGATGGACGGCGCTATCCTGGTTTGTGGTGCTACAGACGGCCCCATGCCCCAGACTCGCGAGCACATCCTACTGTCTCGCCAGGTTGGTGTACCTTACATCGTTGTATTCCTGAACAAAGCAGACCTGCTGGCTGAAGATTGTGGCGGTACGGACTCTGAAGAATACGAAGAGATGAAAGAGCTGGTTGAAATGGAGCTGCGTGAGCTGCTTGACCAGTACGATTTCCCTGGAGACGACACTCCGATCATCTGTGGTTCGGCGCTGATGGCGCTTAACGGTGAAGATGAAGGCGAGCTGGGTACAAGTGCGGTTAAGACTCTGGTTGAGACTCTGGACTCTTACATTCCTGAGCCTGAGCGAGCGATTGACGGTGCCTTCCTGATGCCGGTTGAAGACGTATTCTCTATCTCTGGTCGCGGCACCGTGGTAACGGGTCGTGTTGAGCGTGGCATCGTCAAGGTCGGTGAAGAGATCGAGATCATCGGTATCAAGGAAACTCAGAAGACAACCTGTACGGGTGTTGAGATGTTCCGCAAGCTGCTTGACGAAGGTCGTGCAGGCGAGAACGTTGGTGTTCTTCTGCGTGGTACCAAGCGTGAAGAAGTTGAGCGTGGCCAGGTTCTGGCTCACCCGGGTACAGTTAATCCACACACCAAGTTCGAAGCAGAAGTTTATATTCTGTCCAAGGACGAAGGTGGTCGTCACACGCCGTTCTTCAAAGGCTACCGTCCGCAGTTTTACTTCCGTACGACTGACGTAACTGGTGCTTGTGAATTGCCTGAAGGTGTTGAGATGGTAATGCCGGGTGACAACGTACAGATGGTAGCGACGCTGATTGCTCCTATCGCCATGGAAGATGGTCTGCGCTTCGCGATTCGTGAAGGTGGCCGTACCGTTGGCGCTGGCGTTGTAGCTAAAATCATCGAGTAATCGACGCTAGTCGCTCCCGTGAAAGCGGGGGTCCAGTGACTTGAGATCACTGGTTTTCCGCTCCGGCAGAAATGACGAAAACGATAAGCCGAACCGCTGAAACAGCAGTTCGGCTTCGTCGTCTAGACGAGAAATTTAGGCCAGTAGCTCAATTGGCAGAGCAGCGGTCTCCAAAACCGCAGGTTGGGGGTTCGATTCCCTCCTGGCCTGCCATTTTATGGCAGGGGCGGCATTCGAAAAGTGAGTGACGTCTTCAAAAGATTTGCAGGGATTCGCTCCCCGGTGGCTTGTGCGACCGAGGAGCTCTCTTGCGAGGTAAGGGTTTTATAAATGAGTGTGGACACAACCGAAAGTCGGTTTGATGGACTGAAGTGGCTTGTCGTATTTGCCCTGGTGGGCGCTGCGGTAGTCGGTAACAGCATGTACGCGGACCAGTCATTGCTTTATCGCGTGTTGGGTATTCTTGCGCTGGGTGCTGTTGCTGGTTTGGTGGCGCTGCAAACTGCGAAGGGTGCCGCTTTCTGGACGCTGGTAAAAGGCTCCCGGACTGAAATTAGAAAGGTGGTCTGGCCTTCTCGCCAGGAAACTGTTCAAACCACGATGATTGTTGTTGTTTTTGTAGTGCTAGTGGCGTTGATGCTTTGGGGACTCGATTCGTTCCTGGGGTGGTTGGTCTCGCTGGCAATTGGATAAGACAGAGAATTAAGGGTTAGTCGATGGCAATGCGTTGGTATGTAGTTCACGCCTACTCGGGTTACGAAAAGAAAGTCGCGACTGCCCTGCAAGAACGCATTGAGTTGCATGGTATGCAGGATCGTTTCGGCGAGGTGTTGGTGCCTACCGAGGAAGTAGTGGAGATGCGAGGCGGTCAAAAGCGTCGCAGCGAGCGCAAATTCTTCCCCGGCTATGTGCTGGTTCAGATGGAATTGGGTGACGATTCTTGGCACCTGGTGAAGGAAACGCCCAGGGTAATGGGCTTTATTGGTGGCACGGCTGACACGCCAGCGCCAATCACTGAAGCAGAGGCAAGTGCCATTTTGCAGCGAGTGGAACAGGGTGTAGAAGCGCCTCGTCCCAAGACATTGTTCGAGCCCGGTGAAATGGTGCGAGTTATCGATGGTCCCTTCAACGACTTTAATGGCGTTGTTGAGGAAGTTAACTACGAAAAGAGCCGCCTGAATGTGGCAGTGTTGATTTTCGGTCGTTCTACTCCGGTGGAACTGGAATTTGGTCAAGTCGAGAAGGCTTGATCTGAAAATGTTGTCCCTGCTTTTGTGGGGATGACGGCGTTAATGGCGACCACGGTCGCCCTGATAGGGGAGCTGAAGTAAGCGCAAGCCGAAACAGCGTTTGAACCCAGGAGAAAAGTCATGGCTAAGAAAGTCGAAGCTTATATCAAGCTGCAGGTGCCTGCTGGTCAGGCCAACCCGAGCCCCCCGGTGGGCCCGGCCCTCGGTCAGCATGGTGTGAACATTATGGAATTCTGTAAGGCGTTTAACGCCGAGACCCAGGGCACTGAGCCCGGGCTGCCGATTCCTGTTGTGATCACTGTTTACAGCGACCGCTCTTTCACCTTCATCAAGAAGACTCCTCCAGCGTCTGTGCTGCTGCGCAAAGTAGCCAAGATCAAGAAGGGTTCAGGCACCCCCAACACTAATAAGGTTGGCAAGGTAAACCGTGCCCAGTTGGAAGAAGTAGCTACCCAGAAGTGGCCAGACCTGACTGCCGCTGACATGGACGCCGCTGTGCGTACCATCGCTGGTAGTGCCCGTTCTGCAGGTATCGACACAGAGGGAGTTAACTAAGATGGCCAAGATGAGCAAGCGCCAAAAGGCATTTAAAGAGAAGGTTAATCCCGAGAAGACTTATCCGCTGGACGAAGCGGTAGGCATGCTCAAGGAACTGGCTACTGCCAAGTTCAACGAGACTGTGGAAGTTGCAGTAAATCTCGGCATTGACGCACGTAAATCTGACCAGGCTGTGCGTGGAGCCACTACCTTGCCTCACGGCACAGGTTCTGACGTTCGTGTAGCGGTATTCACCCAGGGTGACGCAGCTGAGAAGGCCAAGGCCGCCGGTGCTGACCTGGTGGGTATGGAAGATCTCGCTGAGCAGATCAAGGGCGGCATGATGGACTTTGACGTTGTCATCGCCTCGCCCGACGCCATGCGTGTTGTTGGCCAGTTGGGCCAGGTACTGGGCCCCCGTGGTCTGATGCCTAATCCCAAGACTGGCACTGTGACTCCTGACGTGGAGACGGCAGTTAACAACGCCAAGGCTGGTCAGGTACGTTACCGAACCGACAAGAATGGCATTATCCACGGCGGCATCGGCAAGATCGATTTCGATCTGGATTCCATTCGCGGCAACCTTGAGGCAGTACTGGCAGACCTGAGAAAGGCCAAGCCCGCTGCATCCAAGGGCATATACATGAAGAAAATCAGCCTGAGCACCACGATGGGCCCAGGTGTAGTCATCGACCAAGGGTCGTTGGAGTCGTAATTGTTGGCTCGCCCTCACAAGGGGCGGGCTCTCATTGCTTTCCACGGATGGAAAGCGGTAGATCGGAGCGTGCCAATAGGCGTTAACCGATCCACTTTGAGGTCTTTGGACAAGGCAAGGGTATCAAAGCCCGTATAGCTGAAAACTAAAGGCCATCAAAGACCGTAGGTGCCAATGTCGAGGCGGTTGATTGACAGCGGTTTAATTGAGGCAGGTGCCGAAACCTACGCAGATGGTGAACGTGTTCACCACGCAAAAGCAGCAGTCGCATAGATTTGT
This sequence comes from marine gamma proteobacterium HTCC2148, assembly GCA_000156295.1. Taxonomy (GTDB): domain Bacteria; phylum Pseudomonadota; class Gammaproteobacteria; order Pseudomonadales; family Halieaceae; genus Halioglobus; species Halioglobus marinus. Next base: position 4,013 of record DS999244.1, read on the forward strand.
TACTGCTTAACTTAGCAATCCAGGAGTAATTCCAGTGGCAATTGGACTCGAAGACAAAAAAGCGATCGTAGCTGAAGTTAACGAGACTGCCACCAGTGCAATGTCCCTGGTTATCGCCGATGCACGTGGCGTAACCGTGGATGGAATGACAGCTCTGCGCAAAGATGCGCGTGAAAACCAGGTAACACTCCGTGTAGTGCGGAATACCCTGGCCAAGCGTGCCCTGGAAGGTACCGAATACGAGTGCGTTAATGACTCGTTGGCTGGTCCCTCCCTGTTTGGATTTTCCATGGAAGATCCTGGCGCAGCGGCTCGAATCTTCAAGGACTTCTCGAAAGATAATGAAGCCTTTGAAGTTAAAGCACTGGCGGTAAGCGGCCAGATGCTGGGTGCTGAACAATTGGATGTTTTGGCTAAGTTGCCTACGCGTGACCAGGCACTCTCGATGTTGATGAGTGTTATGCAAGCGCCGGCGACCAAGCTGGTTCAGACAATGAACGAAGTACCTGGAAAACTGGTTCGCACACTCGCAGCAGTACGCGATCAGAAGGAAGCCACGGCGTAAGCCAGGGTTTCAACGTTTTTACAGCTAACGGAGATACAAGTCATGTCAAAAGAAGACATTTTGAATGCAATCGCAGAAATGAGCGTAATGGAAGTTGTTGAGCTCATCGAAGCAATGGAAGAGAAATTCGGCGTAACCGCTGCTGCTGCAGTTGCAGCCGCACCTGCGGCCGCTGGCGGCGACGCGGGCGCAGCTGCTGAAGAGCAGACTGAGTTTGACGTAATCCTGACTTCTGCTGGTGAGAAGAAGGTCAACGTCATCAAGGTAGTACGTTCAGTCACTGGCCTGGGCTTGAAAGAAGCCAAAGGTTTGGTTGACGGCGCTCCTTCCGCCATCAAGGAAGGCGCTACCAAGGAAGAAGCCGAAGACGTTAAGAAGCAGCTGGAAGAAGCCGGCGGCGCAGCTGAACTTAAGTAAGTTCAGCATTTGTTCGACGGGTGACTGTCGGGCACGGACAAGGCTGGTGAGGCATTTGCCCCACCGGCCTTTTCCCGCTTGAAACAAGCAAGATTTTGAGGCCGTAGTTTACGGTCTGAAGAGCCCTGTAAGTAGGGCTGGATTTAAATACGCTGGGGAGTACCGATGGCATACTCGTACACTGAGAAAAAACGCATTCGCAAAGATTTCGGCATGTTGCCGAAGGTAATGGACGTTCCTTACCTGCTTGCGATCCAATTGGATTCATACCGCAAATTCACCCAGCAAGGGGTTGCCCTTGATGAGCGTGGTGCCTATGGCTTACACGCTGCATTCAAGTCGGTTTTCCCGATCGTCAGCTATAGCGGCAACGCCGCTCTGGAATACGTGGACTATGCTCTGGGTACTCCGGTATTTGACGTTAATGAGTGTCAGCTGCGTGGTGTCACTTATTCCTGCGCCCTGCGTGTGAAGGTTCGTCTTATCATTTACGATAAAGAGTCTTCCAATAAGACCATCAAGGACATCAAAGAGCAGGAAGTTTACATGGGGGAGATTCCCCTGATGACTGAAAACGGTACCTTCGTTATCAACGGTACTGAACGCGTCATCGTATCCCAGTTGCACCGTTCGCCAGGTGTGTTCTTCGATCACGACAAGGGTAAAACTCACTCTTCCGGCAAGCTGCTCTATTCTGCCCGAGTGATTCCCTACCGTGGCTCCTGGTTAGACTTTGAGTTCGACCCCAAGGACATGGTTTACGTGCGAATTGATCGTCGCCGTAAGTTGCCGGCTACTATTTTGCTGCGCGCACTGGGCTACCAGGCTGAAGAAATTCTGGAAATGTTCTTCGACGTGAATACCTTCCACACTGCGGGTGAAGGCAATTTCACTATGACCCTGATCCCCGAGCGCCTGCGCGGGGACGTTGCTGCCTTTGATATCAAGGTAGGCAAGAAAGTAGTTGTCGAAGAAGGCCGCCGTATTACTGCGCGGCACATTCGCGAGCTGGAAAAAGCCAAGGTGACGGAGCTTGAGATTCCGGCTGACTACCTTTACGGTCGTGCGCTCGCCAAGAACCTGGTTGACGAAAAGACCGGCGAAGTTTTGGTCGAGTGTAATACTGAGCTTTCTGAAGAAGTACTGGCCGTGCTTGAAGAGGCCGGGGTCAAGGAAGTACAGACGCTGTACACCAACGAACTGGACTGTGGTCCATTCATCTCCGACACCTTGCGTCAGGATACTACTCGTAACGAACTGGAAGCATTGGTAGAAATTTACCGCATGATGCGTCCTGGCGAGCCACCGACTAAGGAGTCTGCTGAGAACCTGTTCCAGAACCTGTTCTTCTCTGCGGATCGCTACGATTTGTCAGCTGTTGGTCGAATGAAGTTCAACCGCCGCCTGGGTCGCGAAGAAGTGACCGGCAGTGGTGTTCTTGATAAAGAAGATATCGTTGAGGTCCTCAAGACCCTGATCAACATCCGTAACGGTAAAGGCATTGTCGACGACATCGATCACCTGGGTAACCGTCGCGTTCGCTCTGTGGGCGAAATGGCTGAAAACCAGTTCCGCGTCGGTTTGGTCCGAGTGGAGCGCGCCGTCAAGGAACGACTGTCCATGGCAGAGTCTGAGGGCCTGATGCCCCAGGATCTGATTAACGCCAAGCCAGTGTCTGCGGCAGTTAAGGAGTTCTTCGGTTCCAGCCAGCTGTCCCAGTTTATGGATCAGAACAACCCGCTGTCAGAAGTGACTCACAAACGTCGCGTTTCTGCTCTCGGCCCTGGTGGTCTGACGCGTGAGCGCGCTGGATTCGAAGTCCGTGACGTACACCCGACCCACTACGGTCGTGTATGTCCTATTGAGACACCTGAAGGACCGAACATCGGCCTGATCAACTCGCTGGCAACTTACGCTCGCACCAACGACTATGGCTTCCTCGAAAGTCCTTATCGCAAGGTTGTGAACGGTAAGGTCACCGACGACATTGAATTCCTGTCTGCGATTAACGAAGCTGAAAATGTGATTGCCCAGGCTTCTTCTCCTCTGGACAAGAACAAGAAGTTCACCGAGGAACTGATTGCTGTTCGCTACCTGAACGAGTTTACCGTGAAGGCACCGGAAGACGTAAATTATATGGACGTGTCACCGAAGCAGGTGGTGTCGGTGGCTGCGGCCCTGATCCCCTTCCTCGAGCACGATGACGCGAACCGGGCACTGATGGGTTCGAATATGCAGCGTCAGGCCGTACCCACGCTATCCAGTGATAAGCCGCTGGTTGGTACTGGCATGGAGCGCTATGTAGCTTCTGACTCCGGTGTTTGTGTGGTCGCTAACCGTCCCGGTGTGATTGATTCAGTTGACGCTAGTCGCATCGTGGTTCGCGTCAATGATAAAGACGTAGGCGTAGACGAGGCTCCGGTTGATATCTACAACCTGACCAAGTACACCCGTTCAAACCAGAACACCTGTATCAACCAGCGTCCTATTGTTAAACAGGGCGACGCGGTATCCCGAGGCGACATTCTTGCCGATGGCCCGTCTATTGATATGGGCGAACTGGCGTTGGGTCAGAACATGCGCATTGCGTTCATGCCCTGGAATGGCTACAACTTTGAGGATTCCATCCTGGTATCCGAGCGAGTGGTGAAAGAAGACCGCTTTACAACGATCCATATTCAGGAACTGACCTGTATTGCGCGTGACACCAAGCTGGGGTCGGAAGAAATTTCCTCTGATATTCCCAATGTTGGTGAGAGCGCTCTGTCCAAGCTGGATGAGTCTGGCATCGTGTACATTGGCGCTGAAGTTGACGCCGGCGATATTCTGGTCGGTAAGGTGACGCCCAAGGGCGAGACCCAACTGACTCCGGAAGAAAAGCTGTTGCGTGCAATTTTCGGTGAGAAGGCCTCCGACGTTAAAGACACCTCCCTGCGTGTGCCATCCAGCACCAAGGGTACTGTTATCGACGTGCAGGTATTCACCCGCGACGGTCTCGAAAAAGACCAGCGTGCCCAACAGATCGAGAAGAGCCAGCTGGACGACTACCGCAAGGATCTCAAAGAAGAGTATCGTATCTTTGAAGAGGCCACGTTTGCCCGTCTGTCCAACCTGATCAAGAACAAGAGCGTTGTATCCGGCGCTGGCCTGACCAAGGGCACTAAGCTAACCGACAAGGTGCTTAGCGAACTGGAGCGTGAACTGTGGTTCAAACTCAAGCTGTCTGAGAAAGAACTGAACGAAGCTTTGGCTTCTGCCCAGCGTCAGTTGGAAGAGCAAAATACGCTGCTGGAAGAGCGCTTCGAAATCAAGAAAGGCAAGCTGCAGTCTGGCGATGACCTGGCTCCCGGTGTACTCAAAATCGTCAAGGTTTATCTGGCGATCAAGCGTCGCATCCAGCCTGGCGACAAGATGGCCGGACGTCACGGTAACAAGGGTGTTATCTCGGTAATCATGCCTGTTGAAGACATGCCCTACGATGAAAACGGCGAGCCCGTGGACATCGTCCTGAACCCGCTGGGCGTGCCCTCGCGGATGAACGTGGGTCAGATTCTTGAAACTCACCTGGGTATGGCTGCCAAGGGTCTTGGTGACAAGATCAACGTCATGATTGAAGAGCAGAAGAAGGTTGCAGAGGTGCGCAAGTTCCTTGAAGCAATCTACAACAATGGCGCTGGTCGAGTGGAGGACCTCAAGTCCCTGTCCGACAAAGAAGTCATGGATCTGGCAGAGAACCTTCGCGGCGGCGTTCCTATGGCAACGCCGGTATTCGACGGTGCAGCAGAATCACAGATCAAGGACTTGCTGGAATTGGCTGACTTGCCTGAAAGCGGTCAGTTCACTTTGTATGACGGCCGTTCCGGTGAATCATTCGATCGCCCGGTCACGGTTGGTTACATGTACATGCTCAAGCTGAACCACCTGGTGGACGATAAGATGCACGCTCGTTCTACCGGTTCCTACAGCCTGGTCACTCAGCAACCGCTGGGTGGTAAGGCGCAGTTCGGTGGCCAGCGCTTCGGTGAGATGGAAGTGTGGGCACTGGAAGCTTACGGCGCAGCTTACACCTTGCAGGAAATGCTGACGGTGAAATCTGATGACGTGGCAGGTCGGACCAAGATGTACAAGAACATTGTTGATGGCGATCATCGCATGGAGCCGGGCATGCCCGAGTCCTTCAATGTGTTGGTTAAGGAAATACGCTCTCTCGGTATCGATATCGAGCTTGAGAGCGAGTAACTAACCAACGAATTTGCGGAGGAAATACTTTGAAAGACTTACTTAATCTACTGAAGTCCCAGGGACACAACGACGAGTTTGACGCCATTCGTATTGGTCTGGCGTCTCCTGAAATGATTCGTTCCTGGTCTTTTGGTGAAGTGAAGAAGCCCGAGACTATTAATTACCGTACCTTTAAACCGGAACGGGACGGTTTGTTCTGCGCCAAGATTTTTGGCCCGGTAAAAGACTACGAATGTCTGTGTGGCAAGTACAAGCGCCTGAAGCACCGCGGTGTGATTTGCGAGAAGTGTGGCGTAGAAGTAGCTTTGGCGAAAGTACGCCGAGAGCGCATGGGACACATTGAGCTGGCGAGCCCTGTGGCTCACATCTGGTTCCTGAAGTCCCTGCCGTCTCGTATCGGTCTGCTGCTGGACATGACGCTACGTGACATTGAGCGCGTACTGTATTTTGAGAGCTACGTGGTAACCGACCCGGGTATGACTACCCTGGAACAGGGCCAGTTGCTGTCTGATGAGCAGTACTACGAGTCCATGGAAGAGTTTGGCGACGAATTCACGGCCAAGATGGGTGCAGAAGCTGTTCAGGATCTTATGATTCAATTGGACCTGGAGCAGGAAGTTGCCCAGTTGCGTGAAGAGATTCCCGCTACCAATTCCGAGACCAAGATCAAGAAGTTGTCCAAACGCCTGAAGCTGATGGAAGCTTTCGCTAAGTCTGGTAACAAGCCAGAGTGGATGGTGCTTAACGCATTGCCCGTGCTGCCACCGGATTTGCGCCCACTGGTACCTCTGGACGGCGGTCGTTTCGCAACTTCCGATCTGAACGACCTGTATCGCAGGGTGATTAATAGAAATAACCGCCTCAAGCGCCTATTGGACCTGAACGCGCCGGACATTATCGTGCGCAACGAAAAGCGTATGCTGCAGGAATCTGTGGACGCGCTGCTTGATAACGGCCGTCGCGGTCGTGCGATCACCGGCTCCAACAAGCGTCCACTGAAGTCACTGGCCGACATGATCAAGGGTAAGCAAGGTCGTTTCCGTCAGAACCTGTTGGGTAAGCGTGTGGACTACTCTGGTCGCTCGGTGATCGTGGTAGGACCAACCTTACGTCTGCACCAGTGTGGACTGCCCAAGAAGATGGCATTGGAACTGTTCAAGCCGTTTATTTTTGGCAAGCTGGAAGCCCGTGGTCTTGCGACTACGATTAAAGCCGCCAAGAAAATGGTTGAGCGTGAACCGCCAGAAGTATGGGATATCCTCGCTGAAGTCATTCGCGAGCACCCGGTACTGTTGAACCGAGCGCCTACCTTGCACCGTCTTGGTATTCAGGCGTTTGAGCCCGTACTGATTGAAGGTAAAGCGATTCAATTGCACCCGCTGGTTTGTGCGGCCTACAACGCTGACTTTGACGGCGACCAGATGGCGGTACACGTGCCGCTGACTATTGAAGCGCAGTTGGAAGCTCGTGCGTTGATGATGTCTACCAACAATATTCTCTCGCCCGCCAACGGTGAGCCCATTATCGTGCCGTCACAGGACGTGGTCCTGGGCCTGTACTACATGACCCGTGAGCGTATTAACGCCAAGGGAGAGGGCACTCGTTTCGCGAACATCTCTGAAGTGCACCGCGCATTCGTTGCCGGTCATGTGCACTTGCAGGCACGAGTGAAGGTTCGTATTAACGAGGTTGTGGTTCAGGATGAAGGTGATCCAATCGATCGTACCTTTATCGCGGACACTACTGTCGGCCGCGCCCTGTTGTGGGAGATTGTACCCAAGGGTATTGCCTTTGATATGGTCAACCAGGACATGGCCAAGAAGTCCATTTCCCGCATTATTAACCAGTGCTACCGCGCTGTTGGCCTCAAGGCTACGGTTATTTTTGCAGACCGCCTGATGTACACCGGCTACGAGTACTCAACTCGCTCTGGCTCCTCAATTGGTGTTAACGACTTTGAGATTCCCGCTGAAAAAGCTGGCCTCATTGAGAGCGCCGAAGCCGAGGTGCTTGAGATCGAGGAGCAGTATGCGGCCGGTCTGGTAACCCAGGGTGAGAAGTATAATAAGGTGATCGATATCTGGTCACGCGCTAATGACCTGGTTTCCAAGTCGATGATGGAAGGCCTGTCTAAAGAGACCGTGATCAACCGCGATGGCGAAGAAGAGCAGCAGGCTTCTTTCAACTCGGTATATATCTACGCGGACTCCGGTGCTCGTGGTTCCCCTGCACAGATTCGTCAGTTGGCGGGTATGCGTGGTCTGATGGCCAAGCCAGACGGCTCCATCATTGAGACGCCCATCGTGGCCAACTTCCGTGAAGGCTTGAACGTACTGCAGTACTTCATCTCGACTCACGGTGCTCGTAAGGGTCTTGCCGATACCGCACTGAAAACAGCGAACTCCGGTTACCTGACACGTCGTCTGGTTGATGTGGCCCAGGATCTGGTTGTGACTGAAGTCGATTGTGGCACCGACCAGGGTCTGTTGATGACACCGGTTATCGATGGTGGCGACATCATTGAATCCCTGGGTGACAGGGTGCTGGGTCGTATCGTTGCTCGTGACGTGATGAAGCCCGGTTCTGAAGACGAAATTGCGGTGACTGCCGGCACTATGCTGGACGAGCTGTGGATTAAGCGTCTGGAAGAAATGAGCATCGATGAATTCGAAGTTCGCTCACCGATTACTTGTGAGACTCGTCACGGTATTTGTGCCGCTTGTTACGGTCGTGACCTGGCCCGTGGTCATCGCATCAATATGGGTGAGGCTGTCGGCGTTGTCGCTGCTCAGTCTATCGGTGAACCCGGTACCCAGTTGACCATGCGTACCTTCCACATCGGTGGTGCTGCTTCCCGGGCGACTGCCCAGGACAACATTCAGGTAATGAACGACGGTACAGTGCGTATCCATAACCTCAAGACGGTTGAGAACTCAGACGGTAACCTGGTAGCGGTAAGTCGCTCCGGCGAACTTTCTGTACTGGATATTCGCGGTCGTGAGCGTGAGCGTTACAAGCTGCCATACGGCGCGGTGTTGAAGGTCAAGGACAACGACGATATTACCGCCGGTGCTATTGTCGCTAATTGGGATCCCCACACTCACCCGATCATCACCGAGGTGGCCGGTACTGCTAAGTTCAGCGGTATGGAAGAGGGCATTACCATTAAGCGCCAGACGGACGAACTGACTGGCTTGTCTTCTATCTCCGTAATGGATGCTGCTGAGCGCCCCGCGGCCGGTAAGGACATCCGCCCAGCGGTAACGCTTGTGGACGACAAGGGTGAAGAGCTTTGTCTTGCGGGTACCAATGTCCCCGCACATTACTTCCTGCCGCCCCACGCGATGGTGTCAATGGAAGATGGCGCCAACATCGGCGCGGGCTCGGTCATTGCCCGTATTCCACAGGAAGGTTCCAAGACTCGGGACATTACCGGTGGTCTGCCGCGTGTTGCCGACCTGTTCGAAGCGCGTAAGCCGAAAGAACCTGCCATCCTGGCAGAGATCTCAGGCACCGTGTCTTTCGGTAAGGAAACCAAAGGCAAGCGTCGTTTGGTTATCACTCCTACCGACGGCAAGCTGTTGGCCGATGGTTCCGATCACTATGAAGCGTTGATTCCCAAGTGGCGTAACATGAGTGTGTTTGAGGGTGAATTCGTTGAGAAGGGTGAAGTGGTTTCTGAAGGACCGCCCAGCCCGCACGATATTCTCCGCCTCAAGGGTATCGAGGAGTTGGCCAAGTACATCGTCAACGAGATCCAGGAGGTTTATCGTCTGCAGGGTGTGAAGATCAACGATAAGCACATCGAGGTGATTGTTCGCCAGATGCTGCGTAAGGTGGTCATTTCCTCCAGCGGCGACTCTACCCTGATCAAGGGTGAGCAGGTGGAATACACGACACTGCTGGAAGAGAACGAGCGACTGCTGGCTGAGGGCATGGTTCCGGCTACTGGTGAGCGCGAACTGCTGGGTATCACCAAGGCTTCTCTGGCTACCGAAAGCTTCATCTCCGCAGCCTCCTTCCAGGAGACTACGCGTGTGTTGACCGAAGCTGCGGTGACTGGCAAGCGTGACTACTTGCGTGGCCTCAAGGAAAACGTGGTCGTAGGCCGCTTGATTCCTGCGGGTACCGGTCTGGCTTATCATGAGGAGCGCAAGCGCACCCGTGAGGCAGACTCCGAGATGGTCGTGTCAGCCCAGGAAATCGAAGCAGCGCTGACTGAGGCATTGCAAGCGGATAGCTAATCAGCACGCTTTCTGCCTGATACAAGGGGCGATGGGGATAACCTGTCGCCCCTTTTTTGTTGCAGCAGGTTAACGCAGACAAAAAAAAGGCCGGCATACATGCCGGCCTTTTTTAATGTGCTCAAAACACTTAGCTATTGGCTTTGCGTTCCTTCACTTCAGCAATGACTGTTTCTGAAACAGCTGAAGGACAAGGCAGGTAATGAGAGAACTCCATTGAGAACTGTCCGCGACCTGAAGTCATTGTGCGCAGGTGACCGATGTAGCCAAACATTTCAGACAAGGGAACGTCAGCCTTGATACGAACACCAGTAGTGCCTGCGTCCTGGTCCTTGATCATGCCGCGACGACGGTTCAAGTCACCGATAACGTCACCTACGTGATCGTCCGGGGTGAATACGTCGACCTTCATAATGGGCTCGATCAACTGAGCACCCGCTTTGGGCATCGACTGACGGAAGGCGCCTTTTGCAGCCAGTTCGAACGCAATGGCCGAGGAGTCAACAGCGTGGAAGCCACCATCGTAAAGTTCGATTTCGACATCCAGTACGGGGAATCCAGCGACGGTACCTTCGTTCATCATGCCCTTGAAGCCCTTCTCAATAGCTGGGAAGAATTCCTTGGGTACGTTACCGCCCACAACAGAGGACGAGAACACATAACCTGAACCTGGCTCACCGGGCTTGATTTTGTAGTCGATCTTACCGAACTGACCGGAACCACCAGACTGCTTCTTGTGAGTATAGGAGTCATCCACTTCCGTGGTAATAGTTTCACGGTAGGCAACCTGAGGCTTACCAACGTTGAGCTCAACACCGTAGGTACGCTTGAGGATGTCGACCTTCACGTCCAGGTGCAATTCGCCCATACCTTTAAGAATGGTCTCGCCTGAGTCTTCGTCGGTTTCAACACGGAAGGAGGGGTCTTCAGCAACCATCTTGCCGATAGCGATACCCATCTTCTCTGCGCCTGCTTTGTCTTTAGGGGCAACCGCGATAGAGATAACGGGATCGGGGAATACCATGGCTTCCAGGGTGCATGGATTCTTGGGATCACACAGGGTGTGGCCTGTCTGTACGTTCTTCATGCCGACGATAGCGATAATGTCGCCTGCCTGAGCAGCGCTCAGTTCGTTACGATCGTTGGCGTGCATTTCAACCATGCGGCCGATTCGCTCGGTCTTGCCAGTGAAGGTGTTGAGGATGGTGTCGCCTTTATTAAGGACGCCTGAATAGATGCGTACAAAGGTCAGTGCGCCAAAACGGTCGTCCATGATTTTGAACGCCAACGCGCGCAGTGGCTCTTCGATCGCAACAAGGGCCACTTCACCCGTGGGCTCCCCTTCATCATCAGTCAGTGGCTGGGGATCAACTTCGGTAGGCGTTGGCAGGTAGTCTACAACCGCATCCAAAATGAGCTGAACACCCTTGTCCTTGAATGCAGAGCCACAGTAAGTGGGGAAGAAGTCCAGCTTGCGGGTACCTTCGCGAATACAGCGCTTGATGTCTTCTTCTGCCGGCTCGTTACCGTCGAGATAGGCTTCCATCAGGTCATCGTCCTGCTCTACAGCCATTTCGATCAGCTTTTCACGCCATTCTTCAACGTCATCGACCATGTCGGCTGGAACGTCGGAAATCTCGAACTTCTCGGGATTGCCCGGATCGGGCCATACGTGGGCCTTGCGGCTCAGCAGGTCTACTACGCCAATGAAATCATCTTCACGGCCAATGGGAAGAACCATGACCAGTGGGTTGGCGCCCAGTACGTTCTCTACCTGGTCGACAACGCGGAGGAAGTCAGCGCCAACTCGGTCAAGCTTGTTGACGAAGATGATACGCGCTACTTCTGATTCGTTGGCATAGCGCCAGTTAGTCTCTGACTGGGGCTCAACACCGCCTGAGCCGCAGAATACGCCTACGCCGCCATCCAGAACTTTCAGCGAACGATAAACCTCAACGGTAAAGTCAACGTGTCCGGGTGTGTCAATGATGTTCAGGCGATGGTCTTTCCAGAAACAGGTCGTAGCAGCAGATTGAATAGTAATGCCGCGCTCCTGCTCCTGTTCCATGAAGTCGGTCGTAGCTGCACCATCGTGCACCTCACCTGTCTTGTGAATTTTACCCGTGAGCTTCAAAATACGCTCAGTGGTGGTGGTTTTGCCGGCGTCCACGTGGGCGAAGATTCCGATATTTCTATACAGCGATAAGTCAGACATTGTGCTTCTCAGTCGATTTTAAGATGGGCAGGAAAAAATAGGGCGCTAGGGTACAGGAAAAAGAGCTTCATTGGGAGTATTAAACCAGCATATTTCTACTGTATTTGATGCAATTAGACACACTATAAAGCACGTCCTTCGGGTTGACTCCCTCAGCACGCGTCTATAGAATGCCGCCTCCTCTTTTCGGGGGTGACTTCGCGCGTCTTTTATACTTCTAATTGACACGTTTTCTTCTCCGATTAGCGGTCATGGCCATAAGGCTATGAAATACAACATATTTTTTGGAGTTCTAACTGAATGGCAACGATCAACCAATTGGTTCGTAAGCCCAGGAAGCGCAAAGTAGAAAAAAGCGACGTACCTGCCCTGCAAAGCTGTCCGCAGCGCCGCGGTGTTTGTACTCGTGTCTACACCACTACGCCCAAGAAACCGAACTCTGCACTGCGTAAAGTATGTCGTGTACGCCTGACCAACGGTTATGAGGTTTCCTCATACATCGGTGGTGAGGGTCACAACCTGCAGGAGCACAGTGTAGTTTTGATTCGAGGCGGACGTGTGAAGGACTTGCCCGGTGTGCGTTATCACACCGTACGTGGCAGCCTGGACACCTCTGGAGTAGCAGACCGTCGTAACGGTCGCTCCAAGTACGGTGCCAAGCGACCCAAGTAAGTTCTGCTAGCGAAAACTGGCTGAAGATGTAAGTATGCCGACCTCTGCCTCCCCCGCGAATGTGGCAGTTGGTGTTCGGAAACCTGAAGAGAAGGGCAATATCATGCCGAGAAGAAGAGTAGTCGCCAAACGCGAAGTACTGCCAGATCCCAAATTTGGCAACGTGACTTTGGCAAAGTTCATGAACCACGTAATGATCAGTGGTAAAAAATCAGTCGCAGAGACCATCGTTTATGGTGCTCTGGACATTGTTCAGGACAAACTGGGCAAAGATCCTCTGGAAGCCTTTGACGAAGCACTGGAAAACATTGCACCCATGGTGGAAGTTAAGTCCCGCCGTGTTGGTGGTGCAACTTACCAGGTGCCTGTTGAAGTGCGTCCCGCTCGCCGTATTGCGCTATCTATGCGCTGGTTGGTGGAGTACGCCCGTAACCGTGGTGAGAAGTCCATGCGTCAGCGTCTTGCTGGCGAGATCATCGACGCCTCCCAGGGTAAAGGTAATGCCGTGAAGAAGCGTGAAGATGTTCACCGCATGGCAGAAGCTAACAAGGCGTTCTCTCACTACCGTTTCTGAGCAGCTGCTTAGTCACATTTATACGGGGAATCTAACGTGGCACGTCAAACGCCCATCAACAGGTACCGAAATATCGGTATCTGCGCTCATGTGGACGCGGGTAAAACCACGACCACTGAGCGTGTTCTTTTCTACACCGGCTTGTCTCACAAGATTGGTGAAGTGCATGATGGCGCGGCAACCATGGACTGGATGGAGCAGGAGCAGGAGCGGGGTATTACGATTACCTCTGCTGCAACGACCTGCTTCTGGAAGGGCATGGACGCTCAGTTTGACGACCACCGCATTAATATCATCGATACGCCCGGACACGTTGACTTCACTATTGAAGTAGAGCGCTCCCTGCGAGTGCTGGACGGAGCTGTCGTTGTATTGTGTGGTTCATCCGGTGTCCAGCCCCAAACCGAGACGGTGTGGCGACAGGCCAACAAGTATGAAGTACCGCGCATGGTGTTCGTCAATAAGATGGATCGTGCCGGTGCTGATTTTCGCATGGTGGTCAGTCAGTTAGAGGAGCGCCTGGGTGCCGTCGCCGTGCCCCTGCAGATGACTATTGGTGCTGAAGACGAGTTTAAGGGCGTTGTAGATCTTGTGAAAAACAAGGCCATCCTCTGGAGCGAAGCAGATCAGGGCATGACATTTGAGTATGCCGATGTGCCAGAAGACATGCTCGATGAAGTGAATACCATGCGTGAGTTCATGATCGAAAATGCCGCTGAAGCTACCGACGAGATGATGGAAAAATATCTCGACGGTATCGAGCTGAGCGAGGAAGAGATCAAATCCGGTATTCGAGCACGCACATTGGCCAACGAGATCGTGCCTGTGCTGGGGGGCTCTGCCTTCAAGAATAAAGGCGTACAAGCCATGCTGGATGCGGTCATAGACTATATGCCGTCTCCTACCGAGGTGAAGGCGATAGAAGGGACTTTACTGGACAAAGACGAGACGGTTGAGACTCGCGAAGCCGACGATAACGCACCGTTCTCATCACTGGCCTTCAAAATAGCCACTGACCCCTTTGTTGGAACGCTGACTTTCTTTCGGGTCTACTCTGGCAAGCTCCAATCAGGTACCGCGGTTTACAACTCCGTAAAAGAAAAGAAAGAGCGTGTTGGACGCATGGTTCAAATGCATTCCAACAGCCGTGAAGAAATCAAGGAAGTACTGGCCGGGGACATCGCAGCGGCAGTTGGCTTGAAGGACGTCACCACGGGTGACACCCTTTGCGACATCGACAAGCCTATCGTGCTGGAGCGTATGGAGTTTCCAGAGCCGGTTATTTCGGTGGCGGTGGAGCCTCGCTCCAAGCCGGATCAGGAAAAAATGGGTATTGCATTGGGCAAGCTTGCCCAAGAGGACCCTTCATTCCGGGTGAAAACCGATGAAGAAACCGGTCAGACTATTATCTCTGGAATGGGTGAGTTGCACCTGGATATTTTGGTCGAACGCATGAAACGCGAGTTCAGCGTAGAGGCAAATATTGGTAAGCCCCAGGTGGCTTACCGTGAAGCGATTCGCAATATCTCTGAGATTGAGGGTAAGTTTGTCCGTCAATCCGGTGGCCGCGGGCAATATGGTCATGTGTGGATCAAGTTCGAGCCGGCAGAGGACAGCGATGCCGAAGGCCTGGAGTTCGTCAACGAAATTGTTGGTGGTACCGTTCCCCGTGAATACATTCCAGCGGTGCAAAAAGGCATTGAAGAACAAATGAAAAACGGTGTGTTGGCGGGTTATCCCCTACTGGGCTTGAAAGCAACACTGTACGACGGATCATTTCACGATGTGGACTCCAACGAAATGGCGTTCAAAATTGCCGGTAGCCTGGCAACTAAGAAGCTGTCGGCTGAAGGTGGCGCTGTGCTGCTGGAACCGGTTATGTCCGTTGAGGTTGTCACGCCGGAAGTGAACATGGGTGATGTTGTTGGTGATCTTAATCGACGCCGGGGACTGATTGACGGTATGAATGAAAACCCTTCCGGCAAAGTGGTAACCGCGGAAGTGCCGCTGGCTGAAATGTTTGGCTATGCGACTGATCTGCGCAGCGCGACTCAGGGTCGAGCAACTTACACGATGGAATTTTCCAAATACGCGGAAGCGCCTGCCGCTGTCGCTGAAGGCATTATTTCTCGAAACACAATTAGGTAATTTAAAACCGGGTACAGGGCAAAACTCTGTTCCCTTCAATATAGAGGAGCCTGCAAATGGCAAAAGAAACATTCGAACGTACTAAGCCCCACGTAAATGTGGGTACCATCGGTCACGTTGACCACGGTAAAACTACCCTGACAGCAGCCCTGACACGCGTATGCGCGGAAGTCTGGGGTGGCGAAATGGTTGCCTTTGACGGCATCGACAATGCGCCGGAAGAGCGTGAGCGTGGTATCACCATCGCGACTTCCCACGTTGAGTACGATTCGCCTGTTCGTCACTATGCTCACGTAGATTGCCCCGGACACGCTGACTACGTTAAGAACATGATTACCGGTGCTGCCCAGATGGACGGCGCTATCCTGGTTTGTGGTGCTACAGACGGCCCCATGCCCCAGACTCGCGAGCACATCCTACTGTCTCGCCAGGTTGGTGTACCTTACATCGTTGTATTCCTGAACAAAGCAGACCTGCTGGCTGAAGATTGTGGCGGTACGGACTCTGAAGAATACGAAGAGATGAAAGAGCTGGTTGAAATGGAGCTGCGTGAGCTGCTTGACCAGTACGATTTCCCTGGAGACGACACTCCGATCATCTGTGGTTCGGCGCTGATGGCGCTTAACGGTGAAGATGAAGGCGAGCTGGGTACAAGTGCGGTTAAGACTCTGGTTGAGACTCTGGACTCTTACATTCCTGAGCCTGAGCGAGCGATTGACGGTGCCTTCCTGATGCCGGTTGAAGACGTATTCTCTATCTCTGGTCGCGGCACCGTGGTAACGGGTCGTGTTGAGCGTGGCATCGTCAAGGTCGGTGAAGAGATCGAGATCATCGGTATCAAGGAAACTCAGAAGACAACCTGTACGGGTGTTGAGATGTTCCGCAAGCTGCTTGACGAAGGTCGTGCAGGCGAGAACGTTGGTGTTCTTCTGCGTGGTACCAAGCGTGAAGAAGTTGAGCGTGGCCAGGTTCTGGCTCACCCGGGTACAGTTAATCCACACACCAAGTTCGAAGCAGAAGTTTATATTCTGTCCAAGGACGAAGGTGGTCGTCACACGCCGTTCTTCAAAGGCTACCGTCCGCAGTTTTACTTCCGTACGACTGACGTAACTGGTGCTTGTGAATTGCCTGAAGGTGTTGAGATGGTAATGCCGGGTGACAACGTACAGATGGTAGCGACGCTGATTGCTCCTATCGCCATGGAAGATGGTCTGCGCTTCGCGATTCGTGAAGGTGGCCGTACCGTTGGCGCTGGAGTTGTAGCTAAAATCATCGAGTAATCGACGCTAGTCGCTCCTGTGAAAGCGGGAATGACGAACGCGAAGAGCCCGGCCTTAGGCCGGGCTTTTTTTTGCGTGTAATTTAGTGTTTTCTGCAGATTCTGTTAATGAAGTACAGACCGTACTCATTGAGCGTTGAATCGAAGCGCCTCCAACCACGTCCAGAGTGTCAGTGTTGTGAAGCTACTGGCCGATGCAGGACGTGGCGGCGATTAATCAGGGGTCTCGATAACGCCTGAGTGCCTTTAATCAGGCAAGCAGTTGCTTAATGTCTTTCTCAATGTCCTTGGGCTTAACCGTCGGTGCATAGCGTTTGACAACATTGCCTGAGGAATCTATCAGGAATTTGGTGAAGTTCCACTTAATTCCCTGGGTGCCCATGGTGCCGGGTGCTTCTTTCTTCAGGTGCTTAAACAGTGGGTCAGCGCCTGAGCCGTTGACTTCAATTTTGCCAAACATGGGGAAGGAAACCCCATAATTGAGCTGACAGAATTCCTGAATTTCGTCATTGGACCCCGGGTCTTGTTTGCCGAACTGATTGCAGGGAAACCCAAGTACCTCCAGCCCGTCTTCCTTGTACTTTTCGTAGGTTTCTTCCAGCCCACCAAACTGTGGTGTAAAACCGCACTTGGAGGCGGTGTTCACCACCAGCAGGACCTTGCCCTTGTAGTCAGCCAGGGGCTTGTCTGTGCCACCAGGGGTTTGGCAAGTGAAATCGTATACTGAGTCGCTCATGTTTTTGTTCCTGTCTGTGGGTTCGCGATTGCTTTTTAGGAGCTCGCGGCGAACCGATAGTAGTGCTGATGTCGCTTCGTTAATTGCCCAGTATATACGAGGTGAGACCCTGAACAGATTATAGACGCCAAAAAAAGGCCCCGGTCCTCGCGGAGCGGAGCCTGTGTTTTATTTCGGGATCAAGCTGGTTGTGCCTGCAACTGCATTTGCTCCATTAGCAGGTTCAATCGTTTGCGTTGCATTTTTAGTGAGTACTCCAATTCCTTGAACTTGGTACGCAATGCAGCGCTTTCCCAGCGCAGCTGGAGTTTTTGTTTCTTTTCACTCAGTGCGCCGCCGATCTCCGCTTTTTTCGATTCATAGCGCTCTGTTTGCAGACCGGTCCATTGGTTGATGGATTCGGTGAACAATTGGTATTCGCGCTCTAAAGTGGCGCGCAGTGAGTCTGGGCTGTGGGACAGCTCCAGTTGATCGCGTGCGCGCTGGAACTGGGTGTCCAGAATAGCTCGCTGGATTTTGAAATCTGGCACACGGACCAGATTCTTGGCTAGGCCTAACTGTGAGCAAGCGCTGATCAGCCACTTGGTAGGATCCCATTGCCACCAGCGAATGCCATTGCGGTAGTCTGTTTGAAAGATGTGGTGGTAATTGTGATAGCCCTCGCCGTAGGTCAGAAATGCAAGGAAGCCGTTATCACGGGCGCTGTTGGACTCAGTGTAGGGCCGAGTACCCCAGTAATGTGCCAGAGAGTTAATGAAGAAAGTGACATGGTGGTTTACCACGAGGCGCAGCAAACCAACCAGCAGCAATGTCCCGATGATATCTCCATGCCAGATTCCCAGCATCAGCGGTAGGGCAATGTTCATCAAGAGAGTCAAGGCGACGTAATGCTTGTCCTGAAACATAACGACAGAATCGCGCTGTAAGTCCTTTACGTTGCTAAAGTCCGGTTCATTGGTGTTGTAGTGCCGCAACATCCAACCGATGTGACTGAACCATAGTCCGCGGCCCGCAGAGTAGGGATCGCGATCGTTATCATCGACATAGCGATGATGACGACGGTGATCGGATGACCAGATCAGAATGCTATTTTGCAACGCACCCGCGCCCCAGAGCGCATAGAACCATTTCAGTGCCGGATGTGCTTCGTAAGCCTTGTGAGACCAAAGGCGATGATAGCCACCGGTGATAGATAACCCATTGAAGTAAAGAAAGGCCAGGGCCCACAGCCACTGGAAGGCATCGTAACCATGGTAAACACCCCAGGCTGGAACCAGCACGAGGGCTGCGATCGGTAATCCCAGAAAGATGGCTGCATTGATAGGGTTTAAGGGTGGCTTTTGCTCGGTAGTGTTCATGGCGCGCGCCAGGTCTCCTGAGTTCGAAAAAGTTTGCGTAGCGTAACTTTTTTAACCCTAAAAGTCTCCCGTAACCAATGCCGTACATGGAACTTGTTTGTGAAACGGCCAGCACCACACACAGCCGGGGCAATCTAAAGTATGATGCCTGTCCCTCAAGCCAGTCTGAAAAAAGACCATGTCACAGCAGGCAGCGTTTACCCAAGGTTCCACCATGCGCCATGTGCTGGTGATGACAGCGGCGTCGGCGACAGGTTTGCTCACCATGTTCGGCGTGGACATGGTTGATATGTACTTTCTTACGCTGTTGGGCGAACAGGAGTTGGCCGCAGCGGTTGGCTTTGCTGGCACCCTGATGTTTTTTCTGGTGGCGATCAGTATTGGTTTGCAGATCTCCCTGGGTGCACTGGTCGCCCGTTCCGAGGGTGCGCAGCGACGTGATTTGGCTAGCCGCTATTGCAGTAGCGGTTTGTTATTCAGCGTGCTTTTTTCTGTGGTGATTTCTTTCTTTGGCTGGCTATATCTCGAAGAGCTACTGAGTTTGCTGGGTGCTTCCGGACAAACGCTGGAATACGCGACTCGCTACGCAGGTATTCTTTTGCCCAATATGCCGGTGTTAGTGTTGGGAATGAGCGCAGCGGCCGGAGTCAGGGCCTTGGGTGATGCCCGGCGCTCAATGTGGGCAACGATTGCCGGGTCACTGGTCAATGGGGCGCTCGATCCGTTATTTATCTTTACTCTGGGCTGGGGTCTTGAAGGCGCTGCCTGGGCTTCCGTGGTGGCCCGCCTGGTTGTGCTGGTTGTTGCCTGGCACGCTATTTATGTAGTGCATCGCTTGCCACGGCGTATCTCTCGGGAGGAATTTTTTGCTGACCTGAAACCGCTGTTAGCAATTGCGACCCCTGCTGTGCTCACTAATCTTGCTACTCCCATCGGAGGCAGCTTTGTGCTGCGTGCGATCTCCCAGTTTGGCGATAGTGCCGTGGCGGGCGCTGCGATAATGGGTCGAATAACGCCCGTGGCACTTTGTGCGATTTTCGCATTATCCAGCGCGGTGGGTCCTATCATCGGCCAAAATGCGGGAGCTGGGCATTATGACCGCGTGCGTTCAACCCTGCGTAATGCCATGTTATTCAATGTTATTTATGTGCTGGTGGCCTGGGGGCTTCTAGCTCTTGCCGGCGACGGAATCGTCAGAGTTTTTTCTGCCAGTGACACTGCAGCGGAGTTGATCTTGTTTTACTGCCACTTTCTGGTGGGGGCGTCCCTCTTTAACGGTGCCTTGTTTGTTTCTAACGCCAGCTTTAACAACCTGCATCATCCCCAATGGGCCACCGGATTTAATTTCGGTCGCGTATTTTTGGGGACTATCCCCTTTGTTTATCTGGGCGCACATTGGTATGGCGCCAAGGGGGTTTTACTGGGGGAGGCGTTGGGGTCTATAATTTTCGGCAGCCTGGCAGTCGTTGCCGCCTTTTACCTGATTCGTCGATTGGAGCGTGAGCATGTGGCGCTTCCAGAGCTTAATGGGCCTGATTGCCTTGAGGTTGACCGTCAGGCGCCACTCTGATTTTGACTGAGGGTTTTAGACTTTCGATGATCTTCCAGGGCCTCATGCAACCAGGCGCCAGAGCCTTGTTTTTCGCTCTCACAGGTCACTGAGTATTTACTGCCTGTCCAGGAGCTTTCGCTGGCAAGCCGGTCAATAAACTGCTCTGCACTGCCAACGTACTTACTCCCGCGTCGGTACTTCAGGCGTAAGTGATCAGCGGCGTCAGCGGCATCGTGGTCGCTGCCGTTTCGATGGAAGATGCAGCCGCTACTTTCGACGAAGCTCAGCAGGTATTCCACTTCAGAATCGGTTTGATCGCCAGCCCAGCCTGTGCTGCTAAAAATGAGAATGAAGACTGTCGTTAATAGTTTGCTCACGTAAGCCTCACATCGTTAGCCTGAGTCGTGCACGCAGAGCATTGTGGTCGGAGCTGGTCACCGGGATGACTTCAGTGTACTCAGCCGCAAGACCACGGACATAGATGTGATCTAAAGCCATGCCGAAAACGGTGGTTCGCAAATCTGGCTCAAAGGCGAGAGGCTCCAGTCCATGCTGGAACAATACCTGATCAATCAGCCTTTGTCGGGCGGTACTCCAAGTATTGAAGTCACCAGCGAGTATCGCCGGCCCACGATGAGTGATTAGCAATTCTACCAGGGGTCGCAGCTGTTCCTGTAGATCCTCGAGGCCAAAAGTGAAGTTGACGGCGTGAAGGTTGATTGCCAGTAGTCTGTCGTCGCGCCCCTCCAATGCATGCTCGGTGACCGTTGCCGCCTTGGGTGTCCCCAACCAGGGCTCTGTGCGGGTGAAGTTGCACTGCATGGTTGGAGCGTGTGTACTCAGCGTCATCACTCCAGTGCGATCGCGGGCTGTGGTATAGCCCTGGGCAAATGACTGGTAAAGCGGCCCGCCGAGCTGCACCTCACCGAGTTCAGCGCGCAATGTGGCTTCCTGAATGAAGGTGATGTGGCTCTCACCGCCCAGCATTAAAAGGTCTTCCATCCAGCCGCTGTTGCTCGCCTTCTGGATGTTCCAACTGAGGATATCCAGTGGCGCTGACAGTACCTGGCCTTCCGCCACTGGCAGTAGCCCAAGGTTGGCCGAGCAGGCCCGGGCTTGCTCGCTGAGCAGGGAGTTGCTGGCTTTGCCGCCGGCTACATGGAGACCGCCCAGGAACAGGCTAATGATTGCCAGGTGCAGCAGACTTTTCTTGGTCATAGTATTTTTCACAGGATAGATTCTGGCAGGCCTGCGGCTTCAGGTACATGGCCAGAAACGTCAGAAATTACCTAGCGATGGCGCTCACAGCCATGGTCCGGCTTGGCTAGAGCTTTTCCAGAAAGGATTGATACTCGAGGGTGGTGATGCGACGCCGAAATTCATCGATCTCTTGTTCCTTACTCAGCGTAAAGATGCGCTGCATCTCGCTGCCCAGTGCGTTGCGGATGAAATCGGACTCCTTAAACATGCGCACAGCGTCGGGCATGTATATCGGCAAGCTCGCCTCTTCCTGTGCGTAGCCATCTCCGGAGATGGGGTCTCCCGGCGACAGGTTTTCATTAATCCCCTCCAGCATTCCCGATAAAATCGCCGCGAACAACAAGTAGGGGTTGGCATCGGCCCCGGCAACCCGGTGTTCGAGTCGCCTGGAAATCGGGCTACTAGCAGGCACGCGAATCGCTACGGTTCTGTTTTCATAGCCCCAGCTGGGGAAGGTGGGAGCATGGCAGCCTTTTTGGAAACGTCGATAGGCATTGTAGGTGGGGGCAAAAATGGCGACAGACTCGGCCATGTAGGTCAGGCATCCACCGATCGCCTGATGTAGAAGCGGCGTGCCCTTATCGGTGCCATCGTCAAAGATATTGATCCCTTTCTCGTTCAGCACACTGCAGTGAACGTGCATACCATTGCCTGCTTCGTTCTCGAACGGCTTGGCCATGAAGCTGGCGATTAACCCGTGTTTGGCGGCCACCCCTTTGATCAAGCGCTTCATCATGATGATTTGCCGAGCTGCTTTAACCGGGTCATCGACATGCTGCATGTTAATTTCATATTGGGAGGGTGCCGACTCCTTGACGACTCCATCAAAAGGCAGATCTTGAATCTCGCAGGCGACCCGCAAGTCTTCCATCATTTGTCTATGGTGGTTGAGAACGTCCAATCCGTAGGTATTGCCTCCTACCGGACCGCTGCCCACGGGGGAGGGGCAGGTATGTGCGGGAATGTCGCGATCCCAGGTCACCAGACTAAACTCCAGTTCAGCGGCGACCACAGGGCGCCAGCCAGCCGCTTTAAAACGGCTGACTACCTGCATCAGTATGTGGCGGGGGTCGCCCATATAAGGAGCCCCGTCGCCGTCGAACATAGACAGCATGATCTGGCCATGCTGGCCGTCAGGCGACCAGGGAGTTGGCAGTAAGGAGCCTTCTACGGGCAGGCAGATGCCATCGGCATCGCCAGTCGCGAACACCAGCTCTTCCACATCTCTTCCCCAGATATCGAGGCTGAGCGCTGTTTTGGGCAGTTTTAGCTCACCGCCGAAAATCTTACCCAGTTTGTGTCTTGGTACCCACTTACCCCGCATTACCCCGTTACAATCGGGAAGTAACGCCTCGATTGTGGTGACTTCCGGGTGTGCTCGCAGGAACCAATCGGCTTCTACCGACATGCTACCTATCCATTTATATGTTAGCGGTTACTATCGCTCTGCTAACGATAATTGGCAATGCCCCCGATGGGGCAGTAAATAGCTGAAATTGATGAAAAAATCCCTGTTCAGCGCGGAGCCATGTAAATTTTTAGCGGGTCTTCTCCAGCCGATGCCCCCAGGCAGGACATGGAGTTGAGGAAAAGCGAGAAGAGGTCGGTTTGTGAACATACGTCGAGTTTTCGGTAGATGCTCTTGCGATGACGGCGGACTGTTTCTACCGCAATTTCTAAACGCGAGGCTGAAGTGTCGGTGCCGTAGCCTCTCAGCATCAGCTCCAACACGTCTTTTTCGCGGGGCGACAGCAGTGATTCTCCAAAGGTGCGGAAGGCAAGATCGATCTGGTGGTCTATGCCGGGCTGGATCAGGTTGGTGACGGCAAAATCGTCATGCTCTGTGTGGGATTTGAGTAATTCTGAGACAGGTTCCGCCAGCAAGTAGAGGTTCTCGTATTCTTCTTCGGTAAAGGGACCGTGCTGCGGCAGGCGCATCATGCTCAGATTGATGACGTTTCCCGCATGCAGTCGCGCGAGGTAGACAGCCTCATCGACGGTGCCGGTGTCGGCGTAATATTGTCGGTAGTACTCTGTTTGCTCCAGATTCCCCAAGGTGACTCGAGATAGGCGGTACAACTTGGATTTGGGCTGTTGCATTGACGCCTGGTAGAAAGGGTCTTCCCGGTAAGGACCTTCCAGGTAAGTATCTATCTGCGAGGCAATGGCCGAAGGCGGGATCTGGTGGTAAAGCGCGCGGGGCGGGAGGTCGCGATGATATAGCCAGATCTGAGGGTAGTCGATTGGCACCTGGCCATTCACCGCCTCAATCAGCCTAGGGAAAAATTCATCACCACCGAGCGCGGCGATGGCTCTGGAGATATCCCGGTTCCACTTGCTCAGTTGGTTGATGTTATTCATCGTCTCTTATGCTTTGGTTACCACAGCCCCTACCCCATATTGGGCAGAGCGCAGCATGATGTCAAACCGGGCTCTTGAAGCTTTCATTTGCTGGGCGAGCGCACTGCTGTGCTTTTTGCTGTGTTGCTTGCAGGGTGTTCTGTCAGAACACCGGGCATCCTATATACTATGGTCAGAGCAGCCAGAGGTATTCACTTGCCAACCCCGAATGACAGCAATCAGTGGTTTAACGACACCGTTCCCATGGAATTTACCCGGGCGCTGTTAGTGCAGGCACATGCTTATGGAGAGGATGTAGACGCCATGCTTCGCGCTGCACGGTTTCCGTTTGACCCCCTGCGCCAGAGCGCCCAGACGGCTTTCGTGTCGCGTGAGCAGTACAGCCGTCTTTGTGTCGAGCTGGTGCGCGCGCTGGGAGATGAGTCCGGCGGGGTGATGCCGGATGTGCAGACCCCGGTGGGAACGACTCGCCTGATACTTCTCAGTATGCTCAATAGCTCAAACCTTAGCGCTGCGATTCGCCGCGCCATTGAGTTCAATGCCACTTGCCGTGTTCGTCAAGGTGTTGAGGTTATCAACCGGCTGAAGGTAGACGCCGATGGCAAAGAGGCGACGCTTAGCTATCTTTACGGCGAAGATCTTCCCGGTGTTCAACACAGCGTTTTATGTAATTTGGCAATGTGGCTGCGTTTTTGTGGCTGGCTTATTGGCCAGCATATCGACATCAGCAGTGCGACCTGCGCTGGTCCAGAGCCTGAGTTTACCGCCGGCGTAAGACACTTTTTTCCCTGCCCGGTGCAATACGAGCAGCCAACCAACTCGGTGAGTTTCAGTGCTCGTCACCTCGAGGCGGAGCTATTGCGAGATGAACCACAGCTTCAGGAGTTCCTCAAGCTCGCTCCCTACCACGTTATTATCGAGCCGCAGGCAAGTACCTTTAGCGTGACGCACCGTATCCGGAAAATTTTGGGAGATGATTTTCGAGCCGAAATGCCCAGTTTCGAAGAGCTCACTAGTTTGCTAAATATGTCTGCCAGGACTTTGCGACGGCGGCTTGAAAAAGAAGGTACTTCGTACCAGCGTATTAAGGATAATGCCCGCAGAGACGCCGCGATTTCTTTACTGAGCAGAGAGGGTTTGACAGTCAGTGAAGTTGCCGAGAGAGTGGGTTTTTCTGACCCCTCAGCGTTTCATCGCTCGTTCAAAAAGTGGACTGGCCTGTCGCCGGGCTCCTATCGCTAGCCATTAATCACCCCAATCCAGCGGTTCGGTCCGCCAGTGGTCATTCCAGGCTCGGTAAACTTTATCGGAATAAACGCGTCTGCCCACTGAACCGTTATATCGCGCCAGTCCTTTGTGTAAATCCCCTTTCTCCCGCTGCAAGTAAAACTGCAGAATGCGACAGCCGTAAGCAAAGTTGGTTTTGTTCAGTGTGAGGTTATCGTCTGGGCGGCCAATTTCATTTTTCCAGAACGGCATTACCTGCATCATTCCCTGTGCGCCTACTCTGGAAATCGCAAAACGATCAAAATGACTTTCCACTTCGATAAGGGATAACACCAGTTCCGGGGGTAAATCCGCTTGCGCAGATGCCGCATGAATATCCTGAAGTAGCTCGAGGCGGTGCTTGGGGTCTTTAACAAAGCGCGCCAGGCGAGCGGACATGTCGACTAGCCATACCTCCGCATCGTATCGGTCATCGAAGCTGCTGGCATCTGAAATGGTGTCTTCCAGGAAGCTGCGCAGCGCCTCTCGCTCCTGCGCATCTGCAGGCTGGCCAATTGCATGATTGGTCAGAATAAGGCAGAGCAGGGAAGTAAAGAGGCCACGCACGATGTTCAGCTCCGCAGTTGTTCCTGGAGGAAGCTGACGATGTCTTCTTGCGGGATGAGTTGGGAATCCTCATCTCTGCGTCCCTTATATTCGATCTGGCCTTCGGCCAGGGCACGGTCGCCAATGACAATGCGATGAGGGATGCCAATTAACTCCATGTCTGCAAACTTGACGCCAGGGCGTTCATTGCGATCATCCAGTAGCACATCGACGCCGACTGATTGCAGATTCGCATAGAGGGCCTCGGCGCAGTTGGCCACGGCCTCGGACTTCTGCATGTTCAGCGGCACAATAGCCAGCTGGAAAGGGGCCATGGCCTCGGGCCAGATAATGCCTTTATCATCGTGATTCTGTTCAATGGCGGCGGCCACCACACGGCTAACCCCGATACCATAGCAACCCATGGTCATGGTGACGTTCTTGCCGTTCTCGTTCAGTACTTCGGCTTTCATGGCTTCACTGTATTTGGTGCCGAGCTGGAATATGTGACCTACTTCAATCCCTCGTTTGATTTGCAGTGTGCCCTTGCCATCGGGGCTGGCGTCGCCCTCAACGACCTCGCGCAAGTCCGCCACTTGGCTTAGCGGACAGTCCCGGTCCCAATTGACACCGATGAGGTGGAGTTCATCCCGATTGGCGCCGCAAGTGAAATTGGCGAGTACGGCAGCGCTCCGATCCACGATGACATCAATGTCCAGCCCCACAGGTCCCAGAGAGCCGAAACCGGCCCCCAGCACTTTGTTGACGTCCGCTTCCTCGGCCATTTGCAAAGGGCTGGCGATGTTGGCGAGCTTTTCTGCCTTAACGCTATTGAGTTGATGATCCCCACGCAATACCAGAGCCACGAGTTTGCCTTCATCCTCACCTTTCACGATAAGGGTTTTTACCGACTGAGTAGCCTCTATGCAAAGAAAGTTTGCCAAATCTTCGATAGATTTCACCCCTGGGGTAGCCACTTCGGTCATTTCTTCGCTGGGGCCGGGGCGTTCAATAGCGGGGGAAACCGCCTCAGCCATTTCAATATTGGCCGCATAGTCGCTGCTGTCAGAAAATGCAATGTCGTCTTCGCCAGAGTTAGCCAGGACATGGAATTCGTGGGAGGCACTGCCTCCAATGCTGCCGGTATCCGCAATCACCGGGCGGAAATCCAGTCCCAGCCGGGTGAATACTTTTGTGTAGGCCCCATGCATGATCTGGTAGGTGTCCTCCAGTGAGGCCTGGCTTGCGTGAAAGGAGTAGGCATCTTTCATCAAGAATTCGCGAGAGCGCATAATGCCAAAGCGAGGCCTGATTTCATCCCTCACCTTGGTTTGAATTTGGTACATGTTCAGGGGAAGCTGTTTGTAGCTTTTTACCTCGTTGCGAATCAGGTCGGTGATGACTTCCTCGTGGGTGGGGCCAAGGCAGAAATCGCGCTGGTGGCGGTCTTGTATTCGCAACAGTTCTGAGCCGTATTGTTCCCAGCGCCCTGATTCTTGCCATAGCTCGGCCGGCTGAACCACCGGCATGCTAACTTCCTGTGCTCCCGCTGCATTCATTTCTTCGCGCACCACATTTTCGACCTTGCGCAATACGCGCAGTCCCAGTGGAAGCCAGCTGTAGAGCCCGGCGGCGAGTTTGCGAATGAGACCGGCTCGCAACATCAATTGGTGGCTGATGACCTCGGCGTCTGCGGGAGTTTCTTTCTGGGTCGCAATTAAGAAGTTACTGGTGCGCATGGTGATAAGTTTATCCAGGATAAATAACAAGGGCGCCTATTCTAGAGCCGATAACCTCAGGGGTAAACGTTGGTGATTGGCATC
>DS999243.1:0-1585 GCA_000156295.1 marine gamma proteobacterium HTCC2148
GCTAAGCCGACACTCATAAAATGACCTTGCGCTGCAGGAACGAACCGGATGCTGCTACCAGCAAAAAAGGCCAGCGCTCGACTAGCAGGGAACATCACGCGGAAGAGGAATACTCGGACCGATATTTATGCAGTATGGTTATAACAGAGTCACGCCAAAGAAAGCCCCAACCCGAAGCCGGGCTGGCAGTTGCGAGTAATCAGTCGGCACAGCTCATGCAACAGTTTGACTCCGGGATCGCCTGCAGGCGGCCGGCCTCGATATTCGCGCCACACTTTTCGCAGTCGCCGTAGGTGCCATCAGCAATTTTATCCAAGGCAACCTGAATCGCATGCAGTGATTGACGTGTCTCGTTGCCAATGGCATCAATCACCTCATCATTTTCTCGTTCCTGGGCTTGCTCGGCGGAATCCCCGGAGTGCTCCTGGGTCACGTCTTTCTTGATACTAGAGAGCCGCGTTTGCATCGACACGCGGCGCTGTTCCAACTCTGCTCGCAGCTCTTCAATAGCCATTGGAATCATCAGGCCGCAGTCAGCATACGATAGAGTTCATCTTTGAGATGCACTCTGCGAATTTTGGCTTCTTCCTCGGTGCGAGTCGCTACAGGAGTTACCTCATCTTCCATCTTCTCTATG
Source organism: marine gamma proteobacterium HTCC2148 (assembly GCA_000156295.1). Taxonomy (GTDB): domain Bacteria; phylum Pseudomonadota; class Gammaproteobacteria; order Pseudomonadales; family Halieaceae; genus Halioglobus; species Halioglobus marinus. The sequence goes on from DS999243.1 coordinate 638, forward strand.
CTGCGAGTCAGATCGTGATACTCGTCAAACAGGCGGCGAAAGTGCGCGTCACCCACTTTTAATTCATGAATACGTTCATTCAATTCGGGAAACTCGTTGTGGAGGTCGTGATGCGGTACGGACATTGGTTTTCCTCAATATAAATTCGCTTTATGTCGCAAATACAGACTATCAAGTTGGCTGGCGACAACAATGATCCAGATCAGTATAGCGAGCTCAAATAACGGCGGGCCAGACTTGAAAAAAGCAACCAGAAGCTCAACTATAGAACAAACCACCCCGGGAGAACATTGTGGACAGACAAGAGAGCACTCACTCCGTATTCATGGGCTACCTGTTGTGGATATTTGGTTTTATTGGCGCCCACCGCTTCTACTACGGCAAGCAAATATCTGGGGTGATATGGTTTTTTACCCTGGGCCTGTTCTTCGTTGGCTGGATAATTGACCTGCTGCTGATACCAGCAATGTCCCGAGAGGCCGATCGACGTTTCATTCCTGGCCCGGTGGATTATGACCTCACCTGGATCCTGCTGACATTTCTGGGCTGGCTGGGCATTCATCGCCTTTACATGGGCAAATGGTTTACCGGTATCGTCTATATGTTTACTGCTGGCTTGTTCGGCTTGGGCATTCTGTGGGATTTCCTGACCCTTAATGAGCAGCTGTCCGACGTCAACAACGACTATTAAACGGTCGCTAGTGCTCTCGGGTCGCGCGGAACTCAAGCTCGGGCCAGCGTTCTTCCATTAATGCGAGGTTGACACGGGTTGGGGCCAGGTAGGTGAGATGCCCTCCCCCATCCACCGACAGGTGCTCTGCGGCTTTCTTGCGAAACTCTTCCAGCTTACGGGGATCGTCGCAGATTACCCATCGAGCGGTGTACACATTGATAGGCTCATACAGCGCCTCTACTTTATATTCATCCTTCAACCGATAGGCGACCACA
>DS999243.1:1658-32650 GCA_000156295.1 marine gamma proteobacterium HTCC2148
GTGAGGAATGCCAGTGAACTGCAGCTCCTCGCCTTCACTGAAGGTATCGCCAATCTGAATAGTACCGTGGTTATGCAAACCGATAATATCCCCAGATACGGCCTCTTCTACCAGCACCCGCTCGCCAGCCTTGAAGGTGACTGCGTCAGCGATCTTTACATCCTTGCCAATGCGCACGTGACGCATCTTCATGCCCTTGGTGTAACGGCCTGAGCAGACCCGCATAAAAGCAATACGATCCCGATGACGAGGATCCATATTGGCCTGAATTTTGAACACAAAGCCGGAAAGTCCGGTCTCGCCGGCAGGCACATTTCGAGTAGTCGTTTCTCTATCGAGTGGCGCTGGCGCCCACTCTACAAAATCATTCAACATTTCACGCACGCCAAAGTTACCCAGTGCCGTGCCGAAAAACACGGGACTCAGTTTCCCAGCGAGGAAGAGTTCGAGGTCGAATTCATGGCTGGCGCCACGAACCAACTCTACCTCTTCCACAAAATCGGCATAGTCTTCACCCAGCAAATTTCGCGCCTCATCGCTGTCCAGGCCCTGGATAAGTTCGTCATCAGACAATACCGAACCCCGACCGGGGGTATAACAATGAATCGTGTCGCTATAAAGGTTGTAAACACCCTTGAAGAAAGTACCCATACCGATAGGCCAGTTGATTGGAGCACCCTGAATAGCCAGCACCTCCTCAATTTCATCCAGCAACTCGATCGGGTCACGAATGTCCCGGTCCATCTTGTTCACAAAGCTGAAAATAGGGGTGTCCCGCAAGCGGCAAACATTCATTAATTTGATGGTCCGGTCTTCCACGCCCTTGGCACCATCGATAACCATCAACGCAGAGTCCACCGCTGTCAGGGTACGGTACGTATCTTCGGAAAAGTCTTCGTGCCCGGGAGTATCCAGCAAATTTACCGTGCGTTCGTGATAGGGAAACTGCATTACCGATGAAGTGACCGATATGCCCCTTTCCTGCTCCATGCTCATCCAGTCTGAAGTCGCATGTGGTCCCTTTTTACCCTTCACCGTCCCAGCTACCTGAATAGCCTGACCGAGTAACAACAGTTTTTCGGTGATAGTGGTCTTGCCCGCGTCGGGGTGCGAAATAATCGCGAAAGTACGCCGCGAGGCAATTGAGTTGCCTAGATCTGACATTGGGAGCTACCGATGAAAAAGCGCGGAGTATACGCCTATCGACAAGATCCCGAAACGATGAGCTGCTATCTGATCGCTGCAATAGACGTTCGATTCAGCAGTGGATTACAGAACCCTGCAACGAAAATTAACGCAACCGCAGCAAACAGCGCTAACTGAGGGCTTCTCTCAGGATTTCGAGAAGCCGGTCTCCAACTGCATCCATTTGCAGTTCAGCAGCAGGCAACTCCCTCGCCATTGAGGTCACCTCAAGGCCCTGGTAACCACAGGGGTTTATTCTCTGGAACGGCTCAAGATCCATGTCCACATTCAATGCCAGGCCATGGTAGGAACAACCACGTCGCACGCGCAGGCCCAGCGAGGCTATCTTGCTGCCGTCGACATAGACTCCAGGCGCCTTGGGCTGGGGGGCCGCAGCAATATCGAACTCAGCCAACAGCCGGACGATACTCTCCTCAATCAAGGTCACCAGAGCGCGCACGCCGCGGCCACTGCGCTTCAGGTCAATGAGAAGGTATATGACCCATTGTCCAGGCCCGTGGTATGTCACCTGCCCGCCTCTGTCCACCTGTATAACCGGAATATCCCCGGGCGCCAGCACATGCTCTGCCTTGCCGGCCTGGCCCTGGGTAAATACCCGTGGATGCTGCAGCAGCCAGAGTTGATCGGGGGTATTGGAATCTCGCTGGTCAGTGAGTTCGCGCATGGAATCCAGGACTGGCTGATATTCAGCAAGGCCCAGCTTACGAATAAGCAGCGCCACTAAATAACCATTTTAACGTGGCCCGTGGCCAGTAAGTCCTGGTGAAGGGCATCCAATTGCTCCTCACCGGTTGCGGTGATGGTAATAGTAAGGGAAGTAAACGTACCCTTAGCGCTATCCTTGACCTGAATAGTCTGCTGATCGAAGCCCGGGGCATGGCGCTCGAAGACTTCCAGAATAATGCCTCGATATTCCTCGCTACTACGACCCAGCACCTTGATTGGATAATCGCAGGGAAATTCTATTTTAGGTGGTTCCGCTTGGGACATGACGAAATTTCTCCTCAGCTGACACTGAACAAGCTGGCCACCCACATCAAAACCATGTCCCACAATCTGGCAAAAAAGCCGCCGGGCTCAACCGCTTGCAGGGCTACAACCGGACCACGAAAAACCGTTTCGCCATCCAAACTCATCGTAACCGTACCTAATTGATCTCCTACCGCAACCGGCGCTTCGATATCTTGGTTCAACTCTATGTTCGTCGCCAGGTGCTTTTTCTTACCGCGAGGCAAGGTGACTACCGTTTCCTCGAGAATGCCTACAGCAACATAATCCACCTGACCTTTCCAGATACGCGGCTTGTCCAACTCCTGGTTAGCCTCGAAAAGCTCGCTGGTTTCAAAAAACCTGAACCCATAATTCAGCAGGCTACGAGTTTCGTTTTTACGCGCGCGAGTCGAACTGGCACCTAACACGACTGAAATCAAGCGCATGCCGCGCCGCTCTGCAGAAGCCACCAGGCAGTACCCAGCTTCCTGAGTGTAGCCTGTTTTCAATCCGTCAACGGTTGGGTCCTCAGCCAGCAAACTATTACGGTTGTATTGTTTGATATTGTTATAGGTAAATTCCCGCTCTTTATAAACAGCGTAGTGTTCCGGATGTTCGATAATCATCGCTTTGGACAGTGTCGCCAGGTCACGGGCCGTCGTCACATGATCCGGATCAGGTAAACCGTGGGAGTTGACGTAATAGGTGTCAATCATCCCCAGCTTCTCAGCATGGGAATTCATCATCTCCGCGAATACTGCCTCGCTACCGGCCAGATGCTCCGCTACGGCAACGGTGGCGTCATTACCGGAGGAAATCACGATCCCACGCTGCAAATCATCAATAGAGACCTCCTTGCCCGGTTCAATCCACATCAATGAAGAGCCGGCAAACAGGGGGTTTTGGGACCACGCATTTTCGCTGACGGTCACCATATCTGACAGCGCTACGCGACCCTCATCAATTTCGGTTGCCAGCACATAGCTGGTCATCATTTTAGTGAGACTAGCCGGCGGCAAAGGCATATCCGCATTTTTCTCAGCCAATATCTCTCCGCTATTTGCATCTACCAGAAGATAAGCTTTAGCGGCAATTTGCGGCGGCGACGGCACAATAGTAGCGGCCTGGGCACCGAAAATGGAGAGTGCCAGGAACAGAGCCAGAGAAAATCGAATCATAAAAGTGAGACCGTAGGAGGGTTGCCAAATTCGCAGAGAATGGTAACGCATGCGTCAACTAACAGGAAGCTGGTGGCCCCCGCTTTTCTGGCGGCCTGTGCCAGTGCCGTCAGGGCAGCGGCTGACCCTGAGAATAACCTCCATCAAGCAACTGCTGTTGCACTAGCGCCAGTTCATCACTATCGGCGACGGGTCCTACCCGCACCCTATAGAGTAATTTACCGCCAGCATCGACCTCACTAATGAATACTGGAGTCTGCAGGAAGCCCTGCAGTTCAGCCTGTAAGCGCTGCGCTGAGGTCTCTGCACCAAACGCCCCGAGTTGCAAAAAACGATAGTGAGTCCCGGGTGCATCACGACGATCGTCAACACCTGCTATGTTGAGCACCTCCACTTCTACCGATGCAGTACCCTTCTCCATGTATCCCAACTTCACGGCGGCACCATAGGACAAATCGATGAGTCGATTGCCATGAAAAGGCCCGCGGTCGTTAACACGCACCACCACACTGCGGCCATTGTCGAGATTGGTGACCCGGGCATAACTGGGTATAGGCAGAGTTTTATGCGCCGCGGAAGCGCCATAAGTGTCGAAAATCTCACCATTTGAAGTTTCATGCCCATGAAATTTACTGCCGTACCAGGAAGCAGTGCCCTGCTCTCGATAGTTCCGGTAGTCCTTCAGGACCTCGTAATTCACACCATTGACCGAATAGGGGCTTTGATTGCCCGCCACCAGGATAGGGTCAGCCCTGGGCACAGCATCGATCACATCGTCCGGGCCTAAATGCTTTAACGGCGCTGCATCGCGAGACTGGCTGTAGCGAGTCGCCTGGTATTCGTCGCCACTTTTTCCCGCTGGGCTCTCGAGGTCTTTCACTCCTCGAGAGGAGCACGCCAGAAGTAACAGCGCTGCCCCGAGCCCGACAAGCAGTGCTCGCAGCATTAAGGACTGACTCCCGCGGCGATACGCTGGCTCAACTGATACACACTCATCGCATACATGGCGCTATGATTGTAGCGTGTGATTACGTAGAAGTTGTGCAGACCCAGCCAGTACTCCATGCCATCGGCCAGTTCAAACTCGATTCCGATTGCTTCAGCTTCAGGGTCTGTTTGCATCGTTGGCTCGAGGCCTGCCGCAGTGAATTCAGCGACGCTAAATCGCGGCTTCAAATTACGACCACGGCTCATCATCTCCTCGGGGATTGCCGCCGTTGCATTGGCCGCCACTATCACCGGGTCACCTTCGGTCCATCCATGAGCCTTGAAGTAATTCGCCACACTGCCAATAGCGTCCACCGGGTTGTTCCAGATATCCGCCTTTTCATCGCCATCAAAATCGATGGCATAACTTCGATAACTGCTAGGCATAAACTGACCATAGCCCATTGCGCCGGCGTAAGAGCCTTTTAGTAACAATGGGTCCATACCCTGGTCGCGGGTGAGAATAAGGAAGTGTTTGAGCTCCTTGGTAAAAAACTCCGAACGCCGGGGGTAATCAAAAGCCAGCGTAGATAGCGCATCAATGACCCGGTAGGAACCAGCGATGCGCCCATAGTAGGTCTCCACTCCAATGATGGAGACAATCATTGCAGCCGGTACCCCGGTTTCCTGTTCAGCCCTCTGGAGGGTTTCACGGTGCTGCTGATAAAATTCCAGCCCCTGCTTCTCGCGCTTATCATTAAGAAATATTTCGCGATACTCATACCAGGCCTTGGTCTTTTCCGCGGGGCGAGACATGGCGTCCAGAATCGATTGCTGACGCCCCGCATCACTGAAGATCTCGATCAATTCCTCACGGTCAAAGCCCTCCTGGCTGACCAATTCATCGATGACTTCCATCGCGGCCGGATTGGCTCCGTAGTTCACTTCCTGTGCGCAGGAAAGTGTTGACCATAGGAGGCAAGAAGCCACCAGCAAAACCCTGAGAAACTTATGCATAAAGGAAACTCGTCATATCTATGGAAAATGTGTTCAGTGAACCACCATACGCTTTTCGGTGCTCACCGCCATCAGTATGCCAAATCCGGCCATCAGGGTAACCACCGAGGTGCCGCCCGCGCTCACCAGCGGCAAAGGTACCCCTACCACCGGCAACAGCCCTGCTACCATTCCCATGTTAACAAAGATGTACACGAAAAATGTCAGCGTCAGACTGCCGGCCATCATCCTGCCAAAGCTGGTTTGCGCGTGCAGACCAATCCAAAAGCCGCGTAACAATATGAGCAAATACAATGAAAGCAGGAACAAGACTCCGCGCAAACCAAACTCTTCTGCCAACACCGCGATAATAAAATCGGTATGGCTTTCGGGCAAAAAATCCAACTGTGACTGGGTCCCAGTCATCCAGCCCTTGCCCTCCCAGCCACCCGAACCTATCGCCGTTTTGGACTGAATGATATTCCAGCCAGCTCCAAGCTTGTCGCTCTCCGGATTTAGCATGGTGAGAATCCGCTGCTTCTGGTAATCCTTAAACACAAACATCCAGGCAGGCCAGGCCGAGGCCACGGCGAGAACCATCGCGCCAAAAATATAGCGCCAACCAATTCCAGCCATAAACAACACAAACAGACCACTGGCAGCGATCAACAGAGATGTACCCAGGTCTGGTTGTTGTAGAATCAATCCCGCGGGCACCACCACCAGCGCCAGTGATACCAGTACGTACTTAAACCTGGGCGGAAGAATACGATCGGACAAGTACCAGGCGACCGCTATCGGCACCACCAACTTCATTATCTCGGAGGGCTGAAACCGGAAGCCTCCTATTTGCAACCACCGCTGAGCGCCCTTAGCGCCAACGCCAAAGAACATCACCGCAACGAGTGTTGCCACGCCGGCGAGATAAAGCCACGGCGCCCAGCGGGTATAGCGCTGCAGACTGACTTGTGCACCCAAAATCAGGATGACATAGCCAACCGCGAAGTAGCGGCCTTGGCGAACGACCGCACCCATATTTTGACCAGAGGCACTGTAAAGGACAAACAATCCATACGTGGTCAGCGCCATCAACAGCAGAAGTAAAGGTATATCAATATGCAGCCGCGAGGCTGTACTGGGCGGACGAGCCAGGTCCGCACTGCCCTGATGCGGCATCTGACGAACATAATCACCCATCAGGCTGGGTCCTTATATTCACTACTACCGAATAGCCAGGTGTCGATCACTTTGCGAGCAATGGGCGTGGCCGCAGAGCTTCCGCCCCCATTCTCTACGATGATGGCCACCGCGATAGTGGGCGCCTCAGCGGGTGCGAACGCGATGAAAAGCCCGTGATGGCGATGACGCTCGTTCACTTCTTCTTCGTTATAAACCGCGTTCTGCGCTATGCCGATGACCTGCGCAGTACCGGTCTTTCCCGCCATCCGATACTCGATTCCCTTGGCCAGGTAATTGGCGGTGCCCCGCTCGCCGTGCACAACCTCCAACATACCCTCATAAATAGAGTCCCAGTTTTGTTGCTCAGCTTGCAATGGTTCCAGCTCTGGCACTACCACCGGCTCGCCGTTCACTTCCCGCAATAACCGGGGTACGCGTCTTTTGCCCTTGCTGGCGAGTACGCTGGTGGCCACTGCCAGCTGCATCGGGGTGGCCAACATATAGCCCTGGCCGATGCTCGCACTGATGGTTTCACCCGGGTACCAGGTTTGGCCAAGCGTATCGCGCTTCCAAACTTTGGATGGTAATACGCCCTGCCGCTCATTGGTGGTATCAATACCCGTGCGGTCACCCAGACCATACGGCGACAGGTACTCTGCCATACGGTCAATAGTCAATCGCCGACCCAAGTCGTAAAAATAAGTATCACAGGATTCAGCAATCGCCATCTTCATATCCACTTCCGGCGCATGGCCAGTGCCGCGAATTCGCAGTATCCAGTCACGGTAGCGATGTGAATCTCCAGGCAGGCGATACCAGCCGGGGTCAGGCACGGTAGATTCGGGGGTGACCAGACCAGACTCTAGTCCAGCCATCGCCATCATCGGTTTAATGGTGGATCCGGGTGGGTATTGGCCTTGCACGGCCCGGTTAAACAGGGGTACGTCGAGGGAATCGCGCAACGCGCTGTAGTCTTTTGAGCTAATGCCATTGACGAACAAATTAGTATCAAAGCCCGGGGTTGAAACCAGGGCCAGTATCCCACCGGTTAGAGGATCAATGGCAACAACCGCGCCCCGGCGATCACCCAGCGCGTCAAAAGCCGCCTTCTGTACTTCAATATCCAGATGCAGGGTCAGGTCTACCCCCGGTTTGGGCGAATAACGCTCCAACACGCGCAGCACACGTCCATGAGCGTTCGTCTCAACATTCTGGTAGCCCACCGCACCGTGCAGCATCTGTTCATAGAACTTTTCGACGCCTATTTTGCCCACGTGAAAGGTGCCCCGGTACTCAGTCTCATCCAGTTCAAATGCCTCCCGCTCATTAATCCGGCCCACATAGCCCAGGGCATGAGAAAACAGTTCACCCTGGGGATAGTGGCGCAACAGTTGGGCATCCACCACGACACCAGGCAAGCGAAATCGATTCACCGCCAGGATAGCCCGCTCTTCCTCGGTAAGGCGAAACCGCAGCGGCACAGCCTCATAGGGGCGGCGGCGTTTAAGTCGCTGCTGGAATTTTTCCAGATGAGATTCGGTAATAGGTACCAGTTGTTGCAGCTCTGTCAGGGTGGCGTCGAAGTCAGGCACTCGCTCCTTGATCACTGACAGACTAAAACTGGGCCGGTTATCTGCCAGGAGAACACCATTACGATCGTAAATCAGGCCGCGCTTGGGCGGCAGTGGCTGCAGCTTGACTCGATTGCTGTCGGACTGGGTGCGGTAAGACTCAAACTCGGTGACCTGCAGGCTGTAATAGCGGGTCAGAATAATCCCCAACAACGCCAGAACGACCGTAATAGCGGCCACTGTTCGCGCACTGTATATCCGGGACTCCCGGTTAGGATCCTTCAGGGCGATGTATTGTGGCATGTAACCGCTTGGCCTGGATGTGATTTGGGAAAAGACTATTCGCGATGATACGGGTGATTGACAGTGATTGTCCAAGCCCGATACAACTGTTCAGCAAGTAGCACCCTGACCAGCGGATGTGGAAGCGTCAGATCGGATAACGACCAGCGTCGTTCCGCTCTTTCAAGGCAGGCATCGGACAAACCGTCGGGCCCTCCGATCAGCAGGCTATAATTCTCCCCGGACATTTGCCAACTGGAAAGCTGCTCGGCCAGCTCGCCGGTGGACAGTGATTTACCGCGCACATCCAGGGCAATCACCCGGTCGCCTGCCGGTATAGAGCGCAGTATCTGCTCCCCCTCTTTGATTTTGAGCTGACTGGAGTTACTAGTCTTGCCGCGAGGCGCCAGCGGGAGTTCTTTCCACTCAACTTTTAACTCTCGGGGCATGCGCTTGCTATATTCATCCACCCCCTGGCTCACCCAGGGGGGCATTTTAGTGCCTATCGTGATGATGCTGATGCGCATCAGTCAGCGTCAGGCTTGGGATGTTCCGCCCACAGGCGTTCTAAGTCATAAAAGTCCCGGGTGGCCGGCAACATGACATGGACAACCACATCACCAAAGTCCACCAACACCCACTCGCCGGCATCCTCACCCTCAACCCCCAGCGCACGCTGGCCCTGCTTCTTCGCCTCCATGCAGACATTGCTAGCGAGTGACTTCACATGGCGATTGGAGGTGCCACTGGCGACCACCAGGTAATCCATGACATCGGTGAGACCGGTCACGTCCAGGGTGACTGTGTTTATCGCTTTCAAGTCGTCCAAAGCATCGACGACCAGTTTCTTCAACGGTTCAGCTTGCATCGCACTGATGGCTATTCATAGATGTGCCATTCCTCATTGGTAAAGTTGCCTCGATTCAATATAGTCCAATACCGGCTCGGGCAGCAGGTAGCGGACAGATCTGCCAGATTGCAGCAGTTCACGTATTTCGGTAGATGAGATCGCCAGTGGGCGAAGCTCCTCGATTAACACACTGCCAAAGGCGCGCGTGTTCAGTATTTGCCGGTCTGATGTATGGTGGCTGGCCAACCAATCAGCGACCTGCCCTGTGTCCGGAAAATGCCACCCTGGCCGCGCAATCACCACAATGTGTGCCACGGTAAGCAGTTCCTTCCAGCGATGCCAGCTGTCTAGTTTAAGCAGCGCGTCGCAACCCATCACCAGACACAGACTGTGCCCTGCACCCAACTCAAGGCGCAGCTCTTCAAGGCTCAAAATGGTGTAAGAAACGCCCTCTCGATCCAGTTCGCGGGTATCACAACGCAGTTGGGGCTCGTCGCGGACCGCCAGTTCTACCATCTCCGCTCGCTGCCTGGCGTCGCATAATGGAACCTCGCGATGCGGCGGCGTAGCACAGGGCATCAGGCGTAAATGATCCAGTTCCAGGCGCTCAGTTAATTCGAGGGCCGAACGCAAATGGCCATAGTGCACTGGATTGAAGGTGCCACCGAAAACCCCAACGGGAGTAAGTGCCTCGCTCAATTGCGAACCTGCCCCTCACCCAGGACTATGTATTTCACAGAGGTGAGTCCTTCCAGGCCGACAGGGCCTCGGGCGTGAAGCTTATCTGTGGAAATACCAATTTCCGCTCCCAGGCCATATTCAAAGCCATCCGCGAAGCGAGTAGAAGCATTGACCATCACCGAACTGGAGTCGACCTCCCGCAAGAAACGCATGGCACGCCCGTGATCGCGCGTAACAATACTCTCGGTATGCTGGGAGCTATAGGTATTAATGTGATCCATTGCCTGTTCCAGGTCCTCGACTACGCGCACCGCCAGAATTGGCCCTAGATACTCTTGGTACCAATCATCTTCGCTAGCGGCGGTAACACCGGGCAAAATCGCCATTGTGCGCTCACAACCCCGGAGCTCGACCCCGGCAGCGCCATAGGCCTCACCCAGTCGGGGTAGCATCACTGATGCCATGTCAGCGTGAACCAGCAGAGTCTCCATGGTGTTGCAAGTCCCGTAGCGCTGGGTCTTGGCATTGACCGCAATGGCTTCAGCCATATCCTCATCGGCGCCGTCGTCAATATAGACATGGCAGGTTCCGTCCAGGTGTTTGATCACCGGAACCTTGGCGTCGTTACTAATACGCTCAATAAGGCCTTTGCCACCGCGAGGCACAATAACGTCAACATACTGAGGCATCGTGATCAACTGGCCCACTGCTGCGCGATCACGGGTGGCAACCACCTGAACCGCCGCTGCGGGCAAACCCGCATGCTCCAGACCCATAGTGAGGCATCGCGCAATTGCCATATTAGATTCCAATGCCTCACTGCCGCCTCTGAGAATGGTGGCGTTGCCTGACTTCAAACAAAGGCTGGCTGCTTCTACCGTCACGTTTGGACGTGACTCATAAATGATTCCAATGACACCCAGGGGCACGCGCATTCGCCCTACCTGAATGCCGCTGGGCATAGTGTTCATATCAGTAATACTGCCCACAGGGTCTGGTAAGTTGGCGACCTGGGTAAGACCTTCGAGCATCGTATCGATACGCGCTGGGGTGAGCTCCAGCCGATCCATTAGCGGCGCATCCAGACCGTTAGCCGCGCCCCGCTCCAGATCAGTCGTATTGGCAGCGGCCAGCTCTGCACGGGCACTGTCGAGCGCATCGCGGGCAGCCAGCAGGGCCGCATTACGGGCACTGGTCGCCGAGGCCGCAACCTCTCTTGAGGCGGCTCGCGCCTTGCGACCCAGTTCCACCATGTACTGCTCTACTTCCATTACCCCGATTCTCTTTACTGTCAGAGGGCGCGATTATACCCGATAAAAAAAACGCGGGCCGAAGCCCGCGTTTCGTCGTTCTTGTCAGCTGGCGGTTACAAGCCTTCAGCATTCTCCGCCAGGTAGGCGGCAACGCCATCGGGAGAGGCGTTCATGCCTTTATCACCCTTGTTCCAACCTGCGGGACAGACCTCACCGTGCTCTTCATGGAACTGCAGAGCCTCTACCAGGCGAACCAGTTCGTCGATATTACGCCCCAGAGGCAAGTCGTTGACTAACTGGGAACGAACCATGCCTTCCTTGTCGATCAGGAATGCGCCACGGAAGGCGACCCCACCGTCGGACTCCACATCATAGGAGCGACAGATATCATGGGCCACGTCGGCCGCCATGGTGTATGTCACGGCGCCAATACCGCCATCATTTATATCAGTGTTGCGCCACGCGTTGTGCGTGAATTGCGAATCAATGGATACCGCAACCACTTCTACACCCAACTCGCGAAACTTATCCATGCGGTGATCCAGCGCAATCAGCTCCGAAGGACAGACAAACGTAAAATCCAGGGGGTAAAAGAAAATCAGGCCGTACTTTCCAGCCATCGCTTCAGATCGCTTGTAGGAATCAACGATTTCACCGGTACCCAGTACCGCTGCCACGTCAAAATCTGGTGCAGGTTTGCCAACTAATACGCCCATTTGGTCTTACTCCATTTAAAAGGTCACGGATATCGCGAGGCGTATGCCTCACAGTTCGGACGAGCATAATACACAGGCTGGATGGTCGCGCCAATTTGATTGTGGCCATCGGGGATATAGCTTTTGCCTATCGCACAGCCGTCATACCAGTTGGCCGCGAGTCAGCTCAAACAAGAATGTAGTTGACAATCATTCTCGTTAACATTAACGTTAAGCTTCATTCAGCCAAAACTTGCCAGCCATGTACGTCTGCCTCTGCAAAGGTATTACCGACACCCAGATACGCGCCGCGGTGCAAGAGGGTGCCAGTTCCCTGCGTGAAGTCCACGCCACTTTGGGTGTGGCCAGCCAATGCGGCAAGTGTGGCATCATGGCTCGAGAAATTGTTCGTGAATCCCTTAGTGATATCGCCGAGGCAGACGAGCAGCTGTTCTACGCCGTCTCCTGACCAACCGCCAGCGACCTACTCCGCTGGCTGCGCCGCTACCGTTTCTTTAATCAAGGTCTGCAGTTCACCTGACTCGGCCATCTCAGTGACAATGTCACAGCCACCGATCAATTCACCGCCAATCCATAACTGCGGAAAGGTAGGCCAGTTAGCATACTTGGGCAAATTGGCGCGAACATCCGGATTAGAAAGAATATCCACATAAGCAAAGCGCTCACCACACTGCATCAAGGCTTGCACGGTTCGAGCTGAAAATCCGCATTGGGGTTGGTTAGGAGAGCCCTTCATGTACAGAAGAATTGCGTTGCTCTCAATTTGCTCTTTAATGGTGTCGATAATATCCATGCCTGATCCTGTTTCACGTGAGGGCCACCGCCCTGTCTAGCGGCCGCGCATTCTACCCTATTATGAGCACAATATATCCACGAGATTTACAGGTGATTTACAAGCTACAGACAGCGGTCTATAGTGCTCGATTCCGAGGCAGCTCCCGCTGCCTTTTTGCGTTTATACGGAGAGTCAAAAATGTCGGCCCTGATGCCCACCTACGCCAGGTTACCCGTCACCTTCAGCCATGGAGAGGGCGTATACCTTTTCGACACTGAAGGCCGGCGCTACCTTGATGGTCTGTCAGGCATTGCAGTCACCGGTTTAGGTCACGCTCACCCCGGCGTGACCGCTGCGATTCGCGAGCAGGCCGACAAACTGGTACATACCTCGAATCTTTATGGCATTGGCCCTCAGGAACAGCTCGCCGAGCGACTGAGCGCGGCGTCTGGCATGGAGAAATGCTTCTTCGGTAACTCCGGCGCTGAAGCCAACGAAGCGGCAATAAAACTCGCTCGCCTGCACGGCCACAATCGTGGCATAGCGAATCCGACCATTGTCGTTTTGGAGAGCGCTTTTCACGGCCGCACTCTCGCCACCCTGAGTGCTACCGGTAACCAAAAGATCCAGGCGGGCTTTGAGCCCCTGGTGAGCGGTTTCGTCAGGGCACCGCGCAACGACATCGAGGCCGTCCGCCAGATCGCCAGCAACAACTCGGACGTGGTCGCATTCTTTGCCGAACCAATTCAGGGTGAGGGCGGCATTCACGAACTGGATTCGCTTTACCTACAGGAGGTTCGGGAGATTTGTAACCAGCATGACTGGCTTTTAATGTTGGATGAAGTGCAAACAGGCAATGGCCGCACCGGCAGCTGGTTCGCCTACCAGAACATGGGCTTTGAGCCCGATGTAGTCACTACTGCCAAGGGCCTTGGCAACGGCGTTCCTATCGGCGCCTGCCTCGCTCGCGGTCAAGCAGCTCATTTATTTCATCCAGGACACCATGGTTCTACCTATGGCGGCAATCCACTGGTTAGCTCCGCCGCCCTGGCCGTCATGGATGCAATCGACAGTAAGGAAATGTATGCGCACGTGACCCGCATGGGTGCGCTCATCAGAGAGGTGATGGAACGAGAACTTGCGGCTTCAGGCCGCCTGACGGAAATCCGTGGCAGGGGCCTGATGCTCGGCTTCCAGTTGGATCGCGACTGCCCGGAGCTGGTTAAGCTCGCACTGGACGATGGCCTGCTAATCAATGTCACCGCCGGCAACACCGTACGCTTGCTACCGCCGCTCAATATCACCGAGGCCCAGGCCACTGAGCTTGCCGAGGGCGTCGCTCATCTTATTCTGGGCCTTTAGGCCCTCATTGACTACTTTTTAGAGGCAGATTGATATGGCTGATACCAGGCATTTCCTGACCCTGTTGGACTTTAGTCCCGCCGAACTCAACGACATGATCGAGCGGGCCATCGCAATGAAGCAAGCGCACAAGTCGGGCGCTGATCAACGCCATTTTCCCGGTAAGGTTCTGGGCATGATCTTTGCCAAGTCCTCCACCAGAACCCGAGTTTCCTTCGAAGCAGGCATGGCACAGCTGGGAGGACACGCCATGTTCTTGTCCCCCACCGATACCCAGTTGGGCAGAGGTGAGCCCATAGAGGATAGCGCGCGGGTCATTTCGTCCATGGTGGATATCGTTATGATTCGAACCTTCGGTCATGACATTGTGGAAACCTTCGCGGCCCACTCGTCGGTGCCTGTGATCAATGCACTCACTGACGACTACCACCCGTGCCAATTGTTAGCCGATATGCAAACCTATGTTGAACATCGCGGCAGCATCGCCGGCAAAGTAGTTACCTGGGTGGGAGACGGCAACAATATGGCCCAAAGTTACATTAACGCGGCCCGCCAATTTGACTTCGAATTGCGCATCGCCTGCCCCGAAGGTTACGAACCTTCACCTGCCCTGGTAGAAGCCAACCGGGATCGGGTGAGCATTGTGCGAGACCCGGTCATCGCAGCCGAAGGTGCAGATTTGCTGGTCACTGATGTCTGGGCCTCCATGGGCCAGGAACAGGAGCAACAGGCCAGAGAGGCGGCTTTCGATGGCTACCAGCTAAACGAGGAGCTCTTGAGCCGCGCTGCGTCTGATGCCCTTTACATGCATTGCCTGCCAGCTCATCGCGGTGAGGAGATCAGCAGCGGATTAATGGATGCTGCAGATACGGTCATCTGGAACGAAGCAGAAAATCGTTTACACGCTCAAAAAGCGCTCATGGAAACCCTGCTCCTGGCCAATCAATAGCCCTCTGAACCGCATCGGCCGTCACTTCCGGCCGGTGTTGCGCTAGCGCTCGAAACTCAGGGAGCTCGCCTCCCACCTCCTAATAACCAAATCAGATAGAAGAAATTTTTCATATAACAATTTAGTCACACGAGCGCTCTAAAAAGTGTCGAATGCCTGCGTACTAGGGCTATAACGTAAGTGAGCGCAGACCTATACAACTATCAACACGTTATCCACAGAATAAACCCAGCCTGATACCTTGCAAAGCCCCCTTCTCCGCATTATCTTGTATCTGGTCTAGCAGGTGACCCCAACATATAGGGTATTGAGCGGCGAAAAAATAACCAGATCTGCGCAGGTTGTAACGTCGCTGTTACCTATTTGCCCATAAGTGGCGCCACGGGCACACGCTGCTGGAGAAAATTAGGAGACTGCATCGCTGATCGCCCTCGACCAGGGGTTAGATGCCAGAAATATAGGGGAACACGCCGTCCTCCCGACAGTAACGCACTGATTGAGCCCCCAAGTCCGGGCGCCAGCTCGACCTAACGCAGTGCTGTTACGAAGTAAGTGGTACCCAAAACAATAAAGCAAGAAGCCAGAACATTTCGGAGTAAGTATGCAAACAGAAACCAATCCCAGCGGCATCAGTGTCGGAACATCTCCCGTTGACCGAGAAACGGCGCCAGCCGCTGGTGGCATAGCAGCCACTGCTCCCGGACAATTGCGCGTTATCAAGCGCAATGGCACCGTGGTCCCTTTCGAAGAAAGCAAAATTTCCGTCGCCATCACCAAGGCTTTCCTGGCTGTAGAAGGTGGCACTGCCGCAGCATCCAGCCGCATTCATGAAACCGTTGCCAAACTGACGGACCAGGTTGCCGCTACTTTTCAACGCCGCATGCCTTCTGGCGGCACCATCCACATCGAGGATGTACAGGACCAGGTCGAACTTTCCCTGATGCGCGCGGGCGAGCATAAAATCGCTCGTGACTACGTGATCTATCGCGAGGAGCAATCTCGCAAGCGAGCAGCCAAGGCCTCACTGTCTCAGGAAACTCAGGATGCCGCTAACGGCATCAACGTGATCCAGCCTGATGGCAGTCGTGTTGCGCTCGACCTGGACCGTCTCCACACGGTGGTAAGCGAAGCCTGTTTCGAGCTTGAGGATGTTGTCGAGTCTGCCATTCTTGATGAGGCTCTGAAGAACCTTTACGACGGTGTTACCGCGGAAGAGCTCGCCACTTCGCTGGTGATTACCGCACGCACCATGATCGAACAGGACCCCAACTATTCCTATGTCGCGGCGCGCTTGCTCTGTGACAACCTTCGTGCGGAGGCACTGTCCTTCCTGGGGGTGGCAACCAATGCTACCCAGGCCGACATGGGGCAGCTTTACGCCAAAGCGCTACCCGCGTATATCGCCCGCGGCATAGAACTGGAACTACTGTCACCAAACCTGGCAGGCTACGATCTACAAAGGCTTGGCGAGGCACTGCTGCCTGAGCGAGACCTGCAGTTCACCTACCTGGGACTGCAAACACTTTACGACCGCTACTTCATCCACTCTGACGAGACCCGTTTCGAACTGCCGCAGGTATTTTTCATGCGCGTGGCAATGGGACTCGCTGCCGAAGAAGCCAATCGCAACGATAGAGCTATCGAGTTCTACGAACTGCTGTCCTCGTTCGACTACATGAGTTCAACGCCTACCCTGTTCAACGCTGGCACACTCCGCCCGCAGTTGTCCTCTTGTTACCTGACCACCGTCCCGGATGACTTACACGGTATTTACGGCGCCATTCAGGATAACGCAATGCTGTCCAAGTTTGCCGGCGGACTGGGCAACGACTGGACACCCGTTCGAGCCCTGGGCGCCTATATCAAAGGCACTAACGGCAAGAGTCAGGGCATTGTGCCATTTCTCAAAGTGGTTAATGACACCGCAGTTGCGGTCAATCAGGGCGGCAAGCGTAAAGGCGCAGTGTGTGCCTACCTGGAAACCTGGCACATGGACGTTGAAGAGTTTGTCGAGTTGCGCAAGAACACCGGCGATGATCGCCGCCGCACCCACGACATGAACACCGCCAACTGGATTCCCGATCTTTTTATGAAGCGGGTTTTCAATGGCGAGGACTGGACCCTGTTCTCTCCCAGCGATGTACCTGACCTACACGACTTATACGGCGTAGCCTTCGAGCAACGCTATGCTCACTACGAAGCCATGGCTGCAGCAGGTGAGATAAAACTATTCAAGACCGTTAAAGCAGAGAATCTGTGGCGCAAAATGCTGGGTATGCTGTTCGAGACGGGGCACCCCTGGATGACCTTTAAGGACCCCTGCAACCTGCGCTCGCCCCAGCAACACGTGGGCGTGGTTCACTCGTCCAACCTGTGCACCGAGATCACCCTGAATACCAACAAGGACGAGATCGCGGTTTGTAACCTGGGCAGCGTAAACCTGCCCCAGCACATCGACGAAAATGGCCTTAATTTGGAGAAGCTGCGCAACACGGTTCGCACCGCCGTTCGCATGCTCGATAATGTCATCGACATCAATTACTACTCGGTGCCCCAGGCCAAAAACTCCAATCTGATGCATCGTCCGGTCGGTCTTGGGCTCATGGGATTCCAGGACGCGCTCTACAAGCAACATTTGGCCTATGGTTCTGAACAGGCTGTATCTTTCGCTGATCACTCCATGGAAGCTATCAGCTACTACGCAATTGAAGCGTCCAGCGAGCTGGCTGCAGAGCGCGGCGCTTACTCTTCCTATGAAGGTTCTCTCTGGAGCCAGGGAGTCTTCCCCATCGACTCCCTGCAAAGACTGATTGATGAGCGCGGTGCAGACTATATTCAGGTAGATCAGACAGAGTCTATGGATTGGCAGGCCCTGCGCTCGCAAGTGCAACAAAATGGCATGCGCAACTCCAACGTGATGGCGATTGCACCGACGGCGACCATAGCCAACATCACCGGGGTCTCCCAGTCGATCGAGCCGACTTATCAAAACCTTTACGTGAAATCCAACCTCTCTGGTGAGTTCACTGTGGTCAACCCTTACTTAGTGAGAGACCTGAAAGAACGTGGCCTTTGGGATGGCGTAATGGTCAACGACCTAAAGTACTACGACGGATCGGTGCAGGCCATCGATCGAATTCCTGCCGATATCAAAGGGATTTACTCCACTGCCTTCGAGGTTGAACCGCGCTGGCTGGTGGACGCTGCCAGCCGCCGTCAAAAGTGGATTGACCAGGCTCAATCGCTGAATCTCTATATCAACAACGCCAATGGCAAGAAGCTGGATATCACCTATCGCATGGCCTGGTACAGCGGTCTGAAAACCACTTATTACCTGCGCTCGTTGGCAGCGACCGGCACTGAGAAATCGACCATTGACACTGGCACACTCAACGCCGTGTCCAATGAAGCCGCCGGACCGGCTCCAGTGCCACAGGCCTGCTCTTTGGACGACCCGGATTGCGAGGCTTGCCAGTAGGCGGGAAAAAGTATGAGTAACTGGACAACAACAGAGACCAAACCCAGGGGACAACAATAGATGTTAAGTTGGGATGACTACCACAAAGAAGAAGGGGCAGCAGCTTCTGCGGCGGCGCAACAGCCGGTACATCAATCGCTGATTGCAGAGATGGAAACCCCACCGGAGGCGGCAGCAGCCGCGAAAGTAGAACCAGTGGCAGAGCCAGCACCCGCTCCGACCGCCGATCCTGCGACAAAAATGGACCCTGTTGCCGCGGCAGCCGAGGCAGTTCAAAACATGGATGTCGCAGCCGGACTGGAAGAGCTGGAGATGGGGGCGAGTCGCGTTTCGGTCGACGAAAAGGCCATGATCAATTGCCGCGCAGATCTCAATCAGCTGGTGCCGCTCAAGTATGACTGGGCCTGGCAGAAGTACCTGGACGGTTGTGCCAATCACTGGATGCCCCAGGAAATTAATATGACGGCAGACGTCGCCACCTGGAAAAGTGCTGACGGCCTTTCTGACGACGAGCGTCGCATTGTCATGCGCTCACTGGGCTACTTCTCCACAGCGGATTCCCTGGTAGCGAATAACCTGGTGTTGGCGCTCTACCGCTTGATCACCAATCCTGAATGCCGCCAATACTTGTTGCGCCAGGCCTTCGAAGAAGCCATTCATACCCACGCCTATCAGTATTGCATTGAGTCCCTGGGCATGGATGAAGGCGAAGTTTTCAACATGTACCGGGAAGTACCTTCCGTGGCAGCCAAGGCTTCCTGGAGCCTAAGCCATACTCATAGCCTGTCTGATCCCACTTTCAATACGGGGACTCAGGAAACCGATCAGGAATTATTGCGCAACTTGATTGGCTTCTACGCGGTTACCGAGGGTATTTTCTTCTACTGCGGCTTTACCCAAATTCTGTCAATGGGTCGCCGTAACAAGATGACCGGCGTAGCGGAACAGTTCCAGTACATCCTGCGTGACGAGTCCATGCACCTGAATTTCGGCATTGATGTGATCAACCAGATCAAACTGGAAAATCCGAACCTCTGGACCGAAACGTTTCAACAGGAAGTCATTCAGATGATTCTCGAGGGAACCGAGATCGAAATTCAATATGCCAGGGACACCATGCCTCGCGGCGTGCTGGGAATGAATGCGGCAATTATGGAAGAGTACTTGCACTTTATCGCTAATCGACGGCTGTCTCAGCTTGGACTGCCTGAGCAATTTGCGGGCGCACAGAACCCATTCCCGTGGATGAGCGAAATTATGGATTTGCGCAAGGAGAAGAACTTCTTTGAAACGCGGGTCATTGAATACCAGACGGGCGGCGCGCTCAGCTGGGATTAAGAACCGGAGTAGCGGTTCAGGCAGGACCAAGACCAGCTGGCTACCTCTGTAGCATCAGGGGTGGCCAGATGGCACCATTATCAGCTGGGTAGAAACAACAGCGGTTACTTTTGAGGGACCACGAATGTCTGACAACAAGCCCACGGAAACCGAGACCATATTGATGGCCCTGGATCAGATTAGCCAGACCATCGATGTCATGACCAGCGTGGTCAATCGCTTGCGCAACTACGTGCAAGAGCACGATGTGGCTGCCAGCGACAGCAGCTCAGAAGCTAACACTGAACTGCAGGCCGATCGCATTATTCATTGATAGGTTGGCACTGCCTCACATCAGGCAACTGCCTGAGAGACTTGCTCCCCCGCTTAAAACCTTCCCACCATCAACTTCATCGTTACTGTCACCCGCCAAAAAACGCATCAGCAACAGCGGCCACTGGCGTTAAGCTACCTGGCCCATCGCCCGGAGATGATCATGTTTTCAGCCTTTGACCACCTACTTATTAACGTCCCAAATATAGCAACCGCCAACGCGGAGTACAGCGTACTGCTGGGCCAACCCATTACCGCGAATATGGTCCGGCTCGGCAACGTCGACATCAGGCTACAGGAGGTAAGTCAAACCACTCAACCACGCCTGGCTGCACTGGCGCTGCAAGACAAAGATCTTGCCCCAAACGAACCGCGCGCCCTGGATGGCGGTCCGAGGGGAATTCCGCTACTGCACGCTAATTCCCGGGACTGTGCTTATCACGATGATACGCCCAGCGACACCGGTATCTATGCAGTGGACCATCTGGTTTTGCAGACTGCCGATGCCCAGGCCTGCATTGACCTGTTTCGCGATCAGCTTGGACTGCGCCTCGCCCTGGATCAGGAAATGCCTGAATGGGGTGGTCGCATGTTATTTTTTCGCCTTGGAAAAATGACGCTGGAAGTTATCCAGAACCTCGATAAACCACCGCCGACTGATTTTTTTTGGGGCATTACGTTTCTGTGTAAGAATATCGACCAAACGGTTGCCAGCCTTGACGCGCGCGGCGTTGTGCACTCCCCCATTAGAAAAGGCCGCAAGCCAGGCACCCGCGTCAGTACGATCAAAAGCCACTGCCTAGGCCTCCCTACTCTGCTGATTGGACAGTAACGACTTTAACCAACCGGGATACCCCATGAGCATTATTGAATTCAGTCATGAAGAAAAAGAAGTCCTGAGCCACAAACTCAAGGACTATGTCGCCAAGGAGTTGGATCATGAGATTGGCCAGTTTGAGAGCGAGTTCCTGCTGGACTTCATTTCCGAGCATATCGGCCCTCACTTCTATAACCAAGGCCTTTCAGATGCAGGTAGCGTCATCGCCGCCAAGTTCGAAGATATCAACGATGCCCTCTACGCAATAGAGGCTCCCGTAGAACATTCGCGCTAAGGCGTCCTAGTGCCTGGCGCACGCAACTGCACCCGGAACAGAATCATGGCGGTAAGCGCTAATACCTCAGCGCTGGATTCGAATATTTCCTCGAACACCTGGCCGATAACATTGTGAAAAAGAGGAATCTGGTCAACCGCCTGCGACAGGAAAAACACACCAGCCCAGGCGAATGCGCACAAGGCCCAGGGCAATTTATCCCTGAGAGCTGCGATAAACACCGGCTTTTGGGTCTTTAAATAGCGGTACATCACGACCAGAAACAGAATAACAATTGTAGCCAAAAACAACTTGGTCGCGAAAGGAATCTGGTCGTGTAAAAAGAAACGCTTAAACTGAGTTGCCTTGGCATGCTCAGACACCTTGTAATGATAATCGGCCTCACGCAGCGCATAAAACATTAATAGATAGCTCAGCTGTATATAAGCAACGCGTCGCTCACTATCTACCAATGCGAACAAGCAACCCAGGCCAAAAGCAATAAAGATCGCGGTCTGCCCGACCAACTGCACGGGGCCACTATCCTCAATCAGCACCTTCAACTGCACCGGGTCACCAACACTGAGCAGCACTGCAATAGCACAGGCCATAGCAACGAGGAGCACGGCAAAAATCGTAATCGTTATCCCTTTGCCGGGGTAAGGGGTTTGTACCGTTGCAGTGATTGCGGACATCGTCAGGCCTCCAAAAGCTGTGGGACACAAGATAACCGGAATTGGCACTTCGATCAGCACCTGTCCTGTTAAATTTTCACAGCTGTACTAGTCTGAAGTTGACCCCGGACAAAGCACGGAGCTTATGGTCAACCAACAAAGACCCGCGTATATTTTCGACCAAAATCGAGTGACGACAAAAGGAAACTAGCATGAGCACGATGATCAACGGCGTAGACTACGGCCCACTGCACCAGCTGATTGGCAGTTGGCGCGGTGAAAAAGGCCTGAATCTTTCCCCAGAACCTGATGGTGAGGAAAAGCACGCTTTTTACGACGAAATCGAATTTACTCCGTCCGGCGCGGCAGAAAATGCTGAAGAGCAAAATCTGGTGACTGTTAAATATCATCAGGTTGTTCGCAAACGTAACAACGGCAAGGTATTTCATGACCAGGTGGGTCATTGGATTTATGAGCCCGCCACCGAAATGATTGTCCATTCCCTATCGATTCCCCGGGCAGTATGCGTTCTCGCGGGCGGCAAGCTGGAACAGGTAGGTGACGAAGCCGTATTTGACGTCAGGGCCACGGCGGGAAGCGACAGCTTTGGCATCGTGCAAAGCCCGTTCATGCTGGAAAAAGCAAAGACCACTGCTTTTCGCATGACGATGAAGATTTCAGGCGACCAGATGGTTTATGAGGAGACCACTTCACTGGATATTTACGGCCGGCAATTTGCCCACACTGACGCTAATACCCTCCAGCGAGTGGTCTACGATTAAGCCCTTTAGACCCTCTGGCCGGAAGGTTTGCGGAGGTTATCGGAGGTCAAAATCAAGCTAGACCAAAAAATGTAATCGCTGTAAACTTTGCACCGGTTGCGGCCTCCAGGGGCCAACATAAAGTGGCCAGCAACAACAGCTATGGCCCCCGGCGCGAGCATTCGCTAGACTCCATGCCCGAGTCATAATCCCACCCTACCGAGACAGGACACCGACATGATCTACCAGAGTGATCAGCTCACGATCAAGCGCCTCGAAGGCGATATCGCCGAGCTCAACTTCGACCTACAGGGCGAATCCGTTAACAAATTTGACAATGCCACGGTTACCAGCCTGACCGCTGGCCTGGATGCACTTGAGGCAGAGAGCGGCGTCAAGGGCCTGCTGGTCACCAGCGGCAAGCCCGTCTTTGTCGTGGGTGCGGATATCACCGAATTCACCAGTCTGTTCGGTGCGACGCAGGAAGAAATCAAGCCTTTCACCAGTAGTAACAATAAGAGCTTCAATCGCATTGCTGCCCTTCCCTATCCTAGTGCGGTGGCGATTAATGGCTTTGCCATGGGCGGTGGCCTGGAAGTATGCCTGGCCTGCGATTTTCGCGTAATGAGCACCGCTGCCAAAATCGGCCTGCCTGAAACTAAACTGGGCATCCTTCCCGGCTGGGGCGGCACCGTGCGATTGCCCCGCATCATTGGTGTCGACGAGGCCGTGATGTGGATGGCAACCGGTGCCGACAAGCGCCCTGACGATGCTCTCAAAGCCGGTGCCGTAGATGCGGTGGCTGCCCCTGAGCAATTGCGCGACGTGACCCTGACTACCCTGCAGGGCGCCATCGATGGCCAACTCGATTATGCCGAACGCCGCGCTCGTAAGCACGGCCCCCTGCCGTTAAACGACACCGAGGCGATGATGACTTTCTTTACGGTCAAATCCATGGTGGCGCAGCAAGCCGGCAAGAATTATCCCGCGCCAGTCAAAGTTGTGGAGGTTATTGAGCAGGCTCGCAGCATGAGCCTGGACGATGCCCTGAATGTAGAGGCAGAAGGCTTTGCCCAACTGGCCACTACACCCGTTGCTTCCGCTCTAGTGGGCGTTTTCCTCAATGACCAATTGCTGGGCAAGAAGGCCAAGGGCTGGGAAAAGCAAGCCGACAAGAAAATTGAGACTGCTGCTGTCTTGGGCGCAGGCATCATGGGGGGCGGTATTGCCTACCAGAGCGCACTGAAAGGCACTCCCATTAAAATGAAGGACATCAACCAGGACGGTCTGGATCTGGGTTTGAATGAAGCCAACAAGCTTCTGGCCAAGCGAGTCAATCGAGGCCGTATGACCGCAGACCAGATGGGCGCCATTCTCAACAGTATCGACCCGACACTGACCTACGCCGGCTTTGAAGATGTCGACATCGTGGTTGAGGCGGTTGTTGAGAACGAGAAAGTGAAGGGCATTGTCCTGGCCGAAACTGAAAAACACATCGACAAGGATGCGGTGCTGGCTTCCAACACCTCCACCATTTCGATTACTCGCCTCGCCGAAAATTTGGAGCGCCCGGAAAATTTCTGCGGCATGCACTTTTTCAATCCGGTGCACGCAATGCCATTAGTGGAAGTCATCCGTGGCGAAAAAACCTCGGATAACGCGATTGCCCGCACCGTGGCTTACGCCAACAAGATGGGCAAGAAAGCTGTGGTGGTTAACGACTGCCCCGGATTTCTGGTTAACCGCGTGTTGTTCCCCTACTTTGGTGGCTTCAATGCACTGCTGCGCGATGGTGCTGACTTCCAGGCGGTAGACAAGATCATGGAGCGCTGGGGTTGGCCAATGGGCCCCGCCTACCTGATGGATGTTGTGGGTGTCGACACCGGAGTTCATGCTGCCCAGGTAATGGCAGAGGGCTTCCCGGATCGCATGCAGCCAGATTATAAAAGTGCTACCGAGGTGCTATTTGAAAGCGACCGCCTGGGCCAGAAGAATGGCAAAGGCATGTATGAATACACCACCGACAAGCGCGGTAAACCAAAGAAGGTAGTGAACGAAGACGTTTACGAACTGATTGCACCGGTTTGTGGCGAACGCGCAGAGTTTGAGCGCGAAGACGTCATCGCCCGCATGATGCTGCCCATGGCCATTGAAATGGCGCGCTGTGTTGAAGAAGGCATCGTCGGCACCCCCGCTGAAGCTGACCTTGCACTGCTTTATGGCGTTGGCTTCCCTCCCTTCCGTGGCGGCATCTTCCGCTGGATGGATACTGTGGGAATGGCACACATCGCCGAGGCATCCGAAAAGTTTGCTCATTTGGGCAAAGCTTATGAGCTGACCGACGGCATGAAAGACATGCTTGCCAACGGCAAGACCTACTACTAAACAACGGGCTAATTAAAGGAGAAATACTGTGAGTTTGAATCCAAGAGACGCAGTGATTGTAGATTACGCCCGCTCAGCCATGGGGCGTTCCAAAAACGGTTGCTTTCGCAACGTACGAGCAGATGACTTGTCTGCCGAAGTAATCAAGGGCCTGCTGGGTCGCAATACAGCGCTGGATCCTGCCGAGATCGACGACTTGATCTGGGGCAGTGTTATCCAGCGCGGTGAACAGGGCATGAACCTGGCGCGCATGATCGTGCTCAATGCCGAGTTACCACACACCATTCCCGCACAAACGGTTAACCGCCTTTGCGGTTCTTCCATGAGTGCCCTGCAAACGGCGGCAGCTAACATCATGGCAGGCATTGGCGACGTCTACCTCGTTGGCGGCGTCGAGCACCTGGGCCACCTTCCGATGATGGACCCAGCCAACGTTGACCCCAACCCCCGTATGGGTCGCTCGGTCGCTAAAGCTGCAGGAATGATGGGCATGACCGCTGAAATGTTGGCCCTGATGCACGGCATTAGCCGCGAAGACCAGGACAAGTTAGGCCTGCGCTCGCACCAGTTGGCGCACAAGGCCACTATCGAAGGCAAATTTGATAGAGAAATCATTGCGATCGATGGCCACGATGAAAATGGCGCGCTGGTTTCGGTGCGAACTGATGAAACCATCCGTCCAGAGACGACACTGGAAGGTTTGGCTCAGCTCAAGCCCTCTTTTAACCCGCAAGGTGGCACTGTTACGCCTGGCCAGTCCTCGCAAATCTCAGATGGCGCTTCCGCAATGCTGATGATGTCAGCGGAGAAAGCTCTGGCGCTCGGTCTGAAACCCATTGCCCGGGTGAAAGGTATGGCACTGGCAGGCGTTGATCCCTCTATTATGGGTTACGGTCCTGTCCCCTCTACCCAGAAAGCACTGAAAAAGCTCGGCCTGACCATCGATGATATCGACATGGTCGAACTGAATGAAGCCTTTGCTGCACAAGCTCTGCCTGTGCTGAAGGACCTTGGTCTTCTCGAACAAATGGAAGAAAAAGTGAACGTACACGGTGGTGCGATCGCTCTGGGCCATCCCTTTGGTTGCTCGGGCACCCGCATCACCGGCTCCCTGCTAAATGTTATGGAAGACAGGGACCTGACCCTGGGCATCTCAACCATGTGCATAGGCCTGGGACAGGGCATTACCACGGTGGTAGAGCGCGTATAAAGCGCTCATACCCCGCAACCCAAAAAGCCCGCATTACAGCGGGCTTTTTTATGCCTGAAGACATCCTGTCGCCGCTGTTTTAGTCCTCTGGAACCGCTGATAAAAGCTCGTCCATTCTCTCCAGTGATGTCACCAGTTCACCAATCGCAAGACCGGTACCACGGAAAAACTCCTCGGCCATCGGCGCGATACCGCAACGCTCGGGCAGCGCTTCCTGTTGCTCAAGCATGCTATATATCGTGGGGATGAAAATAAACTGCAGCCATTGCGGCAGGGTCAGGGTATCTACGCAAAAAGGCTCTGTTGATAACAGAGCCTGACTGGATGGAGGAATTTTGTCCCACATGCCGAGCTGGCGCAGCTGGCCTTCAATATCGATCAGTACTTCTGCGATGTTGGTCTGCATTGATTGCTAAATAATTCCTTTGGGTAACGCTTGCGCGCCTTACTTTTCTCCGCACACTTTACCCCGTTTAACCCGAGGATGCCGACGCTAATGTGCTTTACCGCTTTGACTAACAGCGACCTCTCAGCCACCCGCTGCGCCTATGCCTTGCCAAGCTCCAATGTAAACGGTGGTAACGAATCGAGAATGGCCTGCCCATAACGCTTAGTCATTACGCGCTTGTCTAACAATGTCACTCGACCGGTATCTGTCTCGGTTCGCAGCAAGCGACCAGATGCCTGCACCAGTCTTAGTGCGGCATCGGGAACACTAATTTCCATAAAGGGATTTCTACCCTGAGACTCAAACCACTCTGCCAGTGCCGCTTCCAGTGGGCTATCGGGTACTGCAAAGGGTATTTTGGCAATCACTACGTGCCGACAGTAGTCGCCGGGAAGATCCACCCCCTCCGCAAAGCTGGCAAGGCCAAAGATAACGCTGCCACTCCCCTGGTCGATGCGCTCACGATGGCGTCGCAAAATTTCCTGCTTACTGTAATCGCCCTGCATCAGCAGTCGATCTGCCATGCTGCCGGCAACACCCTCGTAGACATCCAGCATCTGGCGTCGCGATGAAAACAACACTAACGCCCCTTCAGATGGGTTTAGCAAGTCCGGCAGACAGTCGATAATTGCTTCCGTATGGGCCTGGGCATCACCCGGTTCACAATCCAGCGGAGGGACTGAAAATACCGCATTGGCATAATCGAAGGGGCTGGCAACCTGCTTGTAATTGGCTTCGCGAGGCGAGCCAGAGTGGAGAATAAACCGTTCGAAAGAATTCAGGGCAGTGATGGTCGCCGAAGTAATAATGACCCCGGCTGCGTGCTTCCACAGGTTTTCCTGAAGAATATCCTCCGCCAGCACTGGGCTGCAACGCAGATCAAAGCCATACTGACCACCACCGGTTAGCATGGTAATCCAGCGCGCTATTGGCGGAGTCGCTCGCTCGCCACCTGCGGCATAGGCTTCCCACAGTGACAGCGCAGCTTCAGCTCGACCCAACATTCCACCCAGGTTGATATGCCAGGTTTCAATTTCACTTTTATCCAGGCCAGAGAAGTCGTCATCCAGAGCGTCCTCCAGAACAGCTTCCATACGGCCCAGCGAACCGGCCAATGTATGGAACTGACTGGCCAGACTAGCAGACAACGACAGCAGTTTATCGGGCACAACCCCGTGTTCAAACCGCACCTGCGGCTCATCTCTGGATCCCGCAGGATCCACGTCTTCAAACAATTGCGCTACCAGTTGTTCAGCCGTTTGCAGACTGTTGATGGTCTCGTCCATATCAGCGGGTAGTTTTTGCAGCAGACGCTCCAAGGAATCCAGCGATCCCAGAAAAGCGGCGCCCTGAGCCAGCGCTTTTTTTGAATCCTGCAACCAGGCAGCGGTCGTGTGCAAACGGCAAAAGCTGGAAAAGTGCGACAGCGCTTTGTCTGGCAAATGGTGACCTTCGTCAAAGATGTAAATACTGTCTTCGGGAGGCGAGAGAATTGCACCTCCGCCAAGGGCGAGATCGGCGAGGGTCAAGTCGTGATTGGTCACGATGATATCTGCATTTTGCAGCTCATCGCGGGCCTTGAAGAAACTGCATTGGGAGATATTGGGGCAGCGCCTGCCAGTACACTGGGCATGGTCGGTGGTAACCGGATACCAGACTTCCTCAGCAATGGCGTCCGGCCAATTGTCCCGATCGCCATCCCATTCGCCACGCCCCAGGGCATCAATCATGCCGTGATATACCGGCGTCGCCTCGGCTGCCGACGCAGCTCCAACTTCGTCCGGGTAAAGGGCGAGCATACCTGTTTCACCCTGGCCTTCTGCCAGCAGTCGGTCCAGCTTGGACAGACAGATATAGCGACGGCGTCCCTTGGCCAGTGCATAGGTAAAGTCCAGGCCACTGTGATGCTGTATGTCCGGCAGGTCTTTGTAAATAAACTGTTCTTGCAGGGCAATCGTCGCTGTCGCTACCACTAACCGCTTTCCAAGGGCCTGGGCCATGGGTATTGCTGTCACCGCGTAGGCAATGGTCTTGCCGGTACCGGTACCCGCCTCAATCACGCAGACGGCGGGTTCTTTTGCCGGTCCTTCACCCGGCCCCGGGATTCGACCCAGAGTATTAGCAATCTCCGCGATCATTTGTCGCTGACCCCAGCGTGGCGTCAGCTGTTTGCTGTCCATCAGCGCCGTATAGGTGTCGCGGATCCTGTCCTTTAATTCATCGGTCAACAAGGCCAGTCAGTCTTATAATCCATTTTGCTGACTACCGCATTGGCATAGATTGCCAAGGCATAGGGGCGATGTGCCTCGGGCAGCGCATTAATACGCTCCTCAAAGGACTCCCTGCTGCAGTCGCCCTGCTCCACGTATACATTCTCTGGCTTGGGGGCGTGTTCGCCATACAGCAGATCGTAAGCATACAGATTCGTGGGATGCAGGCAGTATTGATCGACAATTTGGCGGTCTATCTCGGTAGCAACATCGTCCGCATTTTCAAAGCCGTCACCCAGTGGCTCGCCAAAAGACACATGCACCTGCCCCTTGCTGCCTGCAATACCATGCCCAATCGAGGCCACATCTTCCTGTTCACCTTTTTCATAAGTGCCAGTGCTGGCAAGTTCACTTAGCTCGTGGGCCTTTAACGCGTCGCAGGGGTCCAACTCATACGATATCGCAACCGGCACTATCGCGAGGCCCGCAACATGTTCGCCAAAGCTTTGCTCAGCCTTGTTGCGACTCATCCCCAGCATCTTGATAATCACCGGCTCAGTGCGATCAATGCCATCTTTGGCTCGCCCTTCGCGTTGGGCAATCCAGACAGAACTGTTTTCTGTACCAAGCGAGTACTGAATATAATTGGCAAGATTTTTTGAAGCTGCAAGCAACTCCCTTGGACCACTCACCGAGCGTTTGACGATAAAGCTCTTGTTCAAACGCATCAGGTCGGACACCCAGGATTTTGTTAACAAGTTGTCGCCGATGGCGATGCGCACGGTGTCGTGGCCGCCCTTGTGCAGGGCGTAGTTGGTAAATGCGGGATCCATAGCAATATCGCGATGATTACTCATAAACAGGTAAGGGCGCGAAGCATCCAGCTTATCAAGGCCAGAAACACTAAATCCTCCTGTGGAGCTCTCTATCACTCCCTCCACATAGGTTTTGATGATCATTTGCATCCCGTAAACATCGCTTACGCCACGCACTTGTCTGCCCAGCCCCCAGCGCACCAGCCAGCGGGCAAGCCCTGGAAGCACAGCAGAAAATCGCGGCAATCGCAGCTTCGCCAGAGAGTCAGTCAGCTCTGGCTCTCGCAGCAATCTGGCAAGCACGTCCGCCACCTCCCCATCGCGGTAGGGGCGGATATCGGCAAAGGGGTCAGTCAAGCAAACTACCTCGGGTAGGAGAGCGCCTCACCTTACCCAAATTCGCCTCACTAGTCATTAGCCGCGCAACAACCGGCCTCAGGCACTGACTTGCTGCAATCATTCTGCTACCCTGCGCCGGCATTTTTAAACCTGATAACTCTGGAGGATTTATGGACGCCGGTTCCGCTACATTTCTCACCTACGGTGCGGCAATTTTGCTGACCAGTTGGGTACTACTTTTGGTCACTGCCTGGAAAGAAGACTACGCCTGGGGCTTATGCACGCTGTTCCTTCCTCCCCTGTCCTACCTCTACGCGCTGACGCGTCTGGACAAGGCCGGTGAAGCTATTGTGGTAGCTGTGGTTGGTTGGGTTTTTATATTTTTGGCGATTTAGCGTCTGCGCTGTTACGAAAGAAGCATTAATTCTTTTTAATGCTTCTTACTGACCCATATCAGGCAAATTTTTAATTTGTTTAATTTCAACAAGTTAGCGATATAAAACCAAGAAAAATAATTTCTTGTTACTTAGTTTCCCAAGTAATTAACAATCAGTAACATCTAATCCTAGACCTCTCAACGTATACTGAACACATTCGAGCCAGGCAGCTGCCTGCGCTGACATCCATAGTAGAAACAAGGAAATTGTGATGAGTTTTATCAAAATAGCGGCATTTACCGCACTGGCGACCATCTCCGCCACCAGCTTTGCTGCCAAGCCAACCAGTATCGTTTTCGACAGCAACGGTGAAACTGCCGAGGGCACCGACTTTGCAGCCTATATGGTGAAGTGCTCGAACGGTAAAAAAGTACCGCTGACCGCCTGGGACAGCCGCAAGAAGTGGTGTGTCGGCGACGCCGGCAGTGAGCAGTGTGAAAAGAAGCAAATCAAGGCAGCCAAAGCGGCCTGTAAAGCTTCCTGATCTGCATTTAAAAGCGCGTTTTCAACGCTCTACTTGCGACTAGCCCAGATAGCGCGCCTTTAGCTCGGCGCGTTCTGCGGCGCCCACCCCTAAAG
>DS999243.1:32751-34590 GCA_000156295.1 marine gamma proteobacterium HTCC2148
GCGATCAGGATTAAAGAAACGGCCGGTTAGCATGTAATCGTGCATCACCACATCCCGCGGAACACCCAAAGCTGCAGCACGAGAGCAGCAGCAAAGCCAGTGCGGTCCTTACCCGCAGCACAATGCACCAGGAACCTCGCCTCTTCGAGCTCAAGAATTTCTCGAAACATGCGCTTATAGGTTTCGCGCTGGCCTTCGGCGAAGTCTCGATTAATCTCCACCATAAAATCAAACATGGCCTGGCGCTCAAACTCCAGCTGGCCACCGCCTGGTTTTTCTGCTTCTTCAAAAAAGCGCGAGTTGCTGCCGGGGATGATCGGCAGACTGGCAACCCGGGGCTGGCGCTGCTGGGGAAAACGACTGGGATCGCTGGCCTGCTCTTCTTCGCGCCGAAAGTCACACACAAGATCCAATTCGAGACTGGCCAATAGCTCTAGGTCTCTATCGCTCAGAGTAGACAGCTGACCCGAGCGGAACAGGTAACCCCATTTGACCTGACGACCGTCCTGAGTTTCATAGCCTCCGAAGTCACGGAAGTTAGGTGTGCCTTCCATTCCCAGTTTGCGCTCAGAGGCCAGCACTTCATTACCATGCTGATCCCGCAAGCGGAAGAAATGACGATTCCCCAGCGGCAAACCACTTACACGTGCACCGGGGGATTCTTCCCGATGAGTCACCACGCCATCACCCAACGGCTCTACGGTAACCTCGGTATCGGGCTCAGTGGACTGCCACTCAATGTGATAATCGCCACCGGGGTCACGCCAGATTTGAACTGCATCGGAAATCAACATGAAAAAACTCTCTAAAAAAGATTGCTAACCGGACAACCTGTTATGCGGGAAATCAGACCTGCTTGTATTGGAAGACTGCTTTGAGCAAGGTGTTAATCAGTGCCAGTTGCTTGTCCAGGGCCTCTTCACTGAAGGGATCCTGACCCAGAAGGTCTCGGTACATGGGTGCCATGGTGACGTAAGACATAACCAGGTTGTTAAAAGCCATGACCGCGTATGGCTGAAGGCCCATTTGAGTCAGCTGGCCAAAGTAATCCGCGTCTAACTCAGCCGGATCAGGGGAACGAAACATCGGGTTAAACAGGCGCTCAATAATCTCATTGGTATGCGGGCCGCCAGAGAGCGCTGCATGCTGAAGCAACCGGGCCAGGTTGGGATTGGCATGGTGCTGTCGGACAATCGTCTCCAGCCATTCCAATACTCGCTCCTGACTCAATTTACTGCTCTCCTGCATTTCCAGCAGTGGCCGACCAAATTCGACGAGCAATCGCTCCAGGACGGCCTCGTAAAGCGCTTCCTTGTTGCGAAAGTGGTTGTACAAACTGGGCGAGCGAATACCGACTCTGTCTGCCACATCGCCCAGAGAAGTAGCGCTATACCCCTTCTGGGCAAATAGATCTTCCGCCGCATCGAGAATCCTCTGTGCGGTAGACGGTACGCTGGCGCTTACTGATGCTTCGCTGGTCATTGTTGCTAAATATGCCCCTAACTGGCCGTTGCCGAGAATAACAACTAATAGCCGTTAGTATACCCTCTGCGAAGAGGCCATGACACAGGAGACCGTTGAACCCTATCCAAACGCAGGCTAGACGCGCGGCTCGCAGGCAGATTTAGCCTCGGCATTATTCCCTAGAAGCCTTAATCCAGTTGACAATCGGGGGGTGAATGTGAATAATCGCGCCTCTTGAATTTTTGACCCTTTAGAGGACCAACACCGTGGCCAATTCCCCACAAGCAAAGAAGCGCGCTCGCCAATCCGAAAAGCGTCGCACTCACAACGCCAGCCTGCGTTCGCTGGTTCGTACCAACATCAAGAAAGTCGTTG
>DS999242.1:0-2083 GCA_000156295.1 marine gamma proteobacterium HTCC2148
TCCCACGGAAGAATCCCCTAATGCTTGGGTGCCCAGGTATGCACTTGCCAGGTCTTCACTATCGTGACCACTGCCGGATATATCAATAGGTGACGTTGACACCTGCCACATTGGCCACGCTGACCTGCAGGGTTCGCAGGGTGGTATCGTCGTGGGCGGCGTTGGCCGTTAGAGCTGCTACCATAATTGGCAGAGCGGCCAGAAGGTTTGCTAACTGCTTGAAATTATTGGTATTCTTCTTCAGCATGAACCTATTCCTTTTTTCTTTGGGGAACTCCTCTTAGTGGAACCTTATTTCCTTTTAATTGATGAGTCAACAGCTTCTTTATTCCCCCCGGGCATACGGATCCGCCAGAGGCGACCCTTCACGTCTTCTGTATTGGGCTCTGAAGGAAACTTTTCCAGGTATATTTGATAGTACCGCTGGGCCCGCTCCGGGTCTGCCAGTGGCCCTGCATAGAGATCTCCCAGCGCCAGGTAAGCATCTGGTAGGGGACCGCCGTTGGCGAGTGCTGCCTCCAGGTCGGCCTGGGCACCCTGGTAATCTTTCTGATCAACGCGCAACAGGCCCCGGTGCAAGTGCGCTGACCAGTAATCGGGCCGTCGCTGCAAGGACTTGTCCAGGGAATCGGCGGCCTGGTCAGGGAGGCCGGCACCAGCCTGGGCAGCTCCAAGAATGTCCCAGGGGGCGGCCGCTTCGGGGGCCAATTGGGTTGCCCTGGCCGCGTGGGTGCTGGCGGCGGTGTAGTCACCCTTTTGCAAGAGCAATACCGCAAGGTTGTTATGGGCGTCGGCGTATTCTGGGTAGGCGCTGGTCAGGGCCTGCAGCTCCGCTATTGCCTGCGGGGTCTTGCCGGCACGGGCCATGGCAATTGCGCGGTTGTTGATTGCTGCGGCGTTCTCTGGCTCAACTTCCAGTACGCGGGCATAGAATTCCCGGGCCTCGTCCAGGCGTCCCTTGCGCGCCAGCTCCGCGCCCAGGGAAACGTAAAGTTCGCCATGAAATCCGGTTTCCCGGCGAATCGCTTCGCGCAGGTGGGCCTCTGCGTCAGGGTGCTCTCGGCGCGCCAGTTGTACCGCCAGCAGGGCGTGAAGCCGGGCATCGTCCAGGCTGTAATTCAGGCCACTGCGATAGGCTTCCTCAGCCTCTTCTTCTCGACCCAACTTTTCCATCAGCCCACCCAGAATACGCCAGGCATAGGCTAGGTAAGGGTCTCTGGCAGTCGCTTTGCGCAGCCGCAGTTCCGCTGCGGGGTATTGTTCGGCGGGTATCTCGATGGTCTGGGCGTAAATAGTGTTAACCGCAGGGTGTTGCGGCGAGATTTCAAGCGCGTCGTTTAGCGTGGCCAAAACCTGATCCGGTTTTCCAGAGGCTAATTCAACCTGTGCTTTCAGCTGCCAGGCAGTCATATTGGTGGGGTTTATGTCCAGCACCTGCTCGACTAAAAGTAGGCTCCTGCCTAGTTCACCGCGCTCGCGCTCCACCTGGGCCAGCATCAGCAGTAATTGCTCGTGCTCTGGCGCCAGGGACAGGGCAGCCTCTATGACCTTCTGGGCCTGCTCAAACTGCATAAGTTTCATGTGAGCTGAGGCGAGGTCGGTAAGCGCAGCAAGATTATTGGGGTCTTCCACCAGCAGCCCTTCCAGGATACGCACCGCCTCTGCGTAAAGACGCTCGTTGCTGAAACCACGAGCCTGTTCCAATGCGGTGTGCAGGTGGATCACATCCTTGGGGTCGAGTCGTTCTCCGTCTATCGCTGGCCCGGCGTTACCCATGGCGATATAACCCAGGGCGCGCAGTCGCTCCAGAGACTCCTGATCTACTTCCAGGGACTGCTCCAGGTCGCCCTCAGGGGCGGCTGTCTGGAGAAAGCTCTCCATTGAATTGCGCATGTCGTGAGTAACTTCTTCGCGCTGCTGTGCCTGGTTGGTCAGTTCCCGCGGATCTCGCTTGAGCTCATACAACTCCTCCAGTGGAGCGGAGATGTACTCCCAGCCCCGTTCACGGATCACCCGCAGTTTGGCCCAGCCATAGGTGTAAAAGGGCAGGTAGGATTCTGAGTATATAGGCCGAGTAGCGGGA
>DS999242.1:2886-37302 GCA_000156295.1 marine gamma proteobacterium HTCC2148
CAAAGCCTGCTCAAATAGAACGCCCTGGTCAGCCAGTCGTTGGAGGTTAGGGGTATTGACGTTTGCAGCGCCGTACGGCGAGGTATGGTCAGCCCGGGTGGTATCGGTGGTAATTAGTACAATGGAGCGGGGCTTTCGCTCTATGACTTCACCCAGTCCATTCTGAGAAGTGGTGTCAATAGAGACACCACTTCTCAGAATGCCTACAACCACCAGGGCCGCGCCTGCCCCTAACAACAGCACCCCTGATATTAATTTCTTCCCTGACATGTCTCTACCGCCCTTTTCGTTTTATATTAATCCCGGTAAAAATTACTGGCTCTTGGAGGTCTTCTTTCCTGCCGATTTTTGAGTGCCGCGCTTCTCATCGCTCCGCTTGGGACTGGACATATTTCGCACCGAGGTTCTAACCCAGAAACGCTGTAGTAACTCGGGCGACTCACTGGCCAGGGTAGTGCGTTGTTTTTCCTCGAGTACATTGAGCACTGTGATCATGAGTTCGACTTGCCGCGTTAAAGCTTCAGCCACTGCCGTTGCCATTTGCTCGCCAGTCTTTTGAGCTCTGTCGTTATCAGCCTTAAATAATGCAGCGTCGAGCTCGATGAAAGATTCTTTTTGAGCTTGCAGCGCACTCTGGTTAATATTGAAGTATGTCCTTAATGACTCATCCATGTCATCGCGTTGTGTTGAGGTAAGTTTCAGTAGGTCAATCGTTACTTCTTTATTCCACCATGCTCTGGCCACTGATTTAGACATGATCTCTTCTTGTGACCGCTTTTCTGCGGCGAAAGCTGAAGGCATCTGCAAAAGTAGGGAGAGAAAAATAAGACAAGATATCGATTTCATTAAAATACTCCTTATGAGCATGGTGAAAAAATCAGCGGACAACTATCGCTTATGCAAATTCATCTGGCAAGCATGGAAACGTTAGCAGGGCTTAATAAACAAGAGGAAGACACCGTACCTGGATGGAACGACACAAGTGGCCTTCGATCCGGTGGATTTCATGGCCAGATTGGCGGCACTGGCTCCCAAGCCCAGGGTCAATCTCACTCGCTACCACGGAGTACTGGCACCGGTACTGACAAATTAACTTCTTGAGACCAAGGTAATCTGCCGCCCAATTTCAAGCAACTGCCCTTTTCCATTCGGTAAACGCACTGATCCTAAGTTCACGGTAATGCTGAGCCCTGACCAGGTGCCTGCCAAGATTGAATAGATTACTGACAGCGGCATGGGCATTCACGAACCGTTGAGCCTGTCCAACCAATTTGAACTTACGCATTCCCCGCTCCCTGACCCGGGTCGATTCATGCGACTGCTCAGCCCGATTATTCTCATACTGCTTAGTACCGTGGATCGTCTCGGGGGTCATTTCAAGATGCGCTACACCGTAACTGCGTAGTTTATCGGTCACGATCTTCCTGGGATCTCCTCCGTGTGATCGTAGTAGACGCCTGAAGAACCGCTTCGCAGCAGCCCCGTCTCGTTTGGCCTGTAGATACACATCAACGACTTCACCGTCCTGATCCAAAGCCCGCCACAGATAGTGTCGTTTGCCATTGATCTTCACAAAGACCTCGTCGATGTAGAAGGTGTCGCCGTATCCGCGATGGTTTCGTTTCAGCCTCCTGGCGTATAACGCGCCAAATTTGATACACCACAGTCGGATCGACTCTCGAATGACGATGATGCCTCGCTCAGCCAGGAGATCTTCGATGTCTCGGTAACTTAGGTTGAACCGATAGTAGAGGCAGACGGCATAGGAAATGATATCTGGCTGAAAGCGGTGGCGCTTGTCTGTATTCATGGGCCGAGTGTATCAACTTCGGGGAGTTAATTTGGCAGTACCACCAAAAGCACTGCCCGAACCGTCTTCCAGCATTTCAGGACCCGAGACTATTTTCTGGACGACCAGTCACTCCCGACACCCCATTTATACTTCTTATACTTACCCCCACTAAATCAGATAAAAGTTTGCTATGCTCGAACCATAATGGAAATACCGACCCCCAAAGCTTTCGAGCGCCGCCCTTACGCTCAAGAGCAATTTAAAGCGATCACCGCCTGGGCAAAAGATAATCATCCATTCTATCGGAAATGGCTACAAAACTGCGAAGAAAGTGTGCCCTTACTAAGCCGTGTCGACATTCTCGAGAATAATGATCAACTGTTAGACGGTCATGCCGTCACTGCCACCACCTCAGGTTCTACCGGCGTACCGGTCAAAACTGCCTGGTCCAAAGATCGTATGGCGTTAGAAGGTGAAGTTACTAACCGTTTTATATCCTGGTTGGGGGGACGTCTTGGAGTCACCCGTTTTATACATACCGATAATCCCGAAGAAGACTGTCGGGACGTCAAAACGCCGGTGGCTGAGCAGTTGGCTTTTATTAAGCAGCGTTTTACACAGCATCAGGCAACCGCCATTACAACCTATCCGAGCAACGCTGAGCGTTTATGTCATGCAGTCTTTGAGCAGGGCCTTGATATGCACTTTGTCCAGCGGTTTGGTGTTTTCGCTGAAGTGTTTGAGCCTTATCAGGAAGCGTTAATTAAACAAGCTTTTCCTAATGCACAAATCTGGAGTACTTATAGTGCGCAAGAAGTGGGCATGATTGCTGGCCGTTGCCCCCATCACCCCAAGTATCATCACGTGCTAGCTGGTAAACTCGGAGTAGAGATTTTAAATGACGATAACGAACCCTGTGCGCAAGGTGAAGTCGGACGGGTTGTCATCACTGATTTTTTTAATACGGCCATGCCATTGATACGTTACGATATCGGTGACCTAGCAGCCTGGGGCGAATGCCCCTGCGGTAAAATTGATTTCCCCGCTTTTTCTACTATTCTCGGAAAAATTCGTGGCTCTTTATTGCATCGCAATGGTGAGCGCGTGCCTTTTACGGAGTTATCGGTTGCCTTAAGAAATATTGAAGGCATGCGGCAGTATCAGGTGATTCAGGATGACGTTGAACATTTTACCGTGCGTTTGGTGCATTTAGCTAATGAGCTTACCAATAGTTTGCAACAACAGGTTGAGGAAGCCTTTCAGCAGCATTTTTCTTACCTGCCTAAATTGACTGTTATAATGGAAAACGAAATAGAAAGGGAAAATAACGGTAAATTTTATTCTTCAAAATGCACTGTTTAAGTTTTTTTGCCTTTTGCGTAAATTAATTCCCAGGGCAATTGCCACTGATTGTTAGTTTCTGAAAAGTGCAATCCCAATCTGTCCAATTGGATGGCAACGTCTTCAACTTCGACTGTGGTTAAATAAAATAAATCTTTGCAAAAAATAGCGGCACCTTCGCGTTTTTCAAATTGCCAATAAAGCTTCACGACTTCTTCATTGCAATCTTCCAAACCCTGCTCCTGCATTAATTCGGTGAATTCGCCCGCTGCAAAAAAAATACCGTCATGACCCTGAGGCGTATGACAATCAACAAAACCGTTTAAAAAATCTCCAGTCACACTGCCCAAGGCAACATCGGCAACCGCCAATTCGCCACCGGCTTTTAATAGCCTGCTCCATTCTTTAAATACGGGACGACGGTTGGCAATATGGTGCAGACCAGCCAGACTGCCAATGGCATCAAAGCTGCGATCTGCAAGAGGAATACTATCGACAGGACAATTCACGGTAGTAAAAGAGGAGTCAATCATTTGACCAAAAGTGGCTGAAGGCTCAATACAACTAATGGCAATACTGCGTTGTAATTCTTCGACACCATCTGCGAGGTATCCCCCACCGGCAGGAACATCACAAAAGCTGGTTTTATCGCTTAAATCAAGACGCGATAACAAAGCAGCGCGCTCCAATAATCTTGCGATAGGGTAGTCCCGGCAAGCCCGGTTATAGTGAGCCCCGCGAAAATCGAAAATATCAGTGTAATCAAGCTTATTCATTGATTATCAGCGCATCCATTGAACATTCCTTCGCGATTTTATTTTAACAGCTATTCGGTAAAAGGGCTATGCAGTTCATTTTATAACTCCATTCGACAATACTATTGCAGCGTTAATTCTAAAAAAATTTTTCCTATCCTCGGATAATTTTTTTACCACGAAAATCGTCACCTATAGATTTCAATGCGTTATGACAACAAAAAACGGAAAGCTAAAGAATGCAATAGTCAGCATGCAGTGTGCGGAGTCAAAGAATGAGTGACCTGTACCAAGTCAGTACCGCCTGAATACATCAGCGCCTATTTGGACAAGCATATCTTCGATATCGCGGATATTTGAATTGAAACGAGAGTAAGGTCGGGCTGCGTAGCTACTGATCTCGGGAAATAATCGCTGACGTTAATAGGTATTCATGTGCCGATTCTCACTATTTAGTTCAGCTAGCTTGGCATTCCCCTTTATTTAGACGACAGCCGCCCAATCCCGAACAAGCTCAACGCTTTGTAAAATATCAGAGAGGGGTGAGCGACAATGTCTATAACTTTCTGTGTCAGCGGATGTCGCTGGCGCCGAATAAGCGAATGGCGTTGACTACTTCCCTGAACCAACTGGTCAGCAATGAAATCGATACTCTGTTCACTGAAACTTCTATAACTTTCAACTTCTATTTGTTCAGGGCGACCAAGGTCAATGTTATATTCTTGTTCGGCCCATTGGACATCTATCTCGACACTTTCTTTAACCAAGTTATAAACTTCTGCTGGCGCACGATATGGTCTGCCGGGTAGATCTCTAAAATAGTCAAGATCGACCAAATTTCTAGCTGGGTTTCTAGCGCCTTCAAGCATAACAGGGCGTTGTCGATTAACACTGCTTAAAAGTAGTGCGCCTTCATGGCTTATACTCGTATTTATCGGTTTGCTTTTGGGGAAATCGTCATCTGCAACAATCCCTA
This sequence comes from marine gamma proteobacterium HTCC2148, assembly GCA_000156295.1. GTDB lineage: Bacteria > Pseudomonadota > Gammaproteobacteria > Pseudomonadales > Halieaceae > Halioglobus > Halioglobus marinus. The sequence continues at coordinate 7,751 of DS999242.1, forward strand.
TTTGCCGAAAAAATGCTGCCGTCAGTCCACAATCTTGTTGCACAGCATCCGCGAAGCTGTATGCAATTAAATTTTCTTTGCCAAAGGCATTTTCGAGTCTCGTGAACAGCTTTTTGAACAGATAGTGCGGGGGATTAGTGTACATAGTCTCCAGGTCTTCGCCTTTTTTCAACCGTTGCTGGATTTCGCTTGAAAGTGCGTGCACTGGATGTCTTAAGCAAGCAACTACAGTAATCGACTCGGAAAGCTCGTTTAGCCAGCTAAAGAGCTCGGTCATTTGAGCCTGCCGAAAATGCCCTACACTCTCCGCAGAAAGTAGTAGTTGATCCGCTGAAGTCTTTTCAAAGCTGCGCAAAAGTCGATTCATCGTAAGCTTATTAAACTTATCGATCGCTTCCTGATCGGGTATACCAATTGCAGATAACCTTTGGCGAACCGCTGGTGCGTTGGAAAAAAGAGCCCGAAGTAGAACGGAATGGTTGCCTTCATAACGATCAGCGTGAGAAAAGCGCCGCGGATAATGCACATCGTACTTGGTCTCAAGCAATTCGGCGTTAGCCAGAATGTCTTGTTGAATAGTTGTGGTGCCTGTTTTGCCTAGTCCGATATGAAGAAACAGTTGCTTGAATTTTTTTGCATGCATTCTGAAAGACCGTTATTGATAATTACCTATCGTTTCTCAGTTCGACGCAAGTCTATTTGCAGCAAAGCCACTATACAAGGACAAACTGACGGAGCGGGGCCCCAGCACGCAATGCCCGCTTTCGCCTCACAGCGCATATTCTGATATAACTCCATTCGAATAGTTGATCTCGCTGAACTCTGTTATGAGCGCACATGCATAAACGAAACCGACCATCAAAGCTGTGCCCCGTTTGCCTGCGCGAATTCGACTGGCGAAAAAAATGGGAGCGCGATTGGGAACAGGTCAAATACTGCTCAAAAAAATGCCGCAGTAGCCGCTCAACCGAAAAAACGGTGACTACCACCAGCGAAGCATAGTAGCCGCGCCGCAAGCATTAGCTCATCGTTAGTGACCGCTTTGCAGATGTCACAATTCCACACCAGTCAGTTGACTGCAAACACAGTCCCTTATTGGATATTACGGAAGTCACAATATTTCGCACATGCTGAATTTTATCACCCAAATGTGCCTCCACCCATATCTCTTCCCCAACGGCCATATGCCCACTGAAACTGGGGGAATATCAATTCCATTTGGGATAACTATTCAGGTCGACCAACACGCCATAAACCCACATTTTTTCGCTGAGCACATTGTTCTCTACTAGGCGCTATCTACTTAAATGCATATCTGACTGGCATAGACTTGAGTCCACCAACGAACATCGCTTCAACCCACCTAGGCTCTGCTGCCAGCTCTATCCAGTCGATCCGAGAGAGCAGTACCTTGAAAAATATTTCTATTTCCAGCACCGCAAGGTGTTGACCAAGGCACATATGCCCCCCGTAGCCAAACGCCATCTGGTTACGATTGTCGCGCTCAATGTCGAATTTATGAGGGTCAACGATAGCGCGCTCGTCTCGATTCGCTGCGGGATACCAAATAGCAAGACTCTCGCCTTTGCGTATTAGTTGGCCGTGAAATTCTACGTCTTCGGTGCAGGTGCGCATCATGTGGCGAACGGGCGACACCCAGCGAATCATTTCGCGCGCTGCGGCGTTAGCCAGATCTGGATTCGCGCGCAGTTTATTCAATTGCTCAGGAAAATCGAGCAATGCCTTCAAACCGCCGCTGGTTGTCGCCGAAGTTGTGTCGTGGCCGGCAGTCGCGGTAATAATGAAATAGCTGATTTGGTCAAGTTCTTCCATTGGTGACCCGTCAACGATCGCATTGGCAAGCACTGTAGCGAGGTCATCCGTAGGGTTATTCTTACGGTCTTCTACCACATTTTTGAAATAAGCGAAAAAATCAAGCAATACACCCATGCCGTCACCTACCTCGTTACCTCGGCCTTGATCTGGGTCCTGACCGCCGAACAACTCCTGAGTAAGCTTCAACATCATTTGTTCTTCTTCTGGCACAACCCCAATAATTTTCATAATGATGCGAAGAGGGTAAAGCAAGGCCACGTCCTTTACGAAATCACATTCGCCACCCATGGCTTCCATTTTGTCCACATACTCATGTGCGATAGCCTCGATCATGGGTGTGAGTTTGCCGATGGGCGTTGGCTTGAACCAATCTCGAGTAACACCTCTAAGCTTGCGGTGTTTGGGGTTGTCCATGTGAATCAGGGTTTCCAGGCCATTGCGGGTGCCAAATTGCTCGAGCAACATTTTCTCGAATTCTTGGGGCACGATGACTGTGCGTGGATTGTTAATAAACAAGTCGTTGTTCTGACTGACGTACTTAACGTCCTCGTGGCGGGTCAATACCCAGAAGGGCTCATAATCAGGATGATCAAGATAAACCACTGGGTCATTGTCCCGAAGGTGATCGAACAGAGCGTGCATCGTAGTTTCATTTCCCATAATGGCTGGGTCTAGGATATCGGTCGAGCGATGCATGAAAAGTCTCCAAATCTGTAGCTGAGTGTGCGGAAAGTGCCGAGCGCGTGATTTTACCCAATATCAGGAAATCTTGCTCAGCTATCGCCATCGTCTGACTGGATCAGACAATTCTGGCAAAGGGACGAAGCCTACCGCTAATACTGTGGCTTTGACAACGACTGAGCGCCATTTCGCCACCCACTGTGTACACCGTCATGAATGTTGAGTGACGCCTGCCCTTAGTGAAAGGCAAACCAGGACATTCATTTGCCGATGCTGTCAATTATGGGAAGTTAATTTGGCCATGCCGGATGGAGAAGTAATATTAAGAAAATTTTGAGCCCAATCTTCTGACCCCTACTGTTGCTGAGGTCGGTTGATCAAAAAAAAAAGCCCCGCTGACAAGGAGGTCGCCGGCGGGGCTTAGGTTAGCCGAAATGCGCTGACGGGTAACCTACTAGCCGATAGCTCTATGGTCACTAAAGGGTAGCTGCGGACACTCTAACCAAACATTGTCTACTGATTGTCAACGCATCTAGTAAAAGTATGTAAATGATATGGGCTAATTACCTCCGAATTGCAGCAAGGAAGCGGCCGTTGTTGCAAAAGCGACTGCATACGCCAATATATCACTGCGTTCCACTCTTTGAAGGCCTGCAGCCTCACTCTGAACTTGCAGTGTTCAGGGCGTTTGACCGGCATTCAATGCAGTCAGCGCCTGGTAGGTAGCCACTTTCATCCGAAACTGAGTCGGCCAGGGAGAAGCCACCAATTGAGTCATGACGATTGCGATCAGGTCTTCCTCAGGATCGATGATGAATTTTGTGTCAGCTATTCCGCCCCATGAATACTCACCCTGGGATGTCACTACGCCACTGATAGCAGGCTCCAGCATTACGCCAAAGCCCAAACCAAACCACTGACCGGGATACAGGTGAGACTCCGGGAACTCATTAAAGCCATTGTTGCGCACTTCAGGCGTGAGATGATTGCGTGTCATGTACTGAACGGTTTTTGGCCCCAGAATACGCACACCATTGTAACTGCCACCCCTGCGCAACATGTCACAGAAGATCATGTAATCCATAGCCGATGACACCAATCCTCCAGCGCCCAGAAAGAGTGTCACATTACTGTAGGCTGGCAACATCCCTACTGGCGCAGGTATAAGCCGGTTGTCTTGCGAATCCCAAAGATGATTCCCCGCGAGCCGTAACAACTTATCCTCAGGCACCTCAAAAAACGTATCATTCATTCCAAGAGGTGTGAAAATTCTTTCCTTGAAGAAAACATCCAGCGCCTTGCCACTAAGCTTTTCGATCAGAGCGCCCAGTACATTAGTTGCAGCGCTGTAGTGGTAACGGGTTCCCGGCTCATAACGCAGCGGCAGTTGAGCCAAAGCATCAATATAAGCATCCAAATCGGGGCTCCAATTTAATTTCGCTTGCTCATACATGGCATCAACAGGATTATCTGGCCTGAAAGTCGTCGTCATTCCAGCGGTGTGAGTAAACAGCTGTTCAATCGTGACTTCGTAGCCAGCTTCCTCTATTTTTCCATCGTTATAAATACGAAGATCACCCAACTGTGGAAGGTATTTCGATACCTTGTCACTCATCTGAAATGCACCCTCCTCATACAGCATCATCAATGCCACTGAAGTGATAGGCTTGGTCATGGAAAAAATTCTGAACAGGGCATCTGTAGTCATGGGTCTGTCATCGTCCACGCCATAGCGACCGGCTGCCTCAAAGTGAACGATTTTCCCATGGCGCGCCACCATGGTTACTACCCCCGCATGCTCGCCTCTGGCCACCTGGCCCTGCGCAAAATCAGTGATTTTCTGCAGGCGTTCACTGGAGAATCCAACCGACTCAGGAACGGCCATCTCAAGCCCGTCGTTGGGTGTGCTACCCGCAGCAAGCATCGAATAAAAAAGCGCTGTGACCAAGGTAACAACAAACTTCATATTAAATCTCCAAATTGATGGCTGCGCCGCAATCAGGCAATCACCGGCGCCCATGAACATTAATGGGCGAGCCACCAATGATACAGGTGAATTCAAAGGTATTGCTTAGGGCCCCACGGGTGCCCGCTTTTGCAGTTGCAGACTCGTACGCACCTCGGCAGCGGTCATCAGCGTCGCTCCCAGATTGGTAGCGATGGTAGCCGCTCGCTCGACCAATTGAGCGTTAGTGGCCAACTCGCCCGCGCCCAGCCAGAGGTTATCCTCCAGACCAACCCTGATATTGCCACCGGCGAGCATGGCGGCGGCTACAAAGGGCATTTGGTTACGACCGATTGAAAATGCCGAGAAACTCCAGTCTGCCGGTGTATTGTTGACCATCGCCATAAAAGTATTCAAATCGTCCGGCGCTCCCCAGGGGATTCCCATGCACATCTGTATTAACACCGGTGCCTCGATAACGCCCTCTTCAACCAGCTGGCGGGCAAACCATAAATGCCCGGTATCAAACACCTCGATCTCAGCCCGAACGCCAAGGTCAGTGATCATTTGACCCATAGCACGTAACGTACCCGGCGTATTCGTCATCACATAGTCTGCTTCGGCAAAGTTCATGGTCCCGCAGTCCAGGGTACAAATTTCGGGCAAGCACTCTGCAACATGAGCCATGCGCTCAGTAGCCCCCACCATATCGGTACCTTGAGCATTCAAAGGCAGAGGCGATTCTGGGTCACCAAACACCATGTCACCCCCCATACCCGCCGTCAGATTTACCACGACATCGGTGTCGGAATCACGGATACGGTCAACCACTTCACGGTACAAATCAGTGCGCCGACTTGGTGCACCCGTGTCGGGATCACGCACGTGGCAGTGAACAACAGCGGCGCCGGCCTTTGCCGCTTCGATAGCGCTAGTGGCAATTTGCTCTGGCGAACGTGGCACGTGGGGAGATCGATCCTGGGTACCACCAGATCCAGTTACCGCGCAGGTGATGAAAGGTTTTAAATTAGCGGTTAATGGCATTAGGTCGCTCCTTTGCTAGGTAAGCTCACTTCTTTCGTAGGGTGCTTAAGATATACTGTATTTGCTAACAATAGCATCACCAAACAGATCATGCGCTTCCATCCTGTGGAAGCTGCGAGAGAGCGATGAAGATAACAGAACCCGGCAGAGAAGTTGAGGTTATACATCAAACCGACGTACTGGTTGTGGGCTCTGGTCCCGGTGGACTCGCTGCTGCGCTGGCAGCCGCGAGGGCCGGCGTCTCGGTTTGCCTGCTAGAACGCTACGGTTGCTTTGGCGGCAATATCACAGCCGTTGGTGTTGAGGGCTTTGCCTGGTACAGACATGAGCAGACCATCGACAGCGAAGGCATCGGCGTGGAGTTTGAAACCCGCGCAAAGGCCATGGGGGCCGCGACACCTGAGCCACAATCTGATAGCTACGCCATTGATGGTGAGGCCTTCAAAAATGTGGCTGACATTCTGGTGATGGAAGCGGGCGTTACACCAATGCTGCACCGAATGTTTGTTGCCCCCATCATGGAAGGCAACGTCATTAAGGGTGTTATTACTGAAAGCAAAGCTGGACGCGAAGCCATATTGGCGAAGCGCGTTATCGACGCCACAGGTGACGCCGACGTTGCCCATCGCGCAGGCGCTGCGACGATCAAAACTCCAAAAGAAGACATGATTGCCGTATCGGTCATGTTCTCCATGTCTGGTGTCGACAAGTTGAAGTTCATCGAAAACATCAAGGCCAACCCCACCACTTATCGGGACTGGGACTATGGAGAGTGGAATGTAGAGACCTCTGGCAAAGAAGACGGCATGTTTTCACCCTTCCTGCGTAAACCTTTTGATCAGGCGAAAGAAGCAGGATTGATTCCCCAGAGTCTCAATACAATAGCCGGAACCTGGGGTGCGCTATACGACAATGGAGACCTCACCTACCTAAATCTGGTGCACTTACCCAACCTGGATGGCACTGATCCAGACGACCTGACCGAAGGAGAAATTGAAGGTCGTCGCCAGGCCATGCTGGCAGTTGAGGCACTGCAGCGTTTCAACCCCGGATGCGAAGGCGCCAAACTGCGCAATTTTGGCATGACTCTTGGAGTGCGCGATACCCGCAAGATCGACGCGCTTTATAATATGACGGCCACTGATGTTCGCCAACAGGGTCGATTCGAAGACAGCATCGGTATATTCCCTGAATTTCTTGATGGCTACGGCATTCTGATCCTGCCAACTACCGGCAGATATTTCCACTTACCTTATCGCACACTCTTACCACAGGGCGTGGAGAATCTGTTGGTTGCCGGACGCATCACTGGCGGAGATCGCGACAGTCATGCCGCAACCCGCAATATGATGTGTTGTGCAGTCACCGGCCAGGGGGCCGGAGCGGCCGCCGCTATTTCAATCAAGGACGCAAAGGCACCAAGTGCACTGAGCATCAGCCGCCTGCAAGACGAATTGAAGCGCCAGTCTGCTCGTATTCATTAAACGCTCACTTACAAACCGGACTCACACCATGTTGCTGAAAAACTTCGTCGACGGAAAATATTTGAACAACACCAGCGGCGAAACATTTGCCGTTATCAACCCTGCCATCGACGAAGAAATTTACCAGGTCGAGATTGCTGACGCGGATGTGATCGCTGCCGCCGTGGAAAGTGCACAGCGTGGCTTTGCAATTTGGTCTGCCATGACGGCGGTCGAGCGGAGTCGGATATTACTCCGGGCCGCAGCATTACTGCGAGAGCGTAACGACGAGTTGGCGCGAATAGAGGTCGCTGATACCGGCAAACCCTGGCAAGAGGCCTCTACGGTAGATGTGGTCACCGGCGCTGACGCCATCGAATTTTTTGCCGGACTGGCGCCCGCTATCGAAGGCAATCAACAAGATTTGGGCGGTGACTTTTACTACACTCGCCGCGAGCCCTTGGGTATTTGCGCCGGTATTGGCGCCTGGAACTATCCACTGCAAATTGCGTGCTGGAAAGCAGCTCCTGCACTGGCCTGTGGCAACGCCATGATTTTCAAACCATCAGAGGAAACTCCCCGCGGTGCCATCATGCTCGCCAATATATTTGTGGAAGCAGGAGTTCCAGCAGGGGTTTTCAACGTTGTGCACGGAAGCGGAGAGGTCGGCGCTCAACTGAGCTCGCACGAGGCAATTGCGAAAGTGTCATTTACCGGCGCGGTAACAACCGGTCAATCGGTGATGGCTTCGGCCGCAGCAACCCTGAAAGATGTCACCATGGAGCTCGGTGGAAAATCGCCACTCATTGTCTTCGAAGACGCCGACATCGAAGAAGCTGTATCGGCCGCCATGCTGGGTAACTTCTACACTCAAGGGGAAATTTGTACCAACGGTACCCGGGTCTTTGTGCATCGGAACATATTGCCTGCATTCACTGAGCAGCTTCTCCAACGCACCGCAACTAACATTGTGGCGGGAGACCCCATGCACGAAGACACCAATTTTGGCGCCCTGATATCGGCAAAACATCGGGAAAAAGTACTGTCGTACATCGACAAAGGCATCGCTGAGGGAGCCCGCCTACTCTGCGGTGGCGAGGCTATGGCGCCGCCCTCGGCCAGTCAGGGTTATTTTGTGGCACCTACCGTATTCACCGATTGTCGAGACGACATGAGTATTGTTCGGGATGAGATCTTCGGCCCGGTGATGTCGCTGTTGAGCTTTGAAGATGAAGAAGAGGTTATCAGGCGGGCAAACGATACCGGCTATGGTCTTGCAGCCGGTGTCTTTACGAAAGACTTGCGCCGTGCTCACCGGGTCATACATCGTATGCAAGCGGGCATATGCTGGATAAATGCCTACGGAAACTCTCCCGCGCAAATGCCAGTGGGCGGTTATAAGCTTTCTGGAGTGGGACGTGAAAATGGCATGGAAACCCTAAGACAACTCACCCAGCTGAAATCGGTTTACGTGGGTATGACACCTCTGGAAAGCCCCTTCTGAAATCACAGTTGGGGATCGGTACACTGCCTAATCAGCTTAGCTGATCGCCAGGGTTCTGATCCTGGAGTTCACTTCATTGTGCTCGACATAGAAACCGCGCAGGTGCCGCTCACCGCTGCCAGGATCGAAGCCCTCTCGCCCATGCAACACCCGGCGGTTATCAAACATCACCATTTCACCGGGCCCCAGCGTGTGGCAGATTCGGTACTGAGGTTCTCTTATACGCTGCATCAGTCCCTGGTAAGCCTGGTAAAAATCGAGGAGTTGGGAGCTCGGCAAATCCGCAACATCAGCGATATGTGCATTAAAGGCCAGGCCCGACAAGTCACCCATTGAATCCAGCTCTATGATGCTGCGACGAAAACGCACATCATCATTTTCATCATGGAACCGCCAGGGTATTTGCAAGCCACTCAAAAGATCGAAATCATCCGGTGCCTGTGCGCGTAAGTCAGTGCATATGCGAAACCCGTCAGCAAATACGGAGGCACCACCGGTAACGCTGTTGCGCAGGCAATGCAGAAACTGATACCCGGGTACCTGCTCCTGATTGGGTAAGTCAGTGTGCAGTGGTAGAGGTAGAGCGGTGTAAGCGAGATTATTTGGCGATGGTTTATTCACAACTTCGAAGGTCGTTCCAAAGTTGGTCCGGCGCTTGAAGCCGATCAACTCACCCAGGTTCTCCCCTGCCTGATCGTCATCCTCAAGGCCTTCAAAAATAACCAGGCCATGACGTTTGGCTTCCTGCAGCGCGTCAACCAAGGTACTGCCTGACTCCCGGCACAGCCTCGCATCAAAACGTGGAATCGCCGGTAGGTCTGCTGCAGACCAATAATTGAGACTGACCACGGCGGGGTCAGCACGATGCTTTCCCGGCCGGTTTTCCAGCAGCCAGTCCAGTGGGTAAATCGACTCAGTCGACTTGTCGTGCCATTTCACCAGCAAGTGAGCAGACGCTTGCTGCCACGACTCCGGTGAGATATCCAGGGAGACCGATGTCAGGTCAAAAAGTCGCTCACGAGTATGAGGATGTAACTCTCCTGGATCGTTATCCCGTAACCAGATATACGGGTACGTCGCATGAGTGCCGTCAGACCAGACAAGATGAAATACCGTGGAATCGCAGTCCACTGACAATAGCTCAGACACTGATGACTATTCCTCTCGTCGCCCCAAAAGCGCCAGACCCGCCAATGTGAATAATCTGGTATGGTTTGATTATGGGCCCAGCACACGGGCGTTTCCAGTCCAACAAATATAATTAGAGACACTATGCCCACTCTTGACACAAACCCCGCAGCAATGAAGCCCAGTAACGACTGGACAGTATTCCTTCCCTCCCTGTTGTTGGTCGTGTTACTCGGCGGCGGGCTCATCGCCTACCCCGAGCAAGGCTCCCATCTCACCAGTCTCGCCATGGACTTTGTCACCGGACAGATCGGTTGGCTTTATCTCATTCTCGGTGGTGTCGCACTGATTTTTGCTGGCTGGCTGGCTTTTGGTCCCTATGGCAATGTGTTGCTGGGCCCGGAAGGCGAACCGCCCGAGTACGGCGAGCTTCACTGGATAGCGATGATGTTTACCGCCGGCATAGGCGGCAGCATGATCGCCTGGGGAGTCGCAGAACCGCTGTCCTACCTGCAAACTCCCCCCTTCGGCATAGAGCCGCACTCGGCCGACGCCCTGGAGTGGGCACATGTCTATCCCATATTCCACTGGGGAATTATCCCCTGGGCCTTCTACGCTATCCCCGCCGTGCCTGTGACCTACATGCTTTACATCAAGAAAACCCCGATGATGAAAGTGAGTGCCGCCTGCGAAAGCGCTTTCCCGCTGGCAAAGCACCCGGTTGCCAGTCGCCTCATCGACGTCATCATTGCCCTGGGTATTGTCGGCGGCACCGCGACTTCCCTCGGTTTGGGTGTCCCATTGGTCTCGGCAATCATTGCGGAACTGTTTGGCGTTGTAGATAACTTCACCAGCAAAATGACAGTCCTTATTCTATGGACAGTGATCTTCGGCGCCAGCGCTTACCGAGGGCTGAAAAAAGGCATCAAGGTACTCGCTGATTTCAATATGATACTTGCCTTCGCCGCCCTGCTATTTGTGCTGATTTTTGGACCCACGCTATTTATTCTCAAGCTGACGGTAAATACAGGTGGCCTACTCATCGACAATTTCTTCCGCATGGCGTTCTGGACCGACCCTATCAGTCGCTCCGGTTTCCCTGAGGACTGGACCATTTTTTACTGGGCCTGGTGGATTGCGTTCGCTCCTTTCGTGGGCTTGTTCCTGGGGCGCATTTCGCGAGGGCGCACCATTCGCCAGATCATTCTGGGAATCATCGGCTGGGGCACACTTGGAACCACCACCTTTTTGAGCATCATCGGTGGCTATGCGATCTACCTCGCCAAGACCGATACCCTGCCGGTAGAAGAGATCCTCGCCCAGGCCGGCATGGCGGTAGTGACAGTGCAGGCCATCAATCATTTGCCAGGTGGGAATGTTGCCTTAATGATCTTCCTGGTACTGTGCGTAATTTTTTACGCCACAACACTGGATTCGGCCGCCTACACTATCGCCAGCGTCTGCAGCAAAAATCTGCCTAATGATCAGGAGCCTCCTCGAATCAGTCGAGTCGTCTGGGCGTTCGCACTGGCGCTACTAGCGGTCGGCTTAATTGCTACCGACCGAATAAAAATTATTCAGGCTTCCACCGTGGTGTTCTCGCTGCCGCTGCTACCCGTTCTGATCTTAATGTGCGTTTCATTAGTAAAGTGGCTTAAAGCCGATTTTGGTAAAACCACTAAGTGAACCAGTGAAAAAATTTCAAGAAAGCGGCATCACATTCCCAGGGCAAGCACTGTCTGCGGGCAAGGCGTCTAGCCTGGTGCCAGAATTCTACGCCTTGGCCCGGCGCATGGAGGGCTGGACAGATGGCGCCCAGATACTTAAGTCCCATCTGGTCAGCACCTGGGTCTGTGAGCTCGTGCATAACGACACAATTCTTGATGCAGTAGAAAACCTGATAGGTCCCGACATTCTTTGCTGGGCAGCTACCTTCTTTGCCAAAGAGCCTGAAACAGATAGTTATGTGGGATGGCACCAGGATATTCATTATTGGGGGCTGGAGCCTGCTGAACAGGTGGCAACGGTCTGGCTGGGTCTGACCGACGCCCATCGTGACAATGGTGGCATGTTTTATATTCCGGGATCGCATCAAGAGGGAGACAAGGACCACCGGCAATACCCGGATAGTGACAACATGCTATTGGGGTCTCAGCAAGTCGATATCAGCGCAGATGATCTGGCATGCAGTGTCTCGGTGGATCTTCAACCGGGGCAATTCTCGACCCACCACGCGCGTCTTTTACACGGGTCTTATAGCAACCTGTCGCAACGACCGCGAATTGGATTATCAATCAATTACATTTCTACCAAGGTGAAGCAGCAAACCAACGGTGGCAGCGACAGCGCCATGCTGGTGCGAGGAACGGACCGCTTTGGCAACTTTGCGCTGGAGCCTCGACCAGAGGCAGATTTCGACCCCGCCAGTATCGCAGCCTACAAGGCCGCCCTGTTTACACCTAGCGGCATAGGAGGCACGGACGAGAGTATCTACAATAAACGGCCGAACTTGGACCTCATTGGCTAGGTGCCTGTCGACAGGCTCTCTCTTCGCCTAATGATTAAAACAAAAACGGCAACATAAATACCGATCACGGCAAGACCAAACCATTCGATTTGCAACGGGGTGAACTGGTACAACAAGACCAGTGAAAACAGAACGCACCAATTACTGACCACGTACCAAAAGTTGCCAAAACGTTCGGCTGTCAGGCCAACATTACGGGTGTAGAGCCTGATCAAAGAATCCAGTGAATTGATGACAAACACCGTGCCCACAAGCACCATCGCCCAGCGCCAGCCAGCGCCAATAAGTAACTCTGTCGAAAAGTGGTAATAAAGTACCGAGAACCAAATTGCGATAGGAATAGAGGGCACCACCAGCAGCGCAATCAATAACTGCCAGGCCTTTAGCCCACTGACGAAGCGGGATACGAATTGCCCGATCATAATGCTCCAGGCAAACCACCAGTAAAGATAGAACTGGTGGTAATCAGTCACGGGCGATACGAAGCGGTGCAAGTTAGTAAAGTAATCGCCCAGATTGCCCATGGAACCCAACAGCCCAGTAACACCCATTTCGGAAGACCACCAAACCCCCGCGATCAAACCAAAAAACAACCAGGTAGAGGAAACACTGAGCACTCTGACGAAACGAATATGGGTACTGGAGATACCTGCCAGCAATATCACGGCGGCCACCAGACCATAGCGTAATGAGTTGCTTATACCTTCGATATAATCGGGCAGGTACTGCAAAAATAAAAAACCGGTAAAGGCGCAGGTGCCAATAATGACAACATCGTTAACCCATTTGACCAGCGGCAGTTCAAATATTTTAAGGCGAGGCTCCAACACGCAAAAATAGAAGGTCGTAGAAAAATAGAAACCCCAAACAAGAAAACCCCAGAAGCCGAATTCCATAGCGAGAGGATTGGCAAAAGCGTAGGATTCTTCGCTCGCATAGAGTTCAAAGTCGACCAGCGGAAACATCACGAGGCCAACATCCAATCCAGAAGTAAACAAAATGGCTATGAAGGTAAAAAAAGGCACGGGGATTTCACCCACGCATTCAATGTCTCTCCAGTATATGGCGATAAAAATCGCCAGCAGCAGGATCACCATCACGGCGATGCTGAGTATTAACGTCATGAAGATTAACCCCTGACCGACAAACTAGGGTGGTCCAGCTTCAACTATTAAGCCCTGTTTGGCAAAGGAATCACTGAGTATGGCATCGCGCGCTGCAGGATCCTGGCGAATGGTCAGGTCGAAGAAAGCGAGGGCTTTCTGCTGTTGCATCCGATGGGCAAGCGCAGCTCCCAATAACTCGAACTCAACATCAGGATTGAAGGCTCGCACTGCCATATTGGGCTTGAGGTCTGGCCACCAGTAGCCTCCTGAAACCCCCAGTGTCGAGTGATTAGAATTCGCTAACAAACCCCAGAATACGGGTTGGTCGCTGTCTTCAAATAAGGCGCGTAAAACCGGGTGAGGGTTTTCCCCGCTGGGCAATTCTGTCTCTGCCTTGACGGCCTGTTGTTTGCCAAGACCGATAATTAAAGCGTCTTCCGCGCCGCTCAACAGGAATGTCGGTTTGCTAAGCCTGGTATATGCGATGTCTCCCTGCGCCGCCAACAACGCCGACTCCTGGCCGACAGGCGCCAAGGCTTCGGGCGGCAATTTAGGCCGCTGGTCCAACAAAGCCATTGGCACCACAGCAAACCCAGCGGTAAAACGCGGCTCCATAGCAAGCCCAACCAGCGTGCTTGCTCCGCCAAAAGAGCGTCCAATCAAACCAATTCTCTCAAGTGACAATCGGCCGGCAAAACGCCCGTTAGCATTCATCTCATCCAGTGTATTGAGGGTGGCACGCAGATCATTGAGTCTCTGCAACAGTGCGCGGTCCAGTTGCTGCAAGCTCCCAATCGGGTCGTCAGGATTTGTCAGCGGAGTATAGGTCTGGCCATAGTTTTCTCGGCTGCCGTAGGTCCCCTGCTCACCTAAAAGCGGCAGTACGTCAGCCATGAGAGCGCGGAATTGTGGGTCACCACCTGACTGCGCGAGCGCGGGATCACTGCCAGTCATTGAATACGGTGAATTACCGGTGTGCTCCGGGGCAATCACAAAATAGCCATAAGAAGCCAGGTACTCGCAAACCGTTTCCATGTTGTATCGGCTTCCGGCGTCACCGTGGGACATCACCACTACTGGCAACGCGGAGGTACCGGCTGCCAGAGGCGCATTCACCCAGCTTTGCCGTTCCCGCAGAAACAACTCTTCTATTGCTGCATCAATATCCTCGGCGGTGACCCCATCGCGGACGGTATCGGGTGTCAGATGAAAAAAAGTCGTCTCTGTCATCATCAGCCGGTGTACCTGCCTGTTGCCAAACACGTAATCGCCGTAAGTCGCGCGACGCTGTTTTCCGGCGGCCGCAACAGCGGAATCTACTGGATACCAGATTTCGGTAATCAAACTGCGCACACCGCTATCAATGCCCGCTACAGTATCGAAAGCGCGGGACTCGTCATGGATAAAAAAGGTGGACGAGCCCACCGCAAAAGGAGGCCCAGAAAGTGCTTCAGCGGTGCCAGTCGGTTCAGCGCTTATCAGTGTGTCGGGAGCCTTGTTACATGCAACTGCAAGCAGGCAGAGCAAACCCACTAGCGACCAAAGTCCAGAATGTTTCAAACTGCTTCTCCTTATTTTCCACCACCGGAGCGACGGCCTCTCAGACTATAGCAATAATGATCCTTCGCTGCGTAGCCATCCATCCGATGCGCATGCATTCATTTACGCCGACGGTTGCTTTCTCACTAGCAAAACACCTAAACTTTTGACCTCTCTAAGACGCCAGGGTTGATTCGATGCTACTCCCCTCCGCTGCGAAAAGTATAACCCCATGACGTCTTCGTCTATGGACCCAATGGAGTACGATTACGTCATCGTAGGTGGCGGCTCTGCTGGCTGTGTTCTTGCTAATCGACTCAGTGAAGATCCAGATACCTCGGTATTACTGCTTGAGTCGGGTGGGCGCGACCCCTTCTGGGACTGGCGTATCCGCATGCCGGCGGCGCTGGCTTACCCCATGAACGGCACCACCTACAGCTGGGATTACCAAACAGAACCCGAACCTCACCTGGATGGGCGTATCATGCATTTGCCCAGAGGCAGAGTGCTGGGCGGCTCTTCATCAATTAACGGCATGGTCTACATTCGAGGCCATGCTCAGGATTATGATCGTTGGGCAAAGGAAGACCCCGCCCTGAAAAACTGGGACTATCGGCACTGCCTACCTTATTTTCGCAAGTCTTCAACCTTCGAAGCAGGTAAGAACGACTACCATGGTGATGAGGGTCCGCTGCACATCACCCGAGGCCGCGGCAAAAACCCATTGAGCCAGGCTTTTTTACAAGCGACTGCAGAGGCCGGATATCCCTACACCGAAGATATGAATGGCTTCCAACAAGAGGGCTTCGGCCCCATGGATCGTACCACCAAAGGAGGCATTCGCGGCTCTGCCTCGGTTTGCTACCTGGACCCGGTGCGCAAACGGCGTAATCTGACCATACTCACCCGAGCCACAGCGACACAGCTTACCTTGCAAGGGAATACCGTCAGCGGCGTACTATTCAATCACCGGGCAAAGCAATGCGAGGCGGTAGCAGCGAAAGAGGTCATTCTGTCGTCGGGACCTATCAACAACCCGCAATTGCTAATGCTTTCAGGTATAGGGCCGCCGGCGCATCTGCAAGACATGGGCATTGAAGCTAAGCACAACTTACCGGGAGTCGGTGAAAACCTCCAAGATCACCTGGAAATTTATGTGCAAATGGAGTGTGTGCAACCGGTTTCGATTTATCGCTACTACAATTTGCTGGGCAAAGCGCTGGTGGGCGCCCAGTGGCTGTTTACCCGCACCGGACTAGGTGCCAGCAACCAGTTTGAAACAGGGGGCTTCATTCGCAGCAAGGCCGGTGTTGAGCATCCCGACCTGCAGTATCACTTCTTTCCCATGGCCGTGCGTTACGATGGTCAAAGCCCCAACAATGGCCATGGATTCCAGGCTCACGTGGGCCCCATGCGCTCGCGCAGCAGGGGTTGGGTTCGCCTGCGCTCCTCCAACCCTGCAGATGCACCCAAAGTATGCTTCAACTACCTTTCACACGATTCTGACTGGGAGGAGTTTCGAGCAGGGGTTCGCCTCAGCCGAGAGATATTTGAGCAACCGGCCTTTAATGGGCTAAGGGGACGGGAATTGTCGCCTGGGCCAGATATACAGGACGATGAAGCATTAAACGCCTATTTACGCGATGCCGTGGAATCCGCCTATCACCCGTCGTGCACCTGTAAAATGGGCAGCGACGACTTATCGGTAGTGGATGAACATTGCCGTGTTATCGGGCTTAAGGGACTGCGCATTGTTGATTCATCTATAATGCCATCAATTGTCAGCGGCAATCTGAACGCCCCAACAATTATGCTGGCGGAAAAAGCAGCGGATATCATTCGCGGACGAATTCCGCTGCAGCCATCGGACGCGCCGGTCTACGTTGCGGAGAACCGCCATGAACAACAGCGATAAAATGGTGCCGCTGGTCGTACCGGATTTCGACACCTATCCAGTTACCCATCAACTGCAGCGCGCCACTCCTATTGCTCAGGGCATTGAACTACTTTGGAATGATGGACTCTCCAACCAGGTACCTGTCATCTGGCTTCGAGAATTCAGCCCCGACCCAGGCACATTTCACTCTGTCACGCGCGAACAACGTATTGCCCTGACAGATATCCCGCAAGACCTTTCCATTGCACAAATGCTTATTGCCGAGGATGGATTCCTCGAAGTTGACTGGATGCCGGAAGACCTTCATAGCCGCTATCATCCTGGCTGGTTACGCTGCGCGGTGGCCGACCCCAACGACCCCATGGATAGTCTACCCGACCGTAAGCTATGGCCACTGCCAGTAACAGTTAAACCGAACTGGTTGGATGGTGCCGCCGTTTACCGCGGCGACACTGATGCGCTGAGAATATGGCTGGAAACCCTGCTGCGTGATGGCATAGGCCTACTCGATGGACTACCCGCCAATAGAGAAGTGATTCCCGCAGTTGTCGAACTCATTGGACCGATCCGCGCCAGTAACTTTGGCGATGTCTTCGAAGTCGAGAGCCTGCCAAGCGCCAACTCCAACGCCTATACTGCACTGCCCCTGAAAGTTCACAGTGACCTCGCAACCCGGGAATACATACCGGGGATGCAGTTTTTGTTTTGTCTGGAAAATGAGGCCACAGGCGGTGAGAGTCTGCTGGTGGATGGCTTTGCCGCTGCCCAGCAGCTCAACAGTGAGTCGACCGAATTCTTTGAAGTGCTAGCGACGCTCCCTGTCCCTTTTGGCACCAAGGATCGAGAGTTTGACCATCGTTATTGTGCGCCTGTGCTAGAGCACAATGCCGTTGGTGAACTGAGTTCGGTGCGTCACACCTACTGGTTGCGCTCACCGATGAGCGGCGATTTCAGTACCTTGAATACATTTTATGCCGCATACCGAAGGTTCCAGGAAATTTGCGACGATCCCGATAACCAACTGCGCTTTCGCCTGCAGCCCGGCCAGTTAATGGCCTTCGATAATCGCAGGGTATTACACGGTCGCGATGCCTTTGACCCCGAGTCTGGTCGTCGCCTATTGCGAGGCTGCTATGGTGAACGCGAAGAGGTGGAATCACGTTTGCGCATTTTATACCGCGCATTGCGAGCACAGGAACAAACACAGCAAACTGGAGTGCGGGCATGACCGACATTAGCAAGGTTGCCGTCATCGGCGCGGGCGTCATCGGCGCCGGCTGGGTTGCCCGATTCATGGAGAACGGTATCGACGTTGCGCTTTTTGATCCAGCGCCGGATGCGGCCACCAAAGTTAAGGCAGTATTGGACAACGCCGACCGCGCCTATCAAAAGCTAACTATGGCTCCGCGCGCGAAGCGAGGCAATCTCGAATTTTCTCCGAGCCTGGCAGAGGCCGTGCAGGGGAAGCAACTGGTGATGGAAGCGGTGCCGGAGAGTCTGGCGCTGAAGCAATCCGTCTACAAGGACATCGAGTCTCACGTCGACGCAGGCGTCATCATTGCGTCCTCCACATCCGGCATCTTGCCGACCCAATTGCAGGAGAAGATGGCAAATCCGCAGCGGCTGCTGGTCGCACACCCTTTCAATCCGGTGTACCTGCTTCCGTTAGTAGAAATTGTGGCGGGCGAACAAACCAGTCCGAAAGTGACGGTGGCAGCAGGAGAGTTTTTCAACCGGCTTGGCATGTATTCACTGCCGATCAGAAAAGAAATCGATGCTTTTGTCGCCGATCGCTTACTCGAGGCGGTATGGCGAGAGGCGCTCTGGCTGGTCAAGGACGGTATTGCCACAACCGCTGAGATCGACGATGCGATCCGCTTTGGCTTCGGGTTGCGCTGGGCGCAGATGGGGCTGTTTGAAAGCTATCGACTGGCTGGCGGGGAAGCCGGCATGCGTCACTTCATTGCGCAGTTTGGACCTTGCCTGCAATGGCCGTGGACCAAATTAACCGATGTGCCTGAACTCACCGATGAGTTAATCGATACGATTGCCAGGCAGTCCGACGAGCAGTCGGGACAATACAGTTTCAGGGAACTGGAACGCATCCGTGATGACAACCTGATCGCTATTCTCCAGGCACTGAAGATCAATCAATGGGGCGCAGGGGAAACCCTGGGGCGCTATGAGCAAGCGCTGTTTGATGCTGGCGCACGAGAAGAAACCGCAACGGATGAAGATCCTGGTCAACCACTGCTCACTCTGGAACGCACGGTACCGCCAGACTGGACAGACTACAACAACCACATGAATGAAAGCCGTTACCTGCAATGTTTCGCTGATGCCTCCGACGCCCTTTTACGCCGCGTTGGGGTCGATGCGGATTACGTCGCTGATAGTGGTTCTTACTTTACAGTGGAGACCCACATTCGCCACCTGGATGAAGTTGCTGCATTGCAACCAATTAAAGTGACCACCCAGGTTCTCAATGGAGTCGGTAAAAAGTTACACGTTTTTCATCGGCTGTTTCATGGTGATGGCCGGCTACTGGCGACAGCTGAACAGTTGCTTATTCATGTTGACCTGAAGTCGCGCAAGGCCTCGGAGCCAACCCCGGAAGTAAGCAAGTGCCTTACAGAAATCAGCGCCGCCCATGCCGCGCTTGATATGCCGGAGGGATGCGGCCGCGCAATTGGAGATCCGCACTAAAGGCGGTTGGGGAGTGAATCAGGTCGATGCGTTTTGTCGAACCCGTTTGCGTAGCTGCCTGGCCGCGAATGCTCCCACAAAACCCATGAGAGAAAGCCCGACGAAGTAGATCACATAACCCTCTCGCCCCGGAAACCGCTCAAGCAAGGCGGCATTCAATAGAGGGAGGTATATATCCGGGGAATAGCCCACCAACGATATAACGCCAATCGCCAGTCCCTTGATACGATCGGGCACCTCGCAGCTATCCAGGGTGGCCCAGTAAATTCCGCGCACTGCATAGGTTAAGATACCCACCAGCAACACCATACCCAGCATTAGCAGAGAAGCTGCAGAGGAAGGAAGGAAAGCCATTCCCAGCAGCGAAAATGACGCCAGCACCAGCAACACTCCCAGCACCCGCTCGCGGTCAAGCAAGTCTCCCGCAATACCCGCAGCGGCTGCACCTATAGGTCGCATCCACAGCTTTGCCACGGTAATAGACCCCACCGCAACTGCCGTTAGGCCAAAGGTCTGTTGTAGGTATGCTGAAAAAGAATAGGTTGCCCAAAACAATTGATAACCGCAGACAATACAGATAGCGCAGAGCCAGATTTCTACCTTGCTAAACACTTGTTTTAAATCTGCCTTGAAATTGCCACTGTGTTGATCGCCCTCCCCCGCGCTGGCATCCGACCGGTGATCATCCAGCACCAGATAGACCAGTGGGCACATGACCAGCAGTACCGCGACGTAAAGATAAATCACCAGGCGCAGTGCTTCCTCCGTGGTTTCTTGCCGCGTCTGCAGCATATAGGCGAACAGCGCGACAGCGATGGTCGCTAAAATCGCCTCGAAAAGGCCCCTACCGCCGTCCAGGAAGCCAAAGAATCGGCCTTGTTCATCCCGATGCGCCAGCAGCGCTACAATCTTAATATGCGCCGACCAGAAGGTCAGGCCGGTGGCTATGCCCCAGCCAGCGAAGATAATTTTCAACTCGGTAAACGAGGGCATGGTAGAAAACCAAAAACCCAAGAGCCCAGTTCCTGCCAGCGAAAAAGCAACCAGCAGGCGAGGAGAAGCCTTGTCGGCCAGCCAACCACTGGGCACATAGGTCAGCACAAACAAAACGCCGAGCATCGCATAGCACTGACTGAGTTCAGTGATGGTGATACCAAAGGACTCGAGAATCGACACTTCAAAATTCTGGCGCAGATAGAGCAATGGATAAATCGCCCCAGCTGCCATAATGATGACTACTAGCTGGAAATAGCGATAAGCCGTTGAGTGTGTTTCAGCTGACAAAATCAGTTCTCCAATGTTCCGAGGTCATAGGCATTGTTCTGCGGCTGTGTATCCGGCCAGTTGGTTCGCCAGACTTCACGCGACACTTCGCCAACAGGCACAGGTTGACGAGCAAAGCCTGGCAGCGGCCTAAGCAAAGGCTTCACCACGGTATCGTATCGAGGTACTGAAAAATAGGGAAAACTATAGCGCTCCGCCCCACTATCGTTTTCTACCTTGTGGGGTGTCGAAACAAATCGTCCACCGGACCAGAGCTCAAGCATGTCGCCGATATTCACCACCAACGCCTCCGGCGGAGCATCAACCCGCAGCCAATCGCTCCTACCCCTGCAACGCACCATAAGCCCTCCCACAGGATTAGGCGCAAGAATGGTGAGAGCATCCGTATCCTTGTGAGGATGAATGCCAAAGCCTCCGTTACTGGACGCTCGAGGCGGATAGTGCAACAGGGTCATATTGGTCAGGGGCTGCTGAAACATCGCCAGGAACGTTTCTGGCTGGATATCAAGCGCTGCGGCAAGCATAGCCAGCAAACAATGGGCAACGCGATCACAAGCCTGCCAGTATTCGCCGACCGACTGTTGCAGCCTCGCAGGACTATCCGGCCATCGATTGGGACCGTAAAGATCAAATGCATGACAAATAGGGTCACTGGGCTGTACCTGGAAGTGAAGTTTATAGCCTTCGTAGTCGTCTGCAGCGCCACCGTTACCGGGACTGAAAAACTGCCTGGGAATGTAACCGCGGTAATTGCTGCGAGTAATTTGCCAGCGTTGTTTTTGCTCCAACGGCAATGAAAAAAATTGTTTTACATCCTCATAAACCTGGCTTATCAACCGTTCTGGAATACCGTGGCCGACAACGTACATAAAGCCAATGGATTCGCAGGCGCTCACTACAGATGCCGCCGTCGCAGATGCGTCTTGCCTGCCAGACAGCACGTCAGAAATATCGACCAGCGGCAGCTCCTGCATGAACTTAGTGAAGTGCCCCGGCAGCGGGTATGGGGCCGGGTGGCACGACCTCATAACCAGCCTCCTCCGGCTCAAGGTCGCTCATCTGAGCAGGAAAGCCTTCCGCCAGTACTCGAGTATCACAGGCCTCTTCGAGACGTCGTATGATGTTTGGCGACCACTCCCGCTCGCCAAAGCGCGACTGTCCATCTTCGAAGATTTCAATCAGTTGGGGCGATATCTCAAGGGGCACTCCGGCCTCCTCGGCCATACTTTGGAACAGGCCAATATCCTTCAACACCAGGTCCATGGTGAAATTAATATCGCGGCTACCATTGAGAATCACCTGGCTTTCGGTCTCGTGGACAAACGAGTTTCCTGAAGATATTCGAATAGCCTCATAAACGGTCGCAAGGTCAAGATCGGTTTTGCTTGCAGTCACCAGCGCCTCGCAAAGAGTGACCAGATTAGCGGTGGCGAGATAGTTGGTCATCACCTTAATTTTTGATGCGCTTCCCAGAGGACCAGTGTGCAACACTCGCCTGCCCAAAATAGTGAGCAATGGCAGGATGGCATCAAACACCGAGCGCTCACAACCGGCGAGAATGGCGATGTTGCCGGTCGCCGCGCGATGACAGCCGCCGGAAACAGGACAGTCTGCGGGTTGGGCACCAAGATCTTTCACCTTTTGCCCCAATCGCTGGACTTCCCTGTAATCGGTGGTACTCATTTCTATCCATATCTTACCCGGCCCCAGTGCCTCCAGAAGGCCTCCTTCACCCTCCATCACCTCGGCGCAGGCCGCCGGGCTGGGCAAACAGGTAATGATCACGTCAACCGCTTGCGCCATCGCCGCCGGCGAATCTGCCCATTGCGCGCCAGCATCGAGGAACGACTTGGCCAGGTCCTCATCAAGATCACGCACCATTAAAGCAACATCGTTGCGCAGCAGACTACCTGCTAGTTTGGCGCCGACATTGCCGAGTCCTATAAAACCCACTGTCATCATTGGCCTCACTCCATTTTTCAAATTATTTAATCCGGGCTGGTCAATTGCCTGAATCAGTACAATACTGGATTAGATTGTTCAGGAAAATCAAATATGAAAGCTGCTGTCTGTCGAAGCTTTGGGCAACCACTGGAGATTGAAGAACTCACAATTGCCGAGCCGGGGCCGGGCGAAATAAAGGTGCGCCTGGCTGCCTGCGCGATTTGCCACAGCGATGTCACCCTCGCTGAGGGAGGATGGGGCGGCGAACTACCAGCGGTTTACGGCCATGAAGCTTCAGGTATCGTTGAAAGCATCGGAGCTGGTGTCTCCGAGGCAAAACCCGGTGACCATGTTGTCGTCACCCTCATCCGTTCCTGCGGCAGTTGTCACTACTGCAGCCAAGACATCGAAACCCAGTGTGATGCAAGCTTCCATCTGGACGCGAACAGCCCCCTATCCGGCTCTGGCGATGAAGCGGTGTCGCAGGGGCTGAATACCGGCGCGTTCGCAGAGCAGGTGGTCGTCGAGCAGAGCCAGGTTTGTGTTATCCCCAAGGATATTCCACTGGACTCAGCCTCCATACTTGCCTGCGGCGTGCTGACCGGCTTTGGCGCGGTAACTAATACTGCTGCCATTAAACCGGGAAGCCAGGTTGCCGTAATGGGTTGTGGTGGAGTTGGCATCAACAGTATTCAGGGGGCCGTGCACTGCGAAGCATCGCGCATCATCGCGCTGGATTTATTAGACGAAAAACTGGAGCTGGCACGCCAGTTCGGGGCAACCCACACCGTCAACAGCACTGATCAGAACGCCGCGCAGCAAGTGATAAACTTGAGTGAGGGTCGAGGCGTAGATTATCTATTTGTTACCGTTGGCGCGAAGTCGGCAATCGAGCAATCACTGGGAATGCTCGCCAAGGGCGGTACTGCCGTTATTGTGGGCATGCCAGCATCTGGGGTGATGGCGCAGTATGATCCCGGTGAGTTCGCCGCAGCGGGCCAGAGCATCATCGGCTCCAAGATGGGGTCGGCGTCGGTCAGCCGGGATATCCCCGAACTCGTTAAACTCTATCAGGCAGGCAGCCTAAAACTGGATGAACTAATCAGCGGTCGCTATGCACTGGATGACATCAACGACGCCATCGCTTCGGTCCAACGCGGCGAGGCTCTGCGCAACGTGGTGATTTTCTAATGCTAATAAAGGAATTCGAAACTTTTGTGGTCGCCAACCCACCACCGCGATTCGGTGGGCGCTACTTCATTTTTATAAAGCTGGTGACTGACACCGGCATTGTCGGCTACGGCGAGGTGTATTGCGCCACATTCAGTGCACACACCGTCGAAGCCATGCTCAAAGATACCGCCGAGCGCTTTATTATCGGCCATGACCCCTTTCATATCGAAAAACTGTGGCGCTCTGTTTACGGAGCCGGTTATACCCTGCGGCCCGATGTCTCGCTGGTGAGTGTGCTCTCCGCGTTGGAGATGGCCTGCTGGGATATTGTCGGCAAAGCCTGTGAGAAACCCGCCTACGAACTCCTGGGAGGACAGGTGCATGAGCGTTTGCGCAGCTATACCTACATTTATCCTGACCAGGGCGATGTCTACCCCGAAGACGGCGATGAAAATCATGTTTATGTTAATCCAGAACGTGCAGCGCAACGCGCCATGGATTACGTGGCGCAGGGATTCACTGCACTGAAATTTGACCCTGCGGGGCCCTACACTGTCTTTGATGGCGGGATGCCAACGGGGGAGGAACTGGACAGGTCCGAGGCGTTCATCAAGGCCATTCGTGAAGCTGTGGGCGGCAAGGTCGATCTGCTATTTGGCACTCATGGACAATTCTCTCCCGCCGGTGCCATTCGCCTGGCAAAAAGACTGGAAGCCTATGACCCGCTCTGGTTTGAAGAGCCGGTACCTCCGGAAAACACTGCTGCCATGGCTCAGGTTGCGAATGCCACTTCAATTCCGGTGGCCACGGGCGAGCGGCTTTGCACCAAGCACGAATTTGCCCGGGTGCTACAAGATGGTGCTGCGACAATTTTGCAATTAAATCTGGGACGCGTGGGAGGTCTGCTCGAAGCAAAGAAAATCGCTGCACTGGCGGAAGTGCACTATGCTCAGCTCGCCCCGCATATGTACTGCGGGCCTATCGTTGGGGCCGCCAACATTCAATTGGCAACCTGTTCACCGAACTTTCTGATACTTGAGGGTATAGAAAGCTGGGGCGGTTTTCAAAGTGAACTACTGGAACAGGCCGTGCAGTGGGAAGACGGTTACGTCATCCCCTCCTCCGAACCAGGACTGGGCGTGTCTCTCAATGAGGACGTGGCCAGGGCTAACCCCTGGACAGGCGGAGAATTGCATCTGCAAATGGGGCTTGAGCCAGTACGTTAAAAAGCGTTGATAACCGGGGTTGCCTGATTAGTCCCGATAGTGGCTCAGTGCCGGACCCACCGCCTGTTCCAACGGGCCCAAAAATTCCGCGAAATGAGTCCATTGTTCCGTCGCACCCTGATAAATCGGTTGACGCACCTGCTCTGAGCTAGGCGTACGTACCGCCCGTTTGGTTTCGTGGAAATCGATGCAGCCCTGCTCAAAGGGCAACTGGCAATAATCCAGAATACGCCTGACCTCGGTCTCCAGGTCTTCTACTACATCCTCGTGCTGTACCCGCAGTATTCGACCCGGCAAGACATCTTGCCAGTGCGCCATTACATCAACATAAGCCCGGTAGTAACGTCCAACTTCTTCAAGGCCATAGGTGAATTCCTGACCTTCCGCAAAAAGTTGCTTGAAACCGCTAAAGCAACAGGCCATGGGATGTCTACGCGCATCGATAATTCTAGCGTTGGGTAAAATCAGTTGTATCAGCGGGATATGGCGAAAGTTATTGGGCATCTTATCGACGAAAAACAGTCCTTGCTGGCGATGCTGCCGGGTGTCTTCAATATAGTTTTCGCCTAGCTTCGTTAATTGTTCGGCGTCCATTCCCGCCAGAACGCCCGGATAGGGTGAGTTCTCCTGATTACGTTTACGTCCATTGAGGCGATTGGCCGTTCCAATGATATTAGCCAACTCCATCGTGCCATCTACCTGAGAGTGAGAGGCCAGTATCTGTTCCAGCAGCGTTGAGCCTGCCCGCGGCAAACCCACCACAAAAATGGGGGCAGAAGAATCCGCACCAAAACTTTTTCGCTGCTCAAAAAAATTCGCATCAAACAGCTGCTTTTGTTCTTCCAGTTCTGCTTCAACAAACTCCGGCTTGTACCCGCTTTCTAACCTCTTAAGAGAGTTGCCTCTTTCGTAGTAGCCAAAAGAGTCCTCATAAGCTTCCCTATCCTCCAGCGCTTTGCCCAATGCAAAACAAAGATGAATTCTGTCATTGGGACTGGTGTCAGGGTCCGCCTCGCGGCTGGACATTTGCTGGATTTCTGTATCCGAAAACCGATAGGTCTTCAGATTCGCAAGACTCCAATAAGCATCACCATAATCAGGCTGGCTGCGATAGGCGCTCTGATACGAAGCGATAGCATCATCTGTCCGTCCGACAGTTTTAAGAGCATGCCCCCGCGCTGAAAAAACCTTGGGAAGGTTTCCGTGTTTCGACAGCACCTCGTCATAAATAAAGAGTGCTTCATCAAAGTTGCCGACCGCCTGTTGCTCCGCAGCAAGCGTCACTTCGTATAGTAAATTAAGGGGTTCGCTGTGATGTAACTGCCGCGCCTGATCCAGTGCCTTGTCAAATTTTTGCCGTTTGTGCAGTACCTGTACATAGTCTAATCGTGCGCGGTTATAGTCGGGATAAAATTCGATACAGCTCTCGAGCAGGAATTCTGCATCATCAAGGATTTGAAGCTTATTACCGATTTCTGCCAACAGACGCATCGCTTCTTTATGATGCGGCTCCTGCTGGAGATACTGACGACAGATTTGTTCTGCAACATACAGCTTATCTTCGTAAAGTAGACTGCTGACCGTCTGCAGCTGAGGCGGCATGCCACTTAGCCAACGCACGTGGTTCTGTGCTTCCTCGGCTTTTTGTGTCGCACCGATGTACTGATATCTACCCTGCAGTGCGCGCCAACTGCCTAGTAACGCAGGATTGAGCGCTACCGCTTTTTCAAAAGCTGTTGTCGCGGCATCCGCCTCTTGCATTGCAGCCAGGTTGTGCCCGTTCTCCTGATACGCCCTACCGTATCGCGGATGAGCGCTTATCAAGCGGGCTAGCACTTCTGCGGCGGCGGTATTGTTGGCATTTTGGCGATAACAAACGGCGAGGTAATAAAGACCTTCCCGATGCTGAGCTTGCTCCACTAACAAATGCTGCAAAGTGCTTATAGCCGCCTGTAGTTGGCCACGCTGCAGCTGTAACTTCGCCTCTCTCAGTACTTCATCGGGCGTGCTTGATACTGTTTGGTCCTGAGCTGTCATTACCGGTAGAAAAGTCCTGTCATAGTGGACAAAAAAAGGCGCTCCCGTAGGAACGCCTTCTGTGGCTTGCGATCTTCGCTTAGCATCGCATCGCGTACATTAAAGCTTGTACGATAATCTCAAGCCGTACGTGCGCGGACGATTAGGAGTGACTTTAACAATGTCATCCTCATTACTGATAAAGAGGTCCGCCAACTCGTTAGTGAGGTTCTCTCCAAACAAGGTAACTACCCAGTTATCACGACTGTAACCCAGCGTTGCATCCCAGGTGCCGTAGCTGTCCATGGCGAAAGATGCTCCAGAGACAATGGAGCTGATCTGGTCGTCAGTGTACTGGTATGCGAGCTGCGCAAACGCTGCGCTATCAGCACTTAAATCCCAGTCGTAGCGACCTCGAAGAACATACTGTAACTCTGGCGCAAGCGCTAAAGAACTACCCTCTGGCTCTAGACCAACAATATTGGCCGGCACCTTGGTTAACTCTGTATCGTTGTAAGAGATGTTTACAAACAGGCTGAGGTTGTCGGTAGGCACCCAGACGCTGTCAATTTCTATACCATTGATCTCAGAATCTGACACGTTGTCGATGAAGGTGAGATTGGAAATATCGAAATCGAGCACCCCGATCTGCATGGCTTCCCATTTCACATTGTAGATGGCACCGTTGAAGCGCAGTGATTGGTCAAAGAGTGACATCTTCCAACCAAGTTCTATATTGGTGACCTCATCCGACTGGTAAAAGTCCGGTACGAAGGGTGGTTCACCCGGAACAACACTGGAGCCGCCGTTGCGGTTGAAGCCGCCGGGGCGATAGCCCTCAGACCAGGTGCCATACACCATGATGTCGTCGTTCAGATTCCACTGCAGGTTGAACTTTAAAATAGTATCCTGGAAGTCAGCCGGGCTGGAATCCTTGAGAACTTCATCAACATTTCTGCCCCAATCAGCATCACCGCTCCCGTAATCACGGTTGGCAAAGTTCGAGCTACCCTTCAGACCGATTTCAATGTCATAGCGACGGGCGCCCGCAGTGAATGTGAGGTCATCAGTAATATCGAAATACAACTCACCGAAAAAGGAGAGCTCCTCCTTGGCGCGGGTGAAGTCGTTAAAGAACGCTACCCCCGGGTTTCGGGCGTTGGGATTACTGGCTGTAGATCCGGTGATTGGCGCGTTCGGCGCAAAGCCCTGTTCAATTGTGGCGGGATAGTTCCAGTCACCACGCTCAACGTTTTCAGTATCGTCGTAGAACACACCCACCAGTGCACGCAGCCGCCTCTCCGCATCGGTATTCAGGCGGAACTCATGGGTGGTACGTTCCGTGTTGTAGTACTGGTCCAGGAAGAACGCCGGCTCGCCGCAATTGGCATAGCCAGGATAATCACAAATGTAATAAGGAATAAAGGGGCCGGAGTCGGCATAACCTGAGTAGTCGGAGATACCCTCTACGGTACGATCCAGGTAAGAACCGGTGTAGAGAAGATCCAGGTTGGCGATCCTGCCACTGACAGTCCAAGCGGTGAGATCGAACTCGTCATCGGCATAGTCTGGCTGGAAAGATTCTGAATTCAGGTCGCCAAGAAGTGGGTCGTAATCCCATACACCGTCAGTTTCTATCTCCTGATTGGTGTGCTGCAGTTGCAGATCCCAGTTCTCATTGGGCGCCCAACGCAGGCCAAGGCGGTAACCCTGATAGGTTGCGTCATTGAAGTTATCCTTGACGAGACTGTCATTGCGCGCAGTAGCCCGAGTATCCGGGACAGTGCCGCCAAAGCCAGGGTTAGCCAGGCTAATCTGCTTGGTGCTGCGGATGTTGTTTATGTATCCGCCTTCCTTGACGTTATAAATGGCCACGCGAGCTGCCAAGGTATCATCGATCAGAGGGATGTTGGCATGAGCTTCCAGTGCATTGCTCTGGTCGCCATCTTTGGTATCGGAAATGGACGCATCGAAGCCAGCACTGAAGTCATTGAACTCTGGCTTGTTAGTGATCAGTCGAACCGTACCAGCCTGAGAACTGGCTCCGTATAACGTACCCTGCGGGCCTGGGAGTACTTCTACCCGATTCATATCGGTCATGTAGGGGTCGATGTTACGACCTCCCATAGAGATAGGCGCCTCATCGAGATACAGGGCAACATTGGGCTCAAGGCCGACTGCGCCAGCGATTTTAAGGCCGCCTTTGCCCGCCGATACTCCGCGGATGAAAATTTCGTTTCGGCCCGGACCTCGACCACCGGAGGTGACCCCGGCGAGATTACGAATATAATCCTTAAAATTGCCAATACCCAGGTCTTCCAGGGTTTCTTCGCCCAGAGCCTGAATGGTGATCGGGATATCCTGCGCGCTCTCAGCACGCTTGGTCGCCGTTACAATGACTTCCTCAAGTACCGCGGCTTGCACACCGCTCATACCAATAGCACTGGCGCCCACAGCGGCGGCAATAGAGTGGCTTAATCTTTTCTTTTTAAACATGGCACGTTCCCTCAAATCTGTTATTTTTTGATAGTGT
>DS999241.1 GCA_000156295.1 marine gamma proteobacterium HTCC2148
CCAGGTTAAAGGTCCTATCCCCCTTCCCACGCGGAAGGAAAAGTACACCGTGTTGGTATCGCCGCACGTAAACAAGGATGCACGTGACCAGTACGAAATTCGTACTCACAAGCGTCTGTTAGACATCGTGGAGCCTACAGAGAAGACTGTAGACGCCTTGATGAAACTAGACCTGGCAGCAGGTGTAGAAGTTCAGATCAGTCTTGGTTAACTACAATATGTAGCAAGACCTGCTCGGGATAATCCCCGGGTGTGTAATGCCCAGTTACTCGTTGAGCGATTGGGCAGCCATAGAGGGTATATAGCCCCGTACACTGAGAGGTTAGCAAAATGGCTATTGGATTAGTCGGCCGCAAGTCCGGTATGACGCGTGTTTTTACCGAAGACGGCGCATCAATACCCGTAACCGTAGTGGAGGTCTCTCCAAACCGCGTTACTCAGATCAAAGAGCTCGAAACCGACGGTTATAGAGCAATTCAGGTCACAACGGGAAACCGTAAGGCCTCTAAAGTGAGTAAATCTGAAGCAGGACATTTCGCCAAGGCGGGTGTCGAGGCAGGCACTAAGCTGTCTGAGTTTCGTCTGGAAGCCTCTGATGAAGCTCCTGAAGTTGGCGTTGAGCTAACGGTTGAGCGCTTCGAGGTTGGTCAGATTGTAGATGTGACTGGCAAGTCCAAGGGTAAAGGCTTTCAGGGCGGTATCAAGCGCTGGAACTTCACCATGCAGGATGCCACACACGGCAACTCTATCTCTCACCGTGCCAATGGATCTATCGGTCAGTGTCAAACACCCGGCCGTGTATTTAAAGGCAAGAAGATGTCAGGCCACATGGGTTCCGAGCAAGTGACTACCCAGGGTTTGGAAGTTATTCGTGTTGATGCCGAGCGCAATTTGCTGCTCATCAAGGGTGCCGTACCAGGTGCTCCGGGTGGTGACGTCGTCGTACGTCCCACTGTCAAGGCATAAGGTTAGGGGGTCTCTAACGTGGAACTGAATGTAGTTAAAGCGGGTAATGCAGATGCGGGCAAGGTTTCCGTCTCTGATGTTGCTTTCGCTAAAGAATACAACGAGGACCTGGTTCACCAGGTCGTGACTGCTTATATGGCAGGCTCTCGCCAGGGCACTCGTGCCCAAAAGAACCGCGCAGCGGTTTCTGGCGGTGGTAAGAAGCCATGGCGTCAAAAAGGTACCGGCCGAGCTCGTGCGGGAACGATTCGTTCTCCCATCTGGCGTTCCGGTGGTGTGACCTTCGCGGCTCAGCCGCAGGATCACTCGCAAAAAGTGAATCGCAAAATGTATCGCGCTGCTCTGCGCACCATCATGTCTGAGCTGGCCCGCCAGGAACGTCTGGTCGTGGTAGAAAGTCTGGACCTGGAACAGCCCAAAACCAAGCTGCTTTTAGAGCAATTGGGTGGCTACGGTGTTGATAACGCGCTGATCGTTTCTGCAGAAGTAAATGAGAACCTCTACCTGGCTTCACGCAACCTGCACAAGGTTGATGTTCGCGATGTAGACGGTGTTGACCCTGTTAGCCTCATCGCCCACGACAAAGTGATCGTGACTGTTGACGCGGTTAAAAAGCTTGAGGAGATGTTGGGATGAACCAGGAGCGCGTATTTCAAGTGCTGGTAGGCCCGCACGTTTCCGAAAAAGCGGCCATTGTTGCAGACGAAAATAACCAGTTTGTTTTCAAGGTTGCAGTAGATGCAACTAAAGCGGAGATCAAAAAGTCCGTTGAGCAACTGTTCAAGGTCAAGGTCGACAATGTCTGCACTCTGAAGGTGAAAGGCAAGGTGAAGCGCAACCGTTTTGGTTACAGCACTAAGCCGACCTGGAAAAAAGCATATGTACGACTGGAGCAGGGTCAAGACATCGACTTTGCTTCTGTTGAGTAAGGAGTCGGATCGCAATGGCAATTTTGAAGAGCAAGCCCACTTCACCCGGTCGTCGTCACGTCGTCCGCGTTGTCAGTGAGGATTTGCACAAAGGCGCACCACACAAGCCTTTATTGGAAAAGCAGAGCCGCAACGGTGGTCGTAACAACAATGGTCGTATAACTACACGACATATTGGTGGTGGCCACAAGCAGCACTATCGTTTGATTGACTTTAAGCGCACCAAGGACGGAATCCCCGCCAAGGTAGAACGCATTGAGTACGATCCAAATCGCACCGCGCACATTGCGCTGCTGTTGTTTGCCGATGGCGAGCGCCGCTACATCATCGCACCCAAAGGCGTGAAAGCGGGTGACGTACTGCAGTCCGGTTCTGGTGCACCAATCAAGACAGGCAACTGCCTGCCTTTACGCAACATCCCAGTGGGTTCTGTTGTGCATGGGATCGAGTTAAAGCCTGGCAAAGGTGCACAGGTTGCGCGTTCTGCTGGTGCTTCGGTTCAGTTGGTCGCTCGCGAAGGTCAATATGCAACCCTGCGTCTTCGCTCCGGCGAGATGCGTAAGGTGCTGGCTGACTGCCGTGCAACCCTGGGTGAAGTATCGAACTCAGAACATAGCCTGCGTAAATTGGGTAAAGCCGGTGCAGCCCGCTGGCGTGGTGTTCGCCCGACCGTTCGTGGTGTTGCCATGAACCCGGTTGATCACCCTCATGGTGGTGGTGAAGGTAAGACCTCTGGTGGCCGTCATCCGGTGAGCCCCTGGGGTACCCCAACCAAGGGTTACAAGACACGTAAGAACAAGCGTACTGATAAGTTGATCGTACGCCGTCGTGGTAAGAAATAACGGTCGTTTGACTAGAGATTAGAGGAAGAGATTGTGCCGCGTTCACTGAAGAAAGGTCCTTTTATTGACCTTCACCTGATGAAGAAAGTTGAAGTCGCGATTGAAAGCAACGATCGTCGCCCCATCAAGACCTGGTCACGCCGCTCCATGGTGTCTCCGGATATGGTTGGACTGACAATCGCTGTTCACAATGGCCGTCAGCACGTACCTGTGCTGGTCAACGAAGATATGGTTGGCCACAAATTGGGCGAATTTGCGGTAACCCGCACGTTCAAGGGTCATATCGTAGACAAAAAGGCGAAGCGCTAAGCGCTCCGTAAAGAGGTTTAGGAAATGGAAGTTGCAGCAAGACTGAAAGGCGCGCAGATTTCTGCGCAGAAAGCCCGCCTGGTCGCTGACCAGGTCCGCGGCAAGCCTGTAGAAGAGGCGCTGATCCTGTTGGAATTCAGCAATAAAAAGGCTGCTCACTTGGTCAAGAAGGTTCTTGACTCAGCGATTGCCAATGCAGAGAACAATGAAGGCGCTGACGTGGATGAGCTCAAGGTATCCACTGTCTTTGTTGATGAAGGCATGACCATGAAGCGCCTGCGTCCCCGTGCCAAGGGTCGCGCAGATCGAATTTTAAAGCGTAGCTGTCACATTACCGTGAAAGTTGCAGACGGCGAAGGCTAAGGAGACCACCACATGGGTCAGAAAGTACATCCTATCGGCATCCGCTTGGGTATTGTTAAAGAACATAACTCTATCTGGTACGCCGACAGTAAAAACTATGCCAAGCAGTTAATTAATGATCTGCAAGTGCGTGAGTACATCGAGAAGGCTCTGGAGCATGCTTCGGTAAGCCGTATTGTGATCGAGCGTCCGGCGCAAACTGCACGCATCACTATTCACACTGCCCGTCCCGGTATCGTGATTGGTAAGAAAGGTGAAGATGTAGACGCACTGCGTAAGATTCTTACCGAGAAGATGGGTGTGCCAGTTCACATTAACATCGAAGAGATTCGCAAGCCCGATCTGGACGCCAAGTTGGTCGCCCAGAACGTAGCGCAGCAGTTGGAGCGTCGAGTGATGTTCCGTCGCGCGATGAAGCGTGTGGTTCAGAACGCGATGCGCCAGGGTGCGCAAGGTATCAAGATCCAGGTTGGCGGTCGTTTGGGGGGTGCTGAAATTGCACGTTCCGAGTGGTACCGCGAAGGTCGAGTGCCTCTTCACACGCTGCGAGCGGATATTGATTACGCCACGTATGAGGCCGCTACTACCTACGGCATCATTGGTGTGAAGGTTTGGATTTTCAAAGGTGAGGTTATCGGCGCTGACGAGGCTGCCGAAGCTCCCAAGAAGACAGCAACTAATTAAGGGTTACGCAGATGCTTCAACCAAAGCGTACAAAATTTCGCAAGACTCATAAGGGCCGCAACCGCGGTCTTGCCCATCGCGGCAGCAAGGTGAGCTTTGGCGAATACGGTTTGAAAGCGACAGGTCGCGGCCGCATTACAGCGCGCCAGATTGAAGCGGCTCGTCGTGCTATGACACGTCACATTAAGCGTGGCGGAAAAATCTGGATTCGAGTTTTCCCGGACAAGCCGATTACAGGCAAGCCGCTGGAAGTCCGCCAGGGTAAAGGTAAAGGTAATGTTGAATACTGGGTAGCCCAGATTCAGCCCGGTAAAGTGCTTTACGAAGTGCAGGGCGTATCTGAAGAACTGGCGCGTGAGGCGTTTGATCTGGCGGCAGCCAAAATTCCCGTTGCTACAACATTTGTTAAACGGTCGGTGATGTGATGAAAGCAAGCGATTTGCATGATAAGTCCGCTGAGGACCTGAATAAGCAGCTGCTCACGCTGCGTGAAGATCAGTTCAAGCTGCGCATGCAGAAGTCCACTGGTCAGCTGGGGCAGTCTCATTTGCTCAAGCAGAACCAGCGTGACATCGCTCGCGTGAAGACTGTACTTACACAAAAGGCAGGTAACTAAGTATGTCAGCTGCAGAGAAGCGTACACGGACGGCAACTGGTCGAGTTGTCAGTAACAAGATGGACAAGACCATTACTGTGCTGGTCGAGCGTCGGGTGAAGCACCCGGTGTATGGCAAGTACATTACACGTTCATCGAAGATCCATGCACACGATGAGAGCAACCAGTGCGGCATAGGCGACACAGTCACTGTTGCCGAAACTCGTCCGATTTCCAAGAGCAAAACCTGGAACTTGGTTGAAGTAGTAGAGAGCGCCGCTCAGGTATAAGGCCCTCACGGGTAGTGGTTAGTTTTGCGGCCCGGACGGTCGCAGTTTGGAGTAAGAGATGATTCAGACACAGTCGTATTTGGAAGTCGCAGATAACAGCGGCGCCCGTCGTGTGATGTGCATCAAGGTCCTTGGCGGTTCCAAGCGTCGCTATGCGCGCGTTGGAGACCTGATCAAGGTTACCGTTAAAGAAGCCATCCCTCGCGGCAAGGTCAAAAAAGGCCAGGTGATGACTGCTGTTGTAGTTCGAACAAAGAAGGGAGTTCGCCGAGGCGACGGTTCCCTGATCAAGTTTGACGACAACGCTGCAGTGCTGCTGAACGCACAGGACGCACCTATTGGGACTCGTATTTTTGGCCCAGTAACTCGCGAACTGCGCGGCGAAAAATTTATGAAGATTATTTCTCTGGCCCCTGAAGTTATTTAAGGCCGAGGAGAGGAACGAAAATGTTGAAGATCAAGCGCGATGACGAAGTGATTATCCTGGCCGGTAAGGACAAGGGTAAGCGCGGTAAGGTTCGCAAAGTATTGGATAACGATAAACTCATCGTTTCTGGTATCAACATGATTAAGAAGCACACCAAGCCCAACCCCCAAGCGGGTGTTGCTGGCGGTATCGTGGAGAAAGAAGCTCCCATTCAGGTTTCGAATGTGGCGATTTTCAATTCCGATACTGGCAAGGCTGATCGTGTGGGCTTCAAGGTTGAAGGCGACGATAAAGTTCGTATCTTTAAATCCAGTGGCGAGGCTGTCGGCTAAGCCGGTCGGATTAACAGGTAATAGACATGGCAACTTTGAAAGAGAAATACACGAGCGAAATCGCTCTCCAGCTTAAAGAAGAGCTGGGTTTAGATAATGTGATGGAAGTTCCTCGCATTACCAAGATCACCCTGAACATGGGTGTTGGTGAAGCATTAGGCGACAAGAAGGTCCTCGAGGCCGCCGTTGCCGACATGGAGAAAATTTCCGGTCAGAAAGTCGTTGTAACCAAGGCGCGTAGATCGATCGCCGGCTTTAAGGTTCGCGAAGCATGGCCCATTGGTTGCAAGGTAACACTGCGCTCTGAGCGTATGTATGAGTTCCTGGAGCGTTTGATCAGTATCGCTATTCCCCGAATTCGTGACTTCCGTGGCATTAGCCCTAAGTCATTTGATGGTCGCGGTAATTTCGCGATGGGCATAACTGAGCAGATCATCTTCCCAGAAATTGATTACGACAAGGTGGATGCCCTGCGCGGTATGGATATTGCTATCACCACCACTGCTCGTACGGACGATGAAGGTCGTGCTTTGTTGCGCGCTTTCAACTTCCCCCTGAAAGGTTAAGAGGCTTTATACATGGCTAAGAAATCTATGATTGCACGCGAGAACAAGCGTGCACGTACGGTAGCTAAGTACGCACAGAAGCGTGCTGCGTTGAAGGCGATACTCGCTGACGTAAATGCTTCTGATGAAGAGAAGTGGGATGCGCAAATTGCTATGCAGAAGCTGCCACGTGATGCCAGTCCGGTTCGCCAGCAGCGTCGCTGCCAGGTAACTGGCCGACCGCACGCGGTGTATCGTAAGTTTGGGCTGTGCCGTAATAAGTTGCGTGAAGCAGCTATGCGCGGTGATGTGCCTGGCCTGGTTAAAGCTAGCTGGTAACGGAGAGATATTGAAATGAGTATGCAAGATCCGCTGTCAGATATGCTGACCCGTATTCGCAACGCACAAATGGCTGGAAAGACTGGTGTAGAAATGCCCGGCTCTAAGCTGAAAGCTGCAGTTGCCAATGTGCTGAAAGAAGAAGGCTACATCGCCGACTTCAACGCATCTAACGAAGAAGGCAAGCCTCGGCTGGCCATCGACCTGAAATACTTCCAGGGCAAGCCGGTCATCGCTGAGATAGATCGCATCAGCCGTCCAGGTCTGCGTAATTACGCGGGCAAAGGCGAGCTGCCAGCCGTTCGCGGTGGCCTGGGTGTGGCGATTGTTTCCACCTCAAAAGGTGTGATGACTGATCGCGCTGCACGAGCTGCCGGTGTCGGTGGCGAAGTGCTCTGCACAGTATTCTAAATTAATTGATTTGAAGAGCATTTATAATGTCTAGAGTCGCAAATAATCCGGTACAACTGCCTAGCGGCGTAGAGGTCAAGCTTAACGGCTCCGACCTTACCGTGAAAGGCAGCAAAGGTACGCTGGAACTGTCAGTAGTTGACGGCGTGCAGGTAAGCCAGGATGACAACGTCTTGACCTTCGTTTATGAGTCCGACAAGTCCAAGGCAATGGCCGGGACGACTCGCGCGCTGGTGAACAATATGGTGAAGGGCGTCAGCGAAGGCTGGGAGAAGAAGTTGGTGTTAAACGGTGTTGGTTACCGTGCCAAGGCTTCCGGCAAAAGTGTCAACCTGACCGTAGGTCTTTCCCACCCTGTCGATTATCAGCTGCCTGAAGGTGTTTCTGCTGAAACCCCCAGCCAGACTGAAATCGTTGTGAAGGGTGTCGACAAGCAGGCCGTAGGCCAGGCAGCTGCTGAGATTCGCAGCTACCGTCCGCCAGAGCCATACAAGGGTAAGGGTATTCGTTACGCTGACGAGTATGTTCGTCGTAAAGAAGCCAAGAAGAAGTAGGTAAGTTGACATGAGTACAAAGAATGATTCAAGGCTGCGTCGCGCACGTCGTGCTCGCGCTCGCATGCGTACACTGGGCGTTAACCGCTTGAGCGTGCACCGTACTCCCCGGCACATCTACGCCCAGGTGATTGCGCCTGAAGGTGACAAGGTGTTGGCGAGTGCTTCTACCCTGGACACGGATCTGCGTAAAAGCGCAACCGGTAACATCGACGCGGCTGCGGCTGTTGGCAAGATGGTTGCTGAACGCGCCAAGGCAGCGGGTATCGAGAAGGTCGCTTTCGACCGCGGTGGTTATAAGTACCACGGACGCGTTAAGGCTTTGGCCGACGCTGCCCGTGAAAGTGGACTGGAATTCTAAGGTAAGTAGATATGGCTTTTAACGATCAGAAAAAGCAGCAGCAGACCGAAGGTGATCTCCAGGAGAAACTGGTACAGGTCAACCGCGTCGCCAAAGTAGTTAAAGGTGGCCGGATTTTCGGTTTCACCGCGCTGACTGTAGTGGGCGATGGTAATGGCAAAGTAGGCTTTGGCCGCGGTAAGGCGCGTGAGGTGCCTGTTGCCATCCAGAAGGCTATGGAAGCTGCCCGTCGCAACATGATTCAGGTAGACCTGAACAACGGCACTATTCAATACCCTGTGAAGGCTGCCCACGGTGCCTCCAAGGTATATATGCAGCCTGCGTCTGAAGGTACTGGTGTTATTGCCGGTGGCGCGATGCGAGCTGTTCTTGAAATCGCTGGCGTGCACAACGTATTGGCCAAGTGTTACGGGTCCACCAATCCGGTGAACGTAGTACGTGCGACTTTCAACGGTCTGCGTGACATGTGCGCACCCGAGGACGTTGCTGCCAAGCGTGGCAAGTCTGTCGAAGAAATTTTGAATTAAGTATTGGGCGAATAATCATGGCAAAAGCAATGATCAAAGTTACCCAGGTTAAGAGTGTTAATGGCCGCTTGCCTAACCACAAGGCATGCGTTGCCGGCCTCGGCCTGCGTCGAATTGGTCATACCGTTGAAGTGGAAGATACACCCTCCACTCGCGGCATGATCAACAAAGTACACTACCTGGTACGGGTTGAGGACTAAAACATGTCAGATGTAATGAGACTGAACACCTTGAGCCCAGCACCGGGTTCTCGGAAAGACAGTAAGCGTGTTGGTCGCGGGATTGGCTCCGGCGACGGTAAAACTGCCGGCCGTGGACATAAAGGCCAGAAATCTCGTTCCGGCGGATCTGTACGTCCCGGCTTTGAGGGCGGTCAGATGCCTCTGCAAAAGCGACTGCCAAAGTATGGCTTTAGCTCTCGCATGGCTCGCACCACCGCACAGGTTCGTTTGTCAGAACTGAATGCAGTGGAAGGCGATGTCGTTGACCTTGACGCGCTGAAAGCGGCCGACCTGGTTAAAGATAGCGTTCTTCGCGCTCGCGTATTCCTGTCTGGAGATCTCGGGAAGGCTGTGACTGTCAAGGGCCTCGCGGTAACCAAAGGAGCCCGCGAAGCAATTGAAAAAGCTGGCGGGAAAATCGAGGAATAAATGGCTCAAGGACAGCTGCCCTCAGTAAACAAGGCAGGCATGGGCGAGCTTTTTGCTCGCCTTCGTTTTGTTTTACTGGCAATTATCGTGTACCGGATTGGGACGCATATTCCTGTTCCGGGAATAGATCCTAATCAACTGGCGGCATTGTTTAACCAGAACCAGGGAACGATCCTGGGCCTGGCGAACATGTTTTCCGGTGGCGCTCTGGAGCGGATGAGCATCCTGGCCTTGGGTATCATGCCTTACATCTCTGCATCGATCATCATGCAGTTGATGTCGGCCGTAACCCCACAGCTGGAGCAGTTGAAGAAAGAAGGTGAGTCTGGTCGTCGTAAGATAAGCCAGTACACGCGCTACCTCACAGTCGTGCTGGCGGTCATTCAGGCCACAGGTATGACCGTGGGTATGGCTAATCAGGGCATGAGTTATGACACATCACTGCTGTTTTACGTGATTGCCATTACGTCTCTGGTGACTGGTGCAGTCTTTATGATGTGGCTGGGTGAACAAATTACGGAAAAAGGTGTGGGTAACGGGATCTCGCTGTTGATCTTCGCCGGCATTGTGGCGGGACTGCCCGCGGCTATAGGCCAGTCTCTTGAGCAGGCGCGGCAGGGTGAACTGAATATCCTGGTGCTGTTGTTTATTCTGGCACTGGCGATCGCGGTTATTTATTTGATCGTATTCATTGAGCGCGGCCAACGCCGCATCACGGTGAATTACGCCAAGCGACAGCAAGGTCGCAAGATGTACCAGGCGCAGAGTTCGCATCTGCCTCTGAAAGTGAACATGGCGGGCGTCATCCCAGCCATTTTTGCGAGCAGCATATTGTTGTTTCCTGCGTCTATCGCGCAGTGGTTTGGCTCTTCCGGGGGTGCAGACTGGTTGCAGGACCTGGCCGTTGCCATTGGCCCTGGCCAGCCGCTGAACATATTGCTGTTCACAGTGTTTGTAGTGTTTTTCTGCTTCTTCTACACGGCGTTGATGTTCAACCCGGTTGAAGTGGCTGACAACCTGAAGCGTTCCGGAGCATTTGTGCCCGGCATACGTCCGGGACAACAGACCGCCAACTATATCGATGGCGTGCTGACTCGGCTGACGGTATTCGGATCTGCTTATATTGCGCTGGTCTGCTTGATGCCACAGTTCCTGGTGGTGATGTGGAACGTGCCCTTTTATCTGGGTGGTACCTCACTGCTGATCGTGGTTGTTGTGGTAATGGATTTTATGGCCCAGGTGCAGAGCCACCTGATGTCGCACCAGTACGATTCGGTGATGAAGAAGGCCAACTTGAAGAACTATGGTGGTGCTGGGCGCGTTCGCTAAGCGCCCATTAGCCTAAACGGAGAAGTAACGATGAAAGTACGTGCATCAGTCAAGAAAATCTGCCGCAACTGTAAAGTTGTACGTCGTAATGGCGTTGTGCGGGTGATCTGCAACACAGATCCGCGTCATAAGCAGCGTCAGGGTTAAACCCGGACACGGTTGATTTTTTGTAACGATATCGCTAGAATGCTGCGCCTTTCGCGCCTACCCCGCTGAGAAATCAGCAAAACTGAGTTAAATCAGGGGTTTGCGTAAATCGCGTAGTAAAGCGAAAGATTATTTTTGGAGAAAGTTGGATGGCTCGTATTGCCGGCGTCAACATACCAGATAACAAGCATGCTGTTATCTCACTGACATACATCTACGGTGTAGGTCGCACAACTGCTAAAGAGTTGTGTGCCGCTACCGGTGTCACAGAAAGCACCAGGATTGGTGAACTGTCTGAAACAGAGATGGATGCCCTGCGTGGCAAAGTCGCTGAGATGATGGTGGAAGGTGACCTTCGTCGTGAAGTGTCAATGAACATCAAGCGTTTGATGGACTTGGGCTGTAACCGCGGCCTGCGTCACCGGCGTGGCTTACCGCTTCGCGGTCAGCGCACCAAGACCAACGCGCGTACTCGCAAGGGACCGCGTAAGCCGATTCGCAAGTAAGGACAGACCTAGCGTCACCCCACAGCGAATCCTTTTAGTGTAGCTGCACCAAAGTGCAGTGTTGATATTAAAGCAGGAACTACGATATGGCTAAGCCAGGTGCCAAAAGCACTCGTAAGAAAATCACGAAGACT
Organism: marine gamma proteobacterium HTCC2148; assembly: GCA_000156295.1. GTDB lineage: Bacteria > Pseudomonadota > Gammaproteobacteria > Pseudomonadales > Halieaceae > Halioglobus > Halioglobus marinus. The sequence continues at coordinate 11,241 of DS999241.1, forward strand.
GTAGTGGACGGAATCGCCCACGTGCATGCGTCTTTTAACAACACCATTGTTACGATTACTGACCGTCAGGGTAACACCCTGAGCTGGGCCACTGCAGGTGGTTCTGGTTTCCGCGGTTCTCGTAAGAGCACCCCGTTTGCTGCCCAGGTTGCAGCCGAACGTGCCGGTGAAGCCGCCAAGGAATATGGTCTTAAAAATCTCGACGTGCAGGTAAAGGGCCCAGGACCGGGTCGTGAGTCTGCCGTACGAGCACTGAATGCTTGTGGCTACAAGATCGCTAACATTACTGACGTGACGCCGATTCCCCATAACGGCTGTCGTCCTCCCAAGAAACGTCGCGTGTAACGCACAAAGGAAGAACTAGACATGGCTCGATATATTGGACCCAAGTGCAAGCTCTCCCGTCGTGAAGGAACTGATCTGTTCCTGAAGAGCGGTGTGCGCGCACTCGAAAGTAAGTGTAAAGCAGAAGCAATACCAGGCCAGCACGGCGCCCGCCGCGGTCGTCTGTCCGATTACGGAGTGCAGCTGCGCGAGAAGCAGAAAGTTCGTCGTATCTACGGCGTACTGGAGAAGCAGTTCCGCAATTATTACAAGGAAGCTGCCCGTCTGAAGGGTGCTACCGGTGAAAACCTGCTGCAGCTGTTGGAATCTCGACTGGATAACGTTGTTTATCGTATGGGTTTTGGCTCAACGCGCTCTGAATCGCGTCAGCTGGTTGCTCACAAATCTATCATGGTGAACGGGCAGGTGGTTAACATCGCCTCTTACCAGGTAAAAGCAGGTGACGTTGTCGCCTTGCGTGAAAAGGCCAAGAAGCAACTGCGTGTGCAGTCAGCATTGGCATTGGCTGCCCAGCGTGGCGAGCCTGAGTGGATCGAAGTAAATGCGGACAAGCTGGAAGGTACTTTCAAGTCTGTCCCTGACCGTCAGGATCTCTCGTCAGAGATCAACGAAAACCTGATCGTCGAACTTTACTCCAAGTAATCCACTGAAGGACCAACCTAAATAAAGGTGCCCCGTATGCAGAGTGCAGTGAACGAATTTTTGACCCCGCGTGTAATCAATGTTGATGAAAAGAACAGCACGCGCGCCCAGGTTACCCTGGAACCCCTTGAACGTGGTTTTGGCCACACTCTGGGTAATGCCTTGCGCCGTATCCTGCTGTCCTCCATGCCTGGTTGTGCAATCACCGAGGTAGAGATCGACGGCGTATTGCACGAGTACAGTGCAATTGAAGGCGTACAGGAAGACGTGATTGAAATCCTGCTTAACCTCAAGGGCGTTGCCCTGGTGATGAATGGCAAGGAAGAGGCTGAACTGACTCTGAGCAAAAAGGGTTCAGGTGCGGTAACGGCAGCCGATATCCAGGTAGACCACGATATCGAGATCCGTAACCCGGATCACGTGATCTGTCACCTCAACGGCGCTTCTGAAATTAACATGAAGCTGACCGTGGCCAGAGGTCGAGGCTACTCTCCCGCGGATTCTCGTGAGAATCCTGAAGAAGAGACCCGCTCAATTGGTCGTCTGCAGTTGGACGCAACTTTTGCTCCCGTGCACCGTGTATCTTACGTGGTTGAGTCTGCGCGAGTTGAGCAGCGTACCGACCTGGACAAGTTGGTACTTGACCTTGAAACCAACGGCACAATCGATCCGGAAGAAGCAATCCGTCGCGCCGCGACCATTCTGCAGCAGCAGTTGGCCGTGTTTGTTGACCTGGAAAGCGAGTCTGAGTCTGAGTCTGTTGAGGAAGAGGACGAGGTTGATCCAATTCTGTTGCGTCCAGTTGATGATCTGGAATTGACTGTTCGCTCTGCCAACTGCCTGAAAGCTGAAAATATTTACTACATCGGAGACCTGGTGCAGCGCACTGAGGTTGAGCTGCTGAAGACCCCTAATTTGGGTAAGAAGTCTCTCACCGAGATCAAGGATGTATTGGCATCACGCGGCTTGTCACTGGGCATGCGCCTGGACAACTGGCCGCCTGCCAGCCTGAAAAACGACGACCGGGTACTGAGCGCTTAGGCTCCCCGGTCAACCTGATAGCAGTGCTGAGATAGCACCCTGAAGATAGGATTGGAAAAATGCGTCATCGTCATAGCGGACGTCAGTTAAACCGCAACAGTTCTCACCGTAAGGCCATGTTCCGTAACATGACCAACTCTCTGGTGGAGCACGAGTTGATTAAAACTACCCTGCCCAAGGCGAAGGAGCTGCGTGGTTACGCGGAGCCTCTGATTACCCTGGCAAAGAACGACAGTGTTGCAAATCGTCGCCTGGCGTTTGATCGTACTCGCAGCAAAGAAGCGGTTGGCAAACTGTTCAACGAGTTAGGTCCTCGTTACCAGGAGCGTCCCGGGGGTTATATTCGTATCATGAAGTGTGGCTTCCGCACCGGTGACAAGGCTCCTATGGCCTACGTTGAATTGGTTGATCGTCCACAGGTCGAAGATTACGCTGACGAGGATTGATTCTCGATCGACGAGAGTGATTAAAAAAGCCGGGCTGATGTCCGGCTTTTTTGTGGCCGTTGTATTGTAGGGTGTGTCCCATACTGGAAGGGCGCAGATGTGTCCCTGTATAAAATGCCAGAAGGGTCATGCCGTTTATTTGGTCAGTCCTCGAAGGTGATAAAACTACGCAAGCCGTCATAATCTAGTCTAATATTCTCAATTCGCAGCCAACGTCAGTAAACAGGTAGGTGAATGATGAATAGATTTATAGTATTGCTACTCAGCGGTTTTTTTCTTACGGCTTGTGCTTCAAACCAGCCCGAGCCGGTTTCTCAGGATGGACTGGTTCTGCAGCAGGATACCAAGTTTCAGGAGGTGTACCTTTTGCCGGGGGCCGAGCTGGGCTCATACAAGAGCATCGGTGTAGAGGCATGCTCCGTCTCTTTCCGTAAAAACTGGCTTCGCGACCAGAATAACAATCGCCTGGATCTGTCCAGTCGAGTAACTCAGCAGGATGTGAGCAGTATGAAAAGTGCGCTGGGCGATGCCTGTAGCGATCATTTTTCGCAAGCACTACTGGCCGATCCAGCGTATGACATCGTTGACCAATTTGATAAGGGCGAGGCGGTGCTCATCGTTCGGCCGTCAATCATTAATCTTGACGTCAATGCCCCGGACACTATGAGTCCTGGAATGAATCGATCCTATACGACTTCGGCCGGCGAAATGACGCTGGCTTTGGAGTTGGTTGATGGCACTACTGGCCAGGTCTTGGCCAGAGCCCGTGATCGACGCCGAGGTACCGACTACGGAACTTTCCAGTGGACCAATGGAGTGACCAACAAGGCGGAAGCAGACCGTACCTTGACCCGATGGGCGGGCTTGCTTCGAAAGGGCCTCGACGAGGCCACGGGCCGATAGAACGCCTTTAATGATTTTCGTGCGCGTCGCTTCGGCGACGGCTTATGCGGCCTTGCTGCGCGTACGTTTACTCAGCATCGGTGCCAGGAACTGGCCGGTATAGGAGCCCTTGGTCTTTGCCACGTCTTCCGGCGTACCGGTGGCGATGACTTGACCGCCGCCAGAACCTCCCTCTGGGCCTAGATCGACAACCCAGTCTGCCGTCTTGATGACATCCAGGTTGTGCTCGATTATCACCATTGTATTGCCGTGGTCTCGCAGTCGGTGCAGTACTTCCAGCAGTTGCTTGATGTCCTCAAAATGCAGGCCAGTGGTCGGTTCATCAAGAATGTAGAGGGTTTTTCCGGTATCTCGCTTTGACAGTTCCCGGGACAGCTTTACCCGTTGCGCTTCGCCACCGGACAAAGTGGTGGCCGCCTGGCCCAGTCGGATGTAGGACAGTCCGACATCCATCAGTGTTTGCAATTTACGGGCAATCGCAGGAACCGGTTCGAAAAACTCCAGAGCGTCTTCAACCGTCATGTCGAGGACTTCATGGATGCTCTTACCCTTATAACGAATCTCCAACGTCTCTCGGTTATATCTTTTGCCTTTACAGACATCGCAGGGCACGTAAATGTCCGGGAGAAAATGCATCTCTACCTTGGTGACACCATCGCCCTGACAGGCTTCACAGCGCCCCCCTTTGACATTGAAGCTGAAGCGCCCAGGTTTATAGCCGCGAGAGCGGGACTCCTGAGTGCCTGCAAACAGTTCCCGTACCGGGGTGAAGATACCGGTATAGGTGGCCGGGTTCGAGCGGGGGGTGCGGCCGATAGGGCTTTGGTCGATATCGATACATTTGTCTATTTGATCCATGCCGCTTATTGCATCGTGCGGCGCTGCTGTCAGCGTGGTGGCACCATTGAGTTCGGTGGCCGCCAGCGGGTAAAGCGTGCCGTTAATAAGCGTGGACTTGCCTGAGCCGGATACGCCGGTAACGCAGGTCAGAAGCCCCAGCGGTATTTCCAGGGTGACATGTTGCAGGTTGTTGCCGGTGGCCCCTGTCAACACCAGCTGTTTCTTTTTATTCAGCGGTGTGCGCTTCTTGGGTATTTCGATTTTCTTGCGACCAGAAAGATAATCTCCAGTGAGAGACTGCTTGTTGGCTGTTATCTGCTTCATGGTGCCTTCGGCGACGACCTGCCCGCCGTGTACGCCGGCCCCGGGGCCGATGTCGATAACGTGATCAGCTGCACGAATGGCATCTTCGTCGTGCTCGACAACGAGCACTGTGTTACCCAGGTCACGCAGGTGGGTAAGAGTGTTCAACAGTCGCTCATTGTCTCGCTGGTGCAGACCAATAGAAGGTTCATCGAGAATGTACATAACGCCAACCAGCCCCGCTCCTATTTGCGAGGCGAGGCGAATGCGCTGGGCCTCTCCTCCCGACAGCGTTTCGGCACTGCGATTCAGCGTCAGATAGTTCAGGCCCACGTCCACCAGGAAGCGGTAGCGCGCGCGCAACTCCTTGAGGATCTTGTCTGCGATTTCGCCCTTGCGGCCCTCTAGCATCAGCTCATTAAAGTACACCTCTGCTTCTCCAACGGGCATGTCGGTAATGGTCGGCAGATTGCGCTCATCGACAAACACGTGACGAGCATCCCGGCGTAGCCGCGTGCCGCCGCAATCCGGACAGGGCTGGGTAGCAAGAAATTTTGCCAGGTCTTCGCGCACTGACTGTGAGTCCGTATCCCGGTAGCGCCTGTCCATGTTGGGGATAATCCCTTCGAAGGGATGAGTGCGCTTGAACACGTCACCGCGGTCGTTGATATAGGAAAAAGCGATTTCCTGCTTACCACTTCCGTGCAATATGACTTTCTGGTGCTTTGCGCTCAGTGCGTCGTAGGGCGTATTAATATCAAAGCCATAGTGTTCAGCCAGCGACGTGAGCATATGGAAATAGTAAACATTGCGGCGATCCCAGCCGCGAATGGCACCTTCGGCAAGACTGGATTCCGGATGCAGCACGATACGCTCGGCATCAAAGTACTGCTTCACTCCCAATCCGTCGCAACCGCCGCAGGCGCCTGCAGGGTTGTTGAACGAAAACAGGCGGGGTTCCAACTCGTCGATACTGTGTCCGCATTCAGGGCATGCGAATCTGGCGGAGAAAGCAATATCGGCTCCATCTCCGTCCATCCAGGAAATAGAGGCCAGTCCATCGGTGAGTCCAAGAGCGGTTTCGAATGATTCTGCCAGACGGAGTCCGAGATCGTCTCTCACTTTAAATCGGTCGACCACGACTTCAATTCGGTGTTTCTTCTTTTTGTCTAAGGTAGGGAGGTCGTCCAGGTCTGTCACAATACCGTCTATGCGAGCGCGCACAAATCCCGCCGCGCGAAGCTCTTCAAAAATGTGTAAATGCTCACCTTTTCGATCGCGTATTACCGGCGCCAGCAGCATGAGTTTGCTGCCCTCTGGCAGCGCCAGTACGGTGTCCACCATCTGGCTCACCGTTTGCGCCTTCAGGTTGAGGCCGTGATCGGGGCAGCGTGGGTCGCCGACTCTGGCAAACAACAGTCTCAGGTAGTCATAAATCTCAGTGATGGTACCCACGGTAGAGCGAGGGTTATGCGATGTCGATTTCTGCTCAATAGAAATAGCCGGCGACAAGCCTTCAATATGGTCCATGTCCGGCTTTTCCATCATCGACAGGAACTGCCGAGCGTAGGTGGACAAGGACTCCACATAACGCCGCTGACCTTCGGCGTAGAGTGTGTCAAAAGCGAGCGATGATTTACCTGAACCGGACAACCCAGTGATCACCACCAGCTTGTCGCGGGGGATATCAAGGTCGATGTTCTTCAGATTGTGAGTGCGCGCGCCGCGAACTTGAATTGTGTCCATTAGCAGGGAGTACCGCAGAAAAATTGGAACCGAAAAGTATATGCCTTGAGTGTTACGCCATGCAAAGGGAAACGGACTTTAATGCTGTGCGAAAAGTGTCATTTGACCATGGGCTGAGGTTTGACACAGTGTGTGACCTCGCCTTGAAGCTGTTATGCTGCTGCTCAAATTCCAAGATTCAGTTCCCCTGTGATTACCGAACATCCCATGACACCACTGGAGCGGCGTACCGTCAGCTCCCTTGCCTTGTTGTACAGCTTCCGGATGCTCGGTCTGTTTATGGTTTTGCCGCTGCTGGCCTTGTATGCCGCAGACCTCCCTGGTGCCGATCCTTTGACGATCGGTCTGGCTTTGGGAGTTTATGGGCTGTCGCAAGCCTTGCTGCAGATTCCCCTGGGCTGGCTCTCCGACAAGTTGGGTCGCAAGCCGGTCATTGTCGGCGGTCTGCTGGTATTTGCTCTGGGCAGCGTAGTCGCGGGTATGGCGGAGACCATTGAGGGGGTGGTTGTAGGGCGAGCCTTGCAAGGCGCTGGAGCGATAGCCAGCACGGTGATGGCTTTGGTAGCTGATTTGACCCGTGAAGAGCAGCGAACTAAAGCGATGGCAATAGTCGGAATGAGTATTGGCCTTTCTTTTGCCATCGCACTGGTGTTGGGCCCATTGGTGGCAGCGGCAGGCGGCTTGAGCGCGGTGTTTTGGTTCACAACAGTGCTGGCGATTGTGGGGGTCGCGATTGTCCTGCTGCTGGTTCCAACGCCGCCTGTGGGGCAAATGTATGATGAGGTGGGCGCTCGTCGGGGCTTGTTCGCACGCAGCCTCCAGGATGCAGGTCTGCTGCGCCTGAACTTCGCCGTGTTCAGCCTGCATTTTGTGCTTATGGCCTTGTTTCTGGTGGTGCCCGGGCTGCTCCTTGAGGTGGCAGACCTAAACCGCAACAGCCATTGGATGGTTTATCTTCCTGCCCTGTTGTTGTCCATAATGGGAATGGTGCCCATGATGATCATGGCTGAACGCAAAGGTCGTTTACACGCTATGTTTCTGTTGGCGATCGTGCTGTTGATTTTGGCTATGACCGTTATTTCAGCTCCCGCATCTCCGCTGTTGTTGTATTTAGGCATGTGGTTATTTTTTGTCGGGTTTAATTATTTGGAGGCGACATTGCCGTCCCTGGTGAGCAAAATGGTGTTCGCCGGCGGCAAAGGTACGGCCCTGGGTATCTACTCCACCTGCCAGTTCCTGGGCGCGTTTGCCGGCGGCGCATTGGGCGGATGGTTGCTCAAGAGCGGCGGCGCCTCGTTGTTACTTGGATGCTGTCTGGTTCTGTCGGCTCTTTGGCTGGTAGTGTTCTTGCCCACAAATTCCTTGCTGGGCGCGCCTGCTGCAGCCAGGGGAGAATAATTGTGGGGTCTGCAGCTGATATCAGCCTGTGGATGGATCAAGCGGCTCACGAGCCCATAGGGCAAGCACTGGATATGGACATCAAGGTGGACGTGGCCATCGCCGGTGGCGGCTTCTCCGGTCTGTGGGCCGCTTACTACCTGAAAACGCTCGCACCGGACCTACAGATTTGCGTGCTGGAAGCCCAACGCTGCGGTTTTGGCGCGTCGGGGCGCAATGGCGGGTGGATGATGTCTGCTATTGAAGGTGAGACCCGCTTGCTGTCAGTTCTGGACGGTGATCGACGAGAGTCAGCGAGGGCCCAGATTCATAGTATTCTGCCAGAGGTGGAGGGCGTGCTGGAGCGGCATGGCATAGACTGCAATTACCAGCGCGGTGGTGGTATCTTTGCCGCGGCACGTTACCCCGAGCAGGCGCGAATTCTGCGGGACAGTCTTGCCGATTACAGGGCTGCGGGTTTTGGTGAACAAGATTATCAGTGGCTGGAAGCCCATGAGCTTGAATCTCGTCTGCGTATTCATCAGCCTGCTGGCGCTATCTACACGCCCCATATTGCTCGTATTCAACCGGCTCGCCTGGTGGTGGGTCTTGCGCAGACTCTGCGTGATATGGGTGTGCGTATCTATGAACAAACGCCGGTGACTGCTCTGACACCGGGAGCAATGATGACTTCCTGTGGGCGAGTGCATGCCACCCATCGCCTGCTGGCACTGGAGGGCTATGGTGCCGGAGTGGCCAACACAGAGCGCAGGGTGCTGGCTTTGCAAAGCAGGATCATTGCCACTGAGCCGCTGGATGAGCAAACCTGGCAAACACTGGGTCTGGCTGATTCAGAGGTGTTTTGCGATGTTAGTCCACTCACCACTTACGGTCAGCGCAGTGCAGACAATCGAATGGTATTTGGTGCACGGGGTAGCTATTGCTTTGGCGGTAAGCCGCGCAGTCAATTTAGCCCTGCGGATCCGAGTTTTGAGGCAATACACCGTTTGCTTTTAGCGTGTTTTCCGCAATTGCGGAAAGCTGCCATAACGCATCGCTGGGGCGGCACACTGGGTGCTCCTCGCAATGGACTGCCGCATGCAGTTTACGACCGGGCAACCGGTATTGGTACCGTCGGCGGCTACGTTGGTGAAGGTGTTGGAGCGTCAAACCTGATGGCCCGTACCCTGGCCGACCTGGTGTTATCGCGAGAGACTGAACTGTCGTCTGCCCCTTGGGCCCATAATGGCAGCCCGGAGTCCGTACTGCGGCGCTGGGAGCCTGAACCTTTGCGTTGGCTGGGTTACAAGGCGACCGACCTGGCACGCACGTGGGAGGAGGGCGTTTATTGCCGACGGGGAGCCGCCTGGCAGCGACGTCCTATTCAAACTGTCAGTCACTGGTTGGATAAGTTGATGACCTGAGGGTTGTAGCGGACCCATTGGATTGAATTTGGTGCCTGGTGCTGTCGCAATTAAACAGTGGGATTGTTATAGTCACGCGTGCATTAAAATAAGCATTTATCGCGAGAACAAGGAGCTTTCATGGCTACACGTGGCGTCAATAAGGTCATTCTGATCGGTAACCTGGGTAACGACCCTGAAACCCGCTTTTTTCCTGATGGTGGTGCCGTCACCAATGCCAGTATTGCGACCTCGGAAAGCTGGCGCGACAAGCAAACAGGCGAACAGAAAGAGCGCACTGAGTGGCACCGCGTGGTGTTCCGTGACCGGGGTAATTATCGGCTTGGACAGATTGCCGGGGAGTATCTCAAGAAGGGATCCAAGGTATTTGTCGAAGGTGCCCTGCAAACGCGTAAGTGGACTGATCAGTCGGGTCAGGATCGCTACACCACTGAAGTGGTTGCCAACGAAATGCAGATGCTGGACAGTCGGGGCTCAGGTCAGGGCGACAGCAATATGGGCGGCGGCGGTGCGTATGGCGGTCAGTCGCCCCAGTCTTCTGCCCCTGCCCAGGGAAGTTCTGCCCCTGCTCAGAATGCTCCACAGACAGCTCCTGCGCAGGACTTCAACGACTTCGACGACGATATCCCGTTCTAACGAGGCGGTCTTGCTGATTGAGGCAACTCACGAGGCCGCTATCGAGCGGCTTCCTCTACCGATGAACTGGGCATAGCAGACGCTACAGTAGTCGTGCATGTCGCCGACAATTGCGCCGCGCCCCGCGCAAATATGATACGGTTCCCTATCTTTGACGACTAAAGACCCATTCACGTGCGCGTACTCGTAATCGGTTCAGACAGTCCGCTTGGGCGGGCGCTGGTAGAACTCCTGGAGGACCTGAGCCGCCATGACCTGGTGTGCCTGACCCGTTCTGCGTCGCGCTGGAAGAGTGAGCGACAAGCCAAGAAGGCCGTGCGCAGGGCTCAGGCCGATGTCGTTGTGGATATTCGGGTGGAAGCGGTGGCCGATGGGGGCCAGGACGTTGTTGATCTGGATCTGAAGCGGTGTCAGTGGGTGGCTAAAGCCTGTCAGCGTGACGGCGCTTGTTATATGTTTATTTCCAGCTCCAGAGTTTTTTCCGGCGACCTTGACCGAAGGTACAACGAAGGAGATCTGCCTGACAATAGCAGCGATACCGGCTTACTCTTGGCTGATGCTGAACAGGTGGTGAGGAAGTACTGCGATAGGTACCTGATTTTGCGTTTGGGCCCGGTATTTGCCAGTGACGGAGCCAATTTAGTGACGCGTGTACTGGGTGAATTAGTGAGTGGCGAAAACCTGGTTCTGGACAATAATTTACGGGGTTGCCCAGTGGCTTCCGGTGACGGTGCAAGAGTGATTTCAGCGCTACTTGACCAACAGAGTGTGGGAGCCGAGCTGTGGGGCACCTATCACTATTGCAGCACGGAGACAGCGACCCATTACGAGTTTGCCGAAGCGGTGCTGGCCGCTGCTTCGCAGTTTTCTGATGTCAGCACCGGCGCTGTGGAATTAATGCCGCTCGATCCTGATGCCCCCAGTCTTAATCGATCGCTTGAATGCAGCAAAATTCGCAATACATTCGCGATTAAACAGCAGCCCTGGCGCAATGCCATTGCCGACCAGGTGAAACAATACTTTCAGCAACAAACCTGAGGAACATCCATGGCCAAGGCCACCGACGACACCCCCCAATCTCTGGCAGTGGCGGTGCTCACCGTGTCAGACACTCGCACCGAGGCGGACGATACGTCCGGAAAATATCTGGTGGAGGCGCTCGAATCGGCGGGCCACCGTCAAGGTAGCAAGGCGATAGTGATCGATGATGTTTACCGAATTCGCGCGGTGCTCTCTGCCTGGATCGCAGACCCGGACATCGATGCGGTGTTGGTGACAGGTGGAACTGGCTTTTCGGGCAGAGATTCAACGCCAGAGGCTGTTCGGCCTCTGTTCGATAAGGACATAGACGGCTTTGGTGAGCTTTTCAGGGCTATTTCATACCAGGAGATAGGCTCTTCAACCATCCAGTCACGGGCATTGGCCGGCTTTGCCAACAACACCGTCATTTTTTGTGTCCCCGGTTCTACCGGCGCCTGCAAGACAGCCTGGTCAGGGGTTATTCGCGAGCAGTTAGACAGCACTCACAGGCCTTGCAACTTTGTCGGCGTATTAAAAGTCAGGGAACAGCACAGTTGAGTGCCTTGATGCCCCTGGAAGAGGCTCTGGAGCGAATTTTAGGGGGCGCCAGACCGACAGGGGCAACCGATGAACTCTCCTTGATAGACGCACTTGGAGCGGTTTTGGCAGAGGACGTTATCTCTGGTATCGATGTTCCCGGGGACGATAACAGTGCAATGGATGGTTATGCCGTGCGCGGCGAAGACCTGCCGGGACCACTGCCGATAAGCCAACGTATTGCCGCCGGAGCAGTCGGGGAGCCTTTGCAGCCGGGAACGGCAGCGAGAATATTTACTGGAGCGCCGATACCCGCGGGAGCCGATGCCGTGGTGATGCAGGAAAATTGCAGTGTTGACCAGGGTGGTTTGCTCTCGGTCGAGGGGACTGTGACTACGGCGCAGAACATTCGACCGCGGGGGCAAGATATTGCTGCAGGAGCGGTGGCATTGAGCAAAGGTCGCCGCTTAAGGCCCCAAGATCTGGGACTGCTGGCCTCGGTCGGTGTTGCCCGGGTAACAGTGTTTCGCCGGCTTAAGGTGGCGGTGCTTTCAACCGGGGACGAATTGATTGAACCCGGCACCGCTGATTTGGCGGGCGGTCAGCTTTACAACTCTAACCGTTTTACTATCGCTGGCCTGCTCGCCAGGCTGGGCCTGGAATTTGTTGACGTGGGCATTATCCCCGATGACGCACAGGCAACGGCGAAGGCATTGCTGCGCGCCTCGGAGTTGGCTGATTGTGTGATCACCTCTGGTGGCGTGTCTGTTGGCGAGGAGGACCACGTGAAAGCCCAAGTGGAGCAAATTGGGCACATTGATTTGTGGAAGCTGGCGATAAAGCCGGGTAAACCACTGGCTTTCGGGGCTATTGGCGATACGCCTTTTATTGGTTTGCCAGGTAATCCTACCTCGGTTTTTGCAACATTTTGTCTTGTGGCAAGGCCGTTTCTGTTAAAGCTACAGGGCGCGACCGATTGCCGTATTCCCGAGCTGACGGTGACAGCTGGTTTCGCAACTGCAAAATCAAGTCCCAGGCAGGACCATGTTCGGGTAAGCCTGGAATCGGGTGATGAGGGTCTTGTGGCCCGCCGTTTTGCTAACCAGAGTTCTGGTGTGCTCAGCTCAGTGAGCCAAAGTGACGCACTGGCAGTGGTGCCGCCGGGCGTTGTTGTCAGTGAAGGAGATAAGGTGCAGGTATTGTTACTGGATCTACTGGCGTGAACTGTGAGCATAAGTAGCCGTGAGCGGCTACTTATGCAAGGCAATCAATCGGTGAGTTTCTGGAATACCAGTGACGCGTTGGTGCCACCAAAACCAAAACTGTTAGACATCACTGTCCGTAAATCCACGTTGTCTACTCTTTCCCGTGCAATGGGAAGGCCTTCAGCTTCCGGATCCAGGTTATCAATGTTGGCAGAAGCGGCGATAAAGCCCTTCTGCTGCATTAGCAGCGAGTAAATGGCTTCCTGAACCCCGGCAGCCCCCAGTGAGTGACCGGACAGGGATTTGGTTGAGCCAACTACCGGAATACGATCACTATCAGCGTAAGCGTCTTTGACCGCTTTCAGCTCTTGTATGTCACCTGCAGGTGTTGAGGTGCCATGCGCGTTGATGTAGTCCACAGCCCCATCGACTGTAGCGAGCGCCTGTTGCATGCAGCGCACTGCACCCTCGCCTGAAGGCGAGACCATGTCGTAGCCATCGGAGGTAGCGCCATAGCCCACCAGTTCTGCGTAAATTTTTGCGCCTCGTGCTTTAGCGTGCTCCAGTTCTTCCAGTACCAGCATACCGCCGCCACCGGCGATTACAAAACCATCACGGTCAGCGTCGTAGGCGCGAGAGGCGCGTTGGGGCGTGTCATTGTACTTGGTTGATAGCGCGCCCATGGCGTCGAACAGGCTGGATAAAGTCCAGTGCAGCTCTTCACCACCCCCGGCAAATACGATGTCCTGCTTGTTTAACTGAATCTGCTCCATGGCATTGCCAATGCAATGGGCACTGGTAGAGCAGGCTGACGAAATAGAATAATTGACACCCTTGATCTTGAAAGGTGTGGCCAGGCAGGCGGAGACTGTGCTGCCCATTGTCTGGGTGACCCGGTAGGGGCCAACCCGGCGCAGGCCGCGATCTCGCAAAATGTCTGCCGCTTGTGTTTGGCTGGCTGATGAGGCGCCACCGGAGCCGGCAATAATACCGGTACGTACATTGGAGACATCACTTTCCTCCAGACCTGAGTCTTCAATCGCTTGCTGCATGGAGATGTAGGCGTAGGCGGCGGCGTCACCCATAAAGCGCAACTGCTTTCGGTCGATCAATGAAGCAGTATCAATATTCGGGCTGCCAGCGACGTGTGAACGCATGCCCATGTCGATATGTTCCTGGCGCGCACTGATTCCGGACGTGCCGTTGTAAAGTGACAGGGTAACCGTTTCAGCATCGTTACCCAGGCAAGAAACAATGCCCAGGCCGGTGACAACTACTCGTCTATTCATCGCTCTAGAAGGACTCCGTGGATTGAAACAGGCCGACGCGCAGGTCGTTGGCGGTGTATATCTCTCGGCCATCAACCGACACGCTGCCGTCGGCTATGCCCATGACCAGTTTGCGTTCGATGATACGCTTCATATTAATGTTGTAGGTGACTTTGCTGGCGGTGGGTAGTATCTGTCCGGTAAATTTCACCTCGCCGCAGCCCAGGGCGCGACCACGTCCCGGGTTGCCTCGCCAACCTAAAAAGAAGCCGACCAGTTGCCACATCGCGTCCAGTCCGAGGCAGCCAGGCATGACCGGATCGGAGGGAAAGTGGCAGTCAAAAAACCAGAGATCCGGATGAATATCCAGCTCGGCAATAATCTCGCCTTTACCATTCGCACCGCCCTCTGAACTGATGTGATTGATGCGATCGAGCATGAGCATATTGTCTACGGGGAGTCTGGCGTTGCCTTCGCCAAATAGCTCGCCGTGACCGCATGCGACCAGCTCTTCTTTGGTGAACGCGCTTTGTCCTGTCATGATTTTTCCAAGGTGTCGGTCATTGCCGGAAGCGGCTTTATTTTGCGTGCCCATTTTAATGGCTGAGGCGCACAAGTCCAGCGCTATCAGTTGATTCGGCAGCTTGGCTGACTGTTCAATCGGAGCCTTGTCAGCTAAAATAGCAGAGTCCATTTCGTTGCGTTTAAAATGGCGTGATTCGGCCTCTTGTCCGGGGCCTCTCTCCACTGATATCAAGGATGAAAATGTTAACTCCCGTACTTCTTTCTGGTGGCGTAGGCAGCCGGTTATGGCCCGTCTCACGCGAGTCCCATCCCAAGCAATTCCAGCCCCTCGCCGGGGAGTTGTCCATGCTTCAGGAAACGCTGAAACGCACCACCGGGTTAGATGAATCCTCACCGGTTGTGGTTTGTAACGAAGAGCACCGTTTTATGGTGGCCGAGCAGCTGCGGCAAGTCGACCTGAAAGCCAGCGCTCTGATTCTGGAACCCGTCGGTCGCAATACGGCGCCGGCTGTTGCCCTGGCAGCGCTCTACGCTGTCGAACATGATCCTGAAGCCTTACTATTGGTGCTGCCCGCTGATCACGTCATTCAGGATATAGAGGCCTTCGTCGCGGCGGTAGGAAAAGCTGTCCCCATGGCGCAGCAGGGTCATTTGATGACTTTTGGTGTAGTGCCCAGCAGTGCGGAAACAGGGTACGGCTATATTAAGTGTGGTGATTCGCTGGGCGAGGGCTTGTTTGGACTGGAACGGTTTGAGGAAAAGCCAGATGCCGCCACTGCAGCAGCCTATCTGGACAGTGGCAGCTATCTTTGGAATAGCGGTATGTTTTTGCTCGGTGCGGCGGCTTACCTTGAAGAACTGGGGGCGCACGCACCAGAAATTCTCAGCTGCTGTCAGGACGCGATGAAAGGCGCAAACCGGGATATGGATTTTGTGCGCCCTGAGCCGGCAATTTTTGATGGCTGTCCCTCGGACAGCATTGATTATGCAGTGATGGAAAATACCGATCGAGGTGGAGTAGTGTCACTCGATTGCGGTTGGAGTGATGTGGGTGCCTGGTCCGCCCTTTGGGATGTCGCCGACAGAGATGATGAGGGCAACGCCAGTCGAGGTGATGTCATACTCGATAACTGTAAGGACAGCTATTTTTACAGCGATTCACGCTTGGTGGCGGCCACCGGTGTTGATGGTCTGGTGGTGGTGGAAACCGCCGATGCTGTTCTGGTTGCTGACCGTGACAAGGTGCAAGACGTTAAACGCATTGTTAATACGCTGAAGGCGCAAGAGCGTCCTGAGGTTTCTTTGCACCGCAGGGTTTACCGGCCCTGGGGGTCTTATGAGTCTCTGGTGACTGCAGATCGCTTCCAGGTGAAGCGAATTATTGTTGACCCGGGTGAGCGTTTGTCACTGCAAATGCATCATCATCGTGCGGAGCACTGGATAGTCGTGAGCGGTACTGCCGAAGTCACCTGCGAAGATCGGATATTTATGCTGGGCGAAGATGAGTCAACTTATATTCCCCTCGGAAACAAACACCGCCTGGCTAACCCGGGACGCATACCTCTGGAGCTCATAGAAGTGCAGTCCGGTACCTATCTGGGCGAAGACGATATTGTACGATTTGACGACCAGTATGGTCGCAATAGCTGAATAAAAGTCTCAGGAGTTATCTGATGATAAAAAAATGCCTGTTCCCGGTTGCGGGTTACGGTACCCGCTTCCTGCCAGCGACCAAAAGCATGCCCAAGGAAATGTTGCCTGTTGTTAATAAGCCGCTGGTGCAATACGGGGTCGAAGAAGCAATTGAAGCAGGAATGACCACCTGCGCCTTCGTAACGGGGCGTGGCAAACGCTCGATTGCTGACCACTTTGATATCAGTTATGAACTCGAACATCAGATTGCTGGCACGGGCAAGGAAACGTACCTGCAAAGTATTCGAGAGGTCCTGGACAAGGGCGTGTTCACCATGGTCCGCCAGAGAGAGATGAAAGGTCTGGGCCACGCCATTTTAACCGGCCGTACCCTGATTGGTGATGAACCCTTCGGTGTACTGCTGTCAGATGACCTTTGCCTGCATGCTGAGGGGGTGGGTGTACTCGCGCAAATGGTCGAGCTGTACAATGAATATCGCTGTTCCATTGTTGCCATCCAGGAAGTTCCCATGGATGAAGTGCATAAATATGGTGTGATCTCCGGAGAAAGCCTGGGCGATGGCATTTATCGCGTTGACGATATGGTGGAAAAGCCTGCGCTGGAAGATGCTCCGTCCAATTTGGCGATTATCGGGCGTTACATTCTCACTCCTGATATTTTTGAACACATTGAGCACACCGAGCCTGGCGCCAACGGCGAAATTCAGATCACTGATGCGCTTCAAGCCCAGGCCAGGCAGGGCTGTGTCATGGCCTATAAATTCAAAGGTACGCGCTTCGACTGTGGCAGTGTTCCCGGCTTCGTCGAAGCCACTAATCACGTTTACGAAAACTACTACAAAAACGATTAAGGGCATTACATTGAAGGAAATTACGTGTTTCAAGGCCTATGACGTTCGCGGCCGGGTGCCTGATGAATTGAACGAAGATATCGCACGTCGTATCGGCAGAGCTTATGCTGAAGTCATCAAGCCGGAAAAGGTCGTCGTCGGGCATGACATCCGTCTGTCCAGCGAAGCGATTAAAGCTGCGGTCAGTGAGGGCTTGATGGAGCAGGGGGTAGATGTGTATGACATCGGCCTATGCGGTACGGAAGAGATATATTTTGCCACCTCTCACGCGACGATGGACGGCGGCATTGCTGTTACCGCTAGTCATAATCCCAAGGATTATAACGGGATGAAGTTTGTTCGCGAAGAGTCGAGGCCTATTTCTGCTGATACAGGACTCAAGGAAATCCGGGCCCTGGCAGAGCGTGATGAATTTACCGCAGCGCAAGTTGCGGGCACATTGCGCAAGTTAGACACGGACCGCGCCTACGTAGAGCACTTGCTGTCCTATGTCGACGTGGCGGCTCTGAAACCGCTGAAAATTGTGGTGGATGCGGGTAACGGTGGTGCTGGTCGAGTCGTCGATTTATTGGAGCCTCATCTCCCGTTCGAATTTATCAAACTGCACCACGAACCAGACGGCAACTTTCCCAACGGTGTACCCAACCCGCTATTGCCCGAGAATCGCGCGGCTGCGATTGCGGCCGTTCGTGAGCATGGCGCAGATCTCGGTATTGGCTGGGACGGCGATTTTGACCGATGTTTCTTTTTTGACGAGAGCGGAGAATTTATCGAGGGGTACTACGTTGTAGGCCTGCTCGCGGACGCCTTTCTTAAACTTGAGCCCGGTGCCCGTATCGTCCACGACCCCAGGCTGACCTGGAATACCGTTGAAATGGTAAAGGATGCCGGCGGTGTGCCGGTATTGACCAAGTGTGGCCATGCCTTCATCAAGGAGCGAATGCGCACTGAGAATGCAGCCTACGGCGGCGAGATGAGTGCACACCATTACTTCCGCGACTTCGCCTATTGCGACAGTGGCATGATTCCATGGCTGCTGGTGGCAGGGTTGATCAGCAGTACAGGCAAGCCCTTGTCTACCATGGTGGCCGAGCGCATGGCAGCCTACCCCTGTTCGGGTGAAATCAATCGCAGTGTAGAGGATGCTGCTGCCGTGTTGGCCCGCGCAGAGGCCACCTATGGCGACAAAGGCGAACTTGATCACACTGACGGCGTCAGTGTCGACTGCGGAGACTGGCGCTTCAATCTGCGCATGTCCAACACCGAACCTGTAGTCAGGCTTAATGTTGAGAGCAGATGTGATGTTGCATTGATGGAAGCCAAAACAGCAGAATTACTGGCGCTGATCGAGGCATGATTGACCCGCGCAAATCACAGTTTGGCGCCAGTCGATAGCATCAATGGGAGGGGGCGCGCTAGCGACGGGTCATTTTGCTGTTTCTAGCTGGCGCCGCATCGCCTACCGACTGGTGCTTATTGCTCCGCCAGCCATTCCCTAATCAAGCGTTCAGTCGCCGTATCCATCGATCCAGAAGAAGACTCTCCCGCCATTTGGCCGAGAACCTGCACTCCTATCTCCTTACCCAGTTCCACCCCCCATTGGTCAAATGGGTTAATGCCCCACAGTACACCACTGCAAAAGGTTCGGTGCTCGTAAAGCGCAAGCAATGCGCCCAGGGTCTGTGGAGCTAATAAAGCCATGGTGATGACACTATTAGGTCTGTTTCCTGGCATGGACAGGTGAGGAGCTAACTCACCTGCGGAGGCCTCATCCATCCCACGTTCCAATAAAGAGGACTTCGCTTCATCAATACTGCGCCCAACCGTCATGGTTCGGCTTTGCGCAATGCAGTTAGCTACCAGGCGCCGATGTTGTTCAGTCATCCCGGTATGGGTTGTTAACGGAAGGATGAAGTCTGCCGGGCATTGCTGGGTGCCCTGGTGCAGCAGTTGGTGGAAGGAGTGCTGGCCCATGGTTCCGGCAGAGCCCCATAGAACAGGCCCGGTATGATAGTCCAGCAGCTCCCCGCTTTTGTTCACGCGCTTGCCGTTGCTCTCCATGGTGAGTTGTTGCAAAAAGTCGGGAAGTTTTTGCAAGCTATGATCGTAGGGCAAGACCACATGGTTGTTCGCACCGAAGAAGTTGACGTACCAGACTTCCAATAGACTCATCATTACCGGCATGTTTTCGGCCAGAGGAGCAGACTGGAAGTGTTCGTCCATTGCGGCGGCACCCGCCAGGAAAAGTTCGAAATTTTCCCAGCCGATAGCGATGGCGCAGGACAGGCCGATCGCCGACCATACTGAATAGCGTCCGCCCACCCAGTCCCACAGAGGTAGGCAGTTTTCCTCAGGAATTCCAAAGTCGGCAGCAGCTTGCAGGTTACTGGTGATGGCAACAAAGTGCTTGTTCAGGTCTGCATCAGTGGCGCCTGACTGCTTCATCCACTCGCGAGCTACCAGGCTATTGGTCAGGGTTTCCTCGGTGCGGAAGGATTTAGAACAGAGGATGAATAGCGTTGTTTCTGCCTGCAAGCTCAATAACGTGTTCTGCAGGTCAGCGGGATCTACATTGGCGACGTAGTGACAGGCGATACTCCCATGGAAGGGGCGTAGGGCCTCAGTCACCAGTCTGGGTCCCAGGTCGGAACCGCCTATACCAATATTGACGACATCGGTAATAACAGACCCGGAAAAGCCGCGCAGTTCGCCGGCGTTAAGCTGGTCGGCCCACTGGCGCATGCTGGCGCGAGCTGCGACGACTTCGTCGAACTTGCTTCCAAGAGAGCCCCCCGAGCTTGCGCGCAAAAGTGTGTGCAGGGCAGGGCGCTGCTCTGTGTTGTTGAGCTCCTCCCCTGCCAACAAACTGGCAATGGCTGCAGGCAGTTTGGCCTCCTCAGCCAATTGCAATAGCGCCTGTCTCGCTTGAACGTCTAGCAGGTGCTTGCTGTAATCCAGTTGCAGGCCGGCTGCTGTGAGGGTGAATTCAGCAGCGCGGTTGGGTTCTTGCTCCAACATCCGAACGACCGAGGCGGCCTTCAGAGATTGGGCGATTGTTTTAATAACCTCGTAAGAGGGCAGTTGTGATAACACAGGAGTGGCAGGCATTGCCGGTATCCTTCGAGTAACTGCGGTGAAAAAGTGGCAGCTAGCGCGCTGTGTTTTTGTAGTTACGCTAGCAGTGTGGTGCCGGGAAGGCACCGGTGAAGTATATTGACAGCGGACTGGTGGTGCAATCGCTGAAGGCTGGAATTAATGGTCGCGGTTGATTGAAAGCGCAGTCACTGCCTGCAGAGATGCCCTGGCGGGACTATCAGGTAGCGCGGCAAGCTCAGCCAACGCCAGGTTGTGATACTTGCGAGCCTGCTGCTTGGAATAATTTAAAGCACCGCAGCGCTGCACCGCTGCCAGAACCTGCTCAATATCCTCGGCTGTTTTTTCGGTAATTGCCCTGCGCACCAGTGCTTGTTCTTCTTTAGTGCCGTGCTCCAGTGTGTAAATCAGCGGCAGGGTGGGTTTGCCCTCAGTGAGGTCGTCCCCCACATTCTTACCCATTGCTGCGGGGTCCCCCTCGTAATCCAGAATATCGTCGATCATCTGGAAGGCGATTCCCAGATTGAGGCCGAAGCTGTGCATGCCCTGGCAAACGCTGCTCTCCTGGTGGCACAGCGTGGCGGCGCCGTAGCAGCCCGCGGCAAACAGAATCGCCGTTTTGCGGGTAATGACATCAAGGTATTGTTGTTCAGTGGTATCAGCATTGCCTGCTCGCACTAATTGCAAGACTTCCCCTTCGGCAATTGTGTTGGTTGTATTGGCCATGTGCGTGAGAATGTCCATGTCACCGAGTTGTACCATTAGCTGGAAGGCGCGGGTATAGAGAAAGTCGCCCACCAGCACCGAAGGTGCATTGCCGAACTCGGCATTGGCAGTGGGCCTGCCGCGTCTCAGGCTTGAAATATCAACCACGTCATCGTGCAACAGGGTGGCGGTATGAATAAATTCTATGACCGCGGCAAATTTGATCTGGTCGGGCCCACAGCGACCAAAGGCAGCAGCGGTGAGCAACACCAAAAGAGGGCGTAAACGCTTGCCACCAGCGTCTACAATGTAGTGGCCAATATTTTCTACCATGTCCACGTCGGAGTGGAGTTGATCGATAATAAGGTGATTGACCTGCTCGAATTCGGCAGCAACAGCGGAACGTATATCTTGCATAGGAAGTCAGTAGTAGAGTGCCACGGCATGCTATGGTCAGTCCCCGCAGCCTGTCAAGGCTTTGGGGTCTCAATCGTTAACCTCATGAATGCACGCAAGCTGTTGTTTTTAGGTAAAAATAATCCTTGCCGCTAGGGGGGGATTTGAGTAAAATCGCCGCCCTCTGACCCCTGCTGCACGTCTTGCAGGTGGCAGACACAATTAAATCAACTGTTTGTGCCTGGCTCTGCCCCCTTGATTTTAAAGGGTTTTTTAGAAAGCGAGCAGGCTAATTAAACGGAGAGAAAGATGTACGCAGTAATTGAAGCCGGTGGTAAGCAGCACCGCGTGATTGAGGGTGAAACCCTCAAGCTTGAAAAAATTGAGGCCGCGACCGGCGAGACCATCGAATTCGACAAGGTACTCCTGGTTGGCACTGGTGAAGACGTCAAAATCGGCAAGCCCGTTGTTGATGGCTCTAAGGTCACTGCCGAAGTGGTCGCCCACGGCCGCCACAAGAAAATCAAGATCGTTAAATTCAATCGCCGAAAGCACTATCGTAAAGAAACTGGCCATCGCCAGTGGTTTACTGAAGTCAAAATTACCGGTATTTCGGCGTAAAGGAGGAGTTAAAAAATGGCTCATAAAAAAGCTGGTGGTAGTACTCGTAACGGTCGCGATTCCGAAAGTAAACGCCTTGGCGTGAAGCGCTACGGCGGTCAGGAAGTCCTGGCAGGGAACATCCTCGTACGTCAGCGCGGAACCAGGTTCCACGCCGGTGAAAACGTAGGTATCGGCAAGGATCATACCTTGTTCGCAAAAGCAGACGGCAAGGTTGAGTTCGTTGTACGCGGACCCAAGAGCCGCAAGTATGTTCAGGTGGTGAGCGCCTGATCGCACTTCTCGCGACTAGAAACTAAAAGCCTCGTCATTGGACGGGGCTTTTTTTTGTATACTGTTTTTAGGTGGTCCCCAGCACCGACCCTTAACGGCGCAGTCCGAAGGCAGATAAAGATGAAGTTCGTAGACGAAGCAAGCATCACCGTATACGCGGGTAAGGGAGGCAACGGCGCTCTCAGTTTCCGGCGGGAAAAGTATGTTGCAAGAGGCGGTCCCGATGGCGGCGATGGCGGTGATGGCGGCAGTGTTTTTCTTGAGGGTGACGTCAACCTCAATACCATGGTTGATTATCGGTTTGTGCGCAGTTATCGCGCCGATATCGGCGAAGGCGGCAGCGGCAAAAACTGCACCGGCAGAAGCGGTGAGGACCTCATCCTGAAGGTGCCTATAGGCACAACTGTACTGGACGAGGATACCGGCGAGATTCTCGGAGATATTCAAGCTAGCGGGCAGCAACTTAAAGTTGCTCAAGGCGGTTTTCATGGCCTTGGAAATACGCGTTTTAAATCCAGTACCAACAGGGCCCCCCGGCAAATCACGCCTGGCTCGGAGGGTGAAGTCCGCTCGCTCAAGCTTGAACTGAAGGTTCTGGCAGACGTTGGGCTTCTGGGTTTGCCTAACGCCGGGAAGTCTACCTTGATCAGGGCAGTGTCTTCTGCCAAGCCGAAGGTAGCAGATTATCCATTTACTACTCTGGTGCCGAACCTGGGTGTAGTTAAGGTTGAAGCGCATCGCAGTTTCGTCATCGCTGATATCCCCGGTTTGATTGAAGGAGCGTCGGAAGGTGCGGGTCTGGGTATTCGCTTTCTAAAGCACCTCACCCGCAATCGGATACTGTTGCACATTGTCGATATGGCGCCCTTTGACGGAACTGAACCGGCGGACTCGGCCGTCGCAATCGCGGGTGAACTGGGACGCTTTAGCGCCACCCTTGCAGAGCGCGAGCGCTGGCTGGTGCTCAACAAAACCGATCTTATAGACGCGGAAACTTTCGCTGAACGCAAGACTGCCGTGCTGGCGGCTCTGGACTGGCAAGGGCCGGTCTATGAAGTCTCTGCGATCAAGGGTGAGGGCACGGATGCGTTGTGCGGTGACCTGATGAATTATCTGGAGGAGTTGCGAGAGCAAGAGAAAGCCGACCCGGAACTGGCCCATGCAGATGTCGAACTGCAGCAACGCATGCAGGAAGAGGCCAGGGAGCGGATTGCCGAATTGCGTTCCCAGCACAAACGTCGTGCTGATCAAGAGGCTGAGGACGACGATGACGATGACTGGGATGATGAATACGATGTCGACGTAGAGTATGTGCCCTGACATGGCTGAGCGAAGCGAAATAGCTGCCAGTCGTCGCTGGGTCGTTAAGGTTGGCAGTGCAATGCTGACCGACGACGGGCGTGGCCTGAACGAAGCGATTATTAACGATCTGGTGAACCAATTATCACGGTTGCGTGAAGCGGGCTGTGAGGTGGTGCTGGTCTCCAGTGGAGCAGTGGCTGCAGGTATTGTGCGTCTCGGGATGAATGTGAGACCTCATCTGCTACACGAGTTGCAAGCTGCAGCTGCCGTCGGACAGTCGGTTCTGGTGCAGAGCTATGAGAATGCTTTCAAGGCGCACGGCATTGTTTCTGCGCAGGTTCTTTTGGGGCACGATGATGTCATCGCTCGGGATCGCTATTTGAACGCTCGCGGCACGCTCAATACTTTGTTGAAACTGGGCGTCGTTCCGGTGATCAATGAAAACGACACCGTGGTGACCGATGAAATTCGTTTCGGTGATAACGATACACTGGGTGCGCTGGTAGCGAACTTGATTGATGCCGATGCACTGCTCCTGCTGACTGACCAGCAAGGTCTGTATGAGGAGGATCCTCGGCAGAACCCTGCGGCGAAGTTGGTGGCAGCCGCTGATGTCAATTTGCCTGCGCTGGACGCCATGGCTGGAGAGGGCGGTACTTTGGGGCGCGGTGGTATGGTCACCAAGCTGCGCGCGGCCCGCCTGGCAGCACGCTCGGGGACCGAGACTATTATTGCCAGTGGTCGAGAAGAAGATATCGTGGCGCTGGTGGCCGGTGGCGCCAATGTCGGCACTTGGTTGCGTACGGGCAAGGAGCCGCAGAATGCCCGTAAGCAGTGGCTTGCCAGTATGGTGCAAATCCAAGGCAGTGTAGATCTGGATCAGGGCGCTGTTCGAGTCTTGCGGGAATCGGGGCGCAGTCTGCTGCCCGTAGGTGTGCGCGGGGTGCATGGCGCCTTTTCTCGCGGCGATATGGTCGCCTGCCGGGATAGCGATGGGCGGGAAGTTGCTCGCGGCCTGGTCAACTATTCCGCTGATGAAACCCGTCGTATTATGGGTTCAGCCTCAACGGAAATTGAACAAACGCTGGGCTACGCCGGAGACGTAGAATTAATACACCGGGATAACCTGGTGCTGTCCTAGCAGCGTAAGCCCTGCAGCGCGGGCGCGGGTCACCTGAGCCGTCGGTCTGGTCAGCTCAGCCATTTTCCGATCGGGGTTTTTAGCCACAGGAAATCCATCAGCTTTTTCATTCCTTCTGCACTTTTGGCGCTGTACGGGTAACCGTTCTGCATTTTGCCGCCAAAACGATCTATTACAATGGGCATCTCATGGCAGTAGCCGCGAAGGCCTTTTTTGCCGTTAACCTGTCCCAGGCCAGAATTCTTCTTTCCGCCAAAAGGTGCGGCAGGAATGCCGTAGCTCACTGCCATATCGTTGACTGAGCAAGCGCCTGTGTCGATTGCCCGGGCGAGCTCATAGCCTTTGGTTTTATCCTCAGTCCAGACATTACCGTTGAGTCCGAATTCAGAATCATTGGCCAGGCGCAGTGCTTCTTCTTCCGATTCTACTTTCTGAATACACAAAATGGGTCCGAAGGTTTCCAGTATCATGATGTCCATGCTGTTTTCTACTTCGGTGATGACCGTCGGCTCATAATACAAGCCCTCCAGGTCCGGGTTGCGGCGCCCGCCCATTAAAATGTTAGCGCCTTTAGCTCTGGCGTCTTCGACATGGGCTTCGATAATAGCCATTTGGCGATCCCAAAAGACGGCGCCCACATCTTCATCCCAGCCGTGTTGTGGACCCTGGCGTAAGCCTTTTCCTTTCTCCAGTATCAGGCCCAGAAATTCGTCATAAATCTCTTTAACCACGTAAATGCGCTCGGTGCCGCAGCAGTAATGCCCGGTATTCATGCATGAGCCCACCCACGCGCCATCGGCAGCCCGGTCAAGGTCGGCGTCGGCACAGACAATCATGGCGTCGTTACCACCGAGTTCCAGCGTGCAGGGAATAAGTTGTTCTGCCGCTGCTACCGCCACCTTTTTGCCGGTCGCCACGCTGCCAGTAAAAGACACTTTATCGACACCACCGCTAACGATTGCCGCGCCAGTTTCTCCATCGCCCAGCAGCACCTGCAGTACACCTTCGGGCAGGCCGGCTTCGCGAAAAATATCTTCAGCTAATTTGGCAGAAAATGGCGTGACCTCGGAGCCCTTGGCGACCACAGTGTTTCCAGCCAGCACGGCCTGACAAGCCTGATTCATGACCAATACGAAAGGGCCGTTCCAGGGTGTGATTAAGCCGACCACACCCAGTGGTTTGTAGACGATGCGAACCTGTTTCATCAGACCCAGCAAGCCGTGTGCCTTGCGCTTGCGCGGCGCCAAAAATTTGCCTGCATTCTTGGCGTAGTAACAGAGTTGGTCGGCGACGGAAAACACTTCCATGCTCATCGCATCTGTTCGCGCCTTGCCAGTCTCCTTCACCACGGTATCGATGACTTCGTCCTGTCGCTGTAGCAGTATCTCCAGGGCGCGCTCGACGATAGCGGCGCGCTCCTTCATGCTGGTGGCGGCCCAGGCAGGTTGCGCCTGACGAGCTTTGGCAATTGCCTCGGCAACGTCCTCCTTATTGGCGCAGATTAGTTCACCGATAGGTTGCAGGGTCACTGGGCTGCGCAGTTGCAGATGACGGCGTGAATCGCTGGACTCGAGGGGCTCATAAAGTGACATGCTGGACTCCGGGTTATTGCTTGCAGTGGGCTTAAACTAATGGTCATTAGTCTTGGCGTCAATGACACTTCTCGCCAGCGGGCACTGACCAAATCAATCATTGGACTCAGGCTTTGCTAGTCCTTGGTGTACTGAGTGTGAAATAATTGGCCGCTTTGCCATCGGGACACTACCTGGTCATGTCTGCGTCACCCACGCTTACCCTGTTAGCCTATTCAGTTGCTATAGCCTGCTTTTCACTGGTGGGAGGGCTGCTGCCCAACTGGGTACGTATGACCCATACCCGCACCCAGTTGGTGATGAGCCTGGTCTCTGGCTTGATGCTGGGCGTTGCTTTTTATCACTTGCTGCCCCACAGCATTGCTATCTCAGGGCAGGCGGGTGCAGTGGACAACAGTGTCTGGTGGGTGATGGTTGGTCTGATCACCATGTTGCTGTTGCTACGCATGTTCCACTTCCATCAGCACGACTTCAGTGGCTCGACGGACGAGCATCATGACCACGGTCATCATCACTCCCATGACCATCAATCGGCCGCTCACAGCCTGAGTTGGGTGGGTATTGCAATGGGTTTGGCCTTGCACACCCTAATTGACGGCGTAGCCCTTGGGGCGGTGATGCTGGGCGAGAGTGCTGAGGGCAGTACCGCAGCGCTGGCCGGTTTTGGTGTTTTCCTGGCTATATTGCTGCATAAGCCGTTGGATGCCATGTCTATTACCACGGTTATGGAGGCAGGGGGATGGGACAGGGGAGCCAGGGCGACTACCAATCTTTTGTTCGCCTTCATGTGTCCGCTGGGTGCCTTACTATTTTTCTTTGGCGTGGATCTTGTCGGTTCCGCTCGTGACGCTATTGTCGGCGGAGCTCTGGCATTTTCAGCCGGCGCGTTTATTTGCATTGCTTTATCCGACCTTTTACCAGAGGTGCACTTTCACAGCCACGACAGGGGGAAATTGACCCTGGCGTTTCTGCTGGGTATTGTCATTGCCTATGGCATCGGCGCTCTGGAGCCCGCTGCAATCCACCACGGTTAGGGACATATCTAATGGCCAGCGTTAAGCGTGTAATTTATCCACCCATGTGGTTGGCGTTCGGTATCGTCACCCAATTTGTTTGCAACGAGTATCTGCCCGGCGCGAGATTCACCAGCACGGCCGGACAAGTGGCGGGAAGTGTGATTTTACTGGCTGGACTGGCAATGCTGGTGGTCGCGGGCGGTTTGTTCAAGCAGGCCGACACCGACTTGATACCTTTTAAGGATGTGCGTGCCCTGGTGACCTCGGGCGTGTATCGATTCACCCGCAACCCGATGTATCTCGGGATGGCACTGGTGCTGCTAGGTTGCGCAGTTGTCGTTGGAGCTGCCACTGCATTTGTGGTGCCAGTAGTGTTTGCGGTGATTATTCAGTTCCGCTTTATTCTCCCCGAAGAGCAGATGCTGATAGCGCTATTTCCTGAGGAGTTTCCCGCATACTGTCGGCGAGTTCGGCGCTGGATTTAAGGCTGCTCTTCAACTGGGGCGAAAAACGCTTCTGCATCGCTCATGCCTCCTAAATTGATGACCTGGGTATAGCCTCGGTATTCTAACCTCTCGCGGGCGACCTCAGCGCGCCTGCCACTCCCGCAATAAAGATAAACCGGTGTGTCCTTTGATGCTGACAGTTTCAGAACGCCCGCTTCGATCGTGTCGTAGGGAATTAACACCGCGCCTTGTATATGTCCTTCCTCGTACTCTGCGGGTGAACGGGTATCGATTAGCAAGACGTTGTTTTGCGCCTGCGCCCAGGTGCTAGCGATGAAAAGTGTCCCAAACCAGAAGATGAGTGAATAAATACGGCTTTTAAACATGTTCGAACCTCAACTGGCTCTTTCCAGCCAGCCCCGGAGGTTTTCAACGGCAAGTTGGGTCAGTGCTTCAATGTGCCCTTGTTCGTCGTTCAAACAGGGGATGTAGTGAAAGCTTTCACCACCGGCTTCGATAAAGTAGTCGCGGTTTTCAATTCCGATCTCTTCTATGGTTTCCAGGCAATCAGCGCTGAAACCCGGGCAGATGACCTGAACGGACTTGGTCCCGTTGCCGGCCAACTCCTTCAGGGTGGCATCTGTATAGGGTTTTAACCATTCTTCACGGCCAAATCGTGACTGAAAGCAGCTCAGGTACTCATCGTCTGCTAATCCCAGTATTTCAGCGACCAGTCTTGTCGTTTTGAGGCACTGGCAATGGTAGGGATCTCCCTGCTCCAGATAGCGCATGGGTTCACCGTGGTACGAAAATACAAGCTTTTCGGCCTCACCGTGTTCCGCCCTGTAAGTCTGTATGCTCGCCGCCAGCGCCGCAATATAACCGGGATGGTCACAGTACTGACTAATGAAACGAAGCTGCGGCAGCCAGCGCCTGTGCTTAAAGTCTGCTGCTATGGCGTCGAAGGTAGAGCCAGTGGTGGGTCCGGAATACTGCGGGTAGAGGGGCAGTACCAAGAGTTTGCGAACGCCGCGCTCCAACATCGACTGCAGCACGCTATCAATAGAAGGCGAGCCATAACGCATCGCAAAATCGACAACAATGTCCTCGCCGTAGTGCCCTTCCAGCGAATGCTTGAGTTTTGTCGCCTGCGCTTGGGTGTGCACCATCAGGGGTGAACCTTGTTCAGTCCAGACGCTAGCGTACGCCTTGGCAGAGCGGGCCGGTCGCAGGTTGAGGATGATGCCGTTGAGGATAAACCACCAGAGCAGTCGCGGAACTTCCACTACCCTGGGGTCTGCAAGAAACTGTTTTAGATAGGTGCGCAGGGCTGACCTCGTTGGCGCTTGGGGAGTCCCGAGGTTGGTAACCAGTACGCCCACCCGAGCAGGCTGGTCGTGGTCAAAGTTTTCGCTGCCGATATATTTCATGGTCCGCCAATATACGGAGATATACGCAACGAACCAAGCGTTGGATGGGATTTTTGCCAGATAGCAGAAACTCTTTAGGACGCAGCCCTGCGATTACTTTCGATATTGAGACAGGGTTGTTTACCGCCAAAACCTGAGCATTGCGCCCTGCTTGAGTCTGAGTACACAGTTTGAGCTGCCTGCTTAAATAGCCCTGCATTTGGTAAGTTTTTATTGTGTGCAGGAGTACCGATTAACTAGTAGCGATCTGGTTGTTTTGATGGGGCTTGCTCGTCACTGAGCCTTCCAGCGCACAAATATAGCCCGGTAGCATGAAAATATTGACTAGTCACACTGTACTCGCAGTGAAGCACTCCGGTAGTATCCGCTCCCCCTAATTTTGTTTTTTTGAGTGGAGACTTTAAATGAAGCTTTGGCACTGCGCTGGGTCGCGTTCGCTGCGGCCACTCTGGGCACTGGAAGAAATGGGGCTGGATTACGATCTTGAAATCCTGCCGTTTCCGCCGCGGGTATTTAAGCGAGATTACCTCGACGTGAACTCATTGGGCACCGTACCGTATTTTGTGGATGGTGATGTGCACATGACTGAGTCCTCGGCCATCTGCCAGTATCTTGTGGACCGGTATCAACAGCATGATTTTGGTCTGCAACCAGACCATCCTGAATACGGTGCATATCTCAACTGGCTGCACCACGCTGACGCTACCCTTACTTTTCCGCAAACCATCTCCATGCGTTATTACTACCTGGAGCCAACGCCTGAAAAACAGGCGGTAGCCGATGACTACGCCAAATGGTTTATTGCACGTTTGCGGCGCCTCAATGCACACCTTGAAAATCATGAGTATCTGGTAGACAACCGATTTACTGTTGCGGATATCGCCATTTGTTATGCACTGATATTTGCCAAAGCTCTGAAGTTGGATGATCGCATCAAGCCGCAAACACTGGCATATATGGAGCGGCTTATCGAGCGGCCTGGTTATGTCCGAGCTCATGAGTTGGGTGAAGCCCATCAAATGCCTGAGCAGGGTTGAGCTTGCGCTGACCCTGGGTCCACAGTTGTAGAGGTAATTCGTGGCCAAGACGACAAAAACATTGTTTCCCACCAAGGCCCTGGGTAGGGGTCTCTCCGTTTCCATGGCGGGCTTGCGAGCTGGTGGTGCCCTGGCGGTGGATTCTGCCGTTTCACGAGTGATGGGGCGCACCGATGAGGACCCGCAGTCCGAATTTGCCCGACGCGAGGCACAGCGCTTTGCTGCTGAGCTTGGCAGGTTGAAAGGAACCTATGTCAAAATTGGCCAGATGCTGGCTTTGTTTGGCGAGCATTTTCTTCCACCCGTGTTAGTGGACGCCCTACGCGATCTGTCAGACCAGACCGAGCCCTTGCATTGGGATGCGCTGGAATCTTTTGTGCGCGACTCACTGGGGGAGCGTTTTCGCGAGTTGGAAATTGAGCCGGTGGCAATAGCGGCTGCCTCACTTGCCCAGGTGCATCTGGCCAAAGTTCGGACCACTGGCGAATGGATTTGCATCAAAGTGCAGTACCCTGGCCTGGCGGACATGATCGACAGTGACTTCGATGCTGTTGTAAAGATGCTGGTATTGGCCCGCTGGGTGAAATCTGGACGCGACCTGGATAACTGGATGCAATCCCTGCGTTCGCATCTGCACAACGAAATCGACTACCAGCGCGAAGCGCGACTGACCGAAGAAATGGCAGGCCTGGTGTCTAGCCTGAATTCCAAAGGCGTTCACTATCATGTGCCCGACCTGCACCGTGACTACTGTTCTGTGAATGTGCTGGCTATGGAGTATATCGACGGTTACTCAGTGCTTGACCCGAATGTGACCGGCTTGTCCCAGCAACGTCGAAATGCGCTGGCCAAGGCAATGCTGGAGCTGTTTTTCCGTGAGCTCTATGACTGGGGTTTGATGCAGACTGACCCTAATTTTGGCAATTACCTTTTGCGACTTGATGACCGACGAAAGAAGGAGGCCGAGGACGATCTCACACTGCTGGACTTCGGTTCTGTAATGGAGTGCACCGATGACTTTCTTTACTACCTGCGAGACACTATCGCTGCCAGTCAGCAGCAAGATGTGTCACGCATTGTTGACGGCCTGATGGGGCTTGGTTGCCTGCAACCCGATGCCAGCGACGAGGCTAAGCAGTTATTTGCCGACTTTTGCGTGCATCTGTTGGAGCCTCTTCGCCCCGCCCATTTACTGCCTCAAGAGTACCTCAACGAGGATGGTCAGTATTGTTGGGGGCGGTCTCGGTTGATGAAACGTGCGGGTAAACAGGCCGCCGTTTCAGCTGCCAGCCGACACTTCACTCCGCCATCTCGTGATTTTGCACTGATCGCTCGCAAGCTAACTGGCGTATTTAACTTCATCGCGGCGCTGGATGCGCAGTTCAATGCCTGCGAGATGATAGATGCCCACGTAGCAGCATGGCAGGAGCGGGAAAAAATTGGCAAAGCGTGACAACTCGAATGACGACCACAAGGCGATACCAACTTCTCGGGTAGGACGTTTTGCCCGGGTGGCTCGCATGGCGGGCGGCGTGGCAGGGGGTATGCTGGCCGAGGGTACCCGGCAACTGCGTGCCGGCAAGCGACCCAAAGCCCGGGACATGCTGCTCACCCCGGCCAATGCCCGCCGTGTGGCCGATCAGCTGGCGACCATGCGAGGGGCGGCGATGAAAGTCGGCCAAATCCTGTCCATGGATACCGGCGATTTTTTGCCCCGTGAACTGGCTGATATTCTCGCGCGCCTAAGATCTGACGCTCGTTATATGCCCCCTGGTCAATTGGACCAGGTCATGTCGGAAGCCTATGGCGATAACTGGGAAAGCCAATTCTATGGCTTCGAGCACAAGCCCCTGGCGGCCGCTTCCATTGGTCAGGTTCATCGGACACTCTCTCCCGATGGCAGGGAGATTGTGCTCAAGGTGCAGTACCCGGGCGTTGCGGGCAGTATTGATGCCGATGTGGACAATATAGCCTCGCTACTTAAAATTTCTGGTTTGCTGCCTTCGGAGTTTGATATCGCGCCATTGCTGGATGATGCCAAAGCGCAATTGCAGGATGAAGCTGACTACAACAAAGAAGCCGAGTTTCTCGCGGCTTTTGGCGACCTACTCGCGGGTGATGAACGGTTTTTAGTGCCGGAGGTCCTGCTGGAACTGACGTGCAAAACTGTTCTCGCTATGACTTACGTCAGCGGGCAGCCTATCGAGTCCATAGGAGCTCTGCCGCAGGTGGAACGCGATGCGGTAATGACGGCGTTAATCGAACTGATGTTCAGGGAGTTGTTCGAGCTGCGGATGGTTCAAACCGACCCTAACTTTGCCAATTACCAGTACGACCGGTCTAGTGGCAAGATCGTATTACTGGATTTCGGTGCCACTCGTCGCTTCAAAGCCAGTTTTGTTAACGGTTATCGAAGTCTGGCCAAGGCCGCGATCGCGGGGAACCGAAAGCGACTGATAGCGGCGGCTGAACGCGTTGGCTATGCGATGGGGGATGAGGACAGCGAATACCGGGAACTGGTACTGGAGCTGTTTCTAATGGCCCTTGAGCCTTTACAGCAGGATGAGTTATACGATTTCGCGGCTTCGGATATGTCCAGACGGATGTCGGAGCGCGCAGAGGAAGTCACAGCTTTTAGAGACTTCTGGCAGGCTCCCCCCACCGACGCGGTTTACTTTCACCGCAAGCTGGGTGGAATGTTCCTGTTGGCCACTCGGTTGAAGGCGAGAGTGAATGTACACCAACTGATATCCAAATTTCTCTAGAGCGAGCCTCAGCCAACGGTTGCGGCATAAAGCTCGTCAAACGACTGCTGCAGGCACTCGGCATAGAAGCCCGGGTCGGGCATCATGTCACGACAGGCGGTGAAAGAAAGCGTGACTGTGCCTTTTTTGTCTTGCACGGAACTGTAAACAATTTGGAATAGTCCCACGTTGGGCAACAGTGGGCCCAGACTTATGGAATCAATTAGCTTGGCGCCGCACATGTAGAGTTGGAAGGGTGCGCCGGGGACGTTGGTGACGATAGTGTTGGACATCACGCTCGCTTCAGCGAGTCCTGTTGCAGAGGCAGTGCGCACCGCCAGTGACAATACATTGCCAGGAAGCACATCGGTAAGGTCCACTGCGAACCGGGGGCCAAGAGCTTCGGCATAGGCTTTTGCTGATTTTGATTCTTCGTGTATCGCGGCCAGGCGTTCAGCGGGGTCCTCAATATCCGAGCGCAAACCCAAATTCATGAAGCCGACCATATTGCCACCCGCTGCCCGCTCCTCTGGCGAGCGAACGTCAACGGGGCAACCGGTGACCAGGGTTTCGTCGGGCAACTCGTCCTTGTCCTCGAGGTATTTGCGCATGCCGCCCGACACAATGGCGAGCATAGCGTCATTGATGGTTGCGCCCGGACATGAGTTCTTGATGGCACGTATTGCCTCAAAGTCGAACTTGCGTGCCCCGACCACCCGGTGGCGAGAAATCTTACCCTGGAAGCGAGTCGATTGCTTACCCTCCAGGAATTTTACATCACCGATTTTGCGGGCTTCCCTGATTCGCAGGAATGCAGGTATAGAGTCTTTGATAAACCCCAGGGCCTGGCCGGGCTTGCGCCAGGCATCCAGGTAGGCTCTGCCAAGCATGCGGGTTCTGGAAGGGCGCTCAACCATCCAGGGAGGCGGATCACCCGGGTCACTGATCTCTGGCGTCATATCGTGCACGATGTTCATGAACTGGGTACCGGTGGCTCCATCCATTGCGCAGTGATGAACCTTCAGTAACAGGGCAAAACAGCCATTCGGATACCCTTCTACGTTATTCAGGCCTTCGATGACGTACATTTCCCACATTGGCTTGTCGCGGCGCAGTGGTTGCGAGTGTATGCGTGCCGCCAGAATACACAGTTGGCGCCAGTCGCCGGGTTTGGGCAGGGCGATGTGGCGCACGTGATACTCTATATCAAAATCAGGGTCTTCGACCCAGTAGGGGCGGCCGAGATTGCCTGGCACGAAAGCGAGCTTGCGCCGGAAAATGGGCGAGAGATGCTGCCTGCGCTCCAGCATAGAGAGGATTTGTTTGAACCGGACCTCGCCGTCAGGGGCTGTCGACTGGTCGTAGATACTCACTCCACCGATGTGTTGGGGGAGGCCGTCTATTTCTGAGTGCAGGAACATAGCGTCCTGTCCGGAAAGTTGTTGCATGATTGAAGTCCGGGTTTTGTCTTGATTTCGCGAGATTACTCGAATCACGAGCTGGGTCAATCAACTTTTGTAATGAAGTCAGTTGCTTATCGCCAGGTGACTAGGCAGGCATACCGAACGTAATAGGGTCGTGTCGAAAGAGTAATACAAAATCGTTGACAACGTTGTCCCAGAGTCATAGGGTGTATCGCGACAACGTTGTCATTACCAGACACCGATGCTATACCAAAGCTATGGACGAAGAGGGATTATCGTGAGTAACATCAATTCAAGCATTCGCAAACTTAATGGGACCAGGCACTCGTTCCTGCACAGTTCACTGGCCGTACTGGTCATGACCGGGGCCGTAGGGTCTATCCAGGCGCAGGAAGAAGCTGCTGTCATTGAGGAAGTTGTTGTCACGGGTATCCGCGGCAGCCTGCAGGAGTCACTGGACACTAAACGATTTGCTGGTTCTATCGTCGATGCGATAACCGCAGAAGACCTGGGCAAGTTCCCCGATAAGAACGTCGCCGACTCACTGTCCCGCATCACGGGTGTGTCGGTGACACGCGGATTCGGTGAGGGTGAAAAAATCGCCGTACGGGGTACTTCTCCCGACCAGAACCGTACCTTGTTGAATGGCGCAGCCGTTGCATCTGCTGACTGGTTCGTATTGGACAACCCCTCACGGGCATTCAACTACACACTGCTGCCCTCTACCATT
>DS999240.1:0-2074 GCA_000156295.1 marine gamma proteobacterium HTCC2148
GTTTTTTTTATAGTGTTTCGTTAATACCCTAACGATATCAACCTACAAAAATAGGGTTATGCTTTCATTTGTGGATATTGTTTCCATCTAAAAAGTTTGCAAACACTAACGCTTCAGGCCACGCGCGCTCGTCAGTTTCATAATGATCAAGTCGCTGCGACGGTCACTTTCACTCCTTTTAGCGAAAGCTATTCCTCTCACCCGTGGGCGATTTCCCAGCAACAATGCACTTTACGATTACGCTGAAAGTCCTGGTCCAAGGTAGCGTTGGTAATATCCTTGCAACTGAACACCTGTTGCAGGCTTTCATCTAACTTGAAGCCCCGGCGGTTATTTGAGAAGTAGAGCACGCCGCCTGGCCGCAAATGCGACATCGCCGCGCGCACCAGTTCAGCATGATCTCGCTGCACATCAAAACTTTCATCCATGTTTTTAGAGTTTGAGAATGAGGGTGGGTCTAGCAGAATAAGATCATAGCTACCCTCGTCTTTTTCCAACCACTGCAGGCAGTTGGCTCGCACTATTTCGTGGTGGCTTTCCCCCAGACCGTTATGAGCCAGATTTTTACGTAACCAGCCGAGATAAGTGTTGGACATGTCGACACTTGTTGTCGAGCGTGCGCCACCAATCGCGGCGTGCACCGTTGCGCTTCCGGTGTAACAAAACAGGTTGAGAAAATCCTTACCTTTTGCTTGTCCAGCAATACGTAAACGCAACGGCCGATGGTCCAGAAAAAGGCCAGTATCGAGATAATCCCAGAGATTAACCAACAGCTTGGCGTGTCCTTCCAGCACGCTGATGTACTCGTCTCGGCTGGCCTGTTTTTCATACTGCGCTGCACCGCGCTGACGTCTGCGCTGTTTGTAAGCAATAGCATCTGCAGCAACACCCAAGGCTTCCGGCAGAGCCGCCTTGACCTCGCCCATTCGCCGATCAGCGGCGTCCAGATCGATTCCCTTGGGTGCCTGATATTCTGCAACGTGCACCGCGTCGCCATAAATATCAACAGCTACTGCGTACTCAGGCATATCAGCGTCATAGAGACGATAACAATGTACTTCCTCGCGTTTACGCCACGATGCCAGGCGCTTGCGATTCTTGCGGATCCGGTTGGCAAACATTTTTGCCCCTTCGCTCAGCTCACCCGGATTGGGAACTTCGCTCTTTCCTGCCGCGGGCTGAGTTTGCAATTGCTTAAGCTTGTTACCCTCGAGGTTGAACAGCAGAAGGTGAGTTTCCAGCGCTCCATTGTAAAAGCCATAGCGTTTATGACTGCGCAGGCCCGTCGCCCGTCCCAGATCCAGGTCGGAGGTAAAAACCGCCGCTTCCCATTCGGGGAACTCTCGCACCATGATCTCACCCAGCTCACGGTATAAAAACTTGAGGCTCTCCTTTTCTCCCAGCCTCTCACCATAGGGTGGATTGCAAGCGAGCAAGCCCATCGGCATGGGCGTGTGCGTTGGTTTTTTTAACTCAGCCAGTGGTTTGCAACTCACTCGCACGTGTTGTTGTAACCCAGCCCTGGCAATATTTTCCTCGGCTCGCCTGATAACCCTGGGGTCGGCATCGTAGCCGCGCATCTGCGGTAGCTGGCATTCCTTGCCGCGCTCCGCTCGGCCCCGTGCATCCGCCAGCAGGGCCTTCCACTGGGTGACATTGTGATCCTTTAGCCGTTCAAACCCGAACTGCCTGCGAGCCAATCCTGGCGCAATATCTGCGGCCATCATCGCCCCTTCCAATAGCAGCGTGGCCGAACCGCACATAGGGTCAATCAGGGCGCCGCCTCTGGCGGCCATACCCGGCCAGTCCGCTCGCAGTAAAATCGCCGCAGCCAGATTTTCTTTAAGTGGCGCTGCACCGGCTTTTTGCCGATAACCTCGCTGGTGTAATGAACCGCCAGAAAAGTCTACGGAGACAATCGCCCTGCCCTTGCTCAAACGGATATTCAAACGGATATCCGGGTTCTTGCGCTCCACGCTGGGACGCTTGCCGAACTGGTCCACGAACCAATCGACTATGGCATCCTTACTGCGCTGCGCACCGTATTGAGTATTTCGAATACTGTCGCTCTGCC
>DS999240.1:2227-14322 GCA_000156295.1 marine gamma proteobacterium HTCC2148
CCTCGCGGGCATGCCGCAAACCACTGGCTTGCTGCCTCTTGTTCTACCATTGGATTCAAACCTTCTTGCGTTTGGCAACCGGCGCTCGCTTGCGCTTAGGTGCAGCCTTCTTTTTGACGGGTGTCTTTGCAGTTGCTTGCTTGCGGGTATTGGATTTGTTGTTGGCAGACGCTTTGGCCGTCGTGTTGCCGGCAGAGCGTCGACGAGATGTCGCGCTGGCTGCGGCTTTTTCCTTTTCCATCACATTCAGCACAAGGTTGCTGGAACTCTCCATATATTCAATAAAGCGATCGTACTCATCGTCACTGAACTGGCGCAGCGCATCGTGCTGGCGATAAAGATTAACGAAGCGCCGCTCCCGTTCGTAATGCTTGGGAATAGTGAGCACCCCCAACTGCTCCAGCGTCTTTTCTAACGCTGGGTTATAAGTTCGCATAAATTTGATGAGAAACGGAATTGGGTCATGCCTGGCCAGCAGTGAGGTGGCGCGTAACATCACCTCCAGTGGCATTATCGTCTGACCGCTTTCAATGTTCTCCAGCACTGTATTGTCGGAGAGCCCAAGGCTTTCAGAGACTTCCTTAATCGACATGCCAGCGGTTTCTCTGGCGTCGCGTAAAAAGTGCCCCGCCTCGGCCATTGCCTCAAGGCGCTCTGGCTCCAATTGATTCAGCACTGTCGAACGAAGCCAGCTCTCTCCAAACATTGCGGTCATCGTGGCGGTGTTGCGCGCGAGTTCAAAAGTGCCACCAGCGACCTGGCCACTCAGCCGGCGCAGGGAGTTCAGAAGGGAAGCGTTGTCGTGATCGTCTTTAGCCATGCTCCTAGCATAGCCTATTCGTGGGGGTCAGAAAAATTTTTAGTGGCCGAAGAATTCACTGGAAAGCCGGTTTCAATGGCAAATATTTCCCGCAGAATTCCCCGCCATTCAGTGTACTGACTGTCCAGTGTCCCCGTCAGACGAAACACCCTCCCGCTGGTTTCAACGATGGTTGGCTCCAATTCGTTGTTAAACCCAAGAGCCAACTCGTCCAGGTCGTGCTCGTGAATACGAAAGTTTCTGTAGGCGTTATAACTTTGCTGCATAGCGGAAAAACTACCACGGGGGCCTTGTTTGTCGCGGCTAGCGGCTCGCACTTCGTAGTCTTCACTGTAGAGGCTCTGTTCCCGGTCGTACTGCAGCCATAGCCTGTAAGTGGAGGCCATATCATCATGCAACTCGCCGTATTGCTCATCGACATTGTCGATAAACAAATATTCCTGGTTGCGGATGCGCTTTACCCTTTCGATCATTGAGTCTCCCTGAGCCGGCAATCGCTGGAGCTGATAGCGTCCCGTTGCATCGGTGGCCAGATAATCCGCAAATGCCTCTGGCGACAGGCTATAGGCATAGCGCATCAGGGCAACCTGTCTTATTTCGCTCAGGCTGCGAGCATCCAGGCCTCGTCGAAAAGACAAAAGATCGGCCGCGACCTGCTGATACATATTGCGATATGGCTCTTCGATGCCGCTGGCAGTTATCGCTGTGTCACTGAATTCCAGTGCGTACTGGCTGCTCAACCAAAGCCGCCCTGTCGCATCCCGCACAGTGAATTGGATACGTTGCCGAATACCGCTTGACTCAAGCATACGGGCTTCCACGGTCAATTCAGATAGCGGCCCGGCTTCGGGCACCACGCGAACCACACCCCACTCGCCACTATCGACCAATTCTCGGCGCAGGGTGACCGGCAGATACTGTGCCTCAGCCTCACGAATTCGAGGAAAGATTTCCAACGCACTGTGAGTGGACTCGTCCTCGGGGATACCGGGGTCGAAAACAACAACCCCAACATCGAGATAGCCTGATTCATCAGCCTGCGTATTTCCAACCAGCGCGAGCACCAGCAGTAATAACGACAGCGCCCTCATCGAGGCGCCCTCTCTGTGGTACAGACCTTGCCTTTACTCAAGGTTTGTTTGCACCTTATCCCACCGCTGTTTGGATCATAGCGGCGATACACTCGATCGACGTTGAAAGGCCAGGAGACCTGGTCTGATCTGAGTGTTGTCGCTATATGCAGCCGGTCGCCGCCCGGATCAAGCGTCATGCGATGGTAAACGGAGAGTCCATCTGGCAAGTAAAGTTGAAAGACCAACTGGTGATCGTCCCAGCCGCAGAGTTCTCTCCCCAGTGGTGAATCACGCCTGTCGAGCTGGCCCGGGTGAAACTCGCAGTCCAAGGCAAAGCTCCCCTCTCGCTTGACCGTAACATCTGTCATGCTCTGGCTGATATTCAATAACTGGGGCTCTGTCACAACCTCTGCCATGCGCGCCAATGCATAAAGACTGGCGCCGCTATTAGCGTTTACTGACAGGGAACCACCCCCTTGCTTCATGCCCCTGTTCTGGCGTTCTACTTGCCGCTGCAACTCTCTCAGTAGTGCATCAAATGAATCCCGGATATTCTCGCTCTGGCTAAAATCAACCTCCCAGGCACCCGAAAAGTCCACAGCGGCGGCCGTTCGCTCGCGCGGAAGCGGCGCCTCGGTGGAACTGCACGCGATCAGTGCCATTACTGGCAGCAGACAGCAAGCAAGTCGGAGTGTTTGGGTGATAAACATAGAAGACCCTAGTGTACCGCAAGCAATGGAATCCCTGCGATACCCTTTAGCCGGTTTTAATGGTCAATTTTTCAGCTCAGCTATGATTTTTCGCCACATGTCATCGGGGGCTGCGTAGGGCGCATAAATAGCCAGTCGGTCAGCGTACTGCCCGTATTTCTCTTTCAGCTTTGCAGCAATTTCACTGGGAGCGCCGCGAGTCGTGAAGTGCTCAAGAAAGTCATCATCAATGTAGCTGCCCAGGGCATCCCACTTTCCTTGTTTGGACAATGCATTCAATTCGGGTTGCAGGTCCTCGTAGCCCACCGCTTCCATGGGTGGACGATAAGCCGGCGTAGACGCATAAAAGCCAAGTAGCCCTTTCACACTCTCGGTCGCGGCACTAATTGCCTCTTCCGTCTCGCCGGTAATGACGATTGCGTTGATCTGGAGGATAAAATCAGTGCGTTGTCGGCCAGACTTTTCCAGACCCCGGAGCACCGCAGGCATGGCATTGTTCTCAAGAAAGCGCATGCTGTTAAAGGGGTGCACAATGAGTCCGTCGGCCACCTCACCGGCTACTTCAGTCATACGCGGCCCCAGGGCGCCCAACAGCACCGGGGGTATACCATGCGGATTAGGGCCGGGGTCAAACATGGGTGTCATCAGGGTGTGTTTGTAGAATCGTCCGTCAAAATCCATTGGTGAACCATGTTGCCAGCAGTCGAAAATAGCCTTAAGCGCCTGAATATATTCCCGCATGCGACTGGCGGGAGGATCAAAAGCGATACCGAACCGCTTCTCGATATGCGCCTTTATCTGTGAACCAAGGCCCAGGTAAAAATGACCATTGGAGAACTTTTGCAAATCCCACGCCTGGTATGCCAAATGCATCGGATTGCGTGGAAATGCCACCGCAATGCCCGTCGCAAGGTCAAGTCCCGGAGCATGCTCGGCTGCCATCACTAATGGATAGAATGGATCCCAGCTGCCCTCCAGGGTGTAAATACCATCGTAACCAATCGTTTTCAGCCTGCGGCTTTCAGCTGCGGCATCTCCCAATTGGGCGTAAAAAGGTCCGTCGATTTTCATTTGTTGTCCCCATCATCATCAAGCTCGGCTACCATAAAGAATACGCATGAATTAAGGAACCGGTACCAATGAAAATAGGAATATGCATTCCGTACATGAAAGCAGGTTTAAGCCGCGAGGATTACCTGGCCTGGTTTAGTGCAATCGATCAAGGCCCCTTTCACTCCCTTTCCTGCGGCGAGCGCGTCCATGGACCGACCTACGACATGCGGGTACTGCTCTCTGCTGCCGCCATCGCCACACAGAGAGTCGAGATAACCCCCACCCTTTATGTGCTGCCAATGCACAGTGCCGCCAGGGTGGCCAAGGAGATTGCCACTCTGGATGTGCTGTCAGGCGGCCGAGTCAAAAATGTCGCCGTGGGCTACGGCGGCAGAGAGAAAGACTATGAAGCGGTCAATGCCAGCTTTGTCGGCCGCTATGGTCGAATGGATCGACAGGTTGAGCTGATGCAAAAAATCTGGAATGGCGAGGAAATCGTTGAAGGCGGTGGTTTTATCGGACCCGAGCCG
Organism: marine gamma proteobacterium HTCC2148; assembly: GCA_000156295.1. Classification (GTDB taxonomy): domain Bacteria; phylum Pseudomonadota; class Gammaproteobacteria; order Pseudomonadales; family Halieaceae; genus Halioglobus; species Halioglobus marinus. The sequence goes on from DS999240.1 coordinate 6,414, forward strand.
ATCTGGAAGAGCGCTCCACGTTTATTGGCTGGCGCCATGGGCCCCAAAAGTATTGAGCGCTGCGCACCATGGGCGGATGGCCTCTATGCCTGGTCCGGCAATGGCGAAGCCAATGAACTGGAGCGCACATTCAGTATGGCCGATCAGGCCTGGGAGCGCGCCAACCGGGAACAAGCACCCTACAGACTGGGCGGGTTTTGGTACACGCTAGCTGAAGACGGGCAACGCAAGCTCTATGACTATGTTTACGAATACCTGTCAATTGCCGGGCCGGAGATTGCAAAAATGATGGCCGAGTCAGTGCATCGCAACTCTGCCGACGCTGTGCTGCAGGCACTGGATAATGCGGAAGCCGCGGGCTGTGAAGAAGTATTTATGGTGCCTGCCACCGCCGAACCCGTGGAGATAGAGGGTCTGGTAGAGCTGTTGGCGAGCAGGACCTGACGGTTTGCCATTAAAGCGGTGTCTGTCTACTGAATAGTTGACGTATACTTCGCTCCAAAGCGAGTTTCGGCTTGCCCAATCAAACCATTATCATGAGACATCAGCATGGCCAAGCGAGTCTACCTCTTTAATGAGGGCAACAAGGACGACCGTGAACTCCTGGGTGGCAAAGGCGCCAACCTGTGTGAAATGACTGCCATGGGACTGCCTGTTCCCTTTGGCTTCGTCATCACCACCGCCACCTGCCGTGAGTACTTCCAGACCGGTAATAAAATGCCGTCGCTGCTGGAACAGGAATACAGAGTCGCCCTGGACATGGTAGAAAAGAAAATGGGTGCACGCTTCGGCGACCCCGAAAACCCACTGCTGTTCTCGGTGCGTTCCGGAGCGCCTGTCTCCATGCCCGGCATGATGAATACTATTCTCAACCTGGGGCTCAACGATGATATCGCCGCAGGCCTTGCGGCAAAAACCAATAACCCCCGGTTTGCCTACGACTGCTACCGTCGCTTTATTTCCATGTTTGCCGATGTGGTCATGGGTGTCCCCGGCGAGAAATTTGAATCAGAGATTGAGAAGTACAAGGCTGAGCAGGGAAAAACGCTCGACGTGGAAATGACCGCTGCAGACTGGCAAGCAATTATTGCCGTATACAAGACCATCGTCGACTTCCCGGAAGACCCTTTTGAACAGCTAAAAATGGCGGTGGAGGCCGTATTCCAGTCCTGGCACACGCCCAGGGCACTCATTTATCGCGAGATGAATAACATTTCGGATACCCTCGGCACGGCGGTGAGCGTACAAGCCATGGTGTTCGGCAACTTTGGGGACGATTCCGGCTCTGGTGTCGCGTTTACTCGCAACCCCTCCACTGGCGAAAAGATGTTCTTCGGCGAGTTCCTGTTCAATGCCGCCGGCGAAGACGTGGTAGCTGGCACCCGCACCCCTTTGTCAGTAGAAGCCCTGCAGGAGCAACAACCAGAGGTCTATGACGAGCTCTACAAAACCCAGGCGTTGCTGGAGTCGCACTATCGTGACATGCAGGACCTGGAGTTTACTGTGCAGGAGGGGCGTTTCTACATGCTCCAGACCCGCAGTGGTAAGCGCACGGGTCGCGCGGCAGTAAAAATTGCGGTGAACATGGTGGATGAGGGTTTGATCGAGGAGGCCGAGGCATTAATGCGGGTCTCTCCTGAACACGTAGAAGCCTTCCTGCACCCCACCGTGGACCCCAAAGCAAAGCGAGACATTGTCGCCATCGGCCTGCCCGCCAGCCCCGGCGGCGCTACTGGCGAAATTGTGTTCTCCGCCGAAGAGGCCGAGGAAGTCAGCGCCAAAGGTCGTTCAGTGATTTTGGTAAGACGCGAGACGACCCCGGAAGATATTCACGGAATGAAAGTGGCGGCTGGCATTCTGACCGAGTTGGGCGGAATGACTTCTCACGCGGCGGTGGTGGCTCGCGGCATGGGTGTGTGCGCCATTACCGGCTGCGGCACCCTGAGCATCAATCACGCCGAAGGTACCGTGCAGACCAAGGAAGGGGTGCAACTTAAGCGCGGCGACATCATTACGCTCGATGGTACCTCCGGAGAGGTTATGCTGGGCGATATACCAAAAACAGAAGCCAGTTCTTCAGACGACTTCCAGACCCTGCTGGGCTGGGCCGATGAGCACCGTCGCCTGAAGATTCGCGCTAATGCAGAAACACCTGAAGACGCTGCCAAGGCGCGCGAACTGGGCGCTGAAGGCATTGGCTTGTGTCGCACAGAGCATATGTTCTTCGAGGCAAAGCGTATCGAGAAAATGCGCGCTATGATCCTCTCTGAGTCCGTCGAAGAGCGTCAACAGTATCTCGACGAATTACTGGAGTTTCAGCGCGCCGACATGTTGGAACTGTTCAGGGCGATGGACGGATTGCCGGTAACGATTCGCCTGTTAGACCCACCTCTGCATGAATTCCTGCCCCATAACGACGGTGACATGGAGGCCCTTGCCAAGGTCGTCAACAAACCCGTGGAGAAGATCCGCGAAATCACAGAGGGCCTCTCAGAGGTTAACCCAATGCTCGGCTTTCGCGGGTGCCGCCTGTCAATCGTATATCCAGAAATTACTGAAATGCAGGTCAAGGCAATTATGAGCGCAGCAGCAGATGCTGTGGAACAAGGGATTAAAGCCCTGCCCGAAATTATGATTCCGCTGGTGGTGAACGTGCGGGAAATTCGCATGATCAACGAAATTGTCGACCGCGGCGTGCAGCAGGTATTGCGGGAGAGACTGGTCTCGGTTCCCTACAAAGTGGGCACCATGATGGAAACACCCAGAGCAGCGCTGGGCGCAGATCGACTGGCACCGGAAGTCGAGTTTATGAGCTTTGGCACCAATGATCTGACCCAAATGACCTATGGCTTCTCGCGCGATGATGTCGGCAAGTTCATCCCTCGCTACATCGAAAAGAAGTTGGTAGATGCCGACCCCTTCGTGACTCTGGATCAACGTGCCGTCGGCAGGCTAATGGAAATAGCGGTTAAGGAAAGCCGCAGGGCCAAAAAAGGTATCAAGTATGGTATCTGTGGCGAGCATGGAGGCGACCCTCGCTCCATCCGCTTCTGTCATAATCTAGGGCTGGACTATGTTTCCTGCAGTCCGTTCAGGGTGCCGATAGCGCGCATTGCTGCCGCCCAGGCCAACGTGGAAAGCACGCTGGAGGACTAAGATTAGTCAGCTGGCGCTCGACACTCGAGCGCCAGCCAATGCATCCACTAGTCTGCCATCTGTTCTTTAAGCACGAACTTGAGTACCTTGCCAGCAGGGTTTCGCGGCAGCGCATCAACCAGTTCCAGCCGCAGTGGCAATTTGTAGCGAGCCAGGTGCTCGCCAGCAAATTCACGCAATTCCTCAATCGTCAGTGTGCAACCCTCGTTGAGCGCAACAATTGCAGTGACCGCTTCTCCCCATTTTTCATCGGGCATGCCAATAACCGCCACTTCAGCGATGGCCTCGTGCTTATAAAGCACGCCCTCAACCTCGGCAGGGTAGACGTTTTCTCCGCCTGAAATCACCATGTCCTTGAGTCGATCGCAGATAAACAAAAAACCGTCTTCATCAACATAGCCTATGTCCCCGGAGTGGAACCAACCCTCACTGTCGATTGCAGCAGCGGTCGCGTCAGGTCGATTCCAGTAGCCCTTCATGATATTCGGGCCGCGCAAACAAATTTCACCGCGCTCACCACAGGCCACTGGCTGGTTTTCGGTATTCACTATGCGGGTGTCGCTAAAAATAGGCGGCTGTCCAGCTGAACCAAGCTTGCTCACCGCCCATTCTGGCGTCAAAAAGGCAGAAAACGGCGCTGTTTCTGTTAGCCCATAACCCTGGCAGAAAGACACACCGCGCGCGCCCCACAACTCAATCAGAGATTCAGGCACCGGGGCTGCACCGCAAATGATAGTTTTAATGGAACTCAGGTCAGTGTCGGCAAACTGCGGCTGCTGCGACATAAACAGGAACATAGCGGGGGCACCAAACATGTGGGTGACTCGGTGCCGTTCAAAGTTTTCAAGCACCAGCGCTGGATCGAAATTGCGCAACAACACCAGGGTGGAGCCCACGTGGAACGAATGCAGGGTCATCACATTGAGACCGCCGATATGAAACAGCGGCGCTGCGGTCAAAATCACGTCTTCCCTACCGCCTCCAAACGCCATAGTGGCATTGATGTTATTCCAAAGAAGATTACCGTGGGTCAGCATCGCACCCTTGGGTAAACCGGTGGTGCCTGAGGTATACATAATCACGGCCAAATCGTGCACATCAACAGACACAGCGCCCGCAATAGGCGATGCCGCAGCCCTCTCGGTGGCCAAATGGCGCCAGCCTTCAGCCTCGCTCTCTGAGCTGAAGAATTGATGACAACAAAGCTTGTCTCGGGCCGGCGCAATTACCGGTTGCAGCTCGTCGTCGACGAATAAACTATGAACACCCGCATCATTGATGATGAAAGTCAGTTCTTCGGCGGTTAAACGGAAATTCAGCGGTACAAAAACAGCGCCCAGGGCCTGGGCGGCGAATATCGTTTCCAGCAAAGCAGGATGATTGAAACCCAAGTAACCCACGCGGTCACCGACACACACTCCCGCCTCGCGCAGAAGTGTCGCCTGGCGTTTCACCCGATCGGCAAACTCGCCATAGAGCAGTGTTTCTCCCTCAAAAATAAGCGCGGTGCGCTCGGGGTTTAATTCGGCACGGCGCAGCATAATGCCAGCAAAATTGGGCTCAATCTCAGGTCGGTTCACTTGCTTTATCCTCTTTGAATCATGTCTTGGGCGATGAAGTGAACCACGGATCAATCCGTTCCTCAACTGACACCGAAAATTTAAGCGTCAGACTCATAGCTGGCGTGTATAGAGGGTATTTCCAGCCGCGGCTTAAGATCGATGGCAAAACCTGCTACCTTTGCGCCTTAAATTTTCTATCCAGGTTATTACGCTCATGAAAACAAGCTTCTTCCCCCCCCAGCGCACCTTGATGGGACCCGGCCCCTCGGACGTATCACCTCGGGTTTTGGGCGCCCTTTCTCGCCCCACAATCGGTCACCTGGACCCTTTGTTTGTCCAGCTGATGGATGAAATTAAAGGTCTGCTGCAATACGCATTCCAAACCAATAACGAATTGACCCTGCCCATTTCCGCCCCCGGTTCGGCCGGCATGGAGGCATGCTTCGTAAACCTGGTCAGCCCTGGCGACACCGTGATCGTCTGTCAAAATGGTGTGTTCGGCGGCCGTATGAAGGAGAACGTGGAGCGCTGCGGCGCTCGCGCTGTCATGGTAGAAGACGCCTGGGGCGAGCCCGTGAGCCTGGACAAGGTCGCCGCTGCATTCGCCGATCACCCTGAGGCGAGCACTTTAGCTTTTGTCCACGCCGAAACCTCCACTGGTGTTCGTTCCGACGCCGAAGCCTTGTGCGCCCTTGCCCGCGACAACAATGCCCTTTCCATCGTCGACACCGTGACATCGCTGGCGGGCATCGAGCTGAAGGTTGACGATTGGGGAGCTGACGCCGTCTATTCAGGCACCCAGAAGTGCCTCTCGTGCATCCCGGGTATATCGCCAGTGACCTTTAGTCAGCGCGCGGTCGAGCGTATTCAATCCCGTGAGCAGAAAGTGCAAAGTTGGTTCCTGGATATGCAGCTTGTCATGGGTTACTGGGGAGGCAGCGCCAAACGCGCTTATCATCACACCGCTCCGGTCAATGACCTTTACGCTCTGCATGAATCCTTAGTAATGCTGCAAGAAGAGGGTCTGGAGAATGCTTTCGTCAGACATCAGCGCAATCATCATGCCCTGGTAGCGGGACTGGAAGCGATGGGCCTGTCCATGGCCGTCGCCGCAGAACACCGTTTGCCGCAGCTCAACGCCGTCAATATCCCCGACGGAGTCGACGACGCTAATGTTCGCAGCGCCCTGCTCAATGACTTCAACCTGGAAATTGGCGCCGGGCTCGGCGGATTGGCAGGTAAAACCTGGCGGATTGGCCTGATGGGCTTTGCCAGCAGCGAACACAACGTGCTCGGTTGCCTGACCGCTCTGGAAGCGGTGCTTACGCGCGAAGGCGCCAGTATCAACACAAGCGCTGCCTTACCGGCTGCTCAGGCGCACTTCAGCGGACAGTAATCATCTCCCACAGTACCGACGCCCTGTCTGCACTGGCTTCCCGGTGAGTGCGATACAGGGCATGGTCCAGCCGTCCTGCTTCAGGCGTTAACTCAATGCTCCAAAGCGGGCTTATTTCATTGGGCAGCAATGAGTAGCGGATGTCCATTATACGGCCACTGTAAATGGGGTCCCTTGCGATATAACCATTACTAAACCAGCGAAAGCGCTCAATGTCCCTGGCCTGCTGTGAATCAGGGTCAAGCCAGGGCAGATCCCGATCAACCACAAGTTTCTCTACCGAAGATCCGGAAAAAACCTTGGGCCAGAGTGACGCCCGAACAGCATCTACGTAATACCGATCATCCGTCTCGTAAACTGTTTTCCACACCAGGATGTTGGCAAAGCTGGGTTTTGCTTCCAGGCGCAAAGGTTGATGCCCGCGTTCAGCCGCAAGAGCCTTCCCCATGTCGATAGCTGCATCGCGCTGCAACAGACCCAGCCCCATATAGCAGAGCGCCCAAGCCAGACCCATCCGCGCCAATAAAGGCTTGCGTAAACTTGCTGCGAGCACCACTGCCAGCAGTAACGGGAGGGTAAACAACGGATCTATAATGGAAATTGTGTTCCAGGCAAAACGTTCATCACTAAACGGCCATAACAGCATGGTTCCGTAGGTCGTGCAGGCGTCTAGCAGTGCGTGGGTCGCATAACCCAGAGTACAGAATAACCAACTCTGCCCCAGGCTGAGCCCGCGGCGCTTGCCAATAATTAGGTGCAGCACCAGGGCACAAATCGCACCGCCTATCGGTATGAATATCAACGAGTGGGTGAACTGCCGGTGATACTCAAGAAACAGTAAGGGGTCAGTACTGGAGCGAATAAACACATCAAGATCGGCTGCCATGCCCGCCAGAAAGCCAAGCAGCCCAGCACTGCCGGTAAGGCGCGCATTGCTCGCAGATTGGGGCAAGACTGCCCCCAGCGTGCCTTGAGTTAAAGGATCCATTTATCAACGTCCACAAAAAAACTCACACAAACTTACAGAAATAGCTTCCCCTGTACCACCAGTCTCAAAGTATTATTTTTCACATTATTTTACAGAACGGCTGCCTGGGATGGTTGTCGAAAAGCATAGACCAAAAGGAGATCCATTTTATGCATTTAATCAAACCACTGGGCGCAGCAGCGGCAGTGCTGGTACTCACCGCATGTACGACCAATCCCTATACCGGCGAGCAGCAGGCCAGCAAAGCAGCTACCTACGGCGCCGGCGCAGCCGCTGTCTGCGGATTAGTTGGCGCCATTGACTCTGGCAAGCACGCTCGCAATGCGGCTCTGGGCTGCGGCATTGTTGGCGCGGGTGTGGGCGCCTACATGGATGTACAGGAGGCCAAGCTCAAAGAGGAGTTACAGGGCACCGGTGTTCAGGTAGTGCGGGAAGGCGACAATATCCGCCTGATAATGCCTGGCAATATCACCTTTGAAACCGACTCCTACAACCTGCGCAGCAGTTTTTATTCCGTCCTTAACTCTGTTGGCCAGGTGTTATCAAAATATGCGGACACAACCCTGCGAGTCAGCGGCCACACCGACAACACCGGAAGCCGCCAGTACAACCAAACGCTGTCTGAGCGTCGCGCCGGCAGCGTCGCCGACTATCTGGCCACACGCGAAGTCGATCGTGCTCGTATGTTGGTACAGGGAATGGGCTTCGACCAGCCGATTGCCGATAATGGCAGTGCTGCCGGCAGGGCCCAGAACCGTCGCGTGGAGCTTTATATTCTTCCCAACCAGAGATGAGGTATCTCTCAGT
>DS999240.1:14783-60905 GCA_000156295.1 marine gamma proteobacterium HTCC2148
CCTCTGCCTCGCACCAGGTAAGACATGGTCTCACCCTGGGGCATGGGCGGATTGGAGTAAACCTCAAGCACCGGCTCGTCTAGACGCCCCTGCAGGCGCGCACCAACCGTGACGTCATCTGCCCTGATCTCCCGTTCGGCCATGATATCCAGCTCCGGGTTGTCCGATGGGCCGGTAAAGGCAATTCTGCCGCGCCGAACCTGCAGCCGCTGGCGATAGGCCTCAAGTTCGCCAGCGATCACATTCAGGCTACCAAAAACCTGGGGCTCTTCTCCCGGAACCTGCGTCACGTGGAGTTCGCCGCCCAGAGTTGCCCTGACCCCTTCTCCTTCAACTCGAAAGCGATCGCGAATGCGCAGCCAGATATCGACGCTGACATCGAATGGTGATTCGTTTTCAATTACATTGCCCAGCGTGTCTACGATAACCACTTCTCTGGACAGACCAACGCTGCCAACAGGCAGCTCCTTATGACGCAAAACACCCTCGTGGACACGCACTTCCCCACGTACATCCAGTAACCCCTGGGTGAGCACCAGGGTCAACTCTTCCGAAACCAGAATTTCGGAAGACGGCGGCATAAGGATTTGATGGTGATCGCCACTCACTGCCAGCTCGACGCGCAGCTGCGGATGGGCAAGTACTTGCCCCTTTAATTCGACTTTTCCTCCACCGAGCAACCCAGAGCCAGAAATCACAGCGCTCTGACCATTCAACGTCAGATCCAGGGCCAGTGCCTTCAATTGGGTAGGGTTGCTGACCAGCTCTACCTCAGCTTGCTCAAGGCGCAAACGACCCTGCGCATTGGGTTCTGCGGGACTACCTGCCAGTGACAGTTTGCCAGTCAGCGAGCCAGCGAGCTGGGATATCTCGGGCAACCACGGCACAAGCGTCGCCAATTGCAGCTCAGTAAAGATCAGATCTCCGCTCAGGGGGCCCTGACTGCTGGTCGGGAGTATCACTGCGACACTCAAGACCTGCCTGCCCTCTCGTAACACTCTTGCGTCAAGCGCCAGTCCGGCACCCTGACGCTGCAATTCCAAATCGATTGCCTGCCAGGTCACATCAACTCGTTCGCCCTTTCCATAACGACGAGTCGTGCGAAGCTCCCGAGCTTTCAATGCACCCTCGAGGCTGAAGCTGGCTTCGGGTTCCCAAGCGATATCGACGGTCGATGAAAGATCGCCTTGAAGCTGCATACCGTTAGGCAACAGTCCGTTGAAGGCTTTGATATCGCCTTGCAGACTAAGCTGCAGCGCGCCGCTGGCGCCCATTTCAGCGTCTTCACTGCACAGATCAAATTCGCTGTGGCGCCAACAATGTGCATTCACATTAAAGATACCCTCCTCCACCCAGGCCAGAGCAACGGGCTCATTTAATCGCCAGGGCCCGGAACCCGTTTGCAATGTTGTGGGCTGCAACTCGCCTTGCCACTCCCCTTCTTTCCATCGGCCCGCGACTATTAACTGACCTGCGATATCTCCCTGGGTGGCCAGGCGCAAACGGTGACTGGCCAGCGTGCCTTTGAGTTCGGCTGATAAATCACTTAAACGGTAAGACTGGCTTTCAATCTGCGATGAGCGAATATCAGCTGAAATGCTATCCAGGGCTCCGTTGTAGTCCAGTGACAATTCGGCTGCGTCCATCACCACCTCGCCAAGCTTGAAATCCCTTGCTTCTCCAGACAATTGAATTCGCTCGCGATCAAAGCCGCCGGTGCCGCGCAACAATATCCGCCCGCGAGCACCAGTCACCCAGCGCCCCAAATCGTCTACCTTCAGGTTTAAATAGGCATCTCGCGCGTCATTTTGCAGAGCGCTGATATCCAACAGTGCTCCATTGAGTTCTATGCGTGTCTTTCCGGGTAACAGCCGAAGCCGCGAATCCAGCCCGGCAGAGCCCTGCGCGCTTGCCGCAAGACCGTTCACCTCTCCCGTGATATTCATCTCCTGCCAACTGACACTCCAGCCAGAGTTGTTCCCGCTTGCCAACAGCGCCAGCTCACCGTCCAAACGGCCCAACGCCTCGTTTGCTGGCGACGGCAGGTTGAAGCCTTCGCTTTCAACCCTTGTTTGCACCGACCATGTCTCAGCTATCTCTGCTACGCCGCTGGCAGTCAGCATACTGTCGGTGGATTCATCCCTAAGCGTAAGGGATTCGATCAGTAACCGGGGCGAGGCCCAACGACCCTTTGCCAAAAGAGCGAGCGACTGATAGCCCAGTCCCTCGAGCTGAGCTGAAAGTTCGATAGCCTGAGTATCCAAGGTGCCCTGCACCTGCATTTGCGCCGGACCAAGAATTTGCGCCGACGCTAGCGCTCCCTCCAGCGCCAGCATTTCGCCCAAGGTTGAACCCTCAGGCCAATTCAGTTCAGCATCACCTTTGTGCGGCAACCCATTGCTCAGCAGATCTGCGTTCATCGACAACTTAAAGTCGGGTAAGCCTTCGGAATTCGCCGCAATCAATAACTCGCCTAAGTTGCCACGCAAAGACACATCCAGCGTGCGGCCCGCGACTATGACGGATTCTATTTGCTGCGGGATCGCCCACTCGCCCCTCAGGTTAATGGGCCAGGCGTCGTCAAACGTCAAAGTGCCACGTGTGGCAAATCGCCCTAAATCCGCTTCTGCAACCGCCAACTCATTTAGGGTAAGGTCATAGCCTTGCCACCGTCCGCTCAAAGCCACGTTGTCAAGAGACTGCTCAATGTCGCCGATCTCTAATCGTGGTCGCATAAGGTTCAACTGCGACACAGACACATCCAGAGGGATGAAAATCTTGCTGGGATCAAAACCCGTGTATTGGGAGTCATCCCTTTCGCTCGCGTCTACGTGCAGCACAGGCGCAGAAATATCCACCGACGCAATGACTAGCTTAGATGCAGACAGATTGAGCTCCGCGTTCATCAATGCTTGTCGCCAGCTACCGCCAGGCCAGTCAATAGCGGCAGCGCCCAGCACCAGCTTGTCTATCTTCACAGCAAAGGGGGACTGGAAAAAAACCGGGTTCGCAGAAGCCTGTTCGCTGTCACTCGCCGAGATATCCAGCGTCAAAGACTCAACTTCAAGTGTGTTCAAACAGAAAGTACTAATCCAAAAGCAGTCCAGGTCAAGCTGCGTCTTGACTCGGTCCAGTTGCAACTCCACTCCATCGACCTCAATCTGCAATAGATCCAGATCAAGGTCTCCAAACAGGCTGCCCCCTGCATACTCAACGCGCAACAAACCGCTATCGTTCACCCACGCTGTGAGCAACCGCGTACCTGTCGCCGAGAACGGCAGCGCAATCACCATGCTCAGTGCCAACAGCAACACCGCCGCTATCCACGCGAGCGCCTTCAAAACTCAGCACCAATGGCCAGATGAATACGCCAGGAGGGATCATCATCAGTCACCGGATTAGCAATATCCAGGCGGATGGCACCAACCTGGGTGACGTAATGGACCCCGAAACCAGCACCGACATTCCCCTCAAAATCACCTTCGTCGAAAGCGTCGCCGGCATCGACAAAAACTGCGCCCCGCCAGTTTTGCGTAAAGCTGTATTGATACTCAGCACTGCCCGTCAGAAGACGGTCGCCGCCAACAATCAAACTGACCGGATTTCCAGTGGCGTTCTCGACGGTGACCTCATTGCCGATTGATTGATAGCCATAGCCACGAATACTCTGGGCGCCACCGGCAAAGAAATTGAGCGATGGCGCTAGTTGGCCACGATCTGCATCTTCAACAAAAGCTGCACCAAGATTAGAACGTAATACAAAACGATGCTTCTCTCCCAGGCTATGAATCAAGCCAAAATTTGCAGTCAACCTGACCAAATCAATGTCGGAGCCCACATTGGCTCCGCCTGCTTCCGCACGATACCAATGACTAAACCCGCTCGCGGGATTGACCAGCGAACCGCCGTGAAGTCGCTGGGACAGAGAAATGCCCGGCAACAAATAATCATTTTGACGATCAATGCCTTCAGAGTTCCATGCCTCATCCAGCCCTCGAAGCGAATAACTATAAATCCAGTCGCTCTTGCGCAACTCACGACGGATTCCAAGTTCCTTCTGGCGACTATCCAGGTCACCAAATTCGTTATCTTCCAGCCTCGCGGTGAACTGCACTACATCATCCAGAGGGTGAGACACGGGTATGCTATAAGTCAATCGCCCGCTGGGGTTAACGTCGGAATATTGAATGCGTGTTTCCTGTCGGTGACCATAGGCATTTAGTTTGGGCGTGCGCCAGGTAAACGAAAGTCGTTCACGCGTGTCTGTACTAAAGCCCGCGCCAAGGTCAAAACTGTGTTGCTTGGCGGGAAAGAGATTCAGTTCCAAAGGCACCTGACCATCGTCTACCATGTCAACTATGGGTCGCAGAATGACAGTGGAAAAGTAGCCGGTGCGCTGCAGCTGAATCTGAGTGTCGCGCAATTTTTTCTGATCGAAAGGCTCGCCTTGCTCAATTAGCAGTAAGGGAGACAACAGCGATTCGTGAATAATATCCTGATCGTAGCTAATCGCGCCAAAATTGAACCGTTTGCCACTGTCGTAGAGCAAAGACACGTCAGCGACACCACTCACAGGCTCGACTTCGACGCGAGCCTGGGAAAACGCGCCTTCAAAATAGCCTCGCCTACGGGCTAGTGACGTCAGACTGCGACGAAAGCGGTCATAGACACCATGATTGAGGACATCACCGCCCTGCAGTGGCGACGTTTCAAGTAACTCTGCAAATGCGGGGTCATTAACTGCGTCACCCAGCAACCGAACATCCACCTGCCTCAGCAGAACGGGCTCCCCGGGCTCTACGCTGATGACTAGAGACCAAGGTTCTTTGCTGCGAGTAAGTTCAAGTTCCACGCGAGCGCGGTAGTACCCTAGCGCTTGCAGGCTTTTTTCTACTTTTCGCTGTGCCGAATACAGATAATTAGCGCGAGCCTGGGAAGTTTCCGGAGAAACACCAAGCCAGGCGAGCGCATTATCGCGGGACTCGCCTTCCAGTCCGTTTAATTGAACATCGAGCATCTGCGCCGCCGCAAAAGGCGACAGGGCGAGCGAGGCAAGCAACAGCGCTGATTGAAATTGACGCGCCTGTTTAATCAAACTGCCCTTGCACCACCCCAATAATTATAGCCGGCGATTTTTGGCGTACCGGGCAGATATTGCGACTCCAGCGCCTCTATTGAGAAGCCACCCTGTGCTAACAAGCCAGGAATATCACGATTCAAATGGCAGCCGCCGGCAAGCTTGCCCCATAGGGCGTTCACCCTGTTTTGCCATTTAACGACCGAGGCGTCCGGCGCGATGCCATGTTCACAAAAAATCAGCTCTCCATCGGGCTTCAGCACCCTGGCCATACCCGCGAGTGCCGCTACCGGGTCCGGAATCGTACAGAGCGAGTAAGTCACCAGCACGGTATCCACTGAATCATCATCCAGTGGAATCTGTTCCCCGGGTAAACCAATGAACTCGATATCGAAATCAAGATGAGCGGCCCGCTCTCCGGCCAGTTCCCAAGATTCTTCTGAAGGATCCAGACCAATTACTTTTTGTACCTTCGCTGAATCGTAGTACGGCAGGTTCAGGCCGGTACCGATGCCTATTTCCAGCACAGTACCCCTAGCCCTCGGCACCACTTTTTCACGCTGTTTCATCATTGGCTTGGCGCTGCAAGCGCAATTAATAAAACGAGGAAGAATATGTTTTTCGTATAAGCTCATATAAGGAGTTCCTTTCGTTCCGTTTATTATAGTCAGATCAACTTCGCAAAAATACGCTAAAATAGCACTATCTGCTGCCAACGATGGATTGCTATTTTTTAATGTTCGACACGATTGAAGTGCACGCTCCAATGAACAAGTCCAGTTTCGAGAAACGCGCCCTGGCACTGCGTCAGCAACTGTTACAAAGTCAGTTTTCCCTTCAAGGCTCGAGGCACCCGGTGATCATTGTGCTCGCTGGTCTGGACGGTTCAGGCAAAGGAGTATTGGTACACCGCTTGAATGAGTGGATGGATCCCAGCGGCATAGATACCAACACTTATTGGGAGCATTCCGACGAAGAAGAGAGCAGACCCTACTTCTGGCGGTACTGGCAGAAGTTGCCGCCCAGGGGTCGGATAGGAATATTTCTTGGGTCCTGGTACACGCAGGCGACTCAAACACGACTGCTAGGCAATATTGTCGACGCGGAGTTCGAGCACACTTGCCGCAAGATACGTAATTTTGAGCGCCACCTTAGCGATGACGGCGCGGTGGTCATAAAAATTTGGCTGCACGTATCTGAGGCTACCCAACAACGTCAACTTGAGGAAAAGGCCCCCCGCAAACAGCAAATTCCTCGTGTCACCGAGCACCCCTATGAACTGCAAGGCAAGTACGACCAAACCCTCGCAATCTATGAAGAGCTTATTGAAAACACCCAAACCGAGCAGTGCCCCTGGCATATTGTTAATGGTGAGGATCGCTATCATCGAGAAATCAACGCGGGTGAAATCATTCGTGACGCCATCAACAGCCGCTTGAACAACATAGCCCAGCTGACACAGGTGCCTGGGCTACCAGAGCCACATGATTTTTTGGCCAGCATCAACCTGGACGAAAGCCTGCAAAAGGATGAGTACAAGCGAGAGTTACGTAAATATCAGAGCCGGCTGCAAGACCTGGCCTGGATAGCTTATAACCAGAAAAAGTCGCTGGTGGCAGTGTTTGAAGGCTGGGATGGCGCAGGCAAGGGGTCTGCAATACGCAGGGTCACAGGCGCAATAGATCCCCGCCTTTACAAACTGGTACAAATTGCGGCGCCTAGTGATGAAGAACACGCCCGCCAATATTCCTGGCGCTTCTGGCGGCAACTTCAACGGGATGGCCGGGCTACCTTGTTCGATCGTTCCTGGTACGGTCGAGTCATGGTCGAGCGTGTGGAGCAGTTTGCGGCAGAAGAAGAGTGGAAACGAGCCTATGGCGAAATCAACGATTTTGAACAGGAGCTCTCAGAACACGGTTCCGTCGTCGTCAAATTCTGGATTCATATCAGCAAGGAGGAACAGTTAGCGCGATTTAAAGACCGCGAGGAAGAGGCACACAAGCGCCATAAGATCACTGACGAGGACTGGCGTAATCGGGAAAAATGGCCAGCCTACGAAAAAGCGGTTAACCAGATGATCGAGCAAACTGATACCGAAGAAGCGCCTTGGGTGCTGGTGGCAGGGAACAACAAGTACTATGCTCGCATCAGGATTCTCAAAGCCCTTTGTAAGTCTCTGGAAAAAGCCCTTTCCTAAGCCGGCTTACACCCCCTCGCTATTGATAAGCCTCAGCATCGAGGCGCCGCATCTCCGCCTCAATCCAGCGTTCGATCTCTTCCATTAGCTCGCCCGGCTCCCTGCCATCGGCATACACAGGCTGACCAATAGAGACATCGATAATTCCTGGAATAAAGGAAAAAGACCGGCGCGGCCAGCAACGTGCAGAGGTGACGGCGATCGGAATGACGCAGGCTCCGGTAGCCACTGCCAGTCGCGATGCTCCCACCTTGTATGCACCTTTGGTTCCGCGTTCAGTGCGTGTTCCCTCAGGGAACATAATGATCCACTTCCCCTGATCCATTAATTCAAGCCCTTGCTCCGCCACCTTGGCCCAGGCTTCAGAGCGCTTGCTACGATCTATATGGACCATATTCAGGCAACCCATGCACCAGCCGAATACGGGTATGCGCAACAGTTCTTTCTTGAATACGTATGACAGCGGATGAGACGTCATGCTGGGAAAAAAGAAGGTTTCCCACGTGGATTGGTGCTTGGGGCAAAGGATCACCCTGCGCATGTCGTCGGCTGCGGGAAGATTTTCTTCTCCATGCAACCGATATTGAACACCGCCCACCAATCGTGCGGCTCCGATAACCCCTTTGAGCCAAGGCACTGCAAACCACCACCACAGCTTCTTATCGTCGAGAAACAATGAGCTCAGCACCAATGCCAGGCCCACTGGAATCACGGTAAGCACGATCCAGGTAAAAACCAGCAGCGAGCGTATGGCGTTCATTTAACATTCCCGAATTCACAGCTGTGCATTAAACCAGAGCTGGAGGTGGCTGAAAACAACACTTTCACCCTCCCGTCTCCTTGCTCATCGCGTTACCATGTGTGGAGACCACGATAAACACGGGGAGTGCGCATGGCAGAGGGGCTGAACAACTTGGGCAACGGTGCTTGGGCCTGGCTGGCTCACAGCAACAGCTGGGGCTGGAGTAATGCTGGACTTATTGCCGATGGCGAGGAGTCCTTACTGGTAGACACGCTCTACGATCTTCGGCTAACCAGCGAAATGCTCAAGCGCATGCGCGCCGCGGAGCCGCTGGCGAATAATATCGACACCCTGGTCAATACCCACGCTAATGGCGATCATTGTCATGGTAACGAGTTAGTGAGCGGTGCCCAGATTATTGCCTCCACAGCCTCGGCCGCCGAGATGGCGGAATTACCGCCAGAGGCTATGGCTGCCATCGTTGAGGCAGCGGCGGACATGGGCGCTGTTGGTCAGTACTTTCTCGCCTGTTTCGGGCAATTTCGCTTCGATGATATATGCCATACGCCACCGAATCGCACGTTTGAGGGCGAGCTTGCCCTGCAAGTTGGCGACAAACCAGTGCAGCTCATAGAAGTTGGCCCGGCACACACTCGCGGCGATGTGCTGGTGTATTCCCCCAGGGACCGCACAGTCTTCACTGGCGATATTCTATTCATAGAAGGCACCCCTGTTATGTGGCAAGGGCCAGTGGCTAACTGGATCAAGGCCTGTCAGCTCATCGAAGCAATGGATGTGGAGCATATCGTACCCGGGCACGGTCCATTGACCGACAAAGCCGGCGTTAGCAAAGTTCGCCACTACCTTGAGTATGTGCGCGATGAGGCGCGACAACGCTATGATTCGGGCATGGGCGCTTTTGAGGCTGCGCGCGACATCGAATTAAGCGAATACTCGTCCTGGTCGGACCCCGAGCGTATTGCGGTGAATGTCGACAGCTTGTACCGGGAGTTTTCGGGCGAGCAGACAATGACTGACATCTTCGAGTTGTTTGCGCGCATGGCCTCTTTGGCCGGCTTTGAAGAGCCTACCCAGCCCAGTGATTAGGTCACTCACACTGATAGCGGCCCTGGTGCTGACACCGGCTTTTGGTTGGACGACACCTGTTGCCAACGCTACGGTGCTTTTCGATGAGGGCAAGCGCGAACTGGAAGTCGATATCAGCGAACTTTTTCCTGAACAGAGCCGCGCTCAAATTAGCCAATGGATCGAGCACCTTGCTCACAGTCTCACACTTGTCTATGGGCATTGGCCGCGTGAACGTTGGGCCATCGATGTCGAGCCGGTCTCCGGCAGCATTGACGACCCCATACCCTGGGCACAGGTTCATCGCGAGAAAATCGACAGAGTTGCATTTTACGTTCTGTCCAGCGCCAGCGCTGACACCCTCAAGCATGAATGGACGGGGTATCACGAGGTTGCCCACTTGCTATTACCCTACCGGGGCTGGGGTGATACCTGGTTCAGTGAAGGACTGGCAAGCTACTATCAAAACCTGTTGCAGGCCCGAGTTGGCGTGCTCAGCGAAGAGCAAATGTGGCAGAAGCTATACGATGGATTTGCCCGCGGTAAAGCGGATGACCGGTTTGATGGTCAAACTCTATTGTCAGTCAATCAGCAAATGCGAGAGAAAGGTGGTTATATGCGCGTTTACTGGTCCGGCGCCTGGTATTTTTTTGCTGCCGATATCAGCCTACGGGCAAAGAGCAATGGAGCATACAGCATGGACAATGCACTCAAGCAGCTCAACAGTTGCTGTGCTGCACAGTCCCTATCCGTCGCCGAAATTATCGCCCACCTTGACGCTAGTACGGATCAGGAAATGTTCAGCGAGCTCTACCAGAAGGTTTATCAGTCGCGCAAAATGCCCCCTTACGCGTCCCTATTCGCGCAGCTGGGTATCGAAATAAAAAATGGACAAGTGTCACTGGTAGCCGATGGTGCAAACGCCAGGCGGCGACGTGAGTTCCTAAGCTCTACCGCCCTGTAATCTGGACAAACGCCGGGTATAATGAAAGATTAACGGTCATGCTGCAGCAACAAACGCAAAGGGAACAGTGAAAAAGCCGGTATCAAAAGCAGAGATCAGAGCCCAACTGGAACGAGAAACCAAGCGCTTTCTCAATGGCGGAGGCACTGTGGAGGACATCCCGCGCGGAATCAGCGGTAAAGAAGCGGGAGAACCCCCCGTTTTTCTCAATCAGGCATTGTTCGTCGAACCCAAAGCAACGCGTACGTTGGTTCCCGAAGTTGTCGCGGCCATAGAGGCTCGTCGGCAGGAGCGGTTCAAACGCAAGCCGACTCGCACGCGCAGTAGACTGCCGCGTCCTCGCCGAAAGATTATTTATGATGACTTTGGAGAACCCTTAAGAAAGGTCTGGGTAGAAGAGGAGTAGCAAAGAAAAGGGGCCCTTAGGCCCCTTCGGTTTTTTTCAGTTCAAGCTTCAGGAGAAGCGACGACGAATACCGCTAAGCATTCCGCCCAGTGCCAGGAAAGCACCGCCGACCGCACCGATCAGGAACAGTGGTGAGGCAGTAGTAGGCATTTCTACCACTTCTTCCTCGATCACTACCAAATCACCTTCATCAGGACCATCTGCATCGGTCACGGCAAGCGCGAAACGATCTTCAGGCAGGTAAACGTTCAACTGCTGACCACGCATCAGGTCGCTGGCACGGTAGCTACGTCCACCGATTTCAGCGCGCCATGCACTGTCAAGCTGAACAGAACGGCTGTCACCCATAGTGCCGTCTGTGTGCAGCGAACGGAATGTCATGCGATTGCCGCGTACGCGAACAACTTCAATGGACGCCTTCGCGAACATTTTGCCATCCTTCTCATAAACCGACTGACACATTGCTGCGATATCGGGATTCAGCGCCAGAACTTCTGCAGACCAGTTCAGGTCTGCACAGGTTACTGCGCTAGCTGCTGCTTCGTCCTGAGCCATCAGCGAACCCGCTGATACTGACAGGGCCATACCTACTGCGATTGCTATCTTCTTATTCATGTCAAATCCTCCTTAGTTGTGTCTGACATAGGTTGTGTCGAGTGACGCTGTGACGATGAATCGCTGAGGCGCATGCCCGACAAAGTAAAACGGGTAACAAGTGACCAGGGTAACAGTCTGATCACGGGTATCTTTGAGCAACGTGGTGTCGGCTTTATCGACTATCGTCGTCGCATCAATTTTAAATCTCTTTTCTCCTTCCAGCGTTTGCAGCGTGATGGTGTCGCCCACCTGCACGTCTTTAAGCACCCTGAAGTAACCATCCCTGTGGCCTGAAATGCCAATATTGCCGCCCTCATGGGGATACGCCATTCCATCGATAACGCCGGCAGCACGATCCATCACTTGGTCGGAAGCAGTCTGGTAAATAGGGACTTCTAATTCAACCGAGGGGACTTCCAACACTCCCATAATCGGTGGTAGTTCGACGCCAAGGCTACTTTGGTAGTCAACAACGCGACCCGGGGCCCACAAGCTCATATCCGGCTGTGCTGGTTCTTTAAAAGAGGGTTGGTCCAGAGGGTCTTGCGTCGCGACACTAGCAAGCATCGCCTGATCTTCAAAAGCACTGATCGCCCCTTGCCTTTCCACCTCGCCCTGAGCAAGCTGAATAGCAAAGAAGCCGGTTAAAATTAACCCAGTGCTGTAACTGAGTAATTCTACCGTGCGGATAGCTAATGAACGCACCTTCACCGACATATAACGCCGTGGTTTCTCCTGTAACCTTGACTGGCAATGTTCTCGTGGGTCACGAGTTCATCCAGCGTGTCTTTGTTTAATATACTAGTAGGTTATAGTAATAATGCTAGTTTAGACCATTATTGTCGAATTGCTGCAAACTTATGTAGAAAAACACGACATTTCCACTCGTGTTCCTCACTTGGTTAGTAGCTTCACTCACCCCATGATTCTTAGGGATATCGCCATGACCGCAAGCATCCGCCCTTTCCAGATTGCCATTGAAGATACAGCACTTGAGGATCTGCACAAACGCATCAGCAGCACCCGATGGCCAGATTCAGAGACCTGCAAAGGGTGGGACCAAGGCATGCCCCTGGAATACTCCCGTGAGCTCGCACAGTATTGGGTCAAAGACTACGACTGGCGACGTTGTGAAACAATGCTGAACAACTGGCCAAACTATATGGCAAGCATAGACGGCCAGGACATTCATTTTATACATCGCACCAGCACGCACGCTAATGCCCTTCCGTTAATTATTTCCCACGGCTGGCCAGGGTCGGTGATCGAGTTTCATAAAATCATTGACGCCTTGGCACAGCCGGAGCAATACGGCGGAGACCCGGCTGACGCATTTCACGTGGTAGCGCCGTCACTCCCCGGCTTTGGTTTTTCCAGCAAGCCAACGACTACCGGAACCAAGGTTGAAAAAATCGGAGCGATGTGGGGCAAGCTCATGGCTGAACTTGGATACGATTCCTACGTAGCCCAGGGCGGCGACTGGGGCTCCATGGTGACCCAAAGTATGGGGCAGACTGAAACAAAACACTGCGCCGGCATTCATATCAATATGCCCATCGTCGCTCCCGACCCCGAAACCATGAACGACCTGACTCCACTTGAGCAGTCTGCGCTTGAAGGAATGGCTTTTTATAATGATCACGATTCAGGCTATTCCAAACAACAATCAACCCGCCCTCAAACGATTAGCTATGGCCTTGCAGATTCGCCCGTTGGGCAAATGGCCTGGATAGTTGAAAAGTTTTATGCGTGGACAGATTGCGAAAAAAATGGCGTAAAGCACCCTGAAAACGTTTTGAGTAAAGACGAGCTGCTAGACAACGTTATGCTCTACTGGCTGAACAATTGCGCTGGCAGTTCCGCACGGCTTTATTGGGAAAGCTTTAATCAACCCAACCTCGCGCCCATTGACATGCCTGTGGGCTGCTCTATCTTCCCCTGTGAAATCTTCCGCTCCAGCCGTCGCTGGGCAGCTAAGCGCTTTAGCAATATTGTGCACTGGAATGAGCTGGAAAAAGGCGGGCATTTTGCCGCTTTCGAGCAACCTCAAATATTCATCAAAGAAGTGAGTGACTGTTTCCGCAAGCTGCGATGAAGGTCGTGCTCAACTGTCCTGAAAATCGCTAGTGTTAAGACTGCTGGAAAAAGGCCGAGTAGCGGGTATTTCTGGCTCTTCGAGCGTGTCAGTCGACTCAGGTGGCAATGTACCCACAACTGAAGATCGAATCCCAATAAATTCCGAAGGCTCAACAGGCAAGGCATAATCGGAATCATCGACACAATCGACTTCATATTCATTACCAGCCGTTTGTAATACTGGTGGCATGGTCTGCGAAACAGCAGACGCATCAGCCTTGTCTTTTGCGATTGGAGCGAGTGGCTCGCCAATGTTAGGCGGCCCGCCGCTACTGCCAATAAACTCGAGATTCTGCAGAGCCACGTCCATCACATTGGCCACCGAGGCGGACATGGCCGTAACAGCACCAGAGTCGTCTCCTTTCAAGGCCTTGGGCGACAGTTGCCTGGCTTGCATCGCCAGGGTGTCTCCTACCTGAATTCCTTTAGCCGAATATTTTGCATCGCTGGCACTCTCAACAGATTGCACCTCCGTTTGCTCAGGCACCTGAGCAGAAGCCGCAGCGACCAACGGCAGTGGAACCATTTGTTCTTGCTCTTCCCCGGCATCCTCTACTGGCTCTTCACCGCGCAGTGCTCGCTGTTTCAAAACCTCGTTTGCACATTCCGACCATCGACCGAACTGAGCAGATTCAGCGGGATCGGGCATGCGGTGCTTGCGAAAGTCTCGCATGGTTTGCATAAAGCGCTGTTTAACAGCCCGATAATGATAAACATGGTCTTCGGTATGCAGTGGCACCAGGTCGGAGCCACCTCTAATTATCAGCATCTGAGGCGGAAGCTGCCCCTGTAGGCTGTGCAGCAAGTCGGCCAGGAAGCACAGCCTGAATGCGGAATTGAGCGTGGTCTTGGCCTGGGTATCGCAAGGGATATAGAGATAATTTCCCAGTTCGGAAAATCCGCTGGTGCGCATCAACAGGTTGGCAGAGCCCGAGAGAGGTCCCAGCGCCAGTTGACCGTTAACAATATAATCCACGCCCTTGCGCATAGCTTGAAGCGTGGCAGCGCGTCGATCCACTTCCACTGCATCCCAGTCGACCAGCCTGACGTTCTTATCCTCTGCCCGCAGAGTATCGGCCAATTCATCCTGCCGCTGCATGTAATTACTGGGGGGGACGCTATGACTATCGGGTAAAATACCGTGATCGGGGTTTTCGAGAGTGAGACGTTCCATCCAACAGGCAAAAGGAGACTCCCTGAATAGGACGAAGTCTTCGGAGGTGTAAGTGACGGCATTGTCTAAACTATAGCGGTACATAGATTGCTGTTTGGGACCCTTTTTTGGTTGCAAACAGCTCAAGTTGTCAGAGTACTCAGGCCGTTTGCATAGTTATATATCAATGCCCTCCCAGAGGCAACGACGGCGACTGAAAAGCCGCCTGCCCTACCCCAAAGAGGGATGAGAACAGGGCTACTGCCTACGATAAATTGTGGCGCCGCCTATTAGCGTTCGCTCCACTTTCAGGTCTCGCATAGACATGGGGTCGGCCAGCGGACTCGCTGAAAGTATGATCATATCGGCCAACTTTCCCGCTTCCAGCGAGCCAACACGATCTTCCTGAAACACCTGCCATGCTGCGTCAATAGTCACTGCCCGCAGAGCAGACATCACATCAATGCGCTGATCTTCTCCTATCACATCGCCACCATAACTAAGCCTGTACACCTGACTCCACACGGCCTGCAGCGGAAGCATTGGGGTAACCGGCGTATCCATATGGGAGCTAAACCGAAGCTTGTATTGCTGGGCCCAACGCGCGGGACTCATGGCCGCGGCACGCTCTGGCCCCATAAAGATATCCCGATGCCGGTCACCCCAATAATAGGTGTGTGCAGAAAAGAAGCTCGGCGTCACCCCCAGACCCTTCATCCTCGCAATCTGGTCCTCACGGGCCATCTGCGAGTGAATTAGAATCATGCGGGCGTCGTCTCTCGGATGAGCCTGCTGAGCCGCTTCAAAGGCATCGAGTATGTCTTCAATAGACTCATCACCATTGCCATGGATGGCCAACTGGTAGCCCAGACCGTGCAATCGCTGCACCCGGTCAAACAAGACTTCTCTAGAAATAGAGGGATAACCACGGTAGGACTCATCCCCCTTGAAGGGCATGTGATAGGGATGACTCAAATAGCCGGTGTACCCCTGAATACTGCCATCGGCAACCAATTTAACCGCGGGCATCCTGACTCTGTCTGAGTAGTACTTCTGCGGGTCGAACTCGCCAGCATCGATCAACTCTGCAAATTCGGTGTCAAAAGCGAAAAGCACCAGCCGCTGGGGGATAACGCCCAGCTTACTGAACAGCGATAAGCCGTCGGAAAGCATCACCGAGGTTCCACCAGACTGGGCGGTAGTGACGCCCACCTGGGCGTAATCGCGTACTGCTTTTTTTATCATTTGATAAACAGCGAGCACGCCCGTGTCCTGCATGGCGTCTACGACCCCGAGGCGCGCGTTCTCTTCCAGTAATCCATTAGGTTCCCGGCTCCCTTCCCGACGCGCAATAACACCACCGACCGGGTTTTCTGTTTCTGCCGAAATACCGACCAGCTCTAATGCCATGCTGTTGACTACTACCATGTGTCCGGAAACATGCATTGCCACAACCGGGTGCTCAGTAGACACCTCATCGAGTTCAGCTCGGGTAGGATGGCGCTGCTCTGCCAGCAGCGTGTCGTCATAACCAAAACCAGACACCCACTTGCCGGGCTCTATCGATGCCGCCCGCTCCTTGAGCGCTGCAAGCACCTCTTCCATGCTTTGCTTGTTACCCACCGGAGGACTGGTCAAGTCTGCCGCAATCACGCTCATTCCTGATCCCGGAAAATGTCCATGGGCGTCAATGAAACCGGGCATCAAGGTGCGTCCACGCAAATCAACAACCTCGGTCTGGTTACTCACCAGCGCCATGATTTCATCAGTACTACCCACAGCCTCAATCCGTTCGCCGCGAACCGATACCGCCTCCACAATCCGACTGCTTGCGTCCATGGTGAGCACATCACCATTAATAAACACCTGATGATCGGGCGGCGCAGGCAGCCGGGTGGCCATCTTTGCAAGAATGGCAACACCAACAATGAGGACGCCCAGCACCAGGGCCGTTGTTTTCCAGTTCATCCGTTCTTTCCTTTTACGCTAATAGCAATCAAGCAACCGCATCGATAACAATTTCCGCCAGGCGGGCGCGATGCCAAGGACCATCTCCCCAAAGCATTTGACTGTGCCGCTGTCGTTTGAAAAACAAATGCACATAACACTCCCAGGTAAAACCAATACCACCATGGCACTGCACCGCCCGACTACCCGAATAGTCAGCCATGTCGGAGGCCGATGCCTGAGCCATGTGAGCGTATTGCCGCGCCATTTCAGGCTCACAGTCAACCGCGCAGGCCGCGTTGTAAACCAGGGACTTGGCCTGATCAATCATAACCATGACGTCCACCAGCGGGTGCTTCACCGCCTGGAAGAAACCCAGGGGCTTGTCGAATTGCTGACGGGCGTTAACGTAGTCGACAGTGGTCTGCAGCAACCACTCTCCCGCGCCGACCATGTCTGCCGCATAGAGCGTCCACAGTGCAGGCAATGCCTGCTCAAGTGCCGCGGAAGCATCGGCAGAGACCTGCTGTGCCTGCGCATTATTAAAATGTATGTGGGCCTGGTCTCGGGTTAAATCGACAATACTATCTTGTGTGCGCTCCACGCCGGCAGCATCAGTTCCCAGCCAGTGCAGGGACAGTCCCGAATCTGAACGCGCACAAACCAGAAGGTGGCTGACCTTACCCGCATCCTGCACAAAATAACCGGTCCCATCGAGATTGCCCGAGCTCACGCCAATAGGGGTAGCTTTTGGCTCCAGGGAACCATTTTCATCAGCAAACACCAGAGTGGCCGTTGCTCCCTCGGCGATCTCGGTAAGCGCAGGTTCGCCCTCACTACCGCAGGCACTGAGGATGTAACTGGCTGCCAGGGTTGATAACAGCGGACAGGGGAACGCCGCGCGTCCTAACTCCTCTACCAGACCCGCAACGCCTACCAGCGGCATTCCAACACCGCCCTGAGCTTCGGGCACGGCCAAAAGCGACCAGCCAAGATCAACCATTTGCTGCCATATGTCTTCGTCCCATTGCACCTGCGGTGCGCGGTCTGGTGAAGGATCACCCGCCACCATGTTATGCAACACGTCTGCAGTGAACTTTTCATTAAAAAATTTACGCGCTGACTCTTTCAACAGCGCTGCCTCTTCGGTAAATCCGAAATCATCAGGTTGTGACATCTTTTTTGTTCCCCTACTTGGACTTGGCCATGCCGAGCACGCGCTCGCCAAGAATATTTTTTTGCACCTCGCTGGTACCCGCTGCAATCGTAAAACCAAACGAGTTCATGTAAGCCATTGGCCACTGCCCGCCATCGGGCGCCGCATCATCGGCAAGATACAATGACGCTGCTGCACCTTCGACCTCCGTGGCAATGCCCGCCGTGTCCTGGGCAATTTCACTCATTAGTAGCTTGTTTTGCAGCGGTAATCGCATCGGATGATCCTGCAATGCTGTCACCCGAGTACGCCGTTGGCTTGCCGCCATCCCCGTCTCTCTGACAAGTTGCTGCATCATTCGATCACGCAGCAATGGGTCATCAGCTGCCGTTGAGCCGCTGCGAATGGTGCGTTTGGCCAAACTTATCAGCGAAGATGCGTTGCTCACGTGACTGGACTTGTTTTTCATACCGCCGGAGCGCGGTGTCACCAGATCCCCTGCCCCACGTTCATGCAGCAGGGTAGTCATGGCCACCTGCCAACCTTTGCCAAGCTCATCCAGGCGATACCCGTCATCGACTTCCAGATCTTCAAAAATGACTTCATTAAACCCTGTCTCGCCTGTCATTTTGATTAGCGGCCGGACGGTCACGCCTTTGCCCAATGCTGAACGAATGGGCACCACAAAATAAGATAAACCGTCGTGCTTCACCGACTTATCCGTGCGCAATAGCAGAATCATCCAATCGGCAAAGTGAGCGAGAGAGGTCCACACCTTGTGTCCGTTAATTACCCACTTATCGCCTTTGCGCTCAGCAAAGGTCTGTACGCTGGCCAGGTCAGACCCCGCACCGGGCTCGCTAAAGCCTTGACACCAGATATCTTCACCAGAAAACAGTCGCGGCAACAACTGCTGCTTGACCGCTTCCTGGCCATGATAAAAAACCGTAGGGGCCGCCATTCCCAAACCGATCACATTGGGCATATAAGGCGTGCGCGCCGCGAGCATTTCCTCATTGGCGATACGCTGACAATCGTTCTTGCCGCCGCCACCCATCTCTACCGGGTAATCGCAGCCAACCAGACCGGCATCGTAAGCCGCTTTCTGCCAAGCCTGTAGATAACTAAGCTGACCCTCGGTCATTATTTCTAATGGAGTCAGCGGCAACCTCACTATCGGATCGGCCGGACGGTTGTCCTCTAACCAGGCGCGAGCGCTCTGCCTGAACTCCGCCTGTTCTGGCGTGTCCATCTGTCCTACTTCTGCCATTGATACTCTCCTGTTGATTCAAATCGTTATTCACCTAGTAGTGAGGTGGCTTCTCATCCACCACCGGCCCAGCCTGATCCACCTGGGCAATGGTTTCGTCCTGACGCTGTTTCAACAGTTCCAACTGCTCACGCAAGACCAATATCTCCTTTTGCTGGGCTGTGACTGCGTTGTTCAGCACGCTGACGGTGTCTTCCTGAAACGCAACCTGGGTTTGCAACTCGACCATTTGCTGCACTAGCTCTTCTATTTCAGACATCGACTGCGTCACCTGTTGCCATAATCAAGCGGGCTAATATACTGCCCCGCACCGCACATTGACACGGCAGACCTATGAGCAGAGCAAAAAAATCACCGCAACGGCTTGTTTATTCAACCGATGGCGGAAGGTTGTGCCCCCAATGCCACCGATCGGTCACTGAATGTGTGTGCGCAAATGACAGACCCGCCTCCATTGGCGATGGCGTGGTTCGACTGCACCGGGAGACGAAGGGCCGAGGCGGCAAAGCAGTGACAGTCGTGAAGGGTATACCCCTGGCGGGCGCCGAATTAAAGGCACTGGCCAAAGCTTTGAAACAGAAATGCGGCGTCGGCGGCGCTCTAAAAGATGAAAACATCGAAATTCAGGGCGATCAGCGCGAAATGATAAAAGCAGAGCTCGAAAAACGTGGCTTTCAGGTCAAAATTTCTGGAGGATGAACAATTTTATGGACAATAGGAACATTTAGCGCACTTTTACTACCAATTTAATCGATGATTTATCGCCAGAGTCGATCAGTATTGCCTCAATTGAACTCTGATTTGTCCAAGTTACGCACTCTTCCCGAAATATTTATTAATTACATCACGCAAGGCGTTATTTTTATTGGATTTTATTTTTTCTTGTGTTAAAAAGTACCCTGTGAGCACGGAACTGCGGAGAAACGGGATACTTCTCGCAACAATAACCGGGCCACACAATAACCATAAGTGAAACGGCAGTATCTGATGGAATTGGCTTCCTTGCGAGGTAGTGGGTTATGTACGTAACCGCGGAACACCTGAGAGACCAGGTCATTAGGCCTACTCTCAAATATTTAGGAAAATGGACGCCGGCGAGCGAGTCTTTCTTGCTCAACGCCGCAGTAGATGCCCCCGACCTGGGACTCTTCTCCGCACGCAACGATGGCCTCGGGCTATTCCACATCACGACATCTCAACATCGAGATTTGTGGGATCGCTATTTAGCTTTCAATCCAGACATGGCGAGTCGTGTCAGGGGATTGGCAAGCCAACGGGCCTTCCTGAGCGATCCAGACGGTGAGTTGCAGACCAACCTGAGCTATTGCACTGCAATTGCCTGGTTGCTCTACCAACGCGCTGGCCTGGCAACGGAAACGTCCGCAATAGAAACCGGAGAAATGGCACTGGCTTGACTCGAAGGCTCCGGCCCTCGCGTTTACGTCCTGTTTGCCACGATTGCCCGCCAAATGGGCAGGTCTTCTGGCCTATCGATATCCCGCAACACCTCCAGGTGCTGCCATTGTGCTGATGTCAGCGCGAAACCTTCCAGTGTTTTTGCATAGACGGTAGCGGAACCCCACTCAACTCCCTCAAACCAATGTTTGTCCAGCTTACGAACGCCGATCAAAACATAACCGCCGTCTTGCGCGGGCCCCAGCACTACTTCTGAATCATCGAGCGCGGCAATAGCGCCCAGCAGATAGTCCCTGTCAATTTGCGGGCTATCACTACCCACAAGAATAACCTTGGAGAAACGCTCAAGCCCCTCGGCCAGTGCATTGTACATACGCTCGCCAAGGTCTTGCCCCACCTGACGCGTCAACGCTTTTACTCCCAGGTCCTCGCACTGTCGAAACAAAGGCGAGGCCATGTTGCCCGCCACCGATAGCTCCACGCGACCCAGGTTAGCGCCAGTGAGGACCTGACTGGTCCAATAAACCAGCTCACTGTGTAAGTCGCAGGCCTGCTCTGGGCTCAATTCAGGCAACATTCGGGTCTTCACCAAGCCCGGCAGGGGTTCGCGGGCAAACTGAATAAACAAAACGTCCTCCAACTTAATCGTCCCCGTAGTAGTAATGCCAGAGATGCTGGGGTGATACGCCGATGAAATAGGCAAATCGTAAGGCCCACATCTTTACTACCGTGCGCAACACCCCAGCCTCCCGCCAGCGCCTGCTGGAGGTCGCCACAGGTTCTTTAATCCACTGCGGAGGTGCCAACTTGCGCAGGCGTTTGCTAAAGGCGACATCTTCCATTAATGGTATGTCATCGAAGCCCCCTGCTCGCTGCATAAAGTCTCTATGGATAAACAACATCTGGTCACCGGTAGCCACCCGAGTCGCTCGCGAACGCGCATTGATAAAATAGCTGATTATCCGAAATACCATTTCCTTACCTTCCAGTGAGACCCGACAAAAGCCCCAGGGTGGCTTTGACGCCAGGTATAGCTGCAGTTGGCACTCGTCTAGACCGGGAAAGCTATCTGCATGCAGAAACAGCAAATATTCCCCAGATGCCTGCTGCGCTCCCAGGTTCATCTGCCGGGCCCGGCCGGGAGCACTCTCTATCAACTTATCGCAAAGAGGACGCGCTAGAGCGCGGGTATCGTCTCGACTGCCGCCGTCTACAACTACCAGCTGGGCATTGGGAAAGCGCGCGCGTAATTGCTGCAGTAGTCTTTCAACGCTGGTTTCCTCATTCAGCGTCGGAATAACAAAACTATAGGATAGGTCGTGCACCCCTAAAGGGCACCAGCGCAACTACTACCCTGCCCTGCCGCACAGCCATAGCAATGCTCACCGGTAACGATCGCGCGGCCAGCCAAACTATTGCAATCGAGCAAATCACGCAGGTGCAACCGAGAATCACTCGCCAATACGGGCAATTCCAGCATCTGATTAAAATCGCAGTCGTAAACAAAACCCTGCCAATCTACACTCAGCAAAGAGCGACACATCAAACCCGCCATATTGCCTTCACTGAAGTTATTGCGGAGCAATCCCATATAGTCTGTATATTGCCCTTGCGATAGCAGCACAGCACCGAACCGACTGATAGGCATGTTGGTGATGGTAAATAATTGATCAAAAGTAATGCCGTAGCGTTGCCCTAACTCTCGCTTGTAGTCCGCCTCAAGGCCCGCCTGCGGCGGCGGCAATACCGGCCCTACAGGGTTATACACAAGGTTCAACTGTAAACGAGAATTTTGACCATAGCCCAGTGAATTTAGTGTTCGAATGGCTTCGATGCTAGAGCTATATACTCCTTTACCGCGTTGCTCCTCTACGTTCTCTTCAAGATAACAAGGCAGCGATGCAGTGACTTCTACTTCATGCTCTGCCAAAAACGCAGCCAGGTCTTCCTGCCCGGGTTCAAACAAAACGGTAAGGTTGCAGCGGTCAATGACCTTCAACCCCATCTCAGTCGCCCGGCAAACCAGTCGTCGAAACTCAGGATTGAGCTCTGGCGCGCCGCCGGTTAAATCGAGCGTATGCACCCCTAGCTTCGATGCCACTTCAAGCAACAATTCGACCATGTCTGCTGTCATCATTTCCGTACGAGTCGGTCCCGCATTCACGTGGCAGTGCACACAACTCAAGTTGCAAAGGTAGCCGAGGTTGACCTGTAATATATCGACGCCCTGACGAGTAACAGGCGGGAAGTCGCTATCGAGAAGTAGCGGGCGGGTATCCTGCATTGAATGATCCTTAATCTGGCCGCTATGGCATTAATAAAGCGCTTTGCGCTCTTGCGCGGTCAATAAACTGTGAGCGTCTCCCAGCATATACTGGAAGACCAAATTATAGGACAGCACAGCCTGAACATAGTTACGCGTTTCCCGATAGGGAATAGTTTCTATCCAGATATCCACCGGAACTTGCTCTCCCTTACCATTACGCCACCGGTCAACCCTGTGGGGCCCCGCATTATAGGAGGCAAGTGCGAAAACCCTGTTACCGTCGAAACGATCCAAAAGCTGGCGATAGTAGGCACTACCCAGCAAGATGTTGTGCTCAACCTCGTAGAGTTCTGCGCGACTATGCTGCCTGCCGATTTTGGCTGCCACCTGCTCGCCCGTAGCCGGCATGATTTGCATCAGGCCTCTTGCTCCCACTGGCGACATCGCATCGGGGAAAAAAGCACTTTCTCGACGAGCGATCGCCATCAATTCGGTGGACGGAACCTTTTGAACCGCGGCATAGTGCTGGAACGTGTCCTGGTAAGGCATAGGAAACCGCACATCCAGCGCGTCCCAAGTTTTGGCGCGAGTCGCGGCATCAATTGCCATCCGGTGCCAGCCCTGTTCCGTCGCTAACTTGGCCAGTGCCTGCTGCTGCAGGGGCTCTTCGGTATCTTGCAAAACCTTGTACCACTCGGAGTGGGCATCGCGTTCTTTCTGGTGAAAATTAAGTTCGCCAATACGCTGGACTGCGGGCAGTTGACGCAGAGGTTCGGTGGCAGCTGACTGCAATACCAGAGGCTTATTGTTAAAGGCATAGGATTTACTCAGCCGATCGGCGGCCATAAAACCATAGTAATCTCGCTCGCTGGCCAGGGCTGTTAACAGCTGGCGAGAGCCTTCATCGTCACCTGAATAAGACAAAGAGCGGGCTCTCCAATATCGCCAGGAAGCTTTTTCCTGCTCGCCTTCTGATAACAACGGCAAGGTTGCGACAAGCGCGGGCCAATCCTGCTCTGTCAGGGCCCAGCGCAGACGAATTTCAACCAGCTTGTCGTCACTGAGTCGTTCCAGTGCACCCGGCATCCAATCGAGATTGGATTCAGTTTTTGCAAACAGGCTCCTCAGCGCGATGGCGTATTCCACTTGATGCGCCTGCTCATCATTGAAGCTGAGCCTGCCTCGGAAATACTGCCAATCGCTTAAGGCTTTGGCGGGGCTATAACGTGCCAGATAAGCCAGCCCTTGCGTTGCGATATCGGCGGAATAGGCAGATGCCTCAGGCAGCTTGTGCTTGCGAAGGTCAGAAGGCTTTCTATAGACCGCAAGTAGCTTATCTGACCAGGGTTTTAATTCGGCGCTACCTTTACGTGACACGTAAGTCATCAGCGAGCGTTGCCTCTCTGCAAACGCTTTCAGCATTCTCGCCCAGACCACTTCGTCACTGAGCTGATCAGCTTTAAGCCACGCACTAAACAAAG
Organism: marine gamma proteobacterium HTCC2148; assembly: GCA_000156295.1. GTDB lineage: Bacteria > Pseudomonadota > Gammaproteobacteria > Pseudomonadales > Halieaceae > Halioglobus > Halioglobus marinus. Next base: position 38,678 of record DS999240.1, read on the forward strand.
GATCACATTGCTTGGGTCGCGACTTGCCATACACCCATAAGCGCTCCGCACCCTCCCAAGCAACAAGTTCGTCGCCAGCCGCTAACTTGGCGCGAAAGTAATAGCACTTTAAATCGACACTGGTGGGCTCGTCCGGCTTCACTGCGAGAAAATCCCGCCAGCGTCGGTCTTTCCCCGCCTGTCGCAGATAACTGCCCAGAAAACGATTTGGCAAAGGTGTATCTTCGCTGAGGCTAATGAATCGACGGGCGTCTGCGGGTCGCACTTTGTGTACTTGCCGGCTGAGCTGCTGATAGTCCAGATAAATCGCTAGCGAATAATCATCCAGCCCCGGGCGCAGCTGCTGATACTCGGTCCACTTCCCGCGGTCTATTGCTTTCACAGCATCTGCATAGCCATCGCGATAAGCTGATATTTCTTCGGGAGCCGCGGGAACCGCCGCAACGGGAGTTCCCAGAAAAGCCAATAAAGCGTAGACCGAAATCGTGGTCTGGTACCGCAAAACAACACACCTCCAGCATTCGCTGTCGCAAAAAGGCAATACCAAAGTGGAACCGCCGGATAGGCAAACAGAGTGATACGAGGATGTCCGGAATGCAATAGTTGACGGGGAATATTCCCTCCGGAACACTCCAACCCGAAATGTGTGGCGTCAGCCACCATGGTACCAAATGACCTGATCTACTAAGAGATACATCTGCTACTTTTAAACTGAGTAGAGGAGTATCAACATGAGCATGTCAAACACCGAAAAGACGGTCAAGGATATCCGCCGCAACACTGCCGTAAGTTCTCCACTGAGGAGAAGATCCGCATTGTTTTGGATGGCCTCAGAGGTGAGAGCTCGATAGCGGAACTGTGCCGTCGCGAGGGCATCAACCCCACTATTACATCTAACAACTAAAAATTGACAAATTTGTAAGGCCATAAACGCCTGTCCCTGAGTTCCTGTCCGCAATATGCGCCCTCACCCGCATGGGGAAATACCACCCCTTTACGCTACAGGGCATTTAGTCGAGAATATCTTACTAGCCTCCCGTTCTCTCAAGAGCACCGCTGACCAATGCTGAGCAACAATTCCGATCCGGTGAATACCATTCTCGCTGCCGCTAAGCATTGCTACCTGGCCGATGGTATCTCCGCCACCGGCATGAAAAACGTAGCCGCCCGGGCTGGCGTGGCGCGCTCCACCCTCTATCGCTACTTCCCAGGTCGAGATGAGCTGCTGGTGGCCACCGTCAAGCAGGAAATGGAAGCCCTGAACACCAGAATCAGAAAGCAACAGCTTCAATTCGATACCCCTGCGGAGCTCGTGGTGGAGGGGCTTATCCTTGCAATCAAGGAAGTACCAAAGCGCCCCCTACTGCGCACTGTGTTCGCCTCTGAAGAAGACAGCCGCGCGCGCCGTGTGATCTGGAGCTCGGATGTCATCGTCAGGTTTGGCGAAGACTTGATGGATCATGTGGTCCGACCCGCGCAGGAAGCTGGCATCCTGCAGGATGCTGTTGGTCCGGAAATACTCGTGGAATGGGTTTACCGTCTGCTGCTGTCATTCCTTACTCTGCCCAGTAACTGGATCCAGAGCGACGCCCGACTGCGCGCTACGCTGCATGCGCTGTTGATACCGGTGCTGCTGAAGTAGCTACGGACACCCCCGGCACAGAACCCACCGCACTCGCGGCCATGATTTCATGAGCACAGTTATAGCCCGGCAGGAAAGTAACGCCTGGGCCGGGATGACAGGAGGCACCACACAGATACAGATTGTCTAGCGGTGTTGTGTGCCCGGTGCCGTCTATCAGGCAGCGCTCGCCAATCATCTGGTCCGGATGTAAGAGGCCATGAGTCCAGTCGCCGTTAGTCACTCCCTGCATGCTGGCAAAATGGTCCGAGGAAAAAATTGCCTGGTCGGTTATCAGTTCCCTGAAATCCGGCATATGAATACAGATGTGTTCGATAATTTTTTCTGCTGCCTGATCCCGCAATTTGCCACGCTGTCCTTTTTCTGCCTCGCAGGGAAAATAGAAACCATAGGCACTGGCAATATGGTTACCCTCCGGCGCCAGACTACTGTCTGCCACGGTAGGAATCTGGAAGGCCAGCGGCAGCTGCTCAGGCAGCTCGCCACGCAGGCAGGTTTCATAGCTTTGCTGTAGCTCCTCAGGATCCAGCACCATGGCTCCACCAAAACGCGCGCCGGGGATATGGTTGAGCTTATCCAGGTGCTGCGAATAACTGGGCAGCCCCTTCAGCTTGAACAACATATGCACAAATGCTCCCTGATGGGTGAAGGCATCTACTTTCTGCTGGTCTTCGCTCGCTAGCGGATGATCAGCCAACAGTCCGTTAAACGTGGCCTGCTTATCCAGATTTGAAACAATGATAGTGGCGCGCAGCTGCTCCCCGCTTTTTAGTTCCACACCGACCGCCTGGTCATTTTCCACAACAATGTGACTGACCCGCTGTTTCAGTCGAATTTCCCCTCCGAGGTCTTCGATCTGCTGGGCGAGACAGTCTGAAAGGCGGCCGATACCGCCCTTGACCCGCTGCATCAGGCCCTCGGAGCCCTCCTGGGCCATGGTGTATATCAAACACAGGCCAGAGCCTGGGGTATAGGGCCCTTTATAGGTGGCCTGCACTGAGGCAAAAGCCATGCTGGCTCGCAGCTCCCGGTGCTTGATTGGATCCGGGAAGAACTTATCGATGATATCCATCGCCGAACCCTTGAAGGCCAGTTCCAGGTGCTCACGCTGCTCAGGGGTGGCCGCCTCTGCTATCAGGACCTCTAGTTTTCGCGGCGCCTTGCGCGCGGTGAAACGGTCCAGCACCCGCGCCGGATAAGCACAGAATTTCAGCAGGCGAATAAAGCCGAGCATAGCGCCGGGGCCAAAGCTTCGCAGGATATTGAAGGACAACTTCAATGGGTTTTTGAAAAATATCAGCGGCCGGCCAGCCGCTCCGGTTAGGTTTACTGCCATTACCGGCAGGGGCAGTAGTTCAACGCCGTGAGCCTCAAAATCGAAGTATTGCTTGATCTCGGCAGACAGGGGAAACAGACAGCTGGCGCCAACCTCATTGCGGCAGCCCTTGAGTATCTCCCGGGTGCCGCCCATGCCGCCCACGTAGTTGTTCTTTTCGAGCACCAGCACACGGCGTCCATTACGAGCCAGTGCCAGCCCCGTGGCCAGCCCATTATGCCCGGCACCCACAATGATACAGTCGTACTGCTGCGCCTGTTGCTCAGACTTGTTGCAAGATTCAGTCTGGTTGGTCATACCATGCACTCCGGGATGAGAACGTCTCTTGTGATTTTACTATGTCGGACATATTATTAAAAATGTCCGATGACAGCAAGGTCGTCAAGTTTGCATAATCAGTCTGTTCAAGCGGGATTAACATGAACGTAATGGATACGGTAAAAATGGCATTGGTGGCTGCCAGGGAATGGAGGCGTCTGGCGGGTGATGCTCTGGGTGACAAGACAGGCCGTAGTATGCCGTTCAGGCCGGACGACATGACTACACCCGAAACCCTGGCGCGGCTAATCAATACCTGGTCACTCGAACCACTGCATGAGCCAGTGCATATCCGTTCAATTCACCGCCAGGACATCCCTTCGGTTAGCAGCAACTGCCAAAACCTGGTGTTGACTCTGGAGCAGTCGCGAAAAGCGAGTCTGCCAACCAGTCTGTTCGTAAAGCTGCCCATGGAATCGATGGTAACCCGTTGGTTTTTCAGCATTATCAATTCCTGGCGCCTGGAGTCGCATTTCTATCGTCACGTGGCCCGAGATCTGCCGCTACGCACGCCCGTCACCTATGCCACCCAGTGGCAGGGCAGCCGTTTTTTCCTGGTGCAAGAGAACCTTCACGAGGACCCGACGGTTGAATTATTCACCAACCCGGACATGATGAGCGGGCCATCTCTGGAGCTCGTGCACCGCTGCCTGGACACTTTCGCACGCCTGCATGCCTGCCATTACGACCTCAATTCCACTGAACGGGAGGCGATTCTGCCACTGGATTACCATCCCTTCCTTTCCCCCAATATGGGACCGGTGTCGCGCGCCCTGAATCGCCTGGCCCTGGGGCCCTGTATAAAAAAAAGGCCGGGTGAGATACCGACCGATGTGATCAGTACCTATAAAACCACGGTCAAAAACTGGGACGCTCTGCTGGACTATTGGTTTAGCGGCCCTCTGTCGCTATTGCACGGCGACAGTCACCTGGGCAACTTCTTTGTCTCCGGGGATGAGATGGGCATGCTGGATTGGCAGGCCACACACTGGGGTAAAGGCATCCGCGATGTGCAGTACTTCCTGATCGACTCATTGCCGGCAGATATCCTGGCGGACCATGAACGGGAATTGGTGGATTACTATGTAGAGCGTCGCGGCGTTCACGGTACGGCGATCGACGCGCAGCAAACCTGGCAGGAATACCGCAGCTTCACCTTCCACACTCTGATGACTATTATTGTCTCTATAGGCTTCGGCGCCCTTAACAAGGAGCAGGACACGTTGATGGCAGAGATACTAAGCCGTTCGGTGGCAGCGGTGCAGCGAGTGGATTACGCGGGTTGGCTGGAGGAGTTTCTCGTTGAGGGCTTTTCCTGAGCAGACGTTTGATGAACCTTTTGGCAGCAGCGCCACCCCGCTTTGTCCGAGGACACACGCCCACCACATCGCCATCCTGGTCAAACGCTCTATCTATCTAGAAGGCGTCGCCACAGCTTCGCTAAAGTTTGTCCTTTAGTTTGCAGTACAGCATACCCAAAGCGATGATCTGATTGCCAAACCATTGGGTGCCCGCCGGTATGCGGAAGTGCTTTCCATTTTTAGAAATGCCGCTATCGGCGAATGTCGAAATATAAACCGCTTTGCGCTGTCTGTTGGATGATTTTTAACCATGCTGATCAACCGACATACACTCAAGTTTCTGGTGCAGCCATGCCAACACTTGCCATCCACCCCGGCAAACGGAATAATGCTGCCCCTTGCTACCCGCCTGTAGCTCAGCTGGATAGAGCAGCCGCCTCCTAAGCGGCAGGTCGGCCGTTCGAATCGGCCCAGGCGGACCAATTCCTATGTGTTCATGAAGTTATAGAGACTGCACCTGCCGATTCTATGGGTGGGACCGGTGACGGTACTGCCAAGTTAACGACCGCATTTGCTAAGATCAGCTGATGAATACCTATAAGCGCCACAGATTTCCACCCGACATCATCAGTTATGCAGTCTGGCTCTACTATCGCTTCAACCTCACTCATCGCGATATCGAAGATCTACTAGCCGAGCGTGGCATCACTGTATCCAGAGAAGCAATCCGTCTCTGGTGCATCAAGTTCGGTGCCATTTATACCCGCCGATTGAAGCGAGAGCACCGAGGCTATGGTGATACTTTCTTCATTGACGAGGTCTTCGTCAAAAACAATGGCAAGCAGCATTACCTGTGGCGGGCTGTGGATCAGGACGGTGAAGTCGTTGATGTATTCCTGCAGGCGAAGCGCGATGGTGCCGCTGCCACGCGTTTCTTCAAGCGTCTATTGCGAAGTCATGGCCGTGAGCCAAGGAAGATTGTGACAGACAAACTGCGTAGTTATGGTGTTGCTCATCGTGAGTTAATACCCTAGACGATACACAGTACTGAGCAGTATGAGAATAATCGGGCAGAGCAATCACATGAGGCGACCAGGGTGCGAGAGCGGGGGATGAGGAAGTTCAAATCGGTCAAGCAGGCACAGAGATTCCTGGGTGCTCATGCTGCGGTCAGTAACCTGTTCAATTTGGGTCGGCACTTGGTGAGAGCTCAGCACTATCGGGATCTTAGGGTAAGTGCGTTCGCTGAATGGAGCAGGGTGGTTGCTTGAGAATCAAGGTCGGATTAAGGCTGTCTCCAAAAGTTAACTTGCCAATACCCCCTAGACTATTTTCTGGACGACCAGTTACTCCCGACACCCCATTTATACTTCTTATACTTTGTCAGGAATTAGCTCTCGATGAGCCAATCCATAACTACGCGGCTTGTCTGTCACAATCTTCCTGGGCTCACTACCATGTGAACGTAGCAGACGTTTGAAGAAGCGCTTCGCAGCAGCCTCATCCCGTTTAGCCTGAAGATAGACATCTACTACTTCACCATCCTGGTCGACTGCGCGCCAACGGGAATGCTGTTTGCCGTTTATCTTTACCAAGACTTCATCAATGTAGAAGGTATCACCGTAGCCTTGATGCTTTCGCTTCAAACGGCGGGTGTAGAGCGCCAAACTTGATACACCAAAGACGGATCGACTCGCGAGTAACGATAAGGCCTCGTTCGGCGAGCAGGTCTTCAATGTCTCGATGGCTGAGGTTGAATTTGTAGTAGAGCCAGACTGCGTAGGAGATGATATCGGGTGGGAGTCGGTGGTGTTAATAGCTATTCATGGGCCGAGTGTATCAACGTCGGCCGCTAAACTTGTCAGTACCTTGTTGATCGCTAGTGACTGCGAGATAGTGCTTACAGAGTTAGAATAGTCATCAGCACACTGGCGAAAGCCACAGGCTGATCAAGCATCAGGTGGTGCCTGGCATCTGGGATGGCGATCATAGGTATATGGCCGCCACCGCACTCGCGAACATAGTCAGCAGAATCTGCATCGAATAATGCGCTTTGCTCACCGTAAACAATCACTAATGAACCAGGTGCACTGGCGATTCGCTTACCTTGGCCTAGCAAACGCTCATGTAAGTCATTACCGTGCTCGAAGACGCTGGGGTGGAACTTCCAGGACCAGCCGCCCTCGACCTCCTGCAGAGAGTGGTAGGCCATGTAGTCAAATAGATACGCTTCGTTTACCTTTTGCGGCGGCGACAAGACAAAGCGGCCTTTGGCAGTTGCATAGTCCGGGTATATTTTATTCGGACGTTTAGGGTCCTGAGATCCCGGACGTTTGTTGTTGTCGGTATGCGCCTGCAAACGCTCAGGGCGCAGGGTCATGAGATCGCAGATGACCAAGCGTGAGAAATGCTCGCCGCGCTCTTCCATGGCGGTCAAACCGATGCCTCCGCCGTAAGAATGAGCAATAATCGTCGGTTTTTGTTCGTTATCAAATAGCCCGGTTGTTGCCGCGACATCCATTAATTCCTGCAGGCGAACCTGGTCTGGATACGAGTCGCGTATGCCGGAATCTCCCATACCTGAAAAGTCGTAGGCTACAACGTGGAACTCCTTGGCTAGCAGCGGTGCGATAAACGCGAAACACCGCGAATGTGCCAAAAAACCGTGCAGTAGCAAAATGCCAGGATTGGCTGGCTTGCCCCAGCTAAAATAGTGTACTGGGCAGCCCCCCGAGTCCAGCCAGCCCTCGCTGCGCGGCATGGTAAGCGCGTCTTCAAACCACTGTGGGGTCTTGCTTGAATCGGCTGGAATCTCGACAGAGAGGTCCGGAGATTTTGCTATAGTAGTATCCATAAACAGAGGCTCAGAAAAACCAACGCAGGAGTTTACAGTAAAGTGAAGCGATATAGACCTCATCTGCGTACGACGAGGTTAATGTTTGGTCATTCTCGGTAAACCAGCGTTCCATTGGCAAGGGCTACTGGAGCAGGCTTCACCCAAGTACAAAAGTGCCAATAGCTGCTATGATTTCAAAAGTCGAAAACAATGAGAATCGCACCTAATGGAATTTCTTGCGGCTATTGGTAGCTGGATATCAGAGCACGAGTCAATGCTGAGTGGCGCGGCGGCCATTATTGTATTGTTTGGTGTGGTGGTTTCCGGACTGAATTTTCTGCTGAGGCGGCTGGCGAATTCCAGAAGCCGCGCCGAGGCTGATCTCGAAGTTAAACACGATAAGAAAATTTCTCTCGCGGATCTAAGTGCTCCTGCCCCATACCCCATTAATCACGCGCAGAGCGATGGTTTACGGATAGCTTATGCCCAGTTTGGGCAAGGTCCTCATAATATTCTGATCGCGCCGGGCATCATCTCGCACCTGAATATAATGTCCAACTTACCGCCATTTCGCGAAACTGCTGCGGCGTTGGCCAGCTTCGCCAATATAGTAACGTTCGATAAGCGCGGCCAGGGGTTATCAGATCCCAGTCTCACTGTGCCCAGCCTGACTGAGCGAGTGCATGATATTGAAGCCGTGCTGGACGCCGCCGGGATGGATAAGGTGATTCTCTATGGCGTATCGGAAGGTGGCCCTATGTGCGTAAAGTTTGCACTCGACTACCCCGAGCGGGTGCAAGGCCTGATTTTGGTGGGCACCACCGCCCGTTGGTTGCAGGGGTCGGATTTTCCCAGCGGTATACAAGAGCGTACACTTGACGCCATGGTGCCCGCCTGGGGTACAGCCAAGCTAAGGCGCATCTTTTTTCCCAGTATACCGCCGGAGACAATGAGCGACGAAACCTATCAAAGCTTTGAGCAACTCGTAGCAACGCGCAGCTCCGTCAAACAGTTGGTAGAGTTTATGAAAGAGACAGATGTTCGGGGACTTTTGCCGCAACTGCGGTGCCCTACGCTGGTTATCCATTTCGCCGGGGACATGGCTATCCCAGTGAGGCTCGGTAGAGCTATGGCAGATGCGATACCCAATGCGGAATTTCTAGAGCTGCCTGGCACTGATCACGCCGACTTATCTTCTTCGCCTGCGGGTATTGAAAGGATTAAGCAGTTTACCGAGAGGTTCTGACAAGTTAACTTCATGAGTCGATGACAATCAGGCGTATCGTCTCAAGCAACTGCCCTACTCCACTCATTGAACGCACTCATCCTCAAATTCCGATAATGTTCAGCTCGAATCAAGTGCCGACTCAGATTGAAGAGATTCGAGACCGCAGCATGAGCATCAAGGAACCGCTGAGCCTGCTTGGCCGATTTGAACCGCCGCATCCCTCGCTCCCTGACACGGGTAGCCTCATGAGATTGCTCGGCCCTATTGTTTTCGTACTGGCTGGTGCTGTGGATCGTCTCTGGAATAAGCTCCCGGTGGGCAACGCCATAGCTGCGTAGTTTGTCAGTGACGATCTTTCTGGGTTCACTGCCGTGATTTCGCAATTACCGTTTGAAGAAGCGTTTTGCAGCGACTCCATCGCGCTTGGCCTGTAGATACACATCAACGACCTCACCATCCTGGTCTACTGCCCGCCATAGATAATGCTGCTTGTCGTTGATCTGAATGGTCCGGCACACCGGCGAACACTTCATCGATATAGAAAGTGTCGCCATAACCACGGTGCTTTTGCTTCTGTCTTCTGGTGTATATAGCCCCGAATTTGATGCATCATATGCAGATCGCTTCTTTGGATACAGTGATGCCTCGCTCTGCCAGGAGAACCTCGATATCGCGGTGACTTAGGTTGAATCGGTAGTAGAGCCATACGGCGTGGGAAATGATGTCTGGAGAAAACCGATGTCGCTTACAAGTATTCATGAGCCGATTCTAGCAATTTCGGGCCGTTAACTTGGCGGTACCGTATTCATGGGCCGAGTGTATCAACTTCGGCTGGTTAACTTGGCAATACCAGGAAATAAGGAGATGGTGCTAGAGCTGGCTCTCCAGCATGTTATTGCCCTGTGAATCACGGACCGCAATAGTTTCATAATGATTGACCGGCACGGTGAACACGGCGCAGGGACTGGTAACAACTTGAGCGAGCGCAGCGCCGGGAGTCGGCTGCAGGAAATCAACGGGGAGTGTAAGAGACGATCCCTGCACAGGCGCGCGGTCGCTGTACAACTCGACGGCATAGTCGGGGGTAGGACGCGAGCCCATGGAGACGACAAAGACCGCTGAGGTTACGAAATCGATAGTCGCAAGTTCTTGCGGCAGTTGTCGCTGCGGTAGCTGCATTCGCGAGAGCGGTGCCCACCAGACTGCCAGGGCGCCTGCATCGCGAATCACTTCAATCCCCAACTCGCGTTTCAAACATTGGCTGTCACTGTAAACCGCCAAGATCGGTACCGTATCCGCTCCCGTCTCGCCGGCGCCTGACTGGCAGGCGCTGATGGCTAGCAAAAATACCGCAGTGAGCCCTGAGCGTATTTTCATCATCACGGAGCAACAGACCTCATTGGCGTAGCCGCGCGGCGGGAAAAGCCGCGGTTTGGTTGTTCTGCGGTACCGCTATTTGCACTGGTTACCGGCAATGAGATCTCATAGCTGACAGAGAAGTCCAGATTTGTCCCGGCGTTGTTCCCGTTAACCGTCCTAGGTTGATCTACTGTTGTATACGCTCCGCAGGCTTCACCGGGGTCACAGATAAAAAAGTCGTTGTCCGAGTCTGTCCCGGCGACAATCTCGTAGTTCCCCGCCGGTACATTCTCGAACGTATAGGCATACGTGCCTGCCGAAACGGGTGGAGATGCCTCCAGGGTTTCACCGGTAGTCGCATTGATCAGCAACACATAGATGTAGCCCGCGTTGCCGCCATCATTGGAGGAGCTAACCGTCATGATGACCGGGACATTGACGGTATTAACTGACGACTGCACGCTGATCTGGCCCGAGAAGAGGCCATCGGCCATTCCGCTGCGATTGACAGAGACGCGATAGCTGCCAAGCGACTGGTTGTCTACATTGAGCGGTGTCACCATCAGCCAGGGTTTGTTCGCTCCAACTGTGGTCACCTGTAAATTACCCGTGCTGCCATTTTGCGCGTTAATCTCCAGTCCCGATATCGCGGCGCCGAAGTTTAACGATGTAGGAGTGACCGTTAGCTTTGGAACAGGCACCGGTTCGACGCCACCCAGATTCAGCGCAGCTGTGACAGCCTTCTGCGCATTGATCAGGCCGTAGCCAAACTTGTCATCCCGCCCGGGAGTCCCGATTTCATCAGTCAGGTTGCCTGCCGCAAGCTGCTGGTCAATGAAATCTGGCGTTACATTGCTGTTCGCCGATTTCATCAACGCGAATACACCGGCAACGTGTGGAGCGGCCATGGATGTACCATCGTAGTATTTGTAATTAAACGTAATGGCCCCGGCTGATGAGTCATCACCAAGTGTACTCAGCACACCATCGGGAAATCCGTCACCGTCGGTATCAAAATCAGAAGCACCGCCCGGAGCTGCGATATCAGTTTTAGGGCCGAAGTTGGAGTAGGAAGTCAGCTTGCGTTGCGGTCCAACTGCGCTGACGCTAACAACGCCATCACACCAGGCGGGGTTTTTTTGATCCCCTGACGTTTCGTTGCCGGCCGCGACGACGATGATAACGCCGGCATTGCGCGCCGCATTGAACGCATTCTGGGTTGTGTCACCGCAGGGGCCATCGCCCCCCAGGCTCAGGTTCATAATATCCGCGCGCCGGGCCGGGAGCGTACCGGAGTCGTTCGCTAACCCGGCCGCGTAGCGCACGCTTTGCGCGATATCATAGTCAGTGCCACCGCCTTTGCCCAATACCCGCAGGGGCATGATTTTCACGCCCCAGGCAACACCGGCAATGCCAATGTTGTTATTTGTGCGAGCTGCAATGGTGCCGCCGACATGGGTGCCGTGGAAGCTGCTCGGGGCACCTCCCTCGGTATCGCCCGGGTCATCAGGGTTCGCATCGATGCCGTCGCCATCGTTGGCTGTTGCAGGGTCTTTAATGAAATCGTAACCGGCAATGAGCTGGCCCTGAAAATCAGGGTGGTTCAGCAGCATCCCAGTGTCGATATTGGCGACGATGACACTGGACTTACCTGTTTCCAGGTCCCAGGCGGCTGGCAGATTGATCAAAGGATAGTGCCACTGCCTGGGATAGAATTCATCATTTGGAATAGCCAGGGCATGGCGGATGTAATTAGGTCCCGCATGGGCGACCGATTCAGTTTTGCGCAGTTTCTTGATGGCCATCAGTGTCTCCCACTTCTCGCGATCCTGCGCGCTGCTAAACGTGAGGCCGTCCGCGTTCGCTGCTGGTCTCAGGTTGGACATGGTCGACAAGGGCTGGGTCGACAGGTCTAACTCCAGCAGCACTTCCCGGTCTGCTGCGCCTGCAAGGACGCTGACACCCGCCTTCGCCGTGATCGATTGGGTCGACAACTGCTGCGCTGTCTTCATTTTTCTGTCGTAGTTCATGATCGCCTGCCCGGGAACGAATTCGCTCGACAGGCGCATGCCTCCAGTGGCATTGGCAATATTAGCGTTGCCAATCACAAGCACGTAATTGGTGGCGCCTGAATAGACACGGGCATTCACAAAATAAACGCCGGCGCTGGCCACAGTCAGGCTTTCGGTCTGATCCGTATTCAAGGAGCCATCGACAACCACACAGTTACTATCGTGGAGGTAGAGGTCGGCATCACCTGTTTGAAAGTCAGCAACTGCCATCGTGATAATCTGGCCCGCGAGCAGTTCGACCTTATAGTAGTCGTCCAAGTCGCCGGCAGCCAGTGAACGACCAGACGCACCTGTGCCCGCCTCGTTGATATAGCCGCCGATCGCGGTCGGGTTGCTGATCGTAGCTGCCATGCTACAGCTGTCGTTAGAGGCAAAGGATGCATTCGGATCATTGGTATCGGAATCGACCACCGTACTCGCTGGGGCCGCTATGCTGCCGCCCAACGAAAAATCGGGACCAGCTCGCTTGAACACCGCTACAAGCGCGGGCATCGGCACGCCTGGCCATGTCTCATTAGTGAAATCTACGTAGGGTTGACTCACCTCGTAGTCGCAAAATGGGGCTACTGAATCCTCTGGACATCCCACGCCCTCCCAGCCATCAAAGACCCAGCCTGACCGGGGCACCGCCTCGTAGGAAACGATGTAAGCCTCATTGGCTACATCGTTTTGCGCACACCGCACAGACTGGCTTTTAAACTCCTCCAGCGTGCAGCCGCGCACCCCCTCCAATCGTTCAACAATATCACCCTCCCCTACAATCTCCAGCGGGTGCCAACAGGCCTGCAACAGCAAAAATATAGGGGAAAAAAGCAACATTCTCATAACAATTTCTCTTATTAGCTCAGTCCAGCCAGCGCTGGATCGCTCCACAATCTCGACTTATCATTGTACTTTGTGGGCACATCGCAACTTTAACGTGAATATATCTAATAAATGCATAAAAAAATATTTTACAATTTAATTTTTCAGCGCAGACAGATCTGGATCTCGGGTTTCAAGCAACCCCCTTGCTCCATTCTGTAAACGCATTTAGCCTGAGATCATGGTAATGCAATCCAGCGACTTTATGCCTATCCAGATTGAATGAATTAGAAATCATCCCTGACTTTGTTTGCCAGTTTGCCTTCCTGATACATCTGCACCCAAGACACGTAAACATCTGCGTGCGGCCTTTGTAGGCTGGCAGCAAAGGCTTGACTTAGTCCGGCGTCTAGCGGCATTGCCACAATCATTTAGCGGCATGGGTAGCGTTTATCCCGCTTATACTTTAAATCATATTGATAATGGCTATTAACTCTTTGCAGCTTGTAGAGTTGCTCAAGCTGGGGAATAGCGTTCATCAACCAAAAACGGGGTATTAATATCCAAACACCTACAAGGCGCATTTTAATGCAGTGCTGGTGATTTACCAATAGATCACGCCGAGAGGAGCCCAGACGTTAACATGCGGCTCATAGATTTTACCCGAGCGCGAATCATCTCCGGCTCAAAAGCACCACGGCCTAGAATATTGGTAATTTGCGGCTCGAGGAGCACAGGCCCCAATTGCAAAAAAATAAATTGAAAAACAGCCCAAGTCCTGTCTCTGCTTTCCAACCCCGACTGGGTTTTATCCAGTCTTTCGACAAAAGCGTGAACGGTACTAAAGTACACAGCAAATGAATCCGCCGCTTCTTCATCTTGGCGCATCGCTAATTGGCCCAAGTACTTAAAATAGATGATTTTGGGTGACACTTCCGCAATCAACCGCTCGGTCATCTCTTCAACCTGCTGATGGGCCGATTCAAGGTTTGAATCACCAAAGACCGCAGCAAAAATAGCTGCGACTTTGCGCTCAACTGCGGCATTGCTAGCCGAGATTAAGCCTGCCTTGCCACCAAAGTAGTGTCGCACCAGGCCCAGCGAAACGCCTGCTCTGAGCGCAACTAAACGCATATTAAGCGAATCAAAACCGCCCTCAGCAACAAGCTCGATCGCGGACTCAATCAAGTCAGATGCCCGATCAGACTGATCATCGGCCTTGGGGCGCCCAACCGAGCGGGCGCGGGTGCTTTTTAAATCGTCAGACATTGAGTTTTCCGCCATTTGCATTAATTATACATGTGTATAATAATAAAGTTCAGTCATGATGTAAACGCACCAAAAACAAAGCGACTCCCAATGATAGATAAGCCTCAACACTCACCTTCCGTATTTAGCGATAGCTATAAAACCGCGCGTGAGCAATTCCTCAGCGAGGCAGATGCAGCCGGTGCGATCATTGAATCATTCAAACATCCCTCGGCGCATGGCCCTGATGGCGCTGCGCTATTCACCGATACCGCATGGCTGGGTCCACGCAATGCTTCCAATGTCATGATTATGATTTGCGGAACACATGGACCGGAGAGTTATACCGGTGCGGCAATACAGCTAGCCTGCCTGAAAGCCCGCAGGCCATTAACGTCTTCAACAGCGATACTCCTTATTCACGCAATCAACCCCTTTGGCTGGGCACATTGCAGCCGGACCACAGAGAACAATGTCGATCTCAATCGCAATTTTATCGACCATCAAAAAAAGCCTCTAGAGACAGATCTAACCAAACCTGTTCATGACCTTTTACGCAGCTCCAACGCTCGCGGCCCGCGCTTTACAAAAATTATGCTCGGGCTTGGCAAACTGCTACTAAGTGCCGGGTCATCTAAACTGCTTAATGAAATTTCGCGCGGGCAATACAATCACGCTGACGGCATTAGTTTTGGTGGACTAAGCCCCGAGTGGTCTAACGAAACGCTACAGAAAATATTGCATACACACTTAGAGGGTAGCAAGCGAGTCACCATAATTGATTGGCATACTGGCATCGGCGATTATGGTCAGCCCTGCTTTCTGTGCTTTGATGCAGTCCACACGCCTGAGTACAACCGAGCACTTCAGGTTTGGGGAAAAGGTATTGAAAAAAGCCACACCAATTATTCGTCAGGCGAACGCCCAGACTATCAAGGATTGTTAATTAATGCTGCACGTGACTTAGCACAAGCTGCGGGCGCACAAACAACAACCTGCGTGATTGAATTCGGCACTTATTCCAATTTAAAAATGTTGAAAGCGCTTCTCATTGACCGCTGGTTACGCATCGATGCAATGACATCAAGACCTACCCTAAAAGAAAAACTGAGAGAGCAGGTGCTTCGCTCGTTTTATCCAATCGACGAGCAATGGCGGGCCAGCGTATTGGACCAGGGGGCTAAAATTTTTTCAGATAGCTTAGCAGCGCTCGACGCGTGGGAAGAAGAATCATGATGCCATTCCATTTTGACCATGCTGTGATTTTTGTGCCCGACCTAAACAAAGCCATAAAAAAATTCAGCGACCTAGGCTTTGTTGTAACACAGGGTGGAGAGCATGAATACACCTGTAACGCCTTAATTATTTTCGACGACAGAACCTTTATCGAAATCTTAGCCTTGAAAACATCTTGGTCTCGTCCACTACTAAAAATAGCAGCAAAAATTGGGCTCATTAACCATTTAGCTAATAATAAGCCTGATGTCTCGTGGCGATTAATGCGCTGGATCACCAAGCAATACGGTGCTATCGATTGGTGTATTCGCGTTGAAAATATGCAAGCTGCACTTGATTGCTTTAAATCAACAAAGCTGACTATGTTAGATACCATGACCTATCAGCGGCGGCGACCAGACGGAGAAATTGCACAATGGTTGTTAGGCAGTGCTAAAGATCTCGACCTTCCGTTCCTCATACAAGACAAGACTTTAATCGACATACGAATTCCGCTGGGAAGTCACACTCAACACCCCAATGGAGCACTCGGTATAAAAAAAATAATTATCGCGCCGACAGATCCAGTCCGCACTGCCAATGCCTTCAATACTTTTTTAATTGCTGCACAGAGCGCAAGCTATCCAACACCCCAGTCAATTGTGATAGGAGCAACTACAGTCTGCATGGAACACCAGCCAAATGCACGAGGCAAGTTCAGTTTAGAGCTGAACTATTCAGGCAATGATCGCAAACATCTTGATACTAACAAAACATGTGGCGCTAATATTTGGCTTACACCCAATATTTAAAACAGCAAAACTTCAAGCATTTAATTGACAGTGAGATCCTGACGAGGCCAGGCAATGCTAGCGGCATGGGTAGCGTTTATTTCGCTTATACTTACCCATATTTTCTGGATTTTTTGTGCTTTTTGGTTCATGCATGGGCTTGTCTTTGCTGGTGCATTGATCGAAGTTTGGGCGTGCCGGTTTGATCTTGCACGACAAAAAAATCAGGAGGGTGCTGTAAGTAGCCTCCGGCCGCAAGCGCTTGGCTTTCGTTAGGGCCCCGATCAATTTTAAATGCGAGGCGTTGTTCAACAAGGATGCCATGCGGCTTCGTTCCTTCATAAGGCCGGTAGCCATGCGATGTGTTTCGATACGCTGCCTACTGGCAGGACACCCTGCTAAAGGGGCGAGGATTTTTTTAGTTATGAAGGCGTGTCGTTCTCATTTTTGAACTCTTTTTGTTTCTCAAGACTAACTCTGTCTTTAAGGCTCATGATGTAAGCGGATGCAGATAAAACTAAAATAGCGCCAGCTTCTACAAGTAAATCCAGCGCATCCATATTCTTACTTTGCATGATAATGAGCCGACAAAGAGCCGTGATTGCAATGATGATCGGTAGGGTGACCGGAATTCGATTGGTGCTATAAAATGCACCCACCATGCCAATTATTTCAACGAATATAAATAGCATAAAGAGATCTGCCAAAAGGATCTCTTTTGCTTCGTACATAGTCAACAAATACTGAGCCGAAGCTATGCACGTTGCTATACCTATAACGGCCAGGAGAGCTTTTTCGCTCATGACCGTTGTCCAATGCAAGCCTTTTTTTATCTTGGGTAGTTCAAATTTCATGTGCTAAGACTACCACGCTGTTATTTGCGGGGTAGTCTTTTTAATGCTTATTCTGGGCTGCATTTCAAATGCAGGCCCAAACAACACAATAGGAAGGTCGATTAGCCTATAAAGATGGGTCTGGCCGTACCGAAACTTGGTCCCTTGAGAATCGCGATGTGAGCGAGCACGCGTGTCGTCTTTATGCTCCTGCAATGATAGTGAAATTTCTGGTCATTAAGAAAATCCTTAATTACCTAAATGCCAAATTCTCGGCACCAGCCTCAGTAAATCAGCTACCAGAACCTCGAGCTCCGCCTCAAGCAAGTCTCTTCGACTACTAACAATTACAGGGAATGTGACGAATTATGCTGCTCATCGATTATCTTCGGCCTGGGGCTGACCAATTCGCTCACCCGCTGAACGGCACGTCGCGATGTCCTGGGCCCAGCGACTCAAGCGAGTATCAATGGGGCGGCCATCCGCATCGATATTGAAGTTTGTGATAGCTGCGGTGGGTCCGCTAAAGTCATCGTCGGAGCGCCGAACCGTTGCATCAAAGACCAGGACATCATCGACAGAATCTTGGCACATCGTCGAGAGAAGGAACAGGAAGCCCCTGCCCGGCCCCTCCTGGTAGCGCCAACCGGGGCGCCACCTGCCAGTCTGTCTCTTTTCGCAGGAAGCAAATCCACAACCCCAAATCAGCAAGGATGCTACTGAAAAACGCATGGCACGAACTGCTGCGCACTCTCGTTCAGGAATGAGCGGATATGAATGGCATGCCCAACACAGTGAACGGGGTTTTAGGATCAACCAGCGCGAACTTCTCCAGATTAGCAACCCCTGTCAACAGAATCAGCGCGGGTGTCCGCTCTCAATAGGGCCTTTATACTTCCTATACTTGAATCAATGCAAAGGCCACGGCGCAACACGGCGAACATTTCCTCTGCCTCGCGTTGGCTGACGGCCGCGTTTGGTACCATGGAGGAACCGTGGAAGGTGCCGGGGTAGCTGTGCAACTCGGTGGACACGCCGGCCTTCATCAGGGTCATGGCATAGAGCACGCCCTCATCGCGCAGCGGATCAAACTCCATGGTGTTGATATAGGCTGGTGGCAGGCCGCTAGCATCTTCCAGGCGCGCCGGTGCTGCCAGGTAGGGCACGTCGTCGGCACCGCGTCTGTAAGCGTCGCCAAGGTAATAGTCCCAGCTCAGTTCAGCATTGGGTTTGTTCCACATGGGGGTATCGACAAATTTTTTCATGCTTTGCGTCGTCAACCTGTCATCGACTTCGGGGATGCCCAGGTATTGAAAGCAGATGGCTGGTCCGTTGTCATCTCGTGCCATCAATGCAGTAGCAGCGGCCAGCCCGCCGCCGGCACTGAGGCCGAATACACCCAGCCGGCGCGTGTCCAGTTGCAGTGTATTGGCATTATCGTGAGTCCAGCACAAACCGGCATAACAATCCTCCAGTGGTCCCGGGAAAGGTGTCTCTGGAGACAGTCGATAATCCACCGACACAACAACAATGCCCAGTTCCCGGCACAGGCTCAGGCAACGGCCTTCTTCACTGTCCACAGTGCCAATGACAAAACCGCCGCCATGGATATAGAGCAAACCGGGCACGGTAGTTGCCAGCCCGCTGGGGGAATAGATCCGCAGCATCAGGGGCGGAGCACCATTGAGCCCGTCGATCTCTCGCTCGCTGATGTCGACACCAGAGGTGTCCAACTCGGCGTTCATCATTCCCACCAGTTCGTTAAAGCCGCTGCGAGCCGTTACCGGGTCCTCGATTCCCAATGAGGGGATCAATTCGAGGATGGGCGTGAGTTCGGGATCAATCGGGTAAGTCATGCGGGTGTCATCTCCATGGTGAATAGTGTCGCTGCCCAGTGAGCGAGCCAACATAGCGCTGGCGGCCACTAATTCGGGCCAGTTTTTTAACGCTGTCTGGCAGCGCAGTCAAGCATAGACCCTGCAGCGTAAATGTGAACGTGGGGGGTACAACTATAGATACTTTTTATGCCGATTTACCGCGGCTTAGCGATCAGCATTCCAGCCGCGCAGGTTGCTGGAGAGTTCCCGCTGCAACATCCGCCCGCTGAACCGACCTAACCCCGGACTGGAGCGAGTGGCCAAGGCGAATGGGTTCTCTCTGCACGCGGGGGTGAACTGCGAAGGAAAGCAGAAAGACAAACGCGAGCGATTGTGCAGTATATTGCTCGCCCCGCCGTAGCCGTTCCCCGTCTCTCACTCAGTTCCAACAGCAAGGTGGTATATACCCTGAACGCCCTACCGGGATGGAACGACCCAGGTAGCCTTCGACCCTGTAGATTTCATTGCGCGGTTGGCTGCTCTGATACCGAAGCCGAGGGTCAATCTCACCCGCTACCACGGCGTCCTGGCTCCAAATCACCGCTGGCGAGGGATGGTCACACCAGCCAAACGCAGCAAGGGAGTGAAACGGATCGCCAATACTGAAGTTTGCTCACCCGCTGAACGGCACGTCGCGATGTCCTGGGCCCAGCGACTCAAGCGAGTATCAATGGGGCGGCCATCCGCATCGATATTGCAGTTTGTGGTCGCTGCGGTGGGTCCGCTAAAGTCATCGTCGGAGCGCCGAACCGTTGCATTGAGGATCAGGACATCATCGACAGGATCCTGGCACATCTTCGAGAGAAGGAACAGGAAGCCCCTGCCCGGCCCCTCCTGGTACCGCCAACCAGGGCGCCACAATATCCCGGTGGCTGAGATTGGATCTGTAGCAGATCCCGACAACGTAAGAACTTATCTCCGGCCGCAATCGGTGAGGTTTGTAGATGTTCATGCGCGGCGTCTATCAATATCGACTTTAACTTGCCGATACTCATAGTGCCGTTATGCAGGGCTTGCAGCGAATGCCTCGAAGCCCTTGGGGAACCTTGGGTAGGGGGACGGCTAAATGTACCTCTCGCCCTCCTCCTTAACCCAAGTCAGTCTACCCGATGGATCAGAAATCGACCTTGGCGCCAAACTCCAGACCGTAATATTTGGGCTGGCCATATGCGGACATGATCCAGAAATTCGCTACAGACAGAGAACCGGTACGATACCGCTCATCGGTAAAGTTCTTCGCGACGCCTCTCACGAAATACTTTTCGTTGGTTGTAGTGAACGTTACGCTGGCATCCCACACGGTCTTCGAATCCAAAGTGGTGTCGTAAATCTCATCAACATCCGAATAACCGGAATATGACTCATCCTCATAAGCAACACGCAGGTTCAGATCGAGGTTGCCCGCATCGAATTCAAAGGTATAAATGCCGTCGAGCGTAGCCATATACTCTGGCGCACGCGTGGGTGGCTTACCACTCAGGTCGATATCATCAATTCCGTCGAAATCCAGGTCCGCTGTAAACTTATTAAACTCGGCGTCCTGGTACATGAAGTTTCCGCGCAGCATCAGGGCAGAAGTTGCAGCCCAGGTTCCTTCCAGCTCAAGTCCCGCGACTTCAAGCTCAGCGGCGTTGAAGAACAGGGTCTCCTGACCACCAGGGAAACTGGCGTTAAACGTACGCTGGGCGTCCTCGTAAGTCACCCAGAACACCGTCGCTGAGACATTCGCGGTTGAATCCAACATGCTGGCTTTAACGCCTATTTCATAGGAATCTGCTGTTTCAGGTTCAGTAGGCTTCAGAGCGAGCTCTGGTATGGGATTAACCACGGTACCGGTCTGATCGTTATAGCCTCCGCTTTTGAATCCGCGTGAATAACCCATGTAGCCGAACACAGTGTCAGAGAAATCATAGGCAAAGTTCACCCGATAGGTCGGTTCCTGCCAATCTTCCTTGTCTGTTTGAACCCCATCTGGAAACTCCGACCAGTTTGCTCCTCTGAGTGGATCGCCCAGTTGCTCCCAAGTGAATGATGGATCAAAGCCACCGTCTGTTAACGCCTGAATAGGTACTCGGGGGCGACCGGTCCACTCCTTTTCTTCATCCGTGTAACGCAAGCCAGCGGTTAAATGCATGTTATCGGCGATGTCCCAGGTGCCATCAATATAAAACGCCAGAGATTCAGCATTTTGCTCATTACACAGGATCAAAGGATTGGAACTCAGGAATGTCGGCTCTCCGTCGAGCAACAGGTCTACAAAGCCCACTGCCTGCACCACACAAAATTTCACATCTTCGGTCTGGTAAAAAGCGCCTGTTACAAAGTTCAGGGGGCCGTCAAAATTTGAAACCAGACGCAACTCTTGCTGGAATGTTTCGCGCTCATCGTCACGTGTCGCGTCAAACAGCGTCACTTCAACTTCGCCGGTATAGGTATTGGGAAGATGGGACTCTTGCTCTCTATATCCAGTCACAGAATACAGCGTGAAGTCACCGATACCCCAATCCATATTCAGGTAGATGCCATCGATATCGACCTGATGCCCTTCGGACATTTCAAACAGGAACCGGTCTTCGTTGGTAATACCCGCATTCTTAAGAGGATCACCCTTCTGCTCGGGGAAACCCCAGTTATAAAAGTTATATCCGGGCCCTGACTCATTCACAATTGGCGGTGTATCGCCTTCGTCACGGATATACTCGTATTGCAAAAGCGCATTAAAATTATCGGTGGGTTGCCATAGCATTTTGGCACGCATCGACAACACATCGTCACCGCCCAGGTCCTTGCCATTGCCCTGCCCCACTTGACCATCAATGCCACCACCAGGCTCAACCAGGCCCGGCGCTACAGTCAACGGGCCATAATCTGAACCATTCTCGTAATAGCCATCCGACTTAAGTTGCATAGCCGCTAGCCGAAAGCCCAGTGTGTCTTTGATGATTGGCACATTCAGGTTGGCGGTGACTTTCTGGGTGCCGTAATCACCGAGTTCAAAGCGCAGATCCAGGTCACCATTCTCGAGATCAGGGCGCTTGGTTTTTACGCTAATCATGCCGCCGGTGGTGTTCTTACCAAACAACGTACCTTGGGGTCCACGCAATACCTCTATCTGCTCAATATCAAACATTTCAAGGTTTTGGGTCTGTACGTGGTTGACCACAAAGTCGTCAATAGTCACACCTACTGGTGACTCCTTATATACGATAATCGTGGTTTCAGACACGCCGCGCATTGCAAAGGAAGCAGATTTAAAAGCCGAGACGGTGCCGGCCGACAGGCTGGGCACCATTACAGCAATATCATTCAAATCCCGGGGACTATAAGCTTCAATATCAGAATTCGTGATCGCGGTGATCGCAACGGGA
>DS999239.1 GCA_000156295.1 marine gamma proteobacterium HTCC2148
CATACGGCAGCGTGTTCCTGATCATGGCCTGCTTGTTCGGATTCTTTATGGCCTGGGGGATTGGTGCCAATGACGTGGCCAACGCCATGGGCACCTCGGTCGGCTCCCGTGCCCTGACCATAAAACAGGCAATACTTATTGCCATGATCTTCGAGTTCCTCGGCGCCTATCTTGCCGGTGGGGAAGTGACCTCTACCATCCGCAAGGGCATCATTGACCCGCAAGTGATGGAAGATCAGCCGCAACTGATGGTTTACGGCATGATGTCCGCACTGCTGGCAGCAGGCACCTGGCTACTTATTGCGAGTATGAAGGGCTGGCCTGTTTCAACCACTCACTCAATCGTTGGTGCCATCGTTGGCTTTGCTTCGGTGGGGATTGCAGTGGACGCGGTCAACTGGGGCAAGGTCGGGGGTATTGTTGCCTCATGGGTAGTTTCTCCGGTGCTCGCTGGCACCATATCCTTCGGGCTGTTCATGAGCGTGAAGAAGTTTATTCTCGATACTGATGACCCCTTCAGCAGGGCCAAGAAGTACATCCCTATTTACATGTGGATGGTGGGCTTCATGATCTCTATGGTGACCATGCTCAAGGGGCTCAAGCATGTTGGACTGGATCTCGACCTGGGCCTGGGTAGCAAGTTCGCAAACGCGATACCCGTTTCCGCTTTGGTGGGCCTGTTAGTCGCTTTTTTTGGGGCCATGCTATTGCGCAACATTAAGGATGACCAAGACCCTGACAACCGCTTTGCCAGCGTAGAAAGAGTATTTGCCATTCTCATGGTATTTACCGCCTGTTCTATGGCATTCGCCCACGGCTCCAATGACGTGGCCAACGCAGTTGGCCCGCTGGCGGCAATCGTTAGCACGGTGCAGTCTGGTGGAGAGATCGCGGCTAAGTCGGTTATGCCCTGGTGGATTCTGCTTATTGGTGGCCTGGGTATCGTCATCGGCCTCGCTACCTACGGCTGGAAAGTTATCACCACAGTGGGGCGTAAAATCACCGAACTCACCCCCAGTCGCGGTTTTGCCGCAGAGTTGGGCGCCGCTGCCACAGTGGTGACGGCATCCGCTACCGGACTGCCTATTTCAACGACCCATACTCTGGTTGGCGCAGTACTTGGCGTGGGCTTCGCCCGTGGCATCGCTGCCCTGAACCTCAGGGTCATCGGCAATATTTTCATGTCCTGGGTTATCACACTACCCGCTGGCGCCGGTCTGGCTATCCTGTTCTTTTTCTTATTCAAGGGCATCTTTAATCCCTGATATAACAGCGACAGAACTTACCCGCGATCACCACCTTGGTCGCGGTGTCTCCCGCCAAGGTCTACACTTACGGCTGCGGCCCTGTGCACGGGCCATTACGACGCGGCTCTCGACAGACGATGCTGCAACTTTCGTTTTAACACCTGAGCGGCTACTACTGCATGTCCCATACTGAAAAGCGCATTATCGACCAGCTTGGCCAACTGATCAGTACACCTTCGGTCAGCTCTACTGATCCGGGCTGGGACCAGGGCAACCGCGCGGTCATTGATTTATTGGCGAGCTGGCTAACTGATATGGGCTTCGCCACAGATATTCAGGCTATTAACAGCGACGGCAGTAAAGCCAACCTGATCGCCAGCCGGGGCACTGGCCCCGGGGGGCTTGTGCTTGCAGGGCACACGGACACTGTGCCCTACGACGAAGGTCGCTGGAACAGTGACCCGCTGGGACTCAGCGAGCGCAACAACCGGCTTTATGGGCTGGGCAGCACAGACATGAAGGGCTTTTTCCCTCTGGCAATGGCCGCGGCTGCAAGCTTTGGTGATACGCCGCTGCAGCAGCCCCTGATTATTCTAGCCACCGCCGATGAAGAGAGCTCCATGAATGGCGCCCGGGCACTGGCTGCGGCAGGCCAACCGAAGGCAAGGGCGGCAATTATTGGCGAGCCAACCTCCTTGATGCCAGTGCGTATGCACAAGGGCATCATGATGGAGGCGGTGCATATCACCGGGCAGGCTGGTCACTCGTCTAACCCCTCTCTGGGTAACAGCGCCCTGGACGGCATGCATTCAGTTATGGGCGATCTGGTCGCTTTTCGAGAAGAAATGGTGGAGCGCTACAGCAACCCACTGTTTGAGGTGGCTTATCCCACCCTTAACCTGGGTTGCATTCATGGTGGCGATAGCCCCAATCGAATCTGTGGCCAAAGCGAGCTGCATTTTGACCTGCGCATGACCCCGGGAGGGGACAACACTCAGGTACGCGAAGACATTCGTGCACGACTCTCCGCCATCGGACAGACCCGGGGCCTGGATATCGAATTACGATCCCTGATACAGGATGTTTCTCCGTTCGAGCAAGCTGCAGATAGCGAACTGGTCAAGTTAGCCGAGCAACTAACCGGCCACAGTGCCACGGCAGTGGCCTTTGCCACCGAGGCGCCATTCTTGCAACAGCTGGGTATGGACACCATCGTCATGGGCCCGGGCTCCATAGACCAGGCACACCAACCCGACGAATTTATGCCACTGGACCAAATCGAGCCCTGCATAAGGCTGCTCAAAAGCTGCATACGGCATTACTGCTTGTAAGCAGCTGCATTGACTCCCACAAAGCGGCGGATATACTGCCCCGGCCTGATGGCTACTCTTTATGACCGGCATTTACGTTCAGCAATAAAGTTCCTCTTCCTGTTTTTCATAAGTAACCGCCCCATCAGCCTGAGGCCGCTTAATCAGTGGCATTTTAAACATTTATGGTGGTGGCCAAGAACGTCACCATCCACGGCAAAACAGGAGTTCCAACCATGTCACTGCTTATTGGCGACAAGCTCGTTGTAACCATTCACTACACTCTGACCGACGAATCTGGCGAAGTCATCGACAGCTCCGAAGGCGCTGATCCTCTGGCCTACCTGCATGGCGCTGGCAACCTGATTCCCGGATTGGAACGAGAGCTATTAGGTAAAACTGCCGGTGCCAGCCTGAAGACAACAGTTTCACCAGAAGATGGATACGGAGAATTTCAACCGGAGTTAGTTGAAACTGTGCCCCGTGAAGCCTTCGAAGGTATTGAAAAAATAGAAGCCGGCATGGCCTTCGAGGCCGAGGGTTCAGACGGCCAGGCCCGCCGAGTCGTGGTCAAGGAAGTCAGCGATGACGGCATTACGATCGATGGCAATCACCCCCTGGCAGGTGTCGAACTGAACTTCGATGTGCAGGTGGTTGACGTGCGAGAGGCCAGTGAAGAAGAAATCGCCCATGGCCACGTGCACTAATTCCGGCCACCCCTATCAGGGCCAAACGCTATTATCAGGCCGCTAACGCGGCCCACTCCCCTTCATCAATTGTGAAAAATTTCCATTAGGTGAATGGCTGTGCTTTCTGTACTCTTGATAATTCGCTAATAATCAATGACTTGGGAGACAAGGTGACTACGCCAGGCAGGGCCCACATCCGCTGGTTCAGAAATACCGCACCCTACATCAACCTGCACCGGGGTAAGACCTTCGTGCTGATGTTGGGGGGTGAGGTCGCGCAACACGAAAACTTCGCCAATGTCATCCACGATATCGCTCTGCTGAAGAGCCTGGGCGTGCGACTGGTATTGATTCACGGTTCCCGGCCACAAATTGCTTCGCGCCTGGAGACTGCGGGTATTCAGAGTAACTTTTATCAGGACGTCAGGATTACCGATACCGATGCCCTGGAACATGTAAAAGATGCCGCCGGATCCTTGCGCTCCCAAATCGAAGCATTGCTCTCCATGGGGTTACCGAACTCACCAATGCAGGGTTCACACATGCGGGTTTGCTCTGGAAACTTTGTCACCGCCAAGCCAACCGGCGTGGTCGATGGCGTAGATTTTCAGCATACTGGCAAAGTCAGGCGCATCGACACAGAGGGTATTCATCGTCAATTACGCGATGACTCCATCGTCCTGCTTTCACCGCTGGGCTATTCCCCTACCGGAGAGATTTTCAACCTGGCGTTAGAGGATATCGCTGTGAACTGTGCTGCTGCGATCTGCGCAGACAAACTGATCCTGTTTAGCAGTGAAGCGGGAATCACCAATACCGAAGGTGATCTTATTCGTCAGCTCTCGCTGGGAGACATTGAACAACTTCCTTTGGCAAATGCAGAGCAAGGTGCGCTTTTGCACACTGCCAGGCAGGCGTGCCTGGAAGGTGTACCCCGCTGCCAAATTATCAGTTACCAGGATGATTGCGCGCTACTTGAAGAACTGTTTACTCACGATGGTAGCGGCACCCTGGTAGCCAACCGGGACTATGAAAAATCGCGGCAGGCAGGAATCGACGACGTCGGCGGAATTCTCGAGCTGATCGAGCCTCTGGAGCAGGAAGGCATTCTTCTCAAGCGTTCCAGGGAGTTGCTTGAAACCGAGATTGACCTTTTCAGGTTACTGGAGCGGGACGGCCGAATCATCGCCTGTGCCGCCCTGTACCCCTTCCCCGAAGACCACTGCGGTGAGTTGGCCTGCATTGTGTCTCACCCAGACTATCGGGGTGGCAAGCGTGCCCAGCGTTTGCTGGCCGAGCTTGAGCAGGAGGCCCTTAATATGGGCCTCAAGAGTGTTTTTGTGCTGAGCACACAGACCGCCCATTGGTTCCGCGAACAAGGTTTTGTGGAACGCTCACGCGACCAGCTCCCGGGACACAAACAGTCGCTCTATAACCTGCAGCGCAATTCCAAGGTGTTCTTCAAGACTCTGTCCTGACCTTGCGTCGGGCCCTCAAGCGTCCTCGGCATCCTCATTTTTGATCACGCACGTCGCCTGGCTCGTGGCGCTCGCTGCAACCCTCACACGAAGAAACTTCCGCGGTTTTTTGCTATCCTTCGCGGCTTAAATTACGACTCAACTGCGACTCCTACAGAAGCCGCAAATTCAAACGGTACATGATCATGCCCGACTATCGCTCCAAAACCTCCACTGGCGGCCGCAATATGGCTGGCGCCCGCGCCCTATGGCGTGCCACCGGTATGAAAGATGGGGACTTCGGCAAGCCTATTATCGCTGTAGTGAATTCGTTCACCCAGTTCGTACCGGGGCATGTGCACCTTAAAGACCTGGGTCAACTAGTGGCCCGGGAAATCGAGGCCGCTGGTGGCGTAGCCAAAGAGTTCAACACCATCGCCGTAGACGATGGAATCGCCATGGGCCATGACGGCATGCTCTATAGCCTGCCCTCCCGCGATATTATTTCCGATTCGGTTGAATACATGGTCAACGCCCACTGCGCCGACGCCATCGTATGCATATCCAACTGTGACAAGATCACTCCGGGAATGCTCAATGCTGCCATGCGCCTGAACGTGCCCGCAGTCTTTGTATCTGGCGGGCCTATGGAGGCCGGCAAAACCAAACTGTCCGAGCACAAACTCGACCTGGTAGATGCCATGGTCATTGCCGTAGACGATTCAGCCAGTGACGAAATGGTTGCCGAATACGAGCGTTCTGCCTGTCCGACCTGTGGCTCTTGCTCTGGCATGTTCACCGCCAACTCGATGAACTGCCTCACCGAGGCATTGGGCTTGTCCCTGCCAGGCAATGGCTCCACGCTTGCCACCCATGCGGACCGAGAGCAGCTATTCCTGCGCGCCGGCCGCCTGGTTGTCGAGCTTTGCAAACGCTACTACGAACAGGATGATGAGTCAGTTCTACCGCGAAACATTGGCAATTTCGAGGCATTCGAGAACGCCATGAGCCTGGACATTGCGATGGGCGGCTCCACCAACACAATCCTGCATCTTTTGGCAGCAGCCCAGGAAGCGGAGCTTGATTTCACCATGGCCGATATAGACAGGCTGTCGCGCAAGATTCCACAGCTTTGCAAGGTGGCTCCCAATACGCCCAAATATCATATGGAAGATGTGCATCGCGCAGGTGGCATTATGGGTATTCTGGGCGAGCTGGATCGCGCCGGCCTGCTGCATACCAACTGCTCGACCATTCACAGTCCCACTATGGGGGACGCCCTGGACAATTGGGATATTGTGCGTACAGACAATGCCGAGGTTCACAAATTTTTCAGCGCCGGGCCAGGCGGTATTCCAACCCAAACTGCCTTCAGCCAGGACTCGCGTTGGCCGTCGCTGGACGACGACCGCAGCGATGGTTGTATTCGCTCTCTGGAGAATGCGTTCTCGCTGGAAGGAGGGCTGGCAGTCCTCACCGGCAATATCGCCGAGAATGGCTGCGTCGTAAAAACCTCAGGCGTCGACGAATCGATTCTGGTTTTCTCCGGGCCCGCACATGTCTGCGAGAGCCAGGAGGGAGCGGTTGCCGATATCCTCGAAGATAAGGTAAAAGCCGGTGACGTGGTGATCGTCCGCTATGAGGGTCCCCGCGGAGGCCCGGGCATGCAAGAGATGCTGTACCCTACCAGCTACATCAAATCCAAAGGGTTGGGCAGCGCCTGTGCCCTACTGACTGACGGCCGCTTCTCCGGTGGTACCT
Source organism: marine gamma proteobacterium HTCC2148 (assembly GCA_000156295.1). GTDB lineage: Bacteria > Pseudomonadota > Gammaproteobacteria > Pseudomonadales > Halieaceae > Halioglobus > Halioglobus marinus. The sequence goes on from DS999239.1 coordinate 6,465, forward strand.
CTGGACTGTCAATCGGCCATGCATCGCCCGAAGCAGCTGCTGGCGGCGCTATCGCCCTGGTAGAAAATGGCGACCTTATTGAGATTAATATTCCTGCACGCAGCGTTAACGTCATGTTATCCGAGGAAGAGCTCGCAGCCCGGCGTGAAGCCATGGAGGCCAGGGGCGACAAAGCCTGGCAACCAATGGAACCAAGGCCCCGCAAGGTCAGCGCTGCGCTCAAGGTTTATGCCAAAATGACGACCAGTGCGGATAAGGGCGCCGTGCGCGATTTGTCACTACTGGATTAAGCAACTCAACTCAGTTGAGTGATGAATAAACGACATTCTGCCAGCGGCGATAAATCATCTCTGGATGATTTATCGCCGCGCTATCAGTGACTCGATATCTTCGCGAAAATCAGCCAGTTTTTTCCGTAGTCGTCTGTCCTGCTTATCGCTGCGAACGTTCGCGACTTGCGCCAGTGCCCTGAAAATCACCTGGCTGTTATGCTCAAAAATTTCCAGGTATTCGGCGGAGGTCGTTTGCTCGCGGGTAGCAAGGGCGTCACGAATGCCCTGTTGCCAGCCTTCTTCACGCTGCAGTAGCACTTCCCGGCGCTCGAGCCATTCGGCTCTCTCCCGCAACCAGATGGTATCGGCGCGACGCATGTCTTGTGCTGCCTGATCCAGGTAACCGCGCTGCTCACTGTCTAGTCGACCCATGAAGTCCTGTACCGAGTCCTCCAGATTTTCATAAGCTTCTTGCCGGTATTCTTCGTCAGTACGGGGTAAATACTCTTCTTCGTACTCCACCTGCTTTTCACGCAGGTTTTCAGTAAATTCTTCCAACTGCTCTCGAGACAACTCCTCCCCCAGCGCCAGCATCCACTCAAGGGCACGCCATTCAATACGGTCCCAGGCATCCTCAAACTGAGTGGCGATCTCTGCCACCTGAGCCTGGCTTACCTCTGCATCGAGCGTTTGCTCCATGCCATCCAGTAATAGCAGATAGGCCGGAAGCTCTTCCGTGCGGTGCCAGCTGAGAAACGGCTGTAATTGGTCATCCAGGAAGGTTTTCTGATCACGATCCAGGCCTACGTATTTGCCCATGTACCAGGGAATAATAAAGTCCAGCCGGTTATAAACAAAGGTGGTGCTACTGCAACCCACAAGGGCCAGCAAGAGAACAAACAGCAGAGCGTTGCGAATCATTTGTGTCAAAAGCCCTCCTGAATTACCAGGGTAAATTATCCAGATCTACATTGCCGCCGCTCACAACAACACCAACGCGGCGCTGCCGAAACCGCTCCGGGTGCTCTAGCAGACCGGCAAAACTTACCGCGCCTGATGGCTCCACCAGCTGTTTCATCCGGGTCCACTGTAACTGCATCGCTTGGACGATTACAGTGTCCGGGACTGTGAGAATTGTGTCTACATGCTTGCGGATAATGTCGAAGTTGAGTTCACCCAGGCCAGCTCGCAAACCATCGGCAATCGTTTGCGGATTATTTTGCGGTTGTAATTCACCCAGGCCAAAAGAACGAAAGGCATCGTCTGCGCCCTCCGGTTCCACTGCTACTACTTCGATGTTGGAATTGCTCTCTTTCACGGCAATCGCAGTGCCTGCCAGTAATCCCCCACCTCCCACTGGAACAACCACCACATCAAGGTCCTCTACCTGCTCCAGTAATTCCAACATAGCGGTACCCTGCCCTGCGATAATGCGCGAATCATTGTAGGGATGAACTTCGTGGGCACCGGTTTGTTCAATGACTGTGGCAACGGTCGACTCTCTGGCTGTTAGCGTAGGCTCACATTCAATGATCAGGCCTCCGTATGCGGCCACGGCCTCTTTTTTGACCCTTGGCGCATTGGAGGGCATCACAATATGCGCGGGAATATTGCGGGCCGAAGCCGCCATCGCCAAAGCCGCGCCGTGATTGCCCGACGAGTGCGTTGCAACCCCCGCCGCTGCCGCAGCGTCATCAAGGCTAAGCACCGCATTGATAGCCCCCCTCGCCTTAAATGCGCCTGCTTTCTGCAAGTGCTCACATTTAAAGAACACATTCGCGCCCGTAAGCTGGTCTAGCAAATGACTGGACATCACCGGCGTTCGATGGAGATGAGGAGAAATTCTACACCAGGCCTCTTGCAAGTCTTCCAGCACTGGCAACACCCTTTCAGTCATCTGTAATTTCCTTCAAAAATTAGGCGCGGCAGGGCGTAAACTGGATAAGCCCATATCAACAAGACACACCTGTCTTGCTGCAGTCAGAGCGGCAGTTTAGCTGCCAACGCGAGCTACCGCCATGTTACGGTATGAGCCAAATCATTGAGAACAAATAATGCAAGCTCTGGAACAACTATCGATCGACTTTGCCAATGCCGTCTGGGGCACACCGCTGGTAATGCTGCTGTTACTGGGTGGCCTGTTTTTCGCGCTGTACTCCGGATTTTTACCCTACCGACACTTTGGGCATGCACTGGGGCTGGCGCTGGGTCGTCACAATACTCCGGATCAGCCCGGAGAATTAAGCCATGGCCAGGCACTGGCAGCGGCGCTCTCCGGCACTATGGGCCTGGGTAATATCTCAGGAGTAGCACTGGCGGTAGTGGCTGGCGGCCCGGGCGCTGTTTTCTGGATGTGGGTCTCCGCACTGGTGGGCATCGCAACCAAATTCTTTACCTGCAGCCTTGGCGTCATGTACCGGGGTGAAGACAGCCTGGGTCGCTTGCAAGGTGGCCCCATGTACATTATTCGTGAGGCATTGCCCCGTTCACTGTACCCGCTCGCTGTATTATTTTCCCTGGCGGGCTTGATCGGCACGCTACCGATGTACCAGGCCAATCAATTGACCGCCCTCATCCGGGAAAACCTGTTCTCCACTCAAGAACCACTGCTGGTAAACGGTGTCATTGGGCTGGTGCTCGCCCTGGTCGTGGGTACGGTTGTTTTTGGCGGACTGCAGCGCGTCGCGAAAGTGGCGGTGACCGTGTTACCGCTAATGGTACTTCTCTACATGGCCATGACGTTTTACTTGTTGGCGTCTCATTTGGACGAGATTCCCGCGCTGCTGGCAAACATTGTTAACAGCGCGTTCAGTGCCGAGGCGGCCGGTGGCGGCTTGCTGGGTGTCATGTTGATTGGCATAAGCCGGGCGGCATTTTCCAATGAGGCGGGCGTCGGGACTGAAGTGATGGCCCACGGCGCAGCGCGAACCAATGAACCGATTCGCGAGGGCCTGGTTGCCATGTTGGGTCCAGTGGCAGACACATTGATTGTTTGCACCTGCACCGCGCTAGTCATTCTGATCGCCGGCAACTGGCAAAACCCAGGAGAGCTCAGCGGCATTACCCTCACATCGAACGCCTTTGCTCAAGAGATGGGAAATGTCGGGGTGGCGCTGCTTTTTCTGGTCACCCTGATACTCAGCAGCACCACCATGTTTACTATGTGGTACTACGGAGCCAAGTGTTTCGGCTTTTTGTTTGGCGCCGAAGTGCAGCACCATTATCGCTGGTTTTTTGTTGCAACCGTGATCTTCGGCTCGCTGGTCAGCCTGGACATTGTCTTTAATCTGATTTCAGCCGCTTATGGCTTGATGGCAATACCGACAATGACAGCAACGCTATGGTTAGCGCCCAGAGTGAAAGAGGCCGCCAAGGATTACTTTACCAGGCACCCTTATTAGCGCGGCCAACTGAATCAAGCTGCTGCGTTCTGTTGCTGCTCCGCTGATTTGTTAATCGCCCGCAAAATACCATCCAGTGAAGCCTGTACGATATCGTGGCTGCGGCCGCAGCCGCAGAAGCGGTCGCCTTCGATGTTCAGCTGAATGTAACAAACCGCTTCGGCATCGGCGCTCTGGCCAAGGGCATGCTCGCTGTACTCAACCAGCACAATTTGCTTACCCGTGAATTTTTCCATCGCGTCAACAAAAGATGCCACTACACCGTTGCCGGTGCCGGTGATGGTTTCCTGTGTGTCGCCAAGCATCAGTTCAGCGTGCAACTTATCAACCTGATCTTCTCGGGAAACCTTATAGTTGCCCAACTGCCAGCGGCCTGCTCCGTTGAGATAAGTCTGTTGAAACAAAGAGAAGATATCCTCGGAGCCTACCTCAGTCTCCTTCTCTTCCGCGTAGGCCTGCACTGCTGAACTAAAGTCAACCTGCAGCCAGCGAGGCAGCTCAAAGCCATAGTCTCGTTCCAGAACATAGGCGATACCGCCCTTGCCGGACTGACTATTGATGCGAATAACTTCCTGGTAAGAGCGACCAATATCAGCGGGATCGATTGGCAGATAAGCCACCTCCCATGCTTGCTCTTCATCGCGTCGCGACAGACACTTTTTAATCGCATCCTGATGACTGCCAGAGAAGGCAGTGAAAACCAGCTCACCAGCCCAGGGGTGGCGAGGATGCACCGGCAGATGCGTACATTCTTTAACCGTGCGAATAATTTCATCCATATTGGCCAAGTTCAATTTTGGATCTACCCCCTGGCTGTAAAGGTTCATCGCCATGGTGACCACGTCCATGTTCCCGGTGCGCTCACCATTGCCCATCAGAGTGCCCTCTACCCGATCCGCACCGGCCATGACTCCCAGTTCTGCGGCGGCCACCGCACAGCCGCGATCATTATGGGTGTGCAGGGAGATCAGCAGGCTTTCACGGTTGGCCACCTTATCGCAGAACCATTCAATCTGATCGGCGTAAAGATTTGGAGTGCTCATCTCTACCGTTGCCGGGAGATTGATGATGACCGGTTTTTCTGGTGTAGGCTTCCACACTGCTGTTACTGCATTGCAAACATCAACGGCGAAGTCCAACTCGGTGCCGGTAAAGCTTTCCGGTGAGTATTCAAAAGTCCACTCGGTCTGCGGATACTTTTGGGCACATGCCTGCACTAGCTGGGCACCATTAACCGCTATATCAATAATGCCCTGCCGGTCCAGGCCAAACACTTGTTCGCGCTGTACCGTGGAAGTCGAGTTATACACGTGAACCACTGCGCGCTTGGCCCCCTTGAGCGACTCAAACGTTTTTTCAATAAGTTCCTTACGAGCTTGCACCAGCACCTGAATAGTCACATCTTCCGGAATGCGATCGTTATCGATTAACTCTCTGACAAAGTCGTAGTCATGACTGGAAGCTGAGGGAAACCCCACTTCGATTTCCTTGAAGCCGATTTTTACCAACTGGTCCCATAACAGGGACTTTTGACGAGCAGTCATGGGCTCGATCAGCGCTTGATTGCCATCGCGCAAGTCCACGCTGCACCAAAGCGGCGCTTTGTCGATAACCTGGTCCGGCCAGCGACGGTCGGTCTTGCCAACAGGCGCGAAAGGCTTGTACTTTTTATGATCGAAATTGCTCATGACTTCACCGGTCTTCTTCCATTGGATGGCTGCTCACCCGCGGGCGCGAGCCCTTTTGGGGTTTGGTGCGCAGTCTGCCAGAAAAGGTAGCTCTGGCCAGTCGGTTCGCACGAGTGAGTTTTCAGCCTGACGTACAGTATATTGCCTGAGAGAGAGCGAGAGATTGCAAATATGCCGCTATTATGGCAAATAATAGCAATTAATATGCTTTATTTCGGTATTTATTGAAATATATCACTAATAAACCAAGTTATACTGCTGCTATCCCTCTCATAAACTCCGCCAAGGCATGGTGAACAGGCAATGAAACTGGACCGCACTGACAAGAAAATTCTCAATGCAATGCAGGACAATGCACGCATCAGCAACCTGGAACTGGCAGAGCTGGTGGGGCTATCTCCCACCCCTTGCTCACGCCGAGTCAAACGGCTGGAGGAGTCTGGGCTCATTAATGCTCACGTCACATTGCTCAATCAATCAATGCTGGGGCTCAAACTCACCGCCTACATCGGCATCAGCATGGACCGGCATACGCCCGATCGCTTCGAGGCATTCGAGACAGAGGTATTAAGCTACCCCGAGGTCATGGAGTGCTCGGTTGTCACCGGCCAGTCTTCAGACTACCTGCTCAAAGCAGTCGTGGCGGACATGGAGTACTACGAAAAATTTCTCCTGGGCCGGCTCACTCGCATTCCAGGCGTTGCCGGCGTGCACTCCAGTTTCGAGCTGCGCCGTGTGGTCCAACGCACCAAGCTGCCCCTTGAGCACATCGACGACACCACCCGGGTCCAGGCCTGAGCCCTGCTAAAAGATACAAGTTCCAGTGGCCGTTTAGGGGCTTGTATAGGCCACTGACGAATCGCACCATGATCTCCTGCTTAAAGACACAGGACATACAACTCAATGGATGCAAACGGCAAAGTAGCTTTAGTCACCGGTGGTGCCAGCGGCATGGGTCAAATTTATGCCCGCCGATTGGCGGCTAATGGCGCTAAGGTCGCCATTTTTGATGTTAACCAACAGGGCCTGGATGCCACCGAAGCAGAATCCGATAACATTACGGCTTTCCACTGCGACATCTCTAGCCTGGAGGACGTTAACACTAAAGTAGCGCAAGTGGAGGACCAGTTGGGCCCTGTTGACGTGCTGGTGCACGCTGCAGCACTGATGCCTGCATACAGCCTGGCGGAACACAGCCACGAGGGCATGGAACAACTGTTTCGCATCAACTATTTTGGCACCACCTACATGGTGCGCGCGGTACTGCCCTCAATGCAGGCCCGCGGAGCCGGCCGCATCATTGCATTTGGCTCAATTGCCGGTATTGCACTGGTACCAAAAATGGGCGCTTACTGCGCGACCAAGGCCGCTGTAAACGCCTATATCGAGGTCCTGCAGAATGAAATTCGCGGCACCGGCGTGCGTGCCCACCTGGTTTGTCCGCCAGCGGTCAACACTCCTCTGGTCGATCAGACAATCAACACTGACGCTCCCGGAAGTATTACCGAATCAAAGGAAAAAGGCAGATTGGCTGACCCCGAAAAAATTATTAATGCCATTGAGAAAGGTGTGGCCAAGGACAAAGACATTATTTATCCCAGTGAAGCCAAACTACTGTACTTCTGGCGTGCTCTGGCTCCCGGGCTATGGTGGAAAACAGTAATGAACTTCGAGAAGTAACCAGGCCGCTTCACTTCACCCTGGTCATGGGCTACCCTCCTCCGCCCATGGCCCACCGACACCTCAATCCCGACTCACCCTGGCTGCTTGGCCTGCTCGCCGCACTGGTCGCAATGGGACCCCTCAGCGTAGACATGTACCTGCCGGCGATGCCCTTGATGATGAGGGCCCTGGGCACCGACATAGGCCACATGCATCTCACCCTCAGCAGTTACTTAACGGGGTTTGCTGTCTTTCACCTGGCCTGTGGGCCGCTCGCTGATCGTTTCGGTCGCAAACCGGTGCTTACTGGCGGCACACTGATTTTTGTCGCCGCCTGCATTGGCTGTGCACAATCTACAACGGTTGAAGAATTGTTGGTCTTCCGGTTTTTGCAAGGCGTGGGTGCCTGTGTGGGGCCCACACTCGCGCGCACGGTAACCCGGGATATATTTGGACCGAGGCGAGCAGCGAGGGCCTTATCCCTCATTGCAATGCTGATGGCGGTGGGGCCTGCGGTCGCGCCAATACTGGGCGGTGTAGTCTTGCTGGTTTTACCCTGGCCGGTCATTTTCCTGTTCCTCGCCTGTTACGGCGTACTGATGATTTTCCTGCTGCAGGTGTATCTTTCGGAGTCGCTTCCCGCGAGGCAAAGCCTGCATCCATTGAGCATCGCCCGCAATTACATGCAGCTGATCGTCGACCCCTCCTATCTCTCGGTGACCCTGGCCAGCGCCGCGGTTTATAGCGGCCTGCTGGCCTACCTTTCCTCTGCCAGCTTTGTTTACATCGAGATGCTTGGCGTACCGGTGCAATACTTTGGTTTTATTTTCCTCTCCACCGTGGCCGGCTACGTGGGCGGCAGTGGCGTCAGTGCCCGTATGGCGTCTCGCTACGACTCACAGCAAACCATGTTGCTGGGCGCCCTACTTTGCCTGCTCACTACAATCATCATGTGGACTGGCGCAACACTATTAACCAACAACATTTGGATACTCATGCTGCCGATGACAATCTATGCCGTCGGTATGGGGTTGGTACTACCCCACGCCATGGCCATTGCGCTGGCTCCGTTCCCGCATATCGCTGGAACAGCCTCTGCCTTGTTGGGCTTTATCCAGATGGGGTTGTCTGCCATCGGCACCGCAGCCGTAGGCGCAATGCTCAAAGACAGCCCGCAACCCATGCTTGCCGCGATGTTTGTCATCAATCTGGCGGCGGTGATATTAAGCTTGAAGGCCTATCGGCAGTATCGCAGTCAGCTAACCTGACCCAACTGCATCGGCTATGGCATACTCTGCGAGCATTTTTTCTGGAGGACCACCGTGCATACGGCTCAGGACGTCACTCAACTTATCGGCAACACTCCCTTGCTTCACCTCAAGCAGGTATCGGAACGAACCGGTTGTACCATTCTTGGCAAAGCCGAATTTCTCAACCCTGGGGGTTCGGTCAAGGACCGCACCGCGCTAGGCATCATCCAGGCTGCCGAGCAGTCCGGAGATTTGCGCCCGGGCGGACGCATTGTAGAGGGCACAGCAGGAAATACCGGTATCGGCCTCACCTTACTCGCCAATGCCATGGGTTATCGCAGCACGGTGGTTATGCCTATCAGTCAAAGCAGGGAGAAGATTGACTCACTGGAACTGCTGGGCGCAGACCTGCACCTGGTAGGTGCAACTTCCTATGCAGACCCCAAGCACTACATACATACCGCTGAACGACTGGCACAAAAGCTCGCGGGAAAAGAAAAACACGGCGCAGTATGGGCAAGACAATTCGACAATCCGGCGAATATGGAAATTCACGCGCGCACTACCGGTGCAGAAATCTGGGAGCAAACTGACGGCAAAGTTGATGGATTTATCTGTGCCGTCGGCACGGGCGGCACCCTCGCCGGTGTTTCTTCAACCCTGAAACACAAAAACCCCCAGATCAGGATTGGCCTGGCAGACCCCTGCGGCGCGTCGCTAAGCAATTATTTCAACACGGGTGAACTGCAAGCCAGCGAAGGGAGCTCAATCATTGAAGGTATTGGCATTAACCACATCACTGATAATGTGGCCGCTGCAAATGTCGATACCGCGTTCAGTATCCCGGATACAGAAGCATTGCCCTTCATTTTTGAGCTATTGCAGAACGAGGGGCTTTGCCTGGGGGGCTCAGCCGGCCTGAATATTGCCGGTGCAGTGAGGCTGGCCGAAGAATTGGGGCCAGGTCATACCATTGTCACAATTCTTTGCGACTACGGCACACGTTATCAAAGCAAGTTATTCAACCCGGTATTTTTGGAGAACAAAGGTTTGCCCGTTCCCCAATGGCTCAAAATTTAGCGTTCTTCAGGCACAAAAAAGCCCGGTCATCAGCCGGGCTTTTTTATGCTTGCCTGAGCCCTAACTGCCTTTGGCAGCGCGCTCCTTTTCAATCAGGTAATCGGCAATTTTCAGCATATTGGCCGTGCTACCAGCCTTTCGCGGAGAAATCATGTACTTGCCACTGACCATTAATGCCGGCGTACCGCTGATCTTGGCGGCACGGGCAATAGAATTTGCCTGGCGCACCTGGCTACTGACACCGAAAGAATTGTAGGCCTTGTAAAAATCTTCTTCGGCTACCCCGTTGGCGACAAACAGCTGGGCAATTTCTTTATCCGAGCGCAGTGGTTTGCGATCTACGTTCAAAGCCTGAAACATTGCCTGATCCATTTTTTCAGCAACATCAAGAGCCCTGGCGGCATAAAAAGCCTTGGCGTGAAGTTCCATTGCTCCGCCCCACATCGCAGGCACACCACGGAAGCTCACATCATCCGCCAGCGTTTTCTTCCATTGAGCAAGCATTGGCTCAAAAGTGTAGCAGTGGCCACAGCCGTACCAGAAAAACTCGGCCGTTTCGATTTTGCTCATATCAGAGGCACGAATAGCCGGGTTGATAATGTCATAGTCCTTACCCGCCTCGTAGACCTCTTGGGCCTGCACAGCCAGAGGGGCCAGTGCCAGTAACATAATCATCAGGATGCGCTTGAACATGATTGGGTTTCTCCTTGGTTTACAATCGCCTAATTAAGACAACCAATTAGGCACAGCGTTCGTCTAGATACAAAAAAAGGCGGCATATTGCCACCTTTTCCCAGAGCACAGCAACTTACTTCAGACCGGCCGCATAGCTGGCGACGGCCTCAATTTCCTTGTCAGACAGCCCAAATGCATTGGTGCGCATAATTTTGCTTTCGCCATCATTCGTACGCCCGGTCTTATCTTCATAACCCTTGCGATAGGCTTTTAACTGAGCCGCAATGTAGTCTGCATGTTGCCCAGCCAGTGCTGGGAACCCAGCGGGCGCATTGCCCTTGCCATTGGGTGAATGACAGGACGTGCAGGCGGCAACCTTTCGCTCAGCGACTCCGGAGCGATACACTTTTTCACCCAGCGCCACTAAATCAGGATTAGCCTGGCTGCCTGAGCGCACCTGACCCGCATAAAAGGCGGCAAGATTTGCCAGGTCCTGATCCGATTTTTCATCCAGCAGACCAACCATTGTCGCGATTGGACGGCCACCGTCTCGAATGTCCATCAATTGCTTGAGCAGATACTTTTCACCCAAACCAGCCAGCTTGGGAAACGACGCTACTGCACTGTTTCCGTCGGCGCCGTGACAGGCACTACACACAACACTATTCGCTTCGCCGGCAGCGGCATCACCCGGTTGTGCAATGACTATTTGAGACCAGCCCATCAGCAGGCTGGCCAGGATCAAAATTTTCTTCATGTTCGTTCCAGATATTACGTAGTTTAACGCCAGCTTATTCAGCAGGCTTGGCCATAAATTTGATCAAGGCCTTAACGTCTTCGTCAGAGCAGTCGAAACACATACCCTTGGGTGGCATGGCATTGAGGCCGGAGGCCACAGATGCAACCAGTGTATCCATACCTTTGGCGAGACGTGGTTCCCAAGCCGCAGCGTCACCGGTTTTCGGTGCGTTGGCGGCGCCTGTCGCGTGACAGACAGCGCAGCTCTTGTTGTACTTACCCATATCGGGCTCCGCGAAAGCGCCAGTCGCACACAATAACAGAGCTGCTGCAATGATCTTGTTCATGAGGTACCTCTCGATTAGTGGTGACTCTGGGCCACGCAAGCTTTTCATAACAGTCTAAAAAAGCTGTGGCATTATATACGAGTTACCCACACCTACAAAGGCAATACCACACAATGTCTGAACAGGACCAAGTCCCCGGCCCAGCAACCCCAAACTACCGCGGGGCGGCGTATCTGACCAGCGCAGCCAAGCTTCACCAATGCCCGCCAGATAAAGGTTGGGAGGTGGCATTTGCAGGCCGGTCGAATGCTGGAAAGTCGAGCGCAATCAATAGCTTAACTAATAATAAAAAGCTCGCTAAAACCTCCAAAACTCCGGGGCGTACCCAGTTGATTAATTTCTTTGAGCTATCAACGAGCCAGCGCCTGGTGGATCTTCCAGGCTATGGCTTTGCCAAGGTACCGGTGGCCGTGAAAAAAGAGTGGACAAAACAGTTGGAGAATTACCTGGCCAAGCGACAGTGTCTGCGAGGCATGATTCTACTCATGGATGTGCGTCATCCGCTGCAACCTTTTGATGAACAAATGCTCAACTGGGCACTCACAGCCCATATGCCCGTGCACATTTTGCTCACTAAAGCCGATAAGCTCAAGAAAGGGCCCGCCAATAACTCACTGCTAGGTGTCCGCAAGGCAATGAAAGCCCACGAAGCGCTGGTCTCGGTGCAGCTTTTCTCGGCACTAAAGCACAGCGGCCATCAGCAATTGGTAGAGGTGTTGGACGGATGGCTGACCGATGCCAGCGTTTACGATCCGGACGAGGACATTGAGAGCTGCTGAGCCAGGCTTGTCGCGCACCTGTTCGCAGACAAAAAAATCGGTTGCCCCTAAGGGGGAGGCAACCGGAACACCTAGAGTCTCTGGGGAAAGAGACTTGTTCGCGAAGACCCATGAAGATGAAGCCTTCTATAGGGATGTAGCATCTGCTACCTAAACTACGACCAAACAATCTGACATGAGTTCAATCAAGCACAGGGTTTTCACATATGGCTGTAACCATTTTTCTCCTCATTGTGGCCGCTGGGGCGATTCTATTCATCTATCAAACGTTTTTGCGCGACAAGTGGATCAGGCAAAAGCCCTTCCCCGCGCAACATGAGGCGATACTGTCCTGCAACCTGCCGATCTACCCTGCGCTTGGCGAAGATCAGCAGCATCGGCTGAAGCAGCTGATCCTTCTCTTTCTGACGCGCAAGCAATTCTACGGCTGTGCTGGCCTCGAAATCACCGATGAAATTCGTATTACCATTGCCGGTCAAGCCTGTTTGTTGCTGCTCAACAAAGGCTGGCAGACCTATCCCAAGCTACTTTCTGTACTGGTGTATCCCAGCGCTTTCCGTGCAGAAAGGGATCAAATGCAGGATAACGGCACGGTTGCGATAGCAAGACACGACCTGCTGGGAGAGTCGTGGAGTAACGGCAAGGTCATCCTATCCTGGGACGACGTGGAGAAGGGTGTGTCTGACTTTGGCGACGGCCATAACGTGGTGCTGCACGAATTTGCCCACCAGTTGGACGGCCTGTCTGGCTCAACCAACGGAGCCCCGCCCCTGCGCAGCAATAGCTACCAGTCATGGGCAAGAGTCTTCACCGAAAATTTTGAAGATTTACGCCATCGCAGCCAACGCGGCCTGGCGACGGTAATGGATCAATACGGCACGACCAACCCCGCGGAGTTTTTCGCTGTCGCAACAGAAGCTTTCTTTGAGCAACCCTGGCAACTGCAGAAGGCCAGACCTGAGCTTTTTGCAGAGCTACAAGCCTATTACCGGCTTGACCCCAGGGAGTGGCAACGCAGCACTGAGAACGACTAGTGGGCCTCGTCCCAATTATCACCAACCCCCGCCTCAACCAATAAGGGTACCGCGAGTTCGGCGGCGCCGGACATCAGGCGGCATACCTGGTTACTGACTGCGTCTACTTCATCGTTAGCCACCTCCAGTACCAATTCATCGTGCACCTGCATAATCATGCGAGCGTTGGCGTCGCCCTGCTCCAGCCATTGGTCGACGGATAGCATCGCCCGCTTGATAATGTCTGCGGCACTGCCCTGCATGGGGGCATTGATCGCTGTACGCTCGGCGGCCTGTACCCGCATTTTGTTGCGGGCATTAATTTCCGGTAAGTACAGACGCCGACCAAACAGCGTCTCCACAAAGCCCTGCTCTTTGGCAATCGCTCGGGTGCGATCCATATATTGGGCCACTCCGGGATACCGTTCAAAATAACGGTCGATATATTCCTGGGCCTCGTGGCGCCCAAGATGTAGTTGCTTGGCCAGGCCAAATGCCGACATGCCGTAAATCAGACCGAAGTTGATAGCCTTCGCCTTACGGCGCTGATCGCCAGAAACTTCATCCAGACTAACTTCGAATACCTCCGCAGCCGTAGCGCGATGCACATCCTGCCCCTCTTTAAAAGCCGTGAGTAAGCTCGGGTCATCGGACAAATGCGCCATGATGCGCAATTCGATTTGCGAATAGTCCGCAGCCACAATGCGAAAGCCTTGTGGCGCAATGAAAGCCTGGCGGATGCGCCTGCCCTCCTCTGTGCGGATCGGGATATTTTGCAGGTTAGGGTCAGAAGAGGACAACCGCCCCGTCGCAGCCACGGCCTGGTGATAGGAAGTATGCACCCTGCCCGTTTGCGGATTGACCATCCCCGGCAATTTATCCGTGTAAGTAGATTTGAGCTTCGACAAACTGCGGTATTCCAGCAATAGCTTAGGCAAAGGATAATCCAGGGCCAGCTCTACCAGCACCTCTTCGGCGGTACTGGGGGCTCCCTTTGGCGTTTTCTTGATGATCGGGAGCTCTAGTTTTTCAAACAGGATTTCTCCCAGTTGCTTGGGAGATCCCAGATTAAACTCCTGCCCCGCCAGTTCATAGGCAGCAGACTTCAGTTCTTCCAGCCGCAGCCCAAGTTCAGTGCTCTGCTGATGCAGCATTTCACAAGACAGCAAGGCCCCCTGCCGTTCAATTTTAGACAGCACCGGCACCAGTGGTAATTCAATATCCCTGAACACCGGCAACAAGCTGGAGAGTTCTTCCAGCTTGGGCCAAAGAGCCTGGTGCAGGCGCAGTGTAATGTCGGCATCTTCGGCCGCGTAAGGACCCGCCTCCTCCACCTTGACCTGGTTAAAGGTGAGCTGCTTGGCGCCCTTTCCCGCAATGTCTTCAAAGTGAATGGTGTTCTGGCCCAGGTATTTCAGCGCCAGACTATCCATATCATGGCGCGTCGCGGTGGAATCGAGCACGTAAGATTCCAGCATCGTGTCGTAATCAATGCCTTTAAGTGCAATGCCGTGGTTGGCCAGGACGCTGGCGTCATATTTCAGGTTCTGGCCCACTTTAGCCTGATTTGGGTCCTCCAACAGGGGTTTCATTTGTGCCAGTACTGCATCGCGGTCTAGCTGCTCTGGCGCGCCCAGGTAATCGTGCGCCAACGGAACGTAGGCTGCTTTACCCGCTTCAATCGCAAAAGAAACACCCACCACTTTCGCTTCCATATAGTTCAGGCTGGTGGTTTCAGTATCAAAAGCAAACAACTCGGCCGCTTCCAGCTGTTGTAGCCAACGGTCCAGCTCCTGTTGCTCGGTGATGATCTCGTAGCTGGTTTCCAACTGCTCCACCACGGGGGCTTCACCCTCCTCCAGCAAGTCCTCCAACCAGGCACGAAACTCCATCTGGGTATACCACTCTACCAAGGCCTCCCGATCGGGCTCGGCATTAGCCAACGCCTCGGGGCGTTGGTCCAACTCCACGTCCGTCTTGATCGTGGCGAGCTCGTAGGACATGTAAGCATTGGCTTTTTCCGCCTCGAGCTTGGGCGCCATGGTTTTAGCGCCGCGAAAAGACAGTTCCGCTACTTTATCCAATGACGCATAAATATCGTCCAGGCTGCCTATACCCTGCAGTAAACCCAGGGCAGTTTTTTCGCCCACGCCAGCAACCCCGGGAATGTTGTCGACTTTATCGCCCATCAAGGCGAGAAAATCGATGATCAGGCTCGGCGGGATGCCAAATTTTTGCTCCACACCCGCTTCGTCCATCACTGTATCGGTCATCGTGTTGACCAGGGTCGTGTGCTTATCCACCAATTGCGCCATATCCTTATCGCCGGTGGAGATCACTACACTCCTGCCCTGCTCACTCGCCTGTCGCGCCAACGTGCCAATAACGTCATCAGCCTCAACGCCCTCCACACAGAGAAAAGGCAGACCCATAGCACGCACTATCGAGTGAATGGGAACGATTTGCTCGCGCAACTCATCGGGCATCGAAGGGCGGTTTGCTTTGTACTCAGGGTAAAGGTCGTCGCGAAAGGTCTTGCCCTTGGCATCAAACACCCCAACTACCGGGCTTTCGGGGTAGTCCTTGAGCAGCCGACGGAGCATATTGATCACGCCTTTGACCGCTCCGGTCGCCTGACCCTTGGAATTGGTGAGTGGCGGCAGGGCATGAAAGGCCCGATAAACATAAGACGAGCCATCTACAAGCACAATAGGGGGTGTTGAAGCCATAATAGAACTCTCTATTAAAAAGACGGGCCAGCCACCTTTTTTATTTTATAAGTTGGCACTAACTAACGCCACAGAACCTTTCCTGACTTGGCTTGAAAACTCTCGGGAATCATCGCCTGTTATCTGCGAGAAGCTAGTAGTCCCAGAGAACCCGCGCCGACCGATAGGTCACCTTCATCTTGGCCTGGTCCAGGGGCGCTTTAAAAAAGCCATGGTAGTCGCCGCGAGGGTTTATAAGTACCACATTAGAACTATGGTCTACCTGGTAATTTTCGTCCTGGCCGGGAACCCTTCGAAAGGGCGTGTTAAGCGCAGTAGCAAAGCGGTGAACATCGAGAAACTCGCCGGTTACCCCAGTGAAATCCGGATTAAAATAGGGCACATAGGCGGCAAGTTGTTCTACCGTGTCTCGCGCCGGATCGACGGTCACCAGCACCACCTCAGTATCCTGCGCCTCCGTACCCTCCAGCTCTGCCATGAACTTGTCCATAAACGCCATAGTGGTCGGGCATATGTCAGGACAATGGGTAAAGCCGAAGAAAACCATAGTCCAGTGACCCTCCAGGCGCTCTCTGGTGAACGGTTCGCCATGATGGTCGATAAGCTTTACTTCGCCGAAGTTACGCGGTGTTTGCAACAAATAGAGCCCATTTATCTTCATTTCAGCGAAAGTCATGACTCTGGGTTGCTGCACACGATTAACAAAGCCCGCCACGATGATCGTAATGAGCACCAGTATCGCGACCACGGTAATCTTGATATTACGAGCCTGGGTCGGATTGCGCGTAGTCGTCGTCATAGAGTGCTTACCGGAAACAAATAGTGGTCCACCAACATCACCACAAACAGCGCCATCAAGTAGGTAATGGAGTATTTAAAAGTCTCCATGGGGGCGTTGGCGTTCTTGCCCCGCATTAACTCAACCGCCCAATAAAGGAAACCAAGCCCGAGAACGACGGCTCCGAGGAGGTAAAGCGGTCCGCTCATTCTAGTGGCGTAAGGAAGCAGGGTGATAAGGAACATAATAATGGTGTAAAGCAGGATTTGTAGCTTGGTAAAAGCCACGCCATGGGTCACCGGCAGCATCGGTATCCCAACGGCTGCGTATTCCTCCCGTCGGTGAATAGCCAATGCCCAGAAATGGGGCGGAGTCCAGGCAAAAATGATCAACACCAGAAGCAGGGCATGCCCATGAATTTCTCCGGTGACAGCGGTCCAGCCCAGCAGAGGAGGCGCCGCACCCGCCAGGCCACCAATCACAATATTCTGGGGCGTGGCTCGCTTAAGAAACATGGTATAGACAAAGGCATAACCTAGCAGGGACGCCAGCGTAAGCCAGGCTGTCAGAGGGTTAATAAAAACCATCAGGATCGTCATACCCAACCCGCCCATTATCATGGCAAACACGGTCGCCTGGGTATTACTCAGGCGGCCCGTTGCGATAGGGCGGTTATGAGTGCGAGCCATTTGCAAGTCAATGCGCTGGTCAACCAGGTGGTTTACCGCTGCAGCCGCTCCGGCAGACAGAGCAATACCCAGATTGCCTAGTATCAGTACATCCAGCGGCACCATGCCGGGTACCGCCATAAACATACCAATAGCGGAAGTGAGAATCATCAGCAGCACGACATTAGGCTTGGTCAGCTCTTTATAATCGCGCCAGGTGGCGGCTTCTGTGCTCTGTAAATCTGCCATGGCGCCTTACCCGCTGGAGTTCTTCAACAGAAACTTGAGATCGGAAATCACATCCTTGTAGTGATTGCCGCTATTGTAAGACATCATCACCCAACCCGCAGGATCCACAAGATACCAGGTGCTTTTATCCTGTCGTTGCTCGGGGAACAGTTTTTCATAACCACCGGCAGCCAGAGTTAATGACTTCAGACCACGGTGTTCCGCGTCCAACAGCTCGTCGAGTGACCCCGGGGCAGGGCGGTCGTCGCTCAGCTGTGATACCCCAAGTGACGTCTGCCCAGACGCTTGCTCACTAAGATACAACCTGCCAATTCGACTAAAACCCTTGCCCAGGGCAACGTGTATCTGGCGAGTAACGTAAAGGGATTTCTCGCAGCTAACATCACAAACAGCGCCTTCATTGGCAATAACCATAGTCCATTTTCGGGGGAGGTCAGTGTATTTCATTGCTGCGCCGGTATCGGTGCGCATCGCGATTTCGTCAATTTGACGCGGTGGCTGAATCAAGCGACCGCTGTTGGCTGTACCTACAGTGCCTATCAAGTCGAGCTCACCATTGACCACGTAATACCACAGCCAACTCGCGGCGAGAATCATTGTGACTGGAATGCCCGCAATCATCAGCAGTACCAGGCGGTTACTTCGAATTTGTTTCTCTTCTGTCATTACTTACTCGTTCTCAGCCTGACTCGAGGCTGTACCTCGAATTAACTGCCACAGGTTGCAACTGCGCAAAAAATATATCAATGCAAGCATCGCCGCCATGCTAAACCACTGCACTGCATAACCGTGATGCTTGGCCGGGCTCACGTTAATGACTTGCCAATCTACTGTCAGGGCGCCCGGGCTCTCGGCATCAATCCTTACGGGGTAACTGAACAAGTCGCCGCCTACAACTTGTGCCATTTTTTCTACTTGCACAGCCTGAACCTGGCGTGGCCAGGATGCACCTAAAGGCTCATCAGCCAACATGTAGGGCTCGCCAGGAGAAACATAAACATGGCCACTAACAGTCGCTGAACCCTCCACCTCTGGCACCAGGGGCATCGACCGCCTGCTCGAGTCGGCCTCTATCCAGCCCCTGTTGACCAGCACCATCCCACCGCTGTCCAGCTCGAACACCGACAGCACTTCGTTGCCAAATTTGCGTCCGAACATCCTGTTATCCAGCAGGAAATGTTCGCCCTGCCGATACTGTCCCTTGAGGAGCACAGGCAGATAAGCCAACTGCTCAACAGGATACGCGGTGACCTCATCCAGCGGGGCAGGGGCCCTGGCCTGCTGTTGCTCAAAGGCCGCCGCAAGCAGAGCCTTTTCGTCAGCCCGCTGCAACTGCCAAAACCCAAGAGACACCAGCAACGGCAACAACAGCAGCGTAAACAAAGTGATGCGCCACTCGAAATCAAACTCAAAGCGAGCGGCCATTAGTGCAGCCTCAAAGTGAGCTTGGGACGCGGTACTGGTTTATACTGGTCTCTCACCTGAGGAGGGACTCCTTTTGCTAAAAACCCTGATAATCGTCCTGATGCTGGCGCTGGTCGCCAGCATGGGAAGCGGATTTTACTACCTGATGCTAGATCAGGGCGACAAAACAAAGCGTCGCACTTTTCACTCACTAGGAGTGAGGCTGGGCCTGGCTAGCGCTTTACTTGCCGTGATTATTTACGGTGTCGCCACCGATCAGCTCGGACACCGCAACCCCTGGGATGCCGGGCCAAGGCCAAACGCCAGTCAAAACGCTGACTGATTTCTCGCGCTAATCAGACCTGGTTTCCCTTCCCCAAAAACAATCGCCCCCGCAATAGCGGGGGCTTAGCACTGCTCACGTTCGCTAGTTCGCGCCGTAGCGAGAACTACAAAGCATTACAAAATATAGACGAACAGGAACAGGAATACCCAAACCACATCAACAAAGTGCCAGTACCAGCTGGACGCTTCAAAGCCAAAGTGATCGTCGGCAGTAAACTGGCCGCGTAAGCTGCGGACCAACTGTATTGCCAGCATCGTCATACCCATGAACACGTGGAAGCCGTGGAACCCGGTCAACATAAAGAATGTCGAGCCATAAACACCGGAGTTCAGGGTAAGCCCAAAGAGGGCGTAGGCCTCATAATATTCTGCCACCTGCAGGAACAGGAACACTATGCCCAGAGCAACGGTGATTCCCAACCAGAGATTAAATTTCTTCTTGTTGCCGTCAAGAATACCCAAGTGGGCAACGTGACAGGTAAAGCTGGACGTCAGCAGAATGAACGTGTTCCACATGGGCAGCCAGTGATACCAATGGCTGACCTCAGCAAACGCCATGCTGGTCTCGGCGCTGGTGAAAGAGCCATTGTTGGCAATGGGCTGAACTACAGCACCACCAACCGCTTCCTGCGGCGTTTGCATCATCGGCCAGGAAAACTCAAACCCTTCCCACAAGATGCCGTTCATGCGACCGCCATCACCCTCGCCAGCCAGCCAGGGGCCAGCCAAATTACGCAGGTAGAAAAGCGCTCCGAAAAATGCAAAGAAGAACATCACTTCTGAGAAGATAAACCAGTACATACCCAGCACATAGGACTTCTTGAGCTGGGCACTGTTCATACCCGCAATGTTTTCCCTGATCGCCATACGGAACCAGACGAACAGTGTCGCCAGAAAGAAAAACAGCCCACAAAGGAATATCGACCAGGAGCTGGTGGGCTCAGTAGGGTCGCCGAAAGTCATGTCATTCATGATGCTGGCGGCGCCATATATAGAAAGAATCAGGCCGATAGTGGCCATTACCGCCATCTTGCTCTTCTCGGGTACGTAATACGTTTCGTACTCAGTAGAAGTCGGATTACTCATTTTATTTCTCCGTTAGTTCGCAGGTTCCCCAACCTGCGCCTCAGCGAACGGCGACTGCGCCGCTCGCCATATCTGTTACATCAAAAATTGTATACGACAGTGTAATTGTGCGTATGTCCCGCGGTAAGCCCTGATCCACAATAAACTGCAGAGGCATTTCTGCGGCGCTATCGCCATCCAATGGCTGCTGGTTAAAGCAAAAGCACTCGGTCTTATGGAAGTAAGCGGCAGCACGGGCCGGTGAAACACTGGGTATTGCCTGTGCAACCATCGCTTCAGGTAAAGGATTACGGGCGTAAAAAACCGTATCGTTGACCGCTCCCGGATGTACTTTCATCGCAGTCACGCTGGGTCCAAATTCCCAGGGCATGCCCTCATTGTTAGTCGCCACAAACTGAATTTTAATCGTGCGACTCTCGTCAACCGCGACCGGCACCGACGTATAAGCCTCTCCCGAGGTCTTGCCATTGATACCCAGGGCATCGCATAGCACGTCGTACAATGGAACCATCACGACAAACACAAATGCGAACATGGCAATCGCTACCACCACCAATTTAATGGCGGTATCGATTGCTGGGTTGGCGTTTACTTGAATCACTGACTCATAATCCTCAGGAGTGAGCGTGCGCCGAATCAATTTTAGGCGGCGTTTCGAACGTATGGTAAGGAGCAGGCGTAGGAATTGTCCACTCCAAGCCTTCAGCGCCGTCCCAAACCTTTTCTTCAGAAGTCGGCTTACCAGACACGATCGTTGCTATCACGTTGTAAAGGAACATGATCTGCGAGGCGCCATAAATGAAGGCGCCGATCGAAGACATCATATTGAAGTCCGCGAACTGCAGAGCATAGTCGGGAATACGACGCGGCATACCTGCCAGCCCCACGAAGTGCTGCGGGAAGAAGGCGAGGTTGAAGCCGACAAACGAGATCCAGAAATGCGTCTTACCCATCGCCTCGTTGTACATTTTACCGCACCACTTGGGCAACCAGTAGTAGACCGCTGCAGTCATAGAGAAAACCGCGCCAGCGACCATGACATAGTGGAAGTGAGCAACCACAAAGTAAGAGTCGTGATACTGGAAGTCGGCCGGCGCAATTGACAGCATCAGGCCGGTGAAACCACCAATAGTAAATAGCACCAGGAAGCCAAGCGAGAACAGCATGGGGGTCTCAAACGATAAAGAGCCGCGCCACATCGTGGAAATCCAGTTGAATACCTTCACCCCTGTGGGTACTGCAATCAGCATGGTGGCGTACATAAAGAACAGCTCACCCGCTACTGGCATACCCACCGTATACATGTGGTGAGCCCACACAATGAAGGACAGGAATGCGATAGAGGCTGTTGCGTACACCATGGAATCATAACCAAACAGCGGCTTGCGCGAGAACGCAGGAATGATCTGCGAAACTACGCCAAAGGCGGGGAGGATGATGATGTACACCTCTGGATGTCCGAAGAACCAGAATACGTGCTGGAACAACACCGGGTCACCGCCACCGGCCGCCGAGAAGAAGCTGGTGCCAAAGTGAATATCCATCAACATCATGGTGACCGCCCCGGCTAGAACCGGCATAACCGCAACCAGCAGGAAAGCAGTGATCAGCCAGGTCCACACAAATAGCGGCATCTTCATGTAAGTCATGCCAGGAGCGCGCATGTTCATTACCGTCGCAATGATATTAATGGAGCCCATGATGGATGACAGACCCAGTACGTGTACTGAGAAGATGAAGAATGTGACTGACGGCGGAGCGTAAGTAGTCGACAGCGGAGCGTAAAAGGTCCAGCCAAAGGCGGGCGCTCCACCTTCCATGAACAATGTTGATGCCAGCAGCAAAAACGTTGGCGGCAGAATCCAGAAGCTCCAGTTGTTCATCCGTGGCAGCGCCATGTCCGGCGCTCCGATCATCATCGGGATCATCCAGTTAGCCAAGCCAACGAAAGAGGGCATAATCGCCCCAAACACCATGACTAAGCCGTGCAGAGTCGTCATCTGGTTGAAAAAGGCGGGCTCTACCAGCTGCATGCCGGGCTGGAACAGCTCGGCACGAATGACCATGGCAAAGAAGCCACCCATAATAAACATTGCGAACGAAAACCACAGGTACATGGTTCCGATATCTTTGTGGTTAGTGGTGAAAAGCCACCGACCTATGCCCTTCGCAGGGCCGTGATGATGATCTCCCATCGTGAAGTCCTCCGACTAGCCTTTCTTGTGGTTAAAGACATCAATAGGCTGAACCATGTCACCCATATTGTTGCCAAATGCATTTCGCTGATATGTGATTACCGCCGCCATATCGACATCGTTCAGCTGGCTACCAAAAGCCTGCATCGCTGTACCCGGTACACCGTTAATACCGATGTTCAGATGGCCCGCAAGCTCACCTGTAGCAACAGCGCTGCCGGCGATTGCCGTACCAACACCACCTTCACCAGATGCGCCGTGGCAGGCCAGGCAACTGCGCTCGTACGTTGCCTTGCCACGCTCCATGAGTTCGTCCATAGAGAAGGTTTGAGCCATCAAATCCTTGATTTGCGCTGCCTCTCCCTGCTTCTCAGCTAACCACTGAGCGTACTCTTCTTTGCTGACAACATTGACCACAATGGGCATGAAGCCGTGTTCTTTGCCACACAGTTCAGCACACTGTCCGCGGTAAATACCTTCCACTGTTGTGCGGGTCCAGGCTTCGTTAATAAAGCCGGGAACTGCATCTTTTTTGACCGCAAGTTCAGGAACCCACCAGGAGTGAATGACATCGTTGCCGGTTACCAGGAAGCGCACTTTAGTATCGACAGGCAGCACCAGAGGCTCATCAACTTCCAGTAGGTAATGCTCACCCTTCTCTGTCGTGTTATAAATCTCATCCTGAGCGGTGCGCAAGTTAGAAAAGAAGCTTACGTTTTCACCTTCTTCGTTCAGGTATTCGTATTTCCACTTCCACTGAAATCCAGTCACAACTACGTCCATATCGGCCTCGTCGTTGTCATAGATTTTGAGCAGCGTAGTAGTAGCTGGAAATGCCATACCGATCAAAATAAAGAACGGAATAATTGTCCAGGCAATCTCTACCTTGGTGCTCTCATGAAAGGTAGCGGCAACCGCGCCTTTCGACTTACGGTGGGCATAGATGGAATAAAACATCACCCCAAAAACACCAACGCCAATGATCGTGCAGATCCAGAAGATGATCATGTGCAGGCTGTATATTTCCTTACCTACAGCAGTCACACCTGGCGACATATTGAACGAGCTTACTTCGCCGCCCGCGGCCATAGTGGCAGCGCTTAACAACATAAGGACAGGACCGAGCGCGAGTCTGAACAGCCGCTTCGCTTCAAAACACATTTCCCGTGTCTCCATATTTAGTCTGTTTTTAATCCTCACAACCGGTTCTAATTGTTGCCAGCCCTGAACTTGTCACTGAATGGACCCAACATAGGATCGCATTCTGGCAGCCCCGGGTCCCGGGGGCAGATGTGATAAAGACAGGGCAAAGATGACCGGCTGACTCAATTTTGCCGACAGTGCGTCCATTGACGGCACCAGCAAAACGCGGCAAGTATACCCGCAGTGGCTGGCAATCCCAAGTTTTTACTGCATCAGAAATTCGTCCGTACCTAGACAGTAAAAGGGCTTGAAGCGACAACATCATAAAGAGCATATATGGAAACTAACAAGCAGCTGGACCACAAAATATGGGGCATCGCCTGGCCTGCAATTTTCTCGAATGTGTCCATTCCTTTGCTTGGCCTGGTGGATTCGGCGATTCTGGGACACCTTGATAGCAGCCTTTACCTGGGCTCTGTTGCCGTTGGGGCCGCACTACTGTCGTTTCTCTACTGGGGATTCAGCTTTTTACGCATGGGCACCACTGGCCTGGTAGCCAGGGCAGAGGGCGCTGGCGACACCATCGGTTCTATTTTGGTATTGATGCGCTCTGCTATTCTTGCACTGGCGCTGGCAGCACTGGTGGTTCTATTGCACCGACCGGTAATCCACCTGGGCCTGTTGTTGATGTCGCCCGCGGAGGACGTGCTGAACCTCGCCCAATCCTACGCTAACATTAGAATCGGCAGCGCGCCTGCTGTCTTGGTGACATATACCATCGTCGGTTGGTTCATCGGCCGGCAGAATACGCGTTGGCCCATGTTAATCGTCGTAGTCACTAATTTAGTCAATATCGGCCTCGATTTTCTGTTCATTATGGGACTGGGGATGAACAGCGATGGCGCTGCTCTTGCCACTGTTATTGCGGAATACCTAGGCTGCACTATCGCGATCCTGGCGGTTTGGAAACAACTGCAAACAGCAGAACTGTCTCTTATAAAGGGACATTTGGGGAATGTTAGCGCTTACAAACAACTTCTGAAGAGCAATAGACATTTATTTGTGCGAACGATGTGCCTGCTGTTCAGTTTTGCCTTTTTTACCGCCCAGGGTGAGAACTTTGGCAGCGAAGTGCTCGCTGCCAATGCCTTGATGCTCCAACTGCTGATGCTGGCTGCCTATGGTATGGATGGATTTGCATTTGCAGCGGAGGGCCTGGTGGGACAACGGCTGGGTGGGCGCGACCTGGACGGCTTTTTAAGGGCTGTCAAACGATGCAGTGTTTGGACGATGGTTGCAGCAGGAATAATGAGCCTGGCGTTTCTAACGCTACAACCGGTATTCATCAACATTCTCACCGACATCAGTTCCGTTAAAGAACTTATGCGACAGTTTTTCCCCTGGCTTATTGTTCTGCCACTCATTGCAGCGCCAAGCTATTTGCTGGATGGGGTATTTATCGGGGCCGCCGAAACGCGTTACATGATGTCTACCATGTTACTTAGTGTCTTCTTGGTTTACCTCCCTCTCTGGTATCTCTGCACAGGGCTGGGTAATCACGGCTTGTGGCTAGCTTTTACCGCCTTTAATCTCGCCCGGGGGGTCTTTCTTTACATCTGGTTCTGGCGCTTAAACAGGGACAATGCCTGGCTTAGAGCAAACGAGGGCTAGCGTTTTTTGAGCATCGTATTTTGCTACCGCCAACAAACGTCCAGCGGCGCGCTTACGGCTCGCGACCGCAGATCAGGCTAAAACGGGGGGTTTAATTCTCAGAATCTGTCGGATCCACCAGCGTCACGACCTGAGCGGGAGTCTCCACCCTGCGCGCTGCGGCGCGGCTGACCCGGGTGGGCAGTTCATTTTGGGAAAGTGGGTCAGGGGGACGGGCCTCTGAAAAATCACAGGCCACACATTCTCTGGACTGGGTCTCCATGTCCACCACGATTTTGTCCATGGCACCGCAGCGAGGACAGACGGCTCCGGCTATAAAACGACGGGTTTGAGGGGGTGTGCTCATGCAGCCTCCATAGCCTCGCGAATCTGGTGAATGACAGGGCGAGTTTCCGGGCGCTGACCCCGCCAGAGATAGAACGACTGGGCCGCTTGCTCGACCAGCATACCCAGACCGTCGGACACCGCCCAGGCGGCGTGATGAGCGGCCCAGCGCATAAATGCCGTAGGCTCAGGGCCATACACCATGTCGTAACAGCAACTGCGCTCGGTCAATAGGGTGCTTGGCAGATCCGGCATCTCGCCGGACAGACCCGCACTACTGGCATTAATCACCAGGTCGAATTGACGCTCACCAATTAAGTCATAGCCTCCGCCTTCGACCGTGCCCAGATCAGCGAATTCAGCGGCCAGCTCTTCGGCCTTTGCAGCGGTGCGATTAACAATAAGCAGCTGATCCGGGCGCTCTCTTAGTAAGGGCTCAAGCACACCACGCACCGCGCCGCCGGCGCCGACAATCAAAATTCGCAAACCCTGAACGACCCAGCCCAGGTTCACAACCATGTCACGCACCAGACCAATGCCATCAGTATTATCGCCTTCGATCTCTCCACCAGGACCAAATTTCAATGTGTTGACCGCTTGGGCGCGCTCTGCCCGTTCGCTCAATCGATCTGCAAACTGGCAGGCATCCTGCTTGAAAGGCAGAGTGACATTGAGGCCACTGCCACCGCCTTCAAAGAATCGCTGGGCCGCCTCGGCAAACCCGCCCTCATCGACACGCACCGCACGATACTGCATGGCCTGGCTACACTGAGCTGCAAAAGCAGCATGAATAGCCGGCGATTTACTGTGCTTGATCGGATTACCGAATACTGCGTACTTGTCCTTGTCGGTCATTATTCAGCCCTCGCTCAACCAGTCTCGACCCTGGAGATAGTAATCGGTCAGTTCTGCCTCCGGGGTATTCGGCTCTGGCTGGTAACTGTATTCCCAGCGCACCAGCGGCGGCAGGGACATCAATATCGCCTCGGTGCGCCCGTCTGATTGCAATCCAAACAGAGTACCTCGGTCGAAGACCAGATTGAACTCAACGTAACGACCCCGACGATAAAGCTGAAACTGCCTTTCGCGATCACCAAAGGGAGTATTCTTACGCCTGCTGACAATAGGCCGGTATGCGCGAAGGAAAGAGTTTCCCACCGACTGCATAAAGCCGAACGAGGTATCAAAGTCCCATTCGTTGAGATCATCAAAAAACAACCCTCCCACACCGCGTGGCTCTTGCCGGTGCTTCAGGTAAAAATACTCGTCGCACCAGGCTTTATACCGGGGATATAACTCCCCACCGAACGGGGCGCAGGCTTCGCTGGCAACCTGGTGCCAGGCAATACAATCTTCACGATTGCCATAATAAGGTGTCAGGTCGTAGCCGCCGCCAAACCACCATACCGGTTCAGCGCCTTCTTTTTCGGCCACAAATAGACGCACATTGGCGTGTGATGTCGGAACATAAGGATTATTGGGATGAACGACCAGGGAAACGCCCATCGCCTGATAGCTGCGGCCGGCAAGCTCCGGCCTTGAAGCGCTGGCGGAGGGAGGGAGGTTTTCACCCATAACATGGGAGAAATTCACTCCCGCTTTTTCAAACACTGCGCCCTCGGCAAGTACGCGACTGCGACCGCCGCCGCCTTCACTGCGCTGCCATTCATCGGTAATGAATGCTGCGCTACCGTCCTCTTGTGCAAGAGCAGAGCAAATACTGTCCTGTAGGGATAAAAGGTAGGCTTTAACCTGATCGATCTGCATTATCCTGTTCCTTGTGCAGGGGCGCGAGCATTATACGCACCCGGGCAGGGTAACAATAGCTGGAAAGCATCACGCCCTGACTAACTCACCGGAAGCCAGATCACGAATAGTACTGGGAGTCTGCGCGTCACCCACTTGGCCGGGCAACATCCCATCGAGCGAGCCGCCAAAGTAACGCAACACCTGAAAGCCTGCGCGGGGCGGTTGGGCTCCGGCTGGGTTCGCTGAGGTAGAAACCAGCGGTCCACCCCATGCTTCGCAAAGGGAGCGCACTACCGGGTGTTGGCTGACACGAACTGCGACTGTTTCAAACCGGCCGTGGACCCAGGGTTGAACTCTCTGTTGGTGCGGCACCAGCCAGGTGTTGGGGCCAGGCCAGCTGGCGCTCAATTGTTGCTTCTGCGCTTGGGAAAGATCCGCCAATAAAAAGCCTAACTGTTCCACGCTGGCGGCCACCAAAATAAGGCCTTTGTCCACACTGCGACCTTTGATTGCCAACAGTCGGGACACTGCCTGCTCAGAGTCGGGGTCACAGGATAAACCCCACACCGCCTCAGTAGGACAGGCGACAACGCCTTCTCGCCGCAGCGCGGCGACCGCCGCGGACAAACGCAGGGAAGAGGGCGTAAACGGCAAAATCAGACCTTGAGCGATGCCTGCAACGCGGCATCTTTTTCCGCAATTTTTGCGGCGTTAGCGGCGCGCTCATCGCGCAACTTCTGGCCCATTTCAGGATCTGCCGTTGAGATAATCTGGGCGGCGAGATAGCCAGCATTTTTGGCGCCGGCCTTACCAATCGCCACGCTGGCGACGGGGATACCCGCAGGCATCTGTACCGTAGAGAGCAGCGCGTCAAGGCCATCCATAGAAGCGTTCATGGGCACCCCAATGACAGGCTTGACGGTAGCAGCAGACACTGCGCCCGCGAGGTGGGCCGCCATGCCAGCAGCAGCAATGAAGACCGCGCAGCCGCGCTCGTCCGCATCTTTGACGTAGTTCTTTGTCACTTCCGGGGTGCGATGCGCCGATGTGATACGAGCCTCGAAAGGGATATCAAAAGAGCGCAGAACATCAAAGCTGGCTTCCATAACTGGCAGATCTGAGTCGGATCCCATGACAATTGCGACAAATGGTTTGCTCATTGCTTATCTCCTGACTGTGGCGAAGTTGTATTCGCCCAAAAAAGCGCGAAATTTAACCAACCCTGCTGCAATTGGCAAGCAAAACAGGGCTATCGACTGCGTATATAACCTCCAGGGCAACGATTGACCCTGCCTGCTAACTCTAGCGACGACAACTCGCCCATCACCTGCCCAACAGGTAGACCGCTGGCAACGACTAATTGGTCCAGACTAATGACCTCAAAGCCCAGTAGTTCCAGCAGCAAACAGTCTTGCTCGCTAATCGATTCAGGGCTCGGTATTGTCGAAACCTGTGACAGCTCCTGCTGCAACCCAAACAGCGAATCCAGCTCCTCCAGGATATCCTCGATTCCCAGCACCATTTTAGCACCGTCGCGTATCAGGCTGAGACACCCCGCACCCCCCTTATGGGAAATTGACCAGGGCAGGGCGAAGACCTCTCGGCCCTGCTCCATTGCACTGGTGGCGGTAATGAGAGAACCGCTGGGTAACGCTGACTCCACGACCAGGACACCCAGCGACAATCCACTGATAATGCGATTTCGTTTAGGAAAATGATATGGCAATGGTTTAGTGCCGGGCGGAAATTCAGTTACCAGGCAACCAGATGACGCGATCTCTTGCCCCAACGGTTCGTGCCTGTGGGGGTAGATCGTCTCAATCCCTGTGGCCATTACTGCAACTGTGTCCCCGCCTGCCGACAGAGCGCCTCGATGTGCTGCGCCATCGACACCCAACGCCAAGCCGCTGGTAACCCCCAGCCCGGCGCGCACCGCTGCAACGGCCAACTTATGGGCCGCCTGCAGCCCGGCCGCGCTGGCGCGACGAGCCCCTACGATCGCCAACTGAGGCCTAGCCAGAAGCATCGGGTTACCGCGCACGTGCAATACAGGCGGCGGGTCAGGGATGGTCTTTAATAGGGGAGGATAAAGAGGGTCTGCCAGCGACAAAACTTCTGTGCCTGCCGCTCGCAGGTCTCGATC
Source organism: marine gamma proteobacterium HTCC2148 (assembly GCA_000156295.1). Lineage (GTDB taxonomy): Bacteria > Pseudomonadota > Gammaproteobacteria > Pseudomonadales > Halieaceae > Halioglobus > Halioglobus marinus. The sequence continues at coordinate 35,854 of DS999239.1, forward strand.
TACAACGCTCATACATCATCCTTGACGTAATGTCGGTTGGCTTTTGTGGGGCATTAGCCCCAGAGCACCGCATCCTTGCCGCGCTCTTGGTTAAACTATGGGTTCTTGACCTTGTCCAGCACCTTGAGTGGCCGATTAGACTTTAAGACCAGCGCATAGCTGGCTTTGTCGAAAGACTCAAACACCATGGCAAGTCCGGCACGCACGTCTGGCAAGCGCACATTCCCCTGCGCTACCTTGTCGAAAACCAGTTCACCGGTTTGGTAGACGGCCAGCACATGACCCACCTCCAGACCATCACGCAGCCCTTTATTAAGCACTACAATGTCTGTCGTTCCGATCTGAGTAACACCGCCATCGACGGCAATCATGAATCCGTCTTCGATGGGAGTTTCCGGCGCCCTGGGCTGGAAGGCAGCATCCAGAATTCGCTCCTCCAGGGGCAACAACCTGTCGGCAATGCGCACTTCCTCGGTGATCCTGTTGATCTCTAACTCGGTTATTGCATCAGTATTGGAAGACTTCAGCTTGGCATTGCCGATATCCTGAGCCTGGTAGCCCAGCAGCTCTCCGGTTATCGGGTCTGAATAGGTATCGCCCGGACGGTAGATACCGTAGGCTCGTTCTCCATCGGGGAAGGCGCCACGACCAAAGATCAGGTCACCGGGCGCACTCAGCAAGCTTCCCTGGTCCCCCGCCACGATATAGGCGGAATTGTTGATCTCATCTGCTGCAAGAATCCTGTGGCGCAGCAAAAAGGCACCAATTTCATCAAGAGGTATAGTAGGAATAGCGAGATCCAGAGGCGACACCCGCATGTTTGGCGTAAGCTTCACATCGCGGCCACGGCGCAAACGAAGACGTGGTTGGCCATCGATCCACACCAGGTAAAGCTCGTCACCGGGGTAAATCAGGTGGGGGTTATCAATTTGTGGATTAACGTCCCATAGCTCGGGCCAGAGCCAGGGCTCGCGCAAGTACATACCGGAAATGCCCCAGAGCGTATCGCCTTTTTTAACGATATAGGTCTCTGGCACATCTTCATTGAGTTCTACCGCTGCGTGAAGGAAACCGCTAAACATTAGCGATGCCAGCAACAGCCAAATTGAGAGTGACCTTGTTTTCATTTTTACGTCCCTGCGTGGCCTTGTTATCTCTGCCCCGTGCGCCTCCACTGGGCACCCCTTATTCCCAGGCAGTATAATAGATTACAGTGTGCTGCCGCGTTATGCCGCTGGCAAGCCTAAATGTTACTTTTCCCGCACCTCTTGGCGGGCTATTAAAAACCTGAAAAAGAGCTTTTAAAACATGGCAGTACTCGAGATCCTGGAGTTTCCCGATCCCCGACTTCGCACAGTCGCAGCACCGGTCAACTCGGTAACCGACAAGCACCGACAATTACTAGACGATATGCTCGAAACGATGTACGCCGCTCCCGGCATCGGCCTGGCTGCAACTCAAGTCAATGTGCATGAGCGCATACTGGTGATCGACCTGTCCGAGAAACAGAACGACCCGCTGGTGTTTATTAATCCAGAAGTGGAGATTCTAGACAAGGAACTGGGCGAATATGATGAAGGCTGCCTTTCTGTTCCCGGATATTATGAAACGGTAAACCGACCACAGCGCATTGCAGTAAAGGCGCTTGGACGAGACGGCAAGCCCTTCTCAAGTGAAATAGAAGGCCTTCTGGCTATTTGCCTGCAGCATGAAATTGACCACCTGGATGGCAAATTGTTTGTAGATTATCTGTCGCCCCTGAAGCGCAATCGCATCCGTAAAAAGCTGGAAAAAGACCAGCGGCGGCGAGTCTGAGAAGTGTCTTCTCTGAAACTGATTTTTGCCGGAACACCCGACTTCTCGGCCATACATCTAGGCGCTCTTATTGAAAGTGAGCACCAACTTATTGCTGTGTATACGCAACCCGACAGGCCCGCTGGTAGAGGTAAGAAGCTGCAGGCTAGCCCGGTAAAAAAACTGGCCCTGGAACAGGGTATTCCGGTCTACCAGCCGCAGAGCCTGCGTGATCCGCAAGAGCAGGCTTGCCTGGCTGCACTGGGCGCTGACGTTATGGTCGTCGTTGCCTATGGCTTAATTCTGCCAGCCGAAGTTTTAGCCGCCCCCGCATTCGGCTGCCTTAATGTTCACGCTTCCCTGCTGCCTCGCTGGCGCGGAGCAGCGCCAATACAGCGAGCCATCGAAGCAGGGGACAACACCTCCGGTACCACTATCATGCAAATGGACGTAGGCCTGGATACCGGCGATATGCTGGCCACGGCAAACTGCGAAATCGGCCCCGAAACAACAGCAGCAGCACTACACGACAAGCTAGCCTCACAGGGAGCGCCGCTACTGGTTAAGGTGCTGTCAGACCTGGAGCGCTATCAGGCCAATGCCACTGCTCAAAATGATGAGAACGCCAATTACGCCAGTAAAATCCTCAAAGGAGAAGCAGAGCTGGACTGGACACAAGCAGCTACAACGCTGGATCGCGCTATCCGAGCTTTCAACCCCTTTCCTGTGTGTTTCACTCACCTGCAAGGCCAGCGGATAAAAGTATGGCAGGCCCAAGCCGCCGGCAACGCGCCTTTAACCGAAGCTGCAGGTACCATTTTACGCGCTGACCGAAATGGCATCCTGGTCAACTGTGGCGAGGGTCAGCTCAATATCCAGCGCCTGCAATTGCCAGGAGGCAAGCCACTGACTGCAGATCAAGTGCTCAATGGCAGTAGCGAGCTGTTTACCCCGGGTGCCAGCTTCACGCTGGCTGGACAGGCCCACTGATGGCGCTTGACACCCGCGCCGCAGCCGCTCGAATAGTGGGCGATGTGCTCTCAGGCAAGTCACTAAACCAGACACTGCCTCCGGCACTGGAAAAGGTAGCGCCCCGCGACAAAGGGCTTCTACAACAGCTCTGTTACGGCACTCTGCGCCAGGCACCTCGGCTTGAGGCACTACTAAACCAGCTGCTGGACAAACCGCTACGGGAAAAAGACAGGGATGTACACGGCCTTTTGCTTTGCGGTCTTTACCAACTTGAGGACACCCGCATACCTGATCACGCTGCCGTATCCGCGACCGTTGCGGCGACCAAAGCACTTAAAAAGCCCTGGGCCAAGGGCTTATCCAACGCGGTATTACGCCGCTTTCTGCGCGAGCGAGATTCCCTGCTGACTAAACTCCCAGAAGGTGCCGGGCACGCACACCCCCAGTGGCTATTCGACATCATAAATGAGCAATGGCCGGAGCAGGCCAACGCCATTATTGACGCCAACAATGCCCAGCCTCCGATGACCCTGCGTATCAACGCCAGGCGAGGCAATCGAGCGGACTATTTGCTCCGGCTCAATGCAGCTGGCATCGCTGCCAAAGAGGGTGATTTGTCACCACAGGCCATTTATCTTGAATCGGCCAGGGATGTCCTGGAGCTGCCTGGCTTTGAAACAGGCGACGCGAGCGTTCAGGATGAGGCCGCACAAATGGCGGCACTGTTGCTCGCCGCTCAGCCCGGGGAGCGAGTACTGGATGCCTGTGCCGCACCCGGTGGCAAGAGCTGCCATATACTGGAATTACAGCCCGCACTCGGCGAGCTGACAGCGATGGACCTGGACCCCCAGCGTCTGGAGCGAGTGCAGCAAAACCTGGAGCGTTTAGGGCTTCAGGCTTCGTTAATTGCAGGCGACGGCGCCAATCCTCCCCCGGTTCTGGCGGCGCAAAGCTTTGACAAGGTCCTGGTGGACGCCCCCTGCAGCGCCAGCGGCGTTATTCGCAGACACCCGGACGTAAAATCCCTGCGTCGGCAGAACGACATCGCTTCGCTGGGCGCGCAGCAAACAGCCATTCTGCAGGGACTATGGCCGCTGCTAAAACCCGGTGGTCGCCTGCTATATGCCACCTGTTCCATCCTCGATGGCGAAAACAACAGCGTGGTTAACAGCTTCCTCAAAGCAACCGACGATGCCATTTTGGTGCAACCAGAGCTAACCTGGGGAGTGACAGCCGGCGTTGGCCGTCAGTTGCTCCCTAATATTAGCGGGCCGGACGGCTTATTCTACGCCCTGATCGAAAAACGCCAGTTACTCTAGCAAGACTACAATTGTGCACAATTTCGCTGAGCCCGCCCTTACATTATGGCGGGCTTTTCTTTATTGTTTCCAGACATTTAGCTGAATCCGCAAGCTATGAAAATCATAATTTTAGGCGCCGGCCAGGTAGGCGGCACCCTCGCAGAGCACCTGGCTAACGAGCAGAATGACATCACCGTTGTCGACACCGACAGCGCCAAGCTCCGTGCACTGCAGGACAAGCTGGACATCGGTATCGTCACCGGCGGCGCATCGCACCCCAATAGTCTCTATAAAGCCGGTGCAGAAGACGCGGACATGCTGATCGCGGTGACCAACTCTGATGAAATCAACATGATGGCGTGCCAGGTTGCCCATACCCTGTTTAATACGCCTACCAAGATCTCTCGTGTACGGTCGCCCAACTATCTGTCGCACCAGGAACAGTTATTTAACAGAGACCATATTCCGGTAGACGTCATCATTGGCCCAGAACAGTTGGTCACCAAAAATATTCGTCAATTAATTGCCAACCCCGGAGCGCTGCAGGTATTGGACTTCGCCGACGGCAAAGTCCAGCTAGTGGCCGTAAAGGCATATCACGGCGGCCCCATCGTTGGTCAGGAGTTGCAGGAAATTCGCACTCACATGCCCAAGGTAGACACACGAGTCGCGGCTATTTTCCGCCAGGATCGCGCCATCTTGCCCGAGGGCAGCACAGTCGTTGAGGCGGACGATGAAGTCTTCTTTATCGCGGCAAGAGAAAATATTCGAGCCGTTATGTCAGAGCTGCGCAAAGTCGACAAGCCCTACAAACGAGTAATGATTGCCGGCGGTGGTAACATCGGGGCGACTCTGGCGCTCTCTATAGAAAATAAATACCAGGTCAAAGTCATCGAGCAATCCTATGAACGATGCAGGGTGCTGTCCGAGCGGCTGGCTCACACCATCGTGCTCAACGGTAGCGCCGCAGAACCACAGCTTCTGGCCCAGGAGAATATCGAAGCCAACGATGTTTTCTGCGCCCTGACCAACAACGACGAATCCAACATTATGATGTCCATGCTCGCCAAGCGGATGGGCGCCAAAAAAGTGATTACGCTAATCACTAACCCCGCTTACGCTGAACTGGTGGGCGACGAAATTGATATCGCGATTTCGCCGCAACAGATCACCATTGGCAGCCTGCTGACCCACGTGCGCAGAGGTGATATCAGCAATGTACACTCGCTGCGGCGCGGTGCGGCAGAAGCCATTGAGGTCACTGCTCACGGCGATACCTATTCCTCAAAAGTCGTGGGACGCAGACTGGATGAGATTCAACTGCCTGAGGGCGTCACCATTGGTGCAATTGTCAGGGGTGAGGAGGTGTTAATCGCCCACAGCCATGTCGTCGTGGAAACAGACGATCACGTTATCCTGTTCCTGGTCGACAGGCGCAAGATTAACGCTGTAGAAAAACTGTTCGCCGTGGGCTTCGGTTTCTTCTAGCCCATGCATATTTCCGTCTCTCTGCGCATACTCGGCATTTTGTTAATGCTGTTCTCCAGTACCATGCTGGTACCACTGGTAATGGCACTAATCGCAGATGACAGCACCGCTGATGGCTTCCTCTCTGCCCTGGCAATAACCTTCTTTGCCGGGCTCATTATCTGGGTGCCGGTGATGAATGCTCGACACGAGTTGCGCATCCGCGACGGCTTTCTCATTACCTCCTTGTTCTGGACGGTACTGGGCCTCTTCGGTGCGCTACCTTTTGCTCTTTCCGATAGCCTGAGCCTAACTCCGATAGAAGCGATTTTTGAATCCATTTCCGGACTCACAACAACCGGCGCCACCGTCATCGTTGGGCTCGACAGCCTGCCCAAATCAATTCTGCTCTATCGGCAACTGCTGCAATGGATGGGCGGCATCGGCATCATTGTCGTTGCTGTCGCAGTGCTGCCCATGCTCGGCATTGGCGGCATGCAGCTCTATAAGGCAGAAACTCCCGGGCCTTCAAAGGACAGCAAACTCACTCCCCGGATCACCGAAACCGCCAAAGCATTAGCCATGGTTTACGTGGGGCTGACAGTCATCTGTGCTATCGCGTTCTGGCTTGCAGGTATGACTACTTTTGATGCCATCGCCCATGCCCTATCCACCGTCGCCATCGGTGGCTTTTCTACTCACGATGCCAGCATGGGCTATTTCCAAAGCAACACCATACTGCTGATATGTACACTCTTTATGTATATTTCAGCGATCAATTTCGGACTGCATTTCATTTTCTGGCGGCGCATCAGCATCGCTCCCTACCGCAAAGATTCGGAAACCCGCTTTTTCTCCAGCGTGCTGCTAATTTGTGTGACCATTACTTGCGTCTACCTGATTATCAGCAAGACTTTGCAGCCCTCAGACAGTCTGGTACACGGCATTTTCCAGGCGGTCTCTATTACCACCACCACCGGATTTGCTACTAAGGATTTTGCCCAGTGGCCCTCCTTTTTGCCGGTCATGTTGCTGATGTTTTCATTTATGGGAGGCTGCGTTGGTTCCACCGGCGGTGGCATGAAAGCCATGCGCCTGATGCTGATTTACAAGCAGGGTGTGCGGGAGCTGAAGCAGTTAGTGCACCCACAGGCCATCATCCCCTTGAAAGTAGGACGCCGCAGAGTTGAAGCCTCAGTGGTGAGCGCGGTGTGGAGCTTCTTCGCGGTCTATACCACCTGCTTTATCATTATCATGTTACTGCTAATGGCTACCGGGCTGGACTTTACCACTGCGTTTTCAGCGGTAGCGGCATCCATCAACAATCTTGGGCCTGGTCTGGGAGAGGTTTCATCAAATTATGCCAGCATCAGCGATACCGCCAAGGGCATTCTCTGTTTCACCATGCTGCTGGGACGTCTGGAAGTATTTACCTTGTTAGTGTTATTTACACCTATGTTCTGGCGGATCTAGGCGCGACTCTTCTTGATCATTTCATACGCTGCCTGAATTTCCTGGGAACGCTCAGTCGCCAGTTTGATCATATCCTCTGGAACACCCTTGGCAATCAGCTTATCCGGATGGTTTTCGCTCATCAGCTTGCGATACGCCCGTTTGAGGGCTTTGTCATCCACATCAGATGCAATACCCAGCGCCTCATAGGCATCATCGAGACTGGTTCCCGGCTGGGCGCCATAACCGGAGGAGCCATGAAAATGCCCCTGGGCCTGGGCCATGCGCAACATTTGCTGCAGTTGCGCCGGACTGAAGCTGAGCAAGGTCGCTATCCGCTGCAGTACATTGTGTTCGACTTGCTCGATCTTGTGATCAGCCAACGCCAGTGATATCAGGAAGAACAACAAGGTTTGACACAACTGGCGCTGGCCCCGGCAGGTCTCCATAAAAGACGATACCGTGGGTTCCAGCTGGAAATCCTGCGCGGAGCCCTGTTGAAATAGACTAATAGCACGCTTGCGTTGCTGCGCATCGAGCCCCATCTGCGAAATGATTGACTCAGTCTGGTCAATCTCCTGTTGGGAAATACGGCCGTCGGCTTTAGCCAGATACCCTGACAACAGGAACGTTGTTTCAAAAAAACTGTTCTTGATGCGGGCGATATTCTGCGGGGACGCAAACTTGAGGGTCTGCATCAGACCGTTATCGAAAAGGTGTCCGACAAAAATTCCCAGAATCAGACCGATTGGGCCCAGAACCATAAGGCCAATCACACCGCCGATAATTTTTCCGTAGTACATAGCGTTCCATTGGCAGCCCTGAGGCGCCGTTTAGTTCAAGAGGGCGGGGCCACGCCAGTTACAGATCGTCGTAAACGCCAGGGCCCTGCTTGGGACGCACTCTGAAGCGCTTGTATTCCCACTGGTATTGTTCAGGACTAAGGCGCACACAGGCCTCAACTCCACGGTTCATCGCTGCCAGCGATATACCGGTGTCGGCGTCGTAGATACCATCCTCAGCCGCGAAATAACGCAGTGCAAAGCCACCGTCCACTCGCTCTGCCGACCCAAAAACGGCAAGTGCGCCCGTGCGACGGATCATGTTGCTCGCCAGGGTCGGGGTGAAGCACTGATTGCCCATAAAAGACGCGTTCTCGCCAGAGTTAACATCTGCAGGCGCCTGGTCGGGCAATATGCCGGAGACACAGCCGGCCTTGACGCTTCTCACCAATTTCGCCAGCCCCCGGCTATCAGTGGGAACCACAGTGGCGCCAGTGCGTTGCCGAGCCGCTACGATCATCGGACCCAGCGCTTGTAGCTTGGGCGGCTCATACAGGCACACGGTTTTACCCAGTGTTCCCAGATGCAAGCCAAGCACTTCCCAATTGCCGAAGTGGGGTGCCAGAATAATAACGCCTCTCCCCTGGGCCTGGGCCGCGCTAATAAGCTCGCAGCCCTCCACCGACTTTATCAAATCGCGGACGTGGTCCCAGGGTCTAATCCATAAATGCCCCAGCTCTGAAACTAATTCGCCAGTGGCACACAAACTGCTACGAGCAAGTTTAGCCTGCTCCTGCACTCCCAGCGCTGGATAAGCCAATTCAATATTACGTTTGGTCACTTTGACGCTGCGACCGCCAAAGGGCCAGTACAAACGCACAATACCTCTGCCCATCGCTCGCGCCCAGGACAGGGGAAGCAGGGCACATAAGTGCAGATAGAGCTTGATAACCGCTACTTTGAGGCCATCCATGAGTGAAATTCACAATCGACTAAAGCGCGTATTATGCCGACAAAAGAGCCTGTATAATAGCCGCCCTTTGCAGTGACCTCACAGGCATTCCGGTGGCAGAAAACCAAAACAAACTACTTACATTTCAGGAACTTATCCTGAAGCTGCAACAGTTCTGGGCAGATCAGGGCTGTGTCGTTCTTCAACCGCTGGACATGGAGGTTGGCGCAGGCACCTTCCATCCCGCGACCTTTCTTCGTGCCATTGGCCCGGAAAACTGGAATGCGGCCTATGTTCAGCCCAGTCGCCGACCAACGGATGGGCGCTATGGGGAGAACCCCAACCGCCTGCAGCACTATTACCAGTTTCAGGTGGCAATGAAGCCTTCCCCTGCAAATTTCCAGGAGCTTTATTTACAATCACTGACAGCGCTGGGTGTAGATACCAACGTCCACGACGTGCGCTTTGTCGAGGATAACTGGGAGTCTCCAACACTGGGAGCCTGGGGTTTGGGCTGGGAAGTCTGGCTTAACGGGATGGAGGTCACGCAGTTTACCTATTTCCAGCAAGCTGGCGGTTTGGAGTGCTACCCCGTTACAGGTGAGATCACCTATGGTCTCGAGCGCATTGCCATGTACCTGCAAGGCGTCGACAGTATCTACGATCTGGTATGGGCAGACGGCCCAGCTGGTCGTGTCACCTACGGCGACGTGTTTCACCAAAACGAAGTCGAAATGTCTCGCTACAACTTTGAAGAAGCCGATGTTGAGCAGCTTTTTGGCTTCTTTGACCACTGCGAAAAAGAAGCCCTACGACTGGTGGATAAAAACCTGCCACTGCCCGCTTATGAAATGGTAATGAAAGCGTCTCACGCATTTAACCTGCTGGACGCCAGGCACGCTATCTCCGTTACCGAGCGCCAACGATTCATTCTCCGTGTGCGCACGCTTGCGCGGGCAGTCGCTCAGGCCTATTTCAATGCTCGCGCCGCGCTGGGTTTCCCCTTGGCGGAAGAGGGTATCCGCAAGGAAGTATTGGAGCGAATTCAGGCGGAGGAGCAATCATGAGCAATGAAACTCTGCTGATAGAGCTGGGCACAGAAGAACTTCCCCCCAAGGCATTAAAATCGCTGGGCCTGGCCTTTCGCGATGGCATCACCGCCGGCTTGAAGCAGCGCGAACTGGGCTTTGGAGAGGTCAGCTGGTTTGCGTCTCCTCGCCGTCTCGCTGTACAAATTGCACAGGTGCAAACACAGGGTGAAGATAAAGATATCGAGGTGCTTGGCCCCCCGATTGATCGAGCCAGGGACAGTGAAGGCAATTGGACACCTGCCGCTTCAGGCTTCGCCAAAAAACAAGGCGTTGCAGCACAAGACCTGCAGGAAATTGAAACACCGAAAGGCACCAGGCTAGGACTGAAAAAGACCGAGGCAGGCTTGCACACCAGTGACTGCCTCAATGACATCATTGTTGAAACCATCGCCGGTTTGCCTATTCCAAAGCGCATGCGCTGGGGTGCCAGCCGAGTCGAATTTGTTCGTCCGGTGCAGTGGTTGATTGCCATGCTCGGAGAAAAGTTTGATCACGGCAAGATTCTGGGCATCCCCACGGGCAATACCACTCGCGGACATCGCTTCCATTCAAGCGGCGATATCTTGCTGGAAAAGGCCGACGACTACGAAGAAGTTCTGGCCAATGCTCACGTTGTTGCCAACTTTGACAAGCGTCAGGCCATGATTCGCGAGCAAGTGGAAGCAGAGGCAAGTGCGGTGAATGCTAGCGCCGTGATCGACCCGGATCTTTTAGACGAGGTCACGGGACTGGTCGAATGGCCTGTCGCTCTCACCGGTTCCTTCGAAGAGCGCTTCCTGGAAGTGCCCGCTGAAGCGCTGATCTCTTCCATGAAAGAGCACCAGAAATATTTTCACCTGGTCGATGCTAATGGTGAGTTGAAACCCAATTTTATAACCCTGGCTAACATTGAAAGCAAAGATCCTGTGCAGGTCATTGCGGGCAATGAGCGAGTCATCCGTCCGCGACTTGCAGATGCCGCTTTTTTCTTTGAGACCGACAAAAAAACGCCGCTGGCAAAACGTGCCGCTAAGCTGGAAACCGTCATCTTCCAGCAAAAACTTGGCACTCTGGCGGACAAAGCCCGTCGTGTACAAAAGCTTGCGGGCAGCCTGGCACGCATGATCGGTGCGGACGCTGACAAAGCTGAACGTTCAGCGCTGCTGGCAAAAGCCGATCTGGTTACCGACATGGTGCAGGAATTTTCTGATATGCAGGGAGTGGCAGGGTCTTATTATGCCTTGCACGACGGCGAGGACGCTGAGGTCGCGGCAGCAATCGCCCAACAATACTGGCCCAAATTTGCCGGCGACCGCCTACCTGAAAGCAATACTGCGTGTGCCCTGGGCTTGGCTGATAGGCTGGACACCCTGGTCGGCATATTCGGTATTGGCCAGCCACCTACAGGTTCCAAAGACCCATTCGCCCTGCGCCGCGCTTCTCTTGCAGTGCTGCGAATCATAGTGGAGAAAAAGCTGGAACTGGATCTTAGGGATTGCCTCGAACTAGCCACACAACAATACCCTCAGGATCTCCTTGCAGAAGGAACAACGGATCAGGTGTTTGACTACATGATTGAACGCTTCCGCGCCTGGTACGAGGAAGAAAACATTCCGGTTGAAGTCTTTCGCGCAGTCTCTGCACGTCGCATCAGCCAACCCCTGGATATTCAGCAACGCGTATTGGCCGTCAACGCCTTCTCGCAACTGCCAGAAGCCTCTGCCCTGGCCGCGGCAAACAAACGCGTTTCGAATATTCTCGGCAAGCTGAGTAATGACCACAGTTTTGGTGAAGTTCGCGTAAACTTGCTTCAAGAGGCAGCAGAAAAGGAGCTGACGGAAAACCTAAGCGCTTTATCCACCATCGCTTCTGGTCACCTCGAAAAGGGCGAGTACAGCGCGGCATTGGCAAGTCTAGCCGGCCTGAGAGCACCCGTAGATCGCTTTTTCGACGAGGTCATGGTGAACGCCGAAAATGAGGCCCTGCGCAACAATCGACTTAACCTGTTGAAAGCACTGCGCGACCAGTTCTTGGAAGTAGCCGACATTTCGCAGCTGGTTGTAGGCAAGTAAGCATGCCCCTGCTGATCCTGGATCGCGACGGAGTTATTAACCAGGATTCGGATGATTACATCCGCTCGCTCGATGACTGGAAGCCTATACCCGGCAGTATAGAAGCCATTGCGACGCTATCGAAGGCAGGCTATCAGGTGGCCATTGCCACCAATCAATCCGGGCTAAGCAGGGGCTTTTTTGGCCTGGAAGAACTTGAAGCTATTCATAATCATCTGTGCCAGCTGGTAGAAGAGCAGGGTGGCGAGATCGCCGGTATTTTCTACTGCCCCCACCTGCCTGATGACGGCTGCGACTGTCGTAAGCCGGCAACCGGTTTGCTGCGTGCAATTGAAACGGAATTAAGTGAGCCGGTGGCAGAACGCTACTTTATTGGCGACAGCTTCAAAGACTTGCAGGCTGGCCGGGCCATGGGCTGCAAGCCCGTGCTGGTGCTCACCGGCAAGGGAGAAAAAACCCGGTTGCAACTGGAGTCTTCCAATAACGACCTGGTCGATTCAAGCGGCATACCTGTCTACGCTGACCTGGCGGCTGCCAGCCGCGACATCCTCTCCTGATACCTGTCTTAAAAGGCGACACGCCCCCAACTCGCGGTACAATAAATCCGCTTATCGTTGCGCCTTTGTTTTAAACTGGGCCCATTCTTGTGGGGCAGAGCATGACAGAAACCGAAATACAGCAGCTAATTATTGCCGGTTCAATCGCTTTCGGTGGCATAGCCCTGGGCTTGCTCATTGGCGTTATCAGGGGGCAGGGCATAGCTGAGCGACTGCGTCTCCAAATGACTGCATCCAATGAAGAGCTGCAACTCGAACTGGCGAGCGCCACTCGCGTTATTAGTGGCCTGGAAGTCGAGCGAAACCAGTTACAAGAACGCTTACAGGAAGGTCGAACCGCGTTATCCAAGCTGGAAAACGATCTGGACAGCCACGGCCGGCGCTACCAGGCCCTACAAAATGAACATACTCGCCTACACACCCAGCAGGAAGAAAGAGAAGAACAACACCAGAGCCAAATGACGTTGTTGAAAGAAGCCAGGGACAATCTCAAGCAGGAATTCGAGTTATTGGCCAACCGCATATTCGAGGACAAGGGTAAAAGCTTTACCTCCACCAATAAGGAATCGCTGGAATCTCTACTCAAGCCCTTCAGGGAGCAAATTAGCGGTTTTCAGTCGCGCATCAACGAAGTACACACGGAAGCGGTAAAGGGCAATACTGCCCTGGAAGCAGAAATCAAAAAGGTCTTTGAAATTGGTCTTGAGATGAACTCCCAGGCCACCAACCTGGCGACCGCTCTCAAAGGCGATAAAAAAACCACCGGCAACTGGGGCGAAGCCCAACTGGAAAGAACTCTTGAGTTGGCCGGCCTGCTCCCTGGCGATCATTATGAGGCCCAGGCCAGCTTCACCGATGCGCAAGGCAAGCGGCGGCTGCCCGATTTCATCATCAAACTACCCGAGAAGAAGTGTCTGGTAATCGACAGCAAAGTCTCGTTAGTAGATTACGACCGAGCCATTTCCGCAGCAACAGAAGAGGAACAGAGTGAGGCGCTAAGGTCGCATGCGCAAGCGGTTCGCAATCACATTGATGACCTGTCCTCCAAAGACTATTCCAATCTGTCCGGCGTAGACAGCCCGGATTTTGTACTCATGTTCATGCCCATTGAGCCTGCCTATATCGAGGCCATGAAATACAACAAGGATTTGTTCAACTACGGCTATCAACGGCAGGTAGTGATGGTTTCACACACGACGCTGATGCCTATTTTGCGCACAGTGGCGAACCTGTGGATGATCGACCAGAGTAACCGTGAAGCCAGGGAGATAAGTACACGCGCCGGCGAAATTTACAATCAGGTGTGTCTTGTCGCCGAGCGACTACACAAGCTCGGTAATACCCTTAAGTCTGCCAACAACCACTATAACCAGACGGTAAAAGGCCTGGCGGGACAACAAGGTCTGGTAGGGAAGGTAGAGCGCTTCCGGCAGCTTTCCAGCAACGCAAGTAAAAGCCTGACTGAACTAGAGCCCATTCACGCTGACATTGAACTGGAGCGATTGGAAGCCGTGGAATTGACTCAGGATGATGCTGAAGAAGGTGAAGGGGCACTGCCTTAGAAGGCAGCGCCCCAGAGTGACCCCCACCAGGGGTTGCAGGGGTCAGGAAACTCCAAATTAATTGAGGCGACTGAGGCAATCCTGATCTCGGTCATCGCTTATGCCACCGCCCGGTTCCGGCTTGCCTTGTGCTGGTATTGGGGAGAACGATAGGAAAAAAATCAGAAAGAAAAAATAGCGTTTCGTTGAGCGGCGACCTTCTGCGGCCGAATGGATGCTTGTGTGCGGTAAAGCGTTTTTGTAAATGAAGAATAACAGCGCAAATCGCGCATGCCGCATTGGCAGAGTCGGACGCGTTAAATATTCAACTCGCAGCAACAGCGATTAATAGCGAAAAGACGGTCACCAGTTCTCACCGAAAGGCCTTAAGTCAATCTCTGACGTCCAGCAATTTTCGGGCTGTTGGTCCAGGTGCCAGATCGTCTGTGCAATATCATCAGGCTTGATAAAAAACTCATCCGGTTTATCTTTCTGCAAATTTCTCGCAAAGGGTCCGTCGACGGCACCATCAATCACCAGGTAAGCCGCGTGTACATGCTTGGGGCCCAATTCTCGCGCCATGGATTGAGTCAGGCTGCGCGCGGCACTCTTTGAAGGGGCAAAGCCAGCAAATTTGGCGCCGCCGCGAGTTGCTGCAGTATTGCCGGTGACTAAAATAGAGCCCGCTTCACGCTCTATCATGCCCGGTGCTACGGCCCTCGCACAGTAGAGCAGCCCCATGGTGTTCACTTCGAAGTTCTTTGATAAGTCCTTGGGCCTCATCTCTAAAAAACTACCAAAGCTGCCGCGCGCTGCGTTGTATATCAGCGTATCAACCTGGCCAAATTCTTTGGCTATTTTTCCGAAGGTCACTGTAACGGCTTCTTCATCGGTGACATCAGCAATCAACGAAAGGCTGGTGCCTGGCAAAGTAGCGGCCAGTTCATCCAGGTAATCAGGAGACCTTGCAATCATTGCCACCTTGTAGCCGCGCTCACAATAGAGCCGGCAGCAGGCGGCACCTATCCCTGGGCCCACTCCCACTACTACGCAGGTTTTATCCGTCATGCTCACCGCCTATCATTTGTTACTGCTGTAAAACTTGAAACTCTACTTCATTTGCTGACCGTGCCATAGACACGTGGTGACTAACCTAAACGCAAAAAGCCGCAATAAAGCGGCCCGGGGTAGAGGGGGTATTTGTATCATGCGCTAAGTGCTCCACTGTGCCGGGCCAGCGTAAAACTAACCCGGTTTTCATGGCTTGGCCAAACTGAGTTGAAGACGAGTTAGTGCCCCATGAATAAGATCACGCTGCAAAGCGCGGCAACTAATAGAAATACGCATTTTTTGCCTATGCTTCTTTCGTTTCTCGCCGTTTACCGCGCACTAATCTTGTGCGAGCGCATCACCAAACGTCTTATTCAATCGGTAGTTGATCACTCGCAGAGCCATCGCTTTATCAACGTCCTGGCGCTCAGCAAGGGCCAGCAAGTCATTAAACGAAAGCTTGATTTGCCCTGACGCATCCTCCCAGATCAGGAACTTCTGGCAAAAGGCATCCAAGCCAAGAGTTGGCGCTTCGGCCATCGCTTTGCCGCCGGGCGCTGGCCCGCCAAACAGAATTAAAAAGGAAGGTGCTATTTCAACGCCCAGTTCGCGTGCATTGGCCTGGAAATCCACAGTGCCAAAGTGCATGGTATCGCCCTGTGAATTGATGGCGGTGGTTACCCGCTCCAGGGTTTCTTCAAAGCCAAATGGGCTGGGGATCGTAGTAATTCCGTCTGGGCTCATTGTGTCGCTGGGGAATGTCGCCACGCTTGCTGGTGCAATACCGCTGGTAGCAATTCCCAGATTCGCTATATACCTGTCCTTCAGCTTTGCTGTGGAGGCGGGGTCAAGCTGATAGCGGGAAACCAGGTAGTCGAATGTGTTGTAGATAATTTTGCTGGCCTTATCACGGCCATCCTCGAACGCCAGCACCCTTAAAGGTAGCTCCAGTGCGACCAGTGGATTCTGTTTTATCAAATCAGACTCAAGTTGCGGGTCACTGATTAAAAGAACCCTCGCCGGAGGCATCGGTGATCCGGCTTGTTGGCCAAGACGGGAATGGTCTATATCAGCGACTTTTGACAGCGTTGCGGAGGCGGCCAGGTTCTGTTCAATGAGGTCAACCATTCGGTCAGACTCTATGTAACGTTCACCCGCTATGGGCGCTGAGTCACCACACCCCGCGACGGCCAGGGCGGCAATCATCACAAAATACAGGCAAATAGACCGGCTATTAGACATAGTGATTATGCTCCGACTTGCACTCAAAGTTGGGGTATTAGTATGGCGGTTGCCTCTGAACCAAAAGACTATTGTGCTGCCCGAAGTATGCTAAGGGCAATAATTTAATACAACAGCAGTGCTGCTGGACTTCAATGTAACTTACCTAAATTATAAGCTGCAGCGACATCCGGGGCGACGAGTCGCCGCCCCCTATGCGCAAGATGATTTTAATTGGTACCCGGGTTTTTCTGCAGCGCCTCCAGTACCTTGTTCAAGTTGAAACTACCGGCCTCCTGGCGTGGTGGGAACTTCTTGTAAGTAGCAAGATGTTCCGCAACGTAGTTCACTGCAGGCAGAACCAGATAGGCCCTGTCAAAACGCCACATGGGATAGGGTGCTGCCTCATGCTCGGCTCTTTCAAAGGGGTCGCCGCGCATATCGATCAGCTTGGGCAGTCGCAATGTCACGAAGGGCTCCTGCCACACATCGAAACCGTGGGCGCGTTGCTCCATGAACACCATTTTCCAGCGATCATAACGGAGGTTGGCAAGCTGGCCATCGTCTGTCCAGTAGAAAAATTCCTTGCGCGGGCCTTCATCGACGTCGCCACGGAAATAAGGTCCAAGGTCGTAACCGTCAAGATGCACCTTGTAGTTTCGGCCAATCGCCCTGTGACCTTTAAGCAGCTTTTCTTTAATGTCGGGCTCTCCGACCGCGCCCATAATAGTGGGCAGCATGTCCTCATGCGAGAAAACGTCGTTGTAGACTGTGCCGGGTTTGATCACGCCGGGCCATTTGATCATGGTAGGTACGCGATAACCACCGTCCCAGTTGGAGTTCTTCTCGTTTCTGAAAGGCGTCATGCCTCCATCCGGCCAGGTGAAAATTTCCGCGCCGTTGTCGGTTGAGTACATGATGATCGTGTTTTCTTCCAAGCCCAATGAATCCAACTTGGCAAGTATTTGACCGACATGCTTATCGTGCTCAGCCATGCCGTCTGCATAAACACCCAGCCCGGTTACGCCATCAGATTCTGGCTTAAGATGCGTATTGACGTGCATGCGGGTGGAGTTCCACCACAGGAAAAAAGGTTTTTCAGCCTTGGCGGCACGCTCCATAAAGGCAAGGGCGCCGGCAGTGACCTCTTCGTCGACGGTTTCCATCCGCTTTTTAGTCAGCGGGCCAGTGTCCTCGATTTTCCCATCGGCGCTAGACTTGATGACACCGCGTGGACCAAACTTCTTGGCGAAGGCTGCGCTCTTGGGATAGTCAGCACTCTCTGGCTCTTCTTCTGCATTCAGGTGGTACAGGTTGCCAAAAAACTCGTCAAAGCCATGATTGGTCGGCAAATGTTCGTCGAGATCACCCAGATGATTTTTGCCGTACTGGGCTGTCATATAGCCGTGGTTCTTGAGCAAGGCCGCTACGGTAGGATCTTTCTCTGATAGTCCCTCCTTGGCGCCCGGCAATCCGACTTTCAACAGCCCCGTGCGAAAAGGGCTTTGTCCGGTCACAAACGCGGCGCGACCGGCTGTGCAGCTTTGCTGTCCATACCAATCAGTAAACAGGGCGCCCTCGGAGGCGATACTATCGATGTTGGGAGTTTTATACCCCATCATGCCGCGATTGTAGGCACTGGTATTGAACCACCCGACATCGTCACCCCAAATAATCAGTATATTGGGCTTTTCCTGGTCCTGCGCCTGAACGAAGCTGGATGCGAACAAGCTTAGCAGCAGGGTCAGCCCAAAGCGTCCCAATAGGTTTGACTGGGCCCGTTTGTCATTCAACAAAGTCAGTAATCCTGAGGTCATTCTTGAATCTCCTTTTATTTTTCTGGCAGGCGTGTCTGGCTTTTGCCGCCTGGTCACACTTAATTTTTTTGTCACCGTCACTGGGCTCCATCAAGAGGTGCAAACTTCCGCGACCGAGGAATTGAAACCCATGCTAGATTCTATTGCAAACCATAGCATTAAAAATTGATACAATGACCGGATACCCACTAAGTGTCAGCACATACTGTGACTTTAACCCGGGTCGAATTAAGATTGGGTATCCCGGAAAAAGGGTCGATTGCGGCATTATCCACCAGCTGATTGACGTTGACGCCGAAACAAAGGGGTTCTTCCTTATCCACCGGAGAGAACACCCGCGAGCCCCAGCCGTGTTGGATGCAAACAACGCCCGGCGCTACGCGGTCGCTGATGCGCGCCTTAATAGAAAGACTACCAACCGCTGACGTAACCTCGATTTTGGCACCTTCCTTTATTCCCAGGGAATGCGCATCTGCCGGATTAATCTCGCAATCGTTGCCCTGCTCCCGCTTTTGCATATTGGGCAGTTCCATCAACCAGGAATTCATCATATTCAGGGTTCGCTTACCGATCAGGGTGAAGGGATATTCAGTGCCAGGTTGATTGCTTTTATCCAACAAACGCTGCAGCTCCGTACAGAACTGTGCTGGCCCGATTTGGATCGCCTTGCTTCGCATCTGCGCCTGAAGCTGGCCGTAGGCGCGGTCACGATATTGCAAACCGTGGGGTGAATTTTGCAATTGTCGCCAGCTGAAGGTCTTGGCACCTTTTAACATCAGCCGTTCCAGCAATCCGGGGGAAAAGGCCCACTGCGGTTTTCTTAGCAGGCGTGCCAGTACGCGACTGATGCGAATCATCGTATTGGCGCCTTTTTTACCCATAAACGGCACCTTCATTGCCAACGCCAGGTCGACAAAAAACGTCCACTCAGGTCGGATTGACTCAGGCGGATTGACGGCCTGGGCAGAATACTGGGCAAAAGGCTGGTCCATGCCGCCAGCTAGATTGAATAGTAATTCTTCGCGCTCCAGCCAGTGAACGCCGGGAATCAACCAGTCGGCGTGACGATGACTCTCCCGCTGTACCAGATCGACGGCGACCAACATATCCAACTCGGCCAGGGCGCTGTCTAATAGCTGGCCATTGGGGCCCGACACCACCGGGTTGCCGCTTTGAATCACCATGGCTTTTATCTGGCCCGGTCCCGGGGCGCGGATTTCATCCGGCAGCTCTGCCAGAGAACGATTGCCCATAACCGTGAGCTGCCCCCGCACCCGGCTGGCGGTTTCCGACTGGTTGCCGATGGCGGCAAACTCCGTCATGTTGATATAGCCGGTATCGAAGCGTCGCCCGCCTGGTTTGTCCAGATGACCGGTGACGATGTCGAGCACCAGCCCCAGCCAGTGGCCAAGCGTACCTGTGGTATGCATGGATACCCCCGTCTGAGTGAGGCACATAGCGCCCGTGGCTTGCGCGTAATCCCTGGCAACTTGCCGGATGTCCTCAGCATCGATACCGCAACGACCGGATAAGTTAGCCTGATCCGCAGCCAGCGCAATTTCTCTGATCGACTCGAGTTGCGCGGCGGGCAGGGCCGCGCAGGCGGCGGAGTCCACCAGATTCTCGCCAAACACGGTATGTAATAAGCCCAGAATAAAAGCCCAGTCAGTGCCCGGCTTTATAGACAGATGGGTATCGGCCTGTTGTGCGCTACGTGTCCTGCGTGGGTCAACCACGACCAGTTTGGCGCCTTGAGACTGTCTTTCCCGCGCCCGCGCCCAGCCATCGCTGGCATTGCCCAGCCAACTAAATTTGCTCTCCGCCGGGTTCATGCCAATCATCAGCAAGTAATCGCAACGATCAATGTCAGGATTGAACGGGACATAAGGTAAATCGAACAGGGCGCTGGATACGACATGATTATTATTCTGGTCGATGGAGCCCACGTTATACCGATTGCGGGTGCCAATGGCGTCCACCCATCCCAACGAGAACATAACCCCCGAGGTAAAACCCAGTGGGTTGCCGTGGTAGTAGCCAATACTGTCAGCGCCGTGAACCGCTATCAGCTCGTTGAATCGTGCGGCAATAACGCTAATGGCCTCCTCGTAAGTCGTCTCTACAAAAGAGTCCCCTACCCTTTTCATGGGCGCCTTGATACGCCGGGGGTGCTCTACTAATTCATGAGCGGTTAGGCCTTTGGAGCAGATATCGCGCCAGGTCTGGGGGTTTTCTTTGTCGGCTACGATCTTTTCAACTTTATTGTTCTGAACCTGCACCGCCAGGCCGCAGGCTGCTTCGCAATAGCGACAGGTGGTATAAACCGTATTCATTCTGCCATTCCCTTAAAAGTCAGCGCCTGCACCGAATTGATGCAAGTCATGGCCCGGGCCTGCGAACATGATTCGCTCAATCAGTTCAATATCCATGACCTCAGTACATGGAAAAAGGAAATGGCCCAATTAACGGGTGTCAGTTTCGCGGGGCTCAACCAGTAACAGCCTGTCGCTTGAAACGAAGAATATCCCCCAAGCCATATCCTTTGCAGGAGTACGCCATGAATATTATTTCATCACTTGTTTTATTTATCGTGAGGAATTTTCAAATAGCGTGAGAATCAACAACAGTGGCGCGTTATACGTCAAGGTTAGCCACCGACAAGGCATTTTCTTCGATAAAGTCTCTGCGGGGCTCGACGTTGTCGCCCATCAAGGTGGTAAAAATTTGATCAGCCGCGATTGCATCCTCAATGGTTACCTGCAGCATTCGACGGACCTCTGGATCCATCGTAGTTTCCCACAATTGTTCCGGGTTCATTTCACCCAGGCCCTTGTAGCGCTGGATGGTGTAGCCCTTGCGAGCCTCTGTCATCAACCAGTCCAGTGCTTCCGCAAAGCTCTGGGTATGCAGAGTTTTTTCGCCCCGCTGGATGTAGCCCTCCTCCTCTATCAACGTATTCAAGGTTTCGCCCAACTCAACCAGGCTGCGGTATTCGCCTGAAGAGAAAAACTCATGATGATATTCGGTTTCAGACTCTATGCCATGAGCCAACAGCTTAACCACCGGGAAGAACAATTGACGTTCCTGATCTTTTCGGACCACTGCTGAATAGACAGCAGAGCCCGACTCTGACGAGTGTAAGCGCTCACTTAACTGATCTGCGAAAGCGGCAACTGCCTGCTCATCCTTCATCTCATCCACTTTAAGAAATGCGCCATATACCATTTCCCAAAGCACCTCAGGGGAATACAAGCGAGACAAACGCTCTATTGTCGCAGCGACACTACGATACTGATCCACTAGAGACTGCAAAGCCTCGCCAGAAATCGCGGGAGCGTCAGGATTGACGAAGATAGACGCATTTTCGAGGGCAGATTGCGTAAGATACTGGTTTAAGGCCTCATCATCCTTCAAATACTGATGTTGTTTGCCTCTGGCAATCTTGTACAACGGGGGCTGAGCAATATACACATGGCCTCTCTCAACCAACTCCCGCATTTGACGGAAAAAGAAGGTCAGCAGCAGGGTGCGGATATGAGAGCCGTCCACATCAGCATCGGTCATGATGATAATGTTGTGATAGCGCAGCTTGTCCGGGTTGAACTCTTCTTTGCCAATACCACAGCCAAGAGCAGTCACTATGGTGCCGACTTCTGCGGAACCCAGCATTTTATCGAAACGGGCTTTTTCTACGTTCAGAATCTTCCCTTTCAATGGAAGGATGGCCTGAAACTTACGATTACGGCCTTGTTTTGCACTACCGCCGGCAGAATCACCCTCCACCAGGTACAGCTCACATAGAGCAGGATCCTTTTCCTGACAGTCGGCTAGCTTACCGGGCAAGCCGGCAATATCGAGAGCGCCCTTGCGCCTAGTCATCTCCCTTGCCTTGCGCGCTGCTTCTCTAGCTCGGGCCGCATCCAGCATTTTGCCAACAACCGCTTTTGCTTCCTGAGGGTTTTCCAGCAAGAATTCACCGAAGCGGGCATTCATGGCCTGTTCTACGGCGGTTTTTACCTCGGAAGACACGAGCTTATCCTTAGTTTGGCTGGAGAACTTGGGGTCGGGCACCTTCACAGAGACGATAGCAGTCAGACCCTCGCGAGCATCGTCGCCCGTAGTATTCACGGCCGCTTTTTTGGCCAGGCCTTCCTTTTCAATATAGTTGTTCAAATTGCGAGTGAGGGCCGCTCGGAAGCCTGCCAGGTGAGTACCACCGTCTCGCTGGGGAATATTATTGGTGTAACAAAGTAAGTTTTCCTGAAAGGAATCGTTCCACTGTAACGCAACCTCAACACCGACCCCTTCGTCTGTATCTATTTGAAAATAAAAGGGTTTATTGATCGGCGTCTTGTTTTTATTAAGATAATCAACAAACGCGTTAAGGCCACCTTCATAACTGTAAATCTCTTCCTGGCCACTGCGCTCATCTTTCAACGCAATGCAAACGCCTGAATTTAAGAAAGCCAGTTCCCGCAGGCGCTTACCCAACTGATCGAAATGAAACTCAATGTTGGTGAATGTCTGATTAGAAGGGTGGAACCGCACAGACGTGCCCGAGGTCTCGGTATCGCCGACCATTTCCAGCGGGGCTGCGGGAACGCCATGCCGGTAGGTTTGCTCGTAAAGCTTACCGTCTCGTCGAATAGTTAATAGCAACTCTGAGGAGAGAGCATTTACCACTGACACACCCACACCGTGAAGCCCGCCGGACACTTTATAAGTGTTGTCATCAAACTTACCTCCAGCGTGCAGAACGGTCATGATCACTTCAGCCGCTGACACGCCCTCTTCGTGCATTTCAGTGGGAATGCCACGCCCATCATCACTAACTGTGACGGACTCATCCGGGTGTATCACGATATCGATGCGACTGCAGTGGCCCGCTAGCGCCTCGTCTATGGAGTTGTCGACGATTTCGAAGACCATATGGTGCAGCCCAGTGCCATCGTCGGTATCACCAATGTACATACCAGGCCGCTTTCGCACTGCATCCAAGCCTTTGAGGACTTTAATACTCGAAGAGTCGTAATTCTGTTCCGTATCGCTCATGTGTAGCTCTCGTTGTGCGTTCTATTTATATTAAGTGCGACGACCCGCCGGCTAAGGGGGTGACGGAGCCATGTTCCACGTGGAACATAGCCAATTCCTGTTGCTTTTCCTCGGGCCATACGGCCTGAATATCATTCTGATGAACGCAGGTTATAAACACCTGAGCGTTCATCCCTGCCAATAGCCCGCAAACAAGACTACTGTGCTGCAAATCCAGCTCGGAGGGCAGGTCATCAACCAGGTAGGTGCAATTCCCCCTACCCATCTCCGCCATAAGCTGACCCTGAGCCAGCTTAAGGCCACATACCACCAGCTTTTGCTGACCTCGGGACAGCGTATCTGCGGCAACATGACCCTCTGTCAGCACTCGCACATCGCCGCGCTGAGGCCCCACGTGCGTATATCCCTGCTCAATATCAGTCATTGTGCTATTTTCCAGCGCCTGCTGATACTCCAACTGCTTGTCCCAGCCTTTTCTATAACGCAGTTCCAACCCCGTGAGCGATGGCGCTAACTGGGCCATGATCTCAATAAACCTCGGCGTAAGCCGGTTAAAGTATGATTCGCGGTAGCCACTCAGGACTTCTCCTGACTGAGCAAGTTCGCGTGTCCAGACAGCGAGTTCCTCGGTTGGCATTTTAACACGCCGCAGCAGCTTATTCCGTTGTTTTATTCCTCTCTGAAAGCGCTGCCACTGATCAAAAAAACGATGTTCCACGTGGAACACGCCCCAGTCGAGATATTGCCTGCGAGCGCCGGGAGAACCCGTGAGCAAGTTAAAGCTGTCGGCGTTTATTACCTGAACCGGCAAATACTCAACCAATTCGGCCACAGTTCGCACCGGCGAGCCTGCAATTTTGATTTTGACCTCACCGGTAACACCTCTCTGCACCCCCAACGTTGTGCTTCTGGGCTCTAGCGCTCCAAAAACCGTGCAGTGATCCTGCCCGTGGGTCACAAGGGATTTAATACTACCCCTGAAGGATCGAGCCATGCCTAAAAGGTGGATTGCCTCTAATACCGAGGTTTTACCACTACCATTGTGGCCAAAAAAGACGTTAACCCGCTGAATACCCTCAAGCCTGACGCCCAGAAGGTTCCGAACATGATTAATTTGCAATCGTGAGAGGCTGGAATCGGAAGACATCAGCACTAATAGCCGAAACGAGGGGCATAGCGCCTCTTTAGAGGCGCATCGGCATTACTACATAGAGGGAATCGCCTTCATCAGACTCCTCTAGCAGGGCACTGCTGTTCGGATCCGAAAGGGACAGCTTGATTTGTTCTCCGCTCAGCACAGCCAGCACATCCAGCAAATAGCTGACATTAAAGCCTACTTCCAGGGATTCCCCTTGATAATCAACAGGTACCGCCTCTTCAGCCTCTTCCTGTTCAGGATTATTTGCTACGATATCAAGGCTGTTGTCGGTTAATTTCAGGCGTACCCCACGATATTTCTCATTTGAAAGAATTGCTGTTCGAGTAAAAGCCTGGCGAAGCTCCAACCTGGACCCCAACACGATTTTATTAGGCGACCTCGGTAATACACGCTGATAATCAGGGAATTTTCCATCCACCAGCTTGGAAGTAAAAGTAAATTCTTCCGTGGTTGCTCGAATATGATTACTGCCAATAACTATGGCAATATCCTCATCTTCGGCCAGCAACAAGCGAGCGAGCTCCAACACCCCCTTACGTGGCAAGATAACCTGAGCATCATCGCCTGCTTCTATCTTTTCTGGCAGCGTGCACAAAGCCAGGCGGTGGCCGTCGGTTGCAACAACTTTCAGTTGCTTGTCTTTTAACTCCCACAGCATACCGTTCAGATAATAACGAACATCCTGTTGCGCCATGGCAAAGCCGGTGCGGTCAATGAGGCGCTTCAGCTGGCCTTGCTTTATCGTAAACTGATGCGTTCCCATACTGTCTTCAACATTGGGAAATTCTCGGGCCGGTAGTGTCGATAGAGTGAAGCGGCTTCTGCCCGACTTCACGGTCACCTTACTGTCTTCGGCTGCGAAGCTAATTTCACTGCCCTCTGGCAGCGACTTGCAAATGTCCACCAACTTGCGAGCGGGTAGAGTCAGTTCGCCTGAATCCCCGGCCGAAGCCAGTTTTACACGACCAACAAGCTCAACCTCAAGGTCGGTACCCGTTAGTGACAGAC
>DS999238.1:0-4621 GCA_000156295.1 marine gamma proteobacterium HTCC2148
CGTTGCTCAGTGCTCTCCAGGGCAACAGCGTCAAGAGGCGCGGAGAGTGGAGTTGCATCTTCGGTGCTATCCATCTGTTCATTACAAGCTGCCAGGCTGACAAGACCAACCAGGGCAAGCGGCAGTGCGTACTTCTTCATAAATTCATTCCATTATCAAAACTATTGGAGGCATCTAACACGCCCTTGTATCTGCGGTGTGCCCTCTCTTAAAACGCCCAACCCTGACACATAAAGCCTGGATTTTACCGACATTGGGTAGCATTGGGAGAGAGGGTCTCGCAGTGGCCGCACAGTGTACTACCGGCCACAAGCCGTTGCCACCCCCGCAAAGGCGGGTAACCAAGGTGTCCGGAAGCGCTGGTTATGACCACAAAGCGCGCGTAAGATTCGCCGCCTTATGATTATTTTACGCGACATCGAATTGCGCCGCGGCGCCAAGCTTCTGCTACAGGATGCCCAACTCACCATTCAGCCGGGGCAAAACCTGGCGCTTATCGGGGCCAATGGCAGCGGCAAGTCCAGTCTTTTCGCCCTATTGCTGGGAGAACTCGGAGCCGATACCGGTGAAATCGAAGGCATGAACAACCTGCGCCTCTCGCACATGGCTCAGGAAGTGCATGCTACAGCCCTACCCGCCGGTGAATATGTCTGGCGCGGAGACGAACAACTGTCGCGACTCATGGACAGGCTGGCAGCGCTCGAGGAACAGGGCGATTATGAACTGACCGCGCCCATTCACACTGAGCTGGAGTCCATTGATGGCTACAGCGCAGCTCGCAAGGCAGAGGTGCTCCTGCAGGGGCTTGGCTTCGGAGAAAACGCAGCCAACAGACCGGTCAGCGACTTTTCGGGTGGCTGGCGCATTCGCCTCAACCTGGCTAGGGCGCTAATGACGCCCTCCGATATGTTGCTACTGGACGAGCCCACCAACCACCTCGACCTGGACGCCACCCTTTGGTTACAGCAGTGGCTGCAGCAGTACCCCGGTACCCTGCTGATGATTTCTCACGATCGTGACTTCATCGACGGCACTTGCGAGCGTATTTTGCATATCGAACGACAGCAGCTGGGAAGTTATAAAGGCAACTACTCACAATTTGAGGCTCAGCGAGCCGAGAGACTGGCCAATCAGCAGGCGACCTTTGAAAAACAGCAGCGCAGGATCTCCGAAATAGACGATTTTGTGCGTCGCTTCCGCTACAAGGCGACCAAGGCCAAGCAAGCACAAAGCCGCCTCAAAGAGCTGGAGCGCATGCAAACAGTGGCGCCGGCGCATATTGACTCTCCCTTTGACTTCAGTTTTTTGCCTCCAGAGAAGTCCAGCGACCCGTTATTGCGCCTGGACAAAGCCGCCCTGGGCTACGCAGACCAGGCCATTCTCAACGGTGTGGATATGCAGCTTCGCCCTGGCAGCCGATATGGTTTGCTGGGCCGCAACGGTGCCGGCAAATCAACCCTGCTGAAATCATTGGTCGGACAGCTGCCTTTGGTGGGCGGACAAATCAGCGCCGGCGAGCATTGCAACATTGGCTACTTTGATCAGCAGCAATTAGAAGCGCTGGATATGGAAGCCAGTCCTATGCTGCATATTCAGCGCCTTAGCCCCGAGGCCCGGGAGCAAGAGGTCCTCAACTTCCTCGGTGGCTTTGATTTTCGTGGCGACGCGGCTTCCAGTCCGGTCGCGCCCTTTTCCGGAGGGGAAAAGGCCCGACTCGCCCTTGCCATGGTGGTCTGGCAGAAACCGAACCTGCTGGTACTGGACGAACCCACCAACCACCTGGACCTTGAAATGCGGCATGCCATGGAAGTGGCATTGCAGGCATTTGAGGGCGCCTTGATCCTGGTCAGCCATGATCGTCATATGCTGCGCAACACGGTAGAAGAATTACTACTGGTACACGACGGCCAGGTGGAGGAATACAAACAGGACCTGGAAGGCTACGAAAAGTGGATCCTGTCCAGCTTCAGGGCGGACAAACCCGCCGAACAAGCCAGCGAGGCTGGTGACAGCTCCCGCAAAGAAAAGCGTCAGCAGGCCGCCGCCCAGCGCGAGAGGATTCGTCCGCTGAAAAAACAGCTGGACAAAACGGAAGCCGAAATGACAAAAATCGAAAATTCACTGGCAGCGCTGCAGGAACGGCTGGGGGATGCCGATATCTATAGCGAAGCCCGAAAAAACGAGCTCGCCGAATTACTCCGGCAGGAAGGTGAATTTAAATCGCGGGCAGACGCACTGGAAGAGACCTGGCTTGAACTGCAGGAAGAGATCGAACAAGTCCAGGCCCTGGCAGTCGACTAGCTCAACCGTTTGCCACCAGCTTCAGTTTATCCGCACGGCTCAGGTTCTTGATCGCCGCTTCACGCATCTGGGCAGCGCTGCGATCGGTGGCAGGTGCGGACCAAAGCTCGACAACGGGGCGTCGACCACTGGTGTATTTTGGTCCGCCAGCGATCTCGCCATTGTGCTGACGCAGGCGCCTTGCCAGATCTCGCGCTATACCGGTATAGAGGGTGCCATCGGCGCACTCCAAAATATAGACAGACCAATTTTCCTGCGGATTGCTCTTCAAAGCAGTACCTCGACCGCGCTGCAAAGCTAGCCGCGATTAAAGCGATGGTATCGTTCAACCAACGCCAGTAATTTCTCCGGCTTGCGTGCCTTGCGCCACTCACCGGCAAGAAACTTGTTGCTCTCTCCCAGCGTGGGGTAAATGTGAATGGTTCCCAGAATTTTGTTTAAACCCAGGCCGTGTTTCATGGCGATCACAAACTCGTTAATCAACTCGCCGGCATGATAACCAACAATAGTCGCCCCAAGGATGTGGTCACTGCCAGGGCGGGTAAGCACTTTTACAAATCCACCCGCTTCGCCATCGGCAATCGCGCGGTCCAGATCACTGATGTCGTAACGGCTTATCTCGTAGGCAATGTTCTGCTCTATGGCTTCCTCCTCATTAAGACCAACCCGACCCACCTCCGGATTGGTGAATGTCGCCCATGGCACAACGGAATAATCCACGCGAAACTTTCGGAAACGGCCAAACAAAGCGTTTACCGATGCATACCACGCCTGGTGACTGGCCATATGCGTGAACTGGTAAGGACCAGCAACGTCTCCGGCGGCAAGAATACTGGGAATACTGGTTCGCAGGTAATCATCAACTTCAACGCGACCGGCTGAATCCAAAGCAATGCCCAGAGACTCCAGACCCATACCGTCGACGTTGGCCGTGCGCCCCACCGCCAGTAGCACCTGATCAAAAACGATCGACTGGTTCTCACCGGCGACAGTCAGCTGACAGCGTTTCTCTTCACCAGATAAAAATTCTACCGGCTCAGCATGGGTCATCACCGTAATACCCTGCGCGCAAAATGCATTGAGGACATGAGCGCACACATCGTCATCTTCACGGGGCATCAGGCGCTCTGAGTGGGTCACCAAAGTCACCTCGCTCCCCAATGATGAAAAGGCTTGAGCCAATTCACAACCGATAGGGCCAGCCCCTAACACCAACAGACGTTGCGGCAAGACATCCAACTCCCAAACCGTGTCCGATGTCAGGTAACCCGCCGCCTCTAATCCCGGGATATCCGGAACCCGCGGGCGGGCTCCGCTGGCAATAACGATATGACGCGCGCTTATCCGGTCTCCATTTACCTCTACTTCCCAGGGCGAAACGATTTGCGCTTCCCCTTGCACGCAGTTCACACCCAGGGATGTAAATCGTTCAACCGAATCGTGGGGCTCGATGGTCTTGATAACGGATCGAATTCGTCCCATCACTTCAGGAAAGCGCACCTGAACATCCATGGGTGCGAGGCCGAACTCCTCTGCCCTTCTTGCATAGGCAGCCATTCGTGCGGAGCGAATGAGCGCCTTGGATGGCACGCAACCGGTGTTAAGGCAGTCACCACCCATACGATCACGCTCGATGAGTGTCACTTTCGCCTTCACCGTCGCAGCAATCAATGAGGAGACCAGGCCAGCTGAGCCGGCTCCAATCACTATCAGGTTGTTGTCAAAGCGCTTGGGCTTGCGCCAGGCCGACAGCACACGGCGGCTTGCCAGCCAACTCACCAACCATTTCGCCACCAGTGGAAAAACGCCAAGCAACACAAACGACCCCAGTAGCTCTGGCGAAATAATCCCTGCCAGTGAATCCAGTTGTCCGAGCTGAGTGCCCGCGTTCACGTAGACCGCCGTGGCGGGCAGCATGCCCAACTGCGAAACCCAGTAGTAACGCCAGGTCGCAATGGGGAGTAGCCCCATTAGCAGATTGATCAGGAAAAAAGGAAATAACGGCACCAGGCGCAGGGTGAATAAATAGAACGCGCCGTCTTTAGCAAAGCCTTGATTGATCGCTGCCAGCTGACGACCAAAGCGCTCCTGTACCCAGTCACGCAGCAAGGTCCGCGACACCAGAAATGCCAGGGTCGCTCCAACACTACTGCCAAACGAAACCAGTAGCAGGGCATACCAGAACCCAAACAGCGCGCCTCCCGCCAGTGTCATCACCGCCGCGCCCGGGTACCGACAAGCCGGTGACCACGACATAGATACAAAAATAAATGCCCCCGGCCAATAGCGGATTATCGTCGTACCAGCCGCGCAGCTCACC
>DS999238.1:4930-76184 GCA_000156295.1 marine gamma proteobacterium HTCC2148
GTCAGACCAGATCGTACACGTGAGTGACGCCACTTTGATGCCGAAGTACTTAATTCCGATATCCCCGTGCTGGTGGATTTTTGGGCAGAGTGGTGCGGCCCTGCAAAATGATCGCCCCTGTCCTGGACGAGATCGCTGTGGAATACGAAGGCAAGTTAAAAATCGCCAAAGTAGACGTTGACGCCAACCCCGAGATCGCGCCCAAGTTCGGTATCCGCGGAATTCCAACTCTGATCGTTTTCAAAGGTGGCAACGCAGAAGCAACAAAGGTCGGCGCTCTCTCGAAAACCCAGCTGACAGAATTCATTCAGGAAGTGGTCTAACAGCCCCTGATTTAATTTGCATCACTGCGACGGCCACTCACTAATAAGTGGCCTAATCGCTTCGCACTGCGCGCGCGACTAACAGCGTCAACAATCATCTGTCGACAACCAGCGAACCGGCTCACTGTAACCCGCTCAAACATCCTCCTGTGATAGGCAGGCCCAAACATGTTCTGGGTCCATCACTTAGCGCTTGGCCACAAAAAGTGGGACCGCAAAAACCCCTGGAGCGTTTGCAAGCTCCTCGAAGGGGCCCCAGATCGTCTGGATAAAGTTAAAATTAGCGGTAGACGGCCCCTTCCCTGCGTGCTACCTTTTCTCTCGTTGCACATTCCTGTGCCGCAATAATAAAACTACCACCCAATTTTAAAGCTCCAATTTGCTGACCGAAGTCCGCACGTATTCCCAATTAACCCGAATCCCCTCAAGCCTGAATCACACTATTAATCTATGAATCTTACCGATCTAAAAACCAAATCCACCCAGGAACTTATCGATATCGCCAAGGATATGGGACTGGACAACATGGCCCGGTCCCGCAAACAGGACATCATCTTTGCCATCCTCAAACGACACGCCAAGAGCGGAGAGGATATTTACGGTGATGGTGTGTTGGAGATCCTGCAGGACGGTTTCGGCTTCTTGCGCAGCGCAGACAGCTCCTATCTTGCCGGGCCGGATGATATTTACGTGTCCCCCAGCCAGATTCGTCGCTTTAACCTGCGCACCGGTGACACTATTTCCGGCAAAATCCGCCCACCTAAGGACAGCGAACGCTATTTCGCGCTGCTCAAGGTTGGCGAGATTAACTTCAGCAAGCCGGAGAGCGCGAAGCACAAAATTCTGTTCGAGAACCTGACTCCACTGTTCCCGGACGAACGCATGACCTTGGAAAAAGGCAATGGCAGTTCCGAGGACCTGACGGGGCGTATCATCGACCTGGTAGCCCCCATCGGCAAAGGACAGCGCGGTCTGTTAGTTGCACCGCCCAAAGCCGGTAAAACCATTATGATGCAGAACATCGCTCAGGCGATTATCAGCAACAACCCGGATTGCCACATCATCGTGCTGCTGATTGATGAACGTCCGGAAGAAGTAACGGAGATGCAGCGATCAGTCGGTGCCCGCGGTGCTGAGGTAGTTGCCTCCACCTTCGACGAACCTCCATCGCGTCACGTACAGGTGGCCGATATGGTCATCGAAAAAGCCAAACGCCTGGTAGAACACAAGAAAGATGTCGTTATTTTGCTGGACTCTATTACTCGTCTTGCTCGTGCCTACAACACTGTTATCCCCAGCTCCGGTAAAGTATTGACCGGTGGTGTAGACGCCCATGCCCTGGAACGCCCCAAGCGCTTTTTCGGTGCGGCGCGAAACATCGAAGAAGGCGGCAGCCTATCCATCATCGCCACTGCGCTGATTAACACCGGCTCCAAAATGGATGAAGTGATCTACGAGGAATTCAAAGGCACCGGTAACATGGAGCTGCATCTGGATCGCAAAGTTGCGGAGAAGCGAGTTTATCCGGCCATCAATATTCGCAGCTCCGGTACTCGTCGTGAGGAACTCCTCACCGGTGAGGAAGAACTGGCGCGTATGTGGATTCTGCGCAAACTACTGCACGGCATGGAAGATACCCCGGCAATTGAGTTCCTTATCGATAAGCTCAAGGATACCAAAACCAATGACGAGTTCTTCTTGTCAATGAAGCGCAAGTAAGCGCTTCTGCGGTCTGGTAACTCGCAGCACAGTTAGCACTGAACTGGCGTCTCTAAGGCGCTGGTCCCTGACACTTAAGCCCTAGCGCAAGCCGGGCTGCAATCCCGTTGCTAAGCCCGCATTGAGGGTGTACTGTTTCCCACCAACGTCCGTTGAGAATAGTGATCAGTGAAGTACAAGGATCTGCGTGAATTTATCGCCGAGTTAGAGCAACGTGGCGACCTGGTTCGCATAACAGCCGAAGTCGACCCCAATCTGGAAATGACCGAAATCGCCGACCGCACATTGCGCGCCGGCGGCCCCGCACTGCTGTTTGAAAACCCCAAGGGCCACAGCACCCCGGTACTGGCCAACCTGTTCGGCACCGAGCAGCGTGTCGCACTTGGAATGGGTGAAGAGGAAGTAAGCGCGCTGCGCGATATTGGCGAACTGCTTGCTTATTTGCGCCAACCAGACCCCCCAAAAGGTATGCGTGACCTGGTAGACAAAGCACCTATTCTGAAGCAAGTGCTCAACATGGGTCCCAGCACAGTGCGTAACCCGCCCTGTCAGTTCCACGCCAAAACCGGTGACGAGGTTGACCTGTATCAACTGCCTATACAGACCTGTTGGCCGGGCGATGCCGGCCCCCTGGTCACCTGGCCACTGGTGATCACGCGCGGTCCGGAGAAAGAACGACAGAATCTCGGCATTTACCGCATGCAGTTAATCGCGAAGAACAAGCTCATAATGCGCTGGCTTTCGCATCGCGGTGGCGCCCTGGATTATCGCGACTGGCAATTGAAGAACCCTGGCAAACGCTATCCTGTGGCCGTCGCCCTGGGCGCAGATCCGGCGACCACCTTGGGCGCTGTCACTCCCGTTCCCGATGGCATTTCCGAGTACGCGTTCGCCGGCCTGTTGCGCGGCAGCAAAACCGAGGTCGCGGACTGTTTTACTCCGCTGTGCCGAGAGCAGGAACTGAAAGTGCCAGCGACTGCAGAGTACATCCTGGAGGGTTACCTTGAACCCGGAGAGGAAGCGGACGAAGGCCCGTTCGGCGACCATACAGGTTATTACAATGAGGTCGAGCGCTTTCCCGTGTTCACTGTGGAAGCGATTACCCATCGGGAGTCGCCTATTTATCACAGCACGTATACCGGCCGGCCGCCGGATGAGCCCGCCGTTCTGGGCGTCGCCTTGAATGAGGTTTTCGTCCCTCTGCTACAAAAGCAATTCCCGGAGATTGTGGATTTTTATCTACCCCCTGAGGGCTGCTCCTACCGAATGGCGGTGGTCACCATGCGCAAGGAATATCCCGGTCACGCAAAACGCGTGATGCTCGGCGTATGGTCTTTTTTACGTCAGTTCATGTACACAAAATTTGTCATCGTTACCGATGAAGACGTCAATGCCAGGGACTGGAAAGATGTGATTTGGGCAATGACCACCCGCATGGACCCGCAGCGAGACTGCGTGTTTATTGAGAATACACCGATCGACTATCTCGACTTTGCCTCGCCAGTGGCGGGGCTCGGTTCCAAGGTGGGTTTTGACGCCACCAACAAGTGGCCGGGCGAGACGCAGCGGGAATGGGGTGAACCCATCTCGATGGACCCAGCGGTTAAAGACCGGGTCGACGATATCTGGGATGAGCTGGGTATAACGCTGGATTAACAAGCACCCGCAGCTCGGAGCTTCAGGTTCGAGCCAGCCGCTGTGCCTGTGGCACCGTGTTTTCTGGCATCGGCAGATCTGGCAAGTCGGCTTCTTTCAATTGCAAACCTTCACGAAAGTAGGCCCCGGCCACTTTGGGCTCACCCAGAGCAACCAACAAGCGTCCCAACTCCGCGCAAATTTCAGCGCTGCGCTCCAGGCGATAGCTACTTTCAAAGTAATCTCTGGCCTTACCCCAAAGTTTTTCCCGGGCTGACAAACGCCCAAGGCACAACAACAGCTGGGCATCTTCGGTGTGAGCTGGCAACCAGTTCTCGGCCTGTGCAAGTTGCTTTGCACTGTCCTGACCGAGCACATAGCCATACTCGCGCACCAGCTTCGAATCCCAGGTTTGCTTGAGCGCTCGTGGAATGACTTTCTCGGCTGTCGCGTGGTGCCCGCCCTTTACCAGCAAAGCCACGTACTTATCCAGTGCCGAAGCGTTCTGCTTTAAGTGGGCAGGCATTGCTTGCCACGCCTGCTGCAGCGCATCGCCGGAATCGTCGCCCTGAGCACTGGATATCAACATTTCCGTGTAAATTTCACGCTCTAATTTTTCCAGCGCTTCGGCAGAAAGTACTTTATATTTTTTTAGCTCGGGCAACAGGCTAACCAGCTCCTGCCAGTCCTTAAGTCCATAATAGGCACGATGTAAAAGATCCAACACGTAGGGATGCCGCCCGGCATTGCGTCTGGCGCGCACCAGTGTCGCCAGGGCCTGTTCAAATTGCCCGGAATGCAGGCGCAGCTCCGCCTGGGTAAGCTCAACGGCAATACCCGCTTCCGACTCTGCGTCTTCCGCAGCGCCCAGGTATTCGCGCATTTTATCCGGCTCATTCAAGCGATAGCTGGATCGGGCCGCCATCAGGTAGTTCACCAGCGGTGCTTCACTATTTTTGGCGCCCCTTAACAATTGACGTCTGGCACGAGTCCAGTTGCCCTCGATAAAGCTAATCAACCCTCGCGTGGTCAAACGCGAAGAGGCCCGAACCCTGCGACCCCCAATCCAACTGGCCAGAGACTGTTGCCCGCCCAGTAAGCGA
This sequence comes from marine gamma proteobacterium HTCC2148, assembly GCA_000156295.1. Classification (GTDB taxonomy): domain Bacteria; phylum Pseudomonadota; class Gammaproteobacteria; order Pseudomonadales; family Halieaceae; genus Halioglobus; species Halioglobus marinus. The sequence goes on from DS999238.1 coordinate 9,711, forward strand.
CGCACCAATCTTAGCGTCAGGTAGATCAGCAGGGTGAATACGGCAAGCAACACTATGCCCACCCACAGGCTGGTCTCCGCCGTGTAGTTTCCATAGGCCACCAAAATATAACCAGGATCGGTTTCTATAACGGCGACAATTCCCACCCCCACCAGTAATGCAATGAGCAGCAGTGCAAAGAGTTTACGCATGGTTTACTCCGCGCCTCCCTGTTGCAGGCGCTGACTGACAGCATCATCCAAAGCCTGCAGAGAACGCGTCAGGTTGGGCATAACAACCTGAATTGTCTGCCCTTCCAGCTGAGCAATCTCCCGCGACATCGCGTGAGCGGCAGCGTCGTCAGTGTCGAAGAACTGAGCAACCCAATGCTGCGAACGCTGCAGACTCTCCACATAAAGAGTCTGGTTGCCAGACAGCAAGGCCACCTGGGCCTGTTCCAGCAACATGCGCAGGTTTTGCCGAACCAAACCCTCCCACTGGGGATCCATCAACGCTTGCATGGGCACGTCTCGACGGCGAATCACAATATAGTCAGAGAGCTTGCGTGCCGCTTCTTCATAACCACGCTCCAGGCGAACCTGCCAGTCACCTTCCTCTGGCCTCGCCTCAGGTTGATCTTCCTGCTCTTGCATTTGAAAAATCACCAACCTGTCAGCCTGCTCGACCAGGGCCGAAAGTCGGAGATAAATACCTTCGACATCGACTTTAGGCACTGCCCGCAATGCGGCCTGCTCCGCCGCGACCGCGGCGCGAACATCGTGCAAACTAACATCATCCAATTGCCGCAAAATGCTGTCCGCGCTGTCCAGCAGGGCAAGCGCCGAGTCGGTATCACGGGCCATTACCACACGCTGGTTAGCCAGGCGCAGCAGGTACTGTGCCTCGGCCCGCAGCCAGCTCTCATGATCATTGGCACTAAACGCCGCAATCTGCTGGTTCTGGGCATCCAACTGCTGAGAAAACTGCTGCAAGGACGCTGACTGATTGGTTGAGGCTGAATTCGCCGCGTCCAAACCTGTTTTCAGCTGTTTGCGTATGTCTTGCTCAAGAGATTGTAACTGGCCCTGGAGTTCGGCCTGCTGCCCGCCGGTTTTATTTTCCAGTTTATTGATACGCCGTTTGAGATCTTTCTCCCGATCCATACCCTGCTGGAGAGACCAACCTGCGGCGCCGGCCAGCACCAAGACCAACAATAAAGCCAACCAGCCAACGAAGGACGAGCGTCCTTTTACTGGCGCAGGTGCGGGCGTTGCAGACGCTGGTTTATCTGCTTTGGCTGCCACCTCCGCTTTTTTGTCTGGCTCCGGTGCAGTATCCGTGACCTCGGCACTGGACTCCGCCGCGGCGGAAATCGAGGTCTCCTCCTCGGGCTTATCTTTTTCTTCGCTCACTCGCTAGTCTCCGGCTCGCCAATGCTGCAGAGCCTGCAGCATGGCGGCATCCGAGGCATTCGCCGCGGTTACCACATCATTAAAACCTGCCTGTTGCGCCAGCTTCGCCACCCGGGGCGAAGGCACAACAAGACCTATATCTCTAAAGTTAGTGCTTTCTTTGTCGCTAAGCAATGTCAGCATGTTGTGCAAGCCTTCTCCGCTGCTAATCATCACCACATCAACCGCTTTGCGGAACAACAATTCAGCCAGGGATCCGGATGCCATTTCCGGGCAGACTCGTCGATAACAGGCCAGCTCGTCTACTCTTGCTTCTCGCTGGTGCAGTGTTTCCCGCAGGGTTTTACGCCCCCCGGTACCCTTGACGATGAGCACTCGCTGTCCGGCAACCTGCGCCAGTTCAGGCAAAGCAAGCAGTCCCTCGCTGCTTATTTGCTCTTTGGGGGACAGCGGACTCAAGCCCCTTGCCTCGAGTATCCTGGCAGTGGCATCACCTATTGCATACCAGTTGATTCCGCTAGGAAGCTGCGGCCAATAATCTTCGATGCACTCAAGACCGAAGCGCACCGCATTGGAGCTAATAAAGATCACGTGCTGATAGCAGTCCAGGTCGAGAACATGCTGACGTTGCGCCGCGGCTAGCTCTTTAAGGGGCACCAGTTCCAGCATCGGTTGATGGTGAACAGATGCATAACCCGCCTGTGCTAAGGCGCGAAGCAATTCGTCCGCTTGACCGGCGGGGCGAGTGACTAATACGCTAGTCGCCATAAACCTCTGCCAGAATCGCCGCAGCACCCTGCACTAACAGTTCATTGGCAACACTGATGCCCAAATTCTCCGCATCCTCTGGCGAGCTAATGGCCTCGGCCCGCAAAACTTCTGATCCGTCGGGCCGGCCCACCAGGCCACGAAGGCGCAGGTGACCATTATCGAGGTACTCAGCGAAACAGGCGATTGGCACCTGGCAGCCTCCGTTGAGGCGTTGGTTCATTGCCCGTTCGGCAATCACCCGTTGCGCTGTCAGTGGATGATGCACCGTTTGCAGCAACTCCAGCACGTCGCCATCACCCTCGCGCAGTTCAATGCCCACTGCGCCCTGACCGCCCGCGGGCAGGGAGTCATCTACACTAATACTGTCGGCAATGCGCTCGCCAAAGCCAAGTCGAATCAGCCCTGCACTGGCCAGAATTATCGCATCGTACTGTCCCTCATCCAGCTTACGCAGGCGAGTGTTGACGTTGCCGCGCAGGAATTTTACTTGCAGGTCGGGCCTGCGGGCCCGCAGTTGGCATTCACGCCGAAGACTTGACGTGCCGACGACTGAGCCTGCCGGCAATTGCGCAAGCGACTCGAAGTTATTGCTGACAAACGCGTCAGTGGGATCTTCGCGCTCACAAATAACGCCCAGGGTCAGACCCTCAGGGAAACTCATAGGCACATCTTTCATTGAATGAACGGCAATATCTGCACTGCCATCGAGCAGCGCTGTCTCCAACTCCTTTACAAACAAGCCTTTGCCACCCACCTTTGCCAGCGGCACATCCAGCAGTTGATCACCGCGTGATGTCATACCCAGTAGGTTTACCTCTAATCGGGGATGGGCGCTCATCAGGGCATCGCGAACGTATTCAGCCTGCCAGAGTGCAAGGGGACTCTCACGAGTGGCGATGGTGAGCGTGCGGGTGGGCATGTCTGGGTTTCCTTACAAACAGATGGGCCTATCGTTAGCCTATTATCATACCATTGTGCAGTGGCGGTATCAGCGCCGCGCGAGCCGTTCCTTCGCCTCGGCCAGATGCCGGCGACTAATCGCAGGAGACATTTCCAGACCATCCAAGACCGCGTGCCAGGTGCCATCGTCCGACTTCTCGAGGCGCAACAGGTATTGCAGAGCAACCAGGGCGTTGCGATGAACCCGTAAAAGATTATCGCCAAACTCCTGTTCAAGGTCTTTCAGGGTATCCGGAATAAGCAGCTCTTGTGTTGCGGAATGTGCGGTCACGTACTTTTGTTCGGCAATGAAACAGCGAACCTGATCCACAGCAATGGATTCAAAACCCCGATGGGTATGGCTGCTCACTGACCTGCGCTGATTGCCTGCGCCACCAAGGTCCTGCAAATTAGCCAGCTGCAGCCGGTTTACCCGCGCCGCGCCCTCCAAAGCTCCGGCCAGCTCCTTCTCTCGCACAGGTTTTAACAAATAAGCCATAGCATGATGCTGCAACGCCTGCAGCGCATACTCATCAAATGCGGTACAGAATACTACCGCTGGGGGCGAGTCACCGCGTTCCAGCTCCGCCGCCACTTCTATTCCATCCATACCCGGCATACGAATATCCAGCAATAACAAATCAGGCTGCTCAGCGGCCACTGTCGCCAGTGCTTCGGCGCCATCAGACGCCTGCAAACACTGAGCGTCAGGCCGTATACGTGAAAGCAAACGCAGCAGGCGCTCGCGGGCCAATTGCTCATCGTCAACGACCAATATCTTCACAAACCCTGCTCCGGCGAATAAGTCAGCTCTACCGTGAAGGCGCCCTCACCCGGGATGACTTTCAATCCCGCACTACTGCCATAAGTGACCAGCAAGCGTTGCTCTACGTTAGCGAGCGCCATGTGATTGCCGGCAGATTCAACCACGCCCGCTGGCATGGGGTTATCCAGTACAGCCAATATGGAACTCCCGCGCCGATTCACCGAAACCCGAATGAGCCCACCTTCCGGCAAACGCGAAATGCCGTGATAAACTGCATTTTCAACCAGGGGTTGCAGAATCAGGCTAGGCATCGGTGCATCACGAGCCTCCTTTGCCACCTGCCATTGGACCTGTAGTCGCTCACCCAGCCGCAATTGCTCGATTCCGAGGTAGAGTTCACAGAGGCGCACTTCATCGGCCACCGTGGTGCCCTCCCGACTTTCCTTCAGGCTGGCGCGAAACAGTTCAGCGAGGTCCTCTACCGCCTGCTCTGCCGAATCCGGTCGAGAAACAATCAAACTGGCAATGCTATTGAGGGTATTGAACAAGAAGTGGGGACGAATGCGCGCACGCAGTGAATCCAGGCGCGCTTCCAACTCCAGCTTTTCCTGTATTCGTAGTTGCTGCTGCAGATAAAAATAGCGCAACACAATGCCGCCTATGACCAGTGCTATCAGCAGATTGCGCAAGGTCCACCAGGCCTTATCAGTCTCCCCTGCAAGCCTGGGAAACAACTCAAGCGCTAGTAAGCTGGTGGCAGCGGTGACCGCAACAATAAGACAAAGGCTGAATACGGTGGAGACGGGCAGGCTGAGACGACTGAAAGGCTTGCGGCTTTGGCACAATAACAATGCGCTGACCAATACCACCCATTGCACAAACAATGAGCAGTTGGCCAACAAGTCCCAGTTGTACTGCGGCAGGTCACTACTGGCGAGGGTGTAAACCATGACCAGTAATTGAGCCAGCAGAACCATGACAAAAACCGGCCGTGGCTCACACAAATCGGGAATAAAAAACTCCCCGAGCTCCGCCGACTCCAGCTCGCGCTCGCGATCAGTTGGCACGGGGGGCATAGGTGCGTTTTCGTGAAGACATAGCTGGTATACTTGCATCCCTTGGTGGCCCGAACAAGGTAAAAAGTTACCCTCGGGTGGGACGATTCAGCAACAGGACAGGTAATGAGCAAGCAACAGGACACCAGCAAACTCTGGGGCGGACGCTTTAGCGAGGCCACTGACAGCTTTGTGCAACGTTTTACTGCCTCGGTAAGTTTCGACCAACGCATGGCGGCTGAAGATATCGCAGGCTCGCTCGCGCATGCTGCAATGCTCTGCAAAGTCGGCGTACTGAGCGACGAGGAACTACAACAAATTCAGGGTGGCCTGGCCCAGGTGCAGCAGGAAATAGAAAGCGGAGAATTTCAGTGGTCAGTGGAACTGGAAGATGTGCATATGAACATCGAAGCCAGATTGACCGCACTGATCGGTGTTACCGGCAAAAAGCTCCACACAGGTCGTTCGCGAAACGATCAGGTTGCTACTGACATTCGCCTGTTCCTGCGCAGCGCAATCGACCTGATCGCTGAGGAGTTGACGCGTCTGCAGTTTGGAACCATCGAGCTCGCGGCGCAAAATACCGACACCATCATGCCCGGATTTACCCACCTTCAGACGGCGCAGCCGGTGTCCTTTGGACATCATCTGTTGGCGTGGAATGAAATGCTGGAGCGAGATTTTAGCAGGCTCATGGATTGCCGCGCACGCATGAACCAATCTCCCCTTGGCGCAGCCGCGCTGGCAGGCACTACCTATCCAATTGATCGTGCCCATACAGCGGCGGCGCTGGGCTTTGACAAACCTACCGAGAACTCACTGGACTCCGTATCAGATCGAGATTTTGCCATCGAATTTTGCTCGTTTGCGTCCCTGCTAATGACCCACCTGTCGCGGATGTCGGAAGAACTGGTGATATGGACCTCGGCCCAATTTAATTTTATTGAGCTGCCTGATCGTTTCTGCACCGGTTCGTCCATCATGCCGCAGAAAAAAAATCCGGATGTACCCGAACTGGTGAGGGGAAAAGTAGGCCGGGTCAATGGTCACCTGATCTCCCTGCTAACCCTTATGAAAAGCCAACCACTGGCTTACAACAAAGACAATCAGGAAGACAAAGAGCCCTTGTTTGACACCGTCGACACGGTACTTGACTCGCTGCGAGCCTTCGCTGATATGGTGCCTGCCATCAAACCGCGGGTGGAACAAATGCGCGAAGCAGCGCGCTCGGGGTTCTCCACCGCTACAGACCTGGCAGACTACCTGGTCGGCCTTGGCCTGCCTTTCCGAGATGCCCATGAGGTTGTTGGCAAGGCCGTTGCTCACGGCGTCAACACTCAAATGGACCTGGCAGAAATGGAACTGGCGACCTTACAGGGCTTTTGTGCTGATATTGGCGAGGACGTCTTCGAGGTGCTGACCCTGGAAGGCTCCCTCTGTGCGCGTGATCACCTGGGAGGCACTGCGCCTGGCCAGGTTGCGGCAGCAGCCGAGCGAGCGACGGCGTTGCTTGAGCAGCGCAAAGAGTCCTCGCCTTCGCGGCAATAGCGAAAAAGTCTCTTACCAGCCGGCGTATCTAAGGCTCGCCTGAAAGGTCACATCGGGCGCTGTTTCCACCTGCACATCTTCAACAATGCTCAGGTCCAGCGCCCAATGTTCGGCGAAGCGCCATCGCCCCCCCGCACTCAACATGATTGCGGATTCACCCAAGGCGTCAATATCGCTGTCAGTGGGTGCTGCGTGGACATCCAGCTGCCCCAGCAATGACCAGGCCGCAGTCAGTTTCCAGTCCAGCCCAAGGCCAGCAAACCACAAGTCCTGCTCCTGCATATTGCCGACCAGATCAAGGTCGCCTGCGCGAAGATACCCAAGCTGCCCGTGCCAGCGTAGAGGTAGTTCACTGCCATGATCGCCTGAAAACCGAACTGCAAGGTAAAAGTCATCTGATCCCGACCCCAGAAACTCATCCTCGTCACCGGTAGAAAACTTGTAGCCCAGGACAACCGCGGCCGAAGATGTGTCGGCAGTGTAGAAACGATGACTCAGCGCCAGGGTAATATCGCCCAATCCCGATGCATCGTCCTGTAACGAGAAGTCATCGCCACCAACGTAGCGGTAATCCAGTAAATCTTGAACGGCCTTGGACCTACCTCCATCGGACATACCCCAAAGGTCATGCCAGCGTTCAATCGCCGAATCCAGATTGCCTCCACTGTGGTCCAGCCAGGGCAGATCCAGTTGCAGGTCCCAATTATCGGCAAGGGCATAACGTGCCTCGATCGCCAGACGCACGGTTTCGCCATCGAAATTGAGAGACTCACTATTGTTATCTTCAGAGACGTAATGGCTGGCAATACTGCCGTGCACCGCCAGGTCTAGACTGCCTGTCGGAGCAATATCCGCGCTGCGCTGGGAGGGAAGTCCCAGCAAGCCAGCTATCGGACTCAGGTTCTTTACATAAAGAGGCTCGGCAGCGGCAGAGCACGCTCCCAGCAATAATAAGCATAGTGTCTGGGTCTTCAAAGCCATCGGAAGTCAATTTCTCCCTGAATTTTCATTTGCTCCACGACGAAAGGCCGAAACAGGCTACCGTCGCGGGTATTGCGCCAGTCTCCAGCCTCCGCGTCATATTGATAGTGAAAGCCACCGGAGCGGGCGGCCAGCCATAGCTGCCGCACTGGCGGCTGCCGACTAAAAACCATAGTCGTACCATTCTCGAAGGTCACCGTCAGTACCCCGCCACCGGCTTCGTAGTCGAGGTCACTGTCTACCTCATCGAGGGCATACTCCACCGCCTCGAAAGCCTCATCCACCCGTTCACCAAACTCTGCCTCTGAAATCACCTTCGATTATCCTGTGTTGAAATTGCCCACATGATACGGGCTGCTCGCATGGCTTACTACCGGCGGGTATAATCGCAGCTTTTGCATTTCGGGAAGGCTCATGCGTTACATTGCCACACTGACACTGCTGGGCCTGCTCGCCGGCTGCGGACAGACTGGTCCGCTATATCTACCGGGTGAAGAGCCAGAAAGCAGAAGCTCCATGCCGGGCAGCTCCGAGCCAGAGAGCACCACTGAAGAAAACTGAAACAACGAGATAAATCATGGAAAACTTCCCTTTCCGCGACGGTGAACTGTTCGCCGAGGACACATCAGTCAGCGACATTGCTGACCGCTTCGGCACGCCCTGCTACATCTATTCGCGCGCGGGACTGGAAGGCGCCTTTCGCCAATATCAGGATGCGCTGGCCGGTTGCGAGCACCTGGTGTGCTACGCGGTAAAAGCCAACTCCAACCTGGCGGTGCTGGATACCCTTGCCCGGCTTGGCGCGGGCTTCGACATTGTTTCGGCAGGCGAGCTTCATCGCGTAATCGCCGCAGGTGGAGACCCCGGCAAAGTGGTGTTTTCCGGGGTTGGCAAAAAGCCCGACGAAATGGCACAGGCGCTGGAGCTGGATATTGCCTGTTTTAACCTTGAATCCGCCGCAGAACTGGAAGTGCTGGCAGGGGTTGCCGCACATGCAGGCAAAACTGCCCGCGTTTCGGTGCGCGTAAACCCGGATGTCGACGCCCAGACCCATCCCTACATTTCCACCGGACTGCGGGAAAACAAGTTCGGAGTTACGATGGAAGAGGCTTTACTGGTGTATCAGCGAGCGGCGAAGCTCCCCAATATTGAGGTAGTCGGAGTCGACTGCCATATCGGCTCACAGTTGACCCAGATCAGCCCCTTCATTGATGCACTGAAACGCTTGCTGGCCCTGATTGACGAGCTGGCAGAGCAAGGCATTGTATTGCGCCACCTGGACCTGGGCGGTGGGCTGGGTGTTTGCTACAAGGATGAAGAGCCTCCCTCTATTGCGCAGTACGTCGCAGCAGTGCGCGAAGAACTGGGTGATCGCCCGCTTCAACTGGTTTTCGAGCCAGGGCGGTCTATCGCCGCTAATGCAGGCTTACTGCTCACCACGGTGGAATACCTGAAGACTACACCTGACCACAATTTCGCCCTTGTTGATGCCGCCATGAACGATATGATTCGCCCTGCGCTGTACCAGGCCTGGCTGGATATTCGCAACACTCGCGAAAACAATGTCGGCCAAAGTGCAAGCTGGGATGTCGTGGGTCCGGTCTGTGAAACCGGCGACTTTCTCGGCAAGCAGAGACAGCTAAGCCTGCAACAGGGCGATTTACTGGCACTTTTTGGTGCGGGTGCCTACGGGTTTACGATGAGTTCCAACTACAACAGCCGACCCCGTGCTGCCGAAGTCATGGTAGATGGAGAGAAGGTTCATCTGGTGCGAGAGCGGGAATCCATTGCTGACATCATTCGCGGTGAACACCGCCTGCCGGATTAAACCATGCTGCTGAAGTTCACCAAAATGCACGGCGCAGGCAACGATTTTATCGTTGTCGACCTGATTAGCCAGCGCTGCAAGCTAAGGCCCCGCGAGATACGCAAGTTGGCGGATAGGCGCTTTGGCGTGGGCTGCGACCAGGTGCTGATAGTAGAACCTCCTGGAAGTCCGGATGTAGACTTCCGTTATCGAATCTTCAATGCCGATGGTGGTGAAGTTGAGCAATGTGGCAACGGCGCTCGCTGCTTTGCCCGTTTCGTGCGCGATAACAAACTGACCAGCAAGCGGATCATTTCCGTGGAAACAGCCTGCGGCATAATCCAACTGCGATTGCGCGACAACAACCAGGTAGAAGTCGACATGGGCGCGCCGATACTGGAGCCGCAGAAAATTCCTTTCGATGCGCCTGAAGAGGCGACGAGCTATCCATTACAGGTCGAAGAAAACGTGCTTGAAATAGGCGCATTATCGATGGGTAACCCCCACTCGGTCTGCCGAGTAGACGACGTGGACAGCATAAACATCGAGCACCTTGGCCCATTAATTGAACATCACCCTCGTTTCCCGCAGCGAACCAACGCCGGCTTTATGCAAATTGTCAGCGAGACCGAGATCAAGCTGCGAGTGTTCGAGCGCGGCGTAGGCGAAACCCTGGCCTGCGGAACCGGCGCCTGTGCGGCGGTGGTTTACGGTTTATCTCGCGGATGGCTGCGCGATACCGTGACAGTTAATCTTTCGGGCGGTAAGCTATCCATATCATGGGCGGGCCCCGGCCAACCTGTGATTATGACCGGCCCTACCGCTTCGGTGTTCGAGGGCACAATAAGAATCTGAGGTGCCATGTGTGGTGACCTCTGAAAGACCAGGGGAGCGACACCATGTCTAACGAACAGGCGCAGGCTATTGCACCGGCAACAGAGCTTAGCGATGAGCAGGTCAGGGAATACCTGAAGCTCAACGGCGACTTCTTGCAGCGCAACCCGGATATGCTCGACCACCTGCATATCTCTCACGCCTCTGGCAGCGCGGTTTCACTGGTAGAAAAGCAGGTGAGCGTGCTGCGCGAGCGCAATATCGACATGCGTCACCGCCTCAACGCGCTAACAGCCAACGCGCGCGACAACGACAAACTCTACGAACAAACTCGCAAACTGGTGCTTGCCCTGCTGGATGCCAGGAACCTGGACAGCGTTTACAGCGCCTTTATGGATGCCATGGAGAAAGACTTCAAGGTCGATTACGCCAGCCTTATCCTGTTTGGCGAGCCGTCTTCTGACGGTAAGTGCCGTGTCGAAACCTCAGAGGCCGCAAAAATAGAGATCGGCGCACTGTTAAAAGGCCGCAAGCCGGTTTGCGGAGTATTGCGCAAGGAAGAGTTGGCGTACCTGTTTCCCGATGCAGGTGAAGTAGGCTCCGCTGCGCTGATGCCTCTGGCCAACGGCGAAGAACTGGGACTGATCGCCGTGGGTAGCGCTGACGCCAACCGCTACGGCAGCAGCATGGGTACCTTGTTCCTCACCCATATCGCCGACGTCATTGTCCGCTTGTTGCCGCACCTAAAGTAAGCTGATGTGAAGAGCGCGCTAACAGACGCCTGTAAGGAGTTTATTGACTACCTGAGAGACGTGCGTCAGTTGTCACCTCATACCCTGGAAAACTACCAACGGGATCTGGCTTCCCTGCAGCGCTACGGCGAACAGATCAAAAAACAAACAGCCGCGGAACTGGACGAAGCAGATATTCGCGCCTGGGTGAGCCAGTTACATCGCCGGGGGCTGGCCGGCAGCAGCATTCAGCGCAGTCTGTCTGCTGCACGCTCTTTCTTCAACTATCTCAGCCGCATCAATGGTCACCCACGCAACCCCGCCGCCGCGGTTCAGGCACCGCGCAAGCCCCGAAAACTGCCCAAAACACTGGATGCTGATCAGGTAGATCGCTACCTGATGTTCGAGGACGATAGTCCCACCGCCCTGCGCGACCACGCCATGGCGGAATTATTTTACTCCTCAGGCCTGCGCCTGGCCGAACTCAATTCAGTCAATATAAATGATATAGATCGCGGCTCCCGACTGCTCACCGTGACCGGCAAGGGCAATAAGACGCGCACAGTGCCTGTGGGAAGTGCTGCCCTGAAGGCGATTGATAAATGGCTGACCGTGCGCCCCGATATCGCAGCCGATGAAGACGCCAGCGTCGCCCTTTTTACCAGCAACCGGGGACAGCGGATCAGCGTGCGCAATATTCAGGCGCGACTGAAGCTGCAGGGGCGCAAGGCGGGAATGCGCCAGGATGTTCACCCCCACATGTTACGGCATTCGTTTGCCAGTCATATGCTGGAGTCCTCCGGAGATTTACGCGCGGTGCAGGAACTGCTGGGGCACGCCAATATCTCCACTACCCAGATTTACACCCACCTTGATTTCCAGCATCTGGCCAAGGTGTATGACGCGGCCCATCCCCGGGCCAAGCGACGAAAGCGAGACTAGCGTGTGACGATAAAAGTAATTACCTTCGATCTGGACAACACCCTGTGGGATGTGGAACCGGCTTTACTGCGCGCGGAAGATGCGCAGCGTGTCTGGCTGCTGGAGCATCGCCCCGGCACCATAGAGCAATACGATCATCAGGCCCTTTGGGAATTCAAAAAGTCGGTATGGAAGCGTTTCCCGCATTTTGTCCACAACGTCAGCGCCATGCGTCACCAGATGTTACTGGAGCTGCAAATGGCCGCCGGTTACGAAGAAGAAAAAGCGCATGAGGGGGCGAAGCGGGCGTTCGCTGAATTCCTCGCAGAGCGGCACCGGGTAGAGCTTTACGAGGAGGCTCTAGGGGTTCTGGAAACACTGGCAAAGCAATACAGCCTGGGAGCCCTCACCAACGGCAATGCGGACATTTATAAAACGGACGCGGGCGAGTACTTTGATTTCGCTTTTTTGGCGGAGGAATTCGGTGCTAGCAAGCCGGCGCCCGATATGTTCCACGCAGCCATGGCCACTGCGAACGTTGCAGCCGATGAAATTATTCACGTGGGTGACAATCCTGAGCACGATATTCAAGGTGCCCGGGAGGTCGGTATGTTTACGGTGTGGATGAACTCACAAGGCGAGCAATGGCCTGGGGGGGGCAGGGCTGATCAGGAGATCGACAACTTGTTGCACTTACCTGACGCCATAGCAGCCATCGCCTCGCGACAATAGCTAAATTGCGTCTTCGCCAGTTTCGCCGGTGCGAATGCGGATCACCTGCTCAAGATCAGACACGAAAATCTTGCCGTCACCAATTTTTCCGCTGTTAGCAGTAGCAGCAATGGCCTCTATGGCGCTTTCCACGTCACCATCAGCTACAGCTATTTCCAACTTCACCTTGGGTAGAAAATCGACCACATACTCTGCACCACGGTACAACTCCGTGTGGCCCTTCTGACGACCAAAGCCTTTGACCTCAGTCACGGTGATTCCCTGCACGCCTATCTGCGACAGCGAAGCTCGAACGTCGTCCAACTTAAAAGGTTTAATAACGGCTGTGACCAGTTTCATTAGTGAGGTCTCCTTATCTGGAAGCGACTCATCATAGGGACATTTACACCGGGAGTAAATTGATGAGGATCATCGATAGCTGCCGTGCGTCGTCTGCGCAGCTTGGTGCCCTTTTGCGACCAGCGCAGCCTGTAAAAATAAAAAAGGGGCCATAAGGCCCCAAGTAAGGCGCATTTAACCATGCGCCTGCAAGATAGTAGTGATTACTTGGTCGTAAACTCCGGGTAGGCTTCCATACCACACTCCGCCAGGTCGACACCCTCGTACTCTTCCTCTTCGCTGACTCGAATGCCCATCACTGCCTTGAGCACTCCCCAGACAATCAGGCTAGTGACAAATACCCAGCCGAAGATAGTTACCGCACCAATCAACTGGCCGCTGAAGGAGGAGCCGTCGTTGGTAAGCGGCACCAGCAGCAGGCCCAGCAATCCAACCACACCGTGCACAGAGATCGCACCGACCGGGTCATCAATCTTCAGCTTATCGAGGGTCACGATAGAAAACACAACCAAAGCCCCACCTATGCCGCCGAACAAAGTCGATTGCAACGCCGTAGGGGTGGAAGGTTCAGCAGTGATCGCGACAAGTCCAGCCAGGGCGCCGTTGAGGGCCATGGTAAGGTCTGCCTTGCCAAACATAATTTTGGCAACCAGCAGAGCAGCGATCAGGCCACCAGCTGCGGCCGCGTTGGTATTCATAAATACGACCGCCACCGAGTTAGCGCTCTCCACGCTGGCCGTTGCCAGCACCGAGCCGCCGTTAAAGCCGAACCAGCCCATCCACAGAATAAATGTGCCGAGCGTGGCCAGTGGCAAGTTCGCACCGGGAATGGCGTTGATCTGCCCCTGGGGGCCGTACTTGCCCTTGCGAGCACCCAACAAAATAACACCTGCAAGCGCTGCCGCGGCGCCAGCCATATGCACAATGCCAGAACCTGCGAAGTCAGAGAAACCGAGGTCGCCAAGGGTATACATGCCAAACACCGCATTTCCGCCCCAGGTCCAGGAACCTTCCATCGGATAGATAAAACCGGTCATGACCACTGCAAATGCCAGGAAAGCCCACAGCTTCATGCGCTCAGCCACGGCACCGGATACGATGGACATGGCCGTTGCAACGAATACCACCTGGAAGAAAAAGTCTGCCGATGGTGCGTAAGTGGCAGCCTCCTCAGCGCCTGCAACACCGTCGCCGGTGATGCTGGAAAGGAACAGATCGCCGCCGTACATAATCATGTAACCGCATATCATGTACATGGTGCAGGAGACCGCATACAACGCGACATTTTTAAGTAATATTTCGGTCGTGTTCTTGGCGCGAACCAAACCTGCTTCCAGCATTGCGAATCCGGCAGCCATCCACATGACCAGTGCACCGCATATCAGAAAGTAAAAGGTGTCCAGCGCGTACTGCAGTTGAAAAATATTGTCTTCCATTAGAATAACTCTCTCTTATTCAGTTCAGGGATTAGATGGCTTCTTCGCCGGTTTCACCGGTCCGAATCCGAATCACTTGCTCCAGGGGCGAGACAAAAACTTTTCCGTCACCGATCTTCCCTGTATTTGCGGCATTGGTGATTGCTTCAATCGTTTGCTCGACGACACTGTCGGCTACCGCCACATCGATCTTTACCTTGGGCAGAAAGTCGACAACATATTCAGCACCTCGATACAACTCGGTGTGGCCTTTCTGGCGACCAAAACCCTTTACTTCTGTCACAGTGATGCCCTGAACGCCGATTTCAGACAATGCCTCGCGCACATCGTCCAGCTTGAAGGGCTTCACTACCGCGGTGATTAATTTCATGTTTCTCTCCTGGTATTTAATGTGGGACGCCACCTTGGGCGCCCCCCGTGCGGCTCAATTTCGACTACATGCTTTTGGATATTGAGAAAACCACGGTGTCTTCACCCCAGTCAGTGCCGAACACATCTTCCTCATCGAGCGTTGTGCCCACATAAGCAGCACCAAGGTCCACACCCACAACAGACCAGGTCAGGCCCACGGAATAGTCGGTATAGGAACCTTCACTGGTACCCAGGAAACCTCCATCTTCTTCCAGGTCGTTATAACCGACATGAACGTCCAGGCCCCAGTTTTCGCCAAGGGAAAAGCTGTAGTTCGCGTAGTAATAGAAGAAGGTATCGGTTTCACCGTAGTAGTCATCGGAGTAATTCAGGCCGATGGTAAAATCGTGAAACGAGAAGCTGCCGTAAACTTCCTGATAGTCGCCCTCGGCGCCATCGTCTCCGGGATAGTCGTAGTACATGTAGCCCACATCGATGGCTGAGTTTTCACCCACTTCCATGGCCCAGCCGGCATAGTAGTCCAGCTCCAGGGAACCGTTGAAACCATCTGTGCTATCGAAATCGACCGAAGAGCCCCAGGTACCGACATAAATGCCGTTATCGAAGGCGTAATCAAAACCGCCCTGAATAGCGATATCTTCGTTCGACTGCGAGATACCACGGAAGCGATAGTCACTGACCAGTGAAACGTTGGCGCTAATTTCGCCAGCCTGCACGGTGGTAGCCATAGCTCCAGCCAGTAATGAGACTGCAATTGCTGCGGGAAGTACTTTTTTCAACATGTTTCAAATCTCCATGATTTGTTTGACTGGGTGTTAGCTGTGTAATGCGCCATCTCTTCACGGGCACACTGTGTGCGCTGTGACGCTCTGTCCTGGGTGTTGCATCGGCTGTGCCAAATAGGAATATTTTCATTAAAATCAAAGTGTTGGACTAAAAACGGCCATTAAATAGCACCCTTGAAGCACTACCGGCGGGCTGCTCAATGCACCCAAACTGATCAGCGCCACCACTTGGCGCACCAAAATGAAGCGTCTGGCAGAAAGTCTCCTCCTTTTACGCGTCAACAACGGTTTTTGCCCGAATCTGATCTGGGTTCCCAGCGCCAAATCGACTAACATTCATGCCACCCTGCCCAACAAGGTCGATAGCAATGGCAATTAAACCCCCCCCTCCTCCCTGGGAAGTCCTGCAACAGGTTAACGAAATGGTGGGTAATTCCGGCCTCAAAGGAGAAGTGGATAAAAGCGTGCGCGCGCTGGCTCAGTCGGCACTTTCCCGCCTGGAGGTTGTAAGCCGCGAGGAGTTCGACGCCCAATCAGAGATCCTCAAACGCACGCGCGAAAGAGTGGTCACGCTGGAAGCCGAACTGGAAGCCATGACCAAGGAATTTGAAGCGCTCTCTTCCGAGGGCTGATAAACGCCGGATCACCGGCCCAGTGCTCAAGGACGAGCCATGGAACTGTCTGTTGTTCACAGCCGGGCACTGTCCGGTCTTTCCGCCCCAGCGGTGCGCGTGGAAACCCATCTCTCCAATGGGCTGCCCGCCTTTAATATTGTCGGCTTACCTGAAACTGCAGTGCGCGAGAGTAAGGAGCGGGTGCGCAGCGCTATTCTCAACTCCCACTTCGAGTTCCCAGACCGCCGTATTACCATCAATCTGGCACCCGCGGATTTGCCAAAACACGGGGGCCGTTTTGACCTGCCCATTGCGCTGGGCATTTTAATGGCCTCTGGACAGTTAGAAGACAAACAAACAACGCCCTGCGAATATCTGGGTGAGCTCGCCCTGGACGGTAGTTTACAATCCGTCCCGGGCGTAGTTTGCGCCGCTCTGGCCGCCAGTGCGTGCGGCAATGGGTTAATAGTACCCACTCCCTGCCAGCGCAACGCCAGCCTGGTTCCGGACGCCTCAGTCCTGGCCGCGCCTGATTTACTTACCCTGTGTGCCCACATCAACGGCTCTGCAACCCTGCCTGAGCCTGATCGCCACATTATGCGAGCAGAAACGAGCTATCCCGACCTCAGTGATGTCATTGGCCAGGAATCAGCTCGCAGGGCACTGGAGATCGCTGCCAGCGGTGGCCATAATCTGCTGTTCAGTGGGCCTCCGGGCACCGGCAAGACCTTGTTGGCCAGCCGCCTCCCCGGCATATTGCCGCCCCCATCCCGCGAGGAGGCACTGGTTACCCTGGCACTGCGAGATTTTCAGGGCAAGGAAGCCAAGGATGCAGCGCTAAGACGACCTTTTCGCAGTCCTCATCACAGCGCCAGCGCCGCCGCCTTAATTGGCGGCGGCAGCGACCCTCGTCCCGGAGAGGCCTCCCTGGCCCACGGAGGCGTGTTATTTCTCGACGAACTGCCTGAATTCAGCCGCCACTGCCTTGAAGTATTAAGAGAACCAATGGAATCTGGTCTGGTGACAATCTCCAGGGCGCGACATAAACTCAGCTACCCCGCCAGTTTCCAACTCATTGCTGCAATGAACCCCTGCCCCTGTGGTTATCTCGGTGATCCGGAGCGGCCCTGCCGGTGCACCCCCGACCAGGTTAAGCGCTACCGTGGTCGAGTTTCCGGACCCCTGCTGGATCGTATAGATCTCCACGCTCATGTCCCCCGACTTGCACCGGGCCAATTGCTGGCGCAAGACTGTAGCGGCGAATCGTCTAGCGCAGTTCGCGCCAGGGTAAATCAGTGTCGGGAGACCCAGCACTCGCGTCAGCACTGCATTAATGCTCGCCTTGGTAACGACCAATTACTGGATATATGTGAGCTGAATAAATCCGCCAAACAGATGCTGGAGCAGGCGGCAGAGCAAATGCTACTGTCGGGTAGAGCATTACACCGCTCGTTGCGTGTGGCCCGCACGATTGCTGATATGGAGGGCCTTCAGCGAGTCTATGAGCCCCAGTTGAGCGAAGCCCTGGGGTACCGCGGGCACTAAAACCCTAACCCTGCAGTGCAGCAGGGAATACCGGTCTGACTTTACCCAATAACCGGCTTATGCCAGAATTAACTATGAACTAATAGGCGTTAGTTACACTCCATCCACACAACCAAATTGCCGGGAGGCCATCATGAGCCAATGCCCTTTTTCCAACTTGCTGGATCCCGATACCTATAAGGACGGCATGCCCTATAAGGACCTGAAGGAAATTCGTGATGCGGGCCCGATGGTTAAAATCGAAGACCCAATCACCGGAATTCCCTATTGGGCAGTCACTCGCATTAAAGAGATGGACTTCGTCTCGAAAAACCCCGGGTTATTCTCTTCCGCCGCCCGCTCTGCCTTTCCTATGGAAATGGATGAGTTCACCGTGGAGATGCAGCAAAACACCATCATTAACATGGATCCACCCCTTCATCAGAAAGTACGCCGCATTGTGCGCAATGCGTTCACCCCCAAGCGAGTCGATTCTTACGAGGCCGAATTTCGCAAGCATGCCAGGGAGATCGTCGATGCAGTAGCCAGCCAGGGCGAGTGCGAGTTTGTAGAAGAGGTCGCCGCTGAACTGCCCCTCATCGCTATCCTTGAGTTACTGGGCGTCCCCCTGAAGGATCGGAAGAAGTTCTTCCAGTGGACCAACACCATGATTTTCGCCGATGACCCGGATATGTCCATCTCAGAGGAAGAGGGTCAGTTGGCTGCCATCGAAGTTATTGGCTACGCCATGCAATTGGCAGCGCAGCACCACGAAGAACCTATGGACAACATTACCAGCGCCTTGCTTGACGCTGAGCTGAATGGCGAGCCCGTTTCCGAGGACATATTCGGCTGGATGTTCATTCTCATCCTGGTGGGCGGCAATGAGTCTACCCGCACGGTTATGTCCCAGGGGATGCGCTTGTTAATGGAACATCCGGAGCAGCTGCAATACCTGGTCGACAACCCCGACAAAATCAGCAATGCGGTCGAGGAAATGCTGCGCTACAACACAGCGTTCATTTCAATGCGACGCACTGCCACAGAAGATGTGGATATCGGTGGGCAGCTGATCAAAAGCGGCGACAAAGTGATTCTTCATTACCACACTGCCAATCACGACGAGCAGGTGTTCGGCGACGACGCCATGGCTTTTGATGTTACCCGCGCTGAGCGCATGCCTGATCTATACAATCAGCTGCGCTCTTTTGGCATTGGCCAGCACTTTTGTATCGGTACACACCTGGCACGCCTGGAGCTGAATGTGATGTTCGAAGAAATCATCCCGCGGCTGCGCAACCCACAATTCAGGGGCGAGCCAAAATACGTACGCTCCTTCTTCGTCAACGCCATGAAGGAATTGAACATTACGTTTGACCCTGAACTCACGGGCGTCACCGCCGCCTGACCCAACCCGCCCATTCGGGCGATTTTCGCTGTATCATCGCTTCACTAAATAGGAACCGTCGCCGCCCCGCGGGGCGCGTCAATGGAGTGAGCTATGACTGCTTATCAATCCCTGGAAGCCATCCGCAAACGCGTTGCAGCCCTCGGCAATGCGATGGGCATACTGCATTGGGACATGGAAACCATGATGCCCGACGGTGTCGCACCCGCCAGAGCCGAAGTGCTGGCAGAAATGAGCCTGATGGTGCACGAACTGGAGACTGGCGAGCAATTGCCAGACCTGCTTGCGGAGGCTGAAGAGCAAGCAGAGCAGCTAAATCCCTGGCAACGCGCAAATTTGCGAGAGATACGCCAGCTCTATCTGCATGCGAACGCCACGCCTACTGATCTGGTTGAAAAAATAGTAATGGCCAGATCGGAAAGCACCATGGCCTGGCGAGAGGCAAGGCCGAAGAACGACTTCAAATCTCTCGCGCCAAAACTGGACGCTTTGTTTTCATTGCAACGTGAGGTCGCTACGATCAAATCCGAAGCCATGGGGGTAAGTCCCTATGAAGCTCTCCTGGACGAATACGACCCGGGCCGCAGAGAACCCCAGGTCGACGCCATTTTTGCCGACCTGGAAGCCTTTCTTCCCGATTTCGTGCAACAAGCACTCGAGAAGCAATCAGCAGGTCCTGACATCCTAATGCCTCGAGGCCCCTTCCCGGTGACGCACCAGGCCCAACTCAGCAAGGAGGTCATGCAAATCCTCGACTTTCCATTCGATCACGGTCGTCTGGACACAGCAGCTCATCCCTTCAGTGGCGGTGCCGAAGGTGATCTGCGAATTACTACCCGTTACGAGGAGGATGATTTCACCAAGAGCCTGATGGCCGTTATTCATGAGACCGGGCATGCGCTTTATGAGAATGGCCGCCCTCACGATTGGCGCGGCCAGCCTGTTGGGGATTCACGGGGAATGACACTGCATGAAAGTCAGTCTCTGCTATTGGAAATGCAGGCGGCGCGGTCTGAGGAATTCATCAGGTTCATCGGACCTGTGGCCCAGAAGATTCTCAAGGGCGAGGGGCCAGCCTGGGATATCGATAACCTGCTGCGCGTTTACCGCAAGGTAGAACCAGGCCTGATTCGGGTATACGCCGATGAAGTCACTTACCCCCTGCACGTCATCATGCGCTACAAACTGGAAAAGGCAATTATTGCCGACGACATACCCATCGCCGAACTGCCCATAGCGTGGAACGACATGATGGAACAATATCTGGGCATACGCCCCAGCGATGACAAGGATGGTGTCATGCAGGACGTACACTGGCCCGAGGGCATCCTCGGCTACTTTCCCACTTACTCTCTGGGCGCGATGGCAGCGGCGCAAATATTCGCAACCGCCAAAACCGCGGAGCCTGGCATTCTGCCCGGCTTGGCACAGGGTGACTTCAAGCCGCTTTACAGCTGGCTGGATAAAAATATCCGCAGCCAGGGCTGCCTGTATACGCCGGATGAATTAATCGAAAAAGCCACCGGCGCTCCGCTGGGAACCGAAGCCTATAAACAAGCGATCTACGCACGCTACATGGGCTAGGCAAGTCGTCCTCATGATGCGGGTGGCCTCTCGCGTTTTTGCCAGTGAGCGCGACGTCAACCTGGCGCTGCCGCAGGTGGATATATCGATGAGCTTGCCACCTGAGGCTCGGTTATTTCCGAGCTCTCTGATAGACTGACGCTTCAGTGATACCTTCCGGTTCCAGAGTTCTGTGTCCCAATTAAATCCCCGCCAGCGCGAGGCAGTGCGCTACATTGATGGCCCCATGTTGGTGCTCGCTGGAGCTGGCTCCGGCAAGACCAGTGTGATCACCCGTAAAATCGCCTACCTGGTGGAGACCTGCGGAATACGCGCCAGCCGCATTGCCGCGGTGACCTTCACCAACAAGGCTGCTCGGGAAATGAAAGAGCGTGTTGGCAAACTACTAGGCACTCATTCTACCGAGGGCCTGACGGTAAGCACATTTCATCAGCTGGGTCTCAAGATCATTCGAACTGAGCGTAAACTGCTAGGGCTAAAGAGCGGCTTTTCGATTTTTGACGGCCAGGACACCCAAACCCTGATCAAGGACTTACTGATCCAAGAGCACGGCTCAGACGGCGATCAGGCAAGCACCATACAAAACCAGATTTCCAACTGGAAAAATGATCGTGTATTGCCTGAGCAGGCCGTGGCTCACGCAAAGAGTCCGGCGGAAATATTGTGCGCTCAAGCCTACCGCCGTTACCAGCGTGCGCTGAAAGCTTACAACGCCCTGGATTTCGATGATCTTATTCTGTTACCCACGGTCCTGTTTGAGCAAAACCCGGACACACTGGAGAAATGGCAGAATACCATTCACTACCTGTTGGTCGATGAATACCAGGACACCAACTCAAGCCAGTACCTGTTGGTGAAGCAGCTGGTCGGTGTGCGCGGTGCGCTAACCGTGGTAGGCGATGACGATCAGTCCATCTATGCCTGGCGGGGCGCTCGTCCGGAAAACCTGGTGCAGCTCCAGGACGACTTCCCGGGCTTAAAGCTGGTCAAGCTGGAGCAGAACTACCGATCTACATCACGCATTCTCAAGGCCGCAAATACGCTAATCGCCAATAACGATCACGTCTTCGACAAAAAGCTGTGGAGCGAAATTGGTTATGGCGATCCGCTGCGGGTCATTCGTTGCAGTGATGAAAACCACGAAGCTGAGCAGGTGGTAGCTGAAATCCTGGATCACAAGCTGCGCAAGCGTACCCGCTTTGGTGACTACGCCATTCTGTATCGTGGCAACCACCAATCACGTTTGATTGAGCTCGCCCTGCAACAACAACAGGTGCCCTATCACCTTTCCGGCGGTACCTCCTTCTTTGCTCGTAACGAGGTGAAGGACATCATGGCCTATCTGCGCCTGTTGATTAACGAGAACGATGACAATGCGTTTCTGCGCATTGCCAATGTGCCGCGCCGCAAACTGGGCGCTTCTACCCTCGAGTCATTGGGCAGTTTCGCCAACGAACAACACTGCAGCCTGAGTCAGGCTATTGGCCGGGTCGGCAGTGGCACCCTCCCGGAGGCCGGCCTCGGACGCTTGCGGGAATTTCGCCTTTGGATGGATCGAATTCGGCGTCAATGCGAGGGCGGCGGTGGCATCTCTGCGATTCGCCAGATGATCCGCGACATGGAGTACGAGGACTGGTTGAACCAGCTCAGTTCTAGCGAACAGGTGGCCGAAAGGCGCATGAGTAATGTTCACTTCCTGATAGACAGCCTCAACAAGGTAATGGTCGAGGAAGGCGTTGAACTGGACGATGCCATTGCCCGGCTGGTACTGCGAGACCTCCTGGAACAACAGGAAGAAGAAGACTCCAGCCCCGACAATGTGCAACTGATGACGATGCATGCCTCAAAAGGACTGGAATTCCCCCACGTATTCATTATCGGGATGGAAGAAAACCTGCTGCCGCATCGCGCCAGCGTCGAAGATGGCAACATAGCAGAGGAACGGCGACTTGCTTACGTGGGCATTACCCGCGCCCAACAGACACTGGCGATGACCATGGCTGCAAAGCGCCGCCAGTTCGGCGAGACCATCAACTGTGAGCCCAGTCGCTTTATTGACGAACTACCGCAGGATGACCTCACCTGGCAGGGGGGCGGCACGGATGATGAGCAAGCCAACGAAGAGCGCGGGCAGGAAACTTTGGCTGGCTTGAGAGGGCTATTTGCCTAGGGGGCAGTATGAGCGCCGACAATTATCACGGCTCGAACGGCTCCCCTGGCAGACATTCCGATTACTAGCACGTTACCTGTTTAGGCAATTGAACGCGCTGCCTCTAGAGATCAGGCGATGTTACTGACTGCCGGCGATCATATAGTCTACGGCGCCCTCTATCTCTTCATCAGAGCAGTCCATGCAACCGCCTTTGGCGATCATACTAGTACCTGCAACACCGTTAATGCCGCTGGCATACAAGACCTCAGTCCCTTTGGCAATCCTGTCAGCCCACGCAGCCACGTCAGCGTAAACCGGAGCACCGCCGGCGCCTGTTGAGTGGCACGCCAAACAGGCCGAGTTATACACGTCTTCGCCAGAACGGGCACCGCTGCTGGCCATCGTCGCCGCGCCACCACAATGAGTGTCGCCCTGCAGGCAGACTTCACCAATTGGCTTTAAGCGCTCTTCCATCGCTGCGCGCTGGTCATCGTTAAGTTCTACGGCGGTGGCGGCGAGCGCCACGAGCATGGCTGTCAAGCCAAGTGCATATCGAATAATCACTTTGAGGTCCTCTACAAGTCCGGCGCGCATTATAGCCACTATTGACGATATGAGAAAACTCATCCTTTACCCTAATAAATGTGCAACATATTGGCACAATGGGCTATTCCCCCTAATATTGACCAACAGAGACCGCAAACTACCGTTAAAAGGAAAACAACCCGATGAAACTCTACACCTACGATGCAGCCCCCAGTCCTCAGCGCGTAGCCCTGTATATGAAGTACAAAGGCATCACCATCGACACTCAACAAATCGATATGACGGCAGGGGAGCACCTGGGCGACGAATACAGGGCAATTGTGCCCGACCAGACCGTACCTGCCCTGGTGTTAGACGATGGCACTGTGCTGAGTGAAGTCATTGGCATTATTGCCTATCTGGAGGCACTTTATCCGGAGACTCCGTTACTGGGCAGCACCCCCCTTGAAAAGGCTATGATCACCAGTTGGAATTCGAAAATTTACTCCATGCTTTATTCTTCAATAGCCGATGCTTTGCGCAATACCAGCCCAGGTTTCAAGGGGCGTGCGCTGCCTGGCCCGCTGGATTTGGAGCAAATACCAGAGCTAGCGGAGCGTGGGAAAATTCGCATCAATTGGGCCTGGAAAGAGTTAAACCGGGAATTGGCGAAGCGCCAGTTTATCGCTGGCGACAAGTTCTCTTTCGCAGATATCGATCTATTGGTTGCCGTTGGCTTCTCTGGCTGGGTTAAGTGCAAACCACCCGAAGAGCTGACCAGATTGCATGAGTACATCACACGAGCCACCGCTGAATTGGGCTAATCACGAGAGTTATGACATGAAATACATCATCGGCATAATGCTGGCTCTGCTAACTGCTAGCTCTATGGCCGCAAGCCCGGACCCAGTTGACCTGATTCGCAAGGCAATGGACCATTGGCGGGGTGTTACTTCCTATGGCGAGATGACTATGGTCATACATCGCCCCGACTGGGAACGCAGTATGTCCATGGAAGCATGGACAGAAGGCGACAAGCTCTCCCTGGTCAGAGTGACCGCGCCCGCCAGGGACGCTGGCAATGGCTCCCTGGTGATGGACGACAACATGTGGAGCTATGCCCCGAAAATCAATCGGGTAATCAAGGTCCCCTCTTCGATGATGAGCCAAAGCTGGATGGGTTCAGACTTGTCGAACAAGGACATCAGTAAATCGACCGACATTATCGATCAATATACACATACATTACTGGAAACCCGCGAGGGCCAGGGACACCAGACCTGGGTCATACAATCCATTCCCAATGAAGATGCAGCGGTAGTCTGGGGCAAAGAAGTCTGGTCCATTCGAGATGACTACGTGCTTATGGAACAACAGTTCTGGGACCAGGACGGTGTCTTGGTGAAGACCTTCCGCACCCATGAAGTACGCGAATTGGACGGGCGCATGGTAGCTACTGTGATGCGTATGCAGGATGAGGAAAAACCTGATGAGTGGACTGAAATGCGCGTGGACAGCAGCAAATTCGACATTGAACTACCCATCAATCTGTTCACCCTGTCCAACCTGAGAAACCCTCGCCAGTGAGCGTGACCCTGCGCCTTGCCTGGCGCAACCTGTGGCGCCATGGCAGGCGCACATGGTTGACTGTTGGCGCCATGGTTTTCTGCAACTCCCTGCTGGTATTCCTGATCTCCAGCCAGCTCGGTAGTTACGCCATGATGATTGACGGAACTCTGGGCTTTCTCACCGGCCACCTGCAAGTACAGGAACAGCGATATAACGAAGAATCGAAAATGCGCTACACCGTGCCTGACGGTATCGCGGTTGCCAAGGCACTGAGAGATTCCACTGGCAACCCTGCAATTGCAGCCCGCGGCAGCGCCTTCGCCCTGGCTTCCAGCGAAGACCGCTCTTTTGGCATTCAGATATTGGGCGTGCAGCCGCAATTCGAATCTGCAGTGTCCACGCTTCCAGGACTCATTGACCAAGGCCGATACCTGCAAAGCAGCGACGCAGCAGAAATCGTCATTGGAACGGTGCTGGCTCGAAACCTGAAAATTGGGGTGGGCGATGAAATCACATTTCTTGGATCTGGACGCGACGACTCCTTTGCCGCCGGTATTGCGACAGTCGTCGGGATTATCAATTCCGGAATAACCGATGTTGATCGCGCGATCGCCGAAATACCTCTCAACTACTTTCAGTCCATTTTTGCGATGGAGGATGACGTGCACAGTATCGTGGTTAAGGTAGATGACCTTGATAAAGTTGCACCACTGAAAAAACAGATACAAAGCCAACTGGGTGATTCGTCATTGACCGTACTGGACTGGAACCAACTGCAGCCTGGCCTGGGTCAAGCCATTCAGGCAGACATGTTCAGCTCCTTCTTGACGTATGCCGTGCTGATTGTACTGGTCGCCTTTAGCGTCCTTAACACCCAGTTAATGTCAGTACTGGAACGCACTCGCGAGTTTGGGGTAATGACAGCTCTGGGCGTGCGTCCGGGCCAGCTGGGAAGACTGGTATTGCTCGAGACCGCAATTATGTCTTCGCTGGGTTTACTGCTCGGTTGCGTGGCCGGTGGTCTATTAACCGCTTATCTGGCACACACCGGAATTTCCCTTGACGCCATGAAAGAGGCCTTGGAGCGCTATAACATTGAAGGCAGGCTCTACCCACAACTCTCCATAATAAGCCTGTTTGGTGGCCCTCTTATTGTGTTCGTGGGAGGCATGCTGGCTGCAATATACCCCGCACTGCGCCTGCATACTCTGCAGCCTGTTGCGGCCATGAGGGCAGTGTAAATGGCCGACCATCAACCTGCTGCAGGTATTTTGTTCACCCTCGCCTGGCGCAACCTATGGCGCAACCATCGGCGCACCCTGATCATGCTCATCGCGATTGTGATCGGAGTCTGGGCAATGATCTTGTTCAGTTCACTGATGGCGGGCATGGTCGACGAAATGGTGCGTGGTGGCCTGCGAACGCTGCCTGGCGAAGTCCAGATTCATCACCCCGACTATCGTGACGATCCCAGTATTGCCAACAGTATCGACGCCCCGCAAGGGGCCTTACTGGAGCGGCTCAACAACCCACCGGTAACAGGCTGGGCTGCGCGCATTAAAGTACCCGCCATGATTTCCAGTGAGCGGGCCAATCGTGGCATACAACTCCTTGGGGTTGATCCGGCACAGGAAGTCAGTCTTGGCTTTGACCCCACCAATATTGTAGAGGGACGTTTCCTCGAGGGGCCCGATGATAAAGGCCTGGTCATTGGCCGCAAATTGGCTGAGCGACTCGAAACTCGATTAGGCAAGCGCGTAGTGATCATGTCCCAGGACCCAGACAATAATGTCGCGGATCGGGGCATACGGGTTGTGGGCATTTACCAGGCCAGGCTGCAGGCCACCGAGGAATTAAATGTTTATGGGGGACTGGAAACCCTGCAAAAAATGCTCAATGTCGACAACCAGGTCTCTGAAATCGCCATTACGGGGGACGATTTTCGCCAGGTTGCCAGCTGGTGGCCTCAAATCCAGCAAGCCACGGGCCCAGAGCTTGAAACAGTGCCCTGGATGGAGCTAGACGGCTACTTGGAAAGCATGATGAAGATGCAGACCAGCTTTAATGTCATTATTACGGTGGTCATTTTCCTGACCTTGTCGTTCGGCTTGGTTAACACACTGGTAATGGCGGTATTTGAGCGGGTCAGAGAAATCGGCCTGATGATGGCCCTGGGCATGCGTCCCGGGTGGATCATGTACCAGGTTTTATTAGAGAGCATCATTCTGCTTGGCCTGGGCCTGTTACTGGGCAACTTGCTGGCGGTCGCAACGATTTTGCCACTGGAAGATGGCATCGATATCTCAGCCTTGGCAAAAGGTCTGGAAATGGCTGGAATGGGGTCAACGCTGTACCCCTCTCTGCGTCTATCTGACATGGTGCTATCTACCGTGGTGGTGCTGGTTCTGGGCCTGCTTGCCAGCCTGCTTCCCGCCTGGCGAGCGTCTCGCTACAACCCCATCCAGGCCTTGGCCAGAACCTGATACGGAAACGATTATGACGGCTATTCGCTGCAGTCAGCTCAACAAAACGTTCACCCAGGGTGACCAGATCATTTGCGGCCTGGATGATGTGTCTATTGATATCGAAGAAGGTTCATTTGTCTGCCTGTCCGGCCCTTCCGGCTCAGGCAAAACTACCCTGCTCAACGCCATGGGTGGTTTGGACAAACCAGACAGCGGCGAGATTCAGGTGGGAGACAAACGCGTTGACCTGCTGGGTAAAAGTGACCTCGCAGATATGCGCCTGCACAGTATTGGTTTCGTGTTTCAGGCCTATAACCTGATTCCGGTGCTGACCGCGAGAGAAAATATTGAATTCGTCATGCAAATACAGGGAGTTCCCACGGCGCAACGTCGCGACAAGGCAATAGCGATGCTGGAAGAGGTTGGCCTTGCCGATCACGAAGATCGCCTTCCGTCTCAGCTCTCAGGCGGCCAGCAGCAGCGGGTGGCGGTGGCCCGGGCTATCGTCAGCGGCCCGACCCTGGTGCTCGCAGACGAACCCACCGCAAATCTGGACTCCACCAGCGCGACCCAATTGATCGAATTGTTCGTTTCTCTCAACCGGGAGCGCGGCATCACGTTTGTGATTGCCACTCACGATACCCGGGTCATGGCCTATTGCCCTCGCCTGATACGCATGGAAGATGGCAAAATCATCAGCGATGAGGAGCGAACCGGCAAGTCCGGGGAACTTCAGCCCCAACCCAGCTGATGCGCAGCTCGCTATTCATACTGCTACTACTTACCTGTGGAGCCAGAGCTGAATTGCTGCAATTTAACAACGGCCATGCCAAAGGCCAGTATCAAGTGGCCAGCTATCCGGATGACAGTTTGCTGCGTGAACTGGTGGGAACACCGACCCACGACATCAACGGCGACCTGCGGCTATTGGTAGGTGGCAACCAGGACCGTCTGAACTGGAAAGCTGATTACCAGCTCGTTGGCCGCAGCGGCGATACCCTCGATTTGAGCCGCGCACTGCAGGGCAGTTTCCTGATTCCCAGTGCAGACCTCAATGACGACCATCGCCTGATGGACTTAACCCGCACCATCTCAGATCACGATGACTATGTGTTGGTGCACCGGCTGGACCGACTCCACGCAGGCTACACCGGCGACCAGGCTGTCGTAAGAGTCGGTCGCCAGGCGATCAGCTGGGGTAATGGCCTGATTTACAACCCGGTGGATTTCTTCAACCCCTTTGACCCGGCTGCCGTCGATAAAGAGTACAAGAGTGGCGACGACATGCTCTACGGACAGTACCTGCATGACAGTGGCAATGATTTTGAGTTCGTCGCTGTCTGGAGGCGGGATGAAAACGGCAACACCGGCAATGACGTCAACACCCAAACCTTGAAGTATCATGCGTTCATCGGCGAAGGAGAACTGGACCTGTTGGCAGCGCGCCACTACGACGACGACATCGTAAGCGTTGGAGGCCTCAACAACCTGGGCGGGGCCATAGTGCGCGGTGATGCTTTGCTAACCCATACCGAGCTTGATACCTATGCCAGTGCCGTGATCAACCTGAGCTATTCGTGGGTCGGATTCGATAAAAATATCAGTGGTGTACTGGAATACTTTTTCAATGGTATGGGAGTCAACGAATCCCAGTACCAGCAACTGGAACAGCACCCAGACCTGACCAAAAGGCTGCAGCGCGGAGAACTTTTCACTCTGGGCCGTCACTATTTGGCTGGGGGCCTGAACATTGAAATGACGCCTCTGTTTATGTTCACGCCCAACATGTTCTTCAACCTGGGCGATAGCTCCGGGTTGGTGCAACTGGTTGGCAATTACGACCTGGCCCAGAACTGGCAGATACTGCTTGCGGGAAATCTGCCCTTTGGCGGCAAAGGCACCGAGTTCGGTGGGCTGGACACACCCATCGATGGGCTGCAGTTCAGCACTGGGCCATCCCTGTTTGCCCAGATAGCGTTCTATTTTTAGCCGGAGCTCATCGTCACCGAACGAATATGGTGAGCCTATTTGCGCCCCGCCACTGTATAACAGTCGAATGGAAGCTAAGCTTAAACACTTCACCGCAACTGCCGCGTTTTTGATCACCGTGCTACTGCTCGTCGGCTGTGCCGAGGAAAATGCTGACACCGCATTTCAGGTCTACCTCGAACGACTGGGACGGACGTTGGACCTTGGCAGCCAGACCAGGGTGCCGCACGAGTCGGTTGCCCGCCCCCCGCGTCCCGGCAAACTGCGTCTGAAAATTCCTGCAGACACGCTGAACACACTTGATTTCATGGACTTGCGAGGCTGTGAGCTACAGGTCACTATCGGCAAAACTAACAGCAGCCTGGGGCGATTGGCCCGGGATTCCCAAAAATTGCTGCTGGCATTGGAATTCCTGCACCTGGCACCCGCATGCATCGACTACCTGACGGCCGCTGGCGAACTTGAACTGGCCAAAAAACTCGATCAGGCGAGGCGCCAAAAGCTTGAACTCCTCCCATCACTCATTTTCAACGCAACGCTGGCCAGTGAAGAATTTCAAGCATTCTGGCGCCCGGCACCAGTGTCCAAGGAATACCCCGCAAACACATCCAGCGCAGTCATTACTGCGCTGGAGCACATCAACCAGGCTAGCGCCCGCTGGCTGTCCGGAAACTACCTCGCTGACAACCAGAGCTTCGAGCTGCAATTGAGCGAAGTTTCTGGTGGCGACGGCGGGCAGTTATGGCGCGCCCTGTTGCATCAGGGACAATGGCTGGATTCCGCCAACGCCAAACTCGAGCAACGCGGCCCATTGTGCACAGCAACCAGGCGGCCCCAATCGGCAGAAATTCTGCCTAACGTAGTGCGAAAATATTTTATCGATGGCATTCAGCCCAGGGCGGCGATGTTGGGACGGCGCTACCACCAGTTACTACCGCCTCTGTTCGCTCTGGAACATCAACTCAGGATCAAGCTACCAGCAAATTACCTGGGCTGGAGCGAAAGTCGGAACTCAGCGCTAAAAGCACTGGCAAGCAAACCGAAACAACACGTTTCGCGATTACAGCAAACGCTCGCCAATTGCCGTAAGGATTCTTGATGCTGTCACCAGCCTGAAAAGTGGATACACTAGTGCTCAACTAACATACCGGAGAAACCAATGACACTGACACCAAAGCAAATCTCAACCTCCCTGGGACTTGTATGCTCGTTGCTGCTGCTCGCTGCTTGTGCCAGCACTCCCAAGCCAGTAGTAGACTACAAACAAGACTTCGACTTTTCAGGAGTGCAGAAGATTGGTTTCTACAAAAACTCAGGACAGGTTTCCGGTGACAACCCGCTGCAACTCAGCGACTTTCAAAAAGAGCGCATCGATAACGCTCTGGCCAATGCCCTGCGCAACAAGGGACTGGATGTAGTAGATGACCCAGCGCAAGCGGACCTGTTACTAAGCTGGCACCTTGGCACCCAGCACAGAACCGACGTGCGAACTTACGAAACTCCTTCCTACGGTGCCAGCTATGGCCGCTACGGTGGTTATAATCGCTACAGCATGTACAACTGCTGGAACTGTTCCAACACGGAAGTGCGGGTGAGCGATTATACCGAGGGCACTTTTATCATCGATATGATCGACCCCGCCTTGAAAAAAAGCGTTTGGCGCAGTGTTACTCAATCGAAGCTCAAGGGTAAAAGGGACGAGGATGATCCCAGCGAAATCAATGAAGCAGCGGCGCGGGTGTTAGGCGGATTCCCTCCTTTCTAGACGACCACGTGTATCCAAACCCGGCCAAGGCCGGGTTTTTTGTGTCTGCAAGAACTTCAAGCGAGCTTAGTAGACAGCGTAACGGGCAATTTACCCTCTGCCTCTAGCTGACCACAGAGCACTTTTGCCAATGCCATGTAAGCGGGCCCAGGAGCACCTGCCACACCAGCGGGAGCACCGTCATAACTAGCCAGTACGGCGTCGGTCAGCGGCTCGTACTCCGGGGCTCGATAAGGTGAATTCAGCATAATCACCACTCTTTGCACCGCGGGCGCATGCAGCAAGAGCGCTTTTTGCACCGATGCAGGGCTGTGATCGGGGAGATCAGGCAGGTCTTCAGCGCCACCCAGGGCCACCGCGCTGATTGCTGGCTCACTGACGCCCACCAGATAGACTTCTGCATTTGCCAGCCAGTCCCGCTCCTGCGCTGCGTTAAAATTTTCCAGGCTTTGCCAGCTGACTGTTAAGGCGGCGTTCACCTGCAGCAGTGCGGAGCGCAGAGCTAGCGCGGCCTCTTCGCCAGGCATCAACAGGTGAATCCTTGCAGTTTTCCCCAAAGGTGTGAGCTGGCCGCTCACTAGCGTTAGACTCGCCTCAGCTATACGTTTTTCTAATGCCAGATGCTGTGGGCAGGCAATCACTGCACTATTGATCGCCTCTGAACCTGGCTGCTGCGGCGCAAATTTTTGTTGCAGGGCAAGAATACGGGTGACGGAGGCCCGTACCTCGCTTTCATCCAGCTCGCCGCTGTGAATGGCCTCGACGGCAGTCGAGACAAGCTGCTGTAACTGGTTGAAGCTCGCGCTGGAGCGAATTAACAGCGGCATCAGGGCAATGTCTACTCCGGCAGCAAAACAGCGCAAAACCGCTTCAGTTGGCGTCATTCTGGCACTGATAGCTTTCATATCCAGGGCATCCGTAATAATGACCCCGTCAAAGTCCATCTGTTCACGCAACAAGCCAGTCATCATCGCTCGGGAAAGCGTTGCCGGCACCGCGACATCAGTGCCCGCGATACAGGAGTCATCCAGGGCTGGATACTGGATATGTGCCGTCATCACCATGGCGGGATTCGCCTGCGCAATCACCCGGGAAAACGGCGCCAAATCAACTGCAAACGCCTCATCACGACTTCGACCGACGCAGGGCAAGTCAATGTGGCTGTCCTGGCTGGTGTCGCCATGCCCGGGGAAGTGCTTGAGTGCCCCGGCCACGCCCCCCTCCTGTAAACCGCTGAGCAACTCGCTCCCAAGGGAAGCAACCGCAGCAGGATCATCGCCGAACGAACGAACGCCGATCACCGGGTTAGCTGGGTCGCTGTTCACGTCCAGCGACGGAACAAAGTTGATGTTAATTCCCAGCGCTTTCAGCTCCGCAGCCTGCGCCGCTCCAACTTCTCGCGCCAGCTTCTCATTTTCTCCCGCCGGACAGGCGGCCAGAGCCATATTGCCACTAAAGCTGGTGGATACTTGTCGTGGCAGGCGAGTGACACGCCCTCCCTCCTGATCTATTGCGATCAGAGTGTTGGCGGGCAGACATTCACGAATCTCGGCGGTGAGCTGCTGGCATTGCGCTATCGATGCCAGGTTTTCGCGAAACAAAATCACCCCACAGGGGCTTATTGCAACTAAACCGTGCTTCAGCTGAGGCGGCAACTGCTGCACCGGCACAGGGCCATTCCCACTATCGAAGGTGCGAATGTCCAGCATCAATTTAAGGCCGATGCACTGCTCAAGTGTCAGGTCCTTGGCGTTAGTCATAGGCTTGGGGATAATTTCCGTGTCTGGAGGGTCCAATATGCCAAGATAACTCCTGACGGGCCACAGGGGAACCATTGGAGGGACGGTGATGGCAGTTTCTCTCAAGAGGAGTTACTGCTACCCTAGCGCCCGTTTACCTTTACGCCCAACACCGGCCGCGAGCTGGCAGTACTATCGGAGCAGCACTTGGATTCAATCATCGTTCGCGGCGGTCATCGCCTCAATGGTACCGTCAGCACCAGCGGCTCAAAAAACGCCGCCTTGCCCATTCTGTTCGCCTCATTGTTGGCAGATGGTCAACACCGTTTTACTAACGTCCCCTATCTGAAAGACATCGAGTCCACCCAATCGCTGCTGGAATCTCTCGGTGCCAGCAGCGCTCGTGAGGACGACACCCTGGTGGTCGACGTCAGTTCACCCGCGGCCCACGTGGCCGATTACGAAATGGTGCGGAAGATGCGCGCAGGTATTCTCTGCCTGGGTCCGCTACTTGCGCGATATGGTGAGGCCAAAGTGAGTCTTCCCGGTGGTTGTGCCATCGGCTCACGCCCCATAGACCTACACATTGAAACCATGCGTCGACTGGGAGCAGATATCACCAGCGAGGGCGGCTATGTGATCGCCCGGGCCCAGCGATTGGTCGGCGACCGTATTCTGTTTGAAAAAGTGACCGTGGGTGGTACCGAAAACGCCTTGATGGCTGCGAGTCTGGCTCGCGGCATCACGATTATCGAAAATGCAGCCAAGGAGCCCGAAGTGGTAGACCTTGCAAATTACCTGATAGCCATGGGCGCGAAAATTGAGGGCGCTGGCACCAGCGTGATTTCGATAGAAGGTGTTGATGAACTTTCGCCTGCGTCGCATCGGATTGTGCCAGATCGCATTGAGGCGGGAACCCTGCTGATTGCCGGTGCAATTACCGGTGGCAAAGTCACCGTCGATAATTGCGTACCGGGGCACCTACAATCTCTCGTTGAAAAAATGCGTGATGCTGGTTTTCGGATTGATACGGACGACAGCTCATTGACGGTACAGGCGACCAAAAGCTGGCAGGCTGTCGACATTGCTACCGCACCTCACCCCGGTTTTCCCACCGATCTGCAAGCCCAATTCATGGCATTGATGACTCAGGCTAGCGGCACCTCGGTTATCACCGAACAAATATTTGAAAACCGATTCATGCATGTGCAGGAATTGGTTCGTCTGGGAGCAGACATCACCCCCATGAGTCAGGTCGCCGTGGTCCGCGGCAACAGCGGGGGCCTTGGAGCTGCTCCGGTGATGGCTACCGATTTACGCGCCAGCGCTTCCCTGGTCCTGGCCGGACTGGTGGCCGAGGGTGAAACCGAGGTCAGCCGTATCTACCATCTTGACCGGGGCTATGAACACCTGGAAAACAAACTGGCTAGCCTGGGGGCTGATATCGAGCGGGTCGCAGCCGAGTAACCAGGTAATCCGAACAGCCTGGGAGCCCGTATCTTAAAGCATTCAACACACTCCAGGAGAATCTGGATATGAAGCGCTTTTATACGACTCTGTTAGCACTCACCCTGGGCAACACAGCCATGGCATCCGATATCGAAGAACCCTCCTGGACTCTGGTGGACACGGTTGAAAAGGTCGAGTTACGCGAATACGCCCCGAGCATTCAGGCGGTAACGCAGCTCGACCACTCAGGCCAAACTTCAGCCGGCTTTCAGCGCCTGGCGGGATTCATTTTTGGTGGCAATGAGACTGGCGAGAAGATAGCCATGACCGCGCCGGTAGAAGAATCACTGGAGGCGAACCAGCCCCTGATGGCATTCACTTTGCCCAGTGAGTACGAATTAGAAGACCTTCCTGAACCTGCCGACGACAGCGTGCAAATCCAGACGGTTCCCGGCCGCACAATGGCCGCCATACGCTTTTCCGGGTGGGCGACAGACGGCAAGGTGAAGCGCAACACACAGCAGTTGATCGCCACACTTAAGCAACATGGCATTGAATCCGTTGGCACGCCTTCCTTGAATCAGTACAACCCGCCCTGGACTCCCCCGTTTCTGCGGCGCAACGAGATCATGGTTGAAGTGCAGATCCAGGACGCGGGCGCCTGAGTCAGCACTTGGTTTATTCGAAAGAGTAGCGTAGTTCCATTCCATACATGCGCGGCAACCCGGAAGTGGTTTGAAAAGTGCCGGTCGAATCACCTACTGCTGCCGCCCCCATGTAGTAGAACTCGTCGGTCAGATTGGTAACGTAGAGCGCACCTTCAAACCGCCCTTCGGGGCTTGACCAACCCAGGCGCGCGCTCACCAGCCCGTAATCGTCAAACGTTGACTGGTCTGGGTTTTGCCCCGAGCCAGCGTCCAGCCCCATGAAAATCTCATCCACGTAGCTGTAATCGATTCGCGGAACGAAGGTCCCCCAACTACTCTCCCAGGTGTATTGAACACCAAGACTAAATGTCGACTCGGGCACTTCCGCAAACGTTTCGCCGCTGCGGTCTACCACGGGCAGAGGCACCTGAGTAAATAAAGCCTTGCTGCTGAACTGCTGCTCTTCAAAATCGAGATACTTGTAATCGTTATAACTGGCGGTCGCAACTAGCAGCAAATTATCGGTGGGCAACCAGGACCACTCCAATTCACCGCCCACAATGCGAGTTTTAGAAGCGTTATTTAACACCACGCGGGGCGTGCCACCGCTGTCCAGCAGCACCTGCCGCAGCTGCATGTTATCAAAGTTGGTGCGAAACGCCGCACCGTTCAAGCGCATCCGCGCGTCAAGAAAATCAAGCTTGAAACCAAATTCGTAGTTCTCCACAAGCTCAGGCTCCACAGTCTGCTGACCATCGACGCCGATAGGCTCAAAAGTACCTGACTTAAAGCCCTCGCCATAACTTACGTAGAACATGGCGGCATCCACACCAGAATCTCTGAGTAAGTTATCTGGCAGATGATAGGCCAGGCTCACCATGGGTGTAATCTCTTTCCAGGTCTCGGAGGCATCCTCGTCAATGTCCGGCACCAGCTCTCTAGCCGGCACCAAGTCATAAACAAACTGGTCATTGGCATCGCGAGGGAATTCGGCTGCAATCAGCGAAAAAATATCAGCGGCGATTAATGCGTCCAGGTCAGTAACCAACCCTATCCCCGAAGCCTTTATAGGCACTATCCCGGGGACACCTTCAATGGCAGCAAAAGCTATATCCCTGAAGGCAGCCTGATCCAGGAACTCCAGATCAACGGTCTGCTCGCGCTTCTCACTGGTCCAGCGCAAACCGGCCGTCAATTCCAGATTGTCTGTCAGGTCATAGCTACCCTGGAAAAACACCGCGTAAGTGGTATTTTCCAGGTCATAGGTCTGGCGCTCCGTGCTGGGATCATTAATCAACATGAGTGGCTGCGGAACATAAAGCAACGAACCAGATGGAGATCCAGACGATGTGTCGGTGCCATCGTCTATGTCTTCCTTCATCGCAAATAGGCCTGCCGTGTAGGTGAAACGATCATCAAAGGCCGTGCCGTTGAGTTGAAATTCCTGGCTTAGGTGCTTGCGCTTACTGGACGTATCGCCAACGCGATAGCGCGCAGAAATCACCTCGTCCGTTACATCATTATCAGGGTTACCAAAGTTGCCGGACTTCTCCTGATCGCCATAGCCGGTAATGCTTTTGAAACTAAGGTCATTGCTGATCTCCCATTCCAGCGTCAGGCCCAACAGCAGGTTATCGAGTTCAAAGTTGATACGGTGCTCGGAAATAGACCGGTAATCTTTATTTTGAGCATTCGAACGAGCGCACCCTGCCTCTAATATCGGGCTCTGGGCAACGTGACCCTCGCGCAGGGGCGTATCGTTATCATCGTAGGCATCGACAGGAACAGTATCTCCGGGAAATATGCGATTGCCGAACAGGGAGTCTTCGCCGTTGAAACTACTGCCCACCATAAAGCGACAGTTGGTCGTGGGTTGCACTTCATCCGTTTTACCGTAGTACGCCAGCGCATCCATACTAAAGCTATCGCTTGGCAGCCATGTCAGCTGCAGGGCAGCGGATTTTCGATCCTCTGATGCGGCACGCTGGCCGGTATTGATATTGCGCTGATAGCCTTCTCGCGAGATGGACCCCAGGGTAATCTTCGACAGCAACGTTTGATCGATTAGGGGTACGCTGACCGTTGCTTTCAGGTCCTGCCGATCGTAGTTACCAACACGAACGTCAACAAAGCCGCCAAAATCTGCCTCGGGCCCATTAGTGGTAATCACAATAGCACCGGCAGTTGTATTCTTGCCAAACAAGGTGCCCTGGGGACCTCGCAAGACCTGAATGCTTTGGGTGTCTAGCAGATCCAGTAACTGACCATCTTTACGCGGAATGTAAAGACCATCGATATAGACGCCAACCGGGGCATCAACTCGCGAGCCATCATCCCGCTGACCAATACCCCGTATCCAAATCTGGGCTGCACTGCTCTGGTCTATTTGCAAACCAGGCGTCTGGTATCCCAGGTCTTTCAGGTTAACAATGCCCGCATTACGCAGCTGATTGCCGGTGAAAGCCGTCACTGATACTGGCACGTCCTGCATCGCTTCTGCACGTTTACGCGCAGTAACAATCACTTCTTCCAGCACCTGGGCAGCGGCCAAGGTACTAAACATCGATGATGAAAGCGCGGTTGCCGTAAGAAAAGTTCCTGAAATCAGCGCAGCGTGCAGTCGACTATCTTGTCTGTTCATGGCTTACCCACCTGTTGACCGTATTATTATAGACACACCAGACGATAGCGTCGGCTGGATTTATACAAATAGCCACAGCTTCAAGCCGCCGCTAATGGCGTTTTAACCTAGGCCGGTTTATACAATCCCCGGCCAGTAATTTTTGGTAAATCCAGGGCAGCCACCAAACCGGGCGCCTGCGCAACGACTGCCGGCACAGCGTTAACAATCGCCGTTGCCGTCTGAATAACGCCTGCCACAGCATGATCACCATGACGATCCTCCATATCCATACTGACCTCCATACGCGGCTCGCCCTCAATAATCACTTTATACCCTTTGCCCTTGGGCCAATCGGGGGCAATGTCATCGGTGAGCCGGGTAACATGTTCAAGCACGATAACATCGCGGCCATCAACCACCCCTCTCACTTCAAAGCGCATGGCACCAGTAGTGCCCGCTTCAAACTTGCCCATGCCATTTTCAATGTCTTCGGCCAGGGGTAGGCGTTCGTGTATTTCGTATACTTTCTCCAACTCAACACCTAAACCTGCTGCCACCGAACGTACCGATCCGCCCCATCCAAGCGACAGCATTCCCGGCCGAAATAACATGCAGTCATGGTCAACCGGATAGCCAAAGCCCATTACCTCACGAATCGTGTGCTCCTGCTCATAGGTAGCGTAGTTGATCACCTCGCGCATGCGAACACTGCTCCAATACTCGGATAAACCGGTGAAGACCAGAGGGAAGGTATCGTTGGCGAAACCGGGATCGATGCCATTGTTAAAACATGTAGTGCCTCCTTCCTCGCATGCGGCTTTCAACGGGTCTGCTAAAAAGGAGATATCGGGGCTGTCAGGATACTGCAACATGAACAGCGAGCTGGAAACGACATTAATACCCTGGCGCAAGCAGCGCGCCTGGTCCTCGGCGGCCTCCATCATCCGGGTTTCGGAATGAGCCGTGTAAACAATACAGTCTGGTTTCAGCGCCAGCGCAGTATCGATATCGTCGGTTGCTAAAATGCCGCAAGATTCGCCCAGTCCCGCCAACACGGCAACGTCCTGGCCTGACTTTGTCGAAGAGCTGACAATATGCCCAACCAACTCAAGCTCCGGGTGATTGAGCACCGCACGCACTGCATAACAGCCCACATTTCCGGTGCCCCAGGTAACAACTCTTAAACTCATTTTATGCTTCCTTTAGTCATCATTCAGCTACCGACAATGCTGGCGCTGCGCGTCCGGCAATTAACGGAAGATCAAGGTAAGTTTTTATGCCAGGTTCTGCCTGGCAAACATAGGGAATGGCGCTGACGCCGTGATTCGCAGTGGCAACAATGCCAGGATTTCGCTCAAGTCCGGCCGCAATAGACTCCGGGTGCCAACCGTGGAAGGTGACATGGGACGAAGGGTCACCGGTCACCTCAACTTCGAAACGCTCGCCGCCTTCGCCAAAGCCCCAACCAGAATCCAGGTTCTCCTCACCCATGAACCAGTTGACCCGCACGGTAATCACAGGCTCGCCTTTTATTGTCCGCTGCCAGGTAAAACGCTGTGCGGCAACCAGCCCCGGCTCAATCACACCAATAGGAGATTCAATGGGCGCTGTGGCAACCGCAACCTCATGCAACGCGCGCGGATCGGGGTCAAGGTCAAACCCCAGTTCTGCTGCAATCATTTCCATAGACTGGCCAAAGCCATCGCCTAAAAACTGAACCATGGGACTGGTGGCAGCTTCCTCCGGTGTCTTGCCAAACAGCATGATGTCGCTGATAACAGCGGGCGCGCCGTAGGTGCGAATATCCGAAAACTCCTCTGCTCTAACGTGCGTGATGCTCGCGGAGAGCGCAGACACCATTAGCGGGAAGCGCTCTGTTATACCGCCAGGGTGAATACCAGTGCCGTGCAGTGTTGTGCCTCCTTCCATGCACGCAGCCTCGAGATCACTGACATCTCTGTCCCCCGGATAAAACCACCCCAACGGGGTCACGACGTTTTTACCTGAAGCCAACAGACGGCTCACTAATGCTCGGTCCGCCATTACCGGACTGTACATAACGCAATCTGCGTCCAGCGCCATTAACACTTCCACATCGCTGGTCGCGATCACGCCCAGTGCCGGCAGCCCGCAAATTTCACCGACGTCTCGCCCCACTTTATCATCGCTACTCACCCAGCAACCGACCAGCTCCAGTTGCGGATGTGCGGCGATGTAGGAGATTGCCGCCTTACCCACACCTCCGGTGGCCCATTGAATGACCTTAAACATTATTCTGCCCCCGCGAAAACGTCAGGTAAATGCACCCAGGCAGCTGGCAAATGCGTGGACCAATCCGGTTTGCCAGGAGGCATGTTGAACTCTGCTGGCGGTTTCCAGGCCATAGCTTTCATAGTTTCGCCGATGTACGTCATATTGAGATAATCGTGGCTGTAACAAAACAGTCCATCACCCGCGTAGTAGAGAATAGATAACCCTGGAACAATCCACTGGCCGCCGTCGGGTTTATCACCCAACACCTGGTCCCAATGACTCACAAGACGATGGCCATCGCTCATGGTCCAACGCTCGGGCGTGGACCAACCATAGCCGGTAAGCCCTGCCATGGATCGGATGAAGAAATCGCGTATCGTTTCACGCCCCTCCTGGCGGCCCCAGGCCGGGTCCAGATAGACGGCGTCTTCAGTAAAGAAATCAGCGAGGCTGCCCCAACCGACATCTCCGATGTCAATTCGGTCGCGCTGGGCGACAAATCGATCGTAGGTTTCGAGCGCCTCACGCTCAATTTCGTTCTTTTTATGCATACTGAATGTTCCCGATAGTGTTCCCGTGCCTGAGCGCGGTTTTTTTGGGCTACAGACAGGTTACTTCAGCTATGCACATTCGGCCTTTTACCTGGTTTTAATACTTATACCGGATAAAGCTATACTAGGATTAGAGACAAGACTCAAGGTTTGTGGGGGTGGCCTGCGATAACGACCCGAGGACCGGTGTGGCCGAGCGGGAGTCAGGAGCCAGAGGGGTTTGAGTGAACAGTGACCTTGCGCTACCAGGCGGTATTACCCTGAAATTTCCGCGACAGTTACAACAACCGGTTACTTTTTCCAGGCCGGCAGGTCGCGCATCATTTTTATATCGTTGATCATCGCCAGCGCTTGCCACTCTTCGAGGGGAAAGTGAATGCCACCCTCCTCCTCTCCGTATTTGTCCTTCAGTTCTTTTTCTATTTTTTGATTAAAATCGAAGGCGCCAATTCCACGCATGCCCCAGCCGCCAAACAGCCGCGCATCGATAATACTAAAAGCAACAATGCTTATTTCCGTGTGTCTTTCATCACGACAGATGCGCCGGAAAGTCGCATTCACATCTTCGAAATTACCTTCAATCGCTTGCATAAAGTGGGTTCGGCTCGCTAACAGCACACCGGTCAAACCTACGCCCTCATTGTAAACCTCACTTTTGCTGGTGATGCTGCGCACGATCTCCCAGTTCAGAGGCTCAACACTTCGGCTTCTGTATATCATCCTGTACATAGCGCCTCCTCTGACAGGCCTTAGCTTCGCGGATACAGCTTACTTTCCATTGAGCGCCGCAAGCAAATGATCGGCGGTAATCTCCGATGAACCCGGGTTCTGCCCGGTAATAAGCAAACCATCGACAACTGCGTGGGGGTGCCAGTCCTCTCCCGCGGTGTAATGTGCACCCAGAGCTTGAAGGCGATCTTCGAGCAGGAACGGCACAATCTCGGTCAGACCGACCGCGGCTTCTTCACTGTTACTAAAGCCAGTGACATTAAGTCCTTTAACCAGTGCGCCGCCGTCTGCAGCGCTGGCATTAACTAACACCGCGGGTGCATGGCAAACTGCCGCAACGGGTTTGCCCTGCTGCATAAACCTTTCTATCAGTGCAATTGAATCGCTATCGACCGCTAAGTCCCA
This sequence comes from marine gamma proteobacterium HTCC2148, assembly GCA_000156295.1. Classification (GTDB taxonomy): domain Bacteria; phylum Pseudomonadota; class Gammaproteobacteria; order Pseudomonadales; family Halieaceae; genus Halioglobus; species Halioglobus marinus. Next base: position 51,110 of record DS999238.1, read on the forward strand.
GAGCGGCCCGTGACCGCCCGGATAAAAGACGCCATCGAAGTTGTCTGCGCTCACCTCAGCCAACCGCAGGGTATTAGCAAGTTGGGCCTGGGCGCCTGAATCAGCATCAAATCTTCTTGTAGCATCGGTTTGGGCATCAGGTTGACTGCTTTTCGGGTCTAGCGGAGGCTGTCCACCGGCCGGAGACGCGAGTGTCAAATCTGTCCCGCCGTCCAACAACCGATAGTAAGGGGCGGCAAATTCCTCCAACCAAAAGCCGGTTTTCTCTCCGCTATCACCCAGTTGATCGTGAGAGGTCAGGACGATAAGTACGCGCATTGCTTTTATTTCTCTATTGAATCAGATCACTCAAGTATACGATACGAAGCGAATGAAAGATCCCAATGTCCAACTATTGAATCACGCCCATAAAAATTGTCGATGTGCTCCTATTGGCGACGGTAGTGTGACGCGCCTTTCCCCATGCTTAAAGCAACTGAACGCCGCCGCCATGCTTCTGTCCGGCAAATCGTCGCCGCTGTAACCGTTTATTCCCGCCCCGACGGCTGCAAGGTTCAGCAGAGGGCGCTTGCTACTAGGAGCAATTTTGTCTATACATAGAGATAGATACATAGCTTTACGATGCTAGTTCTAGCTAAGGAAGGCTTTGGCATGCATCACACCGAGCGATCGGCCGTTAATAATGTTACGGCCGGGTACCCGCAAGCGATGACTCAGGTGACAGGATGGTGGCATCTACTCAAAATACCGTATGGCGACGATTGCACCGCGACGATAGCGGGGAGCAAGCTATGGAAGTGTTAATGATTTTGACTTTCGGTGTACTCCCCATGATCGGTGCGGCGTGGTTGTTGGAAGATGTCATTCGCGAGTATGTTACGTTTGGGCAGATTTTTATCACTTCACCGTTTTTTTAAAAAAACCAGGTGGCCATTGAAGTCACTGATAATAAGGAATGGAGACATACTATGAAGTTTATTCAACTCGCACATATCAAACTGATGCAATTGCATGTAGACACGCGCGGAGACAATGAAAACCTGGGACGCCTGCTACTTCTGGCGCTAGTGCTTATCCCGCTGATTATCCTTATTTCTATCTTCGGACAAGAAATCTACACAGCAGCGCAAGGCAAATGGAATGAGGTAATGGGCGTAGAATTGGGCTAAACAGTGCGCTAAACACAAAAAGGGCAACGGCATTACTCTTCGGCATGTATAGCTACGCTACCGAAGCACAACTTTATCTGCTGCTGGCACTGCTGGTCCCGGCAACGGTGATGGATTTTACTCGCCATCGCATTCCCAATTACCTCACCTACCCCGCGTTAGTGCTGGGCCTATGTCTGGCTGCGCTGAGCTGGGGCTGGACGGGGTTGGGCAATCACCTCATTGGCACTTTCGCCGCAGGAATCCCTCTGTTCCTAATCTTTCTCAGCGGCTCTTTGGGCGGCGGAGACGTCAAGCTAATGGCCGCAGTAGGTGCCATAGTCGGCTTCCCCAACGCACTCAATGCTCTGCTTGCCTCGATTATGGTTGGGGGTTTGTGCGCGGCGCTGATTCTAATCTGGCAGGGACGACTTTGGGGCTTGGTGCAGTATGCGTGTAGTACGCTAGGGTATCGTGCAGGCATTCTTTCTCAGGCGCCGCAACCGCCACCGGCGCACCGGGACTCATTTCCCTTTGGCGTCGCCATAGCGATTGGCAGCTGCTTGATTGTTGTGCCGCCAACCCTGATGGGTAGCGGCTGAGTATTCAGTCATGGAAATGGGACTCGCCAACGGAGTGACCAGCGCCAGCATCCAAAATAACTTGGACCACTGGCTTCTTTACGGGCAGCTAAGCCTGGGGCTTGCAATATTATTATCCCTGATGCTAATGCTGCTACTACCGCTTCGCCGGGGCGCCTTCGACCGCCTGCGAGCATTCAGGCGCGATGAACAAGCCTCTGCCTCGCTTGAATTTTTGCTGGTTTTCTTTCCCCTGCTTGTGCTCGTGCTTGCAGTATGGCAACTGGCCTTTATGGTAAACGCACAGGTTCACGTCGGTTACGCGGCCTACGCTGCCGCCCGCAGCGCCAGCACAGTGGCTTTCACGGAACTGGACAACGAGGCTGAGGGTGTACTGCTCAATCGCAACGAACCCGAAGCTGAGAAGTGGCAGCGCATAGAGCGCGCAGCGATTCCCGGCACCCTGGCCATTTCACCTGGCAGCGCAGAGTCGGCTGGCAAAGCGTATTTGTCCACTCAAGCCCATGGAATGCTGGGAGACGGCCCGGCGCCGAACTTTGACAGCATCGACTTCGGCAGCCTGCCCGGGCAAATTGGCGCTCTCACCATTCACCGCCCCGGCATGATACTGAGCGGCTCGAGATTGCGCAGGGCCGCAGTGAAAGCCCTGTATGCGCAAGCCGCCACTCGTGTGTTAATTAACGGCAGAGATTCTCGCGGCAACCTGGCAGATGGCAACACCGCCAACGGTCCCTATGATCTCTCCTCCAGCGACACTTTAAGCGTTACAGTGGAGTATGATTTTTGGCTGCACGTGCCCTACGCTGGGCGCATGATGTATATAGCCTTTGGCGGCAGCGAACTAACCAGTGGCATTACTGAGCCTACGTTGACCTTACGCAGCACCGTGGTGACGCCCACCTGGCCTCAGCTGGTGGCCTACTGATGGCTAATGCTCTCGACCGGCTGCATTACGACGACAGTGCCCAGGTATCTTTCCTGGCGGTGGCTGCTGCGGTGTGCTTCGTGGCCTTATTGGCAATGGTGATGAACAGCAACGACATAGTGCGCGAGAGAATGCGTGTGCAAGAAGTTGCCGATGTAACAGCGCTCTCGGCCGCCACTTGGCAGGCTCGCGGCTTGAATATGATCTCCATGATCAATGTTCTCAACAGTAAAATCCTGAGCATGACCGTGCTGGTTAACTCGCTCAACAAAACTCTGCCCATCGTAGTGACAGTTGCCGAAGTACAGGAAACTGCTTTTCAGGCCTGCAGCGCGGTGCCCTTTGTGGGGCCATTTTGCGCGGTGATGGCGACCATTGTGACCGTACAAAAAAACGTCATTAAAGTGATGGAAAGCGTTATAGAGAAAATCGCTACTATCACCGCCTGTAAAAAAGCTGCCTGGACGATTATGGAGGGCCTGCAGAGTGCAGCCGAAGGCGTTCGTCAAACCTTTCCCAGCATTGCAACCGTCAGTGCTGTAGCCATCGCCAGTGAGAACGGAGCATCTTTTGGGGTGGCTTTGAACGGCGGACTCATCACCGGCTCACCCACAACCGCGCTGCAGCTACCAGTCACATCTGACGGCTACAAGACATCAGATTTTTGCTCCGCTATGAGTGACGGCGGCCCAGGCTATGTAATGGAGGGCTATGACAACAATCAGGGACCAGTGCGACTCGGTAAAAAAATTTGGGACATCGTCTTTATTCCCTTTTTCAATTTATTACCCCACCCTATTTTCTATGGTTTCTACAGTTTTTACATGGCGCAGTTGGGATGTACACCCGACGCTCAATCGGAAGATAACAAATCTAAAACCCAATTTTACGACCTGCCGACCTGCCGCAAATACAACGCTAGCGCCACCTGGCGTTTATTTTTTTCACGCACCGACTGGGTTACAGCGGGAGACTGGGATGCTGACGATTTCGTGGCCTGGACATCCCTCAATGACAACAGCTCAAGCGGCGGCCTCTCACAAGAGGAGCAGGACAAGTTTGGTGATCTCGGTCAGTATGGCGAAGACGTGCCAGCCGCTGAACCCCAACCCGTACTGTCTCGAGGGCCCGGCTATCAAGCACTGGTAACCGAGTCGCCTTTATTGAAAGTCAATGCCGCTTGCACGGAAGGTAATTCTGGCAGCGGTTACCCGCTGCTGAACGAAACGGGCACGAGCCAAATTTGCGGTTCAAGCTTTGGGCAGTGCCGTTGGCTAAACGGCCATCCCAAATTTACTCGTTACAGCGGGACCCACTCCCGCAATCCCAGCGGTCTGGACGCCGAGCGCACCGGAATTTATTTTCTGAGTGAAACCAGAGAAAGTGGCATCTTCATAGAAAACGACGAGGAAATTACCCGCTATCGCTACACCATTTACGTGTGGGCGCTTAGCAGCTCAGGCGAGAAAGTACTCGAGGGTGATGAACTTGAGGAGTATGTGCAGGACCAAACGAACGGCAGCGCCAGCACCGAAGCGAGCAACAGCAATGACAGCGCTGACTCCAAAAGCTGCCGCAATCGGATACAACCACTGTTAATCGACAAAGGTGACAACCCTGAGAACCGCATGCGCTACATTGCCATGGTCTATACCGACATACGCCCCCCATTTTGGAGCAATTTGTTCAACGAACCTCCCGCCCGAGTAACGGCCTATGCCCAGGCTCAGGTGTACAATAAATTATCTGAAGACATGTTCACTCAGGACTGGCGAGCGCGTCTGGAACACTCGAACTTACTCGAGTCGGCACTGAGCAGCGACCAGGGGTTATCCCTACCGGGCAGCGAAGCCGGCATAGCCGAAGGAATTCTGGGCAGTGTTAACAATCACTAATATTGCGACAAGGCAGCGACAACGGGGCTCAGCCGCGCTGGAAACCCTGATGTTATTTGTGTTTTTGATCGTACCGATCTGGATGCTGCTATTCACCATGGGCTACGCCGGCATCCGTCTTCAGGCTGCACAAGTTACCACTCGCCTGGCTGGCCATGAAGTGATGAAGAAAAAAACCAAAGGTGAAAATGTTCAGGGCGATGCACAGAGCCTGGCCAACCAGGTGGGCAGCCAGGTATTCCCAGCCGAGGAGAATGCCGTCTCTCTCAACGTCACCAATATTTCAGTGACCAGCGAAATCAGCTCCGGCAATGACGATTTAATGTCCTTTATGGGTGGGCTGATTTCCGGCCTGTCCGGCAGTTCCAGATTAGAGGTCTCGGTTTCCCGAAAAGCACCTTATGGGCTGTTTGAGGCCAGCGACATCACGGTACCCTTGACCATAGGTGGCACCGCCTATACCTACTGTGAAATGAAAAATACCGATTTCGACCCTTTCGCCGGCGAGGGCATCAGCATAGGTATACTGGATAAGCTCACCAGTGGCAGCAATATTTTGCTCGCACCGTTTGGCGGACTACCCACAGGCAGCAACAAATGTTAGCGCCCTTTTGGACCATTGCCATGAAGCTACTGAGCTCGGTGCTTATCATCGTGCTGTTTTTCTACATCAGTAGCCAATTACCCTATTTCCAGCCAGACCGCCCCTTCACGATTGCGGGCCTGGCGCCGCAAACCGGTCACAGCAGCGCTGGCACCACGCTACCTTCGACGATGCTGATCACCGATGGTGATGCGCGCTTTACCGGCGACTTTTTCGACAGCGACAGCAACATCGGCTTCACCATGCGTGAAATAGATGTGTCAGGCCCCTGCGAGCGGGCTGGGGAGCGCTACATTCATGACACCTGCCCCCAGTGCAACGTAACCCCGGCAATCAGTGACAACAATGAGCCTCCGACACTGTTTTGGATGCACCAGGAGGCCGAACAAGCAACCGTAGGAACAGTTTTTCGCGACTGTGCTGCCGATCTGGGCAACGGGCAAGTTCGCGTACCTTTGCTATCCTTTGATGGCAATGAAATCGATTTAACAGATTCCGAGAGTCACGTTAACACCAGTCAAATTCCCACCCTGGCCGGCAGTGTGCGCGAAAGCAATATGACTTTAGGCAACTGGGCAATTGCAGTTGATACCGTGACTCGTGGCGGGAGGGCAATGGATCAGATGGGGTTGCTATTAGGCGATGCCGGCTGGCGTGAGGTTCCCCAAGGAAACGAAAAACCCCAATTAGCACAAAGAGTTTACTCTCGTAATGATTCGCGTTTATGCGTGGTTACACTCAACCGGATTGACGAGGCTTTTCAGCTCGTCACCATGATGAATATTTAGATAAGCGAGGCAGGCCGTGAACAATAAAATTCTTTTGGTGATTGCTATAGTGGCGGGTTTAGGGGCGACATTCTTCGTCAAACAGCACATTGATGAAATGAAAGGCGACACGATAACAGTCTACAAAGCCACGAAAACCAAAGGCGTGGGCGACATACTGGGCGGTGATCTTGAGGCAATTACCCTGCCGGCCGGCCTGTTTCCAGACGCTTTGGAGGAGGCCCCTGATCAGAACTTTCTCGACTACATGCGCACAACAAGGTTGCGCGCAAAAGTGGCGATCGGCGATATTTTGCTTTTCCGCCACTTCGACTCCAGTATAGATCCCGGCGTACTCCCGAGCATTCCCGCCGGCAAAAAAGCTATTTCAGTCGGTGTGGACCAGAAAACCTCGGTGTCGTATTTTATTCAACCGGGCGATCTTGTCGACGTACTGGGCACATTTCCATCACTGGACCCCGGGGCTACATCCGCTGGCGATCTGCCGCGGATTGAAGCATCGACGCGACCAATTCTACAAGCTGTTGAAGTTCTGGCAGTGGGCAGCGAATACCGCGCATCGGAACGTCATAATATGGAGCCCTATGGATCAGTAACACTGCTGGTAGACAGTGAGGAAGCGGCCAAGCTGATATTTGCCCAGGATTACTACGACGCCAATATCACTCTACTGTTGCGTAGCAAGGATGACACCGACATCGCCTCACGACTGCCCGAGGTAGGCGTTCGGTCCGGCAATTTTGATTCCATCGGTAACCGCCCCAGTCACAATGTCATCATTAAAAAGCCGGAGGCTAAAAACTAGGTGTCTGTGCTGATTCACATTCGTGATTTGCAGGACCAGCGCATTGGAGAATTCCGGCTGGATCAGAGTCTGACTCTGGGCAAATCAACAGACTGCGATATTGTATTGGAGTCACCGTATATTTCCGCCGAACACGCACGCTTCGAAACCGAAGGCCCCCAGGTATATGTGCATTCCAAGGGCCTCAACGGCGTAATGGTAAATGACCAGGATGTCGCCCGCGGCCAGCGTATGGAGCTGCATTCCGAAGATATCATTTCCTTGCCCGGATTCGTGCTGCACATAACGGGATTGCGGCCTACCAAACAAGCTAGCGACTTCGAAAAAGAGCGTGACCTTTCTGAACTCAAACGCATCATCCATTTTGACTTACTGGAAAAAGCCAACCTCACCGGTGTGGTGATGGAGTCCAAAGACGCAGAAATGGCCAGCGAAATCGAAGTCAAACTTACCGAACTGCTGGAACGCGTGCACAGCATCGATGATGAACTGCTAGAACATATTGTATTAAGGTCCACCCGAGAAGAAGCAGTTAACACAGTGGTACGAGGCCGCCTCAAGGATAGCAGCCGCGGCTCCCTTGATTGGGAAAACAGCGCCGATCGCATTGCCTTCGACCAGTTGGTCTCTACCTGTTTGGCTGACATCGGCATCGACGAGAGTTATGACAATTTACGCATTGCCGATGTGCGCGACAAGTTCAACGAAGTGTTTGCTCGCAACTCTCAAGCCCTATCCCCCGGACAAAAACAGTACATTGCCAAAGGTTCTATTCGCTCCGATATCCTTTCGCTGGTTTACGGCCTGGGACCGCTGGAAGACCTCATGAAGCTGCCAGACATCACCGAGATTATGGTTGTGGGCAAGGATAAAATATTCATTGAAAAGGGTGGCGGCCTGGAGGAAACCGGCCGCGCCTTTCCCAGCGAAGACGACCTGAACGTAGCGGTGAATCGGATGGTTCGCCCCATTGGCCGCGCGCTTAACCGGGCCGACCCCATTGTCGATGCCCGCCTTGAAGACGGCTCGCGCGTGCACATTGTAATTCCACCAGTGGCTATTCACGGCACCTCGGTTACCATCAGGCGCTTCCGTGAAGAACCCTTCACCCTGGCGGATCTGATCGGCTTTGGTTCGATGACACCGCAGGCTGGCCGCTTTCTCGCCGCCTGCATCGTAGCACGCAAGAACATGGTGATATCCGGGGGAACCGGCTCAGGTAAAACCACACTGCTGAATGTGCTCGGGTCTCAAATCCCTTTCGATCAGCGCCTGGTAGTGATCGAGGACAGCGCTGAACTGCAACTGCCACAACCTAACCAGGTCAATCTTGAAACCCGCAAAGCAAATCTCGAAGGTAAAGGTGAAATCCCCATTAAAGCTTTGGTTCGTGCTTCTCTGCGCATGCGGCCCGACCGAATAGTCGTGGGTGAGTGCCGCAGCGGCGAGGCACTGGACATGCTCCAGGCCATGAACACTGGACACGACGGCTCGCTGACCACCGGCCACGCTAACTCTCCGCGGGAAATGATTCAGCGGCTGCAAGTGATGGTGATGGAAGCCGGTGAAGACATGCCAATAACCGCTATCCGCCAACAGATTGCCGCCGCCGTCGACATCATCGTACAGATACAGCGGCAGCGAGATCGCTCACGAAAGATTACCCACATCAGTGAAATTGTCGGCTACGATGTCACCGAGGGTGAAATCGTAATGGAGGATATCTTCAAACTTGTGAGTCTGCCCGAAGGCGGCTCGGAGCTGCGCTTCACTGGCTACCTGCCGAGCTTTGCCGACAGCTTGTTGGATAGCAGCGACCTGTCGCTGGAGGAATTATTCGCATGGGATTGATCATTGCCTACGCACTTATTGCCGTCTCTGTCACCGCATTGGTGTACGCAGGTTTACAAAGCTTCGTGCCGGTGGCTGTAACGCGCTGGCGCAGCGACCAAGAAGAAATCGACGACAAGCTGCAAAACATTTTCTACACCAGTAGCGAAGCACGCACCTTTTTGATCCTTAAGTATGGGGGCACCCTGGCCGCTTTTTTCATCGGCTTGTGGTTCATGAATAGTCTCGTATTCGGCATATTCCTTGGCATTGTCATCTACTTGCTTCCGGAAGTACTACTGGACAATATCCTGCGCCGTCGCCGTGAACGCCTGGAGGCGCAAACAGCCGACGTGATGACCGCTCTTAGCGCCAGTATCAAAAGCGGTATGACCATCGAGCAAGCCTTTTCTGAAATGGTTGATAACATGTACCCGCCGATATCTGAAGAATTTGCACTGATTCGCGAACGCATAGACGCCGGACAACCGGTGATAGCAGCCGTTAAATCTGCCGATGAACGGCTGCAGGTGCCGCGGCTGTCACTGATATTCCAGACTATTTGCATCTCGCTGGAACGCGGCGGCCGCCTGGCATCGCTAATGGACCGCTTAGCGGAGTCGACTCGTGAAATAGAGCGGGTCGAAGAGCGGGTGCGCACTGAAACCGCCGGTCTGCGTTTATCGGCGCGAATCATGTTTCTCATGCCCTTCTTCATTTGCGGCTTGCTTTATTTGATCGAGCCTGACCAAGTCATGCTGTTATTCGACAATTTGGTTGGCAATATCGTTCTGGTTATTGCGATCGCTATGGACATCAGCGCGTACTTCATAATGAAAAAGCTTATTGAGCTGGACATTTAATTATTATGAATCAGACACTGCTTATTGCTCAGGTTGCCGCTTTCATTGCCACCAGCTGCACAGTACTTTTTATAGGTTTCAGTATCCGCGATGCCCTCAAGCGCAGAGAGCAATTATGGATCAAAATACGCGCCTCACATGTCAGCAAGGCGGAAGCCGGTGCCGAATTCGTGCGCACGGTTTTACTGGAGACAGTTCGGCCAATGTCCTCTGTACAAAAACTTCTTCGGCAAACACAGAAGAACCTGCTGCGCGCTGGCGTTGGCCGCAATGCCGAAGACTATGTCGCTGACGGACTATGGCAGGGTTTGTTAGGTGGCATTAGCATCATGCTGGCCGTTAGTCTGCTGTCGTCGCCAGTTTCAGGATTACTCCTTGGCACAGCGGGCGGGGTGCTATGGGCAATGTGGATTAAACCCTCCATGCTCGACAGCAACGCCACACAGCGCAGCCGGCTGATTTATCGTCGCATTCCTTACGCCCTCGATTTATCGGTCCTGGTATTAGAAACTGGTGGCACGCTGCGAGAAGGCCTGGAAGAAATTTCATTACAGAATGACCCTCTGGCGGAAGAGTTGCGCATCACTCTGCTGGAAATGGATTCAGGTTCCACCCAGGCCGCGGCGCTGCGTGGCATGGGCCAGCGAGTTGGCTTAGAGTCACTTGAAACTATTCTCACAGCGATTAATCGAGGCGAGGAAACCGGTGCACCAATGGTTGCCACTCTGATAACTCAGGCGGAAATGTTTCGCGAACGGAGGCTGCAGGAGATCGAGAAAATGGCAGTGGAAGCACCTACAAAAATGACTTTTCCCAATATGATGATCATGGTGTCAGTGCTGTTGCTGATCATTGGCCCCCTTCTAATTCAACTCGTTTCTTCAGGACTCTTCTAGGATGCAAGCACTGCAGATACGTTTTACTCAGGGCCCCATGCAGGGGACTACCAAACAATATGACCTAGGCTACTTACTAATCGGTCGCGAACCACGTCCGGAGGTGGACCAGCAGGCGCTGATCCTCACGGGCGCCGACGGCTCGGTGTCGCGAAACCATGTTGCACTCTTTGATCGCGACGGCCAGGTGATACTGCAAAACATCAGCGGCAACGGAACGCGAGTAGACGGCACTCTGATTATAGAGGAAGCGGTGCTCAAGCCCGGTGCCCAGATCACCATAGGCAGCCACCACCAACTGGAAGTAAAGTGGCAATTGGTTGGCCGGCAAAAGCAAGAGGACAAAGACGCGAAAGCGCCAGCCGCAACGAAAGCGGCCTCCTCGGGCTTACTGGCATCACCCGTTGTGCGTGCGCTCCTGGCAGTGTACCTGGTCGCCATTATCGGTGTTGCCGCCTACCTCAGCTGGCAAGGAGGCCGTAACGCGGGTATTCCCGACGACTGGCCGCAGTTGAGCGCCGCTTACGAGGCCTACCAGCCCACCGAAATCAGTGCCGCAGAAAAGACTCGGCGGGCGAACTTGGCGGAGGCACTTTTAGTGCGCCTGCGGGTATTGCGCGCCAACGAGAGAACATACGAAGTAAAACGCTTGTGCCGCGTGCTCATGCGTTTGGATGCAGATATTCAATCACCGATTTATCGCTACGGGGCCACGTGCCTGGGATCGATCAACTAACGAGTTAACAATGGCTAACGAGCGCTACGAGAATAAAACCTATGTCGGCTCAGGTGGCATGGCGACCGTATACCGCGCCTGGGACAGCGTGGTAGGGCGCGATGTCGCCCTAAAAGAAATCGCCGAAGAATTGCGTCAGGACCCGGAGGTTCGCGACATGTTCATGCGCGAGGCTCGAAAAATGGCCAAGGTCAGACACCGCAACGTGGTGCAGGTTTACGACGTACTGCTCGAAAATGAAGCGGCAACCCTGGTGCAGGAGTACATGGATGGAGGCAGCCTCGCGAACCGCGTGGGAGCCTCGACCATGTCACCAGATGAAACATTAAAAATGCTACAGGACGTATGCTGCGGCTTGCAGGCCATACACGACGCCGGCCTCATTCACCGTGACGTAAAGCCCGACAACATTCTCGCCCACCAGGGTGAATGGAAAGTGGCAGACTTCGGTGTAGCGATGAGCGGCGATGAAGACGTACTGCCCTTCGTCGGCAGCAAGTACGCTGCGCCGGAAGTATTGAATGCTCCGGATACGATCTCCGTGCGTTCAGACATCTACTCTGTTGGGGTGATGGCCACTGAGTTGATTTTGGGTTCTCAGCAGTACGAAAAGAGCGCTCGCGAGGCAATGTTGATTCAGCTCGGTGAAGGCGCTGCGCCGACACGCGATAGCACGGCCACATTTTGGCAGCGCTGGGTGTCCAGCAATGTCGTCATGCCACTGCTGTGTGAACTGAATCCGGTCATATCTCGAGAAATTAGCGAGTTCATCGCCAACCTGACTGCTCGCGATCCCGAACAGCGACCGGCTGACTGCACCAAAGTTATCGCTGAAATTAACGCCCTGCGCGAAGCCGAAGCTATGCGGCTGGGTGCTCCCACCGCCCGCGATCCCAGAGTCAAGGCGCGCAAAGCAGAGAGTGGAGCGGATGGCGACGAGAAAAACAGAAAACCACTGTGGTTCAAACTGACCATGGGCGTTAGCGTACTCTTGCTCACCGCTGTGGGGGCCTTATTATTGCTGCCCTCAAAGCCCAAGGTCTACAACATCGAACTTCTCAGTACACCAGCCGATGCCGCCTTTAGCATTAACGGCGCAGCGCAAAAGGCCGTCACGCCCACCACCGCTGAGATTAAAATTGGTGATATTCTCAGCTTTAGCAAAACCGGCTATCAGCCGGTGGAGTTAACGGTGGCCAAGGGTCTTTCACAACTTACCTCTAAAACCGACGGTCAACTGCAGATCAAGGCGGAGTTGGAACGCAGTTTCTACCTCGGCGATAGCGCTAGCGCGATGAAATTTCTCAGCGAGAAGTGGGCCGAGGTTCCACATTTTCGAGCCACCATTCCCACGGCTACGCTAAACAATGGCAGCTACACACTGCCAATCGATACCCCTTTGCACATCGCTATCAACCCGCCTATGGAAGGAGCCATCACTTTTATCCACCTGAGTTCCGATAATTTTGCCACCTTGGTATACCCTAATCCAGCTGGCGCCACACTGGGGGTATTGGCCGACACTAATATCACCGTAGGTGATGAATTAGACATGGCTGCGTCGGAACCTCTGGGCCAAGAGTGGATTGTGCTGGTGCTAACTCGAAAACCACTCATGCCCCCAAAAATAGAGGGCTCCGGCCTGGTAGAGGACTGGGCCCGCTACCACGAGTTTGGCGAAATGGCCTCTCCCGGCGAGCAATTAATAATGTGGCTCACCGAGGCAGCGGGAACCCCGCTGGCGGTCGAAATAGTAACGGTAAACATCGTACCCAAGGGTGACACCGCACCATGAATACGATATCGGAAGGAGTATTCAATGCCGCCTTGGGCTATTTTTTAGCGCCCATTAGCGAGCTTATGGCAGACGAATCCGTGCGCGAGGTGATGATCAATGGCTACGACCAGATTTTCATCGAACAAAATGGTGAACTTAAACTCAGTGATTACCGCTTCACCGATGCGGAGCAATTGATGGCCGCGGTACGTAATATCGCCCAGTACGTGGGTGTGCACTTGCACGATGAAGTGTCACGTTTCGACGCCCGCCTACCCGCCGGACACCGAGTACACGTTGTGTTGCCCCCGGTTTCACGGGCGGGCATATCAGTGACCATACGCAAGCACAGTAAAAGCAGCTTTGGTCTCAGCGATCTGGTGAAGCTGGGTTCCATTTCCGAGGAGTCCACCGAATTTTTGCGCCGGGCCATGGAACGCGAGCAGAACATGGTAATTTCTGGTGGAACCGGCACCGGTAAAACGACCTTTATTAATGCGCTATCGGCGCTGATACCCAACAGCGACCGTATCGTCACTATTGAAGACGCGGCTGAACTGCAGCTCGATCAAGAGCATGTGGTTTCGCTTGAAACCCGCGCGCCCGACCGCAAGGGCAAAGGAGCAGTGAGCATTCGTGACCTGCTGCACTCCTCCCTCCGCATGCGGCCCGATCGCATCATTGTAGGTGAGTGTCGCGGCGGCGAAGCCCTCGATTTGTTACAAGCAATGAACACCGGCCACGGCGGCTCTATGTCCACTGTGCACGCCAATTCCCCGGTGGAGTCTTTGCGTCGACTGGAAACGCTTGCGCTGTTTTCCGGAGAAGAAATTCCACTGCGTTTTTTGCGCGCCCAGGTGGCTTCGGCTATTAATATCGTGGTCCAACTGCAACGGTTGGCGGGCAAACGCACGGTGGCCACCATCGCCGAGGTTCTACCGTTGAGCGAAGACGGAGAGTACCGGGTACAAGATATTTACCAGTTCGACTACAACAGCGAGCAACTCACCCGTTGTGCTCAAGCTAACTTCGAAACCGTCGCCGGCCACTGATGCTGTGGTTACTTGTGGCAGTAGCAACGATCGCCGGTGTCTGGGCAATTTACCCCGGTGAGCTCAGCTGGCTGCCGTGTAAGGGCAACCGCTGGCTGTATAATCGGGCCGCAGCGGGCTACCACCAAAAATGGCAGCGGCACGATTACCGCGCCTACGATGCGCTTATTCTCGAGGCCGCCACTGTATTGGGACACAACGATAGCCCCGCCAGGATAGCTGACCTGGCTTGCGGCAGTGGCCGCGCCACACTGGTAGCCGCCTCCCGGTTAGGCATCAAAGCACACTATTTGGCAGTAGACTTTTCTGCCGCTATGTTGGCTCAATTCAAACAGCAGATTGCCAACGACAGCACCTACCAAGCTTGCGATATCACCTTGCAACAGCAAGACCTACACACTTGGCTCAGCATGCAAAATGAAAGGTTTGATTTACTGTTATTCATGGAGGCAGCAGAGTTTATTGCCGACAACCGCTCTTTGCTTGCAAAGCTGGGCGCAATCGCCGCGCCCGGTAGCGAACTGATTATGACGCGCCCAGCGAGTTACTGGGGCTTCCTGTTTCCCGGCCGGCACCAAAGCAGGGCAGCCATGCACCGAGCGCTGCAAACAGCGGGCTTTGAAGCAGTGGAGTTTCTCCCCTGGCGGGCGCGCTACGAGTTGGTGCGCGCCAAACGATCAGCTATTCCTGAAGCTGCCAGCCCATAGGAATATCGTACCGCTGCGCAGGAATGGGATCGTTGTCCCATTCGGTGATCTCGGTGACAATACGAAACACGGTAACTGGCCCATTGGCTGACTTTTTCTTCTTGGTTGCTGTTTTTTTCTTCTTGCTAAACAAACCGCCGATGATCTCGCCCGTCGCCGCGCCTATCGCCGAACCACCAATGGAGCCGCCTATACTGTCCCCCATGGCCTCGCTGGTGGCATCACTAATCGCACTGTTAGCCTCACTGCCGGTGGCGCCAACGGCAGCGCTAGAGGCACTGTCTGCGGCATTGCCCCACATATTATCTTCCTCAGCTGCCTCCCCTTCCCCATTGAAGCAGGCACGGCCACCAATTTTCATGGTCATCATCGTGCGCATGGGGTAGCCCTTAAAAGCCTCTAATTCATCAAGCAGGCTTTCCCAACGGTTAGGAAAAAGCGCTAATAGCATTTGGCTGGCACCGGACATCTGGGGAATGAGATAGTCCATACCCAGATAGTCGGCAAAATCGGCATAATAACCGCTCACTTCTTCATAGCCGGGCAGCTTGTTTGCTAGCCAAGGCTCCATAATCCACTGCATATCACACGACTGGCCACTGATTTCATCGGTGCAGGACTGGCTCATAGTGAAAATATGGCGCGTAGCCCGCTTGCCGGCAATGCGCTCTTTCTCTTTGGTTTCCTTGGCTTTGAAACGCGCCTCCGACCACTCGCAGTTTTCCGTCGCCACCGGTAACACCTGACCACCAGCCTCAGCGTTTAGCTGACTTCGCAGGCCGGCGAGTTCATCCGCCAGGGCCTCGAGCGTAAATTGGCTATAGCTTTGCATATCGGGTTTGAGTATGTAGCCCATTTCCTGGTCGAGCCGGATGAGCCGCACATCTGCGACCGACAGGTCGGCGGCCATGTCATCGGAGGGAATCACTTCAGTGCGGCTGCGATCGGAGGATACCTGGGTTTTAACGCGGGTTTCCGCGCTTAAACTGGCCACCGGCCCGGAGGCCCGCACTGATATCGAGCGCTCGAAACTCACGTCAGCAACTGCCACCAACGGCACTATTGAGCAGATTAGAACCGCTGCTCGTAAACACGATGACCGACTCTGCATAACTGACCCCAACCGTTCTACCGGCTATTAAAGTTGCGGATTAAAGCTGAACAAATTCCAATGTCCACCGCGATTTGAACGGAACACAATGGTGCGGCCGCGGCGGTCGAAGACCGGAGCGTCGTCGTGACTAAAGTTTTCCGTGAGCTGTTCGCGCTGGGTACCATCGGCGCGCATAATCCAAATATTATAATCGGCGAAGACATCGCCCTGAACCACCATGGCGTCAGATGCGAATACGATGTAGCGGCCATTGGGGTGCCAACTGGGGTCCACATCGTTGGCATTGCCCGAACTCAGTTGGGTGAGGCCCGAGCCATCAACTTGCATGCTCCACACCTGATCCTTGCCAGTACTGGCGTCGGGGCGCACAAACACAATGCGCCGGCCATCGGGCGAGATACTTGGCGAACGTCCTTCCGTCAACTGGGTGAGCAGACCCCCGTTCATATTGATACTCCAGATGGACGCCGCTTGATTATTTTTGCGATGACTCTGGAAAATAATAGTTTCGCCGTCGGAGGCGATGGCCGGCTGCCAATCGAAGGAGTTGGAGCTAGTAATCTGGGTAATGCCACCGGCGCCGTCGGAGCGCTTTCGCCAAAGACTCTGGCTTTCACCAGAGCGATCCGAACTGAAAATTAGAAAACGACCGTTAGGTGTAAACGCGGGCGTGAGATTCATGCCCGCATCACTTGAAATTGGGGACTTGGCAGGCGAGCCCAGGCTCTGACGATAAATACTGCTTTTGCCGCCAGCAAACTCCACGTAGACCATTGCATCCTGGTTCGGCGACAAAGCCGGGCGGTTATACTGGTTGCTCCGCTCGGTATTATTAGTGAGTTGTTTTAGGTTGGTCACTCGAGGACCATCAGTGGTGTCGAGAGCGGCTGTGGTGGACTTGGGTGTAAAAACGGCAACAAACTCATCGTCATCGTATTTTACGCCCGTCTGCATTAAGTCCACGCGCACAGAATCTGGTTGGGTGGTGGCGCAGCCTGCCACTACGGCGATGCTACTTGCGAGAAAAAACTTGCCTAGACGTCCGGCCTTCATCAAAGCTGTCTCCTTATAAAACTAAGTCAGCGCTATCGCGATTGCTTTACGAACAAGAAATCCCCACCGTCGCTGTCGATAAAACGAATATTACTATATTGTGGCACCTGTTCAGAGGTCATGACCACTGGCTCACGAATGGCCTGGTAAAGGCTGGTGCCGTCGATAATCTGATCCGATGAGCGCAACTTGCGAATGAGGTTACGGGCGAATACCGAGTGCCCGTCACCACCCTCATCCATCACTGGTTCAATACCGCCGGAGGTCATCACCAGGCGGGCACTGCGCCCGGCCATACGCTCATAAAAACGGCCAGTGCGTTTTACATCAACGTTGCGCAGCAGGGTGCCAGAAAAACAGGAGTCGGCCACCAAAAGAACGTGCTTGGCTTTCATGCCTTTGATGGCGTCGGTAATTGCGCTATTGCGTATCCAGGCTTCTTTGCTCGCCAGAGAGGCATCGGTGGGCAACCAGTATCCCAAGTCGACATCTTCGTCGTAATAGCCGTGACCCGCGTAGTACACCAGCAAGTTATCCTGCGGGCCGAGCGAGCGCGACTGTTCATCCAGTGCCGCGATAATTTGACTACGGGTAGCATTCTCCAGCAGGTTGACATCGAAGCTGTAATCGCTTTCTAGCACTTCGGCCACTGTTCTAGCGTCGTTTACCGCCGAGCGCAGCGCTGGAATATCGGCTGCCGGGTAGTTGTTATTACCAATGATCAGGGCATGGTAGCGACCAAAATCCACCGCCGCCATGAGCTCCGCCAAGTCGCCATCGGACTGCAACTGACCCTGTTCGGTACGAACCACTCTAATAGTGGTACTGCCGATAACGCCGCGGTCGTCCACGGCGTCCACAGTGATCTCGGTTTGCCCCAGTGGCACGCTAAGCTGCTTCACAAAGGCGCCGTTAGGCAGAATTTCTGTTTGCTGACCGTCGACAAAAAGCTGGCGCACCGGCCGGCTGTGAATCACATTGCCCAGCACCTCTACCGTGGCGCGCTCGGTGAGCAACTGACCACCGCCCGGCACAAACAAGGTTGGGGCATCTGCGGCCGCATAAACGGGCCGCATCTTTGCACTACTGGGTGTGCCCAGCAAGACAACATAGCCGTCGATCTGCGAGTCGAAATCTGGTTGAGTAAACCCAACCGCAGCGAAGCTACCATCGGAGCGAGCGGCAATGGCCAGCAGACCATCGCCATATTCTTCACCCAGGGCGCGGGCCTTGATCAACTGACCAGAGTCGCTAACCCGCAGCACCCAGGAATTGGGTGCCTGCTCGTTACCCGCATCAGTGCGTCCCACCACCACCAGGGACTGGTCACCCAACACAGTAACACCAGACAGACTGTCAACGCCGATACCGCCAAAGCTCTTCTCCCAGACGATGCCGCCGTCGGTATTTACGCGCACCATCCAGCCTTGTTCCATCGCTGCTTCGGTATAAGTAGAACCGACAGCAACTAGCGAACCATCGGTCAGTGCCAGTAGGTCGCTAAATATATCACCGTCGACACCGCCGAAAGAGGCGCTCCATACCGGTTCACCGGAAGCCGATAAACGCACCAGCCAGGCGTCGCTGGAAAACAGCTCGGTGCGTTCACCGGCAACGGCAATTTCGCCATTTGGCAATTGCGCCAGGGCGTGAACAATATCGGGCCCTTTATCCTTCAACATTTGCTGCCATACAGGCTTACCATCGACATCCAGCTCCGCCACATAGCCGGCTAATTTACCACTGGTACCAGCCACTACCAGGCGATCCTGGGCAACGGCAATTACCGTATTGAGTGTCAGATCATCACTGCCACTCAACTCGCGGCGCCACAAAACCTCGCCCGATTCATCGAGCTTGGCTACCAGTCCTACTAAGCGGCCGCTGAATTCATTTACAGTAGCGCCCACCACAATCAGACTGCCGTCGGGTAAATCGTAGACGCCATTGGCGCGATCATTGCGCGCTCCACCAATGGTAGTTTCCCAGAGCAATTGGCCATCGTCGCCGATAGCGACGACCCAAGCATCGGAACGACCGGAGCTGTCGGAACTGTTGTGGCCCACGGCGATAGTAGCGAGATCGGAACGCCGGCTGATCACTTCGGTGAAGCCGTCGGGACGGACTCCACCAAAGCTTTTCTCCCAACGCAGTTTTAGCTCTTCAAAATCACTGACGTCGGGCACCATCCGCATGGCGCTATTGCTGAGGCTCTGCCGTTCAAAGGCTTCGGGTGCGGAGCCCATCAGCGCCTCAATGTTTTCAGCCTCTAAAAATTCTTCTTCGATTGCCGCCGGGCGCTGGATAGGGACTTGCCCTGCTGCGTTCTCCAACCCCTCTTCTGGCGGAGTGTATTTCAAGCCAGCGCTGGTAGATAAACACACACCCAGCCCGATAGTTAGCATCGTCAACTTTCCGTTTAAGGAAAGCAGGCGCAACGGAAGTAATGCTGCCTTAGTATTTTTCATTATTATTTCGAAATTCCGTATTTCGATTAGTTATATAAGATGCCTGCTCAAGCCGCGTGTGCGCATCGTTTACGACGCTAAACCCTCATACAGCTAGACGCAGTTTTGCACCTGATCTACTCCTATATCACCCTAATTGAGCAAAAAGTACACCTTTATTGCCCCAGCATAGCTTAAAAAGTGGTAGCTTGCTTATCGTATGCCCAGCGAGTCCAGGGACTATTCAAATAATCGAGAGAGACAGAGTATGCCTCCAAGGGGATTAGATACGATGCAATTCACTCAAAAACATTTTGGTAAAACGCTGCTGGCGTCTGCCGCGGCTTTGCTCATTAGTCATGGCGCATTAGCAAGTTCAGCTGCCAATCAACTGCGCGAGCTCAACAGCACCTGGAATGCTGACTTATCAGTGGCGCTGGAAGGTGGCAAAAAGAACCTGGCACTGGGCGATCCGGTGCGCTATCACCTGAACGCAGGTCAGGGCGGCCACTGCTACCTGGTTCACATAGACACCCAAGGCACCACCTCACTGATGCGTCCCAGCGACTGCAGCAATGCCGAGGCCGGCAGTTATTTCCCCAGCAGCGGCAGCCTGCAGGCTTCTGAACCCGAGGGCAAGGAAACCGTATTCGCCATTATAGCGAAAGCGCCGCTGACCAGTGCTGAGACCCTGCTGAATAACTCTCCGGGGTACGTAACCTTGGATGAGACCGGGACAAACCAGCTGTTGGGCGATATACGTATGGCAGCAGCCAGCAGCCAACTGGCTTTGGCGGAAACCAGCTACCTGGTGGGCAACAGCCAACTGGCCATGAGCGATCCCGACCTGCAGTACACCACTCGCGGCATAATCCGCAAAGTCGTCGAGAGCACCGAAGCTGAAGAGGGCCTGAACGATGCCATAGGCGAAGTATCTTTCGACGTGCAGAGCATTAACTTCGAGTTTGGCTCCGACGAACTGGCCGCCGATGGCATTCGCCAACTGGATGAATTCGGTGCCGCGCTAGTGAGCCCAGAGTTGGAACAACTTAAACTGCGTGTTGCGGGCCACACTGATGACCAAGGAGAAGAGTCCTACAACCTGGATTTGTCCCAGCGGCGGGCAAAAGCCGTTGCCCTCTACCTTGAAAGCAATTATGAGGTAGACAGCGGGCGCTTGGAAGTGGTCGGAATGGGCGAAGAAAAGCCCCTGGTACCAGACGCTTCCCTCGAGGCAAGAGCCAAAAATCGCCGAGTAGAAATGGTGTTTATCACCGAGTAAGTAGCACCTATCAGGGGGCGTAATTTCGTCCCCAGCTCTGCACTTCACCAATCTGTATCAAGGAATGTACGCGCTCGGTCACCCAATAATGCGGTCCACAGAACTTTACACTGCAGATCACAAACCGGGGTAGCGAATACCGTGATAATCGTGTCATGGCTTTGCGTGAAGGCGTCAGCAATCAGCCGGCGCTTGTAGCAATATCTGTTTCCAAATTTCAATTTCGTCAAAAAGAGTAATCTCTCTACGCAGACCCTTAGGGCCAAACTCTGCGTGGCTAACGCCCATGATGTGAACATTGACACCAGTAGGCGCGCCAAAGCGACCCCAGCCCTCATGGCACCCGGTTAGCGACCAACGAATAGCGCTACGAGGGCTCAGTAGGTCATCCACGCGGCCAATTTGATGTTCAATTTTAAATTCTGCTGCCGGAAATGCACTGCGCACTCCAACCCAAAATTTATCAGCTTCGGCCCAACCGTGAACGTCCTCACCACGAGGGAACGATAAATGACACGCTCGATCATATTCCTGAGGAATAATAGAAAATTCTGCGTTCATAACCCGCTGCAGGATCGAAGCATGCCGCTGTCCCCACTCATTGTCATTTCCAGAGCCTGTATACAAGCCGACAACATTAGACTCGGGTGTGAACGGAAAACCATCATCACCTCTTGCGATGATAGAGCGCGCCATGTCTTTCGGGTTTGTTCCTATTTGAACAGCAATCGCAGCGTTATCGCGAATTAACCATTCATCCCAGATACGATTTTCACGGCAGAACGTATCAGCGACAGTTCGGAATACAACGCGTTTCCCTGTGGCAGGACCAAACGCCCCACCTCGATGAGTCGCGCTTGAAACAATACGGTGAGAGGAAAGAAAACCCTGCTCATCATTGCCGCACCAAATCACGTCTTCGCCAAACAATTGCCGGTCTGGAAATTCAGCCAGTGTCGCCATCGTGTTAGATTTACCAGCCTCGTTACCGCGACTAAAACCTGAAGGAGTTCGGATGAATATATCGTCGGCATAGTGCCAGTCGAGCGATGCAATATCTCGGCCCTCCCAGATCTGGGCCGTGCACTTTAAAATGTAGTCAGGCAGGTCGGAATATTGTTCGTCAAACCCTTTCATCATGTTCGTGCCTCTTCAAATATTTTCCAGGCCGCCTCTAATTTGCAGATATCAAAACCCGGCTCACGAGCGGGACCAATGATTATTTGCTCATTAGTCAACAGGGTTTTGATAGCCTCGCCCAAGACCGGCATGACGTCTTCAGGAATCACCACCGCACCATGTTGATCGGCATGCACTATTTCACCGGGGCTAATGGCCAAATCAAAAACAGTTACAGGAATATCGAGCTCGGTGATATGACAAAACAAATGACTCGGACCAATGGAACCAGCCACGACAGGAAAACCCGGCTCATGGTCATCCAAGTCTCGCATCACGCCATTGGTCAACGCGCCAGACACGCCCAAACCCAAATGAACGGCTGTGTGGACTTCACCCCACCATGCGGACACACAACCGGGCGCGTCTATGTCTTCAATGACACAAACCGTGGGCTGGTTACCTTTTGCCATATATTTAAAGTAGTCCAGGCGGCGTGCCTTGATAATCTCAGGGTCTTCAGTCGGAGCCTTAACGCCGGAAAGTTTCGCGGTACGGGCATAGCCACACATTGCTTTAGCGCCATTCATCACCGATACAGGCGTGCCGCGTGTAAAGCGCTCATAACCGCGTGTACCTTGAGCAACCTCAATGGCATTAGATATTGTCGGGGTATCGAATTGGGCAAGGCTGTTAATAAAGTCATTCATGACTTGCTCCTATAAAAACGTTGGCTGTAAATTGCACGTGCGCGATAGTGCCTGGCACGCTTTCTATGGCGGTTTAGCGCCCAAATTTTCTCGCTAACGCACACTGATCGCTATAGCGACAGATTAACCAGAACTCTTTCAAACGTACCCTCGAAGGGACTACTGCCTGCATAGGCAAAACTTATTGGCGCACCGCAGTTTTCGGCACAGCGAATACCCGCATTGAGCGCCTCTACACGCCACATCTTTGGGAGAACCAAACTGCCCACGCTGCGATCATCTACAGTAAACGACAGCCGACCACTTCCCCTGCCATCGACTTGACCATTGATAACGATTTTTCGTGTACCTGCTTGCAACTGGTCATCAGTGGCAAATCGCTGCACTGCCTCCCGGGTGTAGATATAAACAAAGTAAAGATGGCCATTTTGCATGAAAAGCTCATAGCCGGCCGCGCTGTCACCCGACGCAAGAATAACTCCGCTCACCTGATCGTCCGGCAACTCAAGAACTACCTCCATATTGAAGTTGTGCCTGAAGATGTCTGGCGCTGTCAGACGATTAAATCGAGTTTGATCGGGGAAGAATTCGTAACTGGCTCGAGCTCGCGGCGCTACCTTTGCATAAAGTCCATCAAGGTCATCGTCTAACGGCAGCACGTTATTTGCCGCAGCCTCCTTGTCCCACAGTGCAATCAACTCAACGAGCTTCTCTGGCTCACTTTCAGCGAGGTCTACAGCTTCAGAAAAATCCTGTTCGGCATGGTAAAGCGCCCAATCATCATCCTCGAACCGATCTCCTGACTGATGCACGGTGACCGCCTTCCAGCCCTTTGCCCAGATTGCACGATCACCAGCAGTTTCGTAGTGCTGCGTCTTCTTGCGCGTAAGCTGGGACGGGTCGTCCAGGGTGTAGGCAAAACTGGTACCGTCTAACGGCTCAGGAAGTGGCGCCTCAATACCAGCCATTTCCAATAGGGTTGGGACTACATCAGTCACATGGTGATACTGACTGTTGACCGCATTCAGCTGAAGCTCACCCGCTGGCCAATGCAGAATCAGTGGCGAGCGGGTGCCCCCGGCATAAGTGTCGCCTTTGCGTCGCTTTAACGGAGTGTTGCCAAGATGCGACCACCCTGTTGAGTAAAGGGGACTGCTGCGTTCAGTACCAACAAGGTCTAGCCCGCGCATTTTTTCTGCGACGGTTTCGGGCTCGATATATGCAATCCGCCGAACATCCAAAGCCCCTGCCCGATGATAGCCACCACCGGCACCATTGTCTGACATCACCATCAGAATCGTATTATCGAGCTCACCCATGAGCTGCAGCGCTGTTACCAGTCGCTGTATTTCACTATCAGCGTGATCAAGCATTGCCGCAAACGCTTCCATAGTCCGCTCACTGAAGACGCGTTCCGAGTTGGGCAAGCGATCCCACCCTACAACCTCATCAGGCCGAGGAGTCAGCAGCGCATTTTCGGGAACTACCCCCAGCGCCTTCTGTCGCTCAAATCGCGGGAGTCTCATACTGTCATAACCTTGCGAGTACCTACCCCGGTACTTGCTCAATTTGTCATCAGGCGCATGGAACGGGAAATGACAGGCCCCCAGGCCCAGATACATAAAGAAGGGTTTTTCAGGCGTGGCGACGCGGTGATCCTGAAGATAGCGAATCGATTGCGTAACGAGATCGTTGGTCAGGTGATAGTTTTCGCCTTTTGTAGGGTATACCTGACTGTGATTTCGAAACAGTTCGGGGTGGAAGTGATCTACCGCAGAACCATGGAACCCATACCAATGCTGAAAACCGCGCCCCGTAGGCCAGTGATCGAAAGGGCCCATGGCATCCTGGTCATTCACCATGGACAAGTGCCACTTACCAACAGCAATGGTGTTATAACCCGCCTCACCCAGCATCTGCGGCAGAAGCTTTACGTCTTCACGGATATAGCCCCGATATCCAGGCAGGGGCCTACCCCATTCTGCGATATTACCTACACCCACCCTATGAGCATTCTGGCCACTCATCAGACAAGCGCGCGTTGGAGCGCACAATGCCGTGACCTGAAAGTTATTGAATCTCGCCCCGCCCCTGGCGAGATTATCAATACAAGGGGTATCGATCTCAGAGCCAAAACATCCCAAATCAGAGAAACCGACATCATCCAGCACGACCATTAAAATATTGGGTCGCTTGGCGAGATTGCGCGGACGCCAACTCGATGCGTAGTCGGTTGATGATATTGCCCTGCCCCCCGGTGCCGGGGCAGCCTCCCCTATTGCCCCATCTGCAAGCAGCGCGGATGCCGCGGTAACTTTAATTAAATCGCGTCGTGATAATGGCATTCCATCATCCCTGTTTCAGCTCCACAGCTCGCGCGCCAAAGAATAGCAGCACCCTCATTCAGCATCACCAGCGGCATAATAAAACCCGGTCAGGGCCAACTTACCCTTGCGCGAGCACATTTTGGGGAATTTATCACACATATTTGACTTCGAAAACAATAAATAAAATGCTGCGCCCCAGAGACATTAATCGGCAGAAGCCTTGACTGGCCGCTCATATCTATCTGTAATATATAGAAAAAATAGCAGTTTCGTAAAAAATAGCTGTTTTGGCATAAGCGAGACCTGCCACACCTCAAAGGTCACAAGAATTCGTTTGAACTAAGTATTGACAAACAAATTGCATTCGAAGTATTTTCTGTACCGAGAATAATGAC
>DS999237.1:0-60188 GCA_000156295.1 marine gamma proteobacterium HTCC2148
GGTTATAAGAACGAATACCTGCCGCCTGTGACGCTTTAATAATAGTGAGCGCTTACTATTTTATAAGCTCCTGTATTGAAACGTATTTTGAAGCAGAGCATGGGTCCCAAGGCGCGATGTGTGGCACCTCGCCCAGCAAGGGCGCTGGCAATAGGCGCTGCAATGTGTCCAAGTTTTCAGCGTAACTGGTCATGCGTTCACCGGGCTCGTTAGCCACCCAACCGGCAAGAGGCAGCCCGTCTCGACGCACAGCCTCGGCCGTCAGCAAGGCGTGATTAATACAGCCAAGACGCATGCCGACCACCAGAATGACGCCCACCTGCAACTGCTTTGCCAGGTCGGCCAAAGTCTCTCTGGGAGAAATTGGAACGCGCCATCCGCCGGCCCCCTCCACCAGCACAAAGTCAGCACCAGACATCATCACACCCCGGCACAAGCCGGCCAATCGAGAGGCCTGAATATTTTTGCCTACCTCTGCCGCAGCGATGTGAGGAGCAATGGCGGGCGTGAGAGCAACCGGATTTACCTGGGCATATTCCAGCTCCTCGGTCATGTTTGCTATCAACTGCAAGGCATCCTCGTTGTGGCCGTGCTCATCGCAACCCGCCGCTACCGGCTTCACTGCGGCGGTGCTCAAATCCTGGTCAGCCGCCGCTTGCAACAGTGCGCAGCTAACAGCGGTTTTGCCGACTTCGGTATCGGTACCGGTGACAAAAAAAGTATGACTCATGTTTTCTCCAAAACACCAAAATAGACCTGATAAGTGGCGGGCAAAACCTCACCCTCGCGCCAATACTCGTAAGCACGCATCATGCCCTGCAACACCCGCCGTCCAGTCAGGCCACTAGGACGGTTACGATTCACGTTATGGGCCCCGAGGGTTTTCAACTCGTGCAGAAGCTCACTCACTTTGCCATATTCCATTCGGTAAACCTGCTCGTGCACAGCCAGCGTCAAGTTGCCATGCTGACTCGTGGCCTCAATCAATGCCGCCGCAGGCAAAAAGGTATTAACGTGCTGGTGCTGGTCTACCGCGGCCCATGAGGAACGCAGCTCCTTGAGTGTGTTGGGGCCCAGTGAAGTAAACACGCAACGACCACCCGGGCGCAGTACCCGCCCCAACTCGGAAAAAAGCAACTCGGGGCGATGGCACCATTGCAACGCGAGGCTGCTGAAAATAAGGTCTACTGACTCTGTCGCCAACGGCAAAGTTTCCGCATCTGCCACCATCCAGGCCCTCGCACCTGGGTGCTGTTGTCTTGAGAAGCGCACCATACCTTCGGCAAGATCCAATCCAAGATAATCCGCTTCGGGAAAACGACCAACAAGCTCAGGGCAGAAATAGCCGGTGCCGCTGCCCAGATCTACAATAATCTCGGGCTGGCGCGGTAGTTTGCCCAACCGGGAAAGCAATGCTGTGCCCACATCTCTCTGCAAGCTGGCCACAGAATCATATTGTTGCGCGGCGCGGCTGAAAGACTGAGCAACATCAGACTTGGCCATGGGCTCGGCAGTGCTATTCGAAGCGGACAACCGCTCTGCGTTTTGCAAAAAATGAAAAAGGCTGTCAGAAATTGCCCGCCCTTGCTCCAGAGGCGCGACGTGGCTTGCGCCCTCAATAAATCCGACTACAGCTCGCGGAACACTCTCTAGTAATTTGGCCATAGACTGCGCGAGATCTGCGGCCAGTAGATCATCGTTATCGCCGTAAAGATGCAGTTGCGGCTGGGTCAACTCACTGCAACACGAGCGTTGATCCAGGCAGGCTAACCAATCCAGGCCGGCCTCAAGATAGCCGCTGCTTTGGTCGTTTCGCAGCGCATGCAGGCTGCGCATCAACGACCGGGGACGAGCAGCACCTGCCGCCTGCAAACTATCGAAGCGACGCAACCCGGCGGGCGGATCGGCAACAAAAGCTTCGCTGAACTGCTGCAACGTCGGCGCGGGCATACCGGGCCAGCCGTCCTGTTCAAGAAAGCAAGGAGTACTGCAAAGCGTGACCAGCGCCGCCACCCTGTCTGGCTGCATCGTTGCTAACTCCAGCGCCAGTTGTCCACCCAGGGACCACCCCATGTATACCGCGCGCTCGGGACTATGAGTAAATATGCCCTCCAACAAACTGTTCAGACTCACCGGGGCAGAGGCAAGGCCTGGCGCGAGGCAGGGCAAATCCAGCAAGGTAATATTGGCCCAGGAACGCAGAGCGGGGAGCAAAGGCCGCCAGACCTCTCGATTGCACCCCCAGCCGTGCAGCAATACCAACTCGCAACGCGACGAGTCGGTAGCCAGTAAATATTCTTGTCTTATATTGACTGTTTCTGGCAAAGCGCCAGTTCCTCCAGCAAGCGATCTACCTGTTGCGGGCTATGCGCTGCACTCAAGGTGATGCGTAATCTGGATGTACCTGGGGGAACCGTAGGGGGCCTGATCGCACCAATCAGCAGACCGCGCTCACGCAGCGTTTGACTCATGGCAGTCGCCTGTGTCGCATCACCCACCTTTAAAGGCTGGATAGCACTATTGGAGGCCATCAGCGGCAGGCCAAGTTGATTCGCGCCATCCCTAAAGCGCTGGATCAAGGTGACGAGGTGGTTCCTGCGCCAGGCCTCTTCGCGCAGAATTGCCAGCGATGTTAGCGTGGCGGCAGCGAGCGCAGGTGCTAACGCAGTGGTGTAGATATAATTACGAGACTGCTGAATCAGTCCTTCAATTAAATAGTCGTCGCCGGCCACAAACGCACCCCCTGTTCCAAGAGCCTTACCCAGTGTAGCCATCAGTACGGGAACTTCTTTAATGCCCATGCCCGCGGCTTGCAAACTGCCGGCACCGGACTCTCCCATCACCCCAAAACCGTGAGCGTCGTCCACCATCAACCACGCATCCTGCCTGCGGCACAGCGCAGCGAGCTCACCCAGTGGCGCACTATCACCATCCATACTGAAGACACCGTCAACCACCACCAGCCCAGACCCTTCAACAGCGGCGAGTTTAGCGTCCAGGTCTGCAACATCATTGTGGGCAAAGCGGCGAAAGCGAGCGCCGCTGTGCAGCCCTCCATCGAGCAGCGAGGCGTGGTTCAGTCGATCTTGAAAGACATTATCACCGGGCTGCAACAGGCTGGTCAGAGTGCCTGTATTGGCCGCGTAGCCAGAAGAGAAAAGCAGGGCGCGAGGCCTGCCAGTCATTTCAGCCAGCGCTTCCTCCAACTCATGGTGCGGGCGGCTATGGCCGCAGACCAGGTGCGAGGCTCCGCTGCCAACACCGTATTGGGCGGCCGCCCGCTGGAAACTTTCCACCAGGCGCGGGTGAGCCGCCAGGCCCAGATAGTCATTGCTACAAAAGTTGAGATAGTCCCGGCCCTGCAGTCGCACAACTGGGCCCTGAGCGGAATCCAGAGTCAGGCGTTGACGATAAAGCCCTTGCTCTTGGCGCTGTGTAAGGCTCGCGCGCAGCCGCTGTTCGAAGCCCACCACGTCACGAATCAGGCAGACGCAGCATCGTAAAAATGAGGGCTTGGATCTTTCGGCGCCTCAGTCAATTCCCGCTGTTCTGGATTGATACCCAGCCGGGCAAACAATGCCAGGTCTTCATTGGCCCGGGGGTTGGGCGTGGTAAGCAGTTTTTCACCATAAAATATCGAATTCGCGCCAGCGAAATACGCCAGGGCATGCATTTGCTCATTCATCTCTTCACGCCCTGCTGACAGACGCACGTGTGACGCGGGCATCATGATCCTGGCCACCGCAATTGTGCGAATGAATTCGATAGGATCCAGGTCTTCCTGGCCCGCAAGGGGAGTTCCCTCTACTCTCACCAACATGTTGATGGGCACACTCTCGGGGTGCTGGGGGAGATTTGCCAGTTGTTGCAGCATACCGGCCCGGTCAGTCTGTTGCTCACCCATGCCCACAATCCCGCCACTGCAAACTTTCATGCCCGAACTGCGCACGTGATCCAACGTATCAAGACGATCCTGATAGGTGCGCGTGGTGATGATATCGCCATAAAACTCGGGCGAGGTATCGAGGTTATGGTTGTAGTAGTCCAGACCAGCATCCGCCAACTGCTTTGCCTGCTCTTCACTCAACATTCCGAGAGTCATGCAGGTTTCCATACCCATTTTGCGAACACCTTCCACCATGGCAACCACGTGAGGCATGTCCCTTGGCTTGGGACAACGCCAGGCCGCGCCCATGCAGAAGCGGGTCGATCCGGCATTTTTGGCAGCACGAGCCTGCTCTAGCACCTGGTCTACTTCCATTAACTTTTCGACTTCCAAACCTGTGTCGTAGCGCGTGCTCTGGGGGCAGTAAGCGCAATCCTCGGGGCAGGCGCCGGTTTTGATGGAAAGCAAAGTGCTCACCTGAACCTGGTTTGGGTCAAAATACTGACGATGCAAGCTTTGAGCCTCGAACAACAAATCGTTAAAAGGCAGCTTAAACAATGCCGCTATCTCGGCGCTGGTCCAGTCGTGGCGAATGTGCTGCTCGTTAGGCACTGTTCGGGCGTTGGCTGTGCTCATATCAGACCTGCTAAACATCGAAGTAGAAGGCCGCAATGATAACCGCGAGCAACTTGCTGTCAACCTACACTATAGCGCATGGTTAACAGCGCGATTCAGGCGCTGGGAGGTGCCCTATTTCCTACCCGCTGCTGCCTGTGCCAGTGGTCTTGCGCGGGAACACTGCCCCTGTGCGACGATTGCCGGGCGGAACTGGTCTCCAACCAGCAATGCTGTCAGCAATGCGCGGTGCCTCTGGCCACAGGTTCCGCGGTTTGCGGCGACTGCCTGAGCCGACCACCGCACTACGACCGGGTTATCGCCCCCTGGCTTTACGGCGAGTACCTGGCCTACATTATCGGGCGCTGGAAATTTCATGGTGACCGAGCTCTGACACCGCTATTGGCTAATCTCTGGCACTGCGGACTGCCGTCTTCCCTGCCCACAGTAGACCTGCTCGTTCCTGTGCCGCTGCACTGGCGCCGACAGTGGCACAGGGGCTACAACCAGGCCGACCTTCTGGCCACACAATTGCTAAACATGTATCCATGGCTGATGGCGAACAGACAACTGCTGCGCAGGCGACACGCCACCAAAGCCCAGGCAGGCATGGATGCACAGCAGCGCTCGAGCAATCTCAGTGGCGCCTTTACTGTGTCCAGTGGCTGTGACAATCTCCGCGTGGCCTTAATAGATGATGTGCTGACCACGGGCGCAACGGCTGGTGAAGCAGCTAGAGCCCTGAAACAGGCCGGCGCAGCCAGGGTGGAAATTTGGTGTCTGGCAAGAACTCCTCCTCCGGAGAAATACTATTTAGAATGACTCGTTCACTTACATTTTTGCTGGTTTTACTTGTGAGTCCAGCCCAGGCCCTGGAGCCTCTGCGAATCGCCGTGGCAGCCAACTTCCGTGGCGTTCTGGAGCAGATTAATGAGCGCTATTTGGCCCAGTCAGGCCAGCACATTCAACTATCCAGTGCCTCCACCGGAGTATTGGCAAACCAGATCATGCATGGTGCACCTTTTGATCTCTTCTTTGCAGCAGACACCGACACCCCGAACAAGCTGCAAGCGGCAAACAAAGGGCTGAGCAGCTCTTGCTATGCCATGGGCCAAATGTCGCTGGTGGGAGGTGATCTTGCCGCACTGCAAAAGCCAGAGCTGAGTGTTGCCATCGCCAATCCAAAAACCGCTCCCTATGGCAGGGCCGCGATAGACATTCTGTCGCTGCCTGAGTTTAGCGCTATTGACCGCGATCAACTGGTACGCGGGACCAATGTCCTGCAAGCCTTCCAGTTTTGGCGAGCAGGGGCAGTAGATCTTGCACTGGTAGCCCGCTCCCTCGCGCCCGAAGGCTACCCAATAGCAACCAGCTGGCATCGTCCACTGCAGCAAAACCTGCTGGTGCTGCAGCGCTCAACGGCAGTGATCGCCTACCTCGAATGGCTGGGAAGTGGTACCGTTCGCCAGATGATAATCGATGCCGGCTACTTACCTTGCTCCTGAGCCCTACTGAACTGGACGTCATCGGGCTCACCGCCGCGCTGGCCGCTACCACCACGCTCATCTTGCTGGTGCTGGGCACACCTCTAGCCTGGTGGCTGGCTCACAGGCGCGGCAGTGCATCCGCAATGGTAGAAGCTGTTGTTGCTCTACCCCTGGTATTACCGCCTACCGTGTTGGGCTTTTACTTGCTGCTGCTGCTGGCACCCAGCACCCCATTAGGGCAGTTTTGGGAGCAGCTCACCGGGACTCGTCTCGCTTTCAGCTTCAGCGCCTTGGTTATTGGCTCAGTCATTTATTCTCTACCGTTTGTGGTACAGCCATTGCAATCGGCATTCCAGAATTTACCCAGGGGACTGCTGCAGGCTGGCGCTACTCTTGGGGCCACGCGCTGGGACCAGTTTCGCTCTCTGGTGCTGCCACTCACGCGCCGCAGCTTTATTGCCGCCGCCAGCCTGGGCTTCGCCCATACGGTAGGGGAGTTTGGCGTGGTACTGATGATTGGCGGCAATATCCCCGGTGAAACCCAGGTGCTTTCAATTGCCTTGTACGACAAGGTGGAAACCCTTCGTTTCGCTGAAGCGCACCGATTGGCTGGCGGCCTCGTGGTGTTTTCGCTGGCGCTATTATTTCTTATCTACCGCAACAACGGTCCCGCGGCGTGGCGGGTACGCATATGAGCCTGACAATGGCAGTGACGTGCCAGGGCCATGGTGATTTTTGCCTGGATCTGGCCTGTGAAATTCCGGCAACGGGGGTTACCGCGATTTATGGACGCAGCGGTAGTGGCAAGAGCACCTTGCTCGACTGCATTGCCGGTCTACGCAATCCAGATGCCGGCAAAATCAGCTACGGTGACAATGACTGGTTTAACGGGGGCAAGCCAACGCCACCCTGGGAACGTCGTATTGGCTATGTGTTTCAGGACACCCGCCTGTTTCCCCACCTGACGGTTCAAGGCAACCTGGATTATGCCGGGAAGCGGGCAATGGGCCCTTGCCCAATGCCGAAGGACGAGCTGGTCTCCACACTGGGGCTTGCAAACCTGTTGTCGCAAACACCCGATACGCTTTCCGCGGGGCAAAAACAGCGAGTGGCAATTGGCCGCGCGCTCCTCAGCGCGCCCCGGTTACTGCTGCTGGACGAGCCACTCGCCAACCTCGATCAACAAGCCAGTCGCGAATGCCTGGCGCTATTACAGCAGCTCGCGCAGGGACTCGACTTGCCCATGTTGTATGTCAGCCACGATATCGAAGAAGTCAGCCAGCTGGCCGACCACCTGTTGTTGCTGGAAGATGGCAAGCTACAGGATCAGGGCTCAATGCTGGAAATGTCCACCAGGTTAGATAGTCGCCTAGCTCGCGAGGAGCAGGCTGCAGCCATCCTGCTGGGCGAAATAGAAGCACAGGACAACGCATTTTCTCTCACCCAGATCAGCGTGGAAGGCGAAACCCTGTTCGTTAATCACCTCGACCAGCCTTTGGGATCACAGCGGCGCTTGCGAATACCCGCGCGGGACGTGAGTATCTGCCTGGCAAAACCAGAGGACAGCAGTATTCTCAATATCTTGCCAGTGACTATTCAGGAAATCGAAACCTGCCACAGCGCTCGTCTGCTGCTGCGGCTAGCCCTTGGAGAACAGCACTTGCTGGCAAGAATCACCCGAAAATCTGCCGAGAGACTAGAACTGCAAGTAGGAGATAAAGTCTTCGCCCAGATAAAAAGCGTGGCCCTGCTGAGTGAAGCGGAAGACCGACAATGAACAGCCATCCCTACGACCCGCTCACTCCCGATACTGTCATCGACGCAGTAGAATCCACAGGCCGGCTCTCCGACGCTCGCCTGCTGGCCCTCAACAGCTACGAAAACCGCGTTTATCAAGTGGGCATCGAAGACGGGGAGCCACTTATTGCCAAATTCTATCGTCCCGAGCGCTGGTCGTTAGCGCAAATCGAAGAAGAACACAGCTTCAGCCTGGAGCTGCAGGACGCCGAAATATCTGTCGTTGCCCCTATGGTGGATGAGCAGGGGCGATCCATACATGAATACCAGGGCTTTCAATTTGCCTTGTTCGTCCGCCGCGGTGGTTATCCGCCAGAGCTGGACAACCTGGACAATCTACTGGTACTGGGACGCACTCTGGGTCGAATTCACTCCGTGGGTAAAGCCTCGCGCTTCCAGCACCGCCAGCGCATTTGCATACAGCGCATGCTGGCGGACAACCGCGAGTTTCTGCTGCAGAACTTCATACCCAAGGAATTGCGACCAGCCTATGAAACGCTCACCGCAGACTTGTTAAAGACGGTAATAGATGCCTACACACCGACTGCAGAAGATGAAATCCGGGTTCACGGCGACTGCCATGTAGGTAATATTTTATGGCGAGATGACGTCGCCCATTTTGTCGACCTGGACGATTGCGTAATGGCCCCAGCGATGCAGGACCTTTGGATGTTCCTCAATGGCGAGCGCCATGACCGGGAGATACAGCTGTCTGAGCTGATAGAGGGCTATTCCGAATTCTGTGACTTTGACCCCAGGCAATTACGCTGGGTTGAACCGTTGCGAACCTTGCGGCTAATTAATTACGCCGCCTGGGTCGCCAGGCGCTGGGAAGATCCGGCGTTCCCAAGATCATTTACCTGGTTTAACACAGAGCGCTACTGGGCAGAGCATATATTGGAACTGCGGGAACAACTGGCGACATTGCAGGAAGAACCCCTAAGGTTACTTTAGTCGCTACGCTTTAAAAAAACTCAGAGATCAAAAATTTTCCCAGGATTCATAATCCCCTGCGGGTCAAACACCTTCTTAATCTGCTTCATGATCTCTATTTCTAGCGGCGACCGGGAATAATGCAGGTAATCTTTCTTTAGCAAGCCCACCCCGTGCTCTGCCGAAACCGATCCGCCATAGCGCTGCACAATTTCAAATACCCACTGGGAAACCTCGCCGCACTGTGCCCGAAACTCATCGACAGATAACGCATCGGGCTTGAGGATATTCAAGTGCACGTTGCCATCGCCGATATGACCAAACCAGACAATCTCAAAATCCGGATAACTCTTTTTAACGGCCGCATCCACCTCCGCCAAAAAGGCGGGCACCTTAGAAATCACCGTTGATATATCATTTTTGTAAGGCGTCCATGGCGTGATCGTCTCAGAAATATCCTCGCGCAAACGCCACAGATTCTTGGCCTGGGTTTCACTCTGGCTCACCGTGCCGTCCAGCACCCAGCCTCGTTCCACGCACTGCTCAAATAAAACCATCGCCTGGTCTAGAACAGATTCGTCAGCCTGCTCGAATTCCAGCAGGGCATAATATTCACAAGGCGTCTCAAACGGGCGTTGCAAACCCTGATGCTCCACCACCTTTTGTAAAGCGAGCTCGGAAAAAAACTCAAAGGCAGAGAGCTCTATTGCTGCTTGAAAGGCAGTCAGCACCTCCATGATGGCTGACATATCGGACACGCCCAATACCATCACCGCGAGGTCACGAGGCGCTCGGTCCAATTGCATGGTCGCCTCAACTACAATACCCAGAGTGCCCTCCGCCCCAATCGCCAGCTGCCTGAGATCGTAGCCTGCATTGTTCTTGATCAAGCCCTGATTAAGGTCCAGCAACTCACCCGTGCCGGTCACTAATTTCAGACCAGCCACCCAATCTCGAGTCATGCCGTGGCGAATAACCTTGATGCCGCCAGCGTTGGTAGAAATATTGCCGCCTATCTGACTAGACCCTGCCGATGCAAAATCTACCGGGTAATAAAGGCCCTGATTTGCCGCGAACTGTTGTAACTGTTCTGTAATTACGCCCGCGCCGCAGCGCACGGTGCGGTCCATTGGATTAAAGTCTGAAATACTGTTCATTCGATCCAGGGCCAGCACTATCTCGCCGTTGCAGGCGACACTACCGGCACTGAGTCCAGTGCGGCCCCCTGAAGGGACCAGGGCCAGTTTTTGGTCTGCGGCCAAGCGCACAATAGCCTGCACGTCATCAACACTTCCAGGCAACACGATTGCGCTGGGAGCAGGCTGGTAAAAGCGAGTCCAATCACGCCCGTAGTGGCGCAGGCTGTCATCGTCAGTGAGCACCCGGTCTTCCCCGACAATAGCTTGCAGGGCATTGAGAGTAGCGGTTTCAAGCAGCACCACAGAAGGTTCCTCCAGCATTTATAACAGTGGGCAATTTCAGGCGGCGCGTATGGTACCATACGCGCCTTTTTTCCAGCCCGGCCCATTTCCCCGGCCATTTACTACACAGGATTTACCGGTCATGACCGTACAATCACTGCCCAAGGGCAAGATCAAATTTCTAATGCTGGAAGGGGTTCACCCTTCTGCAATTGAGACTCTGCAAAGAGACGGCTACACCAATATCGAAGTGCACAAAAAGGCGCTTCCTCCAGAAGAACTGAAACAAGCCATTGCCGGCGCCCACTTTGTTGGGATTCGTTCCCGTACTCAACTGACCGAAGAAATTTTCGCCTCAGCAAAGAAACTGGCCGCCGTAGGTTGTTTCTGCATTGGCACCAACCAGGTTGACTTGGAAGCGGCAACGCGCAGAGGCATAGCAGTTTTCAACGCGCCATTTTCCAACACCCGAAGCGTCGCCGAACTGGTTATCGCAGAGGCCATATTGCTGTTGCGAGGCGTGGCAGAGAAGAACGCGGCAGCCCACCGGGGGCAATGGATGAAGACCGCGATTAATTCCTTTGAAATTCGCGGTAAAAAGCTGGGCATCGTTGGCTACGGCAACATCGGCATGCAACTGGGCATTATCGCGGAAAGCCTGGGTATGCAGGTACAGTTTTACGATGTCATTAACAAGTTGCCACTGGGTAATGCTCGCCAGGTTCCCAGCCTCAATCAATTGCTCGCCAACGCTGACGTAATCAGCCTGCATGTGCCAGAAACTGGGACCACTCAGAATATGATAGGGGCTAATGAGCTCGCACAGATGCAGGCAGGAGCTATTTTAATTAACGCGTCTCGTGGCACCGTAGTGGACATAGACGCTTTGGCCAATACGCTGGCGCAGGGCAAACTGGGCGGCGCCGGGATCGATGTATTCCCGGTGGAGCCGCGCTCCAACGACGATGAATTTATCTCGCCGCTTCGCCGGTATGACAACACTTTCCTGACGCCTCACATTGGTGGCAGCACTGTTGAAGCACAGGAAAACATAGGTATGGAAGTCGCCGAAAAGCTGGCGAAGTACTCCGACAACGGCACCACTATTTCTTCAGTCAACTTCCCCGAAGTGGCTCTACCCGAACATGCTGGCAG
This sequence comes from marine gamma proteobacterium HTCC2148, assembly GCA_000156295.1. Lineage (GTDB taxonomy): Bacteria > Pseudomonadota > Gammaproteobacteria > Pseudomonadales > Halieaceae > Halioglobus > Halioglobus marinus. The sequence goes on from DS999237.1 coordinate 11,295, forward strand.
CCACCGCTTACTGCACATACACCGCAACGTTCCTGGGATAATGAGCGCCATCAATAACGTATTCTCTGAAACAGGGGTCAACGTTTCCGCCCAGTACCTGCAAACCACTGCATCAGTAGGTTATGTGGTGATAGATGTAGATGCCGAATACAGTGATATCGCACTGGAAAAACTCGCAGCAATTGACGGCACTATCCGTTCACGTGTGCTGTTCTAGGGAGCCTATTATTTGAGGCTGGCCACAGGCTAGCTTCAAGTGGCATGATTTCATCGTGGCTAATGACAAAGACAAGTTTATCGCCGACCTGGTTGCAGAGCACGGGGTGCCGCTGGAAAAATATCTGGCACGCAAACTCGACAACTCAGAGGACGCCGCAGAACTGGCTCAGGAAGCTTACATGCGGTTACACCGGCTGGAGCAACCTGAGAACCTGGATAACGCGCGTGCCTTCCTGTTCCAGGTAGCCACCAATCTGGCCGTAGATCAACTGCGTCGGCGCCAGTTACATTTCAAGTTCCTGAAGTCAGAGAAAAGTCAGTCTGTGGACGGCGAACCTATGGATTACAATGCTGCCGGCGCCTCTCCAGAACAAATTCTTGATGCCAGGGAAAAGCTGGATACCATCAACCGGGCGATAGAAGAATTACCTTTCAAAGTGAAGCAGGCTTTTTTACTGCACCGCCAAAGCGGTCTATCCTATAGCGCGATTGCCCGGCAAATGGATGTATCGGTCTCCAGCGTAGAAAAGTACATATTGCACGCACTAAAACATTTTCGCACTGCGCTTAATACAGGCCAACCGCCGGATAAATCCTCATAAGAAGATTCACACTTTTCGATAATCATCTATTGAGGGAACTTTTAGTTCGCTCGTCCCATCTATATAGCTACTAAACTTATTTAGCTCCCCGGGAGGGGGGGCTGCAGGAACTCAAGCGGCAGGATGCTGCGGTAAATACCATGAACGAGGAAACTAACAAACAATACGAGCAAGTATGTGAAGCAGCCTTAAATTGGGTTGCATGCTTGCGTTCGGATGCCGTTTCAGAGGGAGACAGGCAAGCCTTCGCGCTTTGGCTCGGTAAACACAACTCGCATCGTCGCGCCATGGATGAAGCGCAGGCGTTATGGGACGATCTTGCGGTCGTGCGTCATATCCCCGTAAACATCGACAAAGCAGCCAACCGTTCGCGCTGGCTGGCCACCGCCATGGTTGCCGCTGCTTGCCTGGTTTTGGCTGTGTTCTTGTGGCCGCAGTTGCCATCAGACCCGGTCAGCACCCAGTACCGCAGCGCCATGGGCGAGCGTCGTACCGTAGACCTCCCTGACGGCTCGGTCATCCACTTAAATACCAATTCCACTATTTCTGTCACCTACACGGATGACCAGCGCCACGTTGATCTAGAGCGGGGCGAAGTTTGGTTTCAGGTCAGTCCAAATAAACAGCGCCCATTCCATGTCGATGCGGGCGAAGCCAGAATTACAGCTGTTGGCACGGCGTTTAACATTTATCTCGACGACAACAGCACCGATGTCACGGTAACGGAAGGCGTTGTTGAAGTCAGCGACATCGGGCAAACAGGCCGTCGCTTGCACGCGGCAGAGTTGTTACTTGAGAATCAGCGGCTGATTACCGGGATCGACGGTTGGGAACTCTCGTCATCGGACGATGTTTCGAAGCAGATGGCCTGGCAGCGGGGCGAACTGGTTGCTGAAGAAATGCCACTGCCTGCATTGATCGAGCAATTGGAGCGCTATCAACAAACCAGAATCATAATCGCCGATCCCAACGTGGCGGCACTCACCGTATCTGGTGTTTTACAGCTCGACCAGCCCGAAGCCTCTCTCAGCGCTATCGCGGTCAGCCTGGACCTTCAAATCACCCCCCTGAGCGACACATCCGTTCTGTTGCTCAAAGCCGAGCAGTAAGATATAAAGATATTGCACGGAATCAGCCTCAGCAGTCTGTAGAGGCTTCGTTCCCTATAGGTAACATATAAAAATCAAAGAGTTGTGGCGATTCGCTGCTCTCGGGGTGATAGCAATAGCTGCTCATGGACACAGCTTGGCAAGACCGCCTGGCGCGCGCCCAAAGTGGCGCGGCGTCTTCCTTGCTGCTCTATTTTCCCTGCTCACTGTAAATGTGGTTTTAAGTGAGCAAGAAGAAACTGTTCACTTCACCATTAAGGCCCCGAGGCTCTCCAGCGCACTCATTCAGCTGAGTCAGCAAAGCGGTCAGCCCATCGTTTTTTCAGATCGCCTCATCAGAGACCTTCCCGCTAACGAATTGGTGGGCACGGCAACTACAGCAGAAGCCCTGGATGTGTTGCTCTCGGGTAACAATCTGGAGTGGACGCTGGTCGACGAGCGCGTCATAACGGTGTACGCGAAAACCTGTGGACCAAAAAGTAGCGCGTGCATTACGCCAGAGCAAATGGTGGCGGAATATCCGATCTACACCCCCGGGCTTGAAGAAACCTGGGTCTACGGTGCACCCGTCACAGGCTCCAGGATACGCCGAAACGGCTATACCGGAGGCGCACCTGTCGATATTCTCTCATCGCCTGATATTGAGTTAAGCGGCGCTCAAACGCTTGGCGACTTACTCAAATTTGTGCCCGCGGTATCAGGCAACGCGCTTAGCACCGCAATTTCAAACGGAGGGAATGGCACAGCCACAGTCACACTCCGTGGCCTTCCTGCCACCAACACTCTGGTTTTAGTTAATGGCCGAAGGGTCGCTAACGACGGGCTCGCCGGAAGCTCGGTAGACCTCAATAGCATCGCACCGGCGGCGGTAGAGCGTATCGAAATCCTCAAGGATGGCGCTAGTGCCATCTACGGCTCGGACGCGATCGCCGGCGTAGTCAACATTATCATGAAGCGCGACTTCCACGGCTTTCTCGCCGAAGCGTTCTATGGTGAAACTGGCAAGGGCGACCTGGATACCAGGAACTATACGCTTCAATACGGGACAGGATTGCGCGAAGGCTCTTTTTTCATTAGCGCATCGCACTACGAACAGGGCGCGATCAACAGCAGGGATCGCAATGTTTCACGCAATGCGGACACTCGGTCGCAAGGTGGCACCGATAGACGCTCCAGCGCTACGCCCAATGCTCGCGTTGGTTTGCCTGACGGCCAAACCGTAATCGCCCAGCGACAGAGAAACTATCGACCGGCGACAAACGAAGACTTGTTCAACTACCAGGACTTCACTACGGCAGTGGTGCCGCTGCGGCGGAGTAGCATTTATACCAACGCCAGCTACGATTTCAGCGAGCGCGTCACCGGCTTTTTGGAGGCGAGCTACTTGGAGACTGATGCGCAAGCAACGCTTGCTCCAACGCCTATCTTCACGGCGTTTGAACAAGAGCCTCTCTTTGTCGCCGCTGACAGTGCTTACAATACCTTTGGTGCTCAGCTCAGCGATGTGCGCAGACGGCTAGTTGAACTGCCTGATCGGCGGCAGCGCAATGAATCGCAGGTTTCGCGGTTTAGCGCCGTCATTGAGGGTTTGTTTAAAGACTGGAACTGGGATATTGGCTATAGCTATAGCCGCAGCGACGCCAGTGAAACTCGCTACAATTTAGTCAATGCTGACCGCTTGAGGCGAGCGATCGGGCCATCTTCGCAGTGCCAGGGCTCGGCGATTGATGGCTGCACGCCGGTTAACCTGATTGGTCCGGCAGGGAGCATTTCCCAAGATCAAATCAATTATATCTCCGCCCGGGGAGACGTGAGCGGTTACTCTCGCCTGTCTGCTGTCAGCCTGAATTTCAGCAGCGCGATCGCTTCACTTGAGGCCGGTAACGTTGAAATTGCTTTTGGTCTAGAAGGTCGGGACGAGTCCACCAAAAAGAAACCCTCGGCATTGCTGGAGAACACCAGCACCATAGGTGCTACCAACTTCGAAGCAACAAAGGGAGAGCGAACGGTTTATGAACTTTACCTCGAGACGCTGCTGCCGCTGTGGCAAAGCTCCAATGGGCTATCCAGAATAGACCTTGAAGCAGCTTTGCGCTTCTCTCACTACAGTGATTTTGGCGGCACCTCCAACCCTAAAACCAGCGTTCGCTGGCAGGTAAACCCTGAGTTTCTGTTGCGTGCCAACTATGCCCAGGGCTTTAGAGCTCCCAGCCTGAACGAGCTTTATGCGGGGGACACAGAAAGCCAGGACCTGCTCGAAGACCCCTGCACCCAGGCTGCGAATATTGGCGTGCTTCAGGGCTGTAGCCTGCTTGCTGACGCGACTCGCAACCAATTTCTCACCGTCAAAGGTGGCAACGAACTACTCGAGCCCGAAACCTCAGACAGCTATAGCGCCGGGGTCGTGTGGACGCCGACGGCAGCACCTGGCCTGGCTTTTTCCCTGGACTACTTTCAGATTGACCAGGAAGATGTGGTTGCTTCCAGCGCGCAATTTATCCTCAACCAAAATGCGAGGGCCGGCGCGTTTGATGACAATATTGAAAGAGATGAGTTGGGCAATCTAACACTAGTGCAAGCCAATAATATTAACATTGGCGAGCGCTCAATTTCCGGCGCAGATCTAGCACTGACTTATCATTACCCGCGCAAAAGCTGGGGACAGATCAGCGTGGTAGGAGGCGCTACCTGGATAGAAAATTATCAAACAAGGTTAGATAGCGACGCGCCGCGTCGAGACCTCGCAGGCACCTTCAGGGACGAAGCCTCTGAAGGCCCCGGAAGCATTCCAGAATGGAAGGCCCAGCTCGGCCTTCGCTGGAGCCAAGAGCGATGGCGAGGGAGCTGGCAGTTACATTACGTCGACGCAATCACAGAATTGGTGCCGGGCACCCAGCGCACGCGGGGTATCAATAGCTGGGTATTGCATGACCTGCAGCTGAGCCACACTTTTGACGTGTTGGACGGGCTGCGCCTCACGTTGGGAATTGACAATCTACTCGATGAAGAAGCGCCACTGGCAGTATCAGCTTTCAACGACAATATCGATGGCAGGACCCACGAGCTGAAGGGGCGATTCTGGTATACCCGCTTGAGCCAACGTTTCTAGTTAAGCTGGCCAATTCGAAACCGATGTTTTCTACCTTGCGCTGCAGTGCCTGCGGCCTCACTAAGCGTCCTAAGCCGGGATAGTGAGGCAATTGAAGATCCAGATGCAGCGCATTCATGCCGCCGCTTCTGGCTTGCTACATCGCTCAGTTACTGATTGTGACAACCTGCGATGTTGAGGTTTGTGCAAGGCCCTGGCCCATAGCGCGCTTGAAACAGGCCTTATTTTGAGAGACCTGGCGAGCTCCGCCAGCTTTGCTGGGATTACGAGATCCACAAACAGTATCTGCCGCCCGGGCCATCCGGTAATAAAGTGTTTCCTGGCCGCGATCAGTTTTCAGATCCAGGTCAGCATAGGACACGGTAACCTGACGCAGGCCTTCCGCGCTCGTTGTAACGTAAGTTTCATCGTATGACGCGGCGCTCACGCTTGTTACGGTACCTACGACAACCGCGATCACTGCGGCAGAAAACAGCTTATTCATTCTAGCGTTTTTCATAATGGTTCTCCCTACTCTTAAGTCGACGGCATAATTGCCTTTTTTAAAACAGGCGGCTTCCTATGACGCCTGCCCTTGAGAAAGAAGATAGGGTAAGAATTACACTGAAAATAGTCAGTTTCGCCCAACCGAAGACCTATAGGGATAAGTTGAGGCTTTTTGTCGATGAGCTGTTTCAATCTCATCGTTAATAAGCAGGAGACATTGAGAAAATAGGGTTGAACACTCGGACGGATGGAGGCGAAACGGCTACTGATCTCAAGTCAAACCGAACGGGTTCGCCGCTACGCCACTCTCGCTGGTATACTCCTTAGCTTGTTTTGAGCAAGGTTCTATAAACATAATGCGATCAATTACTACGCTTCTTTGTCTTCTGTTCTCCGTCGGCTTTACTGCCGAAATAGCGGCCGAAAATTCCGATTCAATCGTCGCAGAGTTAAAACACTGTGCAGGGATTGAAAATCGTGAAGACCGCGTTGAATGCTACGAGTCATTAGGTCGGCGGGTAACCCATGCCGAGCAAGAAAGTACTGCTGAAGTTGCTTCCGCGACCGCCGCCAGTGTCGAGGTGAAGAGCAGCAATGACAAGGATACGATGGGCGGGTACGAATTCGAAACAAAGTCAGCCGCGGAACAAGAAGCCGAGCAACAGATGAAGACTCGCGTTGTTCTCTGCCAAAAAAACATAGACGGGATTTGGTACTTCAAGCTCGAGAATGGCCAGGTTTGGAAGCAAGTTGACCGACAGCGCTTGGCTTTCCAGGGGTGTGATTTTGGGGCGATAGTGACTAACGACGGCATCGGCTATGTTTTGCGCATCGACGGAAGAGAAGGAAAAATCCGGATTAGGCGACGCAAATAACAGTAAATCGTCCTGGGACCGCCTCGTCCAAAGCTTAAAGTGGCGTTTTTATACTCAAAATTAGCCAAAAAAGCGATCTACGTGCAAATAAAATCTCTTTTTAAGGCCTTATATCGTCCAATATGTTGTGAAAATCCAGATATAGAATTTTTCGGTAAGTGACCTGTGACCATTCGCATGCTCAACAGTAATCGAGGATAACCCGTGTCGTTGAATGGGAAAAAAGCTCAGCAAGAGTCGCTGGAGGCGCAATTAGAGAGCGCAATCGCCCACAGTGACGATGAGCAATGTCTCGAATTGATGAGAAGCCTGGGCAGGCTATGCCCGGATGACGCCGAGATCCAGCACCGACTGGGGTCGGTTGAAGAGCAGCTGGGTACTGCAGAAAAGGCGCTGGCTGCGCACCTTTGCTCCATTAGTCTGGCACCCCAAAACCCTCTGACCTATTTATACTCGGGGTTTTGCTTGCAGCAGATGGGCCGACGGGATGAGGCGATCGAGGTATGGTCATTAGGTTCAGACCTCGAACCCGCGCTGCTAAACCCACCGCACCGCAATGACCCCACAGGGGAGCGACTCGTCGCCGCTGCAACGGCCCTCAGAGAACATTTTTCCCAACTACACCGTGATTCGAGCAACACCACAACGCCATCTCACAAAATAACGGGAGCCATCTGGCCTCAAACTACCGACACGCCCTTCAATTACCACACTGACCAGCAACGCCCTTCTCTTTTTTATATTCCCGAATTAACCGCCCGCCCCTGGCATGACCTTCAAGGCCTTCGCTGGGTTGAGCACCTCGAAGCACTCAGTGGCGACATAGTAAAAGAGTTTAGCGATGCACAGGGCAGCTTGCATGCCGTCTGCAGGCCTTATTTGGGTGTCGAAATGAAGCTGGGGCCGCAATTTACCGAGTTGCAAGGCTCGCTCAATTGGACCGCGCTTGACTTGTACCGAGACGGAAAGTTGCAGAGTAAGGTTGCTCAATATTTTCCAGTCACACTCGCTGCACTCGAGCAGGTGCCGCTTTATGGCATGGACAGTCTTCCCTATGAGGTTTTTTTCTCCGTTTTGAAGCCCGGGCAGCACATTAAGCCCCACTTTGGCCTTTCTAATCACAGCCTGACGATCCACCTTCCTCTTATTGTCCCGCCCGGGTGCTCATTAACCGTGGCCGGCCAACGACGGCAATGGGTCCCAGGGCGCATATTGGCGTTTGACGACAGTTATATCCATGAGGCGATAAACCCTGGCGGGGAGCAGCGGGTGGTACTCATCTTTTCAATATGGCACCCGGACCTCAGCAAAGGGGAATGTGATGCCATTCAGCGCAGTTTTACCGCCAGGGCCCGCTGGTTGGCGGCGCGACAGCTGCCACTGTGATAGTGTGTTTCATCAACCCAATAGCCAAGAAAAAAAATGCTTTCATCTTCTCTAAATACTGAAGAACTGGCGCAAAAATATAGCGCCGATCAGCGAATTCGAATTCCCGATGTCTTACAGCCAGAGCTTGCACAGCAGTTGCAGGGTCTTTACTACAGCTTGATACCGTTTGAACAGTTGATGTCTGTGCAGGGTCAGAACCGTGCGTTTACCGCCAGCGAAATGGCAGCAATGAGCGACACTGCGAAACGGCAATTGCAAGAACAACTGGTGCGCCAGGCAGGCGAGGGAGTTGGGTTCCTCTACGGAGGCTATCGGTTGACAGATGGTCGCGCAAAAAACATCCCCGCGCTTGAACCGCTGCAAACGCTATTTGATTACCTCAATAGCGATGACATGCTAAATTTCGTGCGATCAGTCACGGGCGAGGCTGGCTTGGTCGGCGCCGATGGTCATGCCACCCAATACACACCGGGAAATTTCCTTACCCGGCACAGAGATGATCCCGCTGGCGAGCAAAGGCGTGTTGCCTACGTGTTTAACTTCAGCAAAAGTTGGCACCCGGACTGGGGAGGCTTATTGCAGTTTTTTGAGGAAGACGGCACTCCACGTGACGCCTGGGCGCCTCAATTCAACAGCTTGGCGCTGTTCGATGTCCGTCATATCCATTCGGTGACCTACGTAACGCCCTTTGCCAGAGAACCCAGGCTATCGATGACTGGCTGGTTTCACACCGGTTAAAGGGCCCAATTCTCAGTAATCCGGTGCAAAAGTTAGTCATTTGCTGTTTTTGAGGCTCCCGGACTGTGAATATGCCACAACAGGGTGCGTTTAAACTTATCTTTCGACCCCCATTTCGGTAGTCTCTGGGTCGGGAAAAAAAGTGCTGAGACACCGAATCCCCCAGGAAGTGCAGACCGTGCGCGAAAAGTGTGAATTTTCACACTTTTGCCTTTGAGGGCACACATTCGCCAAACGTCTCACATTCGACACATCCAGATTAAATAAGGCCGCAGTCAGGCTGGGTCTGGTCATCAACTTTTAAATTACATAATGTTCGCAATTACTACAGGGGTAATTATGAAGACTAATAAGCTGACTTCCGCGGTCAGACTCGCTATTGGTGCTGGTGCAGTGACTGCAGCCATGCCCGTAGCGCAGCTGGCAACGGCACAAGAGCAAATGATCGAAGAAGTGGTCATTACCGGTTCCCGGATCAAGCGTCCGGATCTAGAAGCGGTAAGCCCTTACACGACCATTGGCGCCGAAGAATTTGCACTTTCAGGCACCATTAACGTTGAACAGAAATTGGCAGAGCTGCCCTCCACGCTCCCCAGTTTCGGACCCAGCTCTAACAACCCCGGTGACGGCACGGCACGTGTCGACCTTCGCGGCTTGGGTACGTCCCGCACGCTGGTGCTGGTTAACGGCCGCCGCTGGATTCCAGCAACTCAGTCTGGCGTTGTTGACCTTAACACCATCCCCGGCACGCTCATTAAGCGCGTTGACGTGGTTACTGGTGGTGCGTCTGCCGTATACGGTTCCGATGCGATTGCAGGTGTTGTTAACTTCAACATGATCGACGATTTCGAAGGTGTTGAAATCACCGGTCTGTATGACATGACCTCTGACAGCGACGCTGAGAAATACAACATCGATATCACGATGGGCGGTAACTTCGCCGAAGGTCGTGGTAACGCTGTTATCTACGCTTCTTACAGCAAGCGTGAAGCATTGTTCCAGGGCGATCGCAAGTTCTCTGACGTAGCCCTTACAGAGAACACCGATGCCAACGGCAGACCAATCCTGTCGCCTGGTGGCTCTTCAGGTGTTCCGGGCACTCGTTTGTTCGATAACCCCACTGATCCAGTTACCGGTAATTCGCTGGGTACATTCGGACCCAATGGCGAAGCGCTTCCCTGGGTTGAGCCAGATAGCCGCTTTAACTACGCGCCAGACAACTTCTTGCAGTTGCCGCAGGAACGCTACCTGATCAGCGCCTTCTCTCACTACGACGTGAACGAAAAGGTACGCGCCTACGGTGAGTTCGCTTATTCCTACAACAAAGTTCCTCAGGAATTGGCACCTACTCCAGCGTTTACTACGGTTGAAATCAACCCGGACAGCGCCTTCTTCTCAACTGAAGCACAGCGCGCGCTCGACACCATCCGCACCGATACTAACGGTGACGGCGTAGTTAATGGTGACGACAATGCCCTGGGCTTTATTGGTCGTCGTATGGTTGAGAACGGCTCACGCCAGTCTATTGACGTGCGGGATGCATTCCGCGTTCTGGTGGGTGCTGATGGCGACATCAGCGACAACTGGTCTTACGATGCTTACTACAGCTACTCAAACCTGGACCAGTCCAACTCGTTGAACAACGACGTGTCAGCCTCGCGATTCATTCAAGCGGTTGCCACCAACGATGCTGGTACAGCGTGTCAGGATCCTTCTGGCGGTTGTGTTCCCATGAACATTTTCGGTGCAGGCAACATCAGTCGAGCGGCTGTTGACTTCGTCAACATCGGCGCGACCAACGTAACCAGCATCAGCCAGGAAGTGCTTTCAGCCAGTGTATTCGGTGACCTTTGGACCATTCCTTCTGCCGATTACCCTGTGGCTGTTGTATTGGGCTACGAGCACCGCTCAGACGAGTCTTCTTACCGCCCGGATACTTTCCTGGCCTCTGGCGACGTACTGGGCTTTAACGCCGGTGAAGCGACAGCAGGACGCTACAAAGCTTCTGAGTTCTTCGCTGAAGTCTCTATCCCTCTACTGTCAGACAAGCCTTTCGCTGAGGACCTCACACTGTGGGGTGCTGCTCGTACTTCCGACTACAGCAACCTTGACGATCGTGTGAATTCGTTCGCCACGGCAGTTAACTGGTCGCCATTGGAAAGCTTCAAGCTGCGCTTTGGTTATCAGGAAGCGGTTCGTGCACCAAACGTGTCTGAATTGTTCCTGGGCCAGTCAAATGGCTTCCCGGGTGCAGACGACCCTTGTAGTGTTGGTGGTTTCCAACCCGGTGTTACCGATGTCGGCCTTTGTGTCGCCAGCGGCGTGAATCCTGCTGATGTTGGTAAATTCACCCAGGCAAACAGCCAGATTGAAGGACGCTTCGGCGGTAACCCCGATCTGGAAGAAGAGACTTCAAACACCTACACAGTAGGATTTGTTTGGCAGCCTCTGGACAGCCTGGATATCACGGTTGACTACTACGACATCGAAGTTGAAGACGCGATCTCCGTTCTTGGTGGCAGCGTAACTAACGTTTTGGACCTTTGTTACAACGTGGTTCAGAACGCTGGCTCCGACTTCTGCACAGCGATTAATCGCCGCGCGGATGGCAACGTGGATCGAGTTGACGTTCTTAACGCCAACATCGGTAAAATCGAGACTTCTGGTGTCGACTTTAACCTTTACTACTCCACCGACTTCGGCTTCGGCTTCGGCGGCAACGGTTCTACACTGGGCATCAACTTCAACAGCACCTGGCTGGACGAGTTCGATGTTACTCCGGTTGCAGAACTGGGTGATCGTGTAGACGTTTGTGCCGGCAACTTCGGTAACACCTGTGGTTCACCACTGCCTGAAATCCAGTGGAACACCCGTGCCACTTGGCAGTCTGGTGGCTGGACGTTCTCTGGTCTGCTGCGTTACATCGGTGAGACCGATGATGACCAGATCGAGAATGGCGGCGTTGCTAAAGGCGAGCTTGCTGCTCCGACTATCGGCGACGAGTACTACCTGGACCTGACTGTTGCCTACGCTTTCGAGCAGGGCCTCAACCTCAGCTTCGGTGCTGAAAACGTCCTCGATACTGAGCCTACTAAGCTCGGAGACTCGCAGGAGCAAGCAAACACGTTCCCATCAACTTATTCGTTGTTTGGACCGCGTTACTTCGTTAGTGCAGCTTACAAGTTCTAATCAGCGCTTAAACTGCTAAACTAAAACGGCGGGCTCAGGCCCGCCGTTTTTTTTTGTCCCGGATTCAGGCTAATGCCAACTGACCCTCGTGTACGCTACCAGGCACTGCTTCAACAGCTTTCCAAGCTAGTTCAAAGTAATCCAAAGCTTGCTCTGAAAAAAATTCAGGAACACTTGCGACAGCGACCAGCCGATGCAAATTTTCTTCACTTGAAGGGACTCGCAAAGGCGGATATGGGATTACATGATGCAGCGATAGAGGCAATGCGAGCATCACTGAAGGCCCACCGTCAACAGCCTGAAGTACACAATAACCTCGCTAACAGCTACAAAGCTATTGGGCAAACCGAGCGTGCAGAGCAGCACTATCGCGACGCGATCACACTCAATCCAAATTATCTCGACGCCTTTAAAAACCTTGGATTATTGCTGCAATCAACTGGTGACCTGTCAAACGCCATAACTTTTTTACAGCGCGCAGTTGACCTGTCTACTCAAAAGGCGCCCATGCTCACCGCGTTAGGTAATGTCTATCGCGAACAGGAGCTGTTCCAGCAGGCAGTACCCTGTTACCAGGCCGCATTACAAATTAATCCAAGTTACGTCAATGCGATTCACAATCTGGGACTTTGTTACAAGCTTACTGAAGAACTGGAACAGGCACGCATCTGTTTCGAAAGGGCAGCCGCAATTGCGCCTGATGTTGCTGAGATAGATGTCAGTTTGGGCAATGTTGCATTCGAACTTAAGGATTACCAGACAGCAGAAAACTGCTTTGAAAACGCGATTCACAAGGAATCGGGCTATGTACTGGCGCACGAGACCCTGAGTGAACTTAAGTGGCAGTTGGGAAAAACAGACAGCTATTTAAGCTCCTATGAAATCGCTTTGAAAGAGCGACCCCAGGACATGGCTCTTCGTCATTCCCTATTGCGGCTCTTAATCAATAGTCAGCGCTATGATGAAGCGCGGGACCTTGTTGATCGAACAATGCACACCACACAAACGCCTGAGCTGTTGCGTGCCACTGGCGAGCTATATGCCAACGACGGTGACTATGTACAGGCAAGGCAAAACTTTGAGGCGTCTCTAAAGCTGGCCCCATCCACCGAGGTCACTCAAGACCTTGTTAAGTTAATGCTGATCAAAGCCGACTATGACGCAGCTTTGCCTCTGCTGGATTCGCTGCTAGTCATTCAACCAAACAATCAGCTTAACTGGGCATTAACTGGAACAGCCTGGCGACTTCTCGGTGATGAGCGCTACCAGTGGCTGATTGATTACAATAGAGATGTTCAGGTAAGCACCCTGCCAACGCCACCAGGTTACCGCTCGCTGACTGACTTTTTACAGCACTTACAAAGCGTATTGTTAAACATGCATAGCACTCAAGCCGCGCCTATGCGACAGACCCTGGTTGAAGGCACCCAAACACCTGGACGGCTGCTGCACAAATCGGATCCAGTGATTCAGCTCTATCGCTCTGCGTTGTCAGCGGCGGTGAAGGACTACATAAGTCGGATGCCCAATGATACTGAGCACCCTTTATTTTCTCGGAAGTCATCGGCGTTTGAATTTTCTGGTTCTTGGTCAGTAAAGCTGCGCAGCAATGGCTATCATGTCAATCATGTTCACCCTGAGGGCTGGATCAGCTCCGCTTGTTATATTCATTTGCCCTCCAGTATGGGCAATCAAGACAGCACGGCCGGCTGTATTAAGTTTGGTGAAAGCCCTCTGGATTTAGGAAACAGAGAGATCGTTGAAAGAGTGATCCATCCACTGCCGGGTCAACTTGCGCTATTTCCCTCCTACGCCTGGCACGGCACATTCGACTTCGATTGCGCGGAAGACGACTTCAGACTGACGGCACCGTTTGACGTAATACCGATAAAAAAACAGCCTTAATCAACTTCGGGGATCTTTACCGGTTCGAAACCATCCTGTGATTGACAGGCGCGGGCCCGATGCGAAAGGCGTTACAAACTCTACGGCATGACTCTGTGGTATTTGAAACACGTTCAAGGTGTTAAATGCGGGTAAAAAACCCTCTTCGATATTACCTTGCCCATTAAAAAACTGCAGGGCACCACCCCAATTCGGGTTCCAGTTTTTAGTCATACTGATGACATAGGCAGCTACTCGGTTTTTACCACCGATATCGTCATCATGAGTGGTGAGGAAGTGGCCGGCCTCAAAGCAAGTCGCCTGAGCATCACAGAAACCTATCTCCGGTCGCCCAAGTAACTCTCGGCCAAAATCAAGAAATGCTTCACTGTTAAGGAACTCGAACAATGTGCTAAAGAAATGTCCGGGTAGAGTACGATCATGGTAAACGTCATAGATTGGCACTGCTTTGTAGCGATACTGAAATCCATTCATCGCCCCTGCATAAATCATTTCATCAAATTGCAGGCTCTGAGCGTCTGTCCAAACAGAAGCACTGTCCGAACCAATGTCCACATGCTCTTCGTTGCGATTGAACGCGAGGTTCCATTGTTTCTGGTTGGCGAGACTGCGATACAGCTGTTCTGCGCTTGCATCATCAAGTAGACCTGGAACCTGTATTCGTCGCCGCTGGGAAAACTGCTCGGTCCAATCAGCGGCATTGGCAGCAAGCCTCATTGATGGCCCCTTTATAAATGCATTTACGATGTGTCCTGCAGCTTCCTAATGTATCATCTTCTCCCATGTCTTCCGACCTGTTACAAGAAGCTGAGTCTGCGCATCGGCGCGGCGACCTGAGCAATGCGGAGCGCTTATATCGTCAGCTGCTCAGCGAGAGCTCGACCAATTCGAGTGCCCTTTTTGGTTTGGGTACACTAGCAATGCGCAGTGGGCAGTATAAAAAAGCTGCAGACCTGCTCGAGCAAGCGGCAGTCATCGAACCGCACGCCGCAGACATAGGCCTTAATCTCGCGCTCGCCCTGCAAAAGAGCGGGCAAATAAAAGAGGCCATCAAGCATGCTCTGCGCAGCGCTGCACTGGCGTCAGGGGACGAACATTTTGCCAACGCAATAGGAAAAGTCCTGCTGGATCTCAGGCAACCTGTCGCGGCCATGGAATTATTGCGCAGTTGTTCACCTACTCGAGCCTCTACTACAATTTTACTCAGTCGAGCCATGGGAGCACTGGGTGACTGGGATCGCGCCGTTGCGCTTTTACGGAGCTTGGCGAAATCGAACAGCAGCGACCCCGAAATCGCCGTTGAGCTATCGGTAGCTGCCGGGAAACTGCGTGACTATCCATTGGCGATTGCCAGCTTTAAACACTACCTGACGCTGATAACACCAACGGCATCGGATCATCTGCGTTTTGCAGACCTATACCTTATAGCTCGCGATGTTAGCAACAGTGACCAACAGCTGTGCCTCGCTCGAGAAGCCGGGGCAGCTGGCGCCGACTATCACGTGTTGCGCGGCCGTCTGGACCGACTCGGCGGAAACATGCGCAGCGCCCAAGAAAATAGCGTAGCAGCTCTCGATTATCAGCCAGGCCACGGTCAAGCCTGGTCACTGCGAATTGAGTCTGCTAATGACACTGACCTTGAAGATTCCGTGGCAGCATTGTCCCTAGAGCTCGCCAACGAAATGAGCGCAGCCACACCTTACTATCGCACATTAATGCTCTACGCTGTTGCCACAGGGCAGGATCGCCTGGGTGATCTTACCGCCGCCGCGCAGGCATTCAACCAAGCGAATGCGCTACAAAAGTGCGCTCTTGCTGACAGTGGCAGAACTTACGACATTGACGCTGAATCGACTCGAACTGATAGGCTTAGGCGGCAGCATAGAACGCAGCTTAAAGAAGCGTGCGTCTCTCAATATCGCCCTATCTTTATTGTTGGCATGCCACGCTCTGGAACCACGCTCATCGAAAAAGTGATTTCCAGGCTTGCAGGCGTCACTCCTGGAGGTGAGAACGAGGCGCTCACATTTATCGCAGCACAATATCAGCGAGATGTAATGACTGGTCGTTTGCCTGAACCCCAGGGCCTGTCGCCATCACAATGGCAAGATTTGGCCTCGCGTTACATTGCACTTTCTCCTGGAGCCAACAACATATTCACCGACAAAATGCCTCATAATTTTCAGCACGTCGGGCTCATTCTGGGAATGTTTCCACACGCTCGTGTCATTCAAATGCGGCGTGAGCCCCGTGACAACTGCCTGTCGATATACCAACGCCCCTTTCCGGAAGGGCATAACTATGCCTGTGACGCAATCACCTTGGGTCATGCCTGGTGTCAGGCTCAAGGTCTTATGGATTATTGGGTGGAGCTTGACCCGACCAAAGTCAAAGACCAGAGCTTTGCAGATTTTGTCGACAATCCTGAGGAGGCCGGCAAAGCCCTAGCCGATTTTTGTCAGCTGCCCTGGCATCCTGAGTGCCTCATTTCAGACCTTCAAGATAACCCCAGTTTTACTTTCAGCGAATTGCAGGTCAGAAGCTCTATATCCAACACTGCAGTCGGGCGATGGCAACGTTACGCAAAAGTTATGCCCGAGTTTTTTGCTGCGCTAGCCGAACAGGGTTGCCTTGAGCGCTGATGTTTCAACGCTGAATGAGCAGTCTGGAGCAACCCCTAAATTTTCAAAGAATAAACTAAAGCCCTGCGCGTGCATCAGCCTCAGCAATCAGTTTGACACGTCGGTTCAACAATCGACTCCAGTTTTCCAATGAGAATACGTGAGCAAAAATGAAGGACAGGTATCCCTTCTGATGCAAATCGCTCAAATCAGATGCAGACAACAGATTGAGCTTGTCTACGTCTACCGCGAAATAACTACCGATCGATTGAGATTCCTCATTTCCACCGGCCCTGGCCTGTTGCTCTGATAGCAGGCCCAGCTCCGACAGCGTGTCGCTGAACTCTTTGGTTCTGCGACGCTCGGCCTCAAACTGGCCGCAAAATTCGACCATTTGTTGGGTTTGTGCCGATAAGCCATCGCTATCAAAGAAAGGGGTCTCAAAATCCTCGACGATGGCTTTGGCGGCGCGATCAATCACAATAGCAAACTGGTCATCAGGACCCATCGCCGTAGCGAACGGATGGCGCCTCAGATAAGAAGGAATATAAGCGCCCGCTTCCCACTGCCCGTTTTCATCTGTAAACATGTTTCGATCTTTCATGAGCGACAATACCGCCAAAGGCACTCCATTTTCCTTGCTGGAAAAAACCACAGGGTAAAACTTTTGCGCAGAACTTATCTCAGAAGCCACCAGCGGCACCGACCGTATTCCGGCAGCGAACTCAAACGGCTTATCGATGCCTCGCCAGCCCAGCTTTCCGTGATCCTCCCTGTTCAGAAACTCTGGCTGCTCATAGAGAAACATTGTTCCCTTGGGCGCTCTAATGCCCGCTGTTGCGCCTGCTTGCGAAGAGTCTGTCATGTCTGCTTATTCCCGAGATTAATTAAGCTAAATGATACCCTCTCGCGTCTTCGGTGGCATCTGTTCAATCGCATCTGGTGATGACTGCTATAAGCGCAGTGCATGCAACGCCCAACCCACTAGCGCGGGATCCTGGTCTCCTACAAACTGCTCATCGATACTAACGCTACCAAACCCCGCTTCGATGGCTGCCATCTGCAATAATGAAGCGCTGGCTTCATCTAAAGCTGCACTGCGCAATTGAGAAAGGCGAACTGACTCGGCAACCAAACGCTGCTCCATGCCGGAAGCCAGAGCCAGGGCCCGCTCAGGAAACGACTGGCGATCATCTATAACCCGACTTATGCCCGCCATAATCTGCCCCGAAATGTGCTTCGATTTGCCCGCCGGATTATCTAGATAATCGCGACCCGCAGCCTCTAAATCTCTCAGCTCACCCTGCTCTCGCACAAACCGCTTAAGATGTTCAATCAATCCATCAGGGCGTGTTAACGCTTCTATTTCTGCGATCACCGTCTCCGCCGGGCGCACGATTCCACTTTCGTTATGATGCAGCAACAGGCGCATGGGTGCGCCGGGTTTCAAGACCCTTGCAGCTTCGCGTAAGGCCGGAGACTGTGGGGCATACTCTAGTCCGAATTGACTGGTTACCCCGTCAAACCGGGCATCGTCGAACGGTAAATCGCAGATATCTGTTTCCGGGAAAAACTGTACTTCACCCAAGGTGTCGAATTTTTCTGCCAGTCTTTCAGGCGCAATATCTGCCAGATCGACAGCGCTGATAGACAAACTTGTGTTAGCTGCCAGAAGAGCAACTGGCACTGCACCGTTGCCGCTCGCGAGGTCTAACAGCTGTGCACCTTGAGCCATACCGTTGGCAAATTCCGCCCAGAACTCATCAATATATGCTTGGTCTTTTGCATCCTGCGACGCGATGCAGCTGTATAAATTGCCGCTCTGCCAATAAAGAGTCCACGGGTTTTCCGAGGTCATACCTGATCCTGCACGCTAATAAAGTTCATCTAAAAAAAGTCATCGATTAAAGCACGGTTGTATTAAGTCGATACCGCTTCAATGGGCCACAGATTAACCCAATTCATGCACCAGAGTAGAGCATCAATGCACTTGTTTAAGCTCCCAGAGAACTGGCCGAATGTTATTGTCCGACCTACACACCGCACCGCCGACCCTGCAGTGAACAAGAGACAGCACCACGGCAGTTTTAATTTGTGCGATGTAGACAAGCGGGGGCGAGACAACTTACCCTCTATTGGTTTCAACATCCGTCACGTCGCCTCTCCCTACAGACTCGAAACAGGAATGAGCTTTGGACACACTCACCGCATTTGTGACGCTGCTTTTCGTCATGGACCCACTGGGCAACATTCCCGTGTTTCTATCCATCCTCAAGGATGTTGATGAAAAGCGCCGCCAATGGATTTTAGCCAGAGAATTGTTAATAGCACTGTTGGTGCTGCTTGTCTTCTTGTGGGGCGGAGAAGCAGTGCTCAATTTGCTGGGTTTGCGTCAAGAGTCCATTAGTATTGCGGGCGCAATCATCTTGTTCCTGATCGCCATACGCATGATCTTCCCCAGCCCCTATGGCCTGATGGGTGAGCAACCAGAAGGTGAGCCTTTTATCGTACCCTTGGCCATTCCCATGGTCGCGGGGCCCTCTGCCCTTGCCATCTCCATGCTGATGGTAACCTCTGATCCCAATCGGATGTTTGACTGGACCCTGGCACTGGTAGGAGCGTGGGCAGCCTCGGCGGTCATTTTGATGAGCGCGCCCATACTGCTCAAGGCCCTGGGCAACCGCGGGCTGATCGCGGTGGAGCGGCTGATGGGGATGCTGCTGGTGATTATTTCAGTACAGATGTTCTTCGAGGGCGTGGAGAGCTTTCTCCACCTGCAAACCGGTGCAGCAATCTAAAGGCTGGCAAGCCAGGTGGAGGGACACGTCATTCGCCTCCAGTTTAAGGTGATGAATGTCGCTAGGGAGCATGCCGGAAATGCAGGTTTAACGTTACCGGCACCGCCGTGCTGATTGATGTTAGTCCGGCGACTTCACGTAGGGCCTCGATTCCGCCCGCAAGACCAAAGTCTGAAGCGCTGAGAATCAATGGCCGAGAACTCATTACCCGTAAACTGCCACCATCGCTGAATACCGTCACCGCAACCGTCAGCTTCTGCTCCATGCCGTGCAAACCCAGCTTGACCGGAATTTCGGTACTGACCGTGCCGCCCTCGGTCACCGCCGCCAGCACAGCCGGATCAACATTCGCCGCAACGGTCGCATTGGGAAAATCGGCTGTCTCAAACAGCAATTTACGCACTCGCTCGTTGCGAATCGGGATCAGGGTTTCCACACTGTTAAGGTCGATACTGACCTGAACATTACCGCTCTTGCCAATATAACCAACTAGAGAAGCAAAGCTGTGAGTTTCGGCGATGGCCGAATTTTTAACCGAGATAAAATTGATGCTGGAACTTTCGCTGTCCAACTCCCACTGGGCCGCCGCCTGCGCTGCTGCGAGCATACCTGTTACCAGCAAGCCCATTGCTCGGATTACACGTTTCATGCCATTACTCCTGAAGTTTTTACACGCCAAAATTGCCAGCGCCCGTTCCTGCCCATCCTAGCGCTCCGGCGAGCGCCAACCAAGTACTAGCTCTGGGAAAGATATATACATAATTGCGTATATACGTTTTTCCATATATATTGCCTGACAAATCCCGGGAGCAACTATGGAACCGTTATCACTATTTAAATGCCTGGCTGAGGAAACTCGCCTCAAAGCCGTATTGCTGATTCATGCGCAAGATGAACTTTGCGTCTGCGAGCTCACCGCTGCGCTAAATATAAGCCAGCCCAAAGTCTCACGCCACCTGGCACAACTTCGCGACTGCGGCGTACTCACCACCCGGCGAGAGGGGCAGTGGATGTACTACGCGATCAACACCGCGCTGCCAGGCTGGGCCAGGACGATTATTACCGCGACGGCCACAGACAATGTAGCGGTCACCTACAACTGCTGTGAAAGGCTGACAAAAATGGGCGACCGGCCACAGCGCAGTCGCGATCTTTGTGGGGAACCGGCATGAAGCTGCTATTCATCTGCACCCATAACCGCTGCCGCAGCATTATTGCCGAGGCAGTAACCAACGCGTTTGGTGGCAGCCTGCTTCAGGCTCGCTCCGCCGGCAGCCAACCCTCGGGTGAAGTGCATCCACTGTCTATCAAATATCTACAGCAAGCGGGAATAGACACCGCAGGGCTGCAGAGCCAGTCATGGGATGCGCATGAGGCCTGGCAGCCAGACGTGGTAATCACTGTTTGCGACCAGGCCGCAGCAGAACAATGTCCCGTATGGTTTGGTGATGCATTGACCGTGCATTGGGGGCTGGTCGACCCCTCGCGTCTGCAAGGAAGCGAGGACGAAGTCGCTGCCGCATTTGGCAACACCATCTCAATCCTGCAGGCCCGGATCGAGAAACTGTTATCCGCCAATCCTCTGACCATGAACGCTACTGAACTGGCCGCGCTGTTCAATCAACTGGGAGAGAGGTAATGGGTAATTTCGAGCGCTATCTCAGCGTCTGGGTCGCGCTGTGCATCGTTGCCGGTGTCCTTTTGGGCAACGTGTTTCCCTCTGCCTTTGCCGTTATCGCCAGCTGGGAATACGCCCACGTTAACCTGCTAGTCGCAGTGCTAATCTGGCTGATGATTTACCCGATGATGATCCAGGTCGATTTTTCCGCCATCAAGGACGTGGGCAAAAAACCTAAAGGCCTGGCGTTAACGCTGGTGATCAATTGGTTGATAAAGCCCTTCAGCATGGCGGCCATTGGCTGGCTATTCTTCCACGTGTTTTTTGCCAACTGGGTAGACCCACAAACCGCAAACGAATATGTCGCCGGCATGATACTGCTGGGGGTAGCACCCTGCACCGCCATGGTATTCGTCTGGAGCCAGCTCACCCAGGGTGACCCCAACTACACACTGGTGCAGGTGTCAGTTAACGACATCATTATGATCTTCGCCTTTGCGCCTATTACTGCATTTCTTTTGGGTGTCACAGATATTACTGTGCCGTGGGAAACACTACTGTTATCGGTTGTGCTGTATGTGGTGTTGCCACTTGTTGCTGGCTACCTGACCCGTCGCCTCCTGCGCAACAAGGTGTCGGGCCTGGTCAACCGCCTCAAGCCGCTTTCTGTGTTGGGCTTGCTCGCTACGGTGGTACTGCTGTTCGGTTTCCAGGCTGAAACCATTATCGCCAAGCCACAAAGTATTGTGATGATCGCGATCCCGCTGCTGATCCAGACCTATGGCATTTTCTTTATCGCCTACTTCGCCGCGAAACGAATGCAGCTGCCCCATAACATTGCGGCACCGGCAGCGATGATCGGCACCAGTAATTTCTTTGAACTGGCGGTCGCGGTTGCTATCTCTTTGTTTGGCCTGCACTCGGGGGCGGCACTGGCAACCGTGGTCGGTGTCCTGGTAGAGGTACCGGTGATGCTGTCACTGGTGAAATTTGCCAACAACACCCGGCACTGGTTCCCCACTGCCTAGCGCCAAGCCCAATTTATTTAGCTGTAAATGAAAAATCGAGATCCCATGCAAAATTTACCCAACATTGTCACTGAACACCTGGTCGCTCCGACTCTTGAGGACATGGTGCCTAAAGAGCGCTCCTCTCATCCACCACGTATTCTGTTGCTCTATGGCTCGCTGCGAGCGGAGTCGTTCAGCAGGCTGGTAGTGGAAGAAAGTGCCAGGCTACTGCAACAGCTAGGTTGCGAGACCCGCATTTTCAATCCGTCAGGTCTACCGCTGCCAGATGACAGTGACGAGAGTCACCCAAAGGTCCAAGAGTTACGCGAGTTGATGACCTGGTCGGAAGGTCAGGTGTGGTGCTCTCCAGAGCGCCACGGCTCGATGACTGCGATCATGAAAGCGCAGATTGACTGGGTACCATTGAGCATTGGCGCAGTGCGGCCTACTCAGGGCAAGACGCTGGCAGTGATGCAAGTAGAAGGTGGCTCCCAGTCTTTCAACACAGTAAACCAGTTGCGGGTACTGGGACGTTGGATGCGGATGATCACTATCCCTAATCAATCTTCGGTGTCAAAGGCGTTCCTGGAATTCGATGAAGACAAGCGAATGAAGCCCTCGGGATTTTACGACCGTATTGTGGATGTGGTGGAGGAGTTGGTGAAGTTTACTTTGTTGACTCGGGATAATGCCGAGTTTCTGGTGGACAGGTATTCCGAGCGCAAGGAGTCAGCGGAAAAAGTGACAAGGTGCTGTTAATCGGCCAGTTATGTGAGCTTACTCCGACTCCGGCCTCGGCTTTTGTTTAGCTAACGCTTTATCGCTTCCCAGCGAGCCTGTAACTCAGTCGCTCCCAATGCATCCAGGGTTGCTATATTTCGCTCCGGTATGCCTGCTGGGTCGGGGAAATCTGCTAACGCCCTCTCCAGCATATCTTCTCTAATAAGATGAATAGTCGGCCAGGGTGAACGGTTGCTGAAATGGCTGGCGGCGTCTTGCGGCTCGCCTTCGAACTGATAATTCGGGTGAAAGCTTGCCAACTGCACAACGCCCTCCAGGCCAGACTGGTATACGAGCTCCTGAACATGATCCAGAAACGCCAGGTAGTCATCGAAACCAGCCAATGCGCCGGTAAATACCAGCAAGCTGGTCGCTGTTTCAGTTTCGGGCGTCGACTGCAGTCGATCCAGTTCAGTAAGAAAGAAGGTTTGCAGAGGCTGATCGTTCGCGTCCTCGCACACTGCGACTCGCAATTGTTGCGAGCCCAGCAGCGGCTTGGCAAAGGGGCAGAGGTTCAGCCCCACCACAAACTCTTCGAGCCAGCGACGGGTCTGTTGCTCTGCGCGCCTTGAATCAGGCATTGGGCCTGCCTCAGGCCATAATGGCCGGCAGTTCCTTTTGCAGTGCCATTTTCTGTTTGGTGGCCTCGCCAGTAAGGGCAAAACCAAGCAAGGCTCCGCTAGCGTCGCGGAACTCAGCTTTCACGTTGCAGCCATCGGCCTCAACCGCCCATTCGCCCTCAGCACCCTGAGCCGGTGGCGCAACGGACACTGGACAGGCCGGAACCTTGATTGTCACCGGCATAGCTGGATAGCTCACCTGGGTAGGTTCGCCACTTAAGGTCTTGGCCAAAGCGCGAGCCTGAGCCATCAAAGGTGCAACATATACCAGGACGTGGCCATCCACTTCAGCACAGTCACCCATGGCATACACGTTGGGAGCGCTAGTCTCCAGCAAACGATTTGTCACAACCCCACGGTTGATGTCGATGCCTGATTCCTGGGCCAGTGCAGTTTGCGGGCGTACGCCCACCGCTGAGACCACCAGATCAGCGCTAATAGTTTCACCATTGTTGAGGCTGACGCGAACACCGTTCTCCGCATTGTTAACGGCGGTGACCAGTGGCCCGAAATGGAACTTGGCGCCCTTTTCTTCCAGTGCGGTCTGCACGGCCCTGCCCGCAGGCTCCGGCAGTAATGTCGGCAAACAGTACCCCAGGGGATCGACGGTTTCAGTTTCGAAACCACCATTAATCAGGTCATTGGTGTACTCACAGCCAATCAAGCCGCCGCCAATCAGGCAAACTTTCCTGACGTTATTTTTCTTCATTGCTGTACGGAAGTCATCGTAGTCCAGCAAATCATTGACAGAGTAGACCTTGTCCAGCGCATCTCCTTCGATGGGCGGACGAATCACGTCGGCTCCCAATGCCAACACCAATTTACTGTAGTGCACAGCGGTTTCTGCGTCTCCCACTTTAATCAGCTGATTGGCGGTGTCTATGCCGCTGACTTTCGTCATGGTCCAGACGCTGGCCTTGAGCATGCGGCCCATACTGCCCGCGTCCATCTGCGCCAGATCGTCGGTAGACATGTCCTTGGTATAGCCTGTCGACAACATCGGCTTGGAATAGGAGCGGCCATCGTCGGATGTAATCAGGATCAAGGGGGTGTCCTGGTCGTGCTTGCGGAACTCTTTGGCCAGACCATAACCTGCAAGGCCGGTACCGATAATTACCACCGGCGCATGAACCTCATCAACAACTGGTTCCTCGTGGTGTGGTGTGGCGTCTACCGGAGACTCCTCCAGCAACTCAAAGTCTTCCTTGCCGACACCGCAATCAGGGCAGAGCCAATCTTCGGGTACGTCTTCCCACTTGGTTCCCGGCGCAATGCCGTCATCAGGCCAGCCTTCTTTTTCGTCATAAATAAGGCCACAGACAATACATTCCCATCTACTCATCGTCGTTCTCGCTTGCTCTCTCTAATTCTGGAAAGTCCTTCCCCACCGGCCACTTAAAGGCTCAGGGAAAAACAAAAATTGGGGAGGCAACACTATAGGGTTGTGTGAAAATTGTGCAAGGGCAATCTGTACTCTCCGGGATGGCAAATTAAGCCAGCTTGCGCCTTGCAAGGGGCACTCCGATAACGCATCCTCGCCTTGCCATGACTCAACACCACCCCCCTGCCAATGCCCACCCCCTTCGCGCTAGCCACCGTGTCGGTGTTGAACCCCTGTGGCGTCCGGTAAAACAGCTGACAACGGGTGCACTGGACCCAAACGTTCGCCGCTGGCTATTGGATGATGGCTCGCTCACCGGCAGGCTAATTGATCAGCAACGCGGACGCTTTCAGGTACTGCGGCTCTACCAGGGCTGGGAGGTGCCGCTAGCCTCCGAACGCCGGTTGCTTCAAATTGGGCATCGACAGCTGGCTATTATTCGCGAAGTTGCGCTTCAGCAGGGGGACAACGCTGTGGTGTTCGCTCGCAGCGTTCTGCCGATCTCCAGCCTGACCGGCAGTTTGGCTCACCTGCGACGGTTGCAGAACAGACCGTTGGGGGCCATTTTGTTCAAAAATGCCGCAATGCGCCGCAGCCCTTTTGAAGTGGCACGCATTGGAGGGGACTGCGACTACATACCCGCACGGCTGCACCAGCAAGATGACGCCTGGGCCCGCCGTTCACGGTTCTCGATACAGGACGCCAACCTCATGGTGAGCGAAGTGTTCCTGAAAGACT
This sequence comes from marine gamma proteobacterium HTCC2148, assembly GCA_000156295.1. Lineage (GTDB taxonomy): Bacteria > Pseudomonadota > Gammaproteobacteria > Pseudomonadales > Halieaceae > Halioglobus > Halioglobus marinus. The sequence goes on from DS999237.1 coordinate 36,482, forward strand.
TTAGCCCCTGGTCGGCAGTACTGCCCGTACACCGCACCCAGCGAGGAAAAGTCAGCGCTGCAATTGTTGGCCCGAAACAGTAAGCTTAGGTCCTGATCCCCCAGAAGCACCAAAAATGTTGGCTCAACCCAAATTCCAGGCACTACTGCAACTGATTCGCTTTGACAAGCCGATTGGCACTTTACTGCTGCTGTGGCCCACGCTATGGGCGCTATGGATTGCCGCAGATGGAATGCCAGACTGGAATTTGCTGATTATATTCACCCTGGGCACCTTTCTGATGCGGTCTGCCGGGTGTGTGATCAACGACCTGGCAGACCGCCACTGGGACGGCGATGTTGGCCGCACCTCGCAGCGACCGCTGGTCACAGGCGCTGTTTCGGCGACAGAGGCCCGATTGCTGTTCATCGGCTTGCTTGCAGCTGCCTTTGTGCTGGTCCTGTTCACCAACCCATTGACGGTTAAGCTGTCTTTCATCGCCGTAGCACTGGCGTCTACTTATCCCTTTATGAAACGGTATACGAACCTGCCGCAGGTAGTATTGGGGGCAGCGTTTTCCTGGAGTATCCCCATGGCTTTCGCCGCCCAAACGGGAGAGCTGCCGGCTAATTTATGGTTACTTTATTTAGCCAATTTACTTTGGACGATGGCCTATGACACCAAATACGCCATGGTCGACAGGGAAGACGACCTGACAGTGGGTATTAAATCTACCGCCATCTTGTTTGGCCAACATGACCGGCTCATTATCGGTTTATTGCAAACCACCTTTCTCATCCTGATGGTGATCGCAGGTGATCGCTTCAGTCTGCACATGCCTTATTACGCTGCATTGGTCGGAGCGGCTGCCTTGTGCGTATATCATCAATACCTGATACGCGAACGTGAACGCGACGCCTGCTTCAAGGCCTTCCTGCACAACAACTGGGTGGGCGCTGTCATTTTTGCAGGTCTGGTCCTTAACTTCGCCCTCTAACCCCGGAACTGCGGTGCCATTAAACGCTGAATTTATTACCAGCATGTCTCAAGTCGACCCCGATGAATGGGAGCGGCTGTGCGGCATCGACTATCCGTTTCTGCGCCACCAGTTTTTGCTGGGTATGGAAGAATCTGGCTGCACTACCGCAGAGAACGGCTGGCAACCCTGCCATATGCTTCTGCGGGATGACCAGCGCGCCGTTGCCGCCATGCCCCTTTATCTCAAGTCCCATTCCTACGGAGAGTACGTATTCGACTGGTCCTGGTCACAGGCATGGGAGCAAAACGGCCTCCGCTACTATCCGAAGTTGGTCAGTGCAATACCCTTCACGCCAGCCACCGGCCCCAGGCTTTGCCATTTGCCAGAGCTCAGTTCTGAAGAAGCATGGTCCATCAGCATTCGCGCTCTGGAACAGTTCTCCCGGCAGCAGGAGTTATCCAGCTGGCACCTGCTATTTCCCCGGGAAGCTGTGTCTCAGGATTTGCTGGAGCTCGGGATACATCAAAGGCGAGCGACTCAGTTTCATTGGTTCAATAACGGCTACGAGACATTCGATGATTTTCTCGCAGAGTTCAGCAGTCGTAAGCGGAAATCGCTTAAGCGCGAGCGCAGGAGAGTACAGGAGCAAGGTCTACAACTGATAACACTGGTCGGTGATGACATTGGCGAGCAAAACTGGGAACGCTTTCATCACTTCTATCAATACACTTATGCGAAGCGCAGTGGTCACGGCGGCTACCTCACCCGGGAGTTCTTCACCCAAGTGGCTGCAGCCATGGGCGATCAGGTGATCATGGTATTGGCTCAAAAGGACGGTGAGCCGGTCGCTGGCGCTCTCTATTTCCGCTCGGCTGACACGCTTTACGGCCGTTACTGGGGGTGTGAACAGGAATTTGACTGTTTGCACTTCGAGGCGTGCTATTACCAGGGCATTGAATTTTGTATCGAGCACGGCATAAAGCGGTTCGATCCGGGCGCTCAGGGCGAGCACAAAATTCAACGTGGGTTTCGTCCTGTCGCAACGTTTTCAAATCACTGGATCGCAGACTCCAAACTGTCTGCTGCAGTAGGGGACTTCACTCGCAGGGAAAAGCCGCACAATGAAGCCTATCTCAAGGACGCTGCCACGCTATTACCTTTCAAGCAGTAGTCGGCGATCAGCCTTTGCGCCAAACCAGCAGGCGATTGTTGGCCGGCATCTCGATATCCTCTCTCAACTCAAAGCCGGCATTGCTGGCCAGCGCGTTCACCTTTTCAAAATCCCGAATCGCGCTGACAGGTGATTGCTGCGCCAGTCGCTGGTCAAACTGGGCATTGCTTGGAGAAGTGTATTGCCCGCCATAATTGAACGGTCCGTAGATGACCAACAAGGTGTCGGCACGAGCCCGGTCACCCAGCTCCCCAAACAAGGCCTCTACCGAGCTCCAGGACATGATATGCAAACTATTGGCGCTGAACAGTGCGTCGGGGATTGCCTCCACAGGCCAGGGCCTGTCGCTGACATCCAACGCTTTAGGTGGAAGAAGATTAGCGCCCGAGTATTGCGAGCAGCGGGGATTCAGGATTTCAATGTGCTGCGCCATTTCTGTGGGCTGCCATTGCAGAAACGGCATCTGGGCGCTGAACCAGGTGGCGTGCTGCCCCGTGCCCGAGGCCAGTTCCAGCACGTCCCTACAAGAGACAAAAACTCGCGAAAGAACGTCGAGAATAGGCCCCTTGTTATTCTCGCAGGCCTGGGAATACGGCAGTGAACACATCAGTGGTCTACTTGCCGCCGGGTGCCTCGTCGCGGGTAAACACCCAATCCCTGGCGGTGGATTCAGCCTTGTTAAACCGATAGCCGTCGACTCGGAATTTCTTTATTCCGTCTGGCTCGTTTAATTCCTTATCGATAATGAAGCGAGCCATCTGTCCCCGGGCTTTCTTGGCATAAAAGCTGATGATTTTATATTTACCATTCTTCAGGTCCTTGAACACAGGCGTAATAATCTCACCCTCTAACTGTTTTGCTTTCACTGACTTGAAGTATTCATTGGACGCCAGGTTGACCAGCACTGCAGAGCCCGACTTTTTCAACTGCTTGTTAACCGCATGGGATATATCGTCGCCCCAATACTCATAGAGGTTCTTGCCGCCGCGGTTGGCAAACTTCAGGCCCATTTCCAATCGATAGGGCTGCATCAGATCCAGGGGTCGCAGCAGGCCATAAAGCCCTGACAGGATACTCAGGTGCTTTTGGGCAAAGCCCAATTGAGCCGTATTCAATGTTTCCGCTTCCAGGCCCGTGTAAACATCTCCCTTAAATGCCAGGATCGACTGCTTGGCATTATCGAGACTGAATGGCGCTGACCAATTCATAAATCTGGCGTGGTTTAGTTCAGCAATATTTTCGCTCACGCCCATCAGCCCGCGTATATCGTCCGGGCTCATTTCCCGGGCGTCGGCTACCAGCTCACCGGCACGCTCCAGAAATAAAGGCTGGGTCGTTTTGCGGGTTGTAGGTGGAGTATCAAAATCCAGCGTTTTAGCTGGAGAAATCACAGTCAGCATAGCATTTCGCCTGTCTTGAGTCGCTGGGCTATGGGGTGTCCCCATTCCCAAAGAGGCTATGATACTCTGCACACCGACTAATAAAAAAGACCTGATTATCATGTCGTTTGTGCACAAGCTGGTGCAAACCATAGACGCATTCACAGATCGCTCCGGCCGGGTGCTGGCCTGGTTGGCGCTGGCCATGGCATTACTGATCACCGCGATCGTAATAATGCGCTATGGATTCAATACCGGCTCCATTTTTTCCCAGGAGCTGGTTACCTACATGCACGCAACGCTATTCATGTTGGGTACCGCCTACGCGCTCAAGCACGGCGCCCATGTTCGAGTCGATATTTTCTATCGTCAGTTCTCCGCCAGGGGCAAATCATGGATAAACGCGCTGGGTGGCGTAGTTTTCCTGATTCCGCTTTGCCTGTTTATCGTCGGTGTTAGCTGGAACTTCGTCAATGAATCGTGGGCCATGCGAGAAACCTCCTCTGAGCTGGGCGGCATCGCTGCCGTATATTTATTAAAGGCACTGATACCCCTGATGGGCATTAATCTGCTACTCCAGGCCCTGGCAGAAACCCTGCGCAGCACCTTAGAGCTGGTCGAGGGCAATACCTGACTATGGAATATCTTTCTCTCTACCTATTCCTGGGTGTCTGCCTGCTATTAATGCTGGGTTATCCTGTGGCCTTCACTTTGGCAGGCACTGCCCTGGTCTTCGCTGTAGGCGGCATTCTCAGCGGTGTTTTTGACGCTAGCTTTTTAGCGGCATTTCCAGGCCGTGTCTTTGGCACTATTAATAACACCACCTTAATCGCCGTGCCCCTCTTCATTCTTATGGGAACGATTCTGGAAAAATCCCGCATCGCCGAAGAGCTGCTCGACAGCATGTCCAAGTTGTTCGGGGCCATGAGAGGCGGCCTGGGTATATCGGTCGTTGTGGTGGGTATGTTTCTTGCTGCCAGTACCGGGATTGTTGGCGCCACTGTCGTCACAATGGGCTTATTATCACTGCCCAGCATGCTCCGCGCGGGCTACAGCCCCTCACTTGCCACGGGCACGATATGTGCCACTGGAACGCTGGGACAAATTATTCCCCCATCCATTGCCCTGGTACTGCTGGGAGACATTCTCGCCAATGCCTATCAGCAAGCGCAGTTAAAAATGAATGTGTTCTCGCCAAAAACGGTTTCTGTAGGCGACTTGTTCATGGGGGCACTAATTCCAGGCCTGGTGCTGGTTGCGCTATATATTCTCTACCTTGTGATCTATGCCAAACTCAACCCCGAAGCAGCACCCCCGGCAGAACAGGGAGAGGTGTCTGTCGGCGATATCGTTCGCGGCTTAGTGCCTCCATTACTGCTTATTGCTTCGGTATTGGGTTCCATATTGCTGGGGGCAGCCACGCCAACAGAAGCGGCGGGCTTCGGTGCCGCAGGCGCTTTGGTGTTAGCACTGATCAGGGGTCAAATGAGCGTGCAGCGATTGCGCGAAGCGGTAATAAGCACCATGGAAGTCACCTGCATGGTATTTATGATCCTGATTGGTGCGGCAATATTTTCGCTGGTCTTTCGTGGCTTTGGCGGAGAAGAACTGATCCACAGCTTCTTTGTGGATATGCCCGGTGGTGTCATGGGGGCAACGCTGGTGGTGATGTTGGTGATTTTCCTGTTGGGATTCATCCTCGACTTCATCGAAATTACCTTTGTGGTTGTCCCCATCGTGGGCCCCATCCTGCTAGCCATGGGCCTGGATCCGGTTTGGCTGGGCATTATGATCGCCCTCAACCTGCAAACTTCATTCCTCACACCACCGTTTGGTTTTGCCCTGTTTTACCTGCGCGGGGTGGCTCCTGAGTCGGTACCCACCGGGGCTATCTACCGCGGGGTAGTACCCTTTATACTCATTCAGTTATCGCTGATGGCAGCACTATGGATCTGGCCGCAAATGGCTACCTGGCTGCCCTCACTAATGCAGCGCTAGCAACGCTCACTTTAATCCTTATCAGGTCAACGAAATGAACGACATCGATAGCACACCAGTACCGCATGGAGACCTGGCACTGCAAACAGTGGCCATGCCCAAAGATACCAACCCAAACGGGGATATTTTTGGTGGCTGGTTGATGTCACAGATGGATATTGCTGGCATGGTGACTGCCGCTGAAGTAGCCGGCGGCCGAGTAGCCACGGTTGCTATTGATGCAATGGCATTTCTTACGCCTGTACACGTGGGCGCAGTCGTCACCTGCTACTGTGATGTACTGGAAATTGGCCGCAGTTCAATTCGAATTATTGTAGAGGTTTGGATCAACTCAAAACACGATGGTGAGCCGATTAAAGTCACAGAGGGCGAGTTCGTCTTTGTGGCCATTGATGACAACGGTCGCACCCGGGCCATCAGGGCTTAGTAATCCTCATCTTCGAGCACCACGTCGCGCATGTTAATATAAGCCTGCTCTGAAATATGGTGATAGTTGCGTACGCCTTTATAAAACGCTGAGTAAGACGCATAAACCTTGGCTGCCATCGGATCCTGAGCTACCAGCTTTTGCATCGCCTCCTGGGTACCCATCCACAACGCCTTAAGCACATCATCAGGGAATCGGCGGATCTCGACACCGTGATCCTCAATCAACTCACGCAATGATTCGTTATTGCGACCGGTGTACTCGTCTAGCATGTCCTGGCTGGAAGCCCTGGCAGCCTGGCGCACAATGGCCTGCAAATCCAGAGGCAGCGCCGCTAAAGAGTCCTTGTTAATAATAAACTCAAGCACGGAACCGGGTTCATGCCAGCCGGGGTAGTAATAATACTTAGCCACCTGGTGGAAGCCGAAAATTCGATCGTTGTAGGGGCCAACCCACTCCAGGGCATCGATAACCCCGGTCTGCAACGAAGTATAAAGCTCACTGCCCGGTAAAGTGACCGAGGTGCCTCCTGCCGCAGTAAAAACCTCACCTGCCAAGCCAGGAATGCGCATTTTCAGACCCTGCAAATCTTCAATGGAGTTGATCTCCTTATTAAACCATCCCCCCATTTGCACGCCAGTACTGCCACCGCCCATGGGCACCAGGTTGTAGGGTGCATAAGCCTCCTCCCACAGTTCTAGGCCGCCACCATAATGCAACCAGCCGAACGTCTCCTGGGCATTCAAACCAAAGGGTACCGCGGTAAAAAACACCGATGATGGAACCTTGCCCTTCCAGTAGTATGCCGCGCCGTGTCCCGCATCAGCGACGCCTTGAGACACCGCGTCAAACACGCCCAGTGCCGGCACGATCTCTCCGCCGCCATAAACCCGAATTTTAAGGCGGCCATTGCTCATTTCATCCACCATAGTGGCCAGATTTTCAGCTGCCGAGCCAAGCCCAGGAAAATTCTTGGGCCATGTAGTCACCAGCTTCCACTCAAACTGTTCATTGGAGGTCGCCACGACCTCGCCGGCACTGCCACCACTATTTTGGTTCCCGGCTTTGTCTGCCGCCCACAAACCCAGCACCGCGACCAAAGCCGCAACCAGGGTTAAAATAATGATGGGTGAATAGCGCCTTTCTGTTTCGCCCTGTGCCATTGCAATTTCCTTGTTATATCAGCTGCAGATTGGCGTACTGCAAAACCAGCCACTTACTGCCCTCGGCATCAAAGTTGACCTCTAGTCGAGCGCTGCTGCCCCTGCCCTCAAAGTTTAGCACGGTACCCTCGCCAAAAATCTGGTGGTAAACACGCTGCCCCAGGCACAAGTCGGTCTCGGGTACCGCAGCCTGACTGAGCGCACTCACTGGCCTGGAGACGGTATTATTAATCCGCACCTCCTGCAGCAGCTCAGCAGGAATTTCGCGGATAAACCGCGAGGGCGCGTTAAAGCTTTCGCTGCCATGCAAGCGTCGGGACTCCGCATAGGTAATGGTCAGTTGCTCCATCGCTCGGGTAATACCCACATAACAAAGCCGTCGCTCTTCTTCCAACCGCCCTGGCTCCTCAATAGACATCCGGTGGGGAAACAGGTTTTCCTCCATTCCAACCAGAAACACCAACGGAAACTCCAGTCCTTTGGCGGAGTGCAAAGTCATCAGCTGGACACTGTCCTCGTGTTCATCCGCCTGGGCATCCCCGGCGTCCAAAGCAGCGTTATCAAGAAATTGTTGCAACGGTGAGGTTTCCTCTGCCTCATCCTTGACGAACTGCTTCGCAGCAGAGACCAGTTCCTCAAGGTTTTCTACCCGCGCCTGGCCTTTTTCGCCCTTCTCTTTCTGGTGATACTCGATAAGACCCGCGTGCTCAATACTATGCTCAACCAGCTCCTCCAAGGTTAAATCATCGGTACCGGAATCCAGTTCGTTGATCAGTACGGTGAAGCCTTCAAGCGCAGATAAGGCTCTGGCAGGCAGCAATTTTTCGGTAATCACAGCCTCGATGGATTGCCACAGCGACAGTTCTCTGGCGCGGGCGCAGCTACGAACCACATCCAGGGTTTTACTGCCAATGCCACGGGGAGGCGTATTGATCACTCGCTCTACGGCAGCGTCATCGCCGCGGCTTTGCAAGAGACGCAGGTAGGCCAGGGCATTGCGAATTTCCATGCGCTCGTAAAAGCGCTGGCCGCCATAAATGCGGTAAGGGATCGCGCCTCGTATCAGCCCTTCTTCCAAAACCCGGGACTGGGCATTTGAACGATACAGGATCGCCACGGAGGCACGGTCGTTGCCATTGGCAATCCAGTGCTCTATCTGCTCGACAACAAACCGGGCTTCATCATGCTCATTAAATCCAGCGTAGAGATTAATCGGCTCACCCTGCTCACCCGAGGTCCAAAGCTCCTTACCCAGTCGCCCAAAGTTAAAGGCGATAACCCCGTTGGCAGCCTGCAAAATAGTTTGGGTCGAGCGGTAATTTTGCTCCAGCCTTACCGTACGCGTACCCTTAAAGTCGTCTCCGAAGCGCTGGATATTTTCTATTTTAGCGCCTCGCCAGCCGTAAATAGACTGGTCGTCATCGCCCACCGCGATCACCGGAATATCCTTTCCGGCCAGCACCCGCAACCAGGCATATTGAATGGTATTGGTGTCCTGAAACTCATCTACCAGAATTTGCCGAAAGCGGCCCTGGTAATGGGCCAGAACCTCTGGGCTCTTGAGCCAGAGCTCATGCGCCCTGAGCAGTAGCTCGGCAAAATCTACCATTCCGGTGCGATCACAGGCTGCCTCATAGGCTCGGTAAACCTGCAGCATTGTCTGGGCGTAAAGGTCGCCGTGGGGCGCATCAATGTGCTGCGATCGCAGGCCCTCATCCTTTTGTGAATTGATGTACCACATGGCTTGTTTCGGGGGCCAGCGACTTTCATCCAGCTCCATTTCTCGGCAGACCCTTTTAACCAGCCGCAGCTGGTCGTCGCTATCGAGGATCTGGAAATTCTGGGGCAGGCCAGCTTCCTTCCAATGAGCCTTGAGCAGGCGATGGGCCAGACCATGGAAGGTACCCACCCACATGCCATGACTGGGAATCTGCAGCATTTCCTCAATGCGGTTGCGCATTTCTTTCGCTGCCTTGTTGGTAAACGTCACCGCAAGAATCGACCAGGGAGAGAACTCTTCAGCGCGGATGAGCCAGGCAATGCGGTGCACAAGAACACGAGTTTTGCCACTACCAGCACCTGCCAGTACAAGCATATTTTGGCTTTCAGCCGCGACAGCATCGCGCTGGGCCTCGTTCAGTGGGGAAAGAATGTCTGATACGTCCATCGGCGCATTCTAACCGAGGCAACGAGCAAACCCCACCATGCTGACAAAACGACTACAGAAAAAGGACTCAGGTCTGCTACTATCGGCGCAAACGGGACAATAGAGCAGTGTCCGACATGAGAGACCGAGACGACGATAACAACGAAACCAACGATGGTGACCAAACCAGCGCGAACTGGAGCCAAAACGAGACCTTGTTCAGCGACTTCGAAGAAGAGTCAGACTACGAAGACTCAGACCGCGATAGCGATTTCGCTGCCATTTACACCGAAGTTGACGAAGACGAGCCTGAAGAACTGGACTCCCATAGCAATGACGCTGCCTGGGAACTGAAGGAAGAAGCCTCCAGGACATTCGATGACGACCCCTGGAGCGAGCCAGAAAACGAATCTGCTGAATCCGACCCTTGGAACAAGGAGCCCAACCCTTCAGGCGCCTTTGACGACGAACCATCCACAATCGACCACGATTTACCCCCCCTTGCAGCAGCCCCCATTTTCAGAGACCTTGAACTGGAAGAAGAGTGGGATGACATGGATGAGGATCAAGACTATGAGGATGAAGACTATGAGGAAGAAGACCGGGAATTGAATATTTCTCTAGGCATGATAATCGTCGCAGTATTAGCGCTTGTTCTGCTGGGGGCTGGTGGCTACGGCGTTATTGAACAGCGAGCGGCGATGCAGGAGGAAATCCGCCAACTTCAAGCTAATCTCGCAACATCAGCAGCGCCAAGGGACGTGGCAGCCAGTCGTTTAGCTGCCGCCCAAGCCAGTGAACGCAACGTGGAACTGCAAGAGCAGTTTACGGAACTCCTGAGAGAAAACAGTAACTTGCAAGCTATCGTCAGCGGCCTGGAAAAACAACTGACCGCCCAGCAAGAAGTCTTGAAAAAGACAGCAGCAACGCCTGAGCCCAAGCCGGTTCCCCCAGCTCCCCCCGTAAACAGCAGTGCTGTCGCCAGCGGCTGGTTCGTCAACTTCAGTTCCTATAGTCAGCGCAGCACCGCCGACGGTTGGTTAAAAAAGCTGCAGCCCTCTAGCGGCAAGGTTATCGTTGCTACAGGCCAGATTGGCGGTAAGACGGTTTATCGAGTTCGTGTAGTGGAACTTCCTGACCGGAGCACTGCCGAATTCATAGCAAGAACGCTGGAAAAAGAATACGGTCTGCCCAAGCTTTGGGTAGGCAAGTCCGGCTGACTTGGCAGGGACAGTTTGTCCTGTTAAATTCACAATCCAAAACACTGGCAGAGATAAGACACATGAAAATAATCAAGCTCACCGCCCTGGCATTAGCCTTGGGTAGCACATCCGCTCTCGCGGCAGACTGCACCGCCCCAGAGGCTCCGGCAGCTCTCGACGGTGCCTCGGCAACCATGGAGCAAATGCTGGCAGGCCAGAAAGCCGTTAAAGCCTTCCAGAGTGAAAACATTGACTACATGAAGTGCCTGGAGCCCGCAATGGCGACTGCCGAGGCCGCTATGCAAGTAGGCGAGGATGGCGCAGGCGAAGCCTACAAGGCTAGCCAGGAAACCTACAACGCAGCAGTTTCCGCAGAGGAAGCGGTTGCTGACCAGTTCAATACAGCCATACGCGCTTACAAAGAAGCGAATCCCGGCTGATTGTGTTCAGGGCCGCCTGAACCCCGGTGGCCCAGATTCACCTGATCAACACCAGTAGCAAAGCAATACTAGGGTATCTACCAAATGTGGTAATACTCTCGCTAGCCTGTGGTTGCGCCTGCCATCATTGCCAAGCACCTAATACCCACGTAAAACAAAACCGCTAATACTCAGCGGGGCGAAGGCCGGACATGCTCTTAAAGCCTGTAGTGCAGTCCCTTAACATCTGCTATCTTTCCGTTCATGAGTAACTCAACTGCGCAGAGTTCGAGCCGCAAAGCATGTCGCGTCTTAACCCTTTTAATGATAACGCTGCTTGCGGCCTGCCGCATGCCTGTGGCCACCAATGGCGAGGGCGTTGTATACGGCGAGAAAGCGGGGCAGGTTTATTCCAGTGGGTACGTCTTTGATATTCAAGAAGACTTTCATGAAACCTTTTGGCCAGTGCCAGCCCCAGGCCACAGCTTTCGTCGCTGGACAAAAATATGCCGGGATCAGCCAGGGGCTTGCGAGGTACAGCTCGACGAGCGGCTCTGGGGTGTGGACGAAACCATACCGCTGGTATCCCGCTACCGGCCCTACTACAGCGGTCCACTCAAACTGCTGGATTATGATGCCTTCATTGGGCCCGGGCAGAAAACCCTTTCAGTTCCCCTCAGCAGTATTGAGATCGAAGGACTAGCCCTGAACAGCACACCCCGGTATTTCATGGCTACCACTGACATGCGGGTCATAATCCCCGCTTTAAAAGTGGGTAATGAGCTTCAGTTTTACTCCCCCAAGGCCGACTACTCAGTGCGAGACCTGGTGATGTTTGTCTCTGCAACAGACTCCGCCGGTACCATCGCCAGCGCGTCGTTTAGTTTTGGCCTCGCTAACCGGGTGTCGGGAAAAAACCTAAAGCCCTATCAAAAAAACAGCCCTTGGGCAGAAGTGTTGGCGGCTTGTGCATCTGCTAATGACCCGTTCCAGCTTTGCTCGCTTGAAACTCTGCCCTTTCTGGGCTCGGTATCTGCGGAACCTGACATTGACCAAATTTTACAGCGCACTACCGTCACTCATTTCTGGATGGGGGACCGCTTCAAGCAGGTACTAGCAGCGCTGCCACCAGACATGCTGAAAATGTTTCGCGGCACCACTGCCATTGTCATAGGCTCCAGTATTCGACCCGCTTTTTACACGTCTGCCACCGGCGCCATATACCTGGATCCACAAGACCTTTGGCTCACGCCTGCAGAGCGAGAAACCATTGATTGGGAGCCAGACTATCGCTCAGAGTTCGGTTCTACTCTTAAGTTTATTTCTGCAGAGCTTTATGTGTCGGGAAACACGTCCGCGTGGCGGCCCTCCTATCTGTACGAGGAAGGCCAAAGTCGTACCTTTGACGATATTATCTGGCCCATCGCCAACCTGCTGATACATGAGTTAACTCACGCCAATGACGCAATGCCACCTGCTCTATTATCAGACGTTTTACCTAATGAGACAGTTCTTGAAGCCACGTACCGGCTTGAGCGCCTGAGCCCCAGCCTGCAATTATTAAATACCTATCCACTGCGCTCTGCATTGCTCTATGACCTTGGATCGGTGCTGTTTTTCGGTGCGCCTGTTACCACCGTCTTTCAAAATCTGAGTGCCATAACGCTGGGGCTGGAGTTCGAACAGGACGATGCCAGCGCTCTATATGCCTATGCGTCCCCGTTTGAGGACACAGCCATGTTGGTAGAAGAAGTGCTAACCCACTACTACTTTGGGTTAGACAGAGTGAGCTCTTTCCTCGATGTTCCGCGCTCAGATAACCCTGACTGCAGCGAATATACAGTTCAGTGGGGGCGTATTAACCGGGTTGCAACGCCCGCGATTCGAGAGCGCGCCCGCCTGGTGCTCACAGGTATTCTCGATGAGGCCGACGTATCTCGCTACTTGGATGGAATTCCTTCTCCAGGTGCGGTAAAGCGGGGTTTGGGCCTTTGCGACAGCCTGCTTCTTTTGCCTAACAAAAATCGCCTCAGCCCCGGTCAGTTTATTGCGCCACCAGAACTGGCGCGTCAGCATGCCATGCGTGCTCGAACTCACAAAGAAATGCGCGACCGCAGAAATTTCGGTAGAAAAAGGATTAGCAAAAGGCGTTAACTATGCCGGGCGACTCCTCCAATAAGCTCCCTGCATGATTAATACTCCCGTGTTTTCTATACGCTTACCGATGCAATCACTCGTTGGATGTCTTTTCCATATTGATGGCCGCCAACAGCAATAGACCCGCAAATATGCCCAAATTTTTGAAAAAGTTCTGAGATTCATGTTTGGCATCTACGCCCTCATAGACATTCCAAAAGTCATGCAAATTCAGATTAATGAGTAAGATCATGGCGGCAAAGCCAAGCGCGCAAATAACCACCTGTTTATTAAATAGCAGGCAGATACTACCGCCAATTTGAGCAATGCCAGCAATCGCTAATAAAGCGGGAACCATGACCATATTATGAGATTCCATTAACGCCACATGCATATCCCACGAAACGAACTTGCCGATTCCCGGCAACAGAAAATACAGTGCTAATAACACTCGGCCAACATGTATTAATGCAGATCTCATTCGTTGCTCCCTATTCCGAGCTAATCAATTATTTTTAAATGACCGCTATCGTTCTATTCCACCGTAACAGATTTGGCCAAATTGCGCGGCTTATCCACGTCAGTCCCTTTTTGCACCGCCACATGGTAAGACAACAGCTGTAGCGCAACCGTATAGACAATTGGCTTAACGACCTCAGGACAATGAGGCATGTTCAACACATTGACTCTGGGCTCGCTGGCAAAGCCTGCCTGTTCGTCGGCAAATACAAATAACTCACCACCTCTGGAGCGAACCTCTTCCAGGTTCGATTTTAACTTTTCCAACAGCTCATCGCCGGGGGCAACAGCAACAATTGGCATGTCGTCGTCAACCAATGCCAATGGTCCGTGCTTCAGTTCTCCTGCAGGATAAGCTTCCGCGTGGATGTAGGAGATTTCCTTTAATTTAAGCGCCCCCTCCATTGCCACGGGATATTGAATACCTCTACCCAGAAAAAGAGCATGGTGCTTGGAGATAAACGATTCGGACATCTGCTTGATCGCGTCATCCAACTCAAGCGTCTCCTGCACATAATCTGGAAGATTGTGCAGGGCATTCACCAGCTCCTGAACGTGTTCGGCAGGCATCGCGCGTCGGCGACCCAGCACTGTGGTCAGCATAAGCAAACCTACCAGCTGGGTAGTAAACGCCTTGGTAGACGCAACGCCAATCTCGATACCCGCACGAGTCAAAAAAACCAGGTCGCTCTCTCTTACCAGAGAACTGTTATCCACATTGGCAATCACCAGGCTGCCAAGGAATTCCCCGGGGGCAACGTTGCGCATAGCTGCAAGCGTGTCCGCGGTTTCTCCGGATTGCGATATAGTGACCAGCAAGGTGTTTTCATGCTGGACTCGTTTGCGGTAACGAAATTCCGAAGCCACTTCGATCTGACAGGGAATACCAGCCAATTCCTCCAGCCAGTAGCGCGCCACCATTCCAGCATGAAAACTGGTTCCGCAGGCGACAATTTGTATCGCCTGAACCTTGTCAAAAATTGCCGCCGCGCCATTACCAAACACCTCGTCGGCTATCTGGTGATCGGCACTCAGGTTGAGTGTGGCTGCCAGTGCCCGAGGCTGCTCATAGATTTCCTTGATCATGTAGTGATCGAAATCACCCATATCTGCGGTTTCCACCGCGGCGTCAATACGGGTTTTCTGGCGCTGGACTTCCTTACCCGCTTCGTCATAAATAGTGATAGAAGAGGGGGACAAGAGTGCCAAATCGCCCTCTTCCAGATAGATAAAGCGATCGGTCACCTGGCGCAAGGCCATCTGGTCTGAAGCCAGAAAGTTTTCGCCAATGCCAACACCAATCACTAACGGACTGCCCTGGCGGGCAGCGACAATCTGCTCAGGGTGCTCTGCATCGATCACCGCCAACGCGTAGGCACCGTCTAGCCGCGAGACCGTAATTTGCATTGCCTCCGCTAAACTTCTTCCTATTTCCATTGCGCTGTGAAGTAAGTGAACGATTACTTCGCTATCTGTGACAGAGGCAAATTGATAGCCCTGCTGAGACAGCTCCAGCCGCAGAGCCTCATGGTTTTCGATAATGCCGTTATGCACCAGAGCCAGTCGTTGACCGGAAATATGGGGGTGCGCATTAGCCGCAGAAGGCTCTCCATGGGTCGCCCAGCGAGTGTGGGCAATGCCCGTGCAACCCAGGTAAGGCTGCAGTTGTTGGGCGCGCTCCAGCTCTGCGACTTTTCCCAGTTGCTTGTGCATCAGCAAATTTCGCTCGTTATCCAACAGTGCCATACCGGCAGAGTCATAGCCTCGATATTCGAGCCTGCGCAGGCCTTCCAACAGGATTTCAGAGACTTCGCGTCGTGCCGCAGCGGCCACAATTCCACACATGATCAGGCTTCCCCGCTGTCTTTGCCGGGGCGTTGCCAACCCAGAATATTGCGCTGTTTGGCGCGACTGACAGCCAGCTCTTTTTCACCGACTGCTTTGGTCACGGTAGAGCCCGCACCAATAAAACCTCCATCGGCAACCGCAAGAGGTGCGACAAGCGTGCTATTGGAACCAACAAACACATCATCACCCAGAGAAGTTTTATGCTTGTTGACGCCGTCGTAGTTACAGGTAATCGTGCCCGCGCCCACGTTCACTCCAGCACCCATGTCGCAGTCGCCGATGTAGCTGAGATGGTTCACTTTACTACCGGCACCGATATTTGCTTTTTTAGTTTCAACAAAGTTGCCGACTCTGGCACCTTCAGCCAATACGGTTCCGGGGCGCAGGCGCGCATAGGGCCCTACATTGGCTTTGGCTCCAACCCGGGCATCTTCCAGGTGGCTCATGGCATGAACAGATGCTCCGTCCGCAATCGTCACATTTTTCAGTACACAATTCGGGCCTATGGAAACGCCGTCGCCAAGCACGACCTGACCCTCAATCACCACATTAATATCGATACTCACATCAACACCGCAGTGCAAGCTGCCACGAATATCCAATCGCGCCGCATCGGCCACGCTCACCCCATCGCGCAACAACTGCTGTGCTTGTCTAAGCTGGCACTCACGCTCTACCTGATTTAATTGCAGGCGATCATTGACTCCCAGCACCTCCAGTTCGGACGTCGCCAGTTGAGCCGCCACAGTTTTGGCATCGGCAACAGCCATAGCGAGGACATCAGGCAAGTAATACTCCCCCTGACTGTTGGCATTACCCACCGCTGGCAAGTAACGCTTGAGATCGGCGGCTGGCGCAGCCAGCACCCCTGTATTAATTTCATTAATTAACAGTTGCTCCTGATTGGCATCCTTATGCTCAACCACGCCCAGTACAGAGTCATCATCGCCTCGCAAAATGCGCCCGTAACCGGCGGGGTCCGTCACCTGAGCGGTCAGCAACGCAGGTGCTTTAGTGGCTTTCTCGACCAGGGCTTGCAAGGTGTCCAGGCGAATCAGTGGCACATCGCCATAAAGCACCAGGACTGTGCTGCGCTCATCCACCCTGGGCATGGCCTGCAGCACCGCATGGCCAGTGCCCAGTTGCTGTTCCTGAACAACCCATTGCAGCGTTTCAGCAGCCATTGCCTCCTTCACTTCCTCTGCACCATGACCCACGACCACATGGATAGCCGAGGGGTTCAAATCACGGGCAACGCTAATCACATGCTGTAGCATGGGTTGGCCCGCAATCTGGTGTAAAACCTTGGGAAGGGGAGACTTCATACGAGTCCCTTGACCCGCAGCAAGAATAATAATTTCGAGATTCATGTAGTTAGTTCCCAGTGAGGCAGAAGCCTACTGTCAGATATTTTTTGACATTAATTCCGGATTAAGTGCATTATTATCGCTGATAATTATCAAAACAACGCCATTTGTCACATAAAAATTGACAACAAATGAAACTCGATAGTCTACGCCAGCTCGGTCTTAATGACCGGGAAATCAATATCTACCGTGCTTTGCTGCGTCTGGGGCCAGCATCTATCCGTGACGTTGCCGCTGAATCGGGGGTGAACAGGGGTAGTACCTACGAAACCTTGAAGAAATTGGCCGGTAAGGGGGTAGTGAATTACTTTCCTCGCGGCAAACGAAGAGTGTTTCAGGCAGAGGACCCTGAGCAATTATTGCAGCTGGGCGAACGCAGGCAACAGGCGCTATCGCTGGCCATGGAGCAACTTCGCAGCGAAGTGATCCCTGAGCTTAAGCAAACACAGGCAGAATTCAGTCCAGGCAACGTGCGCTTCTACGAAGGAGACGACGGCGTAGAATTTGTGCTCAGGGATATTCTCAACAGCACAGCCGGAGATCCGCAGCGTGGCTATGCAGTGATTTCAACAAAAACCCTCAGGGAACACCTCTACCGCCCCTTCCCCAATTTCACCCGGCAGCGAGAGAGCCGCGGAATTCAAGTTCGCGTTATTGCTGTGGGTGAAGGCGGTGATGAAGCTGAGTACGCCGAACGCAAATGGCTACCCGCCAGCGATACCGCAGATGCGTCTTATATCGCCATTTATCCACCCAAAGTAGCGATGATTACGCTGGCAGATAATGACTATCCGGTAGTAGTAATCATTGATTCGGCAGCCATCGCCTCAACCCAGCAAATCCTTTTTGATACACTGTGGCAGCTGCTGTGAGCGTGCAGTACCCCTGACAGTATCGAGGTTGCACTGCCGATGCGCCGCCCGTAAAAAAGCCCCGGCTTTCAGGCCAGGGCTTTTTCGGCGGCCCTGTAAATGGGCAACGTGGTGCAGGTCACAATTAGCCGCGACCGGCCCGATTTTTCAACTTGCGTAATGTCGCCAACTGAGCGGCGGCTTCGGCCAACTGTGCTGATGCACGGCCATAGTCGAAATCGCCAGATTGGTTAGCCAGTGCATGTTCAGCTTCTTTACGTGCCTCCTCTGCAGCCGCCTCGTCCACGTCGTGGGCACGAATTGCGGTATCAGCAAGAATAGAAACAACGCCGGGCTGAACTTCAAGAAAGCCGCCAGACACGTAATAAACTTCTTCGTCACCAGCCTGCGTGACGACACGGACTGGGCCCGGAACCAGCGCCGTCAGCAAAGGAGCATGGCCGTAGCTCACACCCAACTCACCTTCGCCACCAGTGGCCACGAGCATCTCGACCAGGCCGGAGAAAATCTCTTCTTCCGCACTGACGATATCGCAGTGGATTGTCATTGCCATAATTCTGGCCTCGTTAACTGACTGCTGTTACAGGTTCTTGGCTTTCTCAACGGCTTCGTCAATGCTGCCAACCATGTAGAAGGCCTGCTCAGGCATGTGGTCGTACTCACCGGCGAGAATACCTTTAAAGCCCGTGATGGTATCTTTCAAAGACACATACTTACCGGGAGAACCGGTGAAGATCTCCGCCACGTGGAACGGCTGGGACAGGAAGCGCTCGATCTTACGAGCCCGGTTTACCGACTGCTTGTCTTCTTCTGACAGCTCATCCATACCCAAAATCGCGATGATGTCCTTCAATTCTTTGTAACGCTGCAGCACAGACTGAACACCACGGGCAGTTTCGTAGTGATCGTTACCAATGATCAGCGGATCAAGCTGGCGCGATGTTGAGTCCAACGGGTCAACCGCAGGATAAATACCCCTGGCAGCAATATCACGAGACAGCACAACAGTAGAGTCAAGGTGCGCGAAAGTGGTCGCTGGAGAAGGGTCAGTCAGGTCATCCGCCGGCACGTATACCGCCTGGATAGACGTAATCGAACCTACCTTGGTAGAGGTAATACGCTCCTGCAGTACACCCATTTCTTCCGCTAGCGTAGGCTGATAGCCCACCGCAGAAGGCATACGGCCTAGCAGCGCTGATACTTCAGTTCCCGCCAGGGTATAACGATAAATGTTGTCAACGAAAAGCAATACGTCACGACCTTCGTCGCGAAACTTCTCAGCCATGGTTAGACCGGTCAATGCAACACGAAGACGGTTTCCAGGGGGCTCATTCATCTGGCCATAAACCATGGCCACTTTGGAGTTGGAGAAGTTTTCAACGTCTACCACGTTGGACTCCTGCATCTCGAAGTAGAAATCGTTACCCTCGCGAGTACGCTCCCCAACACCTGCAAATACGGACAGGCCGCTGTGCTCGGTAGCAATGTTGTTAATTAGCTCCATCATATTTACGGTCTTACCAACACCGGCTCCACCGAACAGACCGACTTTACCGCCTTTGGCAAAGGGACACACCAGGTCGATGACCTTGATGCCAGTTTCCAGCAGCTCGTCAGATGCTGACAGCTCTTCGTAGGTGGGCGCCTTGCGGTGAATAGCGGCGCGCTCTTGCTCACCGATAGGGCCACACTCATCGATAGGGTTGCCCAGTACATCCATAATCCGACCCAGGGTCTCGATTCCAACTGGCACTGATATGGGAGCGCCGGTATTTTCTACCGCCAATCCACGGCTTACGCCTTCAGAAGAACCCATAGCAATAGCGCGTACGACGCCATCGCCCAGTTGCTGCTGAACTTCCAGGGTGAGATCTTTCTCAGGCACTACCAATGCGTCGTAGACCTGGGGCACATCTTCGCGTGAAAACTCCACGTCAATTACCGCGCCAATAATTTGTACGATACGTCCGCTGCTCATGTTCGGATCCTCTATAACAAAATTCAATGCTTGCTGGCCCTGGGCGTTGCCCTGTGCCGAGTTCGTTACCACTTCTTACGCCGTGTCGAGCTGCCGTTTAACCAATGGCCGCTGCGCCACTCACAATCTCTGACAGTTCCTGAGTAATCGCTGACTGACGCGCTTTGTTGTAAATTAGCTGCAGGTCATCAATCAAGTCTCCGGCGTTGTCAGTAGCATTTTTCATTGCCAACATACGCGCCGCTTGTTCACAGGCACCGTTTTCTACGACTGCCTGATAGACCTGAGACTCAATGTAGCGAGTCAACAAGCCCTCAAGAAGCTCTTTTGCATCGGGCTCATAGATGTAGTCCCAATGGTGAGCCATCTCGTCGCTTTCTTCAGCTTCCAGGGGAAGCAACTGTTCAACACTGGGCTCTTGAGTCATGGTGTTCACAAACTCATTACTGACCAGGAACAGGCGGTCGATCTTGCCCTCTTCATAGGCATCCAACATCGCCTTTACTCCACCGATCAAGTCGGCCAGCGATGGCTCTTCACCCAGGTCACGCACCGCAGCGATAACGTTGCCGCCGTAACTGTTAAAAAATGCTGTCGCTTTGGCTCCAACCAGGCTGAGGTCAATCTCAATACCCTGGTCGTTCCAGGCTTTCATGGACTTGATCGCAGCCTTGAACAAATTGATGTTCAAACCGCCACACAAGCCGCGATCAGTAGAAACGATGATATATCCCACTCGTTTCACTTCACGCTTTTCCATGTACATGTGCTGGTACTCTGGTGCTGCGTTAGCAATGTGACCAACCACAGAGCGCATGCGACGGGCATAGGGCTTGCCCAACTGCATGCGGTCCTGAGCCTTACGCATTTTCGACGCAGCTACCATTTCCATAGCGCTGGTGATCTTCTGCGTGCTCTGGATGCTCGAGATCTTGGTCCGTATTTCTTTTCCGGCTGCCATCTAAGGGTCCTCGGGCTCTACTACCAGGTCTGAGTAGACTTAAACTTCTCGATCGCAGACTTGAAAGCGCCCTCGATCTCGTCGTTATAGTCACCGCTCTGAACGATACTGCCCATTAACTCACTGTGCTCTGCATGCATGTAGGACAGCAGTGCATCTTCAAAATCACCAATCTTGGCGACATCAACATCACTTAGCATGCCTTCGTTAGCGGCATACAGCAGCAGGCCCATTTCCGCGATGCTCTGCGGAGAATACTGCTTCTGCTTCATCAACTCGGTGACGCGCTCACCATGGTCCAGCTGGGCCTTGGTCGCGTCATCCAGATCAGAGGCGAACTGGGAGAACGCCGCCAGCTCTCGATACTGCGCCAGCGCAGTACGAATACCACCGGACAGCTTCTTTATGATCTTGGCCTGTGCCGCACCACCAACCCGAGATACCGAAATACCGGCATTCATCGCGGGCCGCACGCCAGCGTTAAACATATCGGCTTCCAGGAAGATCTGCCCATCGGTGATAGAAATCACGTTAGTCGGCACAAACGCAGATACGTCACCGGCCTGGGTCTCAATAACAGGAAGTGCTGTCAAGGAGCCGGTCTTGCCTTTCACTTCACCGTTAGTGAAGTCTTCGACATACTTGGCATTAACCCGTGCGGCACGTTCCAGCAGACGCGAGTGAAGATAAAATACATCACCAGGGTAAGCCTCACGACCGGGAGGACGACGCAGCAACAGCGAGATCTGGCGGTATGCCCAGGCCTGCTTGGTCAGGTCATCGTAAATGATCAGGGCGTCTTCACCGCGGTCGCGATAATATTCGCCCATGGTGCAACCGGCAAAAGGTGCCAGGAACTGCATTGCAGCCGGGTCAGAGGCCGTCGCCGCGACAACAATTGTGTGCTCCATTGCGCCATGCTCTTCGAGCTTGCGCACAACGGCAGCTACAGAGGAGGCCTTCTGACCAATAGCGACGTAAACGCACTTAATACCAGAACCTTTCTGGTTGATGATGGCATCAACCGCAATTGCGGTCTTGCCAATCTGGCGGTCACCAATAATCAACTCACGCTGACCACGGCCAATCGGCACCATGGCGTCAACCGCCTTCAAACCAATTTGCACGGGCTGGTCAACGGACTGACGGGCAATAACACCGGGAGCAACCTTTTCCAGCGCGTCGGTCATTGCCGCATTAACGGGGCCTTTACCATCGATGGGGCTACCGAGTGCGTCTACCACCCGGCCCTGTAGTTCGGGGCCAACAGGTACCTCCAGAATACGGCCAGTACAGCGGCAGCTTTGACCTTCAGCCAGGCTTTTGTAATCACCCAGGATTACCGCGCCAACAGAGTCGCGCTCCAGGTTCAGCGCCATCCCGTAGATGCCGCCTTCAAATTCAATCATCTCACCGTACATAACTTCGGCGAGACCATGGATACGAATAATACCGTCGGTAACAGATACCACGGTGCCTTCGTTACGAGCTTCAGAGGACACATCGAGTTCGTCGATGCGCGACTTGATAATCTCGCTAATTTCAGATGGATTCAGTTGCTGCATGCTCTGTTCCTCAATCCTAAATTCTAGGAGTTCAATGCTTCGGCCAGCTTGTTCAGCCTGCCGCGCACGGAGCCATCGATCACCAGATCACCGGCCCTGATTAAAACGCCACCCAGAAGGTCTTTATCAGTAGATGTACTGACCTTCACTTCGCGTTCAAGTTTTTTGCCCAATACGTCGGCGAGCTTAACGGTCGTGGCTTCAGTCAAATCAAAGGCGGAGATCACTTCTACGTCTACCGACTTTTCCTGATTGGCCTTGAACAGCTCAAATTGGGACGAAATTTCCGGCAGCAAAGCCAGACGCTTGTTCGAGGCGAGGATTGAAACAAAGTTCTTCACCTCGGCGCCCAAGACATCACCGCAGACCTCTATCATGGTCTGCGCCTGCTGCTCGTCAGTCAGCGATGGATTGTTCAAAACCGCCGCCATACCGTCGTCTGCTGCGACAGCGGATGTAGTGAGCAATTGCTCTGACCACTGCGCCAGCGCATTATGCTCTCGGGCATACTCAAACGCCGCTTTGGCGTAGGGACGTGCCAGTGTGCTTAATTCAGCCATAGCTCCCTCGCGTTACAGCTCTGAGGCCAGCTTCTCGACCAGCTCGTTATGAGCCTCTTGGTCGATTGCAGAACCCAAAACTTTTTCAGCGCCGGCCAATGACAGGGCTGCAACCTGGCCGCGAAGTTGCTCGCGTGCGCGGTTGGTTTCCTGTTCGATCTCTGCCTGGGCAGAGGCTTTCACTCGATCAGCCTCTACAACGGCAGCGTCCTTGGCTTCTTCAACCAACTGGCCTGCACGCTTGTTAGCGGAATCGATGATGCCCGAGGCCTCTTCCTTGGCTTCTTTCAGGCGTTCTACTGCCTTCTCTTTGGCCAACTCGAGGTCGTGACTTGCGCGGTCAGCGGCAGCCAGGCCATCGGCGATCTTTTGCTCGCGCTCAGACATGGCAGCGATGATAGGCGGCCATACGTACTTCATACAGAACACGACGAAACAGATAAACGCGATCATCTGCCCGATAAGCGTAAGATTTATATTCACGCTCTTCTCCTCACAGGTTGTTGGGGTTATTTAAAACGCAATAACCCCGATTAGGTTTGTCTCTATTAACCCGCAACTACGAAGATCAGGTACATCGCGATACCAACACCAATAATGGGAATCGCGTCTACCAGGCCTGCGCCCAGGAAGAAGGTCACCTGCAGTTTGGGGGCCAGCTCAGGCTGACGCGCAGAACCTTCGATGAGCTTACCGCCCAACAGACCAACACCGATCGCGGCACCCAGACCACCCAGACCCATCATGATGGCGGCAGCTACGTAGATTAATTCAGGCATGTTTCTCTCCTAGTTTGTGTAGATATTTAAAGTAAATTAGTGGTCTTCATGAGCCATGCTGAGATACACAATCGTCAGCACCATGAAGATAAAGGCTTGCAGGGTGATAACCAGAATATGGAAAATCGCCCAACCAATTTGCAACATTCCCGCAGGTACCATCCAGGCAATACCGGCACTGAACAGGGCTGCAATCAGAATAAAGATCATCTCACCGGCGTACATGTTTCCGAACAAACGCAGGCCCAGGGAAAAGGGC
>DS999237.1:60208-81035 GCA_000156295.1 marine gamma proteobacterium HTCC2148
CCAGCGCCATGCCCATAGTGATGTTCGGATCTGTAGATGCACTACTTCTGGTAAGGCACGCCGAGCAGCTCAAGAGTGTGGGGATCAGGTCACCGGAATGATGTCCATGAAGTTCATCATAAAGACCCAAACAAAAATGGTCAGGGCCAAAGGTGCTATCAGCTTGTTGTGTCCGTGGAAGGTATCTCTCACCGTGCTATCGACAAACTCAACGATCATTTCAAACAGGTTGACCATACCGCTGGGGACACCCGATTCGGCCTTCTTGGCCACTGATCGGAACAGGAAGCAAAATACCAGGCCCAAGCCAACGGACCATAGCATTGAATCAACGTGAATCGCGTTAAACCCCATCGCAGAGGCCTCTGCACCGCCGTGGGCAATAGTCCAGATACCCCCTTCAGGAACAACCTCTGTACCACCGTCTACAGCGTGGCGCTCAAAACCAGCGGGCAACTTGCCATAGGTAAGGTTGGTCAGGTGGTGGACAATATATCCGGAGATTGTCAGTTCTTCGCCTGCAGCTGCCATCTATAGGGACTCTTAGGTCTGTCTCTGTACCGACTGGCTGCGAGAAAGCAGCAGCCAGCTACCAATAATTTGTATCGTCAGCATCGCCACGTACCCAGCAAAAACCGACGGGCCGCTAACCGGCCGTAATGTTGCAAACACCAGGGCAAACCCGGCAACACTCAATAAAAACTTGCCTATCTCGCCAGCGTAGCTGGACCGAGCCATGGCCTTGGCTGACTTCGCTCCTCGCCAACGAAAGGCAAGTTGAGCAAAATATGCCTGCGGCACAATAGCGATTAAGCCTCCCGCTGCCAGAGACCAGGCGATCACCTGATCGTATGCCGTCAACGGCAGACACACAGCTAACAAAACTGCCAATTGCGCCAGGGTAATACGATGGACAGGAGGCCTCGCTATTTCAGCACCCGGCATAACAACTCCGCCTTTCTCCCCTCTCCAATAACCACACGGGTTTTATCCTCGTTCAAGGCGCGCGCATTATAGGGGCAATGGTGGGTGGGTTCAACCAACCGATAGTCACTATCGACATTAAAAATAACGGACGTAAACCTCTATTTCCAGGCAGCTTTACCGACGCTCGACCCTTGTTGATTGGCAGACGGTCCATATAGTGCCTGACTGTTTCCTGACCACTATATACAGTGTCAATTAATGCATCTCGCCTTTAACTGGAACGCTAAAACAATTTTTGGCTATTTAATGTGAGCCAAAATTCCGTCCAGCTCGTCAAGTGAGCTGTAATTGAGTACCAACTTGCCCTTTCCTTTGGCAGAGTGCTGAATCTGCACCTTGGTGCCAAGACGCTGGGCTAAATCGTCCTGCAAGTGCCTAATATTAGGGTCCAGAGTTTTGTTTTCCTTGGGCCTGTCTTTACCCGCGAGCAAACTGCGCACCATAGCCTCTGTCTGGCGCACAGACATGGCTTTGCCGACGACCTGGCCCGCAGCATGTGATTGGTCACCTCCCTCCAACGCCAGCAGCGCCCGCGCATGCCCCATTTCCAAGTCACCATGTTCAACTAACTTGCGCACGTCTTCCTGCAGGCTCATTAAACGCAGCAAATTGGCCACGGTGGATCGTGATTTACCCACGGCATCTGCCACCTCCTGCTGGGTAAGCTCAAACTCTTGTTGCAGGCGCTGCAGTGAGGCAGCTTCTTCGATAGGGTTAAGATCTTCCCGCTGGATGTTCTCAATCAGGGCCATGGCAATGGCTGCTTCATCTGGCACATCGCGAATAACAGCTGGAATGGTATCCAGGCCCGCTAGCTGAGTGGCCCGCCAGCGACGTTCTCCGGCAATAATTTCGTACTTTCGATCGGATATCGGCCGCACTACGATAGGCTGCATAACACCCTGGGCCTTGATGCTGTCAGCCAACTCTTGCAGAGACTCCGGCACCATATCGCGGCGCGGCTGATATTTACCGCGCTGAATCAGGTCAACCGGAAGCTCTTTAAGCAATTTGTCTGGGTCCGCGGCAACTTCCGATACGGTCGACTCCGAAGCTTCGGCAGCCTCGCTAGCCGTGGCGCTCGCACCTAACAATGCATCCAGGCCGCGCCCCAGGGAACGTTTTTTCGACATCCTGCCTCTCCGTTTATTCCGCTACCGGGGCTGAAGCGGGTGCCACAGCCTGCTGCGCGAGTTTTTCCTCACGCCGTATAATTTCCCCCGCCAATGCCATATAAGCTTTGGACCCGCGTGAAAACTTGTCATAGTACATCGCCGGGATTCCATGGCTGGGTGCCTCTGCCAGACGCACGTTACGGGGCACTACCGTACGATATACCTTGTCGCCAAAGTGCTTATGCAATTGATTGGATACCTCGTTGGTGAGGCTGTTACGAGGGTCGTACATGGTGCGCAATATGCCCTCTACTTGCAGCTCACTGTTCACCGACTCCGCGATTTGGGAAATGGTACGAACCAGGTCTGACAAGCCTTCCAAGGCAAAATACTCACACTGCATAGTAATAATAACCCCATCAGCGGCAACGAGGGCGTTCAGTGTCAGCATATTAAGCGAGGGCGGGCAGTCAATCAGCATGTAGTCATAAGCTGCGGATGCCTCAATAAGGGCTGCCCGCAAGCGGCGTTCCTTATGCTCCACCTCAATTAATTCAACTTCTGCGGCAGTCAGGTCGCTGTTGGATGGCAGCACGTCAAAGCCACTGTCGGCGGCATGCTGCGCGACTTGACTGACCGGGGCGCGATGCACCAGGACATCGTAGGTGCTGCGTTTAACGCTATATTTGTCGATGCCACTACCCATGGTGGCGTTGCCCTGAGGATCAAGGTCTACCAGCAGAACACGTCTGTTCATGGCGGCCAGGGAGGCGGCCAGATTAATGCAGGTCGTAGTCTTACCGACACCGCCCTTCTGGTTCGCAATTGCAATTACTCTTGCCACGATTTCCCCTGGTAACTGTTGTAGCGCTGCATTCAGCGCAAAGTCATATCCACCAAATGGCGCTGCTCCTGCAGCCTGGCACATTCACTGAGTGCACGGCCTCTAGGTGACAACGGTCTTCCACGGCGGCAATTTCTTCCCTGGATAGGCACCCTTCATCGCAAAAAATGGCCGCCTGAGCCATAGATGACGGCAATCGTCGACCATATCCTCCAAAGAGGCAAAGGCCCGGGAGAGCACCGCGTCAAATGGGGTCTCCGAATCGAATGCCTCCACCCGCGCCTGGTGAACGACCATATTATCCAAGCCAAGCGCAGTTTTCACCTGAAACAGGAAACGGGTCTTTTTGCCATTGCTGTCCAACAAATGAAACTGACGATCGGGAAACACGATGGACAGGGGCACACCGGGCAAGCCGCCTCCCGTTCCCACATCTATCAAATAGTCGCCAGCCAGGTAGGGCGCAATCGCCAGACTATCCAGCAAGTGCTTGGTGACCATTTGCTCTGGGTCGCGCACTGCCGTGAGGTTGTATGCGCGATTCCATTTAATCATTAGCTCCAGATAAGCCAGCAGACGCTGCTGGGTCGAACTGTCAGTCGCGACGGCCAACGCGTCGCAACCCCGGGCCAATTGGTTGACGAGGACTTTGTCCAAGTCAGGCCGTCTTGCGCGAATCGTCGCCCTTGATCGCGCCCAGGGCGCCACGCTTTTTCAGGTAGATCAACAACAAGGAAACTGCGGCGGGAGTCACCCCGGGTATGCGACCTGCCCTGGCCAGAGTGTCTGGCCTGCCTTCACCCAATTTTTGTTTGACCTCATTGGAAAGACCATCCACTTGCTCGTAGTCCAGGTCTGCGGGTAAGGCTGCGTTTTCATAACGCCGAAGGCGATCAATGTCACCTTGCTGACGATCAATATAGCCGGCGTACTTGGCCTGTATGGCAACTTGCTCCGCCGCTTGCAGGTCTGTCGTCGGCTCTCCTTTGAGGCCGGCGATGTCTGCGTAGTCCAGCTCTGGTCGCTTCAACAGATCAGCCAGTGAATATTCTCTCGCCAGCGGGCTGGTAAGCTTGTCAGCCAGCTTCTCTGCTTCTGCGCTTCCCGGTTGCAGCCAGGTGCTGCCCAGGCGCTCTGCCTCGCTGACAATAGCGTCACTTTTTTGCTCAAAGCGTTGCCAACGAGCATCGCCTACCAGGCCCAGCTCGCGCCCTTTGCCAGTCAGCCGAAGATCAGCATTATCCTCGCGCAGCAATAACCGGTGCTCAGCGCGGGAGGTAAACATGCGATAGGGCTCCATGGTACCCATGGTAATCAAGTCATCTACCAACACACCTATATAGGCCTCGTCACGACGCGGACACCAGGCCTGCTCCCCCTTAACTGCCAGGGCAGCATTCAGTCCCGCCAACAAGCCCTGTGCGGCCGCTTCCTCGTAACCTGTTGTGCCATTGATTTGACCGGCGAAATAAAGGCCGGGCAAGGCCTTGGTTTCCAAAGAAGATTGCAAATCCCGAGGGTCAAAAAAGTCATACTCGATAGCATATCCGGGGCGCGTGATGTGAGCATTTTCAAAGCCCTTAATGGAATGCACCAGATCTATCTGCACATCAAAAGGAAGGCTGGTTGATATGCCATTGGGGTATAGCTCCGGTGAAGTCAGCCCCTCGGGCTCAATGAACACCTGGTGAGAGTTCTTATCGGCAAAGCGGTGTATCTTGTCTTCAACACTGGGACAGTAACGTGGGCCAGTGCCTTCTATCACTCCGGAAAACATGGGCGACCGATCGAGGCCAGCGCGAATGATGTCGTGGGTGCGCTCATTGGTATGAGTAATCCAGCAACAGCGCTGCTCGGGATGCTCGTCTACACTGCCCATAAAAGACATGACGGGCAGGGGTTCATCACCCCACTGCTCATCCAGCTCACTGAAATCTACGCTGCGCGCATCGATACGCGGTGGAGTACCCGTTTTCAGTCGCTCCACCCTGAAAGGCAGTTCTCGCAACCGCTGGGCCAAGGCAATGGACGGGGGATCACCGGCACGACCACCCGCACTGTTCTCCATACCAATATGGAGCTTGCCACCGAGGAAGGTTCCTGTCGTCAGCACCACCCGGGGAGCGCGGAAAACGACACCCATCTGGGTAATAGCACCCACAACAACACCGCTTTCAATTAACAGATCGTCAACAGGCTGCTGGAAAATGCTTAAATTCTCTTGGCCTTCAAGCATCTGCCGGATGGCATTACGATACAGCACCCGGTCAGCCTGTGCCCGGGTGGCACGCACCGCCGGGCCCTTGCGGGAGTTAAGGACTCGAAACTGAATGCCGGCGAGGTCGGTGGCTCTACCCATCGCGCCACCCAGGGCATCGACTTCTTTCACCAAGTGGCTTTTGCCAATGCCGCCAATAGCCGGGTTGCAGGACATCTGGCCGAGAGTATCAACGCTGTGGGTTAGTAACAGGGTGCGACAGCCCATGCGCGCTGACGCCAGGCACGCCTCAGTGCCTGCGTGCCCTCCGCCGATCACGATTACATCGAACTGTTGTTTGTATTCCACTGCGCTGACCTCAGCTGTCGGCATAGCATAGAAAGATTGGGGGCGCGATTATACGTGTGGCGAGCCCGGTGTACAAAAATTGTTCGGCAGTAAAAATGCCAAGCTGCCCGGTTCAGGCAAGGCTGCAGAACAGGCCTGACAAACCAGCATTAGATCCGACTTCAGCTGCCGACTCGCTGGTCACACCACGTAAGGAGCTCAGCTATAATTTGCTCCCGCTCGGGCTCATTAAATATTTCATGGAAAAGCTCAGGGTAGAGTTTCAGGGTTTTATCCGTTGAGCTCACTGAATCATGCAAAAAGCGTGAACCGTCGGGCGCAGTCATCGAATCGCTCTCGCCATGCATAATTAATAGCGGCAGGGTGATGCTACCTGCCTCAGCCTGCACCCGATTCATCGCCTTAAACAGCTCTGCAACAAACCGCGCCGACATTTTGCCGTGGTTGATCAGGGGGTCGGCCTTATAGGCCTCTACAACTGCCGGGTCACGGCTAACCCCCGCTGCATCTAACTGCATGACACCCAGCTTTGGCAGTAGCAATGAAAGCAGCCGAATCAGGGCAATCTGGCCAACGCCCGGCTCCAGTTCTGATTTAATGGCCGGCCCGGATAAAGCACAGGCAGCAAACTGCTGCTGGTGTTGTAGTAAAAAGCAGGCGGCTATCAGGCCACCCATACTGTGCCCCAGCAAAATAACAGGCAGGCCTGGAAAATCCGCCACTGCTCGCTGCCGAAATATCTCCAGCGTATCCAGGTGATGTTGAAAATCATCCATATGTCCGTAAGTGCCATCAGACTTGCCATGGCCGACATGGTCAAGGGCCGCTACAACATACCCCGCAGCGCAAAATGAGGCCGCCAGCTCGGCGTAGCGCGCGCTATGCTCGCCGGCTCCATGTACCACTAAAAGCAGGGCACGGGGCGCCTGTTCTGGCATCCAGTACTGAAAATAAATTGAATGGCCAGCGGCGCCAGCTAATGTGTCTTCCCGATGTTGCATTGCGCAGCTCCCTACCCCGCTTCAGCGAGGAATTTTCCAATTTCATCCCAGGCCTCGCGGGCCTCAGTGAGTTGAGGATAGAACATATGCCAAACATGAACCACGCGGGGCCAGGTTTGTAGTGTGGCCACCGACCCGTTGGCTACTGCTCGGTTAACGTAGCGGCGGCCGTCATCCAGCAACATTTCGGCCTCACTGGCATGAACCAGAGTGGGCGGCAGGTTTTGAAGATTCCCGAATACGGGCGAAATCACCGGGCTGGATGGTTTGACCCTATTCTGCACCCAGCCGCCCCACAACAGCAGAGGGCGTGGAATCTTCGTCAGGCCCTTGAACATGGGACCGAGCATCGCATCTGTCTCTACATTTGCCTTCATGCTGGGCCCACTAAAGGTCGCATCGGTAACGGGTGATAGTGCAACCACCGCATCCGCCTTTTGCGTCCCATGATCTCTGGCCCAGGCAGCCATCATTAACGCCAAATTGCCGCCAGCTGAGTCTCCGGCGATATAAATGCGCTGAGCAGGCGATACGCCATCCGGTCCATTTTTGAGCAACCACTCGAAAGCTGTCTGGCAATCAGTCACGCCGGCCATGCGCCGGTGCTCTGGCATTAATCTATAATCGATCGCGAGCACCGCACACCCTGAAATCTCCGAGAAGCGGCTGGTAATAACGCGGTGACTGCGCGGGCTACCCATCACAAATGCCCCGCCGTGGATGTACAGCAGGCGACGCGAACTATCCGCGCCTGGAGCAATGACCCACTCTGCGGGGACATCTCCGGCGGTTACATGGGTAAAGCTGGAAGCAAAGTCGATGCCGTCTGATAACTGGTCCATGCGCTGGCGCATCAATGCCAGTTGCTGCTTACGCGACGCTTTAGCAGTCGGGCTTGCCGCTATCGTCAGCGAAGCTACTACCTGATCGTGCTCATCATTGGGCTCTTGCCCCTTAAATTGTTCGCCTAGCGGGGTATCGAACCCACTGAGGCTGGGCCCGCTCAAATAAAATCGGGTAAAAGCTACCGCCATCACCAGGGCGAGTAGAAAAATTGCAGTCCACAACATCAAAAAGGAATCCAGTTTTAAGTGAATCGGCATTCTGTGCTCGATGGCCTCACTAAACAAGTACCATAGAGTTCAGCATCTGGCTTGTGCCAGCGACTAAATTTTGGTTAGCTGCATCTGCAATTAAATAATAATCAACATGGAGTCAGTAGATGACTGAATATCATGTCTTACCCCCGTTACTCGGGTTGGCCGGGCTAGCAATCGCCTTTATCATTTATCACATTATGGTTCGCCACGATCACGGAGATGGCGTCGTCAAGAAAATTGGCGACCAAATTCATCTTGGTGCCATGGTATTCATGAAACGCGAATATAAGATGCTGGCCATTTTTGGACTAGTACTGCTAATCGCTATCTACGTTTCGCCGCTGGGCGCAAATACAGCAATCGCTTTCTTGGTAGGCGCATTGTCCTCTGCAACCGCAGGGTTCCTGGGAATGTTCGCCGCAACCAAAGCGAATGTTCGAACCGCTGTTGCAGCTCATAACCACGGTCAGGATATGGCCCTGACGGTATCGTTTTACGGCGGCTCGATCATGGGTCTATGCGTCGCTTCATTAGGTTTGATCGGCCTGGGTAGCCTTTACTGGTACTTTGGTGGCGACCCCCAAACTGCTCACGCTATTCACGGATTCGGCATGGGTGCCTCAGTAGTTGCTTTGTTTTCTCGCGTTGGTGGCGGCATTTTCACCAAAAGCGCGGATGTCGGTGCTGACCTGGTCGGAAAAATTGAAGCGGGGATTCCTGAGGATGACCCTCGTAACCCTGGTGTCATTGCCGATAACGTGGGCGATAACGTCGGGGACATTGCCGGCATGGGATCCGATATCTTCGAGTCCTACTGCGGCTCTATGATTGCCTGTATTGCCATCGCAGCAACCATGGCCATTGGCGCTGAGGAAAAAAGCGCGATGATGTTCTTGCCTCTGGCTCTAGCCACTATTGGCCTGTTGGCCTCACTGGGCGGCATCTTTATTGTCAGAGCCCGCAGCAACGCTGCTCCTGAGGTTGCATTGCGCACCGGTACACTAGCGGCACCTGTGATTTTTGCAGCGATCGCTTACTTCATGATGTCTTCAATGGGCCTTGGAATTAACGTCTGGTATTCCGTTGTTGCTGGTGCTGTTGGCGGCGTACTTATCGGGCTCATCACTGAGTATTACACTGGTGGAAAGCCTGTTGAGCGTATTGCCAAGTCAGGAGAAACTGGCGCGGCAACCGTTATGATTACTGGCTTAGCGGTCGGAATGCAGTCGGTAGTATTGCCCGTGCTGTTCCTCGCGGCGATCATTTGGGTGTCCACCAGCCTGTCCGGACTCTATGGCGTTGGTATCTCGGCGGTGGGCATGCTGGCAACCGTTGGCATTACCATGGCAATCGATGCCTATGGCCCGGTAGCAGATAACGCCGGTGGCATTGCAGAAATGGCTGGTATGGGGGAGGAAACCCGCAAGATTACCGATGGCCTTGATGAAGTCGGTAACACAACCGCGGCCATCGGCAAGGGCTTTGCAATTGGCGCGGCTGCCTTGGCCGCTCTGGCAATCATTGCCGCTTTTGTTGAAACCGTGCAGTCTAACAACCCTGCTTTTTCGCTGGAAATAACTAACCCCACTGTGCTGGTAGGCATGTTCATCGGTGGCACCGTACCTTTCCTGATCGCATCTATCACCATGACTGCTGTCGGTGAAGCCGCTTTCGATATGATTACCGAAATTCGCCGGCAATTTCGCGAAATACCGGGCCTGCTGGAAGGCAATGCAGAACCTGACACCGAGCGTTGCGTCGACATCGCTACTACAGCTGCCCTGCGCAGAATGATTGCACCGGGCGTTATAGCCGTTGCCACTCCTGTATTGGTGGGTTTTGGGCTCGGAGCGGCCGCTTTAGGTGGCATGTTAGGCGGCGCTCTGCTGGCCTGTGTGCTCATGGCTCTGATGATGGCTAACGCCGGCGGCGCCTGGGATAACGCCAAAAAGTACGTTGAAAAAGGCAATCTGGGTGGCAAAGGTTCAGCTACCCATGCCGCTGCGGTCGTTGGCGATACGGTAGGCGATCCCTTCAAGGATACTTCCGGTCCCGCAATGAACATTCTCATTAACGTCATGGCTATTGTTAGCCTGGTGATTGCCCCTCTGCTGTAACCTGGCCGCGGGGCACCACGCCCCGCGTCTTTCCCTTTTTTATCGGCTCAAGCGGCTGTACCAAAAGCCGCTATTTCCCCTATCGACTACACTGTTCCTGGCAGCTGAGAGATACTCGGCCGATAAAACTCTGCACCCGCAGAAAAATACGTAGGACAATTACTATGGCCAGGTGGAAACGCAAGGAAATAGAACAAGCCTTTGACAAGTTTCAAGCGGCTGCCCTCAAAGGAGCTCAAACCAAAGACTGGTCTGACTGGTCTAACTGTTTTACCGAAGACGCGACCTATTTTGAGCATAATTATGGCCGTTATTGGGGTCGGCAACGAATTCATGAGTGGATTACTCACACCATGAACCAGTGGCCCGCCAATAATATGACAGCGTTCCCTGTCCGCTGGTACAGCATCGATAAAGAAAAAGGCTGGGTATTTGCGGAAATTATGAATCGTATGGAAGACCTCGGTGACGGCAACATCTACGAAGAGCCTAATATCACCATTCTCCATTACGCGGGAAACGGGTTATTTAAATACGAAGAGGACGCCTATAACCCCAATAATATGGGCGTCATGATTGGCCAATGGCTCACTGCTAAAAAAGCGATCGAGCAGCCCAAACAAGAGGAAAGTGAGGACTGATATTGGACATCAATGCGCAACGCAACATCGTTCTGCGATTCGACATGCGTTGCGCTCCCCAGTGTCCCGACAGCCAGACCAATCGCTATCAGGCGGCCATTGCAATGGCCAGTTGGGCAGACCAAAACAGCGTGGACGTAATTGGACTCTCTGAGCACCACGCCACTGAGGATGGTTTTCTCTCAGCACCTCTGCAACTCGCCGGCATGATGGCTGCAGTCACCCAGCGTATCCGTATCAGCGTTAGCGCACTGCTTGTTCCACTGCACGATCCAGTAAGATTGGCGGAAGACATCACTGTGCTGGACCTGGCTTCCGGTGGTCGTTTCTCTGCGACCTGCGGACTGGGCTACCGTGAGCAAGAATATCAGATAGCCGGGGTAGACTGGAAAACCAGGGGCAAGGTATTTGACAGCAAGCTGGATTCGCTATGCAAACTACTCACTGGCAATACGGTTTTTAATAACGGCACAGAAATCACGTTGGCGCCGGGTCCAAATTCATCCCTGCAAGGCCTGCTTATGATCGGTGGCAACAGCAGCGCTGCCGCCAGACGCGCCGCCAGGCTGGGCTTGATATTCAGCCCGGCAATCGATGACCCTGAGTTGGAACACATCTACCGGAAAGAGTGTGAAAGATTATCGAACTGGGGCATGACCATTTTCCCGCGTAAGCCCGCCACAACGTTCATCTCCGAAGATCCAACAGCAACATGGGATCTCATCGGGCCCTACCTGTTGCACGATGCCATTGCTTACGGTGCTTGGCGGCATTCCAGTCGACGAGCCTACGCTGAGTCTTTTGCGACTGATATAGAAGAATTAAAAGCTGAAGAAAAATATCGCGTACTCTCACCGCAACAGGCGATTCATGCCATTGAAAGTACCGGTTCACTGCACCTGGCACCCTTATGTGGTGGCGTCCCCATAGAGGTTGGCTGGCAGAGCCTTCGCTTATTCGAGAATAAAGTGTTGCCGGCATTAACATAAACCGGGAGAACTGGAGTGTAAAAGTTGTGAGAAAAGTAAGAGGCGTAGAAGTGCGAACATCCTTGTTCGCCGAAGTGCAACCTTGCACCGTTTGGAGCGTTTCACACATCAGCTGACCGTTCGATTACAGGCCATTACACAGCCTATTGATTCAATTAAACGGTCACTTAGTTATCGCTACCCATTTATCATCAGTACATTGAGCCAGCCCTAAGCGCAATAACTTGGCAAGCGCGTCCTCAACTTCGAAATCCAGGGTCGATTGCCAACGTTGCTCAAACCAGCGCTCTATTGTCTTGTCCAATTCTACTGCTGACAGTGAATCGCCGGCGGCCAACAGAAAATAGTAGGCCAACAAACTTTCGTTACACTCGGAATCTTCAGCTTCATCAAGTAGCCTGAATATCACGCCTGCGTTGTTATCCAGAAGCTTGAAATAAAGGCTTTCGGTTAATGCCTGTGAGAAGCGGGCTTTCCGACTTCGAAAACTGGAATATTGCTTCCACAAATAGCCAACAAGGGCTCCCAGCCCCGCCAACAGAGCCAGCACTGTGGTTTTGTTTAATTCTACAGGTTCGCTACTAGTGCCTAGCCAAAAACCCACTAAGGATCCCAATAATAATAGTGTGGTACCCAGCTTGGTCGTCATAACAATGCCACCACTCACCAAAGCAGGGACACCGATCAATATCTTGTCCCAGGTTCGCATACCCACTCGGGTATTTGGAAAAAGCATCTCAACATCAGCGCCAGGCACATTCTGAAATAGTTTAATCATCGTGGAGCCAGGCTGGCACCCACCGAGCGTACTCTCAGGGTCAATGCTGTCCTTAAACCTAAGGTAAAGCACGACGCGATCATAATTCACAAACTCAACCTGGCGCCGCCAAAGACCAAACAATTGAGTAATCTCTTCCCTGCGAGAAGAGGCCCCGCGAGTAAATAGCAAAGCTTCTTCAAATTCGTTCAAATCTACATGCAGTTTCAAACTGAAAAGCGAGGTTTTATCAAACGCTAACTCTAATTCTGCCCTGCTCACGCGCTCATAATTTGCACGGTCCAGTATTTGCTCGATAAGAATTGCCAGTCGATCAGCTGCCTGCTCATCTCTGAACTCCTCTACTGTTCGAGTATCCGCGTCAGGGTCCAGTGGACTGTACGCATGTTTGAGTTCTTGTTTAATCTGGTGAAATTCAGATTGGAAATAAGACTCTATTTTGTTGAGACCTGCCGCAAAATCATTTTGCTGCTGTTCATTAAGCTCCTCTCCTGCCAGACACATGTGCACTAGATCAGTACGTCGAAAAGGGATAAAACGGAGCTTGGGAAGTTTTGACATAGTGAGTAGTTACCTCATATTTCGGACACTAAGGTTTATCGCGTTTTCAACAGGTGAAAAGAACAGGCTCCATTCAAATACGATGCTAAACAACCTTAAGTGTGACTTCAATATTGTTAGGTTATACTCGGCCGATAAAAATAACCGAAAAGTACTAGCAAGAGGTTAGCAATAAATGCAGTTCACCGACCAGCACAACGAAATCCGTCGTACGGTCTCCCAGTTTGTGGAAAAAGAGATTAATCCCTTCGTGGAAGAGTGGGAAAACGCAGGTATATTTCCAGCACATGAAGTTTTTAAAAAAGCCGGGAACCTGGGTTTACTGGGTATACACAAGCCGGAAGAATATGGTGGGTTAGGCCTAGATTATAGTTATGCGCTGGTAGCCCAGGAAGAGTGGGGGAGTGCGTCTCATGGCTCGGTGCCACTGTCCATTGCGGTACAAACTGACATGGCGACACCTGCCCTTGCAAGGTTTGGATCGGATGAACTTAAACGCAATTTCCTGACGCCCGCTATCGCCGGAGATATGGTCACCTCTATCGGGGTAAGCGAGCCACATGCTGGCTCTGACGTTGCTGCTATTAAAACTACGGCCATAAAGCGCGGTGATGATTATGTGATTAATGGCACTAAAATGTGGATCACTAATTCCACTCAAGCCGACTATATCTGTCTTCTGGCAAATACGTCAGACGATCAGAAACACGTTAACAAGTCGTTAATTATCGTGCCCACTGATGTCCCTGGATTTTCTACATCATCTCTACTGAACAAATTGGGCATGCGTGCCTCTGATACGGCACAGCTTTTTTTCGACGATGTAGTCGTTCCGCAGCGCTATTTGATTGGAGAGGAGGGTAAAGGCTTTACCTATCAGATGATGCAGTTCCAGGAGGAGCGCATAGCAGGCAGCGCTATCACTATAAAAGGTCTGGAAAATTGTATTAACGAAACCATCGAGTACACCAGTCAGCGCCAAGCGTTCGGCAAGCCCCTTTTAAACAACCAGATCGTTAACATGAAATTAGCAGAGATGCAGATGGAAATTGAGTCATTAAGAGCACTGACCTATCGCGCTTGTGAGACTTATATTAACGGAGGGGACCCAACTTTATTGGCGTCTTACGCGAAACTAAAAGCGGGTAAGCTTTGTAATAGTATACCTACCGAATGCCTGCAGTTTTGGGGCGGCATGGGTTATATGTGGGATAACCCCGTTGGAAGGGCAATGCGCGATATGCGCTTAACTTCCATCGGCGGTGGTGCCGATGAAGTCATGTTGGGAATCATTGGAAAAATGATGGGCTTAGGCACACAATCATAAATTAAAAGCTTCCGATTAAAGGTGCGAGGACCTCTTTAAAAAGAAATTACAAGTCCATTCGGCGCACTGCAAGGTCACGCATCATTTCTTTAGAACCACCTTCAATCGCGAATCAGATATTATCAAAGCGTCAAAGCGTCAATGCGTCAATGCGATGGTGCGCAAAAGAAGAATTTAACGGCTCATCAGACTTCCCGATCTATTGTTGTGTTACCTGATGGCTAATAGTCATGCCATTAAAAACATGAATTTGGCACGACATTCGATCGAATCTTTAGCCACTGAACGCCAGCTGGCAGAGAAAAGTACGTTACTGCCGGTAACCCTATGCTTGTTGCTCCGAAAGGCTACCATAACGCTTACAGGACGCCTCATGAGGTTTCTTAAGGGCTAGGTCTAACACATATTCTTAAATCCAATCTCGCTCATGCTTCTGA
The DNA here is from genome assembly GCA_000156295.1 of marine gamma proteobacterium HTCC2148. Classification (GTDB taxonomy): domain Bacteria; phylum Pseudomonadota; class Gammaproteobacteria; order Pseudomonadales; family Halieaceae; genus Halioglobus; species Halioglobus marinus. The sequence goes on from DS999237.1 coordinate 74,672, forward strand.
CTACATTTATTAAGAAAGCTATTTTTAGAACAGAGAGCAACCTTGCGCATGCTGCAAACGATAAGGCATGTAAATAAATATGATTTTCCCTTCTTAAAAAGCTTAGTGTTTAATTATTAAATAAGTATTTATATATAGTATGTATATATATAAGGATTATTGTTGTTGTTATTATTAGGGAGGCTCTTTTCTGTGGTTAACCCTTCTAAACCTATATATAACAGCATGTTAGAACAAGTATAAACCCCCTGATATGTCCTGAAACCAGGCTTGAAAACATCTGATTAATCAGGGGATGAGCTGGAGATAAGTTAAGCGTTTGTTTTTGTCTTGGCGTTTTAGTTGGCTTATCCAAAAATTACCCACGTTAGTCTCCCCGTGTTTATTCAAGGGTTATCCCCAACAGAAAAATATTTTTCTTCGATTATAAATCTGAGTAAATATTTGCTTAACAAGCTGTTGTTAAGTCACTTCGAAAGAATGAAGCTGTGGATAATCAGTGCTCTTGTTGTGAATATGCGGGTATTACTTACCAATGCAGAAACTTGAAAATATTTCTCCCAGAAGCTGATCAGAACTAACGGCGCCTGTTATTTCTCCAAGTAGGTTTTGACAAGCTCGTAAATCTTCGGCTAATAATTCGCCAGCACCTGCATTTTCCAATTGGTGTTGTCCTGCCGTTAGTGATTTTGCGGCCCCTTCAAGGGAAAGCAAATGCCGACGTCTTGCGCTGAAATTTGTTTCGTTTCCCTGGCGATAACCCATACAGGTTTTAAGGTGCTCTTTGAGTAAAGTCATACCTGCGCCGGTCTTTGCTGACAGTTCAATAGTGCAGTAGTTAACACTGTCAGTCACTGAGGGCTCGTGCTGGCTAAGATCACATTTATTTCGAATAACGGATACCGGGATGTTCCTGCTGAAGTGTTCGGTGAAGTCTGGCCAGATAACAGACGGATCATTACTGTGTTGTTCCGGATTAGAACCGTCAACTACCAAGAGAATGTGATCTGCTGATTCAATTTCGTTCCAGGCTCGACGAATTCCTTCCTTTTCAACTTCGTCAGCGCTATTGCGTAAACCGGCGGTATCGACGATGTGTAAAGGCATACCATCTATCTGAATATGTTCTCGCAAAACATCTCTGGTGGTGCCCTCAATGGCGGTAACTATGGCGGTGTCCTGCCCGGATAAAGCATTAAGGAGGCTGGATTTACCAGCATTGGGCTTGCCGGCAATAACCAGCTTCATCCCCTCCTGTTGTAAAGAGCCTTGTTTTGCCTGATGCATTACCGCATTTAGTTGAGCAATGATTGCTGACAGTTGATTGCTTACTTGACCGTCCTGGATGAAGTCAATTTCCTCTTCAGGAAAGTCGATGGCAGCTTCTACATAAACGCGCAGTTGCGTGACCGAGGTCACCAGGGCGTCTATTTTTTGTGAAAATACACCTTGTAAGGAGCGGCTGGCATTGAGCGCTGCATGTTCGGTCGTGCTATTAATTAAGTCTGCTATTGCTTCAGCTTGAGTGAGATCTATCTTGTCATTTAAGTACGCGCGTTCAGAAAATTCTCCCGGCCTTGCCTGTCGAGCGCCATAATTTATACAGGTTTTTATTAACAAATCGAGGACGACTGGGCCACCGTGACCGTGTAGTTCTACGACGTCTTCGCCAGTGAACGAATGTGGCCCCGGGAAATAAAGTGCTATGCCTGAATCAAGAACATTTTCGTTAGAGTTTTTAAACTTGCTGAAGTGGGCGTGCCGAGGAGACAAGGTAAGCCCGCTAATAGACTCGCCTATTACCAGGGCTTCAGGGCCTGATAGTCTTACGATGCCTACACCACCGCGCCCGGGGGCTGTGGCTATTGCGGCAATGGTATCCCCATCGAGGATATTAGAGGTAATCATGACGTGATTATAACGCCCCGTTTCGCGATAGGAACGGGACGTACAAATCAGGCGGGATCAGCTTTCTCAATTTGTTTGGTGATCACGTACTGTTGAGCCATTGAGAGCAGGTTATTAACGACCCAGTACAGAACAAGACCGGCAGGGAACCAGAGGAAGAAAAAGGTAAAGACAATGGGAAGCCATTGCATGATCTTGGCCTGCATGGGGTCTGTTGGTGGTGGGTTTAGCCGTTGCATAAACCACATACTTGCGCCCATCAGTATCGGTAGCACAAAGTACGGATCCATCACTGACATATCTTTAATCCAAAGGGCAAAAGGAGCGTGTCTGAGTTCCACACTCTCCATTAACACCCAGTACAAGGCGATAAACACAGGCATTTGCACCAATATGGGCAGACAACCACCCATGGGATTGACCTTTTCTTTGCGATAAAGCTCCATCATCGCTTGGGATTGTTTTTGTTTGTCATCTGCGTATTGCTCGCGGATATCTAGCATCTGGGGCTGAACTTTGCGCATTCTAGCCATAGAGCGGTAACTGGTTGCCGACAACTTGAAGAATGCCGCCTTTACAACCACGGTGAGCAAAATGATGGCGGTGCCCCAGTTACCTACAAATGAGTGTATGTTGGTTAACAGCCAGAACAAGGGCTTGGCGATCCACCAAAGCCAGCCATAATCGACAACTAGATCCAGATAAGGAGAGATCTCAGCGAGGCGATATTGGTCTTTCGGTCCTGCGTAGAATTGCGCGCCGGTAGTGCCTGATTGGCCCGGATCTAGAGTGAGGGCTGGGCTGGTGAAGCCAGCAATGTTAAACCCGGCTTGGGTGACTCGGGTACTGTAGTTATGGCTTTGATCGCTATTTGGTATCCATGCGCTCAGAAAATAGTGTTGAAACATTGCGATCCAGCCACCTGGTAATTGAGCTTTGAACGGATCATCCAGCATGTCTTCAAAAGTAAATTTGGTGAAGCGCACGTCCGGTTGGGTAATTGCTGCGCCAAGGAAAGGTTGCATACCCATGCCTGACTGACTTGCCGACGGGGCAGGCGTGCTATCACGTTTGATTTGCCCGAACAAATTGGCTTGCCAGCGAGCATTACTGTTATTGACTACTATGTAATCAATTTCTACGAGGTATTCGCCGCGAGTAAAGGTGAACCGTTTGGTGACTTTGATGTTATCAGCGGTAGTCAGGTTTAAGTCCACGACCAGCGTATCGTCGCTTTCTGAGAGTTCAAAGTTGTCTGCTGAGGCCGTGAACAATGCTCGGCCTTTGCTATCAATTCCGTTGCTCCCAATTAAGCCACTCTGCGCAATGTAGGTGCGGCTGTCGTTTTGTTCGAGCAATACAAATGGAATGTCAGGGTTGTCTATTTCTTCTAGATAGCGTGGCAATGCGAGTTCGATAATGTCTCCGCCATTGAGGTCGATGGCGAGTTGCAGGCTATCGGTGCGCACAAGAATTATTCTGCCACTGTTCTTCTGCGTAATTTGAGGCGGTGCCTCTGCTTCTATCAGCTCGGGCGTGGAAGGCACATCATCATCAGTTGCAAACAGAGTCGGCTCGCTGACCTGAGGTAACTCGGCAGTATTGGAGTCAGTGTTGGCGATGAGCCTCGTTGCTTGCGCCGTTTCTATAGCGGCTTTGTCATCTTTGAACGCAACCCATTCGGTGAGCAGCATGAAAGACAAGACGGCGATGGCGCCAATAAGTAAAGAGCGTTGCAAATCCATAATAATATCTGTGGCTTAGTGTGAGTGGCTGCAAGGAGGTACCGGATCGATACCACCTTCATGCCAGGGGTGGCATTTGGAGAGGCGGCGGGCGGTAAGCCAACATCCCTTTATTACACCGTGATGAGAGATTGCTTCCTGGGCGTAGCTGGAGCAAGTGGGGTAGAACCGACAATGATGCCCCACAAACGGGCTCAACAGAACTTTGTAGCAGGAAATAAGGAATATAAAGAAGCGACGCATCAGTGTTCCGTGGCTTGATGTAGTTTGGACGCGTGACCGATCAGTTTCTGCCACTGCTGACGCAATATAGTTGATAGCGCTTCATTATCCAACTGATCTAAACCGCGCCTGGCCAACAAGATAACATCTAACGAGGGCTCTGAATCAGGCAGAACCCGGAATACCTCTCGGGCTACTCTCTTGATGCGATTGCGCTGTGCAGCCAACCGGATATTTTTTTTGGCTATCACTAAACCCAGACGATGCCCGGGTCTAGTGCTGGTTCTTGCCAGTAGCAATAAATGCTTATGCGAGGCTCTGGCCTCGGCGCCGTCAAATACCCGGCTGTAGTCTTCGGCATTGAGTAGGCGTCTGGCTTTGCCAAAACTATTGTCAGTGCCCACTCAGAGCAAGGCCTTTTAAGCAGACAGGCTCTTGCGGCCCTTGGCACGGCGGCGATTTAATACTGCGCGACCGCCTTTGGTAGCCATGCGCGAGCGGAAACCGTGGGTACGCTTGCGTTTTAGTACGCTGGGCTGGAATGTTCTTTTCATGGCAATAGTCCAATTAATGAATTCTGTTAGCCGGGGTTGCGCGAAGAGCGACAGCCACTGGCCGGAAAAAAGGTGGGGTATTCTAGTGAAATGCTCCGGTTAATTCAATGCAGGCCGGCGCTTTTTTGTGTGTTCATTTGCGGTAGTTTTGCACCGTTTAGAAAGTGTGACACTAAGAGACCGGGAGACTTACTCCGTTTTTCTTTAGTCCTAGGCGGGCTCTGGGTCGTGAGAATCCCCCCACATTTTTTACAGAGTTTATACACAGGATATTAACACAGAGGTTTATACAATGAAGTTTTTATTAAGTTGTTTAAAAAACGCTCTTAAATAATATAAGTTGTTGAAAAATAACAAATAAACACCTTGGTGTGACTTGAAAATAAGTGTGGATAAGTAAGTTCGCGGAGAGTATTATCGTGTCCTGGTTAGGGGATTTTCAAGCCAGATAAAATAAAATTAATTGTGTATCAATTAAGGCTGACGGTCACGTTCGCCTAAGGGGAAAGCTTTGCCTGGCGTAGTATGGCAGCAATGCGTCGATCGACTGCAAGACGAATTGCCTTCACAACAGTTCAACACATGGATTCGGCCTCTGCAGGCCAGTTCCGATGGGCATTCACTGACCTTGTTTGCACCAAATCGGTTTATTAAAGACTTCGTGTCTGACAAGTTTTCCAGACGAATCAGTGAGCTGATTGCAGAGCTGGAGCCGGGCGGTGGCCTGGATGTCGTCCTTCAGATCGGAAGTGAGGTCAACAAGCCGACTTTGCCCGCAGCGATGACACCTGCGGCTCATACAAAACCTTCGGTGCCGGTCGTTGATAAAATGCCGCCTGCGGTTTCAGGTGCTGCGGTATTTAGCCGCCCCACCGCACCTGTAGTGACAAGAAATGGCATTGCAAATGGCGCTGCACAGGCAAGACAGGCTGAAATTGAAGGCTCTTTGCAACATCAACACAGCCTTGTAGAAACTTATACCTTTGATAATTTTGTCGAAGGCAAGTCAAACCAGCTTGCGCTGGCTGCGGCCAGGCAGGTGGCAGAGAACCCTGGCGACTCCTATAACCCGTTATTTCTATACGGTGGTGTGGGCTTGGGTAAAACGCATTTGATGCACGCCGTTGGTAATGCCTTGAGGCTCAACAAGCCCAATGCAAAGGTGGTGTACTTGCACTCAGAGCGGTTTGTAGCTGATATGGTTAAAGCGCTGCAGCTCAACGCTATTAGTGATTTCAAACGCTATTATCGGACCGTAGACGCATTATTGATCGACGATATTCAGTTTTTTGCCAAGAAAGATCGTTCCCAAGAAGAATTTTTTCATACGTTTAACGCCTTGCTCGAAGGCGGGCAACAAATGATTCTTACCTGTGACCGTTATCCTAAAGAAATTGATGGCCTTGAAGAGCGCTTGAAATCACGCTTTGGTTGGGGTTTGACGGTGGCAGTGGAACCTCCGGAACTGGAGACCAGGGTCGCGATTTTGATGAAAAAAGCGACCCAAGCGCGTATTAACCTACCCCCAGATGCTGCTTTTTTTATCGCACAACGAATTCGCTCTAACGTTAGAGAGTTAGAGGGAGCGCTAAAAAGGGTGATAGCGAGCGCTCACTTCACAGGTAAAGACATCGATATTGATTTGATTAAGGAAAGCCTTAAAGACTTGTTAGCTCTGCAAGATAAACAGGTGAGTCAGGACAATATCCAGCGCACTGTGGCAGAGTATTACAAGATTAAGGTGGCTGACCTGATGTCGCGTCGACGCAGTCGTTCAGTAGCCCGGCCCAGGCAAGTAGCGATGGCTTTGGCTAAAGAATTGACCAATCACAGCTTACCAGAGATCGGCGATAGCTTTGGGGGTAGAGATCACACGACAGTGCTTCACGCATGTCGTAAAATCAAGGAGCTTCGGGAAACCAACTCGGATATTCG
>DS999236.1:0-84255 GCA_000156295.1 marine gamma proteobacterium HTCC2148
CTGCGACCAAGCCGAGAGGCTTAAAGTTTGTTTTCATGATAGGAGACTCCTAATTTTAGTCTTGTTTCAATCCAATGTTTCAAAGATTGCTAGCGCTATTATTGCTAGCCGCAGCCAGCTGTCAACTCACAAAACAGCTAAAAGTTGTCACCAAACCACCACTCCCCGCCGACCAGAATCCACTGCTCTTGAAGTTCGCGTGGCATAGCGCCTAACTCTTTCGCTACCGCAGAAGTTTGTTTGGTCGGCTTGGACATGACCCGAACCACCACACTCGCTACAGCTGCAGACGGATAGTAATTAGTTACCTCAACCCCTGTCAACTCCCAGTTCGCTGTATACGAAAACTTTTTGACATACAGGTGCTTAGGGAAAACTTCTCGATAAGCGGGTGAGCTATATTCCCAGGCCGCTCCCCAGTCATGGGCAATGCGCGCATGCCAGCGCTCTTCAACACGAATTTCAAGCGCTTTCATCTGCTCTGGGGTTAGCGCTTGTGAATTTTCGGTCTTGTCCACACAAGCGCAGAGCAGCGCAATAACCATCAATAAAATTACACGTAACATACTGTTTTTGTTAACCATTTAACGAAATCGGGCGCGATTATACGACAGCAAAGGGTAAAAAGATATGCAATAGCAATGCTCTAGCTCCCAAGGCCTCATCGATACAAATAGCCAGCTCCTGTGTCCTCCGAGAAACGGGCCAGCAACAGCGAGGCGCGAGTGACCCATTTGTCCCTAGAGCTCATTTTAGGGCTGTGCACGGTTGCGACGGCCCGTTTGTGAAAAATACCAATCCCCATTGATCAACGTCGAACTAGAAGCTATTTTCGTCGATCAGTTCCAGATTGCGAATCTTCGACCGCATCTCCTCACTCACGCTGCGAAGTTCATCCTCGTTGTACAATGCCCGTGGCGTGATAATCACCAAGAGCTCTGTGCGGTTACTTCTCGCTGAATCAGTACCAAACAGCGAACCTACGATTGGCACACTGTGCAGCCAGGGCACGCCCTGAGACGCAGTTCCGGAATTCTCACGAATCAACCCCCCCAGGACCACTGACTCGTTGGAGCGCACGGCCACCCGGCTTTCTATATTGCGCTCCAGGAATGCCCGCTGCCCTGTAGCGGCATCAATCTCGCCGACGTCGGTAACCGATTGCGCCACGTCCATGGTGATCAGCCCCCCCGCATTGACCGAGGGCCTTACGTCCAACTTCACCCCCGTATCCCGATAGGTGATGGACTGGGTTACTCGGTCTGTGTCGTTGGCAAGCGAACCGGTCTGGGAGTCAATAATCGGCACCTGCTGCCCAACGTGGATGTAAGCATAGTGGTTGTCTAACACCATCACCGATGGCGTAGAGATAATATTGAGCAGGCTTTCCTCTGCAAGCGCATTCAGCACGGCGCTGACATTACCAATAGAATTGGTCACTGTGTAGGAAAAGCCAGGCACGATAGACGCTGGTGACTCTGCGCCAGCGATACTAGAAAGAAAGCCGCTGCCATCGTAATCCGCACCCAGGCTATTGCTGAACGTCCACTCGAGGCCATAGCGGAGTTCATCCGTCAGGCTGACCTCGATAATGCTTGCCTCAATAATCACCTGGGTTGCCACTACATCCAACTGGTCAAGGGCTGTTTTGATCACCTTATATTGCATAGAAGTGGCATAAATCATCAAAGAATTATTTTCGTCGTCGGCGACTACTCGCACCTCGGCAGTCTCATCGCCACTGCCCGTGACACCCTCCATATTCACATTCGCAACTGAACTGCCGGTATTGCCCGAAGACCTGCCTGACCCCATGCGATTAGAAGACCCACCACGATTAGAAGAACCCATGCCCCTGCTTGATCCAAGCGTCTCCGGCGATAAACCCGGAGCAACACCCGAAGAGTCCCTATAACCTCCCCGCGATTGTGACCTGCCACTGGACTGCCCACCCGAATAAATGCTGTTGATCAGGTCTGATAACCGACTGGCGGTGGTATTTTGCACCGGGTAAACATACAGTCGGCGATCCAGCGCAGAATAATGGGCCTCATCCAGCCGCTCTATCCACTTCTCTACGGTGCCCAGGTAATGTGCCCGGGGCGTCACTATGAGGATACTGTTGAGCCGATCGACGGGCACAACCCTAATCATATCCTTCATACTGCTCCCGTCCTGAGTTGTGCCCATGATGGCATCCAGGGCATCTACTACCTCAGCAACCTCACTGTTCTCTAGCGGGAACAAGCCGACCGACATACCTTTAAGCTGATCGACATCAAAGGTCGATACCATGTCCAGCCAGCCATCTAATTGAGTGCGAGTCCCGGCCAACACCAGCAAGTTACGGCTACTATCAATACGCACAAACGCTGACTCGTCTGCCACAGGCTTGAGAATCTCCGCCATATTTTTGGCACTAATAAACTGCAGCGGCACAATGACAGTGGAGTAGCCCGCAATATTATCGCGTGGGTTGGACACACTGGGAGACAACTTGGTCCCGCGGGCAGATCCAGTGACCAAATATCGACCATCGCTCCCGCGAATCATGATCGTGTTATTCGCTTTTAGCAGCGACTCCAGCACGCCAAGTAGCTGATCTCTCGGTATAGGGGTCCTGGTACGCAAAGTGACCTGCCCCTGGATAGGGTGATCGACCACATAGTCCAGCTCCAGAATATCCCCCATGATGGCATGGGTCACCTCGCTCAGCGGCGCCTGTTCAAAATTCAGACTAACGTCGTCTCCGAGGAAGCGAACAGGTTCTCGCTTTTTGGGCATATTCACATGCCTGTCAGTACCCTGATAAAGAACAGCTTCCCTGGAGCCTTCTTCTTTCTTGCTGACGGCCAGATCTGTTGCACTAGTTGATAGCGAGGCCTGCTCGGCCGCGGATTCGACCGAATCAACTCCTGCAGTTGAGTCCTTTCCAACTGGCGTGGTGCAACTGACCAGCAAGAAAACCGCCAAGAGTGTCGCCGTAGTTCGCAAAATATTCATTCCATTTGGCCTGTTAGTCATTCTTTGTTTAATTCAGTCATCTGCGATCACCGCCACCGAGTCGCAGGCGGTCGGGTGCTTCAGTTTTATTTTTAAACTTGTTTTCCGCACCCTGGCTTTCCCGGCTATCCGACGCCTGGCCATCGCGCTGCACTTGCCCTTCCACGGCTTGCGCTTGCGAAATCTCGACGATACTGAGCGCCAGAGTTACTTGCTGATCGCCACTGCTAAAACTGGCAGAAAATGCCTCCACCGACTGTAACGTCCAACCGTCCAACTTCTCTCCGACCGCCAGCCTGCGTTTCTTACCCTTGGAAATGACGATAACGCCTCCCGTATCACCTCCACCAAAAACGCCAGCCAACTTTACGTTTTTAATCTTACCCGGCTTGGCCGCGTTCGCCTCTTTGGGTTCAGGCTCAGGTTTTACTGGCTCCAAAACTACTGGCGCCCTGCTTGCCCAAAATAATGGACGCTGCCTGATCTGTGCGCGCTGCTCTGGGCTAACCACAGAGAGTCCCTGAACATTTGCCACCTGCAATGAGTCGCGCATAGGCCTGACTGGATCAGGTATTGGGGGGAACAGTGCCCGATAACTGCCCCACCCAAACTGCAGCAACAGCAACACCAACAGTACCAACACAATCAGCTCCACTCTACGCTCTGTCCTGAGAGGGTCAGACAACCCCTGATAGCGGGCAAAAAAAGTCATCTCAGCGACCTCAGCGAGAGCAAACGGAGCGATACAGTCGCCTCTTGTTTCTCAACTTTAGCCGCTGCGCCGCGCGTGCTGCGCTGACGCGTGGGCCAAACATCCAGCCCTTCCACAATAATCAATGGGGTAAAATCCGCCATTGCTGCCAGGGTTCGGTCCAGCGCATCTATATCGCCAGCAACGGTCAATTTCACCCCAATATAATCAAAGCTCTCTTCTTCTCGAACCGGTAACACCTGGCTATTGCTGACCGTGAGCCCTGCGTCGGCCATCAATTGACGAACGTCTGACTGCATGGATGCAGCAATCGACGCTCTTTCAGCAGTGAAAGGGTACGCTAATCTAGCGGTGGTTTGCTGGACAACACCGGAAGAATCTCGCAATTGACCCTCCACCTCTTGCAAACCCTGTAAGCGTGCTATTCGTTGAGGCAGACGCTCCATGTCACGCGCATACTCCGCCCTCAAACCATAGGCACCAAACAGCAAGTTCAAGTACATCAGCAGGGGCAACAGTAGGGTCAGGGAGCAAATCAAGGCGCTGCGCTGGTGAGTTTTTATCCAGGCAATCAAGACTCGACTCCCCTTACCCGAACTTTAAGGTGAAATTGCTCCACTCCTGTACCTGGGATCTTTCGGATTGGGCTCGCCGCAGTCACTTCACGATAATCTGCTTGCTCGGTAAGCAGTTCCATAATGGCTGAAGCATCGACCGCTCTTCCTCGCACATCAATTTCAAGGCCATTGATCGCCAAACGCTCGACAAAGGCATCATCGCCCAATAGCTCAGTCAGCCTGCCAAGATGAAAATGTGCGCTGGGATAGTTAGCGGTAATTTGATTAACAGCGGCAATAGTTTCATTGGCAGCGCTCACAGCAGAGCGCATCTGGGTTGCATCCGCAGCCTCTCGCTGAGTTTCTGCAGAGACGCTTTCCAGATGGTCATACTCCAGCTTTTTCAAACCTGCTGCCACGCCGGCCGTCAACAGCAGGATTAAGCCAGCGGCGCCCACCATCACGCCCACCTTAAGCAAGCGACGCCGATAAAGCTGTTCGCGCTGGCTTTCGCCAAAGCCATTAATGACTGCCATTTGCCCGGCGACATCGACCCAGACTTCCTGGGCATTAGCATCGTGACCGCCATACTGCTGAGATATGTAGGTCATGGACGCGCTGAGTGAGACGATAACCAGCGTCAGATAAATATAATTTTCGTCGCGACGGTTTAGCACCCAACCCGCTCCCGTATCTTCCGTCGAGAATGGACTATTGGCGTTGACCTCTAAAGCGAGTACCGCATCAAGGTCAGCCTCAACAGCCAGAGGCAGTCGCAGATTGCGGGACAATGCCAAATCGTCATCGAGCAGAATCGCGCTGCATCTCGCCTCTGATAACCCAGAGGGCAGGCCCGCCTGATAGACTGTTGCAGCAGCAGGTGAACGCAAGCTTACGGGTTCATCCAGACGCGTGCGCACGGGCGAGTCATAAGCCCAAAGAAGCTCCCGCCAGGCAGCCATAAAGTGCCTGCCCAATTGGCGCATGTCATAGCCAAAGAGTTCCCAGTTCTGGCTGGATTCAAACATTTCCCGCTCTCATTCTCATTTACCCCTGCACGACCCTGGGCGCTTCCGTGCGAACGGCGCGCCATGGCAGACCGTATTGCCCACGGTCCGCGCTCAACCAACGCCGACGCAGCCAGGTGCGCCCGCCGTATTGCACATATGCATCCGCCCGAAAGACGCCACTGTTCCCGCCTCCTCTTTCAGAGCTGCCGCTACTATCGCCTCTCGCACTGGCAGCTCTGCGCTTACCTGCTTGCTCCGCTTTTGCCGGGTCCAGAGATTTCAGCACGGACATCATCGCCGCCGGGGACGCACTCCAATCGGTAGATGAGCTAGCCCAACTACCCGCTTTTGCATAGTCCCTAATCCCATCCAGCAATGAGCGAGAAACTCCTTCCACGCGCAACATATCCTCGAGAGAGTGAAATTTATTCACCGGCCCTGTTCGCCTGCTTTTTCTGTTAGTTTGCCCTTTTCCGGACCGCCACTTTACCACACTCTCTGCCACGTATTGAGCTTCGCCGGGGTCCAAACCACCCGCCACGCTAAACAGCACAGCAAGCACCTCTTTGGGAGCGCTACTAACGTCGATAAAGCCAGAGGCGGGATAGAGCCGAACCACAACGTCAACCTCGCCGAGCTGATGAATCGTCTCCGAGACCTGAGGCCCCTGGCCCGCAGATGCATACCCAGACCTTCGCTGAATCATCGCCAGTTGAATAGCGCCGTCTCCTGCAGCAACAGCCTTAGCCTTGGCCAAGTGTATTTGGGTAACCTTGGTATCCACCTGCGCGCTGGCAACAATGCCCGCAACGAGCAATGACATCCCTGCCACAAACCAAATGACCAGTGCCAAGGCGACACCTCTCTGTTGCCCGATCATTTTTGCACCTGCATTATCAAGTCTGGCCAGTAGCGACCAGATGCCTTGATCTGCAGCCGCACCAGCGCAGGAGCAATGGAAGTATCCTCCCAATTGTTAATCCAGTCCTTGTGATACTCGGGTCGCATAAAAGCAGAAAACTCTTCTAAATTATCAACCAGTGTTCTGGAAGGTGCGCCCCTCCATTTACTATCCTTCGGTGCGGTGGCGTCCGGCTCTAACCATCTCAGTACAAGTTGATCGCCCTCTGCACCAATTCGCACGACATAAGTTCCTCCATAGGATTCCCCGAACAAGAGGCTGGTTTTCCACTCAAGGAACCCATTGCCGGAGCGAAAATACGATGCCGCACGACTGCCTCCGCCTAATGTCAAGCCACCCGAACCGCTGCCGATGACAGCAGACTCCATCAGATCGCGAAGAAAGGCGCTGACAGTGCGAACCTCATCCGCTCGCTGCGTCACCCGCTCAAGTGAGACCTGGGTATTACCGAGCGTTCGCAGGCCAGTTACAGTTCCAAGCAACACCAAAGACAAAATTGCCAGTGAGACCACGACTTCGATCAGGGTAAAGCCCCGCGACGCGCTATCTCGTTTCACGGCCATAACCTGGCACCACCGAGTTGAGTACAATTTCGCGGCGCTTACGACCATCAAACCAGGCGACCCCGACCTCAATGGCATAAAGCCTGGTGTTTCCCATGCCAGACCGTGCCAAGTCGATCGACTGGGTTTGAACGCGCCAATCATAGCCCCCGGGTGTCTCACCCGCTTGCTGTGTGCCGTTTTCCGGCACCACGCCATTGTCTGCCAGTAAAGAGCGAGCCAACTCCACGCCATACGCATAACGCTCAGAAGTACGCACGTTGCGAGTAGCGCCACTAGCGGCTTGATACAACGAACCCAAGGCCAGCGCCAAAATAGAGATCGCTACCATCATTTCCAGCAGTGAAAAGCCGCGCTGTTGCCTAGTTGACGTCATAGGCTTCCTGACTCACCGATCCCATCAGCCAATCCACAGAGATTCGAACACCCCTGCCGCGGGGCGATGTGACATCAATATCTCCGCCCGTAGAACCCCCTTCGGGGTAAAATCGAATGACGCCCAGGTTTTGCTGGTTGACTTCACTGGCAGTGGTGACCGTCATTTCAAAGCCTTTTGGCAGTTGCACCACGTCGTCGTAAAACTGGATTTGTCCTCGTTCAGCATCAAAGCCTACATTCTGCGCTTGTCCTTTATCCATGGCCTGGTGTCTTGCCTGCCCAAGAGTGGTGAGCACATCTCTCACGGCCTGGCGGTACTGTATCGATTGATAAAATCGCATGGAACCAGGAACGGTGACGGCCATTAACAGGCCAACAATGGCAATAGCGACCAGTAACTCAACCATCGTAAAGCCTGGTTGCGGGCGGCGTATTGGCTGTTGCGCGCAGGCAGTCATCGCCAACTCAGCGAAACCCTGAAAAAATCGGGCGCAATTTCAGCCTACTTCCAGTTACCCACATCGGTGTCTTCCTTTTCACCACCGGGAGAGCCGTTAGCGCCATAGGTATAAATATCCACCTCAGCATTTTCGCCGGGATACTTGTAGTGGTATTCGCGATTCCAAGGATCCAGGGGGACATCGGCCTTGAGATAAGGACCATTCCAGCCTGTCGCACTACCGGGTTTACGCGTTAAAGAGGACAAGCCTTCAGAGGTAGACGGGAAACGCCCTACGTCCAATTTATACATTTCCAGCGCTTGCTCCAGATCTTTAATCTGAATGCCTGCAGTTTTGGTCTTGGCACCTCCCAACTGGTTAAGGACCTGCGGACCGACAAGGCTCATCAGCAAGCCGAGAATAGCGAGCACTACCAGCAATTCCATCAGGGTGAAGCCGCTTTGCTTGCGGGATAGGCGGTACTGGTTGGTCACTTTTCTCATTCGTAGGTCCTCAATGGGGCAGCGTCTTTATGCCCATAAACTTTAATTTCTGTGCTTTGCTGGCTTCCGCTTGTGCAAAAACAAGCGCCGGCTTTTTGCCATGCCCTATACCGCCAGATTATTGACTGACAAAATACCCATCAAAATCGCGATAATAATCACCGCAATAATAAACCCCATGGTGAGGATCAATATCGGCTCCAACAACGCCAGCCCACGCTTTACGCCGGACTGCACATGGTCATCGAACACTTTTGCCAGCTCCAGTAGCATCTTGTCCAAACTACCGGACTCTTCGCCCACCCTGATCATCTGAATAACCATGGGCGTAAACATTTTGCTTTCTTCCAAAGCGATGGACATCCGCTGACCACCCTTCACCGCAGGAGGCAATACTTGCAGCGCGTCGCGTATCACACGGTTGTCCACGGTATCGATAGCAATAGAAATGGCTTTTAACAGAGACACTCCATTACCCAATAGAGTTCCCGTCGTTCTGGCAAATTTTGATACTTCAAACTCAAACACAATACCGCCAGCCAGGGGCAACCCAAGCATACGCTTGTCTAACGCGGTTCTTCCCTGGTCGGTTGACGACCAGTTGCGAAAAACTATTCCGCCTCCAATAATCACGATCAGTAACAGCCAGCCCCAGGACTTGATGAAATCGGCACCGCTCAAAACCATTTGGGTCAACAGCGGCAGGGCTTCACCCATATCTTCAAACAAACTCTCAAACTGGGGTACGACAAAGCCCAGCATCAACACGATCGACAAGACGGCCACCACCAGCAAGATCGCCGGATAAATCAACGCCGAGACCACACTATCCCGATTGGCTTTGGCATTTTCCAGATACTCAACGAGACGATCCAATACCTCGGACAGCTGACCGCTGGCCTCACCTGAGCGCACCATGCTGATATAAAACGAGCCGAAGATTTTTTCGTGGGATTGCATTGCAATCGATAAGGCCTTGCCGCCCTTCACTGCCTTGAGGAGGTCATTGAGCAAAAACTGCATCTGCGGCTGCACAGCCATATCAATTAACACTTTCAGCGCGCGATCCAGTGGCAGTCCAGCGCGCAGCAGCACGGCCAACTCAGAAGTCATGGATAACACTTCCTGGCGGCTAGGCGGTTTCCCGACAATCTTTTCAGGATCATCAAGGCTATTGCCCGCCTCCAGTTTCAGCAGCGTTAGACCCTGTGCGCGCAACTGGCGTGACGCCAACTCCTGGCCACTGGCCTCTACTACACCTTGCCGAGTTTTACCGTCCCGGCCCACTGCCTTGTAGGTAAAGGATGCCATGTCTTAGGCGGACACCTCTTCCAGGGAAATTTCAACAACAGATGCATCAACCAGTGTCTCTGTTTCGCTCTGGTCCTGAGTCACACGCAACAGTTCTTCCATGGACGTGCGGCCCGCGGCCACTTTGCGCAGGCCATCTTCGTAGAGCGTTATCATGCCCTGTCTTCGCGCCGCCGCATGCAACACGGTAGCGTCTGCTCCGTTCATAATCACCCGGTGCATCTCATCGTCCAGCGGGAACAGCTCATGTATCGACGTACGACCGCTGTAGCCTGTTTCCATGCACTCGGAGCAACCTACGGCCTGATAGACCTCACGTTGGCCTGACGCCAGAAACGGTTCAATGCCCGACCGGGATATCGCTTCCGGCGACAGCTCAACCTTCTCTTTACAGTGCTTACACAGGGTTCGCACCAGTCGCTGAGCCAGCACCCCGTTTACCGAGGATGTAATCAAGTAGCGCTCCACACCCATATCTTCTAATCGAGTAATAGCGCCCGCGGCAGTATTCGTGTGCAAAGTAGACAGCACGAGGTGACCTGTTAACGCTGACTGAACGCCGATCTGGGCTGTTTCGGTGTCACGCATTTCACCAATCATAATGATGTCGGGGTCCTGGCGAAGAATAGAGCGCAGAGATCGGGCGAAGGTCAGTTCAATCTGCGCCTGCACCTGAATTTGGTTGACGCCCTCCAGCTGGTATTCCACCGGATCTTCCACAGTAATGATTTTAAGAGATTCGGAATCCAGCGAGGCCAGTGAGGCATAAAGCGTGGTGGTCTTACCTGAACCAGTGGGGCCAGTCACCAGGAGCACGCCGTGGGGCTTGGCGAGTAGTTCCTGGTATCGCTCCAGGGTATCGGCGCTGAACCCCATATCGGGAAGACTCAGCTGGATACTTTCCCGGTCCAGCACACGCATCACGATACTCTCGCCATGCACCGTGGGTATCGTCGAAACCCGCAGGTCCAGTTCATGCCCTTTGACTCGGGTCATGATGCGACCATCCTGGGGCAGTCTTTGCTCGGCGATGTTCATGTGTGACAGCAGTTTAATACGAGACGCGATCGCAGCGGTGAGGCTGGCCGCAGGTGCATCAGCATGCTCTTGTAGCACGCCATCGACGCGATAGCGCAACTGCAGGCCGTCCTCAAACGGCTCAATATGGATATCAGAAGCCTGCAAATCAACGGCGCGATGAATGATCTGGTTAACCAGGCGAATGACCGGTGCCTCGCTGGCCAGGTCTTTCAGGTGCTCAATAAACTCATCGTCGCTCTGGCCGGCAAACTGGTCATTGATACCGTCCTCGTCGCCGTCTTCATCCACCTGCAAATAGAGCTGGAGAGCTCGACTGATATCGGTTTCCAGACCCAGCACGATGTCCACTGGTTTTTCCAGGGCCATGGTCAATGCTTTGCTGAGGAACGGATCCTGCGGCGTGGCGGCGGCAAACTTCACCGTGTCCTCTGACTGCCTTACAGGCACCACCGCATTGGAAAACAGGAAGTCTTCAGCAACGCCATCCAGCTTGATTGCCTCTTCGGGATAGTCAGATGCCGCGTAAAGAGGAATATTTAATTGCTGGCTCAACACCTGGGCAAAATCCAGTTCTGACACCAGACCCAGCTTGATCAGCACCTGACCGAACATCTCACCCATTTCACCCTGCGCTAACAAGGTGCGTTCAACATCGCGCTCAGAAACCTTACCCTGTTCTACCAGCAGTTCGCCGATTTTTTTCATCGCCCACCCGAGCATTTACACAAAAATTCAACCGCGTTTCAATGACATACGCCGTAACAGCGCCATTGTAGCACAGGGTTCGACAGAAAAAGGGTGAGAAAGTTGCGGAGCCAGAGAGACTCCGCAAAGAAAAATTCAGGCGACCTCAAAAAGCCCCGCTGCGCCCATACCGCCACCGATACACATGGTAATTACCACAAGCTTAGCCCCGCGACGCTTGCCCTCCAGCAACGCATGACCAACCATGCGGGCGCCGCTCATACCAAAGGGGTGACCGATAGAAATAGAACCGCCGTTAACATTGAGCTTGTCGTTATCGATACCCAATTCGTCACGACAATGGATCACCTGACAGGCAAAGGCCTCATTCAGTTCCCAAAGATCAATATCAGCTATCGCCAACCCGTGGCGCTTGAGCAATTGGGGCACCGCGAACACCGGACCAATACCCATCTCATCTGAATGACAGCCAGCAACGGCCAAACCACGATAAATGCCTATGGGTGAAAGCCCTTGCTGCTCGGCCATCTTAGAGTCCATCACCACGCAAGCCGATGCACCATCTGATAATTGTGATGAATTGCCCGCGGTGATGAAGCACCCTTCCTTAACCCACTGACCGTCCTTGAACACCGGATCCAGGCCTGCCAGGCTCTCGATGGTGGTCGAGGGGCGATTGCAATCGTCCCTGTCGACAACAACATCTTCGTAGCTTGTTTCCTTGGTCTCGCGGTTAAAAACGGCCTTGGTCGCGTTCATTGGCACGATTTCATCATCAAACAAACCCGCCTCTTGGGCCGCGGCGGTGCGCTGCTGGCTTTGGAGAGAATAGCTATCTTGCGCTTCACGGCTGATGCCATAGCGGTCAGACACCACCTCGGCCGTTTCCAGCATGGGCATGTAAGCCGTGGGGTCGATAGCAGTGACAGTTTCGGAGACGCTGCGATAAGCGTTTTTGTGCTTGGTCTGCACCAGCGAAATAGACTCCACCCCGCCCGCCACAGCAATGTCGTATTCGTTGCAGATAATGCTTTTGGCAGCAGTCGCGATTGACATCAGCCCCGATGAGCACTGGCGCTCAATGGCCATCCCGGCAACCGAATCCGGCAGTCCTCCGGCAATCCCACTAAGGCGCCCAATATTATAACCCTGGGTGCCCTGCTGGGCCGCTGCACCAAAAATACAGTCGTTCACTTGTGCAGGGTCTATTCCTGCGCGCTCGACGGCCGCGCGGACCACGTGGCCACCCATGGCCGGTGCCTCAGTGTTATTGAAACCACCGCGAAATGATTTGGCAAGACCGGTTCTGGCGGTGGATACGATGACAGCTTCTCTCATGGTTTATCTCCGATAACTTGTGTCTTTTTTCAGGAACGTTGGCTAGAACAGGAGACAATTTCTCCGGTCATGTAGCTTGAATAGTCCGAAGCGAGGAACATCATTACGTTAGCAACTTCCCAGGCTTCAGCGGCACGACCATAGGCCTCCTTCGACTCCAGTTCAGCCAGCAATTCTTCTGACGCAGACTTGCGCAACATGGGGTGCAGCACGATAGATGGCGACACTGCATTAATGCGCACGTTAAACTCTGCCGCTTCCATCGCAGCGCAGCGCGTCAGCGCCATCACGCCGGCCTTTGCCGCTGCATAATGCGCCTGCTCTTGTTGCGCTCGCCAGCCAAGCACCGAGGCATTATTAACAATAACGCCGCCCTGCCCTCTAGCCTTCATAATCTTCATCATGTATCGGGTCATGCGCATCGTGCCATTGAGGGTGACATCTATAACCCGATTCCATTCGTCATCTTCCATTTCAATCAGCAGTTTGGACGTTCCAAGACCCGCATTATTGATCAGGATATCTACCCCATCTGTTTCCGCCTCGGCGAAATCCACCAGGGCTTGCACGTCCTCCTCAACAGCAACGTTACCCACCTTTGCATACACTTGCTGCAGCCCGGTCTCCTCTCGCAGCTTTGCAACCGCTGCTTCCAGGCGACCCACATGGATGTCGCTCAGTACAATTGCCCTGGCGCCTTCTTCCGCCGCCCTTGTCGCTGCCGAGAAACCGATCCCCGCGCCAGCGGCCGCAGTAATCAATACGGATTTACCCTTGATCAGACCGTGACCTTGCACATATTCAGGTGCTTTTAAATTCATGGATAACCTCTATTTCGCCGTCACTCGTGGTTCCTTGGGCATTCCCAGGCCACGCTCGGCGATAATGTTGCGTTGGATTTGATTAGTACCGCCGTAAATAGTGTCCGAGCGCACAAACAGATACATGGACTGCAAGCGATTAAGTTCGTAGGGGCCATCGTCGAGTATTTCACACTCTGGGCCCATCACATCCATCGCCAGCTCGCCCAGCCCGCGATGCCAGGTTGCCCAAAACAATTTGTAGATCAGCGCTTCCTTTTGCAATGAACCATCGCTGCCACTCTGGCCCGACAGCATGCGCATAGAGTTGTACCGCATAATTTTGAGCTCCGCATGCGCTCTTGCGATGCGCTGGCGAATGATGGGGTCGCGCGCAGCCCCGTTTGTTTTTGCCAGCGCGACGACTTCATCTAATTCATTCTGAAATTGCATTTGCTGACCTAGAGTGGATACGCCACGCTCAAAACCCAACAACCCCATCGCAACCTTCCAACCATCACCGGGGGCGCCAACAATGTCCTGCGCATCACACTCGGCCTCGTCGAAGAAAACTTCATTAAATTCAGACGTGCCGGTGATTTGCTCGATAGGCCGAATTTCAACACCGGGCTGATCCATTTTGATCAAGAAAAAACCCAGCCCTTTGTGCGCCACAGAGTCGGGGTCGGTGCGGGCGATCACAAAACAGTAGTCTGCCTCATGCGCCAGGGACGTCCATACTTTTTGGCCATTAAGAATCCACTGCCCGCGATCTTCATCGAAACGCGCCTTCGTTTTCACATTCGCCAAATCTGATCCCGCTCCAGGTTCGGAATACCCCTGGCACCAGAGCTCCTCGCCAGACACAATGCCCGGAAGATACTTCTCTTTTTGCGCCTCTGATCCAAATGCGATAAGTGTCGGACCAGTGAGGCCCTCACCAATATGCCCCACGCGCCCGGGCGCACCGGCCCTGGCATATTCTTCGAAGAAGATAACCTGTTGCTCAATCGAACAAGCCCTGCCACCGTGCTCCGCGGGCCAACCAACGCAAGTCCAGCCTCCCTCAGCCAGCTTTTTTTCCCAAGCTTTTCGCTCTTCGGGGTACGTATGCTCATCACCGGGACCGCCGCGAAACTTGAGCTTTTCAAATTCACCCGTGAGGTTGGCATTGAGCCAGCCAGCTACTTCGGTGCGAAACTGCTCGTCTTGTGCACTGAAACTCAACTTCATGAAACGACTCCCTCATCCAACAATGCCACGGCAATGCGCTCGCGATGCACCGAGCCGCCGCCCAGCATCTGCTCAGACGATTTCGCTCTTTTAAAGTAGAGGTGCACATCGTATTCCCAGGTAAAACCCACGCCACCAAACAGCTGCATGCTGTCGCCGGCAATCGCGAAGTAAGCGTCGGAACAATACGATTTTGCAATACTCGCTGCTTCCGGCAACTCGACAGCCAACTCGCCCCCGAAAAGCGCTTCCTGCGCTACACAGGCGGCATAGTAAATGCCCGAGCGGGCGACCTCTGTTTGCAACATCATGTCAGCCGCCTTGTGTTTAACCGCCTGGAAGCTGGCGATGGTGCGATTAAACTGCACCCGCTCCGAGGTATATTCAACAGTCATATCCAGCAACTGCTGACAGCCACCCACTTGCTCTGCAGCAAGTGCAATCGCAGCCAGATCCAATACTTTCGCCAGTTGACTCCAACCCCGACCGGCCTCGCCCATGAGTGCTTCAGCGCCGACAGTGACAGAGCTCAAATCGACACTGGCCTGCTTGCGGGCCTGATCCATCGTGGGCAGCCACTCGCTGGTCACTCCCGCCGTTGCAGCGGGCAAAAGAAACAAGCTAATGCCATCCTCAGCAGTGCTGCCTTCTTCACGAGCAGCAACGATCAATAGCTCAGAGGTATGCCCATCAACCACGTAACGATAGTTACCATTGAGCACAAAATCATCACCGCTTCTTTTCCAGGTTGCGGTAATAGCGTCAGCGTTCCAACTACTGCTGCCGCCATTAAAAGCAACAGTTGCCGTCAACCCGCTCTCACAAAGCTTGCCCAGCCACAGTGACTTCTGCTCCTCAGTACCCGCCACAAGCAGCGCGTTACTGGCCAGGCAGACCGTTGAAAAAAAAGGTGAACACAGCAAATGCTTTCCCATTTGTTCCATCATGGCCACTACTTCCACGTAGCCAAGACCCATACCGCCATAGGCTTCAGGGATATGAATCGCCTGCCAGTACATTTCCCCGCAAATACGCTGCCACAGCGCCGGGTCATAGCCCTGTTCTGTGGCCATCACTTGACGTATCGCTTCGCTGCCTGAGACTTCCGCTAAAAATGCCGCCGCCGTGTCGCGGATCATTTCCTGCTCTTCTGTAAACGCAAATTCCATAGTGACCTCTTGAGCTCAGCTACCCCAGACTTTCTGCGCGGGTACCTCTTGTTCCAGCAATTCTCTCATCGCTGTGCCAATTTCAGCGGGCGCCCACTGTGCACCGCGATCAACACCTTCGGTGGTACGCCAGCCATCACAAAGGCAAATACGCCCACCTTCTGCTTCAAATACCCGACCACTGACGTGAGCCGCTTCGGCACTGCCTAGCCAGGCCAGCAGATTCGATACGTTCTCTGGCGCAAAATGGTCGAAGCTGCCGTCTTCAGGCTTTTTCATGCGTTCTGCCATCTCCGGTACGGCGCTGGTCATGCCCGTTCTTGCGGAGGGGGCAACGGCGTTAGCGGTAATACCATAACGACCTAGCTCAGCGGCCTGATTCAACGTCAGTGCCGCAATGCCGGCCTTGGCAGAAGCATAGTTGGACTGGCCGATAGACCCCTGCAAGCCTGCGCCTGAAGTCGTATTAATAATACGTCCGTCAACGGGCTTGCCTTCTTTGGACTGACCGCGCCAGTAATGCACCGCATGAGAGCTGATACAAAAGTGACCTTTCAGGTGCACTGACATGATGGTGTCCCACTCGGCTTCCGTCATGGAAGCAAACATGCGATCGCGGTTAACACCGGCATTGTTGAGCACAATATGCAGATCACCAAAGCTGGCAATGGCCTGCTTTACAGCATTGAGGCTATCGTCGTAGTGGGTGATGTCGGAGCTGTTGACTTCTGCTTTTCCGCCGGCTGCGGTGATTTCGTCAACCACAGCCTGTGCGGCATCGGTGTTGATATCATTAACAATGACGGCACAGCCCTCAGCGGCAAACACTCGCGCGTGAGCTGCTCCCAGGCCGCCACCGGCGCCGGTGACAATCGCTACCCTTCCTTCAAGAATTCCTGTCATTTTCTAAGTCCTATCTGTGTTCTTGTTTGCTCGCCTGCGGAAGGCAGGAAATGATTACCGGACACGCCGTAAATACTTCCCTGTAGGCTCGGCTGCAGCATCCATGCTGCAGACGGTCCGCCCATCACCTCCTACCTACCACCGGCTGTATCATCTATCCAACTGATTTACAGCCGTTCGATGATGGTTACGTTGGCCTGACCGCCGCCTTCGCACATCGTCTGCAGGCCATACCTGCCGCCGCTGCGCTCCAACTCATGCAGCAGGGTGGTCATTAATTTGGTGCCGGTGGCACCCAGTGGGTGACCCAGGGAAATTGCACCGCCGTTAACGTTGGTCTTGGCGTGGTCGTAGCCGGTTTCCTTCAGCCACGCCATGGGCACAGAGGCAAAGGCTTCATTGATCTCGACCAGGTCGATATCTGCCAGGCTCATACCGGACTTCTTTAATGCATATTCGGTAGCGGGAATTGGCGCAGTCAGCATCCAGATGGGGTCAGCAGCTCGCACGCTCATATGAGCAATACGGGCGCGCGGTGTCAGGTTATAGCGCTTAAGCGCATCCTCGGACACGATCAGCATGGCGGAGGAACCATCACAGGTTTGGCTGGATACGCCGGCGGTAACCTTGTCGCAGCCGAACAGAAAATCCAGCTCTGCCATTTTTTCAAGCGTGGAGTGACGCGGGGTCTCGTCCATGGTGACGCCTTCCAGCGGAACGATTTCTCGATCAAAACGCCCCTCTTCAATCGCCTTAAGAGCGCGTGCATGAGACTCGAGAGAGTAAACCTCAAGTTCTTCGCGACTGAAGTTCCATTTGTCGGCGATCATCTGCGCTGAACGAAATTGTGTCGGCGGAGTATCGCCGTAACGTGCGACCCAACCAGGTGATCCACTGAAGGGGTCACTAAAACCCATGGGCTGGGCGGCAATCATGGCGGAAGAGATCGGAATCTGGGTCATGGTTTGCACCCCACCCGCAATGACTACGTCGTTAACGCCAGCCATGACTGCCTGTGCTGCAAAATGCACCGCCTGCTGGGACGAGCCACATTGCCGATCAATAGTAACCCCAGGCACTTCATCCGATAGTCCCGCCGCCAACCAACAGGTTCTTGCTATGTCACCTGCCAGGGGACCAATAGCGTCCAGGCAGCCAAACATAACATCCTCATAGTCATTCTCGGGAATGTCATTACGATCAACCAAGGCTCTCAATACATGAGCGCCCAGGTCGGCGCCGTGCATGTGGGCCAAGCCGCCTTTACGACGACCAGTGGGGGAGCGTACTGCATCTACTATATAGGCATCTGCCATTGTTCTATTCCTCTCTTCAGGCAAAGGTAGCGCCGGCACCTAGTGCCGCGCCGTCAGTAAAAATGTGGTTTGCCACACGTGTCTTGTGGAAACCGGCGTCGCCCCAGCTATTGGCCATGGCCCAGGCTTTCTTCATGTATATATGCAAATCGACTTCCCAGGTGTATCCCATGGCGCCGTGCACCTGAATGCAGTTTTTCGCTGCCAGGTTAGCTGCCTCACAGGCATTGAGTTTTGCCTGTGACACCGCATGGGAGGCGACAGATTCTTTGCAAGCGATTGAATAAGCGGCGCGGTGGACAGGCGCTTTTGCATACTCCAGACACACGGCCACATTAGCCATGTGATGCTTAACCGCCTGAAAAGCACCGATTGCCTGGCCAAACTGTTTACGATCGCTGGTGTACTGCACAGAGAGATCGATCATGCGTTGGGCCAGCCCTAGCGCTTGTGCTGCCGCGCCAAGTGCGCCTCTGTCCAATGAACTTTGAATCAGGGACTGTGCCTGGTCGCCATTGGCAACAACAGCCGCTGCTCCAGCAACCGAAACTGCAAACAGCTTGCGCGAAGGATCTACAGATTCGTTATGAATCAAGCTGACCGCGTCAGCGGTTGCCGCCACCAGCGAGTCACCCTGTTGCAGGAGCAACAGGTCAGCGACATGTGCGTCTTCAACCAGCAAATTCTGCTCCAGCCCAGCCACCACTTTGGCTTCGCCCGTGGCGACTTTCGGCAACCATTGATCCGCCAACTCACCGCCTATATCAACCAACAAAGGCACAGCAACCAGAGCGCTGTGTACCAAAGGCTCCGGCAGGGCCACATAGCCACACTCCTGAGCCAGCAAGACAAAATCCAACTCGCTCATGCCCAGGCCGCCGTAGGCTTCCGGCACAGTCATACCAGTTAGCCCAAGCTCAGCCAATTGAGACCAAAGTGCAGAATCGCGTCCGCTTTCGGATTCCCAACTGGCCCTGATACGCTCAGGGGTAATCTCATTTACCAGGAAATCGCGCACCGAATCCTGAAATAACAACTGATCTTCAGTAAAGGTAAAGTCCATGATTTATTTCCTCGGCATGCCCAGCATTCTTTCAGCGATAATATTGCGCTGGACCTCGTTGGTCCCTGCATAGATGGGTCCGGACTGGGAGAACAACCAGCCGTCCAACCAATTACCTACCCCTTTCGCGTTTGGTGCATGCGGTAGCAGTTCAGCGCGCGCACCGAGAATACTCATGGCAGCCGCATGCATATTCTGGTCTAGTTCAGACCAGAAAATTTTGTTGGTGGAGGATTCAGCGCCAATTTTCCCGCCTTTATTGAGGCGACACGCCGTTTGATAGGTGGTGAGACAATAACTCTCAGCATCCATATAAGCGCGCATCACCGCCTCTTTTACCGCGGGATCTGTTTCTGCTGATTCTCGATTTTCCTTATAAAGTTCTACCAACCGTCGCGCGGTTTCCTGGAACCGGGCTGGAGAACGCAGCATTAGCCCGCGCTCAAAGCCTGCGGTCGCCATGGCTACGCTCCAGCCTGCGCCTTCATCACCCAAGCGGTTGTCGACAGACACTTCTACGTTATCGAAAAAGATTTCTGCAAACCCGGGCAACCCGTCCAACTGTGGTATCGGCCGCACGGTAATACCCGGCGAGTCCAGGGGCACGAGAATGAAGGTTAAGCCACGGTGTCGTTCTGAATCCGGGTCGGTACGAAACATGCCGAAACACCAGTCAGCCCATACGGCCCGGGTAGACCAGGTCTTTTGGCCGTTAATAATGTACTTGTCGCCCTCAAGCTTTGCCGTGGAGCGGATTGCAGCCATGTCGGAGCCCGCGTTGGGTTCAGACCAACCCTGTGCCCAGACCTCTTCGCCATTCGCCATTTTTGGCAGAATGCGCGCTTTCTGTTCCTCGGTGCCATACTCCATCAACGTGGGCCCGAGCAGGAAAATGCCGTTCTGATTAACTCGTAGCGGCGCACCTGCTTTGTAGTACTCTTCTTCAAAAATCAGCCATTCGATAAGGTCACAGCCTCGTCCACCCAATGCCTCTGGCCAGGTCACCATGCCCCAACGACCTTTGTTCAAGGTTGCTTCCCATTCCCGATGTTGCTCAAAGCCCAACTCGGTATCGAAGGACTGCAGCGCCTGGGCAGGGGCGTTAGCCCCTAGCCAGCTGCGTACTTCCTCGCGAAACGCTTGTTGTTCGTCTGTATAACTTAAATCCATAGCCGTACTTTCTCTTAAACCTTAAAACTCTGCGTCGCGCTTTTGCACGAACGCATCTCGGGATTCCTGAGAGTCACCCATTGTGTAAGCCTCCAGGGTAAAACCCTGCTCCCAGCGATACTTGTCTTCGAGGTTGCCGTCTTCAATGCCAGTGAGTGCTTCCTTGGCAAGCTTGACCATCGCCGGCGATTTTTCAGCGATTTTCTCGGCAATCTCGCGGGCCGTTGGCAACAATTGTTCGAGTGGGACAACGCGCTCTACCGCCCCAAGGCGATAAGCCTCCTGGGCGTCAATAAATTCACCGGTGAAGTACATGTATCGCACTTTCTGCACCGGGAACATTCGCTGCAGGTGAGCACCGCCACCCATCGCTCCACGATCAATTTCCGGTACACCAAAACGCGCACAATCCGAGCAAAGAATAATATCTGCCGCTCCCGCCATGCCAATACCACCGCCCAGCACAAAGCTATGCAGGGCAACGATCACCGGTTTAGGATTGCGATGGATTGCCCGGAATGTCTCATAATTACCCTTGTTTACGTCGACGATTTTGCTGCTGTCGGCGGCAAGTTCCTTGATATCAACACCGGCACAAAAACCCTTGCCTGCAGCCGCAATGACTATCACCCTGACATCGTCATTAACGCCAAGTGCATCAATTTCGTCGGCAATGGCAAACCAGCCAGCACTGTCAAAAGCGTTTACCGGCGGATGATCAAGAATCATTTCTGCAATGCCGTCGCTAATGTTAGTCGTAAAGGGAGTAGACATTTTTCAGCTCCTGTTAAAAATTCAGATGGCGCGCTGCGCCAGTCGGGAGAGACTTTGTTCCGCCTCTGCCACAATCGATGTAATTAGCGCTTCACAGGTCAGCAGTTCGTCGATAACACCTGCTACCTGTCCTGAGGGAAGCACACCCTGGGATGGCTGCCCATCTACCATCGCTTTTTGAATAATCATCGGGGCGTTGGCTGACATAATGGCCTGCGCGGCAGTCATATCGTCGTCCTTGCCCATGGCAATGGCCGACTTCAATAAAGAGAAAAACGTCGCGCCGGTGTGTTGGCGAAACGCAAGCCCATTACGCATGGCTATGATCAGTTTGCGCAGGGTGCTGGCTTTCTCCAGCTCAGTCAGCAACTCGTTCATGATCATCCGCTGGGGCAGCCCGTCCATGGCCTTGGACACGATAATCGTTCCGGGATTTTTACAGTCGATATAGCGTTGTAGAGTCTCTCTTGGGACCGGGCTCTCCTCTGTCATCAAAAAGCGAGTCCCCATGGCGATACCATCCGCACCCCAGGCCAGCGCAGCCGTCAGACCACGGCCATCTTTAAAGCCTCCGGCAGCCACCACGGGCACTTGCTGACCCACAGCATCAATCACCTGCGGAATAAGCAACGTAGTGGGTACGGAGCCGGTGTGTCCACCGCCTTCTCCGCCTTGCACAGTGACTGCATCCGCGCCCAATTCAACCGCTTTGATCGCGTGCTTGGGAAGACCCACGGTAGGCATACAGATGACGCCCGCATCCTTCAACTTTTTAATGAACTCAGGGCCAGGCGAGCGGGAGTAACTGACGGCTCTAACGCCATGACGAATGACCATGTCCACGATGTCAGCCGCATTGGGCTGATACATGTGAAAGTTCACGCCAAAGGGTTTGTCTGTCAGCTCTTTCACTCGCAGAATATCGCGCTCCATTTCCTCGGGAGGAATCGTTGCGCCAGCGAGAAAGCCGAAGCCTCCCGCATTGCAGCTACCGGCCACTAACCGGGGTTCTGCAACCCATCCCATTGCAGTTTGCACAATGGGGTACTTGCATCCCAATAGTTCTGTCAGACGTGTTTCAAGCATGGTTCAAACCTCGACTCAGGACCTGTCCCCGGGGGGATTGTCTTTGATCTGATAGGCCCGCTGGTTGTGCGGGTCCATCGCAGCAATAATATCCAACTGCTCCTGGGTAGGTGCAGCGGTAACCGCAACCTCCTCAGGTATTACAACCGGGTAACCGGTGTTTTCCTGCACTTGCTCTGCAGTCACTCCGGGGTGCAAAGACACCAGGCGAACCTGGTGATCCGGGCCACCAAAATCCATAACGCACAGGTCGGTCACCACCAAACGGATATCAATATCATCCAGGCTATGACCCTTGGGTAAACGCGCCGGGTTGTAGCCAACCGAGGAAACAAAGTCGCACTCCCCGTCCATGAATACCCGCGTATTGTGACTGGGCACAAAAAAGCTGTTGGGGTGAGAGATCGAGTTACCCGGAAAACCTCGCGCGCCCAACATCATTACCTTAGGCGCATCATAAGTACCGCCCAGCGCTGAGGTATTGGTCTGCCCGAATTTGTCGATCTGGGTGGGACCCAACATCGCGTGTCGGCGGCCGCTCCAAACGTTATCGAAGATGCGCGAAAAACCCATCCAGGTTTCTGCCGCGGGAACAAAATCATCTGCACGCTTGCCCAGCGGATTAGGCTCACTTAACAACCATGCTTCCGAGTCGGTCATCATCAAATCGGGATTGGTTGTTTTCATGGCCAGACTTGCCGCCAGACGGGGAATCACCCCAATACCCGTGGCCAGTACTTCGCCATCAGACTCAAATGCCTTGCTCGCTGCCACGATGCAAAGTTCGGCGAGGGTATAATCAGTTGCTGCTGTCATTGTTTCTCTCCTGCGCCAGTTAGTAGGTGGGTAACTCAATTGCACGGATGGCATCGAGGCCGCCCACGCTCTGCTGATATTCCTCTTCGCTCGCTCCCAGGTGCTTATCCAGGTATCCCTTAAAACCTGCTTCATCTTTGGCTGAAGCGGTGTAAGCCTTGAAGTGGGGCACATCGAAGCCGTACATCGGTGAGCAAGATGTGGGATGAGCACCGCCGGCAACAGGAACAACGCCTGTGGTCTGGGAACGCTCCCAGTGCACCATGCGGGCTTGCACCGGATCATGGAAAAATGCTGTGTCCACCAGCTCATCGCACGACACATAAGTTTTGTCTGCCGCTCGGGCGAACCAGTCGTCCATGTAGTGGTCGGGACCCGCGATCTGGCAAACGCCGCGAGTGTCTGCCCGGTCGGCGTGGATCAAAGAGGCATCCAGTTTGAGCGCGGGCATAGCCACCCACTCTTTTTCGTCGTAAGGACTGTCGATGACTTAATGCCCGGATTTTTACTCACGATATCAGTGCCCAGTCCCACTTCAGTGGGCATAAAGGGCAGGCCCCATGCCGCGGCACGTAAGCCCAACAGCATCATGCCCTCATCGATTTCCATCACCTCAATAGCACCTGACTGACGGGCCTGGCGGAAGTATGGTTCAAGAGGGATAAAGTCCAGGGACACAAAAGCGAAAACAACCTTCTTCACTTTTCCTGCTGCGCACAGCATGCCAACATCGGCACCACCGTAAGACACGACGGTGAGATTCTTGAGGTCTGAACGCAATATTTCCCGGATCAACGCCATGGGCTTGCGCCGGGGTCCCCAGCCTCCGATACCAATGGTCATGCCATCGGAGAGCTCGGCAACCATTTCCTGTGCCGTCATTTGCTTATTCATCTGTCTTTCCTTTTTCAACAAACTTATTCAACCGACTATCCGCGCCATGCGGTAGTCGTGCTTTAAAAAATTTACACCCAGGCTACTCTCGGTGCGTCGCACGCCCGGAATGGTGCTGATATTGCTGTGGACAAAACGTGCGAGGTGCTCAGTGTTTTTCACCATAGTAATCGCGAGGATGTCTGACCTGCCCAGCATGACGCCGACAAAGCCCAACTCGGGAACTTCCGCCAGAGCCTCTGCGATTGCCCTGGTCTGGTCACTGCGCTCTACTTCAACCCAGATGTACGCCAACGCGGCGTCCCGAAAGCGATCGATATTGGTGACCGCGGTGATCCGTATCTGCTTTTGCTCTTCCATGCGCTTGACGCGGGCCCGAACGGTACCTTCAGTCACACCTAGCTCGTCGGCTATCTGCCGATTACTGACGCGGGCATCGGGAGAGAGTTTCTCCACGATCTTGCGGTCCAGCTTATCCAGCTCACGCCCCATGGAAAGGCACCCAATCGGGTTGATTTTTCAGCACATCCACAGCCAATGCTGGCGTCAATCGTCGAACGCCGGGCACCCTACCCAGGGTCTCACTCAACAAGTCGTTGAGACCCGCTGAATCGGGGGCCACGACTAAAATCTCTATGTCGTGAGTACCGACCACCACATTGACAGAAAAAACTTCAGCAATAGCGGCCAGATCTCTGGCTACTGCCTCGGGGTCACGGTTTTCGACCTGCACACCTATGGCTAGCAACATGCCAAAGCCCGCAGCTTCTATATCGGTGACAGCCACAACGCGCATGGTGTCAGATTCTTCAAGACGCCTTACCCTCGCACGCACAGTGGCTTCGGTGATTCCCAGCTCACGCGCAATTGCCCGATAAGCCATGCGTCCATCGTCACGCAATAGATCGATAATTCCCTGGTCTGTGTCGTCCAGTTCAATCTGGCCCGGACCTTCTGTTGCCGCGATGTTATTCACGCTTCCTGCACCTTCGCGGCCAGCTCGCGCAATTCATTTTTCAACACTTTACCGCCAGCATTCATCGGCAGCTCTGCGATAAAACTGACCGTGCGTGGCACTTTATAGTTGGCCATATTGT
This sequence comes from marine gamma proteobacterium HTCC2148, assembly GCA_000156295.1. GTDB lineage: Bacteria > Pseudomonadota > Gammaproteobacteria > Pseudomonadales > Halieaceae > Halioglobus > Halioglobus marinus. The sequence continues at coordinate 24,805 of DS999236.1, forward strand.
CTTTAGCCCAAGCAATAACCGCGGCCTCGTCGATAGCTTCGTCTGCTGCGGGAACAATATAGGCGTGTGCGACTTCACCCATGCGCGCATCGGGCACGCCAATAACGGCAGCTCGCGCGATTCCTGGCATGCTACACAAAATATTCTCGATTTCTGCCGGATAGGTGTTGAAGCCACCCACAATAAACATATCCTTGATGCGATCAGTGATCCGCACGTAGCCGTCGGCGTCCATCACCCCCACATCGCCCGTTTTCAACCACCCGTCCGGAGTAATGGCGAGCGCTGTCTGTTCCGGATCATCCAGGTAACCCTGCATCACATTAAAGCCCCGGAACCATATCTCGCCCTCATTACCCACGGAGACTTCCTGACCGTGGTTATCAACCAACTTCATTTCCACCCCTTCCATTGCGCGGCCGGAGGTATGAGAAATTCGTTGTGCACTATCGTCCGCGCGGCAAATCGACACCACACCGCAGGACTCGGTAAGGCCATAGGCTGTCACCACTACTTCAAAGCCCAGCTCTTTTCTCATCTGTTCAACCAGAGCCACTGGCACGGGTGCCGCACCCGTCACCGCCAGGCGCAAACTGGACAGGTCGTAATCACTGCGGTTGGGGTGAGCCAGTAACGACTGATAAATGGTTGGCGGGCCGGGAATCATAGACACCCGGTCGCTCTGGATTTGACTCATTACCGCATCAAGATCGAAGCTTTTCACTGGCAAAATATGAGCGCCGCGGATAATACAGGCCAGCCAACCGGCCTTGTAGCCGAACGAGTGAAAGAAAGGGTTAATGACCAGATAATTGTCGTCCTTGCGCAGACCGACAGTCGCACTCCAGTTCTCGAAGGTGCGGATGTTTTGACCATGACAAGTCACTACACCCTTGGGGTTTCCGGTGGTACCGGAAGTAAACAGGATATCGAGCGTATCGTCCGGCGTCAGCGCATCGGAGCGCTCTGTAACCTCGGCGTCTGCAATCACCTCGCCCGCAGTGATAAAGTCAGCCCAGGATTGCGTTCCGTCGGCCTGGCCCTCCAAAAGGATGGTATTACGCAGTTCGGGAAGCTCCTCTGACGCGAGTAGCGCCGGGTAGTTCACCCCGAGGAAATCTGCCACGGTGAATAGCAGCCGCGACTGACTCGCGCGCAAAATGTAGCCTGCCTCTGCTCCCTTCATCCGGGTGTTAAGCGGCACCAGCACAACACCCACACTCTGCGCGCCTATAGCCGCGATAATCCACTGGTAGATATTGGGCGCCCAAATAGCAATGCGTTCGCCCTGCGCAAGGCCAGCCGCCATAAACGCACGGGCAGCCTGGCGTCGGGCTGCGTCTAGTTGCTGATAGGTGAGCTGAACATCGCCATCGGTAATCGCCACCCGGTCACCATAGGCCTGCGCCGACTGGGCGACCAGCTGGGGGAGAGTTCGTGCCTGGTAGGTAGCTGCTGCCATGAACAGGTTGAGCCAGAGAGTTCGGACCACCTATATTAGGGAGTCTCTGGTCGGCAAACAAGCGATATTCGTAATTATTGGTTCAATATTTTACGAATAGTGGAATTTAATCTAAGAAAGAGGATGCTTATACGCAACAGGAATGGCTAAATTTCAATCAGCTCCCAGCTTGCATCCTCCTCATGCTGCAACGCACGATTTTCCCGGTGAAGCTTGATCAAATGGGCGCTCATGGAGAGCTTGGCCATTGTATGCAAGTCTTCGGATACATCGTCGTAAACCACTTTTACCAAATGATCGAGATCAGTTCTCCCCGTCTGTTGTAGCCCTTTAATGACCTTGGCCTCGCGCTTGAGCCGATGATTCACCAGCCATTCAACAATCGCCTTTGAGTCTTCCATGACCTCGCCATGCCCGGGAGCGATCAGGTGCAGGTCATAGCGCAACAGCAGTTGCAGGGATTCGATATACGCTTTCATATCGCCACTGGGGGGAACAATCACCACCGTGGAACCGTTCATAATATGATCGCCGGCGAAAAGCATGTGCTCTTCCTCCAGCAAGAAACAAAAATGATTACTGACATGCCCGGGGGTATGCACCGCCCTCAAAGTGAATTCGTCTGTGCATAGCACCTCATCATGAACCAATTCATGGGTTGGTTTGAAGGTATCGTCCTGGAACATATCATCCGCAGGCAAGGCTCCCAGAACCTCAGCGCCGGTGGCCTCGTGAATCGCTTTCCAGGCGGGCGAATGATCCGGATGTGTGTGAGTACATACTATCCATTTAATCCGACCGTCGCCGGCTTCGAGAATCGCTTCGATATGTTCTGGAATGGCAGGACCCGGGTCCAACACCGCCACTTGCTCATCGCCCAGCAAATAAGTATTGGTGCCAGCGCCCGTCATCACCCCCGGATTGGGCGCAACAATTCTTCGGACTCGGGAATTGAGACGAAAGGCGATTCCGTGATCTAACACTTGTTAGACCATGTTCTCAATGGGCGCGACGGTATCCACATCGGCCCCATAATCGACACCCTCAATCTCAAAGCCGAACAGCTGCAGGAACTCCTGCTTGTAGCCTGCAAAATCGGAGAGCTCGCGCAGCGTGTCAGTATTAATATCCTGCCACAGAGCGGCCACAGCAGCCTGTATTTCGGGATCAAGCTCTTTCCCATCAGCCCTCAGTCGGCCCTCTTCATCGAGGTATGGCTGATCACTGAATAGAGAATCGCGGAACAAACCGTCAACCTGCTCAATACAACCCTCGTGAATACCCCGCGCCTTCATCACCTTAAATAACAGTGCCAGATAAATAGGCATCGCCGGTATGGCTGCGCTAGCCTGAGTGACTACTGCCTTGAGCACCGAAACCCGGGCATCGCCGCCTCTGCTTGCCAAGCGCTCACGAAGATCAATAACTCGCTTATCGAGGTCTTGCTTGGCTGCGCCAATAGTGCCGTGCCAGTAAATATCCCAGGTCAGTTTCTCGCCAATATAGGTATAGGCTGTGGTCCTGGCGCCATCGGCAAGCACACCTGCGTCATCAAGAGCCTCTATCCACATTTGCCAGTCTTCGCCGCCCATGACTGCCACGGTATTGTCGATTTCTTCCTGCGTAGCCTGCTCCAGATGAAAATCCTGTACCTCTTCTTTATCGGTATTGACGCCCTTTTGCACGGTGTCACCGCCAATGGGCTTGAGTGTCGAATTGAACACCTCGCCCGTCTGGGGGTGCTGCCTGCGCGGCGATGCAAGGCTGTAGACGACAAGATCCACCTGACCGAGGTCGGCTTTGATGGTGTCGATGGTTTTTTGTTTGATCTCGTTGGAGAACGCATCACCGTTAATGCTCTTGGCGTAGAGCCCATCGGCGTCTGCAAACTTATGAAAGGCAGCGGAGTTGTACCAACCGGCTGTGCCGGGCTTTTTCTCTGTACCTTCCTTCTCAAAAAATATCCCCAGGGTAGAGGCGCCGGCACCAAAAGCCGAGGTAATCCGTGATGCCAGGCCGTAGCCAGTGGATGAACCAATCACCAGCACCCGCTTCGGGCCGTTCTCAATGGCACCGTTGGATTTCACATAATCGATCTGTCTTTTAACATTGGCTTCACAACCCACAGGATGAGTAGTGACACAAAGAAAACCGCGTACGCGAGGCTTGATAATCATGGACCGATAATTCCTGGCTTCATCAATGAACGCGTTCACCGACGTCAACGCGGGAGCAGTCTAGCACAGACCGGCAGCAGAGGAGATGCCTCAAACCCCCTCGTAACCTGCTGCGTTGGTAATCCAAAGCGTCTGGTAGGGCTGGATATCGATCACCTGTTCACGACTGTGAAACTGCGTACCACTGATGAGGTCGGCCCAGTCGTCAGTACCAATGAGATTGATATCCGACAACATCAGCGGCAGGACCCGGTCGCTGACGTTGCTGATCACGAACACGCTCTGTCGGCGGTCGATACTCTGGCGCCAAAACCCGAAAATAGCGTCGCCCAGGTGCAGGGTAAATTGAGTCGCATTAGGGTGAAATGCCGCCTGTCGCTGACGAATTTGCAGCAGACCCTTGATTTGAGTAAACACGTTGCCATGCGCAGAGCCCTGACTATCCAGCTCAGCAACCAATTGATCGTAGTCCCATTGATGACGATTAATAGCTCGATAATGACCACTGTTCTCAACTCGGTCGTAGTCATTACGGGTACCCAACAGGCTGTGAATGTAAATTCCCGGTATACCCTCCAGGCCCAGCATAATGGCATGAGCACAGACGAAGCGCTCCTGCCCCCAGCCATCAGCTCCTGAAGTCGTTCCCTGCAGTGCATCAAACAAAGAAATATTAATCTCATAGGGCTTATTTTGGCCATCTTCCAGAGCCCGATAGGAAACGTGGCCACCGAAGTTCCGCATAGTTTCCACCAGGGCCTCCAATTCGCCATCGGAGAGCAAACCCTCTGCCGGCCGCAGACCGATACCGTCATGAGACGCGATAAAATTGAAATAGGCCGTGCCATTCTGGGCAGGCGGCATACTCATCATCCACATTTTTAGATGACTGCAATCGCCGGTGACCAGCGCGTTGACCAACAGCGGAGGCAGGGAAAAGTTATAAACGCAGTGCGCCTCATTGGCGTTGCCAAAGTAAGACAGATTTTGTCGATTGGGAATATTCGTCTCTGTAATTAACAGTGCATCCGGCACTGCATATTCAATCAAGGTACGCAGCAACCGCACCAACTCGTGAGTTTCCTCCAGATTGAGACTGCTGGTGCCGGGCACTTTCCATAGAAAAGCCACCGCATCGAGGCGAAAGATACGAACACCGTTATCCAGGTAATGACGAATGATAGAAACGAACTGCTTCAATACCTCCGGATTGCGAAAGTCCAGGTCAACCTGATCGTGGCTGAATGTACACCAAACGTATTTTGTTCCCTCGAAAGTTTCTACTTTTCGCAACAGATCAGATGTCCGCGGCCTCACCACTGCACTCAAATCATCGTCTGGCGACGCCGTGAAAAAATAGTCTTTACCGGGCGACCGGCCACGCAAGAAATTCTCGAACCATAAGCTGCGCCCGGAACAATGATTGATCACCAGATCCGCCATTAATCGATAGTCTTCCGCAATGGCCGCTATATTCTCCCAATCACCCAGAGATTCGTTAACACTGGAGTAATCGAGCACTGAAAAGCCGTCGTCCGAGCTCCATGGATAGAAAGGCAAAATATGAACGCCGGTGACTACCTCGTCGGCGTAGTCGTCAAAGAATTTTTTAAGCGTCACTAGCGGTGCTTCACCCTCACGCAGCAGGGTGTCGCCATAGGTGATGACAATGGCGTCTCGCTGACTCCAGTGATTCACATGCTGCTGAGGTTCAGCCGCAGTGTTTTCTAACCGCATCAGCCGCTGCAACTGCACTGCCAGTTCACAGGTTTCAAGCTCTATCGCCGTATCATGATAAATAGCTTCCACATGATGTCGAAGCTTATCCAGCAGCTGTCTGTCAGCGCTAGTGGGGGCCTGCATGATTCCTATCCTGCCGTGCCGAATTCTTCGTGATCAGCTTCCACTGCATCGCGCAATTGATCAAGGACATCAGGCATGGCGCTGATTACCCTACTCCAGCTGGGAATAAACGGCCGCTCCATTGGCCGGTCAAGAAAAGCCTCGCCCGCCTTCATGATATTTTCGGCAAAAAGCTCAACTGCTTTTTCTTCGTTGTGTATGTCCAATGAAAGCCCGTTCATCACCGCATCGTTGTGATAGGTCTCAACAAAGTCCAGCGCAATTCGGTAGTAGGTGGCTTTCAGGGAACGGAAGCTCTCGGTGTTGAAAGTTACACCGCGAGTTGCCAGCTTACGAAATAGCGCCTTGGAGATATCAATGGACATTTTTGATAAGCCGCCCGCGTCATTTTCCGCAGACAGATCCTGGTGTTTGTGATCGTAAACATCAGCGATATCCGCCTGACAAAGCCTGTTGTTGGCGTAGTTGCGGTACATCTCTGACAGTACGCCTATTTCCAGGCCCCAGTCACTGGGTATGCGAATATCATTGAGCACATCGCGCCTGAAAGAAAACTCTCCAGCCAACGGATACCGAAAACTGTCCATGTACTCAAGGTACTCCATTTCACCAAGATTCTTCTTCAGGGCTCGCAGCAGGGGCGTAACGAGCAGGCGGCTTACCCTGCCGTTGATTTTTCCATCCGCCACTCGCGCGTAATAACCTTTGCAAAATTCGTAGTTGAACCGCGGGTGCGCCACCGGGTAAATGAGACGCGCCAACAGGGATCTTTCGTAAGTAACAATGTCGCAATCGTGAAGCGCCACCGATTCAGTGCGGTTAGAGGCCAGAGTGTAGCCCATGCAGTACCAGACATTCCGCCCTTTACCGAGCTCTTTGGGTGCCAGGTCCATGTCCTGCAGCTTCTTGTCCAGGGCCTGCAAGCGCGGTCCCTCATTCCAGAGTACGCGATGACGCTGGGGTAAACGGCCAAAAAACCTGAGCGCCTCCCTATACTGCGACTCATCTGCCCTGTCCAATCCAATCACAATTTCAGAGAGGTAACCAGCGTGCCTTAATTCCTCAAGGATCGCAGGCAGTGCATCGCCCTCCAGCTCGGAATACAGTGAAGGCAGAATCAATCCCATGGGTCGCTCCCGAGAGAACTGCTCAAGCTCAGCTTCCATTTCCGCCAGGGGTCTGTTGGAAAGATTGTGCAAGGTGGTAATTATTCCATTCTGATAAAAATCGCCCATCTCAGGATTCCTTCAATTCAATGGTTTGGCGGCGCTAGTGGACTCTAGCCACTGCTGCACACCCTCTGCCCAGCCCGCTGGGCCAAACCCGGTGCTGTAACTAACATTCGCTTGTCGTTCCAGCCGGGGAAAATCATGAACTGGCGACTTGATGACCAGGGCGCAACGGGACGCTTCCAGCATCGCAACATCGTTACCACTGTCACCGATAGCAATGTCCTGCACTGTACCCAGTGCCTGTTCATAAACCGTGCGCAACCAGATCAGCGCTCGCGCTTTGTCGCAATCACCTGCCACGGTAAGAAAGCGCCCCCCTTGCAGAGGGTTTGCGCCTTGCGCGCGCAGGGCCGAAATAAACTCGGCTTTGCGAGGGTCTGAACCCAGCCATTGCACAGGCTCACTGTAGTCGCGTTCATTGGCACGCTTGGCCGCAACAAGAGACAACCCCGTCATGCTTGCTATTACTTCTGGCCCCAGACGATAGAAAGAATCGAACTCTCCCCCAAAGCGGCTCTCCAACGCGGCCAACAGAGTCAACCAGTGCCCGCGAGGACTGGAGAACTCCTTGATCCAATAACCCTCGCGGCACACCGTACCGACCGGCGCAGATGCAAAGTAATTTTCAGGAATAAAAACCGCAGCGCCATTTTCTACAATGAAGGGATCCTGACTCTCCAGCTGTTGCCGCAGAGCTTCAATTTCAGAGCGGGTCTTACTGCTGGTCGGTATCACGGGTATACCTTGTTGACAGAGATCGTCCAGCACCGGCTTCGCCTCGTTGAAACTGTAATCGTGATGGTCGAGCAGACTGCCATCGAGATCAGTAAAAACGATCCTCGGCTTATTGTGACTCATACATTTGCTACAGCCGCAGAGGTGTAACTTTGGATGCGACGCTGCTTGTCCAGTCGATAAAGATGATCGACCCGGGCAGGCAAACGGACCAGACAATGCTCAGTCAGGCGCTGGTAGAACTGGATAAAATGAGCAATTTCAGCGGCACTCATGATCGCATTACCAGAGCGAGTCAGGGCAAGCTTTTGCTCCTGTTCCAGACGCCATTGATAAACGCAGTCAAATGAAGGTGCCTGCAACATGACCCAGCGATCAACTCGTCGATAAAGCTCGGAAAAATGCTCGGCCAGCGAATTATTGACATAATTACGCCAACGCCCGTCGCTGTCTTCGCGGACCTCCAGTGCGTTGACTGGCTCAGCCAGTTCATCGACGGGCTGCGCCATTGCGCCCATACACCAGCCCTCAAGAAAAACGACCTGAACAGGCGAGGTGACCTGTTCCCACTCTGAGCCCGGCACTCTGTCATCAATGGATTTATCAAAACGGGGAATCGACGCTGGCTTGCCACCAAGCAGCGCATCCAGAGTTGCAGATAACAGGCCCATATCATGAGTACCCGGCGCTCCCCGGGTTGCAAGCAGAGGATGAATATCCAGCGCAATATGCCGACGCTCCCGCGCAGTCAGATAGAAGTCGTCAAGGGAAAGGGAAGCAGAGGTAAGCCCATAATCTGCCTGCAACAGCGAGCAGAGATAATCACACAAAGTGGACTTTCCCGACCCCTGGCTGCCGTTCACCGCTACCAGCAAAGTCCGCGCCGCACTATTTTGGTGCTCAACAAGCGCCGTGGCCAGAGGACCGAACCACTTCAGTGCATGACTCAGGTAGTCGTCGGGTAGTCGGTTGCGCGCAAGAAAGGATTTTTGCCAGTCAGGCAAGGACTCCGCCATTGATCATCCAATAATCAGTTTTGTCTGCTGTGAAACTTAGCAGATTCCATGCCAAAGGCACCAAATTGGTGAGGCACTACATGATTAAATGGCGAATATCCGATAATAAAGCCACCAACTGAGTCATGAAGCGACCCGCGTCTCCGCCGTTGATTACCCGGTGATCGTAAGACAAAGACAGCGGCAACATTTTTCTTGGCGCAAAGTCCTGGCCATCCCACACGGGTTGAATGTCCGCTCTGGAAACACCCAAAATACCAACTTCGGGTGTATTAACGATAGGAGTGAATCCTGTACCGCCAATATTGCCAAGGCTGGAAATCGTAAAACACCCTCCCTGCATCTGTGCAGGACTGAGCTTGCGCTCCTTGGCTTTGCCGGCAAGTTCGAGTATCTCTTCGGCAAGATCCCAAACGCTCTTTTTGTCCGCGTCGCGAATCACCGGCACCATCAGGCCTGCCGGGGTGTCTACCGCCATACCAATATGGATATACTTTTTGTACACCAGAGCATCGCCGCCGTCTGCCAGCGAACTGCAGAATTTGGGATGGTCTCGCAACGCCACCGCCAGAGCCTTGATCAGGAAGGGCATTGGCGTCAATTTCACGCTGCGGCGCTCTGCCTCGACTTTCATACTTGCGCGGAAAGCTTCCAATTCAGTGATATCTGCCGAGTCGTTCTGGGTCACATGCGGAACATTGAGCCAGCTGCGCTGCATGTTCGAAGCGGTGAGTTTATCCAGCTTGCTGCGCTGAGTGATATCCACTTCACCAAACCTGCTGAAATCCATTTCCGGAACGAGCGGCAAGCCAGCGCCACCTGCAGTTGCAGTGGCTGGCTTGTTTAAACGATCCTGCACGTACTTCTGTAAATCCTCCTTGAGCAAGCGGCCACGGGGGCCAGAGCCACTGACCTCAGCAAGCGTCACGCCAAACTCGCGCGCGAGTTTACGCACTGCTGGGCCAGCATAGATGCCACCAGAAGATTCCACTGCGTCTGCTTCAAGAGGTGCCGCCACTTGTGGTTTTGGAACTGGCGCTGCTGGCGCTATTGCAGGAGCAACTTCAGCAGGCATGGGCGGTACTGCTACTACCGGCTCCTGTTGAGGTGCGGCCGAAGTCTTTATCAATAGCAAAGCATCTCCCTGCTTGACGCTATCGCCTTCGCTTACCTGTATCTCGGTAATCTCACCGCCGAAAGGTGCGGGCACTTCCATCGACGCTTTATCGGATTCCAACACAACCAGGGAATCGCCCTCCGCGACCGTATCGCCCACCTTAACGCTTAGCTCAATCACCTCGACTGCCTCGTCTGTACCGATATCTGGTACGGGAACGCGACTGGAGACAGCGTCTGCTGCTTCGGCGGCAACCGACGGAGCCGATTCAGCGGGCGCTGATTCTATGATGACTTCTGCCAGAGTTTCACTGTCAACCGCTTGCGGCTCCGGCACAGCCGCAGTATCGCCGGCCACTTCGATCACTGCCAGGGGCGCACCCTCAGCCAATTCCTGGCCCTCAGTCACCAGCAGTTCGACCAACACCCCGGCGACAGTCGACGGAATCTCCATCGAGGCCTTGTCAGACTCCAATACGATCAAACTCTGATCTACGCTGATCTCATCGCCCACCGCGACCAGCAATTCAATCACTTCTGCGCCCTCGGCACCGCCGATATCAGGGACTGTCACTTGTTGTTTAGTCACAATAGATTCCTTGCTCAAACGGTCAGCGGATCAACTTTATCCGGGGAAATGCCCAAGTCCTTCATCGCAGCTGCCACAACAGCGGGCTCAATTTGCCCCAGGTCAGCCAGCGCTTTGAGCGCCGCCAAGACGACAAATTCGCGGCTCACTTCGAAGAAATCTCGCAACTTGCCTCGGGTATCTGAACGACCAAAGCCATCCGTTCCCAGCACTGTGAAATGCCCGGGCACAAACTCACGAATCTGGTCGGTATAGGATTTCATGTAGTCTGTGGCAGCAATAAAGGGACCCGATTGCGATTGCAGCTGCTGAGTCACGTGAGGCACCTTCGGTTCATCTTCAGGATGGAGCAGATTCCAACGCAGCGCCGCCTTGCCTTCGCGCTGCAGCTCATTCACTGACGTGAGACTCCACACGTCTGCGTCGATACCATAGTTCGCTTCCAGTATCTCGGCAGCGGCCTCGACTTCGCGCAAAATGGTGCCCGCCCCCATTAGCTGGACCCTTTGCTTGCTCGTCCCCTCGCTCGCGCGCAAATGATACATACCCTGAATAATGCCTTCTTCGGCACCCTCTGGCATTGCAGGTTGCACATAGTTCTCGTTCATTGTGGTGATGTAATAGAACTTGTTCTCTCCAAGCTCATACATGCGATGCAGGCCGTCCTGAATAATCACCGTCAACTCATAGGCATAAGCCGGATCATAACTAACACAGTTAGGAATGGTGCTGGCTTGCAGGTGGCTGTGCCCATCCTGGTGCTGCAGTCCCTCGCCATTCAAGGTGGTCCGACCGGCTGTAGCACCAATCAAAAAGCCTCTAGCCTGGCAGTCGCCAGCAGCCCAGGCCAGATCGCCGATGCGCTGGAAACCGAACATAGAGTAGTAAATGTAAAATGGCACCATGGAGTAGCCACTGGTGCTGTAAGACGTGGCCGCTGCCAACCAGGCAGAAAACGCGCCAGCCTCGTTAATGCCTTCTTCGAGTATTTGTCCTTGTTTGTCTTCTTTATAAAACATGATCTGGTCGGAGTCATGTGGGGTGTAACGCTGGCCCACAGAGGAGTAGATGCCCAATTGACGAAACATTCCCTCCATTCCAAAAGTGCGCGCCTCATCCGGCACAATAGGCACTACTCTCTCACCAACAGACTTGTCCTTGACCAAACTGGAGAGCAGTCGGACAAAGGCCATAGTGGTAGAAATTTTTCGCTTACCGCTACTTTCGAGCTGTTTGCTAAAGTCTGCCAGCGGCGGTGTTTTCAGCAATTCCATCTCATTACGACGCGCCGGAATTGATCCACCCAGCTCTTCCCGACGCTGGCGCATGTAGCGCATCTCGGGACTATCCGCATCGGGGCGATAATAAGGCACATCAGCCAGTTCTTCGTCATTGATAGGAATACCGAAACGATCGCGGAACGCCTTAAGACTATCCATATCCAGTTTTTTCAGCGAATGGGTCTCGTTATTGGCCTCGCCTGCTTCTCCCATGCCATAACCCTTCACCGTCATCGCAAGAATAACGGTCGGGCGCTGCGTCTCGGCTACCGCTTCAGCATAGGCGGCATAAACTTTATAGGGGTCGTGCCCGCCTCGATTAAGGTACATGATGTCTTCGTCAGACAAGTCCTTCACCAGCTCCAGTAGTTCGGGATACTTGCCGAAAAAATGCTCGCGGGTATAGGCGCCGCCGTTGTATTTGTAGTTCTGTAACTCACCGTCACACACTTCGTCCATGCGCTGGCGCAGCAAGCCAGTCTTGTCTTTCTGTAACAGTGGGTCCCACTTCCTCCCCCAAATTACCTTGATAACGTTCCAGCCAGCACCACGGAACACACCCTCCAGTTCCTGAATGATCTTGCCATTCCCTCGAACCGGGCCATCCAGGCGCTGCAAATTACAGTTGATGACAAAATTCAGGTTGCCCATTTTTTCTCTGCCCGCCAGTGCAATGGCACCCAGCGACTCAGGCTCATCACACTCACCGTCGCCCATGAAGCACCAGACCTTGCGATCTCCGTGGTCGAGCAAACCGCGGCTTTGCTGATACTTCATGACGTGGGCCTGGTAAATAGCCTGAATGGGGCCCAGCCCCATAGAAACAGTAGGAAACTGCCAGTAGTCCGGCATCAGCCAGGGGTGGGGGTAAGATGACAAGCCGTTGCCGTCAACCTCGCGTCGAAACGAATCCAGCTTTTCTTCACTGAGCCTCCCTTCTAAATAAGAACGAGCGTACATACCTGGCGCCGAGTGCCCCTGATAAAACACCAGGTCACCCGGGTGACCACCCTCGGTACCGCGGAAGAAGTAGTTAAAGCCGATATCGTACAGCGTGGCACTGGAAGAAAAACTCGAGATATGGCCGCCCAGCCCTTCGTCATTGTCATTGGCCCGCATCACCATTGCGAGCGCGTTCCAGCGAACGAGTGAGCGAATTCGACGCTCCATAAACAGGTCTCCCGGCATGCTTTTCTCTTCAACCGGAGGAATGGTATTCACAAAGGGAGTTACAACAGAAGACGGCAGGCGGACATGGCTCTCCATTGCATAGCGACCCAACTCGCGCATCAAGAAGCCTGCCCGCTCGGCACCACTGTTTCTCACTACCTCATCGAGAGAGTCCAACCATTCTCGAGTTTCAATAGGATCCTTATCTTCAGCCATGCTCACCTCTAGGTTTCTTTTGCTCTGCAGGCACATGATGGTTCTTTAATAGAACTTGTAATCTTGTATGGGCCTTGGAAGTATAGTCGATTGCCAGAACGGCCCACAGGAACTCTCCCCAGGCTACTGCAATGTAATAATACTACAGTATAGGGAGTAGTATTGAAACCTGGGTTCCAAATAAGAACGGTAAAAAGTGATAAAAAACAGTAATTTGCAGTGCTGCCTACTTATTTTATGTACTTTTATTACATTTTTTATTCGATATCGTACACTGCATGGCCTGACTTCAGCTGAACGGCGGACTCAATGCTCCGTCCTGCCCCTCGCGGAAACTGACCACGTGCGCCAGGAGCGGCGACCTGCAAAGAACGCTGTTGATTCAGGAAGACTTCTTCAAAATAAGCCTGCCATTGTTCCCTGCTGAGCGACTTAATAGCATTGGCCATGGTCTGACGGCCATTAAACTCATATTGTTTTTTAGCTATTGACTGCCAGTAAAACTCCGCCTGCTCCCAAAGATTTTTATGAGGCCGCAAAACTTCGTTTATTAAGGCATCCCGATGACGCTGGAATTGCTCCTCATCAACTGCCAATGGCACATCGCCGAGAAAAGCGCTCATGGCGTCTGAGAGAGCTGCGGCATCAGCAACCGGTGACTGAATCAGCATCACCAGACCCGGAACATCGAGCTGCGGCCAGGCAAATGTGCTCACGATGTAGCCCAACTGTTGTTCGGTTCTCAGCTGCTGAAAAAAGCCCGACTTCATGATTTGCACAGTAAGCGCGGTGGCAGCGCGGTCTTTCCAGGAATTGCCCGCTCCCTGCAGATACCAGGCAAGGACCGCATCGTCATGTTCAACCTGGACGGGATAAAGCAATGACTCTCCCTCAGCGATCTTTAGCACTTTCAAGGGTTGTAAATCGGGAGCAACACCGTCCGGCAAAACTAAATCAAGTTTGCGGGCCAGCGCCTGGACAGAGTCGGGCGAATAATTGCCATAGATCATTGCCTCGGCATTGGCGCTGCCCCAAAAATTAACGACGTAGGCATTGAGATCTTCTACCTGCATGCCTCGCAGCGCTGCGATCACAGGCTCTTCGCCCCACTCCCCGTAGAGCAAAGATTCACGCAAATCATCGAGCACCTGACTGCTAGGACGCTTGGCCACAGAATTTTCCAGTGCGCGAATCATGTCCTTGCGAATGTTATCAAAGCGCTGGGAGTCAAAGTTTGGGCTGGCCATTACTTGCAGCAATTCTTGCAAAAGCACCGCCTGTTTGTCGTTGTACCCGCTGATACGCAGGCTAATACCTTGCGCATGCTTATATAGGCTGAAGTTAAGCCCTGCCAGCAATGCAGGATAGGTGTATTCATTCACCTGGTCTTTCAGCAGAGCGGTGTAAAGCAACGCACTCGCATTCTGCTGCGCTGATTGCCCAACCAGCGGCGAGCGGAAATTGATATAGGTGGCACCGCGAGGTAAACGAAATTGCTCATCCTGGGCATACCAAATTTGCTTGCGCTCTTCATCCAACACCAGAACTGGCGCCGACGGGTTGTCCTTTTCGATGTTGACCAGGGAGACGTCTTCAGCAATAAACTGGTTCGGGGTGGGCAAGTGAAAAGCGTCGGTGACGCTACCGGGTTGCCAAGCGGCCAGCTGCTGGGCACTGGGCTGACGCACCGAATAGGGCACGCCATAATGTACAGACTCACGATCGGTCCGCGCCGAAGCATCCTGAAGTTCTACCAGTGCATTGACCGGAACCATGTTTCCTAACAGCTCCTCTAACATCGGCGCCTGATAATCACTCATCAGGTAACCGCCCTGCAATACGTCAATCGGATCGTAGGTATGCATACCTCCCGAGAGAGCACTCACATACCCCATGGGGCTGCCCTTCTCCTGAAATCGAAAAGCCAGCTGCGCAAGCTGAGCCTGTTCATCGTAAAGCCATTCCTTGGGACCTTGCTCTCTGAGCATTTCGAGGTAGGAAAATAAAAGCTGCAGCACGCGCTGCTGATTGAAAACCCCCTCTTCGGTAAGAGAGACGCTGATGCTGAACAAGGCTCCACCGCGCCAGGCCAAACCAAGCCCCGCGCCAAGACCCTCGGCCAGACCCTCAGCTTTTAGTTGCGACAACAAACTTCCCTCTCCCTCATGCCCCACAAGATTACCCAGATAAGAGAGCGGCTTGGCCTTGTACTCCGACCGATAATCGGCGATCGGGAAGGACACCTTCAGCTGACGCAGGGTGGCCTGCGGCTTTACTTCCACCTCCATAGGCAAAACGCCATCAACAAACATGGGCGCTGCAATTGGAGCATGCTGGAAGGACTTGTTGGGCACGGGAGAAAACAGGGGTTGCACCAAATCTTCCAACTCATCCAGTGACTCGGACCCCAGCACCACCAGACGCATCATGTTGGCTGAGTAATACTTGTCATAAAAACTCAATAGCTCATCCCGAATGGCAGACCCTGGGCGATCGGCCAGACTCTCGAGGCTACCCACTGAAAACTGACTGAACGGATGCTCCG
Source organism: marine gamma proteobacterium HTCC2148 (assembly GCA_000156295.1). GTDB lineage: Bacteria > Pseudomonadota > Gammaproteobacteria > Pseudomonadales > Halieaceae > Halioglobus > Halioglobus marinus. The sequence goes on from DS999236.1 coordinate 40,206, forward strand.
GATTCATGACTTCCTGCAACACATCCAGGGCTCGACGCCCATCGCTTTTCAGGCCCATCTGATACTCAGCCTCTACCGCATTCTTTTCCCTGTCTACATACTGGGCATCAAACCGTGGCGCTATAAAGAACTGCGCAAAACGATCCAGTGCCTCCGGAAGATAGGTAGCGTTAATGTCAAAAAAGTAATTGGTGTGTTCAAAGCTGGTGTAGGCATTGCGGTTACCGCCATGCTCGGTCACAAATTCCGCATACTCCGCGGCATCGGGATATTTATCAGTGCCGAGAAACAGCATGTGCTCTAGAAAGTGAGCGAGACCACCGCGACCTTCGGGGTTATCGCCACTGCCCACGTTAACGTCAAGCGAAGCAGCCGCTTTTAAGGTATCCGGATCCGAAATCAACAAAACCTGCATCTGATTTTCCAGCGTCAGCAGGCGATACTCTCGCTCGTCATTAGGGCTCTGCACGGGCGCCAAGCCAGCATCGGGAAAGTGGGCGCACGCAGACAGTACAGCAAGTAAAAGGGGGCCTGACAGAAGCTGTAACTTCCGTCGTGTTAAATTAGCGAACATCAATTACTCCATAGATATGGTTGGTTCCGGAGAGTTTGCGGATATCGCATCTCGGGTAGGCCAGGAATTAATAATGGCTTTGATCAAGGTCGCCAGGGGTATCGCGAAAAACACACCCCACAGCCCCCAAATACCGCCAAAAAAGAGGATGGCGAGAATGATCGCCACCGGGTGTAAATTGACCGCCTCCGAAAACAGCAATGGGACCAATACGTTTCCATCCAGACCCTGGATAACAACATAGACAGCAAACAAAGTATAAAATTCAGTGGTAAAGCCCCATTGGAAAAAGCCGACGAAAATCACGGGCAAGGTGACCAGCGCGGCCCCTATATAGGGGATGATCACTGATAGGCCTACCAGCAAGCCCAGCAACGCAGCGTAGTTCAACCCCATCCAGGCAAATGCAGCATAGCTGACGCTACCCACCACAATAATTTCCAGCACTTTACCGCGAGCATAATTCGCAAATTGCTGATTCATTTCCCCCCAAATCCGGCGCAATAAAGGCCGTTTTTCAGGTAAAAATTTCGCCAGCCAATCGAGGATTTGTTCGCGATCGCGAAGAAAGAAGAACACCAGCATAGGGATTAAAATCATGTAGACCATGACAGTAAATAAGCCGGGCAGTGAAGCCAGTGAACGTGTCACTAACATCTGCCCCATATTTGCGGCTTCTAACTGGGCCATGCCCACCAACTCGTTAATTTGGTCTGCTGTGAAAATCTCCGGGTATCGTTCCGGCAGCACGCTGAGTAGCTGACGTCCTTGATCCAGATAGCGAGGCAGCTCACTGGCCAACGCCATCAACTGCCGCCAAACCAGGGGCAGAAGACCCAGGGTAAAACCAAAAAAGGCACCTATGAATACACCGTATGACAGCGCCAGCCCCAACCAGGGCGGCGCTCCATGGCTCTGTAGCTGCGAGGAGAAGCCCTGCATGAGATAGGCCAGCACAATCGACGCCAATAGCGGCGCGAGAATGTCGCCAATAGTCACCAGAAGGGCAACGGAAATCGCCAGTAAAACCAGCAGCAGCACCGACTCTTCCTCGAACAAATAAGTCCGGGACCACTTCTTAAAAATATCGAGCATGCCCTCGATCTCCTGTGCGCTAACGCTTTTGCAACAAATAACGGTAGACGTCGCCGTCTACCTCGGAGGCCAAAAGGAGATGGCCTGACTGCTTGGCGAATATCTGGAAATCGCGCTGTGAGCCACGATCGGTAGCCAGAATACGCAACTGCTCGCCGCTCTTTATTGCATTGAGGGCCCGCTTGGCTTTTAGTAGCGGCATGGGACAGTCCAAGCCGCGGGCGTCCACCTCGATGACAGAAAGGTCACTCATCTTTTGCTCTCATAAAACTTCCCAGGGACTCAGTATACGCATTCCCCCTCAGGGAATGAACTTTCCCGGGCTTTCCCACTCAGACCCTTGGCGGACAGATCTTTTCATCCTTGCCTTTGCATACAGTACAATAGACTGCCATTTTGCTGCGAACTGAAGTGACCAGAAACGTGTTATCCCGATTGAGTAAAGCAGCGCATTGCTGGCGCTATGTCCTGCCGCTGATGCTTTGCTATTTCATTGCTGCGCCGGTCAGCGCACAGACAGAAGAGTTGAAACTCCCCAACCTGGGAGAGTCCAGCACCAGTTTGTTCTCCAAGGAGTTTGAGCACCAGCTGGGGCAAACCTGGTTGCGTATTTTCCGCAGTCAGGCCCCCACAGAAAATGATCCCCTGCTGTTCGAATACCTTGAAAACCTGATTTATGAGCTGGTCACCCATAGCAAACTCGAGGACCGCAGGGTAGAACTGGTCGTGGTTAACAATGCCTCTATCAACGCGTTTGCTGTTCCCGGGGGCGTAATCGGCGTTCATAATGGCCTACTGCTTTATGCCCAGACAGAAGATGAGCTAGCCACCGTGCTTGCCCACGAAATCGCTCACCTGAGCCAAAGGCACTTCTCTCGCGGCGTTGAATTCCGAAAAAAACAGGCCCCAATCAACCTGGCCGCCATGCTGGCGGGACTGGTAATCATGGCAACGGCCGGTGGCGATGCGGGGATGGCGGCCATTAGCGCTTCTCAGGCGCTCGCCCAGGACTCCGCGCTACGCTACAGCCGCAGCAATGAACAAGAGGCAGACCGGGTTGGCATGCAAACCCTGGTAGATGCGGGCATGGACCCGCACGCCGCCCCCGCAATGTTCGAGCGCATGCTGCAAGCATCGCGCTATACAGGCGGCGATCGCATTCCTGAGTTTATGCGGACTCACCCTTTATCTGAAAACCGTATCGCCGATACTCGCAACCGGGCGCGCCAATACCCCAAGAGCATCCGCCCCGCAAAACTTGAATACCAGTTAATGCGCGCACGAGTCGTGAACCAATTGGCCAATACACCAGAAGAAGCCGTGCAGCGTTTTAGAGGAGAACTGGATGGCAATCCCCGCTCGATCGAGGCAGCGCGCTATGGTCTGGTGATCGCCCTGACTAATGCTGGCAGGGCTGACGAAGCTGCACTGGAGTTGGACAGTATCTGGTCTGGCGACCCGGACCGGCTGGAATACCTGATTGCCGATGCGGAAATTGACATGCTTCGCGCCCAACCTGAAAAAGCAGTGGACAAACTGTTACGGCAATTAAACCTGTCCCCGGGTAATCATCCTCTGACCATGACCTATGCCAACGCCCTGATGAAAAACCAGGAACCGCACATCGCCGAGGAAGTTCTGGTCGCCCAGGGGAAAAGACGCCCCACTGATCCGGGGCTCTGGTACCTGCTGGCGGAAGTACAGGGCTTATCAGGCAACATTATCGGTCTGCACCAATCGCGCGCGGAATATTTCATCCTCAACGGGATTCTGGATCAGGCAGAAAAACAGTTGAGCTATGCCTTAAAGTTGGTAAAGAACGACTACCTGACCAGCGCCAAAATCAATCAGCGGCTAAAGGATGTTGCAGAAATGCGACAGCAAATGGAACGCTTGTAACAGCAACTCAGGCGTTGCCTTTGACCGTCAGTTGTAGTTCGGCGGCGAAATCGAGCATACGCTTCAAAGGCACCATCGCCTGCTCGCCCAAAGTCTTGTCTACCAAGACCTCGTTGTCGCCGATATCGAACACCTGATCCAATAACTCCAGTTCGTTCATCGCCATCCACGGGCAATTGGCACAGCTTCGACAAGTGGCACCGTCGCCGGCAGTTGGGGCAATAATGAATTCCTTGTCCGGTGCTTCCTGCTGCAGTTTGTAGAAAATGCCCTGGTCGGTAGCGACAATAAAGCGTTTGTTGTCCATTTCACTGGCTGCGCGAATAATCTGGGTGGTAGACCCCACTCTATCGGCCAGTTCCCGCACAGATGCGGGCGATTCCGGGTGCACCAGCACAGCCGCATCCGGATACACTGCTTTGAGATCAGCGATCCCGCGGGCCTTGAATTCTTCGTGAACGATACAGGCGCCATCCCACATCAATATGTCTGCCCCGGTTTCGCGGCGCACATAATCTCCAAGGTGCTGATCGGGCGCCCAGATAATTTTCTCGCCTTGATCTGCCAAATGCTCGGCGACATCAAGGGCAATGCCAGAGGTAACCACCCAATCAGCGCGAGCCTTCACTGCTGCAGAAGTGTTCGCGTAAACCACGACCTTGCGATCAGGATGCTGGTCGCAAAACGCCGAAAACTCATCGATAGGGCAGCCCAGGTCCAATGAACAGGTCGCTTCAAGCGTGGGCATTAACACGCGCTTATCCGGCGTCAGAATTTTCGCTGTCTCGCCCATAAACTTCACCCCCGCGACTACCAGAGTCTTGGCGGAGTGGTCGCGGCCAAAACGGGCCATTTCAAGAGAATCAGAAACACAGCCCCCGGTCTCTTCCGCAAGGGCCTGAACCGCCGGTGAGGTGTAGTAATGGGCGACAAGCACGGCGTCCTCCGCCACCAGTCGAGCCGCAATGCGCTCTTTCAGCGCTAGCTCTTGCTCGGGGCTAAGGCGATGCTGCTCGGCATGGTCCAGATGGTACTGCACCTGCTGGCGAATGGTTTCCAGTTTGTCGGAGGCGATGCTCATGGGCTTACAGGGAGAGGCAAAACGGGTGAAAGAGTCTAGCATAGTTTGGCAGCATGGTAATTGTAGATTAACCTCTATTACCCGCGCTTAAAGGACATTCAAAATGGTGAAGTACGATTACGTCAAAACCAACCGCGAAGACATCATGCAATATAAAGAAAATCAGCTGCCTGCAATTAAGCTGATCATACGTTGGACCAGTCGTTTTCAGGCCGGCGTATTTCGCCTGAGCAAGGGGCGACTAATGAATACCTTTCTTGGCGGCCCCGTTTGCATGGTCACCATGACCGGCGCTAAAAGCGGCAAAACAAGGCGCCTACCTCTGATTCACATTCCTCACGGAGACAGCAAGTTGCTGGTGGCATCAAGCGGAGGTATGCCCAAAAACCCCGTGTGGTACTACAACATCAAAGCCTATCCTGACATTCGGATAATGGCCGATGGGCAGGACAAGACCTATCGGGCGCGGCAGGTGAGCGATGAAGAAAAAGCCGCGCTATGGCCTACCCTGCTGGCAGTTTACCCGGATTTTGATGAGTACCAGGCTCGAACTGACCGTAATATTCCGGTATTCAGCTGCGAGTTGCCGGACTAAAAGCCGCCACTTTAATCGTTCATCCATTCGGGCCAGTCTTCGCTGAGACAGCCACTCCATTCAGGCGCGCGCCGCTCGAAATAGGCCATGCCGCCTTCGACGGCATCGGGCTTGGTCATACTGTAGTTAAGCCCCCTGGTCTCCTTGCGGGCTAACTCGGCATAACTCATATCCATCCCCTGCCAAACCAAACGCTTGTGCATTGCCATGGCCAGCGGGGCTGCGTTCACCGCCATATCCCGCGCGATATCCAACGCTGTTTCCAATACTGCTTCCGCAGGCACACTTCTTCCGGCGAGACCCCAGGTTACGGCCTCACTGCCGTTGAGCCGCTGGCCTCTCATCAGGAGTTCCAGCGCTCGTTCCATGCCTACTAATCTGGGCAGCAAGTACTCCATGGCGAAGTCGGTCACGACACCGCGGCGAGACTGCAAGAAGCCGTATTTACCCTCGTCGGCCAAGACGCGGATGTCTGTCTGCATGGCCATTCCCAGCCCGGCGCCCACCGCGTGGCCGTTACAGGCCGCAATAACCGGTTTACGCACTTCAAATGCCTGCATGGCTAACGGACAGGAGCTGATTTCCTGCGCAACGGCGCCACCATCGAAAGTCTCCCCACCACCGCTCATATCAGCACCGGCGCAAAAGCTCCTGCCGGCGCCGGTAATCACCACTGCGCGAACCGAGTCGTCGGCGTCGCAGTGCTGATAGGCTGCTCCCAGCCCCTCAATAATACCGGCCGACAGTGTATTGTGGGCTTCAGGGCGATTCAAAGTGATCAGGGCAACGCCCTCCTGCACCTCGAACAATACATCTTCACTCATGGTTTTATTCCAACAGGATTCAGATGCCAGAATAATACACCCACTGCCAGTACCAATGGCGACCAAGGCCAGTTATTGCTAACGCGAGCGCTCAGCCCCCGGAGTTGGTACTTTTTAATAAAGTATAAGTAGAATTCCTCTGAATTATTCCGTATAACTTCATGTTATATAACGAATAAGCAGTGATCGTTAGAGCATTCTAAAAGGGTGTGCAACGATGACTGCTCAAGATGCAGACGGGCGAGAAACCAGGGACGAAGAGTGGACCAACACACGGTATTAATTATTTCCGAGAACAACGCAGATCATTCAATTCTGTCTGCCTGTCTCGGGCGCGCCTTACCAGCCCGGTTCAATCTCGCCTCCTCTGAATCTATGCAACGTCCCATTGAGGCTCTGCTCGATCCCATGATCGACGCTGTCATCATGACCTATGGTCCGGAAACCGAGTACCTGCTGCGCCTGGCCCAGAAAAACCAGGCGACGGTGCCGCTCATTCTCCTGCTAGACGAAGAGAACGATCAACTAGCCTCACAACTGCGCGAGCTAGGTGCCCAGGATTACCTGGTGCGCGGCCAATTGCAGGACGCGCTGGTTCACAGGGTTCTTGATTATTCAATTCAGCTAAAGCAAGCCAGAGACACTATCCAGCAATTGTCTAACCGCGACTCGCTGACCGGCGCGCTCAATCGAGCCGGTTTTCGCGCCCATATGGAGCGGGCCATGGAGCGCAGCGAACGTTACGACTTCAACACTGCGCTGCTTTACATCAACATGGACCAGTTCGCTAATATCAATGATCACTATGGCGAAACCGACGGTGACCTGCTGATCAAGACGATCTCACGCCGCCTGATTAACAAAATGCGCAGCACAGACAGCATCGCCCGCCTGGGCGGTGACGAGTTTGCCATCGTGTTGGAGGACGTCAGCAATTTCAGGGACGTTGAGTTGATCGCCGAAAAAATGATCAAGTCGATTACAGCTCCAATGATTCTCAGCGAACAGCAGGTGTCGATCGATGCCAGCATTGGTGCGGCAATCTACCCGGATGACGGCAAGCAGTTTTCTGAGCTGGTTGATTTCGCCCGCTCTGCCATGCAGCAGGCTAAAAGCGTAGAAGGCAGCAAGTACATTCGTTACAGCGAGCAACTCACTTTCGATCAGGGCGGCAGCAATTCGCTGGCGGCTGAATTGCGAACCGCTGTGCGACAAAATCAGTTTGAGCTTCACTATCAGCCCCGCATAGACCTGACAACCGGCAAGTTGGTAGGGCTGGAAGCCCTATTGCGCTGGAACCACCCGGAGCGAGGCCTGCTCTGCCCAAGCGAGTTCATTGTCGCCTGCGAAGACATGGGACTGCTGCGAACGATTGGCTACCAGGTGATTCAACACGCCTGCGCCGCGCAAGTCTGGGTAGAAGAGCAAGGTATCCGCGATGTAGATGTGGCGGTGAACATCTCCTTTAGCCAGTTTCAGGACGATCGATTTGTAGACATCGTCAAAGACATCATCAAGCGCAGTGGCACCGACGCCTCAAGACTCGAGTTCGAGCTCACCGAGACCACCATACTGAAAAGCCCTGAAGCAGTGAAAGGTCGCATGGATCAACTGCGCCTGCTGGGTATTTCCTTCTCGTTGGACGACTTTGGTACCGGATTTTCACAGCTGTCACATCTGACAGAGCTACCCATTTCAGCGTTAAAAATAGATGCCTGCTTTGTGCGCGACCTACCTCACAACCCGCACCAGGAAGCAGTGTGCGCCATGATCATTGAAATGGCGCGCCGCCTGGGCATGATGGTAGTGGCCGAAGGCGCAGAAACCCATGAACAAGTAGAGTATTTGCGCGAACATAAGTGCCAGCAGGTACAGGGCTTTTACTATAGCCCAGCGATCCCTTTACAGCAGCTACCTCGCTTCGTAAAGCAACTGCACCTCCAACGCCGAGAACCGCTTTTTTCCTGAGCCGTTCGCCGAAAAAGCCACTCGGTTACGGCCGCTTTTCCTTGCGATGTAAGGTCTACTCTCAGCCGCTTGCAGAACCGACTCTGCATCGGGAAAGCTTGCATCCCTTACAACAACGCCCGCGCTCACCGTAACCGACACCTGATTGGATTTAAAGCTGGTGGCGCCGGACAGCGCAATGCAAACGCAATACGCTCTCTGTCGCCCCATATAATCGGTTTTTTCACGCCTCTATCGCTTGTTTTGCCCTTTCTATGCTTCGGGCTAGGAGATGAGTTCGAGTGATGATAGCCTACGCCTCTTATAACAACATTATCTCCTATACACATGCCCAATGAAGAACGCTCACACCACAAAGCAAAGATCCTAGTTTGCGATGACGACTTCAATGTTCGGCTGTTAACGCGGCAATGTTTGGAAGCGGAAAACATGGTGGTCGTGGAGGCAGCAGATGGCCCAGAGGCCATTGATGTATTTATGCGGGAGCGGCCCGACCTGGTGTTCCTGGACGTTGAAATGCCGGGCATGACTGGCCTGGAAGTGTGTAAAAGACTGCGCAAAATGCCCCAGGGCGAATCCATCCCTATCATGATCGTTACCGGCTCCGATGACCGCCAGTCAATCGATCAGGGGTTTGAGGCAGGCGCCACACAATACAAAACAAAACCCGTCAACTGGTCCTTGCTGAGCAGAGACGTGCAGTACATGCTGCGTGCCAGTAATGCGTTCAACTCGCTTAAACGCCAAGAGGACCGACTGCGCTATCTGGCCTACTATGATCCGCTTACCAGCCTGCCAAACCGGCGCAGTTTCAACGAGCAACTAAATCGCATTTTGAAGCGCTGTCGCCGCCACAAAACCAATGCCGCTTTATTGTTCATCGACCTGGATCATTTCAAACGCATAAACGATTCTATTGGCCACGGTCGCGGAGACCGTCTGCTGGTAGAGATAGCCAAGCGGCTTACCGTTGAGCTACGTGAAGACGACGCCATCAACTATTACTCGGACAACAGCGCAGAAGATGACTCTAATAATTCCAATACCGAAATTGCGCGACTTGGCGGTGACGAATTCACGGTAGTATTGTCGGACATCCCCAATGCCGGGCAGGTTGAACGAGTGGCGCAACGTATTCTCGCAGCACTCTCGGAACCTATCGCCCTGCAATCACACAATCCGGTTGTGACCCCTAGTGTGGGTATTGCGCTGTTCCCCCAGGACGGTGAAGATCCCGACACTCTGGTGCGTAACGCGGATACTGCCATGTACGCCGCGAAGGCCCAGGGTCGTGCCTGCTTCCGCTTTTATGACGAAGAGATGAACGCCAAGGCCGTCGAACAGTTAAAGATGGAAGAAGAGCTGCGTGATGCCATGCAGAATAATGAGCTGGAACTTCGCTATCAGCCACAAGTGGACACTGCCACTGGTGATGTCGTTAGCATGGAAGCCCTGGTGCGATGGAAGCACTCTACTCGCGGAATGGTCTCACCACTGGACTTTATACCTGTGGCGGAGCGAACCGGGCAAATCATCGAGCTTGGTGAGTGGGTGATGAAAGAGGTAGCCCGCCACTGCAATTACTGGGACTCAATGGGCCTTCCCCCATTCAGGGTGTGTGTCAATATTTCGCCATTACAATTTAACCAAAGTGACCTGCCGCGTTCGATTGGAGAGTTTTTGCGCGAGTCAGGCATGCAGGCCAGCCGTTTGGAACTTGAGCTAACGGAAAGCGCCATCATGACTGACGCGCAAACGAATATTGAAAAACTGCAACAATTAAAGGCCCTGGGCCTTGAGCTGGCAGTTGACGACTTCGGTACAGGGTACTCTTCGCTCAGCTACCTCAAGCGCTTTCCCATAGACACACTCAAAATTGACCAAAGCTTTGTCGCTGATCTTGGCACCACTGACGGAGCAGCGATCGTGGACGCCATTATCGCTCTGTCCAAAACCCTGAACCTGAGAGTCATTGCAGAGGGCATTGAAGAAAAAGAGCAGCTGGACTATTTGGTCGCTCGCGGTGCTGACTTGCTGCAAGGTTACTTCTTTGCTCGGCCAATCTACCCGGAAGACGTACCCGATATGCTGCGCCAAAACTTTAGTGAAGCGCTGCAGCAGTCTTGATTACAACCGCAACACCTGCCACTACCGTATGAAACTGATCAAACAGTTGCCGCTGCTCACCGCTCTTGTGGCGATCAGTTTCACGGCGAAAGCACAACAGCCCGACTCCCTGGATGTCATGTTGCAAGGTGCTTCCGCTGAAGAAATGGCGTCATTGGTCATCCACGAAGGCGGTACCGTCACTCACCAACTGCCAATTATAAACGCGATCGGCGCCACTCTATCGAGCCAGCAAATGGCCGCCGTATTAAACACAGGACGTGTCATTCGCCACATTGACGACCTCGCCCTGAACGACCAACCGCAAGAACCTCAAACACAACCGTCAGATTGCCGTATCTCCGGTGCAGTCGAAATTAGCCGCAGACAAAACGGTTTCGTCTGGCCGCTGTTCAACAAAACAGACAAAGCGCAAAAGCTAACCGCCTTAAAGCTCAGCTGGCCAGCCGCGCTTGGAGCGATCAAACTCATTCAACTGGGCGAGCACGAGCTACCTGCAAGCAGCATTACAAGCTCGTCCATAGGTGAGGCTCATTTATCACTAGAGGATACTTCTGTCCCCTTCCTCGCTGGCCGCGAAGAACTGGCGCTAATATTCACATCGGCAGCCAGTAGTGCGCCGGAGCAAAGCGACTATGCAGTCACCGCCAGTTTTGGTCATGATTGTGAGGTTAAGCTGATCCCGGGATATCCTGACAACGCAGATAATTTTTATTACAGCGCAGTTTCGGGCGCAGAGGACCTTCATCGCCATGGGGTTCGCGGCGCAGGAGTGACGGTTGCAGTCCTGGATTCCGGACTCTGGGACCACCCTGCCCTCACCCTCAGCACCACAGGGAAAGATCGAGTAGTTGCCCGCTATGACGCTATTAATAATAGCAGCGACAACGTATTTGACGAGAGCGGGCACGGCACCCACCTGACCAGCGTTCTGGCACACAGCGGAGAAACGCGGTTGAACGGTAAGCCTTCGGGCGGATTCAAGGGCATTGCTCCCGATGTAAACCTGGTGGCCATTAAAGCTTTTAATGAAGCGGGCCAGGGCGGCCTGCTTGATATCGTTCGCGGCGTACAGTGGGCGGTCGATAACAAAGACAAATATGGCATTCGGGTACTTAATTTGTCTTTTTCTGCCAGGCCCCGCTGGCCCTATTACCTGGACCCCATCAACCAGGCCATAATGCGAGCCTGGGCTGAGGGTATTACCGTGGTGGCGGCCGCCGGAAATGATGGGCCAGAAGCAATGACCGTGGGCTCGCCCGGAAACCTCCCCTACATTATTACCGTGGGTGCAGTAACGGACTCGTGGACTCTGGAGACTCGCAAAGACGACTACGTACCTGACTTCTCATCGCGAGGCCCCACTCCAGAAGGACACATCAAACCCGACATCGTCGCACCCGGCGGACATATTACTGGCATCACCCGGCCTGGTTCGGGGCTCCTGAAGGAACATCCAGAATACCAGCTACAGGGAGGTGAACTGGTAATGACCGGCACTTCACAAGCTGCGGCCCTGGTCTCTGGGTTGGTGGCCCTACTACTTCAGCTGGAACCTGAACTCACACCCGACGATGTGAAATGCAAACTGACCAGTACGGCGGAGCCAGCCATAAACCTCGACGGTCTGCTCGCTTACAGCCCATTCCAGCAGGGCAATGGTTACGTAAGTATCACCAGGGCCATCACTCTGGGTGATACCGGCTGTGGCAATGCAGATCTCGACCTGATGCGCGATATGGCAATGCAAGAGCACTTTGAAGGTCCTGCGGTCATGAATGAAAGCGGAGAGATCAGCCTGCCTGGCCTGGATGGCATGTTGTCGAACATTGCACCGGCCAAAGGGCTTAGCGACATGCGAGTCTGGGGCGTAAAAAATCATGTGGAACGCCTGGATCTCAACCACAAACCGCCACTGAACCACCCCTTTGCCTGGGACCAGATGTACGAACTCGAAAAACAAAAAATTGAAAGCCTTTCAAATCGGGCTCAGTAGCCGCACTACCCAAGGCAGCAGAAAACGCCCTCTTTAATCTTCTTAACCTTTATGGGTCAAACACGCCGCGCTCAACGGCTTTTCTAGATTTTTTCCATATTTTTCATATAGATAGAAAGCCTTCAGGTGGTTTCTACCAATATCCTACTGCGTAATTTTTCACTCAATTACCCCAAAATGGTCATGCGTACGGGTTCAACAGCCCGATTACAGGTCGTATAACGTGTTCAAGCGTAGGGAAAAGCTAATGTTAATTGCGTCTCACGGAGAGTAACTAGAGCACGAAAAGCATCACATTCAGGCGCTAACAAAAGACTAGAACTAGGAATGATGACATGAATACTTACAAAGCGATCAAATCAGCGGGTTTAACCAGCATTGCGATAGCGCTGCTCACGCCCTCACTGTCACTGGCCGAAGCTGACCAGAACGGAGCAACCGAGACCCACAACCTGGTTCATCGCGTAAGCCACTCTATTGCCGACTCCAAGGCCTACACCCGCAGCGGAAGCGCGGGCTATAAGTGGGGTAAGAAAGTCGAGCCAACCAAATCCAATGCTCAGTGGGCCAAAAACACACCCGCTCGCAGCGGCTATAAGTGGGGCAACACTGCCACTACGGCTGAAACCGAAGCACAGACATACGCCGGCAGCAGTGACTATCAGTGGGGCAGCATGAGCTTTTCTGACCAATCTGCTTACAAGTGGGGACTGCGATCCTTCGCTGACCAATCTGCTTACAAGTGGGGACTGCGATCCTTCGCTGACCAATCTGCTTACAAGTGGGGACTCCGATCCTTCGCTGACCAATCTGCTTACAAGTGGGGACTCCGATCCTTTGCTGACCAGTCTGCTTACAAGTGGGGACTCCGATCCTTCGCTGATCAGTCTGCTTACAAGTGGGGACTCCGATCCTTCGCTGATCAATCTGCTTACAAGTGGGGACTCCGATCCTTCGCTGACCAATCTGCTTACAAGTGGGGACTCCGATCCTTCGCTGACCAATCTGCTTACAAGTGGGGACTCCGATCCTTCGCTGACCAATCTGCTTACAAGTGGGGACTCCGATCCTTCGCTGACCAATCTGCTTACAAGTGGGGACTGCGCTAACGCTTAGCGCGCGCTGGGTCTGATAAAACTGCAGGGGGCGCTCCAGGAAAGTTATCTTTCGGTAACGCACTAGCGCTTCCTGAACCCAAACGCCTGTGCAGATTATTAAAATTTTGGGTGCAAAAGATGCCATTGTGCTCTTTAATCTAGAGTCCGACGGGATTTTTGAAAACACTTCAGCAAATGCGCCTTTGGCTACAAACTTTTTTCGTTGCCTTATTGCTATTACCCCCCAGTCCAAGGGCGGACTACTTGTCCGACTCAGAAATCGACTTTTTCACTGCACCGTTTTCAAAAAATCTAACACAACAAACCGTAGAACAGTCATTTCAAGACTCTCGCGGTGCGATGTGGTTTGTTACGAAAGAGGGACTGAACAAATATACTGGCCTTAAGCTCGATAACTTTCGCCACTCACCTAAAGACGACCAATCATTATCTTCTAACAACGTCACTAGAATCGTTGAAGACTCTTCCGGCAGTATTTGGGTGGCTACTCAGGGAGCCGGACTCAACAAATTCAATCCAATATTACGCACTTTCTCACGACTCTATTCAGACCCAAATAATAGAAATTCCCCTTTCTCAAACAGCATCTACTCTTTATCAGCGTCCGAGAGCGAAGATATCTGGCTTGGGTACGCCAACTCTTTCAGCGCATTCAACCCCGCAAGCGAGAAATTCCGACACTTCACCCCAGACTCACTAGGAATACCCGACTTCGGAGTTGTATATGACTTCGCCCACATCAAGAACGGGACCGTTTACATAGCAACACAACTCTTAGGCACTCTAAAACTCGAACCAAATCGAAGCTCTATAAGCCGAGTTACCACCCCAAAAGAGCAGTCGAATTACTCTAATAACTACGCCGTAACACAGCTACTCGTTGGTAAAAACGATGATTTATGGATGGCACATGGTGTCGACGGTGTTAGTAAATATAACCGGGCCACAAGGGAAATTACCACTTTCCGTCACCAGAATACCAACCCGCTATCTCTCTCGTCGGACAGAGTTTACGATCTTTACATGGACCGGAGTGACGACATATGGATCGCCACGTATGAAGGACTGAATCTTTACCGCCCTGAGACAAATACATTTACCAAATATACGTCATCAAACTCCAATTTACCTGCAGATGCCATCTCGAGTGTATTTCAATCGAGAGAAGGACAATACTGGGTTGGCACCATCTACGGCCTCGCGAGCGGCACACTAAGCCACTTCCCAAAGTACGACGACGTCAGTCGCAACTTATCGAGCAATGCGGTCAACGCATTTGCCGAAACCTCTGATGGCAGTATCTGGGTAGGAACAGATAATGGTTTAAATCGACTAGTGCCGGGGAGTGAAAAATTTGCCTGGACTAACGAGTTCACCAACCCCGGGTTATCAAGTCCTATCGTCATGAGCCTTCTTGGAGAAACAAATACGTTATGGGTAGGCACTTATGACGGAGGCCTAAACAAGATCAATTTATTAGAAAATACTGTCGAGGCATATCAACATAATCCGAATGACGACAAGACTATCGGATCAAACGGAGTGACCTCTATTTTAAGAACTTCCGACGGAACATTGCTCATTGGCACCTACGGCGGCGGGCTTGCTGCTTATGAACCCACGTCAAACACATTCAAAAACTTCCAAGCTGCAAGAACACCCGGATCTATCAGCAGCAATCAGGTAATAGCGCTGTACCAGGACTCGCTAGGATTCGTTTGGATTGGAACCGAAGATGGTCTGAATAAGTTCGATCCTGAGTCAGAGGAGTTCATAAGTTTCCAGCAAGACTCTAAGAAATCCGAGGGTTTACTAAGCAACCTGATTTGGGCATTTCATGAAGACCCTGATGGTCGGCTTTGGTTGGGTTCGTCAGGCGGGGGCCTCATGAGTTGGACAAGAGACGATAGAGCAGCGCTTGAAGAGAGTTTTGTTGACCATTCGAATGAGGTTAGTTTACCGAGCTCGAACATCTATGGCATTGAATCTGACGACCAAGGTAATCTATGGCTTTCGCATAACAGAGGTGTAACGAGGTTTAATCCCGCAACTCGCAGGTCGTATCAATATGGAATACGAGATGGACTGCAAGGCTCAGAATTTAACATGGGCGCATACTTCCAATCATCGGACCGCTCCATTTACTTTGGTGGCCCATATGGTTTCAACGTGGTGAGTCCAAGCTTTTCAAAGCAGAGCAACGTTCCGCCAAAAGTTAGTATTTCGTCAATTAAAATAATGAACGAGGAGGCATATTTCGATGTGCCGTACTACGCGCTTGAGAATCTCGAACTTTCCTACGAAGACAGGATCTTGACTGTTGAAGCCTATGCAGCCGACTACTCAAACCCAGATCTTGTGAAATACGCGTATAAGCTTGAAGGACTAAACCCTGACTGGGTCGTATCAGAAGATTCAAGAATCGCATCCTTTACAACTCTTCCGCCAGGCAAGTATGTGCTGAGATTTGCTGCGTCCAGCCCTGATGGCGAATGGAACTGGGATGCACTATCGTTACCGGTAGTGGTGAGCCCTCCCCCATGGTTAAGCCCCGGGGCTTACGCCGCATACGCAACGTTTGCGTTGGGTATTGCTGCGCTATTGATAGTCCGACAACGCAGAGCTGGCTTCAGAGTGCAGCTTAGGCAGCGCGAGCTTGAGAATAAAGTTCAAGAAAGAACAAGGGAACTGCAAGATGCGCAAAAGTCAGCGGAATCCGCTAATCAAGCGAAGTCCGACTTTCTTGCAACCATGAGTCACGAAATCCGCACGCCAATGCATGGAATGATTGGTATGACTGAACTACTACTTCATACAGACCTTTCTGAACAGCAAAAGCAATTCGCTCGAGCAGCCCACAATAGTGGAGAATCTTTGCTCTCGTTAATAAATGAAATTCTCGATTTTTCAAAGATTGAAGCCTCTAAAGTAGAGCTTGAGAACATTGAGTTTGATCTCGTGGAATTGATCGACGAAATCTGCTATCTCCAAGGCGAGCCCGCAGCTAGAAAGGGACTCGCTCTGAACAGCATTTTCGATCAAACCCCGCCTAAAACCCTACTAGGTGATCCCACTAAAGTCCGACAAGTTGTTATGAATTTGGTAAGCAACGCTATCAAGTTTACCCATACAGGCAATATAGACGTGTGCGTAACCTATAAGAATAGCGAAGACGACAGAAACAAAAATGACGTTACTATTTCTGTCAAAGATACTGGCATCGGTATGGATGCCGCCACACAAAATAGGGTATTTGAAGTATTCACTCAGGCCGACACAAGCACGACTCGAGAATATGGCGGAACTGGACTAGGGCTCTCTATATCTAAACACTATATCGAACTAATGAATGGCACGATAGCTATAGAATCACAGCCCAACATCGGAACCGACTTGTCGGTAACAGTACCTTTTAGCGTTGTTCAGCCACAAACAATAAAAATAGATCCGAACAGGCAAGCTATAACTATCTGCTCGAATGAGTCAGTCACAAAAATGATTAATTCTCACTTATCTCTTTTAGGCTGGCGGGCCGAAGCCGAAAAAAACTTGAATGCAACAAAAATTCCAGAACTCGTAGTAATTGATGCTGATGCACTAGATTCAAACCCAGAAATTTTGAGCACTATTCGGAACAGTGATGTGACGCATGGACTATTAGTTTGCAGCATAAATCAAAGCCGGCTTGATTCCGTATTTGACAACTGGCAACGAATCTCAAAACCAGTAACCCGAGACTCACTAGAAACTGCAATAACGAAGCACCTTGCTCAAAAACCAAGAAAGCCTCAATTCTCCAGTATAGAACATGACGAGGACAGCGGCCCTAGATTAAATATACTCGTGGCTGAAGACGTTGAAACAAACCGAAAAATAATCAAGGAAATGCTCGCAATCCTTGGTCACAATGTCGAAGTAGTCATCAATGGTAAGCAGGCGTTTGAAAAAGTTGGTCACCAGAGCTACGACCTTATTTTTATGGACTGTCAAATGCCTATTATGGATGGCTTTGAGGCTACTGAAAATATCCGCAACCTCGAAAAAACGAGAGGACGCAATGCAACTCCCATAATTGCTTTGACTGCTGGATTAGACAAAAAAGACCGCCAACGATGTGAAACGTCCGGAATGAATCACTATGTTGGAAAGCCATTTTCTATTAGCGATATTCGCGAAGCGATTGAGCCAATACTGAAAAGCTCACAGCACGAAAAGACAACGCTAGGCGATGAAAATCAAACCGTTCTAAGAGAAGAAGCTGAATCCAATCAAAATAATGAAACGCCGATCCTAAACCGCAAAGCAATCAACACCATAATCGAAATCGAAGAACAAACAGGAAATAAACTCCTTCCAGAAATATTTGAAGGATATCAATCTCAAATGCACACAAAAACAGAAGAACTGCGTAAGCACATAAAAGACTCTGACCACGGAAATACTTACAAGACAGCGCATGCGATAAAGTCAATGAGCGCGAATGTCGGCGCGCTGAAAGTGCAGTCAATCAGTTCCAAAATTGAATATGAAGGGAAGCAGGAGAAAAATTTTGAACTTAACCCCCTGTTATTACAACTAGAGAGTGCCTATGATGAATTTATTGTCGAATTCAGACAAGAGTATTTATAATGGAAGGAAACGGACCACGTATAAATAAAATTATTCCTACACTTAAGCATGAGTAGGAAGTCCCGCCCACTTAAAAGATACTCTATCCACAAGATCTTCATTTTCACTCTTTATGCACATGCAACAGTTAGCCTCTGTGAAGTCATGCCCTCTCCACTCTCTAGCAGCATTGCACAACCCACTATTACAAGACTTTATAAGGACACAACTGGATTTTTATGGGTTGGCACTCAGCAAGGGCTTTATAAATTTGAAGGCTCCAATGTAAGAAAGTTCAGCTCTGAACAAAAAGACGAGTATTACCTCTCAAATTCTGACATCAGAGGAATTTCTCAGAGATCAAACGGCGACATAATCATAGCCACATTTGGCGGCGGAATTCTTGAATTGAAAACGCCAGACTCTAAATTCAGTCCCTCAAAAATACGACAAAATATGCTGAACCCCGAGCTCACAGATTTACATGAAATTACTGACGACTATTATCTAGCTACATCAAAGACTGGAATAATTCCAATCAACCTCAGTAGTCACACCGACTTCCGTTGGGTTATCGATCAACTAACTACACTCAAAATTGATGACGTCGTAGATGTCGTAAAAATCGATTTGCAGAAAATACTACTTGCAAGCAAGACGTCATTAATTGAGATAGACCTCCATACGAAAAAAATTCGTAATATCGACTTAGTACAGAATGTCTCTCAAATAAGTTCACTAGCTAAAGTTTCTGCAGCTGAGGTACTACTTGGAACGCCCAGGGGAAAAATACACTTTGTGGATTTGAGCTTAGAAAAGATACGTCAAACAATGGATTTCTCGTCTACTGATATTTCTAGAATTACTGACCTTGCGGTGTTTGAGTCTACTGTATGGATTGGAACTGACGGCGGCCTAGTGTCAAAAGAACTAGACAAAAAAGAAACTAAGCACTTTAGCCAAAAGAACTCCAAACTGTCTCATGACTACATCACTAAACTATTCTTTCAATCTGGCATTCTTTTAGTTGGCACGTATCAAGGGCTTGATCAAATTAAGCAAAACTCGATCTCGACCTTCAATTATCGCAACAGTAGTATTTATAATGATGTGCTAGCGTTCACGAAAAACTCTATTGATGAGCTTTGGGTAGGAACGTATAACGGCATTTTTTGGTTCAACGAACAGACAGGCATGCATCACCCGCTAATTACTAGTGATGGGTCCAAACTTCCAGATACCAGAGTGATGGCTCTGGCAAGTGATGATAGAGACGTTCTGATTGGTCTACAACAACATGGGCTATATCGCTTTGATCGGGACAACAATCGATTGATATCAGTAGCATCACCCGAGTATTCCAGTCTAGCAGTGTCAAAAATTCTCAGGACTGCAAACAACGGCACATGGATCGCTTCGTATAATAACGGAGTATTCAAATATTCAGACAATAAATTAACTCGGATTGATTCTGATGGAGAACGGTCTTTTATTTTACTATTTGAGGCTCAAGACGGCACAATATTTGCTGGCTCTGAGCGAGAGCTTTATAGGTTTGATAAAGTTTTAAAAAAATTTAGAAATATTAGTCTCCGGTTTCCATCTAAAATCGGACGTCCGCAGCTTTTCTCGATAAACGGAGATATAGATGGCAACGTCTTCCTTGGGACGAAAAATCACGGTATTTTCACATGGAAAAATTCGTCACTACAGTCAGAGATTTTAAGCGTACGACGCTTTGGCAAGTCTAGCTACTCACAGGCGACTATATATGGAATTCTTTTCGATGAAGATGGGAATCTTTGGTGCTCTACACAGCTAGGAATTCTCGTGCTCGGCCCTCTAGGGGAACATATTTTCAGATTATCACATCAAGACGGTCTTCAAGCCGACGATTTTAACTTTGGCGCTCATTATCTCGATTCAAACCACAACATGTATTTTGGCGGAGTAAACGGTTACAACATTCTAAAGCCCCGTGATGTTGAACTTTCCACCGGTGTTCCTCCAGTTGTGATCACTCAAATCGATATTGGAAACAAAAATATAATCCCTATTCACGAAATTGACACATTACAAGAAATCCAGATATCTAAGAGTGACAACATATTCAGCATAACGATCAATGTGCTAGATTTCGCCAACCCAGACCAAAACCGCTACACCCATATTTTGGAAGGCCTCGGTTCGGGCTGGGTTGATGACGGCACTAATAATAAAATTACCTATACCAATCTTGAGCCTGGTGACTATGTGTTTCGCGCGAGGGGCGCAAACTCTGCAGGCATTTGGAGTGAAGATGGCGTCTCCCTGCGAATAAAGGTGCTACCGCCCTGGTGGTTGACGTGGTGGGCATATTGTCTTTACAGCGCTATATTATTAATTGCTATCTGGGGTGCCATGCGTATTTATCGGGAGCATCTGCTAAAGGAAGAAGCTATCAAAAAAGCGGGTGAAATGCTGGATGCTGCAGATCGGGCACATGACGATTTACAAGAAAGTCACGAGCTGCAGGACAATCTCGTTCGCGCTGTTCACCAGCACAATGTTGCAACACTGGATTTAGTCGGAAAATATCTCGGTCCTGCAGAAGTCGCCGGCGAAAGCCGGCCGAAGGTACTCGGGCAATTGAAGGCAATGGAGCTGCTGGAGAAGTGCTTTTACTTTCAAGGCGGTTTGTTAATGGCAGACGTTCACACTTATGTCGATAGCCTGACAAACTACCTGCTTGACCTCACCCCCGTTGATCCAGCGAAAATCACTACCATTAATCTCACTACCTCGGAGCTTCTCCCGGCAACAATTGCCTCCCCCGCTGCTGTCATACTGTATGAGCTACTTGAGAATTCACTGTTACACGCGTTTACTGACGATCGAACGGCTCAATTTATCGAAATAGACGCTAAGGTTGATCGCTCAATGCATGGCCAACGCATCTTACTTTTATCCGTATCCGATGATGGCGTTGGACTGTCTGCAACACAGTCTGAACGATCTCAGAACAAGGCGGGGCTCCAAATTGTACGGTCACTCGCAGATGCTATGGGCGGTGCAGTGACCATCAGCCAAAATGATGGTTCTCAGTTTCATGTTTCTTTTCCAATGCCATAGTTATCCAATCAGATTCGTGACGCAGATTGTCTTTGTAGCGTTGCCATATACTGACTCTCCCAATAATATAGGCGTCACTTAACAAGAACTCGACCGTCACCCGGGAGTAGTCGGCCACGTCATGATGCACAGGAAACGTATTCACTGCTTTGGTAGCTCCTGTCAGTTAACTATCGATACTCTTCCCGGTGAGGCTGATGCGCTGGTAAGTATTGCCACAGCTGAGCTTTCCCGCCTCGAACACAAATTTAGTGCTTTCAACGCAGATAGCCTGATCAGTAAAATTAATCAGTCTGCAGGAACCGGTTGCTACACGGCGCTCGACCCAGAGGCGCTTAGCCTGTTCGATTTTGTGTCCGCGCTCTGGGACGAAAGCAGCCACATATTCGATCCAACCACTCGCTTGCTACTCAATTGCTACGACGACGATGGCCGGCTGAAGGCGACCGATTCTCAAGTAAAAGCCATGCTTCACCTGGTGGGTTGGTCCCAGTTGGAGCTGACTCACCAGGGCGCTCTGCTTCCCCAGAAGGGCATGCTACTGGATTTGAACAGCTGTATTCGTCCATATGCGATAGATTCGGTACGCCGAAAATTGATCAAGGAAGGAATAGAGAACGCCATGATTGAGATGGCTCAGGACGCCGTCACAATCGGCAAACAGTTTGACGGTGCCAACTGGTTACTCGGACTGCGTCATCCGTTTGGAAATCGCACCGCCATTAATCGGATCAAGCTCAACGGAAAAGGCTTTGCGATGCGGGGAGATTTTGAACGCCGCACACGATTTAACGATGAAAACTTCGGCCGGGGTCTTAGCCCGATCGACGGCTACCCTATTCCCGGCATGCTCAGTGTCAGTGTTGTTGCAGACAGCTGCCTGGAAGCCTGTGGCGCGTCCAGTGTAGCCAGACTCAAGACTGAGAAGGCTGCGATTAACTGGCTGGAAAATCTGGGCCTGCCCTGGATGGCTATAGACCGTGAGCTTCGCTGTCATGGCCCGCTGGCACCAAAATAAGTGTACTACGCCCCCTGGAAGCGCGGTTGACGCTTTTCCCGTTGCGCTGCAAACCCTTCCTGCAAATCCTCTGAACTCGAACACCTATCGGATAGCTCCCGCGCCTCATCCATATCGATGCCTCCAGCAGCCGCTTGCTGCAAAATTTGCTTCATTGACTTAACCGCCAGTGGTGCGAGGCCCGCGATATGCTGTGCCAGTTTATCCGTCATCTGCCCCCTTTGGGCCGGCAGCACCAGGTGGTCGAGAAAGCCAATCTCCAGCATAGCGTCAGCGCTAAACTCCTCTGATGCCACTAATATGCGCTTTGCAAGGTTTACACCCAGGCGTTCAACAAAGCGGTTGATCCCGCTAATGGGATAGCACAGGCCGATAGCAGCAGCTGGAACCCGCATACGACTGCCTTCAATTCCAACCCGAAAATCACAGCTCAGTGCCAACTCAACGCCGCCGCCAAATACATTGCCATTGAGTGATGCGATTGTTGGTACCGATAATGCCGCTAATTGATCAGTGGTGGCCTGAAAGCAGTCACCGCTAATTTTTCCCGCACCGAGCTCGGCAAGCGATGCACCCGCGCAAAAGGTTTTTTCCCCGGCGCCGGTCACTATCAGAACACGAACGTCACTACTCATCTCTACGGCGCTCAAATAGTCCTGTATTGCCTCTAGCTCACCCTGCCCTAGCGAGTTGTGACGAGCCGGGTTATTTAATGTCAGGCGACCTATGTGTCCGGTTTGTTCGTACAAAACTGTATCGGTCATAACTGGTCCTAGTTCAATTGATTCATTGAGTCTGGCACAAGCGAACCCCCGCTTCCAGTTCAACCACGTGGCTAGACAATGAACAAGCTCGACCCCATACTCGCTCTTCCGAGACAAGGAGTGCCTCATGGCCAAGACCCGTTGCACATGGTGTGGCACCGACCCGCTTTATATGCAATATCACGATGAAGAGTGGGGAGTGCCGGTATGGGATGACCAAACCTTATTCGAATTTCTGATTCTGGAAGGCGCTCAAGCCGGACTTTCGTGGATTACAGTACTGAAGAAGCGCAAGGCCTATCGCAAGCTGTTCGATCACTTCAACGCCAATAAAGTGGCGCGCTATACCGACAACAAGCTGGAAAAGCTCCTGCTGAATCCCGCTATAATCCGCAATCGACTAAAAGTGTTTGGCGCACGTAAGAACGCCATCGCGTTTTTGGAAGTACAGGCCGAGAAAGGCAGCTTTGCTAACTATATCTGGGACTTTGTTGACGGCACACCTATGCAGAACCAGTGGAAGTCCATGGCTCAGGTACCGGCGACTACCGATATTTCCGACGCGTTAAGCAAAGACATGAAGAAGCGAGGATTTACCTTTGTCGGCTCTACCATCATGTACGCCCACATGCAGGCCACAGGTATGGTAAACGACCATACAGGCGACTGCTTCCGTCATAGGGAATGTAAATCCCTGTCCACTAAGCACTAGCCCTCACATGAACGATCAAACCGGACAAATCTCTTCCACCAGCCGCAGGGTATGGCAGCTTGCGTGGCCCACGATTCTCTCTAACCTGCTGTTCACCACAGTGGGCTTTGCCCATATCAAGATCGTCTCCGGACTGGGAAACAGCGCGGTGGCGGCGGTTACCAGCGGGCATCGAATTTTTTTCCTGATTCAAGCGGTACTGATGGGGCTTTCAATAGCGACCACAGCTATGGTTGCCCGTAGCTGGGGGGCCAAGCGCATCGCCGAAGCTGAAATAGTCACCTGGACCTCAATTGCCCTTGGATTGTTGCTTGGCCTGGTGCTTTCGCTCCCTGCGCTTCTGATGCCAGAGGCTGTCGCCAGTATGTTCGGACTTGACGAACAAACCACCCGCAAAACAGCCAGCTTCATTTTTTGGCTCGGTGTTTTCAACTTGTTCTCGGCGCTGAACATGCTTTTGGCCACATCATTGCGCGCAACCGGTGATGTCATCACCCCCCTCTGGTTTTTATTGTTCAGCTCCATGTTTAATATTCTGTTTGGCTACCTACTGGCCCATGGTGTCGCGGGATTACCCGCCATGGGTGTGTCAGGGGTCGCCCTTGGAGGTAGTTTCGCTAGCGCAATGGTCACCTGCGTATTCGCGGCGGTATGGTGGCGCGGCAAGTTTACGATAAAAGCCTTGAAGCAGTGGCGCATAGACCTGCCAACTGCCCGTCAATTAGTCAGCATCGGTGCTCCCTCTGTTTTAGAGCAGGGTTTCGTTCAGGTGGCATTTCTGGCTTTTTTCGCTATCGTTGGCCAGTACGGTACGTCTCCCTACGCCGCTTATGGCATTGGCATCAGTATTGTGTCGTTTTCAATTGTCATTGGGTTTGGCTTTGGCATCGCAGCCGCTACGCTGGTAGGACAGCAGTTGGGTGCAGGCAACCCCGAATTAGCCATGAAAGCAGGATGGAGAGGACTGCGCATGGCTATAGTGGCCATGTCTATCTTCTCAGTACTAATGGCGATTTATGCCAGAGAGCTTGCGAGCTTTATGATCGATGATGAAGAAACCGTGCAGCTAACCGTTCTGTTCATTTACATCATTGCCATCGCGCAGCCAATCATGGCGGTAGATATTACTCTGTCGGGCGCCCTTCGTGGAGCTGGCGACACTCGCTTCCCTTTGTTGGCAACCGTATGCGGCATCATTTTCGGCCGCCTGCTCCCAGCATTGGCTTTCTTCAAGCTGGGATTGTCTGTCCACTGGATTTTCGCTGTCATGCTATTGGACTACATCATTAAATCCAGCATGCTTCTGCGCCGCTATAAATCGGGAAAGTGGCTGAATCTCAAATTCTCAGGCGCTCCACCCTAGCGATAGCTCACCAGCTCTTCACCGTGCTCCTTACCCAAGAGCTGCAGGAAAGACCGGTCGTTAAAGTAAGAAAGAGATACGTTCTCGCCAGAGTAAAAAAACTGGGTGACCGAGCAATTAAATACAGGCTCATAAAACTGATAGGTTTGAGTACCACCTAAACCGAGCACATGGGCCACAAGCGTCGCTATGGTGCCGCCTGACGTAAAAATACCAATCGTTTTCCCACTACCTTCTCGGTTCATGACCTCAGCCAGTGCAGCCTGTGCCATGCCTGAGTACTCATCCCATGACTGTATTCCATAGGCGCTGCAGTCATTGCTCACCCAGTAGTTGAACACTGCCTCGATCAGTTTCTGGTAATGCTTACTGTTGGAAAGACCCGTTTTCAACAGTTGCTTGAGGGCTGGATTCTGCTCGGCCACAATGGGCGTTAGATGCTCTACCTGCTCATCGTTGCGAATTTCGTTAAAGCGGGGATCAACATGATGCGCAATGTCGCCGTCAAGTTCCTTACAGACTCTCTCGCAGGTTTCTCTCTGACGCCAAAGGTCTCCGCTGTAGGCTGCGTCCAGGCTGACGCCGGCCCTCGCCAGGTACTGCCCGGTCCGCGTTGCCTGCAGCTGCCCAAGTTCAGATAACTGATCGTAGTTCGCCGAACCAAACGACGCTTGTCCGTGTCGTATAAGATAAATTGTCGCCATCAGGCAGCCTCTCCCCTTTCAAATCTAATTTTTCGGCGGTAAGGAAAGAAACTTTCCACGTAGCCGCTGCGAACCTGTTCCTGCAACCCCTGCCAGAATGAGGCCTCGTACAAATCACTGTGAATTGCGTCGAACGCCTCTCGTGCACGCTGGTTGCCGGAAAAAAACAAACGAAACTCTTCCGGGAAAATATCGTTAGGGCCAACCATATACCATGGCTGACTGGCCATTTCTTCGGCTTCGGTGCGTGGCTCGGGGATGATGCGAAAATTACACTCTGTCAGAGGTTGAATTTCGTCATAGTCATAAAACACTACTCGTCCATGACGCGTAACACCGAAGTTTTTTAACAGCATGTCACCGGGAAAAATATTCGCTGCAGCCAATTGTTTGATGGCATTTCCGTACTCGTCTATTACATCCAACACCTGCTCATCAGTGGCATTCTGTAAATACAAGTTAAGCGGGATCATCCTTCTCTCGACATAAACATGTTTGATGATCAAGGCCTTGCCATGTTCATCGATCAACGAAGGTGCGACTTTGTACAACTCGTCTATCAACTCGTCGGAAAAACGTTCCCTGGCAAAAGCGAGATTAGTGAATTCCTGAGTATCGGCCATACGCCCGGCGCGATCCCAGCGTTTCACCAGGGCATACTTGGCCTTGACCTGGTCTCGCGTCATATCTTTGGGTGGGGTAAACCGATCTTTAATAATCTTGAAAACAAAGTCATATGACGGCATCGTAAATACGCTCATCACCATGCCTTTAATGCCCGGGGCAATAATAAACTGGTCACTGGTGCTCGTCATATGCCGATAGGCACAGCGGTGATAGTAGGTTTTACCGTGCTTGTTATAACCCATGGCACTGTAAATTTCAGATATAGGCTTGGCTGGCATCAACTGCTGCAAAAACAACACATAAGCCGATGGAATGCTCGCGTCTACCAAAAAATAAGAACGCGTGAAACTGAACACCACGCTGACCTTGTCAGCCCCAAAGAGCACGGTGTCCACGTAAACCGCGCCCTGCTCATTATGAAGTACAGGCAGGACAAAGGGCATAGACTGCTCGCCACTGACGATACGGCCTACAATGTAGGCGCCCTTGTTACGAAAAAAATGGTGCTCCAGTACCTCAAGACGCATATTTTCACCGTCGAGGTCGAACCGTGGGCGCAGGTAGGTGTCGGCCACAATCCTAATACTGGCAACATCACGCTCTAAATTTTCGTAAGGAATGTCAAACGCGTAATCCCCAAGCATTTGAGTGATCGCAGCATCTATCGACTTGCCGAGTGGGTAGGTTCGATAAACCTTGCTCACGTCTGCAGGGGGAATATCGCCGTGCGACGAAAAAACAAAGGCGTAGTCATTACGAATTTTTCGGTGTTTGAAAACCGCGCAAAACACTGAGTTGAAAAACGTTTCGGCGATTTCAAAGTTATTGTGCCCTGCTATCATCCCCGCATAAATTTCCCGAACTTCTCTCCAGAACTCAAAGTCCTTCAGGTACTCACCTGCAATCAACTCCACGTACTGAATAATCTCGGAGGTTTTTTCCTTACGCAGGTCAATACGACGGCGTGACGATTCCTGTAAACCGTGCCAGTCGGAATTTTCAAAGCGGGTTTTTGCCGCCAGGGTAATATTCTGGAATTCAGCGAAGAAGGCCTCAAAGCCGTTAAGAATTGTTCTGGCGAACCGATCCTTGCGTTCCAACTTTGAGAACCTCGTTTAAATCAAACAGTGGGCACGCCCATGTTGCGACGCAGTTTACGCATGCCGCCCAACCACCGATCGTAGTCCCGGGCTTTGTTCTGGCGATACGCTTCAACTTCTTCATGCGGCAAAATCAAAAATCGTTCTTCGGCCAAACCTTTAATAACTTCATCGGCAACGGCTTCGGGTGTTAACACTCCGTCTACGCCTGCAGTGCCACCATCGCCGTTGTCGCCAATCATGCGAGTGGCTACTGCCTGCGGGCATAACGCAGATACGCCAATACCATCGTCAGCGTGGGTGATGGCCAGCGATTCAGCAAAGCCGATTGCAGCGTGTTTGGTCGTTGAGTAAGCCGCATCGCCGATTTGATTGAGAAGACCGGCAGCTGAAACGGTATTGAGGAAATACCCTTTGCCACGCGCCAGCATACCGGGAAGACATGCTCGCGCGGCAAAGACATGTGACATCACATGAATGTCCCACATGGCTTGCCAGGTTTCGTTGGCAGCTGAGGTAGCCCACCAGGGTTCACCGTCCAAAGCGATGATGCCGGCATTACTGCAAAACAAATCGATGCCACCATGGTCGGCCTCAACCTTGGCAACCATCGCTGCAAGCGCACTTTCATCGCGCACATCAACACCAAATGCGTCCCCTCCCAGAGTCAGGGCAACACTTTGGGCATTACTTTCTTCGAGGTCGGCAACGACAACCTTGCGAGCGCCTTCAGCGTGAAAGCGCTCGCAAAGCGCACGTCCAATACCATTAGCGCCGCCGGTGACTACAATAACCTTACCGGCGACATCCATCAGAGCATTTCCTCAGCGAACAACTCAAGTACTGCGGGATCGTGCACGCCCAGTAGCATCGTGCCGACCTGTCCTTTCTTACCCGCCTCTTTCCAGGCTCCAAGGCGTTCCCGAATGCGGTCTTTAGGACCAACCAGCGCGACCTCATCCAGTAGCTCTCGGGGCACCTCAGCGCAGGCTTCAGCTTGCTTGCCAGACAGATACAGGTCCTGAATCTTATCCGCTGCCTCGCCGTAACCTAAACGTGTGGTGTAATCGTGATAGAAGTTTTTACCTTTAGCGCCCATTCCACCAATGTAGAGCGCCAGCCAGGGACGCAGAGAATCAAATGCCGCATCAAGGTCATCATTCATCGCTACCGATACGAAGGGCGCAATATCAAAGTTATCGAGACCCTTGCCATTGCCCGCTTTGGCAAAGCCGGTTTCCAGATGATCGCCTATGATGTCGTACTTGTTCGGATCCATCCACACTGGGAATACACCATCAGCCACTTCACCGGCACAGCGCAATCCGGCTGGGGTAATAGATGCGGTGTAAATAGGAATATCCGAATTGCCTTCCAAGATTGATTTCAGCGGCTTGCCAAGCCCAGTCGTGCCTTCACTCTTATTGGGCATCTGGTACATATTGCCGTCGAACTCCACGGGACCTTCACGCGCCATAATCGCACGCATGATTTTGATGTACTCGCGGGTACGTGTCACTGGTTTGCCGTAGGGCACCCCATGCCAGCCTTCAACAACCTGGGGGCCAGAGGCGCCCAGACCTGCAATAAACCGCCCGCCAGACAGCTGATCCAGGGACATGGTTGTCATTGCGGCCATAGCCGGTGTTCGTGCGGGCATTTGCATAATGGCGGTACCGACCCGAATCTTCTCTGTTTGCGCCAATACCCAGCTAGCCGCGGTAATCGCGTCATTGCCATAGGCCTCTGCGGTCCAGACCGAATCAAAGCCCAAAGATTCTGCATGCTTGATCAGATCCATTGGAATGTTAATTTTTTTGCCGGAGTAGCCCAGCAGAAAGCCCAGTTTCATTGTATCTCTCCTAAAGGGAGCTCCCCCACCCGTTGCTGGCCGGGGAGCGTAATTGTGCTTGGTTAGTTATAGCGTAGTGCGTTGAACTTTGCCTGATGATAATCGCCATTACCAAAAGTGGTGTTAATCATCATCAATCGCTTGGCATAGTGACCAATATCCAGTTCGTCGGTAATACCCATGCCCCCGTGAAGCTGAATAGCTTCGCCAAAGATGTGTTTGCCGGCTTTGTCCACCATCATCCTTAACGCATGAATCGCCTGATCTTCGTCTTCCTGGTCATCGGTAAGCGCACACACCGCTCGATATAGCATTGATTTAGTTTGCTCATAGCTGATGAAGGTATCAACCATACGATGCTGCA
Organism: marine gamma proteobacterium HTCC2148; assembly: GCA_000156295.1. Taxonomy (GTDB): domain Bacteria; phylum Pseudomonadota; class Gammaproteobacteria; order Pseudomonadales; family Halieaceae; genus Halioglobus; species Halioglobus marinus. Next base: position 69,706 of record DS999236.1, read on the forward strand.
ACGCCTGGAACTTGCCAATGGCCACGCCAAACTGCTCTCGAGTTCGGGCATACTCCGCGGTTTTGGCATTTAGCTGAGCCATGATTCCCAGCGCCTCAGCAGAAAGCGCGAGGTTAGCATCACGAGCAACGGCATTAATCAGCGCATGACCGCCGTCGAGCTCGCCAACAAGGTCGTCTGCAGCAACCTGCACATCCTTAAACACGATATTGGAAACGCGTTGTCCATCCATCATTCGATAGCTGACACTTTCAATGCCCTCGGCATCTGCAGCAACCAAAAACAGGCTAATGCCCTGTTCATCGCTCTGTTCACCGCTGGTGCGAGCCGACACGATCAGTTGATCTGCGCTCATACCATTAAAAACAACAACCTTTTCACCGTTCAGTGCGTAGCCACCGTCGTTGGCTGTAGCGGTCGTCAGCACGTCGCTAGTCTCGAAACGACTTTGGCGCTCGAGATAAGCAAAGGCACCTAAACTACTGCCGTCGATAATAGAGGGGATGCGAGCTTCCTGTTGCCGTGCACTGCCGCCCTTTTGCAACAGGCCTCCGTAGAGAAGCACGGTTGCCAAATAGGGTTCCAGCACCAGGCCCTTGCCCAGCTCTTCCATCACCACCATAACATCGAGGGGACCGCCGCCGAACCCACCGTGCTCTTCGGCAAACGGAATAGAAAGCCAGCCCAGTTCAGCAAAGGTTTGCCATTTGGCCCGGTCAATACCCGCCTCGGAGCCAGCAATGGCGACCCGCGTTTCCCAATCGTAATCATCCTGCACGTAGCGCGCGACGCTGTCGCGCAACATGACCTGTTCTTCTGAGAATTCAAAATTCATCTGTCATTACTCCCTGCGCGTTAGAGACCGAGAACGGCCTTGGCGATGATATTTTTTTGGACCTCATTGGATCCACCGTAAATGGTCGCCGCGCGCCCATACATGTAGCTGGTGAAGGCTCCGGGACCAAACTCATGCCCCAACACCTCTGAATCTGGAGCGCCCTTGGGTAGCACGCCCTGGAAGTAGGCCGCCACGTCCATGGTCAGTTCCTGAACCGCTTGCTGGATTTCGGTGCCGGTGATTTTCAGCATTGATGACTCCGCGCCGGGAGCGCCGCCAGACGCCAACGAGGCCAGCACTCGCAATTCAGTGAACTCCAGCGCCATCAAGTCCAGTTCAAGATCGGACAAACGCTTCTGGAACAGGGGGTCGTCAATCAACCGTGTTCCGCCGTTTACTTCCGCGCTGGCAAACTTCTTGATCAGGTCTACTCCGCGTTTGGAGTCTGCGACACCGGCAATCGCCGTGCGCTCGTGTGCCAGCAGCGCCTTGGCATAGGTCCAGCCCTTGTTTTCATCACCAATACGATTCGCAACCGGCACCCGCACGTCTTTGAACTCCACTTCGTTGAGACTGTGGTGAGCGTCTATGGAAACAATTGGATTCACCTTGATGCCAGGCGAGTGCATGTCGATTAACAAAAAGCTGATGCCTTCCTGCTTCTTGCCCTCGGTACTGGTGCGCACCAGACAGAATATCCAGTCAGCAAACTGCGCATAAGTAGTCCAGATCTTGGCGCCGTTAATAACGTAGTCGTCACCATCGCGCACCGCGCGGGTTTTCAGCGAAGCGAGGTCAGAACCCGAGCCTGGCTCTGAGTAGCCCTGGCACCACCACTCGTCGCTTGCGAGAATTTTGGGTAGGAAGCGTTCCTTCTGCTCATCGGTACCGAATTCGTAGAGTACCGGGCCAACCATCTTCAGGCCAAAGGGGGTCACATCGCCTATGCCACGACTGGCTCGTTCCGTTTCGAAAATAAAGGCTTTGGATGCGTCCCACCCTGTACCGCCGTATTCTACCGGCCAACCGGGTGCTATCCAGCCACGGTCAAACAATCTTTTTTGCCATTCAATGATGGCGGGCTGAAACACAGCGGGGTCTGAGTCAGACAGACGAGACTCGATATCTTTGTCAAAAGCTGAATCAAAGAACGCTGCTACTTCATCGCGAAAAGCGATGTCTTCCGGGGCGAAAGCGGTATCCACTGCTTTTCCTCCTTTACTGGGTGATTAAATGTCGAAAATAGCCATGTATTTAGGCCGACCGCTACCGTATATCGCGACTCTGACGTGCACAATGTTGACAGGTCTCACAAAAATTGACCCCAGAGGTCGCTATAAAAAATCATCACGTTTGTTCTCGGAGGTAACGGATGTTGTGTTCCAGGCTTATCCGTACTTTCGGATCAGGAATACCCAGCTGAATCGCTTCTTCAAGCAGGTCGGCCGCAAAGCCGGGGTTGCCGCGCTTGGCAGCCAGATTGGCAAAATTTATACAAAGATTTGCCCGCCGATAGCCCGCTTTATAAAGTTGCTCGAAGCCTGAATACGCGCCATCAAAATCACCTGCCAAATAGCGCGCTAATGCCTGCGCTTCTTGGCTTTCCTCAACCTCCCATCCGAGTTCGATGGCACGATCGTAGTATGCAATCGCTCTATCAAAGTCTTTGAGATAATGCATTCGTATTGAGGCCGCAGTTCCATACAGACGCCCTGACGAGTCGCTATCCAGGTCCAACTCCATCAAACGCAGGTAGTTTAGTTGACGCTTTTTCTTTGGGTTATTGGGACTTTCGTCTCCGTGGTGATGGATAAGTATATCAACAACCTGAGAACGGCCCTCTGTCAGGGACCTGTCCACTATTTCATGCACATGCCCTTCGTAGCGAATACCGGGAACATTGCAAAACAGACGGGCTATATTATGGACTTTATAGCCTGAAAAATTTCGAGTGTAGGCGCTTTTTTCTTGAATTGGTTGCCAACCACTCCCAAAAGATTCAAAGCTATAATTACGCTCCGTTAGAAAGAACGCCTCTTGATCGGTACTCTGAATTAACGTTCGTATCTCTGCCCAATGCCGCGGCTCGATAACTTCGTCGGCATCGAGAACAATAATCCAGTCACCTGTGGCTTTATCAATCGACAAATTGCGTGCAGCAGAAAAGTCATCTTGCCATTCAAAATCATATATTTTGTCAGTGTATAAAGCGGCAATCGACTTGGTGTCATCATTGGAACCCGTGTCCACAATAATGATTTCATCGACATACTCGGCCGATTGCTCCAAGCATTTTGGCAGGAAGTAGGACTCGTTCTTTACGATCATGCACAACGAGAGACGTAAATCAGCCATCGAACTAAATCCGGGTCAATTCCATCAGTACAGCAGGCTATAGAGTTTACGCTGGTACTCTGCTGCCAACGGGTCGCCCTTGCCCAGCGAAGCTATGGTGTCCAGCAAGGTTTTTTTGGTCGCCCCGTCGCCGTGTTCTCTATCTCGCTGCAAAACAGTAATCAGGTACTCCATCGCGTCCTTGAACTGACCGGCGTTGGTAAACTGAACCGCTAACTGGTGCATCAGGTCCAGGTTCTCAGGGTCCTGCGCCAACTGCATTTCCAGCGCTTCTATTTCTGGGGACTTGGCAGCCTCGCGTTTGATTTCGAGCTGCGCACGCAGTTGTTCATAGGCTACATCCTGATCGGCCATTCTGACCTCATCCAGCAAGGCCTCGGCCTCATCCAGGCGCAAGCATTCGATCAGGGCGTGCACATAAGGCACCGTGATTTCGTAAAGTCTGCCTGATTCATCCCAGGCCTGGCGCAACGGAGTCAGTGCTTTGGGAAAGTCGCCCTCGGCAATCGCCTCTTCTGCCAATTGCAGCAAGCCATCCCAGGGCTTGGGCAAATACTTGCCCAGCATCGACATAATCTCCTGCTCAGACTGCGCGCCGGCAAAACCATCGACCGGCTGTCCGTTTTGTATCACCATGACGGTGGGCAGGGAACGCACGCCAAACTGCTGGGCAATCATGCCCTGCTCATCTGCGTTTACTTTGGCCAGCAAGAAAGCGCCGTTGTAATCGGTGGCTATTTTTTCCAGCAAAGGCATCAAAACCTTGCAGGGCTCGCACCAGTCAGCCCAGAAGTCCACCACGACCGGACGGTTGTGGGACTCCTCAATCAGCAGTGCAGCTGCATTGGTTTCATCGATGTTGACGATAAAATCGCTCAAGACTCTGTCTCCTGATTGCATCGTTTCCCCCATCTCACGGGGATTAACGGTTCTTAACTTATTTTAAACCCAGCACATCCTGCATGTCGTAAAGTCCGGCATTTTGGGCCTTCAGCCAACCGGCCGCCCGAACAGCTCCACGTCCAAACGACATGCGGCTGGATGCTTTGTGCGTGATTTCGACCCGCTCGCCCTCGGCGGCAAACGTAACGGTGTGATCACCGACAATGTCTCCTGCGCGCACAGTCGCGAAGCCGATGATCTCGCGCTCGCGCGCACCGGTTTGTCCTTCTCGGCCATACACAGCGACCTTATCCAGGTCTCGATCCAGCGCGTCCGCTACCACCTGGCCCATGCTCAAAGCAGTGCCAGACGGGGCATCGACTTTATGTCGGTGATGGGCTTCATACACTTCAATATCAACATCGTCGCCCAGCACTCGAGCAGCCATATCCAAAAGCTTGAAACAGACATTCACGCCGGTGCTAAAATTAGAGGCCTTGCAAACCGCTGTTTTCATTGCGGCAGTGTCAATGATGGCTTGCTGTTCTGCAGTAAACCCGGTGGTACCGATAACAATACCGATCCCCTGCTCGGCGCAGGCCTGCACATTGGCAATGGTCGCCGCAGGCACAGTGAAATCAATCAGCACATCGATGTTGCTAATCACCGAATCGAGTGACGCTACAACTACCACACCGTTTTTACCCAGCCCGGCCAGCTCGCCGGCATCAGCACCGAGCAAACTGCTTTCAGGGTGCTCGATAGCGGCTGCCAGTTGCAGGTCATCGCTGGATGCTGCGATCGCCTCGATCAGCGTTCGGCCCATACGGCCGGCGGCGCCGGTAATGCCTATTTTTGTTGTCATGATGTCATATCGTCAAAAAAGCTTTTCACGCCTTCAAACCAACTGTGCTGACGCGGCGACTGGCGCTTGCCATCTTCACCCAGAGTTTGCTGCAGCTCTTCCAACAGCTCCTTCTGCCGTTTGTTCAGGTTGACTGGCGTTTCTAACACAGCGCGGCACAGCAGGTCACCCACGCTGCCACCACGTACCGGCTTCACACCCTTACCGCGCAAGCGAAACAACTTGCCGGTTTGCGTTTCTGCTGGAATTTTCAGGTTAACCCTGCCATCCAGCGTTGGTACTTCGAGCTCACCACCCAGTGCTGCGTCGACAAAAGTAATCGGAACCTCGCAGTACAGGTTTTTACCGTCTCGCTCAAAAATGTTGTGTTGCTTGACCGACATTTGTACAAACAGATCGCCGGAAGGACCACCCTGCGGTCCTGCTTCGCCTTCGCCAGAAAGACGAATGCGATCGCCCGTATCGACGCCTGGCGGTACTTTCACCGACAGTGTACGCGTTTTCTCCACCCGACCCTGACCATGACAGGTACCACAGGGATCGGATATGGTCTGACCCTGTCCACGACAGGCAGGACATGTTTGCTGAACCTGGAACAGGCCTTGCTGCATTCGCACCTGGCCAGCGCCACCGCAAGTGCCGCAAGTCACAGGGCTGGAGCCTTTCTTGGCACCGGAGCCGTCACAGGTTTCACAGCCGGATAAGCTAGGCACGCGGATTTCAACCGTTGTGCCTTTCACTGCATCTTCTAAAGAGATATCCAGCGTGTAACGCAAATCAGAGCCACGCTGTGGTCCAGCGCGACCGCCGCGGCCACCGCCGCCGCCACCAAAAATATCACCGAACACATCGCCGAAGATATCGCTGAAATTGCCGCCACCGCCAAAACCACCGCCACCCATGTTGGGGTCAACCCCGGCGTGACCATACTGGTCGTAGGCCGCGCGCTTCTCGCTATCCATGAGAACGTCGTAGGCCTCAGTGGCTTCCTTGAACTTCTCATCAGCATCGGGATCATCCGGATTGCGATCCGGATGATACTTCATGGCTACCCGGCGATAGGCCTTTTTAACCTCTTTGCTGTCAGCACTTTTGCCGACACCGAGCACTTCGTAATAGTCGCGTTTTGACATAAATTTTCAGTGTATTTACGGTATTTTCATAAATGACTACGCGGGCACATGCGTCCCGCGTAACCCTGGCTCTGTCACCCATGTGCATCCGGGGTCCAGAGCCTCTGGATCCCCACCTGAGTGGGGATGACGCCTAAGGCGTTACTTCTTATCGTCTTCCTTCACTTCTTCGAACTCTGCGTCCATCACATCTTCAGCAGGCTCGCCTTGTGCACCGGCCTCAGCGCCAGCACCGGCCGCCTGAGCTTGCTCGGCCTGCGCCGCATACATCTTCTGCGCTACAGGGCCTGTCGCTTCAGTCAGCTTGGTAGCAGCTGCGTCAATGGCTTCCTTATCGTCGCTCTTTACCGCTTCCTCAGCTTCAGAAACCGCCGCTTCAATGGCCGCTTTCTCTTCGTCAGTTGCGTGCTCGCCAGCTTCCTCAACAGTCTTCCTGGCAGCGTGGATCAGGCCATCGCAAGTATTACGCGCGGTGATCAGCTCCTCGAACTTGGCATCTGCTTCAGCGTTAGCTTCGGCGTCTGCAACCATTTGTTCGATATCGTCATCCGACAGACCGCCAGAGGCAGTGATGCGAATGGACTGTTCTTTGCCGGTTGCCTTGTCCTGGGCAGATACATGCAGGATACCGTTGGCATCCAGGTCGAAGGTAACTTCAATCTGGGGCACACCACGCTGCGCTGGCGGAATGTCTGCCAGATCAAAACGGCCCAGCGACTTGTTACCAGTGGCTTGCTTGCGCTCGCCCTGCACTACGTGAATGGTAACGGCAGTCTGGTTATCGTCAGCAGTTGAGAAAATCTGCGACTTCTTGGTAGGAATCGTAGTGTTCTTCTCGATCAGCGGCGTTGCTACGCCGCCCATAGTCTCAATACCCAGCGTCAGGGGAGTCACGTCCAGCAAGAGTACATCTTTCACATCGCCAGACAGTACCGCACCCTGGATGGAAGCGCCCATGGCAACCGCTTCATCGGGGTTAACGTCCTTGCGCGGCTCTTTGCCAAAGTAGTCAGCAACCTGCTTCTGCACCATCGGCATGCGGGTTTGACCGCCCACCAGAATTACGTCATCAATCTCGGAGGGAGACAGACCAGCATCTTTGAGTGCGGTCTTAACAGGGTCCATAGAGCGAGTCACCAGGTCTTCGACCAGGGATTCCAGCTTGGCGCGGCTCAGCTTCACCACCAGGTGTTTGGGGCCGCTCGCATCAGCGGTAATGTAAGGCAGGTTCACCTCAGTTTGCTGTGAGCTAGACAGTTCAATCTTGGCTTTTTCGGCAGCTTCTTTCAGTCGCTGCAGGGCCAGCGGATCGTTGTGCAGATCAATGCCAGACTCTTTCTTGAATTCTTGTGACAAATACTCGATCAGGCGCATGTCAAAGTCTTCACCACCGAGGAACGTGTCACCGTTAGTCGACAGCACTTCAAACTGGTGCTCGCCATCGACTTCAGCAATCTCGATGATAGAGATATCAAAGGTACCGCCACCCAGGTCATAAACCGCTACAGTGTGGTCGCCCTTTGCCTTGTCCATGCCGTAGGCCAGCGCAGCTGCCGTTGGCTCGTTGATAATGCGTTTCACGTCCAGGCCAGCAATTTTGCCGGCGTCTTTTGTCGCCTGGCGCTGGGAATCGTTGAAGTAAGCAGGAACGGTGATTACCGCCTCAGTCACTGGCTCACCCAGGAATTCCTCGGCAGTTTTCTTCATCTTGCGCAGAACTTCAGCAGACACCTGAGGCGGTGCCATTTTTTCGTCGCGAGCCTGTACCCATGCGTCGCCGTTATCAGCAGCAAGAATTGTATAAGGAACCATGCTGATGTCTTTCTGGACAACATCATCCTTGAACTTGCGGCCGATCAGGCGCTTCACTGCGTACAGTGTATTGGTAGGGTTAGTGACAGACTGGCGCTTCGCCGCCTGCCCAACAAGGATTTCACCTTCATCGGTGTAGCCGACAATAGAAGGTGTCGTGCGATCGCCCTCAGCGTTCTCAATCACGCGAGGTGCATCGCCATCCAGTACGGATACACATGAATTTGTGGTACCCAGGTCAATTCCGATTATCTTGCCCATTGTATGTCTCCAGTCTTACTTGGCGCTGTGCGCCGGTATCAATTGCGTTGTTCTTTATTTGGGGCCAACTTGGCCTGATTCAACCCCCTTTTTTACTTCAACCGCCTTTACTGACCATTACCATGGCGGGTCTTATCAACCGACCATTGAGCGAATAACCCTTCTGCATGACAGCTGTCACGGTATTGGGCTCAACCTCTTTGTTCTCAATCATGGTGATGGCCTGATGCAAATTGGGGTCAAAGGGCTCGCCCTGGGGATCCACCACATCAACCTTGTTTTTGCCCAGCACGTCGATGAAACTTTTGAGTGTCAGCTCTACGCCCTCGGCAATCGGCTTAATTGCCTCGTCGTCACCGGAGGCCGCCTCAAGGGCACGCTCCAGGTTATCGACAACCGGCAGTAAGTCGCTGGCAAAGCGCTCAAGAGCAAACTTGCGGGCTTTCTCAACGTCCTGTTCAGCGCGACGCTTAACATTCTGGGCATCGGCCTGGGCGCGCAGTGCGGCATCCCTGGCAGTCAGCAGGTCTTCCTGCAGCTGACTCAGCTCGTCATCCAATGAGGCTTCGGTATCGCCTTCAGCACCTGCGTCAGCGGCTTCTGCTGCAGCAACTTCCTCAGCGGTTTCCAATTGAGCTTCAGGGTTCGCTGTCTGCTCGTCCTGAACCTCGTTTTCTGGCTGTTTTGGGTCTTGCTCGGCCACGCTTGCACTCCGTATGGCTAATCTATGGGGTTACAGTGGCGATATGGGGCCGAATCGGGGCGATTCAAGGGATATTTGTGGGTTTTTGGGGGTTTTTGGGGGTTTTTGGGGGTAAATTACGCCCCAATCTGCGGCAGACGCCGCAGACGCTATTTGCCCAGCGCAGAACTCAGCATGCGGGCGGTAAGGTCCACGATGGGGATCACTCTTTCATAGGCCATGCGGGTGGGCCCTATCACCCCCAGAACGCCCAGCGTTTGGGAGCCATCGCTGTAGGGAGCGGTAATCACCGAGTAGTCACCAAATACGTCATATCCGGCCTCCTCACCTATAAACACCTGTACGCCATCGGCCTGGGAACAGCGCTCCAGCAAGTGCAACAGGTCTTTTTTCTGCTCGAAAGCATCAAACAGCTCTCGCAACTTGAACATTTCATCTGCAGTGGCATTGCCAAGCAGGCGGGATTCACCAGCCACCAGGTATTCATCTGCGGAGGTTTCCTGGTCCAACGCCTGACTCGCCAGGTCCAGGGCAGCCTGCATATAGCCATCGATTTGGCTGCGCGCCTGCTGCATCTCATGCACAATTTCCTCCTGTACCTGCTGCAAAGGGCGGCCAGCAAAGCGCTGGTTGACCATATTGGCGGCCTCGCGCAATTGCTCCTCAGTAAAGGCACGTTGGGTGTGAATGATGCGGTTTTGCACTTCTCGCTCATTGATCACCAGAATCACCAGCACCCGATCACCGGAAAGCGGCAAAAACTCCACCTGGCGCAACTGTCCCGCCTCCTGACGAGGAACCGTCACCAAACCCGCCTGGGCGGTAATACTGGAGAGCAGGGACGAGGCGCTCTGCACCAACTCGGTGGCTGACTTATCGGGGTTCAATTCGCTGCGCAGCGCTGTCACCGCCTGCTGTTCCAGCGGTTGCACCTGCAGCAGAGTGTCGACAAACAGGCGATAACCCATCGCGGTAGGAATGCGGCCGGCGGAAGTATGGGGAGAAATGAGGTAACCGCGATCTTCGAGGTCCGACATGACATTGCGGATAGTGGCTGCACTCACCGGTAAACCCGCCTGCTCCACCAGTGTACGGGAGCCCACCGGCTGACCATCCCGAATATGGCTTTCTACCAATGTTTTGAGTAAAACACTGGCCCGTTCAGAAATTACATCGCTTGTCATGAATACCTGCGCCCGTTGATAAACACGGTTGTATCACAGTGCCCGGCAAACACAAAACCTGCGACTGAACACAGCAGATGTTTATGCCGCCTTTCATCTAGGGTATAACTGACAAAACCATCGGGTACGCACATGCTTAGCCACATCAGCATCACCAATTACACCATCGTTTCCTCACTGGAAATGGAGTTTGCCCGCGGCATGACCGTGATCACCGGCGAAACCGGTGCAGGCAAGTCAATTATGCTCGACGCCCTTGGCCTTTGCCTGGGCGACCGCGCAGATCCCAAAACCGTGCGTCATGGCTGCGATCGCGCTGATATCACAGCAACTTTTGATATCTCCGACATACCGGCAGCCGGCGCCTGGCTGCAAGGCCGCGACCTCAGCGGCGGCGACGAGTGCATATTGCGGCGGGTGGTAACTACCGAGGGCCGCAGTCGCGCCTATATCAACGGCAGTACCTCTACCCTGCAGGATTGCGCCGAACTGGGCTCCATACTGATCGATATTCACAGCCAGCATGCACATCAATCGCTGCTACGCAAATCAGTGCAGCGAGAAATGCTGGATGTGTACGCCGGACAGCAAAAACTGGCCTCATCGGTGGAACAACTCGCCTCAGACTGGCTGCGTGCCCAGCGCGAGCTGGAATTACTCACCGGTAGCCAGGACGAACACACTGCCCGCGCGCAGCTGTTGGCCTACCAGGTGGAAGAACTGAACGAGCTTGCACTGCAGGAAGGTGAGCTGGCCGCCATGGAGCAGGAACAAAAGCTGCTGGCTAATGCTGAGGAAATTTTGAGCTCTGCCCACTCGGCGCTGGAGCTGTGCGAGCAGCAAGAGATTGGAACCCGTCAGGCGCTTAACTTCCTGGATGAGGAGACCCACCGCGGCCCCGCGATTGAGGGTGCCCGCGAACTATTAGACAGTGCGGCCATTCAGCTGAACGAGGCCCACAGTGAAATACAGCGCCATATTGACTCAGTGGAGGTTAATCCGGAGCGTCTGAGTGAGGTACAACGCCGCCTGGAAGCCGTTTATGACGTGGCAAGAAAGCATCGGGTGATGCCCGAGGAAGTCATTGCGACCCACCGACGCCTGCAGGAAGAGCTAACGGGATTAGAAGGCAGCAGCGAGCGCGTAGAAGAGCTGCGCACAGAAATGAGTGACCTCGCCGCACACTATCACAAGGCGGCAAAGAAGCTGGGCAAACAGCGTGACAAAGCAGGTAAGCAACTGGTGACAGCGGCGCAAGAAATTCTCAGCACCCTGGCCATGGCCCAGTGCACGCTGGAAGTTTCGCTCACGCCGCGCGAAGACAGCTCGCCCCACCCCCATGGCAGCGAAGACATAGAATTCCTGATCAGTACCAACCCCGGAGCGGCGCCTCAGCCCTTAGGGAAAATTGCCTCCGGGGGCGAACTCTCACGCATTAGCCTGGCGATACAGGTAGTCACTGCCAGCGAAGGTACAGTGCCCAGCATGGTCTTTGACGAGGTCGATGTGGGAATTGGCGGCGCGGTGGCCGAAGTTGTCGGCAAACTACTTCGTGATCTGGCGGGCCAGGCACAGGTGTTGTGTGTTACTCACCTTGCCCAGGTGGCAGCGCAGGGGCATCAGCACCTGCAGGTCAGCAAGACAGCGGACAAAAAATCAGTGCAAACTGACCTTAAATCGCTGGATGACAATAGCAGGGTAGATGAAATTGCGCGGATGCTGGGCGGGGTAAAAATTACCAAGCAGACCCTGGCCCATGCCAGGGAAATGCTGGAAAGTTAGGACTTCTTGCGGACGTAGAGCACCAGGGAATGGTCTTCTAGCTCAAAGCCATGCTCGCGGGCGATTTCGCGCTGGCGCTGCTCGATCAACTCGTCGTGAAACTCAATGACCTCGCCAGACTCCATACACACCATATGATCGTGGTGCTCGCCGCGAGCCAGTTCGAACACCGAGTGGGAGGCACTGGAACCATCACGACCCGCCTCGAAGTTGTGGCGGGTCACCAGGCCGGCGGCATCAAACTGGGTCAACACCCGATAAACCGTCGCCAGACCCGCTTTTTCGCCAGTGTCCCGAAGTAAGTCATATACCTCCTCAGCACTCAGGTGACGCTGCGCCTGAGCTGCAGACTCTAATATTTGCAGGATTTTCACCCGCGGCAAGGTCACCTTCAGTCCGGCGCGACGTAACTCCTGATTCTCTTCTGCCATGAGTGAGGGCTTCTCTGTGGGTTTCAGTAGCGGTATGATGCCACCCCAACAACCTAAGTGGAAGTTCTACCCCATGCGTATCCTCCTGATCGCCTTCGCGATTACCTGTATCAGCGCCTGCACCGCCGTCGGCTTTCCCGGCGTCTACCGCATTGACGTCGAACAAGGCAACATTGTTACCCAGGAGTTGGCAGACCAGTTGCAGCCAGGCATGAGTCGGCGCCAGGTCCGCTTTATTCTGGGCACACCGATGGTAGAGGACAGTTTCAACCGAGACCGTTGGGATTACATATACACCCGGCGTAACGGACTAGAGGTCTTGGCTGAAGATCGATTAACCGTATTTTTTGAGGCCGACTCACTCACATCGGTAATCGGCGATTACATACCTGAGGCCTTTGGCGGCCCATCCCCGGCTGAACCAGGCACTGAACCCCTCGAAGAGACCATCGAGGAAGAGACTGCCGAAGAAGATACTACCGAGGAAGAGACCGCCGAAGAAGAGACCGGCGAAGAAGAAGAGACTGCCGAGGAAGAGACCATCGAGGAAGAAGAGACTGCCGAGGGCGGCTAGCCTTCTTTAGAACGGCGCTCCTTGGCCCTTGCGGCCCGTGCCTTGCGAACTTCTTTGGGGTCGGCAATCAGCGGGCGATAAATTTCTACTCTGTCTCCGTCTCTTAACACCTGCGATGGCGCGACGACTTTAGAAAAAATACCCAGCTTGGAATTTTCCAGGTCTATACCCTCAAACTTACCGGTAATACCCGATTGCTGTGCTGCCTGCAGGGCAGTCGTTCCTTCAATCACCTGCAGCTCTAGCAGCGCCTGCTTATTATCCAGCGCGTAGGCCACTTCTACGTTGATCATCGTTTGCTCAGTCATTGAGTTAACCGTAAAGTTCTTTGGCGCGCTTTTCCACCGCGGACACCAGATTATTGGTCGCTGAATCGAACAGTCTCGCTGCCGCCACTCCCAGCACAGCATTGTTGGTACTGAAATGCAGACTCAGGCTAACCTTGCAGGCCGAGTCGCCCAGCGGCGTAAATTCCCAGCGCCCTCCAAACTGATCGAATGGCCCTTCCACCAGCTCCAGTGAGATGTGCTCGGCGTCTACCATCCGATTGCGTGTGGAGAAGCTGTGAGAAACCCCACCCTTGGACAAATCCAGCCGGGCCTCTACCAGACCTTCTTCCTGACGCAAAACCTGCGCGCCCACACAGCCATCCATAAAGCGGGGATAGGCCTCGATATCGTTGACCAGGTCAAACAGCTGCTGCGCTCGAAAAGGCAGCAGTACACTTCGGTTAATCGTTGTCATGGAGCCACTTGCTTACCCATTCAGGCCCGCCAACACGATCAGCGCGATGGCGACGGGCGCAATATAGCGCAGCAGGGCATGCCAAAGCGAGAAAGACAGGTTCGATTCGCGCGCCAATTGTGGACGCAACACCGCCTTGTTCAGCCGCCATCCCACTAAAATAGCGGTGAGCAGGCATACCAAAGGCAACAAAATATTGGCGGTGAGAAAATCCAGTTTATGCATAAGGTCTTGCATACCAAACCAGCCCCTGGGGCCCAGTGACGCCGAAACAGCCCAGGCCAGCAGCCAGGCAATTGCGCCCGCAATTAACACAGCAGTCACCCTGCGCAAGCGCAGCTGCTGTTGCAGCATACTTACTGCGGGTTCCATCAACGCGGCCGAAAAGCCCAGGGCGGCCACCACCGTCATGGCAAAGAAAAGGCTACCAAACAGTTCACCCTGGGGCGCATTGCCAAATGCATAGGGGACAGTGATAAAAAGTAAACCCGGACCGGAAGACGGTGCCAGGTTGTTAACGAAAATAACCGGAAAAATAGCTATTCCGGCGAGCAGCGCGATAATCGTATCAAATACCGCCACCGCCATGACCGATCGGCCGATGGGAATGCGGCTGGGCGCATAGGCACCATAGGCAATACCGGCACCTACTCCCACTCCCAAAGTGAACAAGGCATGACCCATTGCAGCCAAAACCGACTCGCGAGTGAAATCGACCATCTGCACATTAAAGAGAAACTCCCGCGCCGCCGCGAGGTCGCCATTGTCCAATGCGTATTTCACCAATAAACCCAGCAAGGTGATCATCACCGGCACCACCAGCCAAACCAGTGCACCCAAACCGCGACGCACGCCAAAGGCCAGCACGGCGACCAGCACAGCCAAAAAAATACTCTGCCATTTCAGCTGGAGCACAGGGCTCTCTAGCAAATTCTGGAAGTGAGCGGCCACAACCGGGGGACTGGCCGCAGACAATTCATCGCCGC
>DS999236.1:84316-86909 GCA_000156295.1 marine gamma proteobacterium HTCC2148
AGCGGCCATGGGGTTACCACGACCATAAGCGCCCAGCACCACTTCGGCGCACATGATGGGCACGGCTAATAGAAACAAACAGGCCACGTAAGTGAGCATAAATGCCCCACCGCCGTATTGCCCCATCATCCAGGAAAAACGCCAAAGACTGCCCAGGCCCACCGCTGCCGAGGACAGCGCCAAGACAAAGGTGGTGCGACTACGCCACTGTTTCAGCTCGCGCTGCTGTCTGGAATTCACCACTAAATCCCGAAAATTATCATAGGCTTAGATTGCACCAGCCCCACCCTGCATAAAAGGGAAAGATTACCGTTTAAGTGCCGGGCCACCTACGTATAATGCGCGCCATGGCCAAAAAGAAATCACACAAACCCAGCAACGTTATTGCCCAGAACAGACGGGCAAGCTTCGATTACCATCTTCTGGAAAACTTTGAAGCAGGTGTTGCCCTGTCTGGCTGGGAAGTGAAAAGCCTGCGTATGGGCAAGGCAGATCTGGCGGACTCCTACGTGCTGATGAAGGATGGCGAAGCTTTTTTACTGGGTTCGCACATCGTGCCGCTAGATACCGTGTCTACTCATTATGTCACCGACCCCTCTCGCACCCGCAAATTGCTGCTCAACAAGAAAGAGCTCGCCAAGCTGCAAGTGGCCGTCACCCAGAAGGGGCAGACCTGCGTTTGCACCCAATTGTACTGGAAAGGTCACCTGGTAAAGGCCCGCATTGCACTGGCCGAGGGCAAGAAGGCCCACGACAAGCGCGACAGCCAGAAAGACAAAGATTGGAACCGCCAGAAACAGCGGATTGTGCGTGACAACGTCAAGCAATAGACCTAGCGTTATTGGCCCCTGACGATTTAATCAAACTCCGTTTAGGGCCCGCCTTGCGCGCACCAACTCTGGCTAGCAGTGTAAGCCGGGGAATGATTCACACTGCTAAACCCCAAAACCAATCACCCGCGCCAACATCCGCACAGCCACCACTAGCAGGAAAACACCAAAGGCCAGACTCAGGGCGCGCTTAGACAGCTTGTGGGCAGCACGCGCGCCTATGGGCGCCATCAACATAGTCATAGGTGCGATCAGGGCCACACCAATCCAATTCACATAGCCAAAGTTAGCGGCCGGTAACCGAGGGTCGCCCAGGCCGTTAATGATGAAACCGATGGTACCCGGAACGGCAATCAGCAAACCGAAAAGAGACGCCGTACCGACCGCCCGGTGAATAGGCTGACTCATCATGGTGAGCGTTGCGACGCTGAAGGTACCGCCGCCAATACCCATCATCGCCGAAAGGCCGCCGATAAAGGTGGGTGTAATAATACTGCCCGCCCCCTTTGGCACCTGCTTCCACGGCCGATAATTATCCAGCGGGAGCAGCATTTGAATCGCAATCAGCAACGCGACCACACCGAAAATACCCGCCAGCACCGCGCTCTGAACCTGGGCAGCTGCCACCGACCCCATTAAGGAGCCCACGAATATGAAGGGGCCCCACAGTTTTACTAAATCCATATCGACTGCGCCCTGGGCGTGATGCGCCCGGGCAGAGGACATGGAGGTAAAAATGATGGTCGCCAAAGAGGTTCCTACCGCCACATGCATGCGAATGGCTGGGTCAACCCCGCGAATGGCCAGGGCCGTATCCAGCACAGGCACAATAACAATGCCGCCACCCACACCCAGCAAGCCCGCGATCAAGCCCCCAACAACGCCGGTGGCTAGCATGGTTAGTACCAGGGGTATCATTCCTTCCATCATCAGACTCCCATAAAAGATAGCCGCAGAATACACCGTGGCGCCCCCTTGGAGCCAGCGGCGTCATTAGGCCAATACCACTACGGCGTTGAAAATTGCCAAACTCAACGCCATGTAATGAGGTACAATGAAAGTTCACTGGGGGCGATTTGGATTCGACGACGGATACAAACCCTTAGGTGCATGCCGTGATGGTAGCCAATCACGTAAATCCAAAGCTGCAAACTATTAGTTGCCAATGACGACAACTACGGTGCTCAACTGGCTGCGTAAGCAGTCACTAGACACCATCTAGTAGCTTCGGCTCTAGCGGTCAATGACAAGGTGCCAGCCCCGCATTATTGACTGTCATACAGAACTGGCTCGCAGCAATGTATGTTCTGGGCGGCGCTGCTAAACTTTTACAGAACTCGCTAATCACGTCCTGCCCGTTGGGCTGTGTGCAGCTAAATTAATTAACGGAATCTAAGCATGTAGAGCCGAAGGCAGAGGTCTGGCGGACGCCGGTTCAATTCCGGCCGCCTCCACCACATTAGAAGAGGGTCACCATTTGGTGGCCCTTTTTTTATGTGGATTTCGGCCGGTATTGGACCGGCAGCTCAAAGAACGCCGGTGGCCGACCATAGCGAGGTCTGTCGAAGACGGCCCGCAGGGGCGGAGTAGACACAATTCCGGCCGCCTCCACCAATTCAAGGTAACACGAGGTCACTCAGAGTTTTTTACTGATTAGGCGAATTCCTCCCGACCTAATATTCACCTTCGCTTAACGAACGGTAGTAGGCGATAACCTTCGTCCCGTACCAGTTCGCCTGGTTGGTAGTGGCGAATAGCCAATG
>DS999235.1:0-2155 GCA_000156295.1 marine gamma proteobacterium HTCC2148
GCTTGGCCGCATCTGCAGCGTCTGCACAGATGGTGCTGGAAGAGGTCGTGGTTGTGGCCAATCGCGTGGAATCCAACCTGATGGAAACGGCGACTGCGGTTACTGCCTTCGACTCGGGAATGCGTGAACAGTTGGGTATTGAGAATGCTCAGGATATTTCGGCACGCACCCCCTCTCTCACTATCGCTCCTAGCCGTATCAGCATCAGGGGTATTGGACGGCCCACCGTAGCGCTGGGTTCAGACCCGGGCGTTGGGCTCTATTGGGATGGCGTCTACAACACCGAGAACGATGTCTTCAGCTATTCCAACTTCCTCGATATCGATCGTATCGAAGTATTGCGTGGACCTCAGGGTACCCTGTACGGACGCAACTCTATCGGCGGTGCGATCAATTTCATCAGTAAGCAGCCAACGCAGGAGTGGGAAGGAAAGGTCGTCGCCGAATTGGGTAATTACGATTCCTATATTCTCCAGGGCATTGCCAGCGGTCCGGTGACCGATAAGCTTTCGGTACTGGCAGCATTGTCAAAAATTGAGCGTAAAGAAGGCTTTCAACAGGACGTAGATAGCGGTCGAGACTATGATCTTGCGGAGAGTACTTACGGAACAGTCGCCTTAACTCACGATACGACTGATCGCTGGAGTAACTCTTTAAAAGTCTATACTCGCGACGGTAGTACGACGCCAGAAAACCCTTACGTGCTTGACGCTTTTTCGACTAACTTCATACCCATTGTCAACGATGTAGAAACTGGAACTCAGCTTAACTTTGGGGGTTTCTTTCCCGGAGAGAGTTTTGTAAATACTTTGCAGGGGATGACCAGAGACAATCCAGCCCTGCGAAATGAAAAAGATGTATCAATCGATCGCAAACCGTTTGTGGACAATGAGCGTGATTCTGCAATTTTTATTAGCGATTATGATGCTGACAGCTTTGCACTTAAGTACACCTTCGGATATTCCAAGTTTGAATATGCTTCCGATTACGATGCAGATTTAATTCGTGCTAAGGATTCCGGTCTGGATTGGAGTCAATTGGAGTTGGCGCCCGGGTTGCCTGTTTCTCTTCTCACCGGTTACACGTTTACGCCTGCGGATACCACTCGTCCATTTTCTCAGAGTCTACGTTCACCTCGCATGAGCTGCAGTTTATCAGCGACTTCGATGGCGATATAAATTTCATCGGTGGTCTTTACTACTATGACAGTGAAGAAGA
This sequence comes from marine gamma proteobacterium HTCC2148, assembly GCA_000156295.1. Lineage (GTDB taxonomy): Bacteria > Pseudomonadota > Gammaproteobacteria > Pseudomonadales > Halieaceae > Halioglobus > Halioglobus marinus. The sequence goes on from DS999235.1 coordinate 1,219, forward strand.
TCAGCGCTGGCATTTATCGAGCATAACCAGGAGTTGAGGGAGACTTACGCCGTTCTTGCGACCTTCGTGGGCAGTGGGCCCGTGCCAGTGGATTTGGAGGATGGCTACTTATTCCGCGGTGAAGCGGCCATCGAAACTACCTCATACGCTGCTTACGGACAGATGAACTGGGATATGACTCTCAATACTATCCTGACGCTCGGCTTGCGCTACACCTACGATGAAAAAGACGCTAGCGATAATTATTTTGTCCAGTGGGTTGGCGATCCGGATGACCCAACTGTTTACCGTGATATCAAGGACGACTGGAATAAGGTGACCTGGCGTGTAGGCGTGGATCATTTCTTTAATGACGATCACTTTGTGTACGGTTTTGCTGCAACCGGTTATCGCTCGGGTGGCTTCAATTTAATGACCCCTACTGGGGCTGACCAGGTCGGGGCAGTAGACCCTGAAGATTTGTTGTCGTTCGAAATAGGCTACAAAGGTACGTTCTGGGATCAACGCCTGAATTTGACCACTGCGGTTTACCTGTACGATTACGAGGATCTGCAGGTACTCAGGTCGGATATTGTTGAGGGCGTGCCCCTGACAGTTTATGAGAATGCAGAAGAAGCAGAAGCCTGGGGCGTTGAGATAGAACTGGTGGCACTGCTCACTGAAGGCTTGACCTTCAGTATGGCCGCATCCTACAACGACACGGAATATAAGGATTTCAGCTCTGTAGACAACGAAGCCTGCAGCCTTGGCCCGCTCAGGGAAGGCAACAGCCAGGATCTGTTGTGCACTGAAGCTCAGGACCTTGCCGGCAACAGTTTTCCACTCACTCCGGAAACCAGTTTTTCTGCCAATCTGATTTATGACTGGGAAATGCTGTCCCTTAACTGGATGGCGACCACCAGTTACCTGTATACCGACGAGCAGTACACATCGCTGT
>DS999235.1:2388-99913 GCA_000156295.1 marine gamma proteobacterium HTCC2148
TTGTCTCCGGTTTTAGAGCACGGCTTGCTTCGGCTGTTGTCATTCTGAGCTGCTTTGCTCCACTGTGGGTCAACGCCGGCCCCGACGCGCCGAGGGGAGTTGATCGCGAAGCTGTGATCATCTGGAGTCAGGGCGTGCGCCTTGCCGGCGATGTATATCGTCCCCATGACAGTGCTGACGGTCACAAGTTGCCCGGCATCTTGATGGTTCCGGGCTGGGGCGGTAACAAAGAAAACGTGGGCAAGAACTATGCTAGCTACTTCGCAGAGGCAGGGTTTGTCGTGCTTACCTTCGATTTCAAGGGTTGGGGTAAAAGCGACGGCCCGTTACTTGCGGCGACAAAGCTTGAGCCTACCGAAGAATCAGCGGAGGTAACACTCAAAGCCACTCATGTTCGCAAGGTGGTTAGCCCTTTTTCTATGGCTGCTGATGTCAGGGCAGCTCTTCATTATCTCGGGGGTGAACCCGGTGTAATGTCGAACAAACTCGGTATATGGGGTACGTCCATGGGGGGCGCTCTGGCACTGGTGAGCGCAACCGGCGACGATCGCATTAAGGCCTATGTCACTCAGATGGGGCCGGTGAATTATTCCTACAATTTAAAGCAGCTGCCTGCAGAATTGATGCGGCAAGCAGAAGCCGAGGCTGCGAGAGGCGAAATACCGCCTTATCCTGGGCCTGAAAGTGAAGGCGACCCGCGTCTTCGCGGTTATCCAGACTGGGTTGCATTAAAGCAGTTCGAGCCATTGGCTAAGCTGAATCGGCTGGAGGCGCCAACACTGATCATTGATGCTGAAGACGAGACCTTATTCGACCCCTCGAAAAACGGGGGGCTGTTGTATGAATCGATAAAAGGGCGACTACCCTCGCGTTATGTCACTTACCCTGGTGGCCACTACGAAATGTACCAGGGAGAAAACCTCAGCGCTTCAAGAGGTGAGGCACTGGCCTGGTTTGTTAAGTACCTGAATTAGGTTTCCCCGCCCAGCAAAATTTCAAAGAAAGCGACATCTAAACGTTCGCTGTTTATACTGCCGGCTTTGTCTCTCAAAATCGGAAGCGAGTGAATGAGTAAATTAAGTGATGATCCCCGCGTAGATCCGCGTATCAAGGAATTGATGGGCTCCATGCCAGTCGCGGCTGCAAAGAATGTTGAGAACCGGGAGAAATTACTAGAGAGAGCGAGTAGGCCGGAAAGCTTGGCGCGGATGAATGAAATGACCGCAATGTTTGAGCTGGCAGACAATGAACAGGTTGCGCCTTCTGATGGGCTGAGTATCACAGAGCATGAATTTGTCTCGCAGCCGGACGGCAATACCATCAAAATCCAGTTCATCCGTCCTGATTCTGATCAGCATCTACCGTGCGTTTATTACATCCATGGCGGTGGCATGCAGTCCATGTCCTGCTTTAACGGGCTTTATCGCGCATGGGGTAAGATCATCGCTGCTCAGGGAGTCGCGGTGGCGATGGTTGATTTCCGAAACTGCGTAACGCCGTCCTCGGCGCCCGAAGTCGCGCCATTTCCGGCGGGGCTAAATGATTGCGTATCAGGGCTACGCTGGCTGGTGAGCCAGGCCGAGGCGTTGGGTGTCGACTCCCAGCATATTATCGTCTCTGGTGAGAGCGGCGGCGGCAACTTGACACTCGCCACTGGTTTACAGCTGAAGAATGATGGCGATATTGGTTTGGTCAGGGGGCTCTATGCGTTATGCCCCTACATCGCAGGCGCCTGGCCGCAGGACCGTTACCCTTCGTCGGTGGAAAACAACGGCCTATTACTGGATCTTCATAACAATCATGGCGCTGTGGCCTATGGTATTGCTGAATTCGAGAACGGAAATCCACTGGCATGGCCAGACTTTGCTTCAGAAGAAGATGTAAAGGGGCTGCCGCCCACAGTTATCAGTGTCAATGAATGTGACCCGTTGCGAGACGAGGGCATTGCCTTTTATCGTTTGCTGCTGCGTGCTGGCGTGGCCGCCCGCTGTTTGCAGGTGATGGGTACCATTCACGGAACCGAGATTTTTGCCGTGGCCTGTCCGGACGTGAGCCGCGAAACCGCAGCCAGTATTGCGCGTTTTTGCCGCGAAGTCTGATGTTCATAAGCTCTGCACCCAACCCCGGGTGCGGGGTGACTCAATAAAAAAATAGCGATAACCAAAATTATGCAAGAAAATTCAGCCAGTTCGAGACCCCTGCAGGATTCGTTAATCCTGCCCTGTGGAGCCACACTTGCCAATCGTGTTGCCAAGGCCGCGATGACAGAGGGTCTCGCTACAGCCGATGGGTTGCCTACCCCCGAGCTTGAAACGCTTTACGGGTTATGGAGTGACGGGGGCGCGGGCATGTTGCTATCAGGCAATATACAAGTGGATGCCGACCATCTGGAACGACCAGGTAATGTGGTTATAGATCGGGAGCCGAATGAGCAGATGAAGGCTGCTCTCGCCTCTTGGGCGCAGGCCGGTACACGCCAGGGTAATCACTTTTGGGCGCAAATCAGTCACGCGGGAAGACAGACCCAGAGCAACGTTAATCCGCATCCCAAGGCCCCCTCTGCAGTGAAACTTGGGCTGCCTGGCGGACAGTTCGGCGAGCCCGTGGCACTCACTGAAGCTGAAATACAAGACCTTGTGGGCCGCTTTGCGCTGTGCGCCCGGGCGGTTAAGGAGGCAGGTTTTACTGGCGTGCAAGTTCATGCTGCTCACGGTTACTTGTTGTCCCAGTTTCTCAGCCCGCGCTCTAATGTGCGCACTGATCAATACGGAGGGGTGCTCGAAAATCGTGCGAGAATGTTACTCGAGGTTGTGCGCGCTGTGCGTGAGAGTGTTGGCCCCTCTTTTCCCGTGGCGGTTAAGCTGAACAGCGCAGATTTCCAGCGAGGTGGATTTGATTTTGCCGATAGCTTGCAGGTTGCGCAGTGGTTACAGCGAGAAGGTGTCGATTTATTAGAGATCTCAGGTGGTACTTACGAGCAACCCAAACTTCTGGGTGTGGAAGGGGTAGAAGAAGTTGATCCGCAGGAGGTGGCGCAGTCTACCCAGCAGCGAGAGGCTTATTTTGTTGATTTTGCCGTCGCCATGCGCGAGCAGGTTTCAATTCCATTCATGGTGACCGGTGGTTTTCGTCGGCGCGACGCAATGGAGCAGGCGGTCGCTACTGCGGGAGCAAACATCATTGGTATTGGACGTCCCATGTGTGTGATGACTGATGCGCCGGAACAGTTATTTAAGGGACTCGATGAGCTTCCACGTTACGAGAATGAACTGTCTCTGTTTCCCAGCTGGCTGAGCTTTCTTAATCGTAGCCAGACACTTCGTACCATGGCGACGTTTAGCGTGCAGTATTGGTTTTACGCGCAGATTGATGAATTGGGGCGCACCGGGCGTGCCAGACCTGAAATGTCAGTGTTCAGCGCGACGCGCCGTTTGATGGCGTTGCAAAAGCACTTGATGGCTCAGCGTTCCAGCTAGCCAGTGGCATGGCTGCCATTGGCAAGAAACCGCCGGGAGGCGGGAATAGCCCTCTGGCAGTTAACCTGGCCGGTGAAAGCTTCGTAGTTCGGGCGAACCTTGCTAACGCGTAAATGCTGTTCAGGCTTCTGTATCGATGTCGATGAGCAAGTCGTCCGCAGCGACCTGGTTATTGGATTCTACCAGCACTTCGGTAACGGTACCTGAGGCGTCGGCGACAATCTCATAGTGCATTTTCATCGCTTCCAGTACAGCGAGAGTCTGCCCGCTTGCTACCTTGTCTCCTGCGCTAACTCTTATTTCCAGTAATAGACCGTGCATTGGAGCGACGACTTTACCGCTACCGCCAACCTCATTCTGCTGGCCATCAAGCCGAATTTGATCCTCGTAAACGTTGGCTCGACCGTTCATAGACAAATAAATTTTTCCCACACGGGGTGTCATGTATCGGACTGTGTGTTGCATGTCATCGATACTAATGTGAGCAGTGGTGCCGTCCATTGAGATCAGCTCAACGCTGACCTCGTTATCTGCGTTGAATACTTTGTAGAGCTTGTCGCCAAGGGGCGTCACGCTCAAATCGTGGGTAGTTACCTCACTGTGGGTATACTTTTTTCGGGAGATCAGTGGGCTGGCGCTGGCCCAGTTGCGTAACTGGGGGGCAACAATGACTGCGCGATCGTAAAGCTCCTCGTATTCAAGTGAGAGTTGTAGTGCCGCGGCGACAGCGCTATCGGTAAAATCGGGCTCCGGACTGCTTGTCTCTCCCTCCGCAAATTCCTCGGCGATAAAAGCTGTGGTGGCCTGGCCCTCTGCAAAACATCGTTTCTCAAGGCAGGCCACCAGGAAGTCGCTGTTATGTGTGGAGCCGAATAATACGGTTGCGTTCAGGGCTTCGATCAGGCGTAGACGGGCGATATCCCTTGTTGGACCGTGGGCTATCACTTTAGCGACCATCGGGTCATAAAAAGGTGAAATTTCCTGGCCTGTGCAGATACCACTGTCGATACGCACGCCAACGCCGCTGGCAGGAGACCATAGGTCTACGGATCCTGAGCTTGGCAAGAAATCCTGAGCGGGATCTTCCGTGTACAAGCGGGCCTCAATGGCATGTCCGGTGAGCGTAATGTCCTCCTGGTTAAGTCCCAGGGGCTCTCCCTGGGCCACCTGCAGTTGCAGTGCAACAAGGTCCAGGCCGGTAATCAGTTCGGTGACTGGATGCTCGACCTGTAAACGTGTGTTCATTTCAAGAAAGTAGAAAGTGCCTTTTTCGTCCAGCAAAAATTCAACCGTACCGGCACCGCGATAATGAATGCTTTTTGCGGCTGCTACAGCTGCTGCACCCATCTCGGCGCGCAAGGTGTCGGTCATGACGGGGCAGGGCGCTTCCTCTACTACTTTTTGGTGGCGGCGTTGCACCGAACAGTCGCGCTCTCCCAGGTGAATCGTATTTCCCTGAGTGTCAGCAAATACCTGCACTTCTACATGGCGAGGCCGAACGATGGCCTTTTCCAGAATGAGCTCACCGTTGCCAAAGGCTGATTCGGCCTCGGCGCGCGCTAGTTTGATGGCGTTGACCAGTTCAGCCATGTCGTTCACCAGGCGCATGCCTCTGCCACCGCCGCCTGCCGCCGCCTTCACCATTAATGGAGCGCTGATTTTCTCGCCTTCAGCGATCAGTGCCCTGTCGCTTTGGTCTGCACCTTCGTAGCCGGGGACACAGGGTACCTTAGCGTCTAGCATGCGGCGTTTGGCTTCTGCCTTGTTGCCCATCAGACGAATGGCATCGGGGCTGGGGCCGATAAAAATCAGGCCAGCTGCCTCGCAAGCGCAGGCGAAGTCCGCATTTTCACTGAGGAAGCCATAACCGGGATGGACGGCTTGTGCTCCACTGGTTCTCGCTGCCTCAATAATTTTTTCCTGTACCAGGTAGGACTCGTTAACAGGGCTGGGTCCGATGAAGATAGCTTCATCGGCCATTTTTACGTGGGGAGCTCCTGCGTCTGCTTCAGAATACACTGCGACAGTGCGATAGCCCTGTGCTTTGGCAGTGCGAATTACCCGGCAGGCTATCTCACCCCGGTTAGCGATCAATATGCTGGAAAATTTGGTCATTGTTTTCTCCGCTTCCTATTCTGCTGCCCAGCTGGGTTTGCGCTTTTCCACAAAGGCGCTAACACCCTCCTTACCCTCGTCGCTCAGCATGCACTTGGCGAAGCCTCGCGAGGCGAAATCCAGAGCATCAGAACGTGTTCGGCGAGTCGTTTCGAAGACTATTTGTTTCGTTGCGGCATTCGCACCCGGAGCACAAAGCCTGATTTGTTCAAGCACGCCCTCGCATTTGGCTTCCATATCATTGGCATCCTCCGCGAGAATGTGTCCAATGCCGTAGTCGACCGCTTCGCTACCTTTGAACCGGGCGCCAGTCATCATCAACCGGCGAGCCTGCGTAAGACCCACGCGTTCTGTGACGAAAGGTGCGATCTGCGCTGGCGGTATACCGAGACTGGTTTCACTGAGTCGAAATCTGGCGTCCCTTGTCACTATGGTGACATCGCCGACGCAGGCGAGACCCAGACCGCCGCCGATTGCAGCGCCCTCAACCAGCATAATGGTTGCCTGGGGCTGCTCATTCAATTTGACCATCAAGTTGCCAAAGCTGCGATTGCCCCTCGCCATCTCCTCTTCGTCAGGTGCGCCGCTCTGTAGCCCGGATTTGAATCCCTTGATGTCACCGCCGGCGCAGAACATGCCGCCTTTGCCGCGAAGAATGAGGGTGCGCAACGAGCGATCCTCTCTCACCGCGTCTAACACCGCTTCCATTTCTTCTACCATCTCTGCGGACAGCGCGTTTTTAGCTTCTGGTCGATTAAGCCAAATCGTCAGGACGCTACCTTGCTGTTCAAGGACCAGGCACTTGGTTTGGGGTAATGTCGTCATTTGTTATCTCCTGCAGATTACACTCTAGCGATGCCGAAACTGTTTTCTCTCACCGTGCGATTGCGCTTTTCCCATACGGTTTCCAATAGAAACCCAAGCGTTTTTCGCGAATCACGTGGATCTATCATGCCGTCATCCAACATATGACCAGAGGTGTAGTAAGCACTGGACTGACTGTCAAAGAGATTGGCGAGATAAGCTTCTTGCTGCGCAATAACGTTCTCGTCCACATCCTGACCGGCGGCTTCAGCTTTGCCTCGCGCAACCATGGACATGGTTTTCGCTGCTTGTTCTCCGCCCATGACTCCCATACGGGCTTGGGGAAAAGTGTAGAGAAAGTCAGGCTCATAGCCGCGACCGCACATGCCATAGTTTCCTGCGCCGAAGCTGGCGCCGGTCATTAAGGTAATACGGGGTACTTCAAGATTTCGCACTGCCTGGATCATTTTTGCGCCGTGCTTGATCATCCCTGCTTGTTCAGATTTGGTGCCAACGATGTAGCCGGTTGTATTCTGTAGGAACACCATTGGAATATCTGATTGATCGCAGAGCTGCAAAAATTGCGTCGCCTTATTCGCTCCATCGGGGTCTATGGGGCCGTTGTTGCCAATAATACCGACGGGTAAACCGAATATTTCCGCCTGCAAACAGACGGTGGCTGAACCATAGCGTGATTTGAAGTCCATAAAGTCGGAGCCGTCGACGATACGAGCAACGAGTTCACGCATATCATAGGGGGTGCGATAATCGCAGGGGATCACGCCAGCGATTTCATCGGGATCGTAAAGAGGTTCCAGGTAGTGGCCTCTGTTTGGCGCGTTACAACTCTTATTCCAACGTAATCGGTGAATAAGCTCTCGGCACATCTGCACCGCCTGGCCATCATTTTCTGCGAGGTAGTCGGTTAGACCCGATATATTAGCGTGCATTTCTGCGCCACCCAGTTCCTCCTCGTTGGCTATTTCTCCGGTGGCAGCTTTGAGCAGTGGCGGACCGGCAAGAAACGCCCTGCCATTGCCTTTGACCGCAATAACGTAATCAGATAAACCGGGCATGTAGGCTCCGCCGGCGGTAGATGAGCCGTGCAGAATCGAAATCACTGGAATACCAGCCTTTGATAACTTCGCCAGATTGCCAAACAGGAAGCCGCCGTTGGAGAAACTCTCCACGGTGTACTTGATAAGATCGCCGCCAGCACTTTCAACCAGATGCACCAGTGGAAGCTGTTGTTCCAGAGCAATTTCTTCTGCCCTGGTGATACGATAGCCGCCAGCAACCGTTAATGAACCTGCCTGAATTCCACTGTCATCCACGACAATGATGCAGCGAACGCCACCGATAAAACCAATACCAGACATTACTGTAGAGCCGGGCACTGATTTGTCTGGATCGTCAGTGTCCAGTAAATAACCAGCGATATTACCGATAGACATAAATGGCATACCGGGGTCCAGCAGGCGAGCTAGTCTTTCGCGGGGAGTGAGTTGTCCTCTAGCCTCGAAGCGCGGGCGACGCTTCTCGGAAATTGTTGCTCCCCGGCTGTTCAGTTCACGCAGCTTTTGAATATGCTCCATCATGTCTTCCCTGTTTTTGCGGAAGCCTTCGGAATTCGTATTGATTTTGGACTTGAATATGCTCATGAAAGAGTCTCCGCGATTGATGCCGGAACAGGAATCGGAACGGATAGCAGTAACTGCGCATAGCCTTTGCCCTGTGGGTCATTGCGAATGCTGGCTATGCCGCCACCGCCGAGTACCTCGTGCAGTAAGAAGTTAATAGCATTTGATCCAGGAAGGAGGAATCGCTCCACAGCACCGGGCTCGCTGCTCTCCAGAAAATGCGCAAATCGGTCAGTGACAGCCTCAATACTAAGGGCCTGGTAGATGTAAGGCAGATAGCTTGGATCGCGAGCAATGATGCCCACATTGGCTTTAGCCCCCTTGTCGCCGCTGCGTCCCCAGGCGAGTTTTATGAGTGGAACGTTAACTGATGGTTCCGCGGCCGCACTATCTGGAGCGCATGGTCTTTCGATGTGGTCCACATTAAGCGGTTGCCCGTGCACTTCATCACAGGGAGTCGTCTGTCCATCGAGGTCAATGCTGACCTCCACTCTTGCCTTGTCGATAAGAAAAGAGAATAAGCGGACAACGGGAGAGGGTTTGGGGCGCCCTCCGGCAAAACCGGACAACCCCGGTGGCGTTGCTAGCCCCAGGCCTACAGACTCCTTTAGCATGATGCCAATGCCCATCATGTCCGGATGTTTGGCGGCTATTTTCATCACCACTTCACGACAGTCCTCTACTGCTGAAAAATCACCATACTGGCTTTCGGTGCCCAGCAGTTCGATGCTGGTTTCACTGAAGTCGGCAAGGCCAACTGCGCTGAACACATTGCGTGATGCTTCGAACACGGCTTTGCCCAGGGCGTTTGCCTTGCGATCGGCGTCCAGGCCGTAAAAACTCATATAGACACCGCCACGAAACTGGTCCGCATAGGTGGCACTGACCTTGTAAGTATCGGGAGCAGGGCGACCCGTTGCGCCGCTAACGCTGACTCTGTTGCCATCCACCTGCGCCAGAACCGCAGTAGAAAAATCGCAAATCACGTCGGGCAGCATGTACGCCTGTGGATCTCCAATTTCGTAGAGCATTTGTTCGCTGACTGTGCCCACGGTGACCAGACCGCCAGTGTTAGCCGGTTTGCTGCAGATGAAGTTGCCATCCGCTGCTATCTCGGCGATGGGGTACCCCATATTGGCCATGCCAGTGATCTGCTCCCAGTCGGTGAAATTACCGCCGGTGGCCTGCGGGCCACACTCGAGTATATGTCCAGCTAAGGAGCCTTGAGCCAACTGGTCAAGATCGTCCCTGTTCCAGTTAAATTCATGAATACAGGCACCTAGCGTAACCGCGCTATCCACGCATCGGCCAGTCACTACAATATCGGCACCCAGACCAAGTGCCCTGGCTATTGGGAATGCTCCAAGATAGGCGTTGATGCTTTGTATTCGCTCTACCGCCGGGAATTCTTCGTCAGAGAACATCTCTCGGACTCCACTATCGGACAGCTGTGCTGTTTGCGGCATTAAATCGTCACCACTGACACAGGCGACTTTGAGTGCGAGTCCCTGCGCGGCAATTTCCGCACGCAGTGCATCAGCGCAGGCCCGGGGATTGGTGCCGCCTGCATTGGAAATGACTTTTACTCCGCGTTCGGCGACCAGGCGCAAGTTCGGTTTCATGGCCGCCGTGACAAAATCGACGGCGTAACCCTTGGTCTCGTCCTTGGCCCGACCTCTGGCCATGATGGACATGGTGATTTCCGCTAGATAGTCATAAACGATGTAGTCCAGCTCGCCGGCGCTTAGCAGCTGTGGAGTTGCTCGAGCTGCATCGCCCCAGAAGCCGCTGGCCCCGCCGATGCGCAATACCTTGTCAGACATTGATTTTTCTTCCCTGTCAGCATGGATGAGAGCAAGCAGTTTACTGAATGCATCGAGTCAGGTCATGGGATATGGCGCCATACTCGCAAGAGTTTGCGCCACGCAATGCTCCAAACGCAGATGCCTGCTTGGTGTTGCTGCTTGCGATAATTCGGGGCTTAGAAAAGCTAATGCTGATATATTGAGGGTCGCATCGCATCGCATCAGGTATTTCCCGCTGCAAATGGTTATTGGCTCACCAAGCCCAGAGAGTAAATTCGACAATAGGTATGTCCACGCGAGGAGCTTGCGCGGGCTGATGGACCTGGCGACGGCTTTGGGTGCGGATTCAGCTTGTATCGCGCGAGACGCGGGTCTGGACACCAGTCTTCTGGAAGTTCCCGACGCCCGGGTGCCCGTTGCTGTGTTCTATCAGTTGCAACGAGAGTTTTTACTCCAGACCGAGAACCCTGACTTCGGGCTGCTCAGTGGTCGAGTGACATACATGGAAGCTGCGCACGTACTGGTGTATCTCGCATCGGCCTCAACGACACTGCGAGACTGGCTCAACTTAATGCCCAGCGTCTCCAGTCTTCTCGGGGATCTGGGAGTGATCAAAATCACTCGCAACGTGGGTGAGTTCGTCATGGAGTGGCACCCTGAGGATCCGCCGCAGGCAAAGCGCTGCCTGATCAGCGACAATATCCTGTCGACTACAGTGTTACAGATGGACAGTTACTGCCTGTTGCCTGTGCGTCCACGTCGTGTTGACTTGTCTTACCCGCGGCCAGAAAATGTTGATGTTCTGGAGTCGACTTTTCGAGCGCCCTTGTTTTTCAATCAGCCCCGCAGCGCGCTTTACTACGATCGTAAGGTACTGGATTTCCCCCAGCTACACGTCAGTACGCGTATCTATGAGGCAGTGGAAGAGGAGTTTTCCCTGTTTTTTAGCAGTGATAACTCAGTAAGCGATCCGTTTTCTCTCGCGCTGCACTCGGCTATTCGACGTCAGGTTCCCCTGGGAGGGGGCTCCATCGACAGCATAGCTAGCCATATGAATATTTCCCGGCGTACATTGCAGCGTCGTTTAAAAGAGCGAAACACCAATTTCCAGCAGCTGCTGCAGAGCGTTAAATCAGGACTCGCCAAGCGTTACCTGCAAGAGAACCGACTGAGCGTCATCGAAATCGCTTTTTTGCTAGGCTACGGTGACCCCTCTTCATTCTCAGCAGCTTTCAAAACCTGGCATGACTGTACCCCCACAGAGTATCGTCATGACAGTCTGCAACGCCGCCCCCGGGCCGAACATGGCTCGGGTTTGATTCAAGACTCCGACTGATCCCACCAGGGATAGAAGGGCGGCATATTGACAGAGCACTTATCGGTAAAATTTGCGGCTCTCTTTTCGCGAAAGGACTGTACGCCCTCTTTGCCACTGCTGAGACTGGCGTAAAAAATCGCCAGCGAATCCACTTTGTGGGCTTCAATTGGATGTGGCGCCGCAGCATTTCGGTACATCATTTGCCGGGTCAGCGCGATCGCGACGGGACAGTGCTGGGCGATTTTTTCGGCAATGCGATAAGCCCCGGCGAGCAACTCGTCGGCCGGCAATACAGACTTTACAAGTCCGGCAGATAGCGCTTCCTCTGGCCCGATAATATCCGCGGTGTAACACCATTCAAGTGCTTGTGAAACACCGACGATACGGGGTAGAAACCAGGTGGAGCAGGCCTCTGGTGTGATTCCGATTTTGTTAAAAACGAAGCCAATGCGGGTGTTTTCGGACGCCAGGCGAATATCCATGGCGCAAGTCATCGTCGCGCCTATGCCGACTGCGGCACCATTGATTGCGGCAATCACTGGTTTTTTACAATCGTAAATGGCGAGAGTTACCCGGCCGCCCGTGTCTCTGACGCCGGAGATAATATCCGGGTCGTTAAGTCTTTTCTCCATGTCTTCCATGGTCGGTGACCGCGCCTCATCAAGACCAAATACATTGCCTTCTCCCGAGAGGTCCATGCCAGCGCAGAAAGCGCGCCCCGCGCCGGTGACCACAATGGCACGAACTTCATCGTCCTCGCTGGCACGGTTAAATGCGTCAATCAGTTCGTGAGCCATGACGATGGTAAAAGCGTTGAGCTGGTCCGGACGATTGAGAGTGAGGGTTAGAATGTGATTCTTCACTTCATACCGTATTGTTTCATATTCCATAAATTGTGATCTCGAATGTGTTTTGAGTAATGCCAACGGGGTAAGGCCGGAGTCGTTTATGTTAACGCCAGGTATTGATATCGACAACGACGAGGATTACATCAGTAGCCTGTTATGGAACAATGACGCGATACCACAGGAAGGATAAGTAATGAGCGTGACGTCCGCAGTCAGTTCCGATAAAAAAGTCAGTAGCAAAGTCGCCGGCTATGGTTTGTTTATGCTGACGCTGGTTTATGCCTTTAACTTCGTCGACCGACAGATTCTGGTGATTTTGCAGGAACCCATCAAGAATGACATGGGGCTTTCCGATACTCAACTGGGCCTTTTAAGCGGCTTTTCTTTTGCGTTGGTGTACATCACAGCTGGTATCCCCATCGCCTACTGGGCCGATCGTACTAACCGTCGCAATATCATCACAGCATCTCTTGCTGTCTGGAGTGGGATGACCGCTTTGTCGGGTCTTGCGCAGAACTACAGCCAGTTACTGCTGGCGAGAATCGGGGTAGGTATCGGCGAGGCGGGCGGCAGTCCGCCTGCTCACTCGATGATTAGTGACTACTACCCGCCGGAGCGCAGAGCAACCGCGATGGCTATCTATACCACCGGGCTCCATCTGGGAATTCTGATGGGGTTTATTGTTGGCGGATTGATCAGCGAGTTCTTTGGTTGGCGTATCGCTTTTTTCTCCGTTGGTATTCCAGGGGTGCTGCTGGCAGTTGTCTTTTATTTCACGGTCAAAGAGCCACCGAGAGGACAATGGGACGAGTCGGTCAACATGGCGCACAAACCGTCTCTGGGTGAGACGCTCAAGCACTTGTCTTCGGTGCGCAGTTTTTGGTATCTGGCCCTGGCAGCCGGGGCGACATCGTTTGCGGGTTATGGCAATGGCAATTTTGCGCCGTCTTTCCTGATTCGAAATCATGGTTTTAGCGTGGGTGAAGTTGGTGTAGTACTGGCGATATTTGGCGGTGGTGGGGGCATGATAGGCACGTTTTTGGGCGGCTACCTTACGGACCGCCTGGGTGTGAGAGACCGCCGTTGGTACGTTTGGTTGCCGGCGGCGGCAGGCATTATTGCGCTACCAATGGGTTTTCCCTACCTGCTGCTAGACAACACAACGGTCGTTATTGGCCTGATGTTCTTTGTTACTCTATTTTTAAATACCTACATGGGCCCTGTGGTCGCTACCTGCCACGCATTGGTACCGCCCTCTATGCGTGCCATGACTTCCGCGATACTGTTTTTTGTGCTGAATATGATCGGGCTTGGGCTTGGACCACTGACGGTTGGTGTCCTCAGTGATTTGTATATGCCGCACTCGGAAACGATGGCTTACGCTATGCAATGTTGACGGTAGGCTTGTTAAGTTCAATAGGAATAGTGTTGTTCTACTTGGCGGGCAGGCATCTTGAAGCAGACGTCAAGAAAGCCCAGGCAGTTGGCCAGGGCGATAGCTAATGCTCGGTGAGCTTTCGCGCGACCCAATACCAAACAGCCAAATTCATGTTGAGCCCGATATGGCTGCCAAGCACCTCTATATTGTGAACATTGGGGTAATCACCTCGCTGAACGGATGTACGCCAATTGACGACACCGTCTCCCCGGGTGTAGATGGCCGTAGTAGGCACCGGTGGCGGGGCGGGGTTCACCATCTCCCTGTGATCCCCGGGGTTCAACCTTCTGTAGAGTCGTGAGGCGTGAGATGCCTCTTCATGCCCGGAGCCAAAGGGGCTGCCAAGGGTAATGACCTGGCGGACAACACCGGGCTCCATGCGAGCAATTTCGCGGGCGTAGATGCCACCTAGAGAATGACCGATCAGGGTCACCTTGCCACCGCCTGCGACAGCAAGACTCCCCAGCGCCGCGGTAAGACTGTCCTTATCGAAACTGGCAGTACCCAGATTGCGACCCTGCTCCCAGCCACTGGCCTGATACCCCAAACTGTTCAGGAAGCGAATGAGTGGACCGTTGCCGCCATCATCGCCGAGAAAGCCCGGTATCACCATGACGCTGTGTTTTCCTGTGGCTTTTGGCATTTTGCGCAAAAGTGGGGCTGCCAGGCCAAGCACGGCAGCATCCAGTAAAGCTCTCGGGCCGTCAGAAAGAGCAAGAGCCAGCGGAGGGGGTTTCAAGAGGATATTCCTCGCAATTGTGATAACGATGGCAGTCGTTCATCGAAACTCGCTTGAACGTAGTCTCGGTAGAAACCTGATTCGGGCATCATGTTGCTATAGTCTCTCATCGCACAGACAATAATAGCCTCAAAGCGTTTTGTCGAGAGCAGTTGGCACTGCACCAAAATTCCTGAATGGTTGCCTTTGCTAAGGGGCTTCTCCGTGCCAACTTAGGCAAAATTCTTCGCCGCGAGCTCCGTGAATCAGGCGCAACTTGTAATCGCAGTTCAATAGTGGCATAAAGAGTGCCGAAAATTCCAGACACCGCTAATAACTTAATTCAAGGGAGCTCCCCCATGGCTGTAAAAATTGTACCTAAGGATGAGATGGTTAACGCGATTGGTACCAAATTTGAGCCCGGCGATTGGATCGAGGTAACTCAGGACCGTATCAATACCTTTGCTGACTGCACCGAGGATCACCAGTTCATTCACGTGGACGAAGAAGCCGCTAAAAATACGCCCTTCGGCACTACCATTGCACATGGATTCCTGACACTCTCTTTGCTGTCCAAAATGATAGAGGGCAATGGAGTCGTTCCTGAAAATACGGTCATGGGCCTCAACTATGGCTTTGACAAGGTTCGCTTTCTTGCACCCGTCGCCTCTGGCAAGCGTGTGCGCTGCCACTCTGAAGTGCTAAACGTGGATCGTAAAGACGATAACCGATTCCTGATAAAGCAGGGGGTTTCCGTTGAGATCGAGGGCGAGGACACGCCGGCGCTGGTTGCCGAGTGGCTTTCCATGGTCATCACTGGCTAGGAAACGATTAAACTCGCTGCCATCGATGTTATCCCCACGCAGGCGGGTGATGACTGCGCAAAAAATTTATCCCATAGGAGTGTTTAACAATGTCTATTCGCTATGACGGCAAAGTTGCCATCGTTACCGGTTCTGGCCAGGGTCTGGGCCGTAGTCATGCCATCGAACTTGCCAAGCGCGGCGCCAAGGTGGTCATCAATGACCTGGGCGGCAGTGTTGATGGCTCAGGCGCAGGTTCGGAGTCCGCACAGGCTGTGGTTGCTGAGATTGAGGCGCTGGGTGGTGAAGCTATCGCCAATGGCGCAAACGTCGCCAACTACGAAGAAGTTGAAGCGATGGTCAAGCAGACCATGGATAAATGGGGCCGGGTAGATATTTTAGTCAACAACGCTGGAATTTTGCGCGATAAAAGTTTTGCCAAGTGCGACCTTGACGATTTCAAGCTGGTGGTGGATGTGCACCTGATGGGCACGATTAATTGCACCAAAGCCTGCTGGGATATCATGCGTGAGCAGGCCTATGGCCGTGTTGTGGTCACAACCTCTTCTTCGGGCATGTACGGAAACTTCGGTCAAACCAACTACGGCAGTGCAAAGATGGGTGTAATTGGCGCCATGAATACGCTGGTGCAGGAAGGGGCCAAGTTCGATATACGCGTCAATGCCCTGGCGCCCACTGCTGGAACACGCATGACTGAAGGGCTGATTCCTGAAGAAGCCTTTGCATTGCTCACGCCCGAGACAGTGACGCCAGCGGTTCTGTACATGGTCAGCGAGGACGCTCCAAACAAAACGATTATCTGCGCCGGCGCGGGCGCTTACTCGGTGAGTAAGATTGTCGAAACCGACGGCGTGTGGCTTAAGCCAGAGGATCAGACCCCGGAAGGCATCGCTGCGAACTGGGACGC
Organism: marine gamma proteobacterium HTCC2148; assembly: GCA_000156295.1. Lineage (GTDB taxonomy): Bacteria > Pseudomonadota > Gammaproteobacteria > Pseudomonadales > Halieaceae > Halioglobus > Halioglobus marinus. Next base: position 18,282 of record DS999235.1, read on the forward strand.
TATTACCTCCCCGGTGAATGAACGCCAGCCAGAAGCGGGCTTTGAGCAGACCGTCAAGTTTACCGGTAAGGCGATGGAAGGCCTTGGTTTGGTAGACAAGTAAATAATATCGAGGGTGCCTTTGGTGCCCTGTTTTGTATTACTGGAGAAAGATCATGAAAGAAGCAGTCATTGTATCCACTGCACGTACACCGATCGGCAAAGCCTACCGCGGTGGGTTTAATAATTTGGGCGGCGCCAGTCTGGGCGCTGCATCTGTTGCCGAGGCGGTCAAGCGTGCCGGTATTGACCCCGGCGAAGTTGAAGACATCATTATGGGCTGTGCGCTGCAGCAGGGGCCAACCGGTGCCAATGTGGCTCGCCAGATTGCTTTGCGCGCAGGACTGCCCATAACGACCTCTGGGATGACTCTGGACCGCCAGTGCTCTTCTGGCCTGATGGCGGTTGCAACTGCAGCCAAGCAGGTGATGTACGACGGAATGGACGTGGTTGTTGGTGGTGGCCTGGAATCGATCTCTTTGGCCCAAACCGAGCACATGAACCTGCATCGCTTCGTGGATGAAGAGCTGATGGCAATGCATCCTAATATTCATATGCCTATGCTGCAGACCGCCGAGACGGTTGCCCAACGCTACAATATCTCTCGCGATGCAATGGACGAATACGGCCTGCAGTCTCAGCAACGGACAGCCGCTGCCTATGAATCTGGCAAGTACGCAGATGAGCTGGTTGATGTCTCTTGCATGCGCACGGTTTGGAACAAAGAAACGGGTGAGGCCTCTGAGGCTGAAGCGACTGTATCTGCTGATGAAGGTTTGCGCGCCACGACAGCTGAAGGCCTGGCCAATCTAAAGACGGTTGTTGAAGGGGGCACGATTACGGCGGGTAACGCCTCACAGCTGTCTGACGGTTCTTCTGCGCAGGTCGTGATGGATGCCAAACTGGCGGAGCAGCGAGGTCTCGAGCCCCTGGGTATTTATCGCGGTATCGCAGTTGCCGGCTGTGAGCCTGATGAAATGGGTATAGGCCCGGTATTTGCTGTGCCCAAATTGCTCAAGCAACACGGTTTGTCGGTGAATGATATCGGCCTGTGGGAGCTGAACGAGGCGTTTGCCGTGCAGGTCATCTACTGTCGTGATCAGCTGGGTATCGACAACGACAAGTTGAACGTTAACGGCGGCGCGATCTCCATCGGTCATCCTTACGGGATGAGCGGGTCACGCATGATTGGTCACGCCTTGATTGAAGGCAAGCGCCGCGGCGTGAAGTACGTGGTAATTACCATGTGCGTTGGTGGCGGCATGGGTGCGGCTGGCTTGTTCGAAGTTGCCTGATTGACTGGAGATTTATGATGAAAGCGATTATTTGTAAAGAGCACGGTCTGCCGGAAAAGTTGGAGCTGACAACCGAGTGGCCGGAACCCGAGCTTGGTGAAAACGATGTAATCATTGATGTTAAGGCCGCGGGACTTAATTTTCCTGACGTATTGATGATTCAGGGCAAGTACCAGTTTCAGCCGGACATGCCTTTTGTGCCCGGTGCCGAGAGTGCCGGCGTCGTGAGTGCGGTAGGCGACAAGGTCACTCGCTATAAAGTCGGTGACAAGGTTATCTCCATGGGTGCATCGGGCGCGTTTTGTGAGCGTATTGCGGTCCATGAAATGGGTGCTTTCCCTCTGCCCGAAGGCTTGACCTTTGAGCAAGCAGCAGGGGTCAGCATTACGTACTTCACTTCTTACTATGCTTTGAAGCAACGTGCCAACATCCAGCCGGGTGAAACTCTGTTGGTTCTGGGTGCGGCCGGAGGCGTGGGTACGACTGCCATCGAACTTGGCAAATTGATGGGCGCTAAGGTGATTGCTGCGGCCAGTTCTCCCGAAAAGCTCGAGCTATGTAAGCAACTGGGTGCCGATGAGGTCATTAACTACTCTGAGGAGTCGCTTAAGGATAGAGTGAAGGAGTTAACTGGCGGCAAGGGCGTCGATGTAGTTTACGACCCCGTAGGCGGTGATTTCGCCGAGCCTGCAGTGCGCAGTATGGCCTGGAAAGGACGTTATTTAGTCATAGGTTTTGCCAGTGGCCCTATTCCTCAAATCCCCTTGAATCTGGCCCTGTTAAAAGGCTGTTCTTTGGTAGGTGTTTTTTGGGGCAGGTTCTCCGGCGAAGAGCCGCAGGAAAACCTCAATAACATCACCGAGTTGTGGGATATGTTCACCCAGGGCAAGCTCAGCCCTGTGGTGACTGACGTATTTCCCATGGCACAGTATGAAGATGCCTTTAATTGCCTGATACACCGCAAGGCAAGAGGGAAGGTGATTCTCACTACCCAGTGAGATTGCCGGCGACAGAGGGCGAGCGCTGTTAACGATTCGCTTTGTTGTAAAGTCGATGGTTGCGGTTCTTGCCCTTTTAAACTTTCTGTGCGGCGCTGCTGCTCGTTTGATTGTGGCCCCCGATTCGCGGGAAATAGCGGTTCCCAATCATGGATTGCGCGATCCGCATTTGTTGCTTGAAGCGGATGCTCAGGTGTATTTGAATTATGTCGGCGCCGGTGAACAAGGCATCGGGGTGGCAATGCTGGAGTAGCATCCCTTTACTGAATAAATGAAACGGTAATTGAACAGGTGTCTGTCACCTGCGTGACACCAACCAACGTCTGCTCACTGATATGGTTGCGGATAGTATTTTTTCAAACCATTACAACACCGGAGTTTTTAGCCATGCCAGCACCCTTATTGAGCCGTCGTGACCTGGAATTCATGCTCTACGAAGTGTTTGAAGTAGAGTCCAGCCTGACCCGCGAGCGCTATAGCGACCACAATCGGGAAACGATTGATGCGGCTATCGATGTGGCTCAAGCGATTGCAGAAAACTACTTTCTACCTATCAGGCAAAAAGTTGATACCAATCAGCCGACATTTGATGGCGAAAAAGTCCAAATGATACCGGAGATCAAGGTGGCGATTGATGCGGTAATTGAGGCCGGTCTGGCGTCTCCTGGAGCAGATTACGAGTTGGGCGGTATGCAATTGCCCGCACTGGCGACCGCCGCTACCGGTGCCTATCTCAACGCTGCTGGCAGCACGACCATGGGCTATATCGGGCTCACCAATGCCAACGCCAACCTGATTGACGCGCATGGCACACAAGAGCAAAAGGATAAGTGGGTGCAGCCCCAGCGAAGCGGCCGTTTTGCGGGCACTATGGCGATGAGCGAGCCCGGTGCTGGCTCCAGTCTTTCAGATCTTACGACCACGGCAATACCTCAGCAAGATGGCACTTACCGGATCAGCGGCAACAAAATCTGGATCTCCGGTGGAGACCATGAGCTGACAGAGAATATCGTTCACCTGGTGCTGGCGAGAGTCAAGGGCGCGGTCAAGGGCGTTAAGGGGATATCCCTGTTTATTGTGCCTAAATTCATGGTGAATGATGATGGCAGCCTCGGTGAGCGAAACGACGTTACCCTGGCCGGGCTGTTTCACAAAATGGGCGGTCGCGGGCAAACGTCTACAGCACTCAATTTCGGTGAGAAAGAAGGCGCAGTCGGTTACCTGGTGGGAGAAGAAAATCGCGGCTTGATGTACATGTTCCATATGATGAACGAGGCGAGAATTATGGTGGGCAGCGGCGCCGCCATCATCGCACTTGCGGGCTATCAGTACTCATTGGATTATGCCAAGGAACGCCCACAAGGACGCTTGCCGTCGGCCAAGGACCCATTGGCGCCACCGGTAAATATTATCGAACACGCCGACGTGAAGCGTATGCTGCTGGCGCAAAAAGCCTACTCAGAAGGAGCTTATGCGCTGTGTTTATTCGGCACCATGCTGGCAGATGATGAGCATACGGCCCACACGCAAGAAGAGCGGGCAGCTGCCCATGAGCTTCTCGACTTTTTAACACCGGTCATCAAGTCCTGGCCATCGGAGTATGGTCCCAAGGCCAACTCTATGGCGATACAGGTCCTGGGTGGGGCGGGATATGTTAACGAGCATCCGGTCGAGATGATGTATCGCGACAATCGCCTCAATCCGATTCATGAAGGCACGACGGGCATACAGTCCCTGGACTTGCTGGCGCGCAAAGTGCCGCAGAACGGGCTCGCGGGCTACACGGCATGCCTCAATGCAATAGGCGATACCATCGCCGAGGCACGAGCCAGTGCAGAACTTTCAGAAGCTGCAGAGCAGTTGAGTGCCGCCGTGGATACGCTGAAACAGGTCACAGAGTTCCTGTTGGGCTCGATGGCGGAAAAAGATATCGACCTGGTACTGGCCAACTCGGTGAAGTACCTGGACTTGTTTGGTAACGTGGTTATCGCTTGGATGTGGCTGAAGCAGGGAATCGTTGCTTGTCGAGGTCTGGCCGCAGACCCACATGAAGAGGATGCCAATTTTTATCGCGGGAAATTACAGGCGATGCAGTATTTTTCTCGCTACGACCTGCCTGAAATTGAAACCTGGGCTGCATTGCTGATGAAGCTGGACGGTACCTGCAAGGATATGCAAAACAACTGGTTCTAGTGAATAAGTAAACGCCTGTCCTGGCGCAGTTGTTTGGCAGATGCGAGAACGCGCACTATTGCGATGTTTGGGAAACCGGTCTCGAGGTCGGTTTTTTTCAGTCAACAGGAGTCGTGAAATGATCAAGGGCAACTGCCATTGCGGCGCAATATCGTTTGAGCTGGACGATCAGCCGGAATGGCTCACCCAATGTAACTGCTCTATTTGCAGGCGTCTGGGTACCGTGTGGGCACATGCGCCCGTCGATAAAGTGACGCTAAATGCTGACTCCGGTGCATCTATCGCCTATTCCTGGGGTGATAAAGAGCTGGCGTTTCACAGCTGCAAAACGTGTGGAAGTACGACTCACTGGGTGAGCCATGAGCCCAAGGAGGGTGCGGTGATGGCGGTTAACACATGCCTCGTTGAGCCTGCGCAGCTTGCGAAAATCAGGGTGCGTCAGTTTGATGGTGCCGATAGCTGGCGTTATCTTGATTGAACGGGGCGCCAATTTTTTTTACCTAAAAATATTGGCGCAATATTAGCGTGTCGCCCCGTTGGGTGAATTCAATGTGCTTGAGAAAGGTCATGCCCAGAAGTATTTGATTCATAGCCAGGCCCGGCGCAATTCCAGCCTGCACATCACGTAACTCAATTTCTCCCACTGCCACGCTGTCTAGCGATGCTGCGTAACTGGTGGATATGCCGTTTGCTGTCTGAGTGCGGTACGGGCGTCCCCGTGGTATATCCAGTTTTCGCGCAATCGCTTCAGGAATGGCAACGCCAGTAGCCCCCGTATCCAGCATGAAGGTGACAGGCTGGCCATTAATCGTGCCACTGGTCACGTAGTGCCCAAACTTGTTGCGCTGCAGTACCACCTCTCGCATTCCCGCTTTGGAATATTGGGTGTCCAGACGTTGGTTGGGGTTGAATTGTTTTTCCAGTACGTCGCCAAAAAATAAAATGCCCAGACCCAAAAATACCACCCAGGCCAGGATCATCATTCCCAGTCCCATGCGCTTTTGTTCCTTGATAGAGTCCTGGGAATTCATTGAGTTAGACCGGGTATTCAGTCCAGATCACTAGCGTCGTGGCGCTCTGGCACTCTTTCTTCTTCCGGTCCCCAGGCTTTATTGACGCGTTCGCCTCGCTTCACGGCCGGTCGGCCTTCGATCGTTTGAGCCCAGCGTTTGACGTTAGTGTAAGACGCGACGTCCAGGAATTCCTGAGCGTCGTAAATTTCGCCGGTGATCAGTTTGCCATACCAGGGATACACGGCCATGTCGGCAATGGTGTATTCGTCGCCTGCTAAATAGCTTGCCTCGGCTAGTCGACGGTCGAGCACATCCAGTTGTCGTTTCACTTCCATTGCGTAGCGATTGATTGGATATTCGTATTTTTCCGGCGCGTAGGCATAGAAATGCCCGAACCCGCCGCCCAGGAAGGGGGTGGCAGCCATTTGCCAAAACAGCCAGGACAGGCACTCGGCGCGCGCAGGCTCATCTTTCGGAATAAAAGCGTCGTGCTTTTCTGCCAGGTACAGCATCATTGCGCCGGACTCGAAAATGCGAGTTGGGGGCGTGGTGCTGTGATCCATCATTGCCGGAATTTTCGAGTTGGGATTGGCAGCGACGAAGTCGCTACCGAACTGGTCGCCCTCACTGATATTGATCAGGTAAGCGTCGTACTCGGCATCGGTCTTACCCAGGGCGAGTAACTCTTCCAGCAAGATCGTAACTTTAACTCCGTTGGGCGTGGCCAGTGAGTAAAGCTGTAAAGGGTGCTTGCCTATTGGGAGTTCTTTCTCATGGGTAGCGCCCGCAATCGGTCGGTTGATGTTGGCGAAACGGCCGCCACTCTCTGAGTCCCAGGTCCAGACCTTGGGGGGTGTGTAGGTAGTAGTCATAAGTTGCCGATGTCCTCAAAAGTTTCAATTTGGCGGGGGTTGAATTTTCCGGGTCGCCCCTCCATTCCAGACATCACAGCTTCGGTCTGATTGTCCTTGCCCAGAATGCGGCCCTGTAGCTTTTCTTCCAAACGCAGACCGTCACTGTCACTGCCGTGCCAGCCATGATTCAACAGGTATTTCCCGTAGGTGATCGCATCAGGGCTGCGACCGGCAATGTCATGAGCCATCGCCAGGGCAGCGCTGACCGGTTCTTCGTCTAGCCGGGTGACAAGGCCCAGTGACATGGCTTCTTCAGCATTGACGACCCTGCCGGTGAAGGTGAGTTCCTTGGCGATGTCCAGGCGCACCAGGTCACGCAGGGTCTGTGATGCCGACATGTCCGGGATGAGTCCCCATTTGATCTCCATGACTGACAGCTTGCTTTCGGGGTGAGCAATACGAATGTCCGCCCCCATGGCGATCTGGAATCCGCCGCCATAGGCGACGCCATGCAAGGCACAAATGACTGGCACTGGCATCGCTTTCCACACGTACGCGGGGGATTGGTAGTAGTTTGGCCAGAAGCCGCCGCGGCCGGGGCCGAAGAAGTTGCTGTTGAGTTCGCCGCTGGCAAAGTTTTCCAGATCCAGGCCAGCGCAGAATCCACGACCCTCGCCCGATAGAACGACTGCGCGGACATCTTTATTAATCGACAGCTCACGACCGGCGTCAGTGATGGCCTCGAACATCTGCCAGCTCAGGGCGTTCATCTTCTCGGGTCGATTGAGGCGGACGTGAGCAACGTGATCGTTGATCTCAACAGTGACCAGTTCAGACATGATATTACCTGTGTTGGGAATGGCTAGGGAGCAAGAGTATACAGATTCGAGGGCGGTGTGTTCACCGCTTACTCATTGAATCTGTCGGCGAGGAAATTGACGAACAGGCGCACTTTTGCAGACAGGTGCCGGTTGTGTGGATAGACTGCCCAGACGCCCGTGTCCGTTGGGTTGTAATCTTCCAGAACCGGTAGCAGCGCACCATCAATAATATCTTGATCAAGATAGAAGCTGGGCAGTTGGACTAGACCGAGCCCTGCCCGTGCGGCGCGCAGTAATGAACGCCCATTGTTGGAGCGCCAGTTGCCGCTAACCCGCAGATCCTGGTTTCGCCCATTTTCACGGAAACGCCAGCTGTCCAGTGTGCCCAGTAGACAGTTATGGTTAGTCAGGGAGTGGATGCTGCTGGGTGTGCCATTGCGCAGTAAATATTCCGGCGATGCGCAGGTGAGCAGTTTGCGGGTACTAATACGACGGGCGATTAACGAGGAATCCTTCAGTGTGCCTGCCCTGATCGCTACGTCGTAGCCTTCTGAAATCAGGTCGATGAGCCGGTTACTGAAGTTCAATTCTACGATGAGGTCGCGGTATTCAGCCATAAAGTCCAGGGCTGCTGGGGCGATAAAGTCCTCTCCAAATGCGCCAGCAACGGTCACTCGCAGGATGCCGCGTGGATTGGCCTGCAGGTCGAGTACTGCTCGCTCCGCCTCATCGAGGTTGTCCAGTACTTGTCGGCATTGCATATAGAATGCCTGGCCGACATCCGTGGTCGATACTTTACGAGTTGTTCTGAGCAGTAGCTGGGCATCCAGTCGATTTTCCAGCGCGTTGATCTGACGGCTCACGTGAGAGCGAGAAACTCCAAGGTCATCCGCGGCGCGGGTAAAACTCCCCAGGCGCACGACTCGCTCAAAGGCTTCTATACTTTCCCAACGGTGCGATGCCATGAATAAGGCCCTCATTGTTTCCATATAACAACAGTGAGGTGCAAGATAGAGTATTTATCTTGCTTATGGCAACTAATTAAACTACGCCGATTTTGCGATAACACCAAATCAGGGAGAGTTTGATGAAGACACGTGCAGCAGTCGCGTTTGGAGCCGGTAAACCACTGGAAATATGTGAGGTGGACCTTGATGGGCCGCGCGCGGGCGAAGTATTGGTCGAAATAAAAGCCACCGGCGTTTGCCACACGGATGCGTTTACCCTGTCAGGAGACGACCCCGAGGGCGAATTTCCAGCCATCCTTGGCCATGAGGGCGCTGGTGTAGTCGTCGATGTTGGCCCCGGTGTTAGCAGTTTAAAGCCCGGTGATCACGTCATCCCGCTTTATACACCAGAGTGCCGCGAGTGCAATTTTTGTCTGCACCCAAAAACTAACCTGTGTCAGTCTATTCGCGAGACACAGGGCCGTGGCGTAATGCCCGATGGCAGCAGCCGCTTCTCGCTCGATGGTAAACCGATACTGCACTACATGGGGTGCTCTACTTTTTCCAACTATTCAGTAATGCCGGAAATAGCATTGGCTAAGGTGCGTGAGGACGCACCTTTCGACAAAATTTGCTATATCGGTTGCGGTGTAACCACTGGCATAGGTGCCGTTGCTTTCACGATGAAGGTGGAACCTGGCTCAACCGTTGCAGTCTGGGGTCTTGGGGGCATTGGTCTGAACGTGATCCAGGGCGCCAAGATGGTAGGCGCTTCGCGAATTATTGGCGTCGATATCAATCCCGATAAAGTCGGGCTGGCGAAAAAGTTTGGCATGACCGACTTCGTCAATCCAAAAGAGGTGGACGATGTGGTTGGCCATCTGGTTGAAATTACTGGCGGTGGCCTGGATTACACTTTCGAGTGCATTGGTAACGTCAACACCATGCGCCAGGCGCTGGAGGCCTGTCATAAAGGCTGGGGAGAAAGTTGCGTCATTGGTGTTGCCGGCGCGGGTCAGGAAATTTCCACACGGCCATTCCAACTGGTTACCGGTCGTAGCTGGAAAGGCACTGCTTTTGGTGGCGCTCGCGGCCGTACCGATGTGCCAAAAATCGTTGATTGGTACATGGACGGGCGTATCAATATCGATGACCTGATCACTCATACCATGCCATTGGACGATATTAATAAAGCGTTTGATTTGATGCATTCCGGCGAAAGTATTCGTTCGGTAGTCACTTACTAACGGAATTGATAATGGAAAAAATCGGCGAAAATATTTGTTTCGGTGGACGTCAATTGCGCTACGGCCATGCTTCCGAGGTATTGGGCTGCGAGATGAATTTCTCCATTTATCTGCCCCCACAGGCGGAGCAGGGCAAAGTGCCGGTGCTGTATTGGCTTTCCGGCTTGACCTGCACCGATGAAAATTTTGTGACCAAGGCAGGCGCGCAGCGATACGCCGCAGAACACGGTATTGCAATCGTTGCACCCGATACCAGTCCTCGCGGTGAGGGTGTGCCCGATGACCCGGAGGCCGCATGGGACTTTGGCCTGGGCGCCGGGTTCTACGTCAACGCCACGCAGTCGCCCTGGTCGCAGCATTACCGCATGTATGACTATGTGGTCACCGAGTTGCCAGCGCTGCTCAAGGCACAGTTCCCAGTGGATGAAGCACGGATGGCTATCTCAGGTCATTCCATGGGCGGTCATGGCGCATTGACTATCGCACTGAAAAACCCGGGGCGATTCAAGTCGGTATCTGCATTTTCCCCCATTTGCTCTCCTTTGCGTTGCCCGTGGGGCGAGAAAGCGCTGGGCATGTACCTGGGGGACGACCGCGCGACTTGGGCTGAGCACGACAGCTGTGCGCTGATGGCGCATGTTGAGGAAAAGTTACCTGCGTTGGTTGATCAGGGTGACGCAGATAATTTCCTGCAGGAGCAGCTTAAACCCGAGTTGTTGCAAGAGGTTGCCAATAGTGTTGGTTACCCTTTGGAGCTGAGGATGCAGCCTGGTTATGACCATAGCTACTTCTTCATCGCGAGCTTTATTGGTGAGCACATTGCGTTTCACGCATCGCACCTGTAGTTGGGTGGTGGGCGCCTGACGGCGTCCCCAAAATGAGCCATACTCAAATGAGTAAACGCTAGTATAGAGAGGCGCCATTGGACACTGAAAGATTGCTGGCACAGTTACTGTGTCAGTATGAAAATACACCTGGTGGTCTGTTGCCCCTGCTGCACGCAGTGCAGGAAGATCTGGGGTATGTACCCCCTGAATCAATTCCGGCTATAGCCGAGGTGATGAACCTGTCCGCGGCTGAAGTGCACGGTGTGATCAGTTTCTATCACGATCTGAAAACCAGCCCCGTTGGTCGTCATACTTTGCAGGTATGCGCGGCAGAATCCTGTCAGGCTGCGGGCGGCAGAGCACTGGAGCATGCTGCTCAGGAACAGTTGGGAATAGGGTTTGGTGAAACCACCGATGACGGTTCGGTAACGCTTGAAAAAGTCTACTGCCTGGGCAATTGTGCCTGCTCACCATCGGTGCGTATCGATAATGAAACTTATGCTCGCCTGGATGCTACAGGCCTGACGGCGTTAATAGCGAACATTGGTCAGGGGGAGGGCGCATCATGAGCCAACGATTTTTTATACCTCGGGATACTACGGCAGTTGCTGTTGGCGCGAACGAAGTGGCCAATACGCTGGCAGCGGTGCTGTCAGAGCAAGTGAGTGAAGCCACCATTGTGCGCAACGGTTCCCGTGGCGCGTTTTGGCTAGAGCCCTTAATGGAAATTGAAACACAAGGGGAGCGCGTCGGATTTGGCCCGCTGTTCCCTGAAGATGTTGCTGATATTGTTGCACTGTCGCCTGCCGACCGCACCGAGCATCCAAAGTATTTGGGGAAGCTCGAGGAGCACCCATGGTTCGCAGGACAGCAGCGTTTGACGTTCGCTCGTTCCGGGCTGGACGACCCGCTGTGTCTGGATGCTTATCTCTCGCGTCATGGCTTTGATGGCCTTGAGCATGCACTGCATTTGCCGCCAGAAGACATTGTCGACGAGGTGACGCGCTCTGGCTTGCGTGGTCGTGGGGGTGCTGCTTTCCCTGCGGGTATTAAGTGGAATACGGTGCTGCAGGCCGCTGGCGACGAAAAGTATATAGCCTGTAATGCAGACGAGGGTGATTCCGGCACCTTTGCCGATCGCCTGCTGATGGAGTCCGATCCCTATATGTTGATTGAGGGAATGACGATAGCGGGGCTCGCCGTAGGCGCACAACAAGGTTATATCTACCTGCGCTCCGAGTATCCTCACGCCTGGGAGGTTATGCACACTGCCATTGCCAAAGCCGAGGCGGCCGGTTACCTGGGAGAGGGCATCTGCGACAGTGATCGGCAATTCCATCTGGAGTTAAGACTGGGCGCGGGCTCTTATATTTGCGGTGAAGAAACCGCCATGCTGGAAAGTCTGGAAGGTCGTCGCGGGGTGGTAAGGGCAAAGCCGCCGTTGCCTGCGATTGAGGGCCTTTTTGGCAAGCCTACGGTAGTAAACAATGTTCTCACCCTGGCTGCTATCCCCACTATTATGGCGGGCGGTGCGGAGGCTTACGCCGCTCTTGGTCAAGGCCGTTCGCTGGGTACGATCACTTTACAACTGGCGGGCAACATTAAAAACGGTGGCCTGGTTGAAGTGCCTTATGGTGCGACTTTGCGAGCGGTTCTGGATCAGTTTGGCGGCGGCACCCGTTCGGGTAGGCCGATCCGAGCGATACAGGTGGGTGGCCCATTGGGTGCCTATTTACCCGAGCCACTTTGGGACACTCCGCTAGACTATGAGGCCTTTGCTGCGGCTGGAGGCATGTTGGGTCACGGCGGTGTCGTGGTGTTTGATGACACCGTCGACATGGCACAGCAGGCACGTTTTGCAATGGCCTTTTGTGCCGAGGAATCCTGCGGTAAATGCACGCCCTGTCGAGTGGGGTCTGTTCGCGGTACCGAGGTAATGGATCGAATTATTGCCAGGGAATCACTCGATGAGAACATGGCTTTGTTGGATGACCTTTGCGAAACCATGGAATTGGGCTCGCTTTGTGCCATGGGTGGACTGACGCCAAATCCGGTGCGCAGTGCACTGCAATATTTTCCAGAAGACTTCGCCTGAGGCGGGAGAACACGATGCTGCAATATTACGAACCGGAAAAAGACTACGGCACGCCCCCGGTCCAATCTTCCGAAATGGTGTCGGCAAATATCGACGGTGTTTTTATAGAAGTGCCTGCGGGCACCTCGATAATGCGAGCCGCTGCTCTGGTGGGAATCAAAGTCCCCAAGCTTTGCGCCACCGATTCGATCGACGCCTTTGGCTCCTGTCGTATCTGCCTGGTTGAGATAGAGGGACGCAGAGGTTACCCCGCTTCCTGCACTACGCCGGTGGAGGAAGGGATGCAGGTGCAAACTCAAACGCCGAAGTTGGCTAAAATTCGCAATGGAGTGATGGAACTTTATATTTCGGACCACCCGCTGGATTGTTTGACCTGCCCGACCAACGGCGACTGTGAGTTACAGGACACTGCTGGCGAGGTTGGACTGCGCGAAGTGCGCTATGGTTTTGAAGGCGAAAACCATTTGGCTGCAGAGAAAGACGAATCCAATCCCTACTTCACGTTTGATCCTTCCAAATGCATCGTCTGTTCGCGCTGCGTGCGTGCCTGTGAGGAAACTCAGGGGACCTTCGCGCTGACCATTGAAGGCCGCGGCTTTGACTCCAAAGTCAGCGCCGGTGGCGTTGATTTCCTGAATTCTGAATGTGTATCCTGCGGCGCCTGTGTTGATGCCTGTCCAACGGCAACGCTCACTGAAAACAGTATTATTGAACACGGGAAACCCGAACATACGGTGCTGACAACCTGTGCTTATTGTGGCGTGGGCTGTGGCTTTCGCGCGGAGCTTAAGGGCGAGCAGGTAGTGCGAATGACGCCGTGGAAAGAGGGTAAAGCTAACGAGGGACACGCCTGCGTAAAGGGTCGTTTTGCCTTCGGCTACGCTACTCACCCTGATCGTATTACATCGCCGATGATTCGAGACAGTATCGATGAACCCTGGCGTAAGGTGAGCTGGGATCAGGCAGTGAATTTCGCGGCGCAACGTTTCCGCAAAATTCAACAAGAGTACGGACGTAATAGTATCGGCGCTATTAGCTCCAGTCGCTGCACTAATGAGGAGGTCTATCTGATCCAGAAACTGGTGCGAGCGGGCTTCGGCAATAATAATGTTGATACCTGCGCCAGAGTTTGTCATTCGCCGACGGGTTTTGGCTTGAAGACTACGCTGGGTGAATCAGCAGGTACCCAGACCTTTGCGTCTGTGGCAAAGACAGATGTGGCAATCGTAATGGGCGCCAATCCCACCGAAGCGCACCCCGTGTTTGCCTCGAGGTTAAAACGGCGGCTGCGGGAGGGGGCCAAACTGATTGTGATTGACCCCCGCAAGATTGAGCTGGTGAGCTCGCCGCATATTCGTGCCGATTATCACTTGCCGGTTAACCCCGGAGCAAACGTCGCCCTGCTGAACGCTCTGGCGCATGTCATCGTTACTGAAAACCTTCACGACGCTGAGTTCATCGACCAGCGCTGTGAGTCAGAAGCGTTCAGTGAATGGCAGGCGTTCATTGCCGATGACAGTCAATCCCCTGAATCACTGGAACAGGCCACCGGCGTCGACCCACAAGCCCTGCGTGAAGCTGCGCGTTTGTATGCCAGCGCGCCTAACGGTGCCATTTACTACGGTTTGGGTGTGACCGAGCACAGCCAGGGTTCCACTGCCGTCATGGGTATTGCTAATCTCGCCATGTTGACCGGTAATCTCGGTCGTGAGGGGGTCGGGGTCAATCCCATGCGCGGCCAGAACAATGTGCAGGGCTCTTGCGATATGGGCTCCTTTCCCCATGAATTGCCCGGTTACCGGCACTTGTCGGATGCTGCCACCCGCGCCCTGTTTGAAGCAGAATGGCAGGTGGATCTGGATCCGGAGCCTGGCATGCGGATTCCCAACATGTTCGATGCTGCGGTGGACGGACAATTCCGAGGGCTTTATTGCCAGGGTGAAGACGTGGCGCAGTCCGATCCTAATACGCACCACATTGAAGCAGCTCTCGGTGCACTGGATTGTTTGGTGGTGCAGGACATCTTCCTTAACGAAACGGCCAAGTTCGCCCATGTCTTTTTACCCGGCGCCTCTTTTCTTGAGAAAGACGGTACGTTTATTAATGCAGAGCGTCGGATTTCGTCAGTACGCAAAGTCATGTCGCCTCTGTCAGGTAAAGCGGATTGGGAGGCTACAATGGCCTTCGCCAATGCCCTGGGCTGTGACATGAATTACCAGCACCCTTCAGAGATCATGGATGAAATTGCCAAGCTGACGCCCACTTTCCATGGTGTCAGTTATTCCTTATTGGATGAACTTGGCAGTATTCAATGGCCTTGTAATGAGCTCGCCCCTGAGGGCACGCCGACCATGCACGTGGACGAATTTGTGCGCGGTAAAGGTTATTTTGCGGTTACCGAGTTCGTGCCTACGGAAGAACGAGCCAACAAGCGCTTTCCGTTGTTGCTCACTACCGGACGTATCCTCAGTCAGTACAACGTCGGAGCGCAGACCCGTCGCACTGAAAATAGTACCTGGCATGAGGAGGACTTGCTGGAGATTCACTCCCATGACGCGCAGGAGCGAGGCATCAACGAAGGCGACTGGGTGGGGATTCAAAGCAGGGTAGGCACCACGGTGTTGCACGCACATATTTCTGATCGGGTTAAGCCGGGAGTGATATACACCACGTTCCATCATCCGGTATCAGGCGCCAATGTGGTGACTACCGACAACTCCGACTGGGCAACGAACTGCCCTGAGTACAAGGTAACTGCCGTTCAGGTTAGCAAGGTTAATGAACCTTCTGCTTGGCAGGCGAGGCAGCAAAAGTTTGATCGCCGTCAGCATCAGCTGCTGAAACAGGCGACGGAGGATGCCTGATACTACCTTTGCCCTGTCGCGCAAGGTTTGGCGCCAGGGTCGTGTTAGCGAGGATTCGGACCAGGTTGTAGAAGAATCACCCGTAGCGCTGGTTTATAACGGTATATCCCACGCCGTAATGATGGCTACCCCTGCAGATCTGGCCGATCTGGCTTTGGGGTTCAGCTTATCCGAGGGCATTCTTGCTGACGCTGATCAATTAATTGGCCTGGATGTGGTGGCTAGAGATCAGGGAATCGAGGTGATCATGGAAATCAATGCTGAGCCTTTCGCTGCCCTCAAACAAAGGCGTAGAAACCTGACCGGTCGCACCGGCTGTGGGCTGTGTGGGGTGGAGTCTTTGGAACAGGCAATTACGCCGCCTCGCCAAGTTACTGCGGACGTGCGCCTGACCCACGAGGCGGTTCAACTTGGTTTGCAGGGGCTTGCCAGGGCCCAGGTGCTGAAAACAAAAACCGGTGGCGTTCATGGCGCCGTCTGGTGTGATGCAGCTGGCAGTATCCGGTTGGTACGCGAAGACGTAGGCAGGCATAACGCGTTGGATAAATTACTGGGCGCGATGGTGTCTGGAAAAGAAGGTCGAGAAGGCTTCGTTTTGCTGACCAGCAGATTGAGTTATGAAATGGTGGCAAAAGCGGCAGCTTGCAACGTGCCAGTGTTAGCGGCCGTGTCCGCACCCACCGCGCTTGCGGTAAAGCAGGCCGAGGCCGCCCAAATCACGCTCGTTGGATTTGTACAGACAGGCAGGCAGGTAATTTACAACGGCGAATTCAGATTTCAGGAGGCACAAGACTAATGTCGGGGCAACAGATCGAACATCTTGTCAGTATGGCGAACCAGATTGCATTGAACTTTGGTGAGAAGCGCAATCTAACAGAGGCAGCACGCAAGACTGGAGAGCATCTGGAAAAATTCTGGACTCGGGCTATGCGTGAAAAATTATCTATTGAAGCCGCGGACAGCGAGGTGCCTCTATCCCCCGCCGTCAACTTGATGCTGGAACAGCAGCGCGGCCAGATCGGGAGTTAATGTCTATGAATACGCGTTTTTTCAGTTTGATCAGCCTGGCGGCTGTTGTATTGCTTGTTGTTTCTCCGCCTTTGCTTGCCGACGCACCAGACCCCCAGATTCGTGTGAGTGGCCAGGCCGAAGTGAGTATTGCGCCGGATATGGCGCTGCTGCAACTTACAGTTATGCGCGAGGCAGATACTGCGCGTTTGGCATTGGATGCTAATTCCAGTGCAATGGCTGAGGTGTTAAAGGCTATGCGCGCTGGTGGTGTTGCGGAACGGGACTTGCAGACCAGTAATTTTTCAATTCAACCTCGTTACTTTTACCCTAAACCTCGCAGTGAAAAGCCACCGGAGTTAGCGGGTTATATTGTTCGAAACAGCCTTACTGTGACAGTCCGGGATTTGAAGGCATTGGGAAGCCTGTTGGATAAGTCGGTCAGCCTTGGCGTGAATGAAGGTGGAAATGTTAGCTTCACTAACGACGACCCCTCCGCAGCTGTCGCAACAGCCCGCGCCGGTGCTGTGAAAGACGCCATGGCCAAAGCGCGCACCTTGGCTGATGCCGCGGGCGTGGTACTGGGAGATGTCAGGGAAATTTCTGAACAAACTCACATGCCGCAGCCGCGACATTATCGCTCTGGGAAAATGATGATGAGTGAGGCGGCCGATGCGGTCCCGATGATGGCAGGTGAAAACAGCTATCAGGTGTTGGTGCACATGAGTTTTTCTATCGATCAGTAGGCTCTCGCACAGCACTGTTGATTCATGTTTCGCACCAACCGGTGGGATCAGGATAGTGCAGTGGCTGGAAAGGGTGGCTTTAGCCGCCCTTTTTTATGTCCCGGGTTCAAGCGTCGTGAACTGTGGCTTTGATAGTTCCATTTAAGAATGAATATGCTAAATTGCCATCATAAGGCCGCAAATTCGGAGTCAACATGCGCTGGGATGATATAGACAAGCAGGTGTGCTCGGTAGCCCGCTCACTCTCGGTCGTGGGAGAGCGTTGGACTATGCTGATTATTCGGGACGCGTTTCTGGGTACGCGACGATTTGACCAGTTTCAAAGCAACCTGGGCATTACCAGGCATCGCCTATCGGAGCGATTAGGCAAACTGGTGGATGCTGGTGTGTTGGTGAAAGTGCCCTATAACGAGCGCCCCCTGCGTCATGAATATCGACTTACTCGCAAGGGACTGGGGCTTTATCCGGTGCTAATGAGCCTGGCTCACTGGGGCGACGAATGGATGGACAAGGGAGAGGGCGCTCCGCTGGAATACGTGCATCAAAACTGCGGTCAGAAGACCCAGCCCACGTTGACGTGCAGCGAGTGCCACGAGCCACTGCGGCCTGAAGAGGTGACTCCCAGACTGGGGTCGGCACTCAAGGAATTGGCAGAACGCTTGCGAGTAGAGGGCGAGACCTTCGACGAGATTCCGCCGTTGCTGCGACGTTCTGTGTAATCGTTGTCCAGCCGTTTAGTCAGCATATATTCGACTAACCCTGTTCCGAATTACGGACTTCCCGCCTTATTAATCGTATGAAATAGTTACGTTAGCTGCCACCGCAAGGCCTGTGTTTAAGGTATAGAATCGCAGGCCTAATAAGTTTGTCACCGCAAATTTTGTTCACGCGAGGGATCACTACAATGCAAAACTTCAAGCAAGCGGCGATGGCTGCAGCCGTACTTTCAGTCTTATCTTCAGGGGCAAATGCCCAGTTGGAAGAGGTTATCGTCACTGCCTCCAAGCGGGTTGAGAGTCTGCAAGACGTCTCTATGAGTATCTCAGCTATTTCAGGCGAGTCGATTACTCGCCTGGGTGCTGCAGATTTCAATGATTTGGCAGCTTCTGTTCCGTCACTGTCGTTACGTTCGTCCGGTCCCGGCCGCACCAAGCTGAATATTCGTGGAATATCTGCAGCCACCGGCGTAGCGCCAACCGTCAGTTTCTATATCGATGAAATGCCAATTTCGACGATCTCATCCGGTTCCTCGACTTCTTTTGCTCAAACCATCGTGGACCCAAAGCTTTATGATCTGCAGCAGGTGGAAGTTCTGCGCGGCCCACAGGGGACCTTGTACGGATCCAGTTCGATGGGTGGTACGGTTCGACTGATAACGGGCCAGCCGCTCGTAGGCGAATCAGAGGGCAGTGTTAATGCTGAACTCTCAGATACCAAAGAAGGCGGCATGAACTATGTTCTCAATGGCATGTATAACGCCCCCGTGAGTGATAACGGTGCATTGCGTGTGGTTGGTTCCTTTACAGATCGAAGCGGCTTTATTGACAGAGTAGATCGTGAGACAGGTGAGACGTTTGACGATGAGGTCAATTCAGAGGAATCGACTGCGTTGCGCGTTGCCTACCGGCATGAGTTTGATAACGCTTACATTCAGCCTTTTGTGTTCTACCAGAAAAATGAGATGGATGGAAAGCCAAGCTATGACGGCCCCAATGACGAGTTTCTTCAAGTCCGCGAGTTCGACGCAGCAGAACCGTTTGAGGATGAATTCACAATGTTTAACCTGACCTATGGTCAGGATTTCGAATCTATGGCTCTGGTGGCAAGTCTGTCCCAGCTCAATCGCGAGCTCGAAAATGTTGAAGATCTTACAGACCAGACTTTTGCTGCAGTTGGTCAGGGCAGTGAAGCCGTCTATGCCGATGAGTCAGTGGATTTGGACGACCTGACTTTTGAGGCGAGGTTGAGCTCAACCACTGATAATTCGCTGCAGTGGCTTGCCGGCGTATTTTATAAAGACGCGACAGCTGACTCTGGCTATCGTATGCAGCGCGGCTTTGACATTAACCTTTCTCCCTTTGGTCTCGCTAATACCCAGGATGAGAAGAGCTATAAAGAATATGCTGTGTTCGGTGAGCTTGGCATGGATATTGGCGAACGATTCACTTTGACCGTAGGCGGACGCTACCTGGATTACGACTTCGATCAGTACAAGGAAGATTGGGGTTTTGTCTATGATGGCGCCAATGGCGGAACAGACAGGGATCAGGCGAATATTCTTGACCTCTCGGTGTCTGACGATGACGTTCATGGCAAGGTCACGGGTACATTCCATGTGACTGATGTGAGTCAAGTGTACGCGACCGTCTCGAACGGGTCGCGCCCCGGCGGCGGTAATCGTTCGGTACCTCGCAGCACTAATCCAGCGGAGACAACAGCCTACGCCTGTAACCAGGATCTGAACGAATTAGGAATTTCCGGTAGCCCCGATTCCTATGAAGGTGATGAGGTTGTTAATACAGAATTGGGTTGGAAAACCATGATTGGAGACAGCCTGCGTTTCAACGGCGCTGTTTACCAAATGCAGTGGGACGATATCCAACAAGTTGTTAACACGAGTGGCGAGTGTGGCTTTAACTTCACTACCAATATTGGCGAAGCTGAATCTCGCGGTGTCGAGATGGAGTTGGCGGCATCTATTACTGACAATCTGAATCTAAACATGGGTGTAGGTTATACGGATGCCGAGTTTAAAGATGATGTGCCTCAGGCCGGCATAGAGTCTGGCGATTTGTTGGCCGATGTTCCTGAGTGGACCTACAACATCTCGCTGGATTGGACGATTCCAATCAAAAGTGGCGAAGTGTTCACTGTATTAAGCTACAGCTATGTTGATGAGACGCTTGAATTGGCAGGCCAGCCCGGTGACGACCTGACTGACAATGGCATTATTTCGGGTAACGTAAAGCCCGATTATGAGATTGTTGACTTACGCGTCGGCTATACCAGTGATGGCGACTGGGAGGCGGTGCTGTTTGTCGACAACCTGATGGATGAGGAAGCTATTTATACCTACAGCGATGTGCTGGCATTTAATATTCCAGCTTATGATCGCACGGTACGCAATCGTCCGCGCACCTATGGCGTGTCAGTTAGCTATAGCTTCTGATAAACGCTGGCACAAAAAGGGCCCTGCACGTGAGTGTAGGGCCTTTTTTAAGGTTATAGTGAGGTAGGACGACAATAAGAATATAAGCACGAGGAAATACATGAAAGTGAAAGAGTTGGGTCTGGTGCCACAGATATTAATTGGTGTCACTCTGGGTGCACTTACCGGTGTATTGTTTCCCGAGCTCGGAAAGACACTGGGCCTATTCGGCCAGCTCTTCGTAGGTATGCTTAAAGCAGTGGCACCCTTGCTGGTGTTGGTGTTGGTGATGTCGGCTATTGCCAACCGTCATGAAACCGGTAGCGATGGTCGGAAAACGCTGGTGGTTTTGTGCCTCTATCTGATCGGTATGGTGAGTGCGGCGTTAGTGGCGTTGCTCCTCAGCCAGCTGTTTCCTCAAACGATCGCGCTGACCGGAGCTGCTGATGGTGCGCCGCCTGATGCTGTCGGTTCGGTGTTAACCGATGTTCTATTTAAGTTGATCGACAATCCTATTAATGCGCTCTTAACTGGTAATTTTCTTGGATGCCTTAGCTGGGCGGTTCTGTTGGGTGTCAGTTTTCGCGCTGCCCCGGCTCCCTTTAAACAAAATTTACAGGTGTTGGCCGATGGCGTCAGCCAGATTGTGCGCTATGTGATTCGTCTGGCTCCTATTGGCATCTTTGGCCTGGTTTGCGTCACCGTGGCGACAGTTGGCGTCGAGGCCCTGGCGAATTATGCAAACCTGGCGGTGTTACTGGTAGCGGCAATGCTGGTGATGGCCCTATTTGTAAATCCTTTATTGGTCTTTTTGCTGACGCGCAGTAATCCATATCCGATAGTGTTTCGCTGCCTCGAGGAGTCGGGGATTACTGCGTTCTTCACCCGTAGTTCGGCAGCCAATATTCCGGTGAACCTTAACCTGGCCAAAAAGCTAGGGATAAGTGAAGAACTTTATACAGTCACGATCCCGGTGGGCGCTACGGTAAACATGTCTGGTGCGGCGATAACGATCACGACACTAACCCTGGCGGCGGCGAATACTCTTGGTATTGAGGTTTCGCTGGCTACCGCGCTTTTGCTGTGTGTGATTAGCGCGCTGTCTGCCTGCGGGGCCAGCGGCGTTCCCTCGGGCAGTCTTTTGCTAATTCCCTTGGCGTGCTCTCTGTTTGGGATACCTCTTGACGTGTCCATGCAGGTGGTCGCGGTTGGCTTTATCATCAGTGTCATTCAAGACTCTGCAGAGACCGCTCTAAATTCCAGCACCGATGTGGTCTACAGTTATGCGGTCGATCGTTGGAGAAAAAGCGAGACGCAGGTCTCTCAACCTCAAGGCAGTTGAGATCTCACTGCCGCTAATTGCGCGCAGAGATCGGCTGCGCCCAGGGCAATGCGGGCAGTCGGTCTCTGGATGATATCAGGGTGGATGTGGAGTAGGGCATCTCGCTTGACGGCGTGCAGGCTGTCATAGCGTTTCCAGTCGTCAAGCCATTCCGGTCGAGCTACGCCCATGCCACTGGCTACGATCGCGTCTGGGTTAATGTCCAGAACTGACTCCAGGCTGATTCGCGGAGCGAGCTGGGTTTCTGCAGCAAACACATTGCTTCCCCCGCAGAGGTCTATGACGTGGCTAATCATGTGTTGACCATTGATAGTCTGTAGCGGTTTATTCCATATCTGATAGAACACAGTCAGAGGTAGCTGGTTTTGATGGAGCACGCTTAATTCTTCAATCGTATTTTCAAATGCTGTCGCGTTCAATTCGGCCTCTGCTTCAGTCCCTGCAAGCACGCCAAAGTCGCGGATACTGTCGGCGATATCCTCCAGTTCCCTGGGTTCGCTGACGTAAACTTTAATCCCGAGACGCTCCAGCTGTGATCGAGCGGCGGTGCCATTGCCTGAGCCCCATAACACGACCAAATCGGGATCCATTGCCACTACGGTCTCCAGACTCCAGGCATAAGCGCTCCCGACTTGCGGAATAGACCTGGCCTGCACAGGATGGTCACTATAGTTAACGACCCCTATCAGCTTATCTCCCGCACCTGCGCTAAACAGGTTTTCCACAATATGCGGAGCGAGACCGATAATAGTCTCGGCTGGCTTAGCCAGAGTAACTTCGCGGCCGATAGAGTCAGTGACTTGTGGGCCTGCTAGACCGACACTGCTAAAGACGAGCGCAAGTATAAGACCGGACAGGCGCTGCATTAGACGTGGACAACCAGGGGCGAGTTGTTTTCAGGGTGGCGCTGTACCAAGACACTGACATTAAAAATCCGTTGGAACATTGTTGGAGTAAGCACTTCCTCGGGTGTGCCGTAACTGTGTTGCGTTCCCTGATGCATGACTAGCAGCTGATTCGCGTGGGCTGAAAGCAGATTGAAATCGTGGGTTGCCAAGATAATTGTGCAACCTGTTTTTGCCAGTGTGGCAACGAGGTCTAGAACCATCCGTTGATGTGATAAATCCAGAGCAGAGTTGGGTTCGTCCAGCAGCAGCAGTCTGGTGGGGGCATCCTCTTCTCGCCAAACCTGAGCTACTGCTCGCGCCAGCTGTACGCGCTGTTTTTCGCCTCCAGAGAGCTGGGTGTAGGGGCGATGTCGAAGTTCCGTGGTGTCGGTCGCAGTCATTACCTCTTGTAAGACTTCTTTGTCACACAGGTTGCCCGAAGCATGGGGAGTTCGGCCTAATAGGATGACCTCGTCCACGGTGAAGGGGAAATTCAGGGCGGCGCTCTGAACCTGCATCGCCAGGGCGCGAGCTCGGACTAATAACGGCCAATCTTTAAGCGGCGTTCCATTGAGATACAGCCCACCGGAGGTGCAGGGTATGCCGCCGGCAATGCAGTGCAACAGGCTGCTCTTTCCAGCGCCATTGGGGCCCATCAAACCCAGTACTTGTCCGGCCTTCAAATTGAAGGAAATGTCTTGTAGTAGTGGGCTGCCATAAGGGGCAGCACAGACCGAATTTAGCGATAGCACGTTCACTACTGCATTCCGTAATCGCTGCGGCGATGCAGGAGCGAGATAAAAAATGGCACGCCTATACAGGCGGTAACGATGCCAACGGGCAACTCTGTTGGCGCAATCACGGTGCGGGCGACGATGTCCGCACAGACAAGTAATATGGCTCCTGCCAGCGCAGACGCCGGCAATAAATAGCGGTGATCCGGGCCAATTAGTAGACGCACGATATGGGGAATCACCAAGCCTATAAAAGCGATGGTTCCTGCCAGTGCAACCGAGGTGCCCACAGCAACGGCAACGACAACGACAATCCAGGTCTTGGTTTTTTCCACATCTACGCCCAGATAACGGGCTTCTGACTCCCCCAGCAACAGCGCATTAAGAGCGGTTGCATAGCGTGGCAGGGTTAAGACAACGAGTAGGCATACCGCCAGGGCAGCGGTAACCCGCTGGTAATCTGCGCCGTCCAGTCCCCCCATGCGCCACAAGCTGATGCGCCTGAGTATTTCATTGGAAGAGAATAGCTCCAGAATGCTATTCATCGCGCCCGCCAGAGCAGTAATCGCGATACCTGCCAATAACATAGTGGCTACCGAGGTGCCCTGTTCGGAATTCGCTAAGCGATAAACAATGATTACCGCCAGCATGCCGCCAACGAAGGCGCCCACTGAAATCAATCCGAGACCTCCCAGGCCGGTAATCCAGCTACCCGCGCTGGCGATCATTATACTGGCGCCCAAAGATGCACCGGCGGTCACACCGATGAGTGAAGGGTCTGCCAGCGGATTGCGAAAAATACCCTGCATAGCAGCGCCGCTGATGCCGAGCATCGCACCGACGATTGCCGCCAGTAAGGCTCGAGGCAGCCGAATCTGCCCAATGATAACGGACGCCCGGTCTCCCGGTTGCTGGAGCAACTGTGTCAGCGCCTGCAGGCTTTCTTCTAAACCGAGGCTGACACTGCCCCAGGCCAATGCTCCCAGCAATGACAAGGGCAGCAGCAATAACAAAATGACCAGTAGTCTTTTTGCCTTGATTTCGCGGCCAATGATCATGCGGCATCGAACCACTGGGGGAACAGTTGGGTAACTTTATCGCTGGTTGGCTTGAGCAGAACGGGGTTCATATCGGCCTGGGCGGGGACCCCGGACGCTTTGGCCTGTGAAGCCTGGCTACGAGCGCCTTTCCCGTCTTGCGGGGTCACTGCGCTGTTGAGTAAGCTATTTTGAGATTTGAATGGAGCTGGACTAACGCTCCGTCGAAAAAGTATGCGATATAAGTCTGCCCCTGGTGCGCTCTTTCCAGCACCCGACGTCGTTGCCTGTATCATTAGTGCTGCGGGCACAGTCAGTAGTCCACGCCCAGCCTGGCTTTCACTCCCGCCTGAAAGGCGTGTTTTATTTCTTTTACCTCAGATACAGTATCCATCAGCTGCTGCAGTGCGGACCCGCCACCGCGGCCGGTAACGACTACACTCTGGTTGCGAGGACGGTTGGCAATGGCTTCAAGTATTGTTTCCTCTGGCAAGTATTTGTAGGCCAGCATGTAGGTGATCTCGTCGAGCACAACCAGGTCGTAACTCGGGTCGTCCAGCATGGGACGGGCCACCGCCCAGGTGTCTTGGGCTGCCTTGATGTCGCCTTCCCGGTCCTGGGTGTCCCAAGTAAAACCGGTGCCCATCTGGTAAAAGTCGACCTCCGGACAGTGATTCTTGAGATAAATTTCTTCACCGGACAGCTGCTGCCCTTTGATAAATTGAATGACGCCGACTTTATGGCCGTAGCCCAGTGCCCGCATTACCATGCCAAAGGCTGAACTGGACTTGCCTTTGCCGTTACCGGTTAGCAGAATCGAAACACCGCGCTCTTCGTCAGCGGCTTCAATATTGGAGTCGACTTTGGCCTTTTGTTTCTCCATGGAGGCTTTGTGTCGGGCGTTCTTTTTTTCGTCGTTCATGCTAGTCCTCAATATGGCCTGTTTGCTGGCAATCGAGGGA
This sequence comes from marine gamma proteobacterium HTCC2148, assembly GCA_000156295.1. Classification (GTDB taxonomy): domain Bacteria; phylum Pseudomonadota; class Gammaproteobacteria; order Pseudomonadales; family Halieaceae; genus Halioglobus; species Halioglobus marinus. The sequence continues at coordinate 43,339 of DS999235.1, forward strand.
GGGAATCAGGGAACGCGATAGCGAAATCGAGCAGCCTTTAATGAAGCCCTCCGCCTCATTGGTGCAAAGTCCAGGCAGGTATCGGGCTTACAGTCATTGACTGTATACCGTTGCGGGGGCAGCGGTGGTATCTCACCACACTTCCCATTTAACCCGCCCCTCAGTTAGTCCTGTGGCGGGCACCTGGCATGGGCTGGATTGTGGGCGCGAGCCCGGTCTTTGTCAATCTGAAGGTATCTGAAAGCACTGCATAATGTCGTAGAATGCAAAGCTCATGCGTTGTGAGAAATCGATTGTGACAGTATCAGAAGTTCAGCGAGAACAAGTGGCCAGGCTGTTGGGCCGCAAGCCTCGTGGTTTGGAAGATGTACCTGTCTTGGGACCCGACGGGCAACCCAGGGTGATACGTGTAGCGTCATTGGTAAACGAGAAGCCTTTTCCAACACTATTCTGGTTGGTGGACCCAGACTTGAACTATCGGATCGATGGTGAGGAGGCAAACGGATTGATTGCCCTGATGCAGGCTAAAATCAATGACAGCCTCGAGCTCAAGTCTGCTATGGTTGAAGACCATAAGTGCTACATCGCTCTTCGTGACAGCTATATATCAGAAGAAGAGCGAGGGCATATTGAGCGCCTGGGCTTCACCGATGTATTCCAGTTAAAGGGCGTAGGCGGCATCGCAGACTATACTCGCATACGCTGCCTGCATACCTGGTATGCGGCGCATCTAGTGACTGCAAATACAGTGGGCAAGTTGCTGGATGAACATTGGCGACAAAATCTGGACTCGTCTTGTCATTAATGACGCAGGATTTATTGTAATTTGTGGTGATCGCTAACTTATAGGGTGTCTTATGTTTGTTCGCATGTCGGTTGTTGTTTTGCTCGCTTTGGTTCTCTGTGCTTGCGGTGACGCGAGCACGGTTGGCAATGAAGCGGTAAGCCGCAGTCTCAAGCCTGCCGACGCTGAACTGGCCAGTATTTATAACCGCAGCTGTCGCAGTTGTCATACGGTCGCGGGAACGGGGTCCCCGCTCACGGGTGACAAGATTGCATGGGCTCCGCGCATGGAAAAGGGTATCAACACACTGCTGGATAATGTGGTTAATGGCTATGGTGGAATGCCGCCCCTTGGGCTTTGTATGGACTGTGATGCTGACCAGTTCGAGGCGTTGATCGTGTTCATGGCGACAGGGCAATAGCAATGTTGAATAGACGCAACCTGATTGCGGCAATGGGTGGACTCGCATTGGCGAGTCGCTATGGTGTACTTCCTGCAATGGCTGCAGAGAAACGTCGCCTACCATGGCGCAATTGGTCGGGTTCCCAGCAATGTCTGCCTCAGTCGCGTATTGCGCCCGCAAGCCTGGCCGAACTGCAGGAGTTGGTGGCAAGTACCGAGGGAATTATTCGCCCGGTTGGCGCTGGGCATTCGTTCTCTCCTTTGGTTCCAACGGATGACACCCTGGTTTCCTTATCTCGATTGGGTGGCGTGAGTGATGCCGATAGTGCGACGCTGCAGGCCACAATTGGCGGAGGCACACGCTTGGGGGATATAGGGCAGCCGCTGCAAGATGCAGGTCAGGCATTGATTAACATGCCTGACATCGACGAGCAGACGCTCGCTGGCAGTTTGGCGACTGCAACCCATGGTACGGGCGCTGGGTTGGGTTGCATGTCTACCTTTGTAAAGGGTCTACAAATTGTCAACGCCCGCGGCGAACTGGTGGATTGTGATGCGCTCAACAAGCCTGAATTGTTTCAGGCGGCCAAAGTTTCGTTGGGCAGCCTGGGTTTGATCACCCAGGTCCGAATGCAAAGCGTGGAACCCTATCGACTGCGTCGCGAAACCGTGTGGATGGAATTTGAAGAAATGTTGGAAAATGCCGACAGCATGGCTGACCAGCATCGAAACTTCGAGTTTTACTACGTGCCGTTTTCCGGTATGGGTTTCACCGACGTTCATGACCTCACCGACGAGCCTGTGGGTACCACTGGCAAGAATGACCCCAACGAAGGGGCAATGGAACTTAAGATGCTGCGGGATTGGTTGGAGTGGTCACCCACCTTGCGGCGATTGGTTCTGGGCTCCTATGCCAGCACTATCCCCGATGAGATCACCATTGGTAACTCCTGGAAAAACTATGCCAATGAACGCAACGTGCGTTTCAATGAGATGGAGTATCACCTGCCGCGAGAGGCGGGCTTAAAGGCATTAAGAGAAATCGTTGCAACGCTTGAAAGCAGTCATCATGAGGTGTTTTTCCCCATTGAAGTTCGCTATGTCAAAGGGGACGATATCTGGCTTAGCCCGTTCTATCAGCAGGACTCTATGTCAATCGCGGTACATCGTTACTTTGAAGAGGATTACAAACCCTACTTCAAAACATTGGAACCGATATTTAGAAAATATGGCGGCAGGCCGCATTGGGGAAAACTGAACAGTCTGGGCAGCGCCGACTTCAAGGAATTGTATCCACACTGGAATGACTTCGCTGAGGTGCGTGCCCAAATGGACCCAACAGGACGCTTTCTTAATCCGTACCTGCGTGATTTGTTTATGGGCGAGACCGGCTGATGAAGCGACGTAGCGTGCTGCTTGGAGCGGCCGGATTGGCGGGTGCCGGGTGGTTGCTGCGTCCCACAGATACGGGAGAGAACCACGCGCCGTATTTTCAAGCGCTAAGCGAAGGTCTGGGTCAGCAGGGCAGGGCGGTGCCTACCCTGGTTATAGACCGCACCGCATTGCATGAAAATATAGCGACCTTAAAGCGCCATATTGATGATCGCTTTGCCTATCGTATCGTGGCTAAGTCGCTTCCGTCCCTGCCGCTGCTAGAGGAGGTGATGAAATACTCGGGCAGTAATCGACTGATGTTGTTCAACCAGCCATTTATTAATCAGGTGGCGGTGGCTTTTCCAGAAGCAGATGTTCTACTCGGTAAACCGATGCCCGTCGCTGCGGCAAGACGTTTTTATGCAGAATATTCGGGTGGGCCGTTCACTGCTTCCCAACAATTACACTGGCTGCTGGATACACCTGAGCGCGTTAAGCAATATGCTGCTCTGGCGTCGGAGTTGGGTGAGGCCCTGTCCATTTGTATTGAGCTGGATGTGGGGTTGCACAGAGGTGGAGTCAGTAATGATTCTGACTTTCTTGAGATGTTGACGCTGCTACAGGATTCGGAGCATTTAAAGTTTCGCGGACTCATGGGTTACGAACCGCACATTGTGAAAGTGCCGGGCAACCCGGAAACCTATCGAGATGCTTCGATGGCTGCTTATAGCCACTATCTTGAACTGGCTCGCAATACTTTGGCCGCGGATTGGCCAGTGGCTCCCATCCTGAACGCGTCGGGGAGCCCTACCTATCAGCTATATGATCGCGGTGACTATCCGTTCAATGAATTGGCAGCGGGTTCGTGCCTGGTGAAGCCTTCTGACTTCGATCTGCCCTCGCTGGAAGATCATATTGCTGCCAGCTACATCGCTGCCCCGGTGCTTAAACGGCTTGAGCAAACACGTATTCCAGGGATTGATCTGGGCAAGTTGCAGGCTATGTGGAACCCAAATCGCGAGCGTGCGTTTTTCACTTATGGTGGCTATTGGAAAGCAGAACCGGTCTCTCCCCGAGGCCTGAGTACCAATCCGCTGTACGGTCGTTCAACTAATCAAGAGCTGTTTAATGGTTCCAGCAGTGTTGATCTGCAGCCTGATGACTGGGTGTTTCTGCGCCCTACGCAGAGTGAGTTTGTGTTTTTACAGTTTGGTGATATCGCCGTTTATGAAGCGGGTCGCGTGACCGAACAGTGGCCAGTGTTCATGACCGAGGCCTGAATTTGGGCCTTGCGGTCCCCGCCAGTGCATGTGAGCTTTAACTGTGCATCCCTGACGAACAAAGAGCCCCGGCGCCAGCGTTGCGCGGCTCAAAGTATCTCAATGAAGCCTATCGGCAGCAATTGATCTTGGGTAATAGTAATACCCTCTAATGCCAAGAGATTATGCCGGTGTTATATTGTCCGCCTTTTTTAGAGGGTTATCCCTCTTAGCTAAAGCCACAGAAAGGTTTATTGAATATGACTGCCAATACAGACGATCTCCGGATTCAGAAAACCAAGGAGCTGATGTCTCCTGAGCAATTAATTGGAGACATTGGTGTTAGTGATGCTGCTGCCTCTGTCGTCGCCAACGCGCGGCGAAGCATACACAACATACTTACTGGCGAAGATGATCGCCTGCTGGTTATCGTGGGCCCCTGTTCTATCCATGACCCGGATGCCGCGCGAGAATACGCAGGAAAATTAAAGGCCGCAGCCGACGCGGTTGCCGACGATGTATTCGTGGTGATGCGAGTGTACTTTGAAAAACCACGCACCACGGTGGGCTGGAAAGGCCTGATAAACGACCCCGATCTGAACAATACATTTCAAATCAGCAAAGGTTTGCACCTAGCGCGGAAGCTTCTCGCTGACCTTGCAGACATGGGGCTGCCGACCGGCACTGAATACCTGGACTTGATCAGCCCGCAGTATTACGCGGACTTGATCTCCTGGGGGGCCATTGGCGCGCGCACTACCGAGAGTCAGACTCATCGGGAACTGGCGTCCGGCCTTTCTTGCCCCGTCGGCTTTAAGAACGCTACAGACGGCGATATTCAGGTCGCTGTCGATGCTATTAACTCAGCCTCACAGCCTCACAACTTCTTATCGGTGACCAAGCAGGGACACTCGGCAATTTTTCAGACTGCTGGCAATGAGGACTGCCATATTATTCTCCGCGGAGGCAGGCACCCTAATTACGATATGTTCTCAGTCGATGACGCCAGTAATATGTTGACTAAGGGCGGCCTGGCCGCACGCATCATGATTGATGCCTCCCATGCCAATAGTCGAAAAATTCCCGCTCGCCAGCTGGATGTAGCCTCAGATATCGCTACACAGGTGGCTCGGGGTAACAACAATATTTTCGGCATCATGCTTGAAAGTAATCTGGTAGAGGGTCGCCAGGACGTAGTGTCGGGGCAGCCACTAACTTACGGGCAGAGTATCACTGACGCTTGCGTTAACTGGGATGATACCCAGTCATTGCTGCTGGAACTGGCCACTGCGGTGCAACTGCGTCGCGGTTAGCGCCTGCGAGCTCGTTCTTTGGCCGCAGTCATTTGGTCCAGATAAGTTAGCAACTCCATGGTATTCGTATCCGGATCGAGAATCCTTGACTTGTATACATCAAACACCAGTTGCTGTACTTCGGCGTTGTCAGGCCTCGCATAAAATAGCCAGTCAGTGAGGTGCGATGCAAGCCGAATATCCTGATTAATCAGTTTGCGAGCATAGCTGGTGATTGCCGGGATGTTCCCGCCAGCCAGTTCGATAATCATATTGCCCTGCTGCTCCATTGAGGCGGGGGTCCAGTTTGAGGGAATATCATCCCACCAGCCGGTGTACTTCTTGATCACCATTTTGGAAATGTCGTTGGGGGTGACGTATTGCACGTTAAGGCTGGGGTGATTGGCCAGATGCTCCGGTAGTTGTACGGAGCCAAAAATCTGTTCCTTACGCTTGCCTGCGTTGAGTCCATCAATCGTGTGGTTGACGATGTAGTCGAAAGCTTCTGCCAGCGCCAGGAAGTTCTCTTGAATGACCGCAGGTTCAGTAATTTCTTTACCGTGAGCTGGTAGCAGAATTTGTGGATTCAGTGCAGCCATTTCCTTCATAGCCACAGACCATTCTTCGACATGGCGTTGTGAGCGCTTGCCATTCCCTGCGTTGGGGAGGAACCCCTGGTAGTAGTCGGCGCTGGCGAGCGCCTTACGGCCGGGGACCCAAACGTAAAGCTGATCGTCAGTTTCTCCCTTGTGATGTTGCAGTATAAAGGTTTCGTCACCGACTTCGATTTCAAGTCGGTCAGTGAAATAGCGGGTAGGCCATACCAGGTCAGAGGTGGAGGCGGGCAGCTGATCTTCCGGCTGACTCATGTATTTTGCCAGTGAGCCTCGCAGTCGAATATAACGATTGAAGCGAGGTTTGAGTAAATCGTGTGCGATTATCTGCGGTGTTTCTCCGGCTTCTATAATCGCCCAGGTACCGTAAGCATGATCAACATGTCCATGAGAATATATGACGGTGTGGATGGGCTTGTCTGTTACTGAACGTATGGCATCGAGAACGGCAGGGCCTGCAGGTCCCATGCCGGCATCGACCAACACGACACCTTCCTCGGTGACAAAAAATGCCGCGTTTACGATGGGCATTCGAATCAGGTAGCTGCCAGGGCCGACTTCAACAACATGGGTTTTCTTGCGCACGTCTTCAATGGCAGATTTGGTGCGACCGAACATATTTTGCGCTGCTTCGATTGAGTATTCGCCACCGAAAGAACCGCCTTCCATCAGGCGGCTGATGATTTCGGGGTTTTCTGCTAAAACCATGGTGCGGGTTTTAACGCCGGCTGAATTCCCAACCACTTCAACAGCGGCCGTTCTGGCCTTATTTGCTGTATCCCGAGCGACGGTGGCGATATCAGTATCTGAAAGCAGCATTCCAATCAAAAGTGAGAGGGCGGCCACAAGGCAATAGCTCAGCAGATTTTTCACGTAATTCTCCAGAAATTTTCCAGCATTTTATCGGTCAGGTGGGTGTTTGATAAATGGCCATTCGGGCCGAATTATGCCGGCTGGACTGTACCTACAAAAAAAGGGCAACCCTGGGGCTGCCCTTCAGTGATCATCCGGCATTATGCCTAGAAATTGTAACGGGCAGTGACACCAATAGTGCGCGCGGCCTGGATGTTGGACTGGGTGTATGACCCCCCGCTAGCGTCAATATCATAGGAGTCCGGTCCCTGTTCAAAGTTGACTTCATCGGAATCAAGCAGGTTTTTGGCCCAGAGAGAAATGTCCCAGGTGAAGTCACTGCTGCGCAGTCCCGTATAGACGTTGATCACCTGAGTGTCTTCGAACGTGGCTCTGGTGTTGCCAATACCTGCTGATGCAGTAGTGTTCTCGCGCTCATCGGTGTATTTGTACAAACCGCGTATGTACCACTCGGTGGATGAGAACGAAACAAAGAACTCCGAGTTGAGGCTGACGGTGAGCTCAGGCTCTCCACCAAGGCTGTCACCGCCAATATCACAGGAACCTAGAATCTCGCCGGGCTCGCGTTCGTTGCAAGGTGCTTGAGCGCCATCGTCCCATTCGCCTTTGGTGTAGGAAAATGCGCCGCCGGCGATCCAGTTCTCTGTTAGCAAGTACTGGCCTTCCAGCTCTATCCCCCAGATCGACGCATCGCCGTTATAGATGAGCCCGCCTGATATATCCTGTGGTGCGCCATTGTCGTCGATAACTTGCACGCCGCGGACAAAGCCCAGATAGCCATCGAAGTCTTGATAGTAGAGGGCGCCGTTGAGTGTGCCCCGTCCATCCATATAGCGCCCTTTAAATCCAATTTCCAGTGAGTCACTGGTTTCTTCATCATGAATTAAGTCGCCCTCACCGTTGGGGAGGAATGCGACATTGGGTGTCGGGTTAATCGATGTGCCACTGGGGCGATAGCCTCTGTTATACGCACCGTAAACAGTGGTGTTATCTGTCCATTCGTAGCGCAGCGTCAACGAGCCGGTTACTGCATCTTCCAGTGTTTGCTCAAACTCATCGCTGACTCCCTCAATCGGGAAAGTCTCGGCGATGCCTGCTTCAATCGCTGGGAGGGCCGCAAGAAGGAAGTCTGGTACATAGTTCAAATCGCCGAAAAACACATCTGCTCGTCTAAAAGAATCGTAATCCGTGTAACGTAAGCCTGCTTCCAGACTCACGTTATCTGTCAGGTAAAACGTATTGTGGGTGAACAGCGCCCATTCGGTCCTGTCGACTGGAATGACCCCGAATGAATAGAATGAGATTCCTCCGAAGACTGCTGTATTGGCAAGAAAACTGGTGTCTGTTTGCTGATCGAGGTAAAAGGCGCCCACCATCCAATCCCAGAACTCATTGTCCAGGGACGAAAGTCGGAACTCTTGTGAAAACGCTTCGACCAGCGTGTTTGCGCTCTGGTCGGTGAGGCTTCGTGTGTCTGGAACGTAGTTGGCTCGATCATTTTGTGTGCCCGAAAGCTTGTCACTATCAGTCCAGCCGCTAATAGAGATAAAGTCCAGATCTCCGATAGACCAATCAACTTGAAGATTGTAGAGGTCGTACTCTAGGTTGCCGTAGTCGTTAGTTTTGCCTAGCGCAGTTGTGTCTTGAGGGTTTAGTGTGGGGCGCTCGCCCAGTGAGTCTGTGCCATTCATTGCTTTGGGGTCTTCGATTTCTCGATCGAAATACTGATAGACAAAAGACGCAGCAAGTTCGTCTGTTACCTGCCACTTGGCGCTCAGGCGCGCAGAGGTGGCTTCCGACTTAGGATCGTCCAGTCCGGTGGTGATATTGTCAACATCGGTGGAATTGTTTTCGTCGTAAACAGCAGCAATTCGTACGCCAAATACGCCATCTACGATTGCCCCGCCCCACGCTGCCTGCGTGTTCAGTCCGTCGTTATCGCCTACAGTCGCCTCAACATAGCCGCTGCTCTCGAGTACATCGGCACCGCGGGTAATCAGGTTAATAGCGCCGCCCGGAGATGTTCTGCCCTGCAGTGTACCCTGTGGACCTCGCAAGACTTCTATTCGCTCCATGTCATACAGCTGGGAAAAGGCAACATCTGTGCGGATTACCTGATCATTCCAAAAAACGCTGACCACGCCGCTCGCTCCCGCTTCTGGATCGAGGCTGATGCCTCGCATCGCGATGGTGCTATTTCGGGCATTGGGAGATAACAGGCTCAATCCTGCGGTTTGCTCTTCTATGTCACCAAAAGCCAGCGAGTTGTACTTCTCCAAATCTTCGCCAGTGACTACGTTAACGGTGCCCGAAATTTCTTGAATAGTGGCTGCGCGTTTTGTCGCCGTTACGATGACTTCTTCAAGCACAAGTTGCTGGGCGACGCTGGGGAATGCAATCGCAGCCAGTGCACTGGCGAGTAATGTTCTTTTTACGGAGTGAGTGTTAAGCATTGTCTACCTCGGGCAGATTAGCCAGCAAACGTTATGTGCGGTTATCGCTTGCTCGCAGTTAATTATTTTTAGTTCAGTCACCATCCGCTGCGAGGGTGGTGTCAGAGTCTCAGTATATCTCGACGGTACAACAATAAGAGGAGCCAGCGAGCTTAATAATGACCAAATCGGTCAAAACAGGTTGCCTTAACTTGATCTGGACGCTGGAGTTTAGTTCTTTGTACTCGAACTTCGCCCGCGCAGGGGCTTTTCCATTAGTGACGAGCACTGATCAAACTGGCTACAACAACGGCCATATAGAACGAACCGATCATCGCCTGCATGTAGGCGAGGGTTCGGCTGATGGCTATGGCAGGTGTGATTTCGCCGTACCCGACAGAGGTCATGGTGATATAGCTGTAGTACAGCGCATTAGAAAAATTGTCGCCCCAGTAGATGTGCTCTATGCCATTGAAGGCGTGCGGGAAGAATTCCATAGTAATCAAGTAAAGTGTGGCCCAGATCAAGCCCAGTAATATGTAAATCGCGAGCGCACCAACGACAATATTGGCGGTGACTTTTTCTGGAAATAATACTTTACGAGCAGTTGTGAGAGCGACTCCCACGTAAAAGATAAGGGTGAAGGTCAAGGCGGCAACCGGGCCGGCTGACCAGTCCGAATATCGGTTGAAAATATTAGCCGTGGCGATGATAACGAACATGATCAAGACAAAATAACGCCAATAGCGACCAAAATTCAGGCTCATGTAGGCGACAACGTGGGTTAACAGGATAAAAAGTTCTACTAGCATCATTCCCTTGGATTCGGGCACCGAATCGACAAAAGCGGAAGCCAGTAATAGCAAGAGCAGTGCAGCAGTAAAGTAAATGAAGTTGTTCTGCTGGGTGACATGTTTCATGCACTCATCCCCTTTGTGTCGGCGCCATTAGGTTTAAAAATTCCAGCCAATTCCTGTGCTGATGGAATAATCGGTGGTCGTATCCGTATTTTCCGCCTGGTTGTCCGTTGTGATCCAGGCAGTAACGTCCCAAAATAGATCGGTTACCAATTCCCAACGAATTCGAATGTTGCCGTCGGTGCGAATTCGACCGCCGTCAGTAAGGCTTGGGTAGACAGAAAAGTTCATATCAATGTTCATTTCGGGAGAAGTGAACTTCCAGGTTGATAACGTGGTTGATAAGTATAATTCCACATCCTGGTTTTCATCTTCGCGCTTGAATTTTTCAGAAATTACCTGAAGTCCCGTGGTCCCCGTGAAACGGGTTTTGTGAGTATCAATCCAATATCGGCCCAAGCCTCCGCCGGCACCGATGCGTCGATTCAGTTCAAGTTCGTCGTTGTGTTCAAAGTTGGCAAACACCGAGCGAAAAGAATCAGAGCGCCTGCGATTCCAAACCGTACGACTAATATCGTAGCGCGAACTACTGGATTGATCTTCCTCGGTTGAAGTGAGGTCAGTACGGCCGCTTAGAGCGTTGCGTGAATTTTCATCTTCGTAGCTGACGCTAGTGTTAAAAGAAACTTGTCCAATGTCAGTCGCTTTTGTGTAAGCGAAGGTGGTTGAAAGGTAGATGTCCAGGCGGTCGAGAAAGTTTTCTTCTATCGGACGTATCTCAACCACATTAAGCCACTCAACCTCATGCTTGCCAAAAATATCCACCAGAGCAATCTGTCCAAGTCTGGATTCACTATCGAAAGAACCGTAGAGTCGCTCGCCATCACTGAGTCGTAGTTCATAGTGATATTCGCTCTTGATGGCAGAAATTTCAGGCCATTCAATGCGTAATTTTCCCATGAAGTCTGTGCTGACTTCGAGTATTCCTCCTTCGAGCAAGACAATTTCTCCGGTGATCCGATCACCGTTATACATGGTAATCACGTCTGTCTTGCGATTTGCCTGCGCGTTCAGGCTTATCAAAGACAACAGCACCAGAAGTATCAGCAATAATCGCTTGCGTATTATGGACGGTGTGAAAAATTCTGCTTTCATAGTTTAGTGAATGTCGTTTTTGCTTATTTGTAAAAGATAACATACTGAATATCAGTTGGTTATATTCCCCTAACTACTCAGTGTTGCTCTTTGTTATTGATCGATAGTTTTAGTAATGTGAGTCAGGTATGGCAGGTAATTGCTGCTTACATCAGCTTCTATTCCCGAGCCACCGGATACTCCCGACTTGCCCAACGTGGAAATTTCAAACGGTCCCTTAACGCGCCCCCAACGCACGTGAGAATAAAGGTAAGGCCGTCCCCAGGGGTCTAACGGAATCTCTTTTAGATACCCTCCCTCTCGATAATTCTTAAGGCGGCCGCCGCGTTCGGGTTTTTTTACAAGAGCTTGAAGCCCTTGCTCTTCTGTTGGGTAATAAAAGATGTCGTCGTAGTACTGCTCCAATGCGTCGGATAGCAATGTCACGTCATTGGTAGTTTTTCTAAGCTCCAGGTTCTTGTCTTCAAAAGGACCGATGCCAGTCTCTTCATGCAGGCGAGCGGCAGGATCTCGATCGCAAAAAATGATCCAGTCCATGTCGGAAGGATTCTTATCGAGTGTTTCGCGATATACAATAAAAGGCTGATTAACGCTGCGTGTTGTATAGGATGTGGTGGCAGTGAATGATCCGCAGACCGCCTCGCCGGGATAACTTTTAACGTCTTGGAATTCCAGGTCTGAGGTGATCAGCAGACTATCGGCGAGCAGATCTTTTGCCTTTTGGGTCTCAGAAGAGCACCCCGCTATTGTGAGTATAAGTAAGACTGAAGCAGTGCGGATCAATCGGATAATCTCCATTGTAGTGATGACTCTAAAGTGTTTGCTAAGTTTTTAGGGGAAATCTTTCCGCTGACTTACTCCACCCACGATTGGGGAATATTTTCCTCTACTAACTGGGCGATACTAATGCTGGTGATATTATGTTCTCGACCGACCTCGGAGGCAAACAGAGATTCTTTGCTGCTTCGCGCGATGACCATTGCGCCAGGGTATTTTTTTCGTAACCAGAGCGCCGAACGGAGATTTTCTTCTTCGCGACCGGTCCCCAGTACAAAAACGGTATTGTCGCCTTCCACACTGGCATCGCGCCTGACTTTCTTCCAGACCTCGGGATTGGCGATGTCGCCATCGAAAATTTGCCTGTCATAGGCGCCGGAGAATTCCATCTGCTCATCTGCGACCAGTACTCTGCGTTGAGCGTCTTTGTCGATGATAAGCACCGTGTCCAACTCATTGACAGCGCTGCGCTGCAGCTCCTCCAGAATGGTTTGTCCGAAGCGGCCGAAGCCGGCAAGTATGACAACATCTTTGCGTACTGTTTGTCGAAAGTGCTGCAGCATCTGATTGCGGACTAAGCCAGATGCGGCCAAATGATAAGTGTTAAACACCTGGCAGCTCTGGGCGACTCTGGTATTGGCCATTGAGCGCATGAAGCGCAGACCTGCACAATGAATGATCAACCGATCGGCAATCGCGGGAGCCAGATTTAACAACACACTGGCTGCTTCGTAGCTGCGCAGACTGTTGTTGTCCAGGAGGAGGATTTTTTTTGCTCGCTCAGGCTTGAGCTTCCTAAGGAAGAATTCATGTGTGATATCGCCGTTGACGACGACAGCACCGAAACTTTGTTTGAATTCCTCCATTAGTGTTTGTTCAGCGCTACTGACAACGACGACAGATACCCTACGGTCGTTTTCACGCAATACCCGCAAGTAGCTAATGGTAAGTTCACCATCGCCTACTACGATAATGTGATTGTTGAGGCGTTTCAGCTGCCAACGCTGGGGCGCGAGTGCGTGCAGCAAGGCACTAATTAGGCCCCAGGCGGCCAGCATGGGTGCACCAAAGTAGGCAGTCCATAACATTGCCTGACCCAGCGCGGGCCCGCCAGTTGGGGTTCCAAGGTCTACGCCACCGACGACGAACAGACTTAATGCGTAGTAGGCTTTGGCCATCAAACCGGCTGTGGCCAGTTCCGGGCGCTCGGTGACAGAGACACCGGATTCGAAGCCGATTAGAGCCAATAGAAATACGACAATGGCACCGGCGGGCAGCCAGGGAAATGCTTCAGGAGTATACTTTTTTTGCATAGGTCGGATGATACCTCACCCTGAGGGATCAGTGCATGGTAGGGCGCAATACGACCTGAAATCAGGCTGGTCCAATGATCCTCCATTTGGCCTTAGCGGGTCATATATTTGTGAATTTCGGCCATTGTGCTACAGTGCGATCTCTGGAAAAAAAGGCCCTGCGATAACATGCCCAGATCTATTCAGGACTTGCCCCAGCATCCGGCGCGGGTGCTGCTACCGCCACTAGAGGTCCTGCTGGACATGGGCTTTACGCCCAAAAGTTGTTTGGCTGGAACCGGTGTGTCGCTTGCCCAAATGAACAATATCAACACCCGAATCAGTCTGGAGCAGGAGTTGCGTTTCTACAGGAACGCACTGGATCTGACAGGTGACCCAACCATAGGGCTCAAACTGGGGGAGCCCTTTATCCCTCAACGCTATGGTTTGTTTGGTTATGCATTGCTCAGTGCAGAGACCTTTCGACATGCTCTGACCATTACCGAAAACTTTGGCCGTCTTACGTTTAGCTTTTTCAGCTTTAGTTTTGGCGTCGACGGGTCTCAGGCCTGGTTCTCTATCGGCGAGCCGCCGCCTATAGATCAGGAGCTAATCGATGTGTACATGGACAGGGATATGTCGGCCGCTGGCGTTGATTTTACCGAGGTGCTTGGAGTTGGTTTCAGTATCGACCGAGTGCTGTTGCCGCATGATGGTAAGGGGTTTAAACAAAAATACCGCGATCACTTTGACTGCCCCATTGAGTTTGGTGGCGCTGAGGGGCGGTTCTACTTCAGTTCAGATCTGCTGGACAAGCCATTACCAAAAAGTGACCCGGAGTCCTCTCGCCATCTTCAGCAGCAGTGCCAGATGCTGATCGCCAAGATGACATCTCACGGCAGCTTTGTTGATGAGGTCAGGTTGTTAATGCTTGCAAGGCCGGGTTACTTTCCCGATATAGATGCGCTGGCGGGAAAAATAGGGATGTCTGCGCGAACATTGAGGCGCAGGCTAAAAAACGAGGGGAGCACGTTTAGAGAGGTGCTTGAAGAAATTCGCTATGGTCTTGCCCGCGAGTATCTCGCCAATACCCATTTACCCATGGACGAAATTTCACTGCTGTTGGGTTATACCGAGGCCGGTAATTTCAGTCATGCCTTCAAGCGCTGGAGCGGGCTGTCTCCGAGCCTATGGCGACAACACGCAGATTCTAGCTGAACAACGACTCGCAAAAATGGAGAATCCAATGCGCTATGGTTTACCTCTAATGATGCGGCGGGGCATTTTCTCGCGAGCATTAGCTGTCTTGATAACTTGCCTGACGCTGGTGATAGCCAGTCCATCCAACGCAACGCAGTACACGGAACAGCGTGAGCCCTGTGCTGAGTTTAATGAGCAACGGCGTCCGTTTTTTGGCGATGTTCATGTGCACACTCGATACTCGCTGGATGCCAGCACCCAAGGAACGCGAACCTCTCCTGCCGACGCTTATCAATTCGCCCGTGGTGACGAATTGGGCATCCAGCCCTGGGACATAAATGGGCAACCCATGCGCAGTTTGCAACTGCGCCGATCACTGGATTTTGCAATGGTGTCAGACCACGCTGAATTAATCGGCGAGGTACGGATGTGTAACACACCGGAGATTGAGGGTTATAGCAGCTGGCAATGCAAGGTTTACAGACATCTGCCACGAGTGGCCTATTACCTGTTTAACTACATGGCCACCATGCAGCAATCACACTTGGGGATGTGCGGAGAAGAGGGTGAGCGATGTCGTGAAGCGGCGCTCGTGCCCTGGGCTGAAATGCAGGCGGCGGCCGAGGAGCACTACGATCGAAGCGACGGCTGCGAATTTTCCACTTTCGTTGGCTATGAATGGACAGCCATGCAAAGTGGTAGTGGCGGAAACCTGCACCGCAATGTCATATTTCGTAATGCTGAAGTGCCCCAAACGCCAATAAGCTTTATCGACAGCCCAGGCGCGAGTTTGCTTTGGCAGGCACTGGAACAACAGTGCACTGATGGCGAAGGTAACTGTGACGCTTTAGTTATTCCTCATAATTCCAATCTCAGTGCGGGCTATATGTTCAGTGGCGAGTTGGACGCAGGGGGTCCAATGACCGTCGGCTATGCGCAGCAACGCGCAAAGTTTGAGCCGCTGGTGGAAATTATGCAGCATAAGGGTGCATCCGAATGTTATTACGCTCCCGGTATTACCAGCGATGAACTTTGTGCTTTTGAGCAACAACCCAAGGACAACATCGCCGGTTACAGCTCGCCTCCAATGCCTGACACTGGTTTTGTTCGTCAGGTGTTGGCGGATGGTATAGAGCTCGAGGCAAAGCTGGGTTCAAACCCTTACCAGTTCGGCATCATCGCCAGTACTGATACGCATCTGGGCGCTCCTGGTTCTGTAGAGGAAGACCGCTTTTTAGGACATGGCGGTGCAGGGGTCCCGGCTCGCGAAGAGATACCTCCCGGCTTGCCTGACAAACTGGAATACAACCCGGGTGGTTTGGCGGTATTGTGGGCGGAAGAGAACAGCAGAGACTCACTCTTTTCTGCAATGCGTCGACGTGAAGCCTACGGTACCAGTGGCCCGCGTATTAGTAGTCGGTTTTTCGCAAGCTGGCAGTTCCCTGATGACCTGTGTCAATCATCTGACCGTATCGAGCAAGCTTATTCAACTGGCGTCCCCATGGGCGGGCTGCTCGCTGGGTCACCCACTCCCGGCACTGCACCTACATTTTTACTGGCCGCCAGTCAGGATCCTGGTACTGCCAATTTTCCTGGGATGCCCCTACAGCGTATTCAGGTGGTTAAGGGGTGGCTTGACGAGCATGGTCAGACTCAGGAGAAAGTCATTGATGTGGCGGGTAATTCCGACAATGGCGCCAACGTTGATCTAGAGACCTGCGAAACTCGCGGTAAAGGTTTTGCGCAGTTATGCGCTGTCTGGAGGGATGACGAATTTGACGCAACGCAGCGTGCTTTTTACTACTCCCGGGTCGTAGAGAATCCAAGTTGCCGCTGGAGCCAGCGGCAGTGTGTCGCAGCGAAGGTGGATTGCAGCGCCCCCGAGACCATTGGCGAAGGCTTTTCTGGTTGCTGCGCGGCTGACCATCGGCCTGTTATTCAGGAGCGCGCATGGTCCTCTCCCATCTGGTATGCGCCTGTGGGGCCTAGTCTTGCAGAAACTCCGTTGAATCAAGCACGTTGACGTAGGTACAGGAGCTAAAGCCATTGAAGGTGGTGGTCGTTGCTGACCCATAGGCTCCCAGTAAGCCGAACTCGATGTAGTCGCCTGTTCTCAGCTCTTTGGGGAGCGCGGTAGATTTCGACAAGCGATCTACCGGGTCGCAGGTGGGGCCAAACACGTGGTAGTCCGACTCCGTTGCAATGAGTGCTTCGCCTTCTCTCCAGGCCCGCACAGGCAAGCAGATGTCCACCAGGGATTGCTCTTGCATCCCGCCGTACACGCCGTCGTTGACGAACACACTCTTGCCACAGTCACGCACGTGAATCACTCGCGCTAACAGAGAAACCGATGAGGCGACCATGCCCCTGCCAGGCTCACAAATCAGCGGGATATCGGTATCAAAATATTTATCCATTGAGGAAGAAATCACCGAGAAATATTCTTCCAGTGCGGGAATAGAGGTGTCTTGATAGTACTCGGGGAATCCACCCCCCACGTTGATGAATGCTGGCTTGACGCCGGCGCGGCTGAGGATGCGCGATGCCGCCTCCAGGTAGCGCTCATACATCTGCGGATCAGTGCACTGTGAGCCCGGGTGAAAAGTGAGAGCAGGGCGCCCTCCGATTTTTTCAATGGCCTGCAATAACTCAACAGCATAGTCCTCGGTGGCACCGAATTTGCTGCCGAAATCATAAGCTGCCCCAGCGTGCTCCAGCTTGAAGCGCACCGTATAGGTCACATCCGGATCACCTCCGGTGCAACGGTGAATTTTTTCCAGTTCCGACATCTCGTCGAGGGCGAAAGAGCGAACGCCGTAACGTAAGTAAGACTCTGCGACTGCCTCTTCGGCTTTAATCGGGTTGTTGTAATGAAGTATTGACCCCGGGCAGTATTCCGAAACTCGACGAACCTCATCGAGCGACGCTACGTCGAAGTTTTGGAGGCCGGTGGCGGCCAGCGTTTCTAACACCCTGACCTCCGGGTTGGCTTTGACGGCATAACTCACTGTGCCCGGGAAATGCGTCAGGAAGCGCTTGGCTCGAGTCTGAAGAGCGTCAGGGCAAAACAGGTATAAAGGATCGGTGGGCTTCAATTTCCCAGTGATCTGTGCGGCGTCCCGATAAAAGTTGGCCGTTTCAGGTTTGTCAAAAGCGGTAGCGACACTGCCAGTCATATCAATCACCCTGTGTTTGTTATTCCACTATTATCGGGTGCCAGCGTGACCAGCGAATAGTTGCAAAAACTGGTTAATATGCTCAAATGGTAGGCACTATGATTAATGTGATGATCAAAGTGGTGAATTTATGGATTTAAGCAGAAATGATCGACGGTTGATTAAAGCCTTACAGCTTAATGCCAGACAGACCATTAGCGAGCTGTCCCGTGAGTTGGACCTGTCGCGCACCACCGTTCAAAAGCGCCTTGCCCAACTGGAGGCAAGTGGAATCATTGCCGGTTACAAGCTTAAACTGGGCGATGCTTACCAGTCACGCACGTTCCAGGCGTATGTCAACCTGGTGGTAGATCCGCACCTGGGTAGTCAGGTGGCTAGTGCTTTAGAGGGTATGTCAGAGCTGGAAGCCCTTTATACGGTGTCGGGAAAAATTGACCTGGTGGCGATTATTCGGGTCAATGCGCCGGCGGAACTTGATTCCGTGCTTGACCGAATTGGAGAAATGGATGGTGTGCGAGATACGGACTCGGCCATCGTGCTGTCGACTAAATTTGATCGACGTTAGGGGCGTACTCAGGACACGCTCATTGAGGCGGTGGTGAATTCAACGTCAAAGCGGATGAAGTATTCTTTACTGGCAGCCGTTTGCAACTTGTCGCTGCGATCCTTGGGTTCGCGGCGGCTTTTTGGCCGGATTGGTGGCAGTTGGCCTGTAAATATAGACCATAGCGTTTTCGCTCTTTTCGAATGCAGTCTTTTCGACGTAGTCGCTGTTCGTGCAGGCAAAATAATCAGTTCCTGGTCGAGGAACGCTCGGGTCAGATGGGCAGGCAAGGGTCCCATCATTGGCCCTTGTCACGCAGCGCAGTGATGCCGACACCCCAACCGCCGCTCCGTTGTCTTGGCTTGCCTTGGTGGGTAAGTGCGCGATACCGGTCAAGACCGATGAGCTACTGCGAGAACAGAACGAGTTGCATCTCCATTTCTTTATGTAAGGGTTCCAGGCGGAGCCCCGCGCCTAAAAGTCTCACTGGACGACTGCCTCGCTGCCACGCACTGTGCAATAGAGCGTGATAAGCCTTTTCATTGAGCCAATGCTCTCCGCTATCCGGTATTATTTCTTCTATGGTGGTTTGTTCAAAGTTATCGAACTTTACTTTTACGAAGCGCTTGTGCGGTCGATAACGCTCCTCAATTTTATGAAAGCGTCCTTCCAGTTCGTCCAGCAAACGGGTCAGGGCTTGATCCATCTGCTGCAGTTGTTCGATATCGGAATGATAGGTGTTTTCAACCGAGATCGACTTGCGCGTGCGACTGGTTTGCACGTCTCTGTCGTCCAGGCCGTGGGCCACTTTAGCCAGCCTGGAACCGTACTTTCCGAATCGCTTCACCAGAACTTCCAGCGGAATGGATTGCAGTTCACCGCAGGTTGTCGCGCCCAGTTTTTCGAGCTTGGCAGCCGTAACAGCGCCGACCCCATTGATTCTGGACACCGGAAGATCCACGACAAATTCGGCAACGTCTTCCGGCGTAATAGTGAAGCAGCCGTCTGGTTTGTCCCAGTCACTACCCACTTTGGCTAGGAATTTATTTGGAGCCACGCCGGCTGAGACGGTCAAGTTCAGTTCTTGCTTAATGCGGCGCCGAATGTCTTGTGCGATCAGGGTAGCGCTGCCGTGAAACTGCTCACAGTCGCTGACGTCCAGGTAGGCCTCATCCAGGCTCAAGGGCTCGATTTTGTCGGTGTAGTCTTTGAATATTTGGTGAAATTGCTGGGAGACCTCTCGATATAGGTCGAACCTCGCGCTCAGGATGATTAAACCGGGACATAGTTGCAGGGCTCGGCTACTGGGCATCGCCGAACGCACGCCGAATTTTCGGGCTTCATAGTTGCAGGTTGCGATAACCCCACGACGTTGTGCACTGCCGCCTACCGCCACCGGCCTGGCGGCAAGCGAGGGATCTTCGCGCATCTCGACAGACGCATAAAATGAGTCTGCATCGACATGGATTATTTTCCGCTGCCCCATGTCAGATGTCAGGTCCTGCGTTTGATGGAATCCTGGCGTGGTTGTTCTCTGCGGCTGCCATTGGCAATCCTTTAGGGACGATACCAGAAGTCTAATACGAAGGGGCTGTGGTCGCTAGGCGTCGACTGAACGGCAGGTGTCCATCCAAAAGCGAACCGACTCTAAACCGAAGCGCTTGCGTGGCAAGGCAAAGTAAAAGGTGCGCCGCATATCACGCCGCGGCAGGGTAAGCGGTACCAGGTCCCCGTTGGAGAAGTTACGCTGGAGCACGATGCGCGAGAGACAGCCGATTCCCAGTCCAGACTCCACCGCGTTTTTAATGGCCTCGTTGTGTTTAAACTCCATGAATACATTGAGTTCTGGCAAAAGTCCGGCCATGGCTTTGTCAAACGTCTGCCGGGCGCCTGAGTCGGGTTCCCGCAGTATCCATGCGGCACTCTTTATATCGCGGGTAGATAGGCTGCTTTTGGATGCGAGCGGATGGTTGGCGGCGCAGAACACCACCAGTTCATCATCGCGCCATGGAATGAGTTCTAGTTCCCTGTGCTGTATTTCGCCTTCAATCATTCCTATGTCGACCTCGTAATTGAGTACTCGGGCAACAATTTCGGGAGTGTTGGCAATGTCCAGGGTGACGTCTGCTCCAGGGTATTGCCCCAGGTAGCCTGCCAGGTAGCGCGTTGCCAGATGATTGCCTATGGTGAAACTGGCACCTACCTTGATGTGTCCAAGTTCTTTGTGAGACTGCAGAACTTCTTCGAAGCTTTGGGCATGCTCCAGCAGTGACTGTGCCTCTTTACGCACCGTTTGGCCGACAGCATTGAGTATCAACTTGTTACTTGCCCGGTCGAAGAGGGCAATTTCGTAGGCATGCTCGAGGTTCTGTAAAGCTTCACTCGCCGCCGACTGCGACATATGCAGGCTCTGGGCTGCCCGCGAAATGCTCTGTTGCTGGGCAACCTCCAGAAAAATCTGTAATTGGCGCAAGGTGTATTTCATCTGTGGCTCTTTATGTATCGGAAAAACCGATGGAGGCATCCATAATATCCTGTTTTACATATGGCTCCAATGGCCGTACCCTGCGGTTCGCAATAATAACTTCAGCATGCGGTCCAACCTGCTCGCCTGCGATCACTTAAGGAATAATGCTATGGCCGATCAAAAAGCCACCAATGTGCACTGGCACGAGGGTGATATCACCCGTGAACACCGCGAGAAAACCCTTGGCCACAAGGGCGCAACGCTCTGGTTCACCGGCCTTTCCGGTTCAGGCAAAAGTACAGTAGCGGTAGAGCTCGAGGGTACCCTTCACGAGATGGGTGTCACTTCTTATCGCCTGGACGGCGATAATGTCCGGATGGGTATCAACAAGAATCTGGGTTTTTCAGCTGAAGACCGAACAGAGAACATCCGCCGGATCGGCGAAGTGTCCAAGCTCTTCGTGGATAGCGGCGTAATTGCGCTTTCCAGTTTTATCAGTCCCTATCGCGCTGACCGTGATCAGGTGCGCGAACTGCACGAAGCGGCAGGTATGGAGTTTATCGAGATTTTCGTCGATTGCTCGCTGGAGGCGGCTGAGAGTCGCGACCCCAAGGGCTTATACAAAAAAGCCCGTGCGGGAGAGATCAAGAACTTCACCGGTATCGATGACCCTTACGAAGCACCCGGTAAGCCTGAGATTCACTTGCACTCCGACCAGCAAGAGTTGGCAGAGGAAGTACAGGAAATTCTCGCACTGCTGCGTGAGCGCGGCATTATCAACGCCTGATTGGAGAGTACAATGATTAAGCCACATGGATCTGACGAACTGAATCCACTGTTTGTCGACAATAGTGAACAGCGCCACGCTTTAGAAGCAGAGGCGGAAAACCTGCCCTCGATTTTGCTCAACTCCGCGGCCGCAGCCAATGCGGTAATGCTGGGTGGTGGTTATTTTAACCCACTGACCGGCTATATGAATCTGGCAGACGCAATGGCGGTGGCAGAAAACATGCACACCAGTTCGGGCCTGTTCTTTCCAGTGCCAGTCCTCAATCTTACCAGTGAAGCCGGTGTCGAAGCAGGAAGTCGCATTGCATTGCGCGACCCCAATGTCGAAGGTAATCCGGTGTTGGCGATAATGGACGTGGATGCAGTAGAGTCGGTCACCGAAGAGCAGATCGACTTCATGGCGGAAAAAATATTCCGCACTCTGGACCCGAATCATCCCGGCGTAGCTACCTTCAAGAGCCTGGGTAAAACTATGCTCTCTGGCTCGATTCAGGTTTTGAACTTCTCTTATTTCCAGGCAGACTTTCCTGACACCTTCCGCACCGCTGTCGAGATTCGCAATGAAATCGCAGAGCACGGATGGAACAAGGTTGTCGCCTTCCAGACGCGCAACCCCATGCACAGGGCTCATGAAGAGCTATGCCGGATGGCGATGGAAGATCTGGGCACTGATGGCATTCTCATTCACATGCTATTGGGTAAGCTCAAGCCGGGTGATATTCCAGCTGAAGTTCGCGACGCCTCTATCCGTAAAATGGTTGAGGTGTATTTCCCCGAAAACACAGTGATGATTACCGGGTACGGCTTCGATATGCTCTATGCCGGTCCCAGAGAAGCCGTGCTGCACGCGGTATTTCGTCAAAATTGCGGTTGTTCGCATCTGATTGTCGGTAGAGATCATGCTGGCGTTGGCGACTACTATGGCGGCTTCGATGCACAAACAATCTTTGAAGAGGAAGTGCCTGAGGATGCGTTGGAACTGCAAATATATAATGCAGACCACACTGCCTATAGCAAAAAGTTGAATAAGGTAGTGATGATGCGTGATGCGCCTGACCACTCCAAAGACGATTTTGTACTATTGTCCGGTACGGCAGTGCGAGAAATGCTGGGTAAGGGGATTGCACCACCTCCCGAGTTTTCGCGTCCCGAGGTAGCCAAGATCCTTTCTGATTATTATCAACTGTTGGATAGCTGATAAGTGGTTCTGGCGGGATGGTCGCGCTGCGAGGATCCCGCCACACTCTGGAAATAGGCGATGGACTACGACATTTTTAATGGCGATGCCGATGGTATTTGCGCATTACTACAGTTACGTAAGGCGGAACCCCGGGATTCAACCCTGGTAACCGGTGTCAAGCGCGACATTAATCTTGTGGGCAAGATCCACGCGGAACGCGGGGACAAGCTGACTGTTCTTGACGTCTCCATGGATAAGAATAAATCAGGCCTGGAAAAGGCGCTCACAGCCGGCGCCTCAGTGTTTTACGTGGATCACCATTTTCCTGGAGAGATACCGCAGCATCCGGGGCTGGAAACTATCATCAACGAGGCTCCGGACGTGTGCACAGCGGCGCTGGTCAATGGCTATCTGCAAGGCTCTCATCTGGATTGGGCGGTCACAGGCAGTTTTGGCGATAACCTGAAAGAGACGGCTCGTACCCTGGCTAAAAATCTGAATGTTTCAGCCTCGGATCTGGACAGCCTGGAGCAGCTGGGCGTGTGTATTAATTACAACGGTTACGGTCCTTCGATAGAGGATTTACACTTTGATCCCGAAGATCTTTATCAGCGGCTGTATGCGGCTCCCAGCGCCCTGGAATTCGTTAGCGCTTCGCCGGACTTTGCTCGGTTGAGTGAAGGCTATGCCTCTGACATGGCGATGGCACAGGGCTTACAGCCCAGCCACGAAGGAACGAGTACAGCGGTTTTCCAGTTGCCGAATGAGGCCTGGGCACGTCGTGTGAGCGGTGTTTACAGTAATGACCTTGCTATTGCCAATCCCGATCGTGCTCACGCGGTACTGACCTGTAAAACCGACGGGGGCTACCTGGTCAGCGTGCGAGCACCACTTAATAACAAACAGGGCGCTGCCCAGCTTTGTATGCAGTTTCCGACCGGGGGCGGCAGAGCTGCCGCCGCAGGCATTAACGACTTGCCTGCAGACAGGCTGGATGACTTTGTAGAGGCTTTCTCTGTTACTTACGGGAACTGAGACTCTAGAGTAATAATACCCCGGTAGATCAAGGCGCTGAGTCAGCCAGTTTTTGCACGCGATCCACAAAGTGCCAGGGCGCGAGCATGGGCTTGAGTTCCTCGGCTGGAACCGGTTTGCTGAACAGATAGCCCTGAATCAGGCTGGCACCGTTACGGGTGAGAAAGTGAAACTGTGACTCCGTTTCGACGCCAGACGCCAGCACACGTAGCTCCATGCTTTTTGCCATGGCGATGATCGCGATCACAAGATTTGCACCATTGTCTGATTTCTCGGCGTCGATAAGAAAACTGCGATCTATCTTGATTTCGTCCAGGGGGTACTGGGCCAGGTAGTTAATCGGTGAGTAGCCGGTGCCAAAGTCATCGACAGAAAGATAAACTCCACTTGCTTTAAGCAGCGCTAAGGAAGCGATCGTTTCGGGGTCGTTGCTGGACATGACTGCCTCAGTGAGACCGAGCTCTAATTGACGGGGGTCGATACCGGTCTCGTCAATGACCACCCCCACGCGTTGGATGAAGGTAGGGGTGAATTGCTCAGCGGAAACGTTAATGGCAACCTTCGCCAGCTTTATGCCCTCATCTTCAAAGCTACGAAGTTGTTGGCAGGCCTGTACCAAAACCCAATCGCCAAGTTGCCCCATCAAGCCTATATCTTCGGCCAGGGTGATGAATTTTTCGGGCGGAATCGAGCCCAGTTCCGGATGCTCCCAACGCAGTAAAGCCTCGGCACCCAGAACCGAGCCCGAATGGGTATCGATCTGGGGTTGGTAGTGCAGGCTGAGCGCATTGCTCTTTACTGCCTTGCGCAGGTCGGACTCGAGGCGAAGGCGGTCTTCGCCTTCCTGTGCCATGTTGCTTTGATAGATTCCAATTCGCGCGCCGTCGGTTTGTTTGGCGTGAAATTTGGCGATACTCGCGGCTTTCAACAAGCTCTCCACATCCTTGCCATCATTGGGTGCTATTGCAATTCCCAGGCTGGGGTGGAGGACCAAATCGCGACCCTCGATAGCGAGTGGGGCGGTGAGTTTTTGCACCAGACGCTGGGCCACCAGTTGCGCCGACCCAGCGGTGTCCAGCTGGTTGAGGATGACAGTAAATTCGTCTCCTCCCAATCGCGCTACATCGATCTCGGTATTGCTACTGGCATAGCGGCCGACCGAATCACTGTCGCGAACCGCGTGAGACAAGCGCCTGGCCACCTCAACAAGCAGTTGGTCGCCAGCACCAATACCCAGAGAGTCGTTAACTCGCTTGAAATCGTCCAGGTCGATAAACAGCAAGGCCAGGGTATGGCCATTCCGCTGGTTCAGTTTTAGCAGCAAATCCAGCTGTTCGGTTAGCAGGCGACGGTTGGGAAGTGAGGTCAGGTTATCGTAGTTAGCGAGGTGATGAGCTCGATTCTTTGCCTCGTTGGCTTCCTCAACGACTTTGTTCAGTTCCACATTACGCTCAGACAATTGCGAGCTTCGCTCTTCGACCTTCAGGCTGAGTAGTCGCTTATCTACTTCATGAACCTTCTTTGAGTCGCTTAACCCTTCAATGACACTGTTGAAGAGCCGCGCAATTTCTTGGATCTCGCCGCTGCCCTGGACTTTAATCGGCTCCTTGATCTGCCCGGACGCCACCGAGTCAGCGATATTTGCAAGCTCACGCAACGGGCGGGTGACTCGATATGTAAACGCCCATGCGATCGCCCCGCACATGAGTGCAAATACAATGTTGATCATCAGCACTCGGGTGCCAGCTGCGATTGCCTTGGAACGCAGAACAGAGGGATCCCAAAGTACCTGCAAGTAGCCAATGACGCGCTGGCTGGAAGAACTCGGCTTCATTGTCATCGCAATGGCGAAATCGGTAGCACTGAGTCCTGTTTTGCCGGTATTCACCTCGGTGAACACTGGCAAGGTTTGGTAAATGGGCGCGTCTGGATCGAACAATGCGCTACTAAAGCCTGTTTCCTGTGGTGTTCCGGTAGAACTGTCGAAGGAGAGTAAGCCCGGGTCCCCTGGTAACAGGGAACGTCTGATCAGGTTGAAAGCAGCTGGCGTAAAGGCAGTTGCGCCAGGGCGCTGTGCCGAGACTAACATCTTGCCTTGGCCATTATAGGCCTGGGCGGAGGCGCTGGAATCTTCCCTGAGAAATTCGTCCAGTCGTGTTTTCAAGCGCTGAGTGTCGGCACCGTAGATAGCGAATTGAAGATCCGGATGGCTCAGTAACTCTGATTCCACACGACCGGTGACCACAGACAACTGAGTACTGTAATCCCGAGACGCTGTCGTCAGCCCGGATACGATGCCCATGAGTACAATGGCCAACGCTATTAACAGGCTGAATCGCGCGGAAATGCTCAAACTACCGGCACCGCCGGTGATACGGCTTGCCTGCCGCAAAAAAATGCATGCCAGCTCATCCCTATTATTTCAGTCTTGATTTAATGTGGCTGTCCTTTGCGGCAACACCTTGTTTTTGCGTTATCGATCGGACAAATGTGTCATCAAAACTAGCATGCGCTATCAACATCTGGCAATTTCAATTGCTGGTTTTAACCAGGTATTTTTGCCTGTAGAGGGCAGAGAAAAGGCTGCAACACGAGGGCTCAAGGCTCCATAGAGGCTGTATCGCAGTAGCCTTCGCCGTCGCCGCCATACCATGTGGTGGGGTTCAATTGAACGTTGAGTTCCACTCCCGCCTGATAACGTTCGACCACATCGGGCGTTGAGATAAACGGGCGTCCCAGAGAGACAGCATCAGCATGGCCGCTGGCGAGTGCCGCTTCAGCGGATTGTTGGTCGTAACCGCCATTGACCATTAGCTTGCCGCTGTAGAGCTTGCGTATGTCGGCGGGGCAAAAGATACCGGGTTCAGCGTCAGTGCTGTTACTAACGGCAATCGAGTCAAACCCCCGCTCAACAACTTCCAGAAAGGCCAGGCGCCTTTTGTCCAGCTCCCTGATAGCGTGGCTGAAAATGGACCGTGGATCGCTGTCTGTGCAGTCCCAGGTCACAGTGAACGGAGACAGCCTCACGGAGGTGCGGTTTGCGCCAACGGCAGCGCAAACAGAATCTGTTACCTGAAGCAAAAAACGAGCACGGTTTTCAATGCTTCCACCGTAGTTATCGGCCCTTTGATTGACGCCATCTCGCAAGAATTGGTCTATTAAATAGCCGTTTGCGGCATGGATTTGTACGCCGTCAAAGCCTGCTTCCATAGCGTGAATAGCTCCTTGCCTGTATTGCTGCACCACTGCCGGTATTTCTTCTACTTGCAGTGCTCGCGGCGGGGTGCATGGCACGAAGCCATCGGCAGTGAAAGTGTTTACTTGCCCGGCGACAGCGGAAGAGGACACAGGAGGCTGTCCCTGATCCTGAAAACAGGCGTGCGACACTCGACCTACATGCCAAATCTGGCAAATAATTTTGCCACCCGCCGCATGCACCGCATCCGTGACTTTTCTCCATCCGGCGATTTGCTCCGGGGTTTCAATTCCGGGAGTCGCGACAGACCCCGTGCCTTGCTGTGAAATTTGGGTGGCCTCACTGATGATCAGCCCAGCGCCTGCTCTTTGAGCATAATAATTCAGCATATTGTCGTTAGGAATGCGCTCTGGGGCTCGGCCCCGGGTCATGGGGGCCATGGCGATGCGGTTCGCCAGTGACAGCGCACCCAGCGATACGGGGGATAAAGCTTTGGGGGAAATATTCAACAGAGCACTCCAACTGGGCGAATTCTAATCGTTCGAGTCTTATTATCCTCGCGGGGACAGCAAATTCCAGTGCGCCGTTGGGATAGGAAGCGATGGTTTGTCTGATCAGACTGTGATGATCTCCGGTTGTCCCAGTGGGCCACAACCCAGTATGCTAGGCGTTCTTTTTGTGGGAATTTGAATCGCTCAATGATTGATCAGCTGTTGATTACCGGTTTGTTTCTGTGCCTTCTGGCCAGCCTTATATTTACCGATTGGCCTGCGGTATGGGTGTTTACCTGCACCACGCTTGCGGCCTACTTTTTGGGATTTGTCGATACTGCCGATGTGTTGGCGAAGGCCTCCAATAGCGGGCTTATGACCCTGATATTGTTGCTGCTGGTGTCAGTAGGACTGGAGAAGTTGTCCTGGCTGTCGCGCTTGTCAGGAAAGCTGATTACATCAGGTTATTCGGCGAGCCTGCTGCGACTGGGAGTTGTCACGGCGTTTTTCTCTGCGTTTGTTAATAACACTGCAGTAGTGGCAACGCTTGCGCATACGGTGCGCAGTAACAAACACCACCCCGCGTCAAAGTTGCTCATCCCCTTGTCTTACGCTGCCATTCTTGGGGGCACCATGACCCTGATCGGTACATCGACCAACCTGATCGTCAGCAGCTTTCTGGAGGATGTTACCGGACAAGGTTTGGCCTTCTTTGACTTCTTTGTAGTGGGTGCCTCTGTCACTGTTCTGGGGTTGGTGGTCATGTTATTGAGCGCAAGGCTTCTGCCAGCATCTCAAGACGACTCAATAGATATCAACGAATACCTCATTGAAGCTGAAGTGGCCACGGATTCACCGCTGGTGGGCAAGAGCATCATGGAAAACCGCTTGCGCGATATGGATGACCTGTTCCTCGTCGAAATTGTACGTGATGATTATCTGATCTCCCCAGTGGCACCACACGAATACATCGAAGCAGGCGACAAGCTGATATTTTCAGGAGACATCAAGCATTTAAATGCGCTGGAACGATTTAACGGTCTGCAATTGTTTGCGGTGGAAGAGGGCTTGCTGCGCGAGAATATGATGGAAGTTATCGTCATGCCCAATGCATCCATCGAGGGTAAGACGGTCAAGGACAGCGGCTTCCGCTCGCTGTTCGATGCCGCTGTAGTGGGCATGCGCCGGGGCGGCAAGCGGCTGTCCGGAAAGCTAGGTAACATTACTATTCAAGCAGGCGACAGCATGATGCTGGCTGTTGGTCCGGATTTCAATGAGCGTAAAAACCTGGACAAGAATTTTGTAGTTGTTGATGATTCCGTTGGAGGAGCGAAAACCACGCCGATTCAGAACTACCTGGTTACAGCCACGCTGCTAGTCGTTATCGCCCTGGCAACGACCGGAGCGGTTCCACTCATCAAGGGAATGGCGTTTCTACTTGTCAGCATGTTGGTTCTGGGCGTGGTTCGAGGATCTGAATTACGGCGCAGGTTTCCATTCGAGCTCTGGCTTATTATCGCGTCTGCATTAACCTTATCCCAGGCGCTGACCAACGCTGGCCTGGTTGAGATACTGGCTAATTTTCTGCACGACCACTTGGCTCCGCTGGGGCCATATGCAGCCTTGGCCGGCATCTATTTTGGCACCTTGTTGCTGACAGAAACAATGACCAACAACGCTGCAGCGGCACTGGTATTCCCCATCGCCTTTGGCTTGGCGGAGAGCTATGGATTGTCCTATATGCCGTTTGTCATGACGGTGGCTTTTGGGGCGAGTGCAAGCTTTCTCACTCCCTATGGCTACACCACCAACCTGATGGTGCAAAACCTGGGTCGCTATGAGCTGAAGGATTACTTCCGGGCCGGGCTGCCTTTATCCATCGTTTATTCCGCAGTGGTCATTGTTTTACTGCCTATCGTTTTTCCATTTTGATGGGCCGGTCAAGACCGCTTCCAACCACTGGGTGATACTGCTGACAACTCCGTGAGGAGACCTTGCCCACCTGCTATGGCCCAGGTAACTTCCCTGTTCTTGTTCGCCCAGGGTGACTCTATGAATTGTTGATTGGGTGTAGGGTGCCAGGGCGCGATCGACTGCGCTGTCGGTGCAGAAGTTATCCTCCTCAAAGCCGATAGACAGCACCGGTCCCTTGAAGTTATTCACCGCCGCAGCTAGGCCCCAGCGCTTGTCAAAGTCAAAGTTTCCTGTTTTCGCCCACTGTCGCCACTGGTTCATCATGCCCAGGGATTCTCTTTCGCCAAACCCCAGCAGGTGCCCGGGATAGAATCCGGGCGCGACTGAAAAAAGGGGAATTAAACCGCACAGTAGTTGCAGCATGCGCTGTTGGCGGCCGGCATAGTCGTTGATGTAAGGGAATGCACAGGCCAGGTGAACCACGCCATGAATCTCTTGTGGATGCATGCCAGCGTAGATGGTGGATAAATGCCCACCAAGGCTGTGCCCTCCAAGCAAGCATGGGACACCGGGAACCTCAGCGGCAAGCCAGTTCATGGCGGCGGGAATATCACAATCCAGGGTTTCGTTGAACGAATAGTTGCTTTTGTAACCTGGCCTGAAACTACTGAGCCCGTGACCTCGCTGTTCCAGAATGGCCATGGCGCAGCCTTGCTCGGCGAGCCCCTCGGCCAACTTACAATACAGTTTTGCTTGTATCCCCAGCGCCGGTTGCAGCAATAAAGTCGCCCGGGGGTTTTGTGCACAAAACCAGTAGATGGGGACAGAAACTTTATCAGCGGTGGGAATGTATTGAATTTGCATGAGAGATTTATATCATATTATCTATACCGGTCCGGACTATATTCCCGGTGGCCTTTAATGCCATCGAAATCGGTTGATCTGGTTGTTGCTAGCAGGCAGAAGCAAAACTAAGCTGTGGTATTGGCAAACAGGGGAAATAAAACTCATGGCTGACGAAGATATTTTGGCGCGGCTGGATCGCTTGGAGTCCTTGGACGAAATTCGACAACTGGCCGCCAAGTATTCGCTGTCGCTGGACATGCGCGACCTGGACTCTCACGTCAACTTGTTCGCGGAGGATATCAGGGTCAGTAGGGACAAGGTGGGCAGGGCCTATTTGAAACATTGGCTTGATGACACCCTCAGGCTCCAGTTCACCGGAACCTCTCACCATATCGGTAATCATGTCATTGAGTTTGATGACATAGATCATGCCCATGGCGTGGTTTACAGCAAGAATGAACACGAGACTGCTCGGTCTGATGGCGGGGCTGAATGGGTCATTATGCAGATGCTTTACTGGGACAACTACGAACGTATAGACGAGCGTTGGTATTTTCGCCGCCGGCTGCCTTGCTATTGGTATGCAACCGATATCAATAAACCACCGGTGGGTGACAACAAGATGCGCTGGCCTGATCGGGAGCCCTATGCCGGGGCGTATCATGATCTTTGGCCCAGTTGGCAGGACTTCTGGAACAATCCGCCGGGCTTAGATGAACCGGAGGTTGCCTCACCGGCTCCGCTGGATCAATTTCTTAATACAATGCGCCGTAATGCTGGCGAACCAAAAATCAGGGTACGTTAGGAGGCTGGTATGGATTTGTTTACACCTTTAGCGTTGGGCGATCTGCGTTTGCGCAATAGAATCGTGATGGCGCCAATGACCCGCAGTCGATCCAGTGTCGATGCGACGCCCAATGAGCTAATGGTGGAATATTATCGCCAGCGAGCCGGAGCTGGTCTGATTGTATCCGAGGGGATAGCCCCCAACGCTGATGGATTGGGCTACTGTCGTACGCCGGGTTTGTATACGTCAAAGCAGGTGGCCGCCTGGCGCAAGGTCACTGACGCAGTTCACGACGAGGGCGGTACGATTGTCGCGCAGCTTATGCATGTTGGTCGGGTGTCGAATCGACTGAACAAACCTGATGGTGCAGAGACTGTAGCTCCTTCGGCCATTGCCGCGAGAGGCGAGATTTATACCGACCAGGCAGGTATGCAGGCACTGGACACTCCAAGAGCCCTGACCATTGAAGAAATTACAGGTGTTGTAGAGGGCTATCGCAGGGCGACCCAGAACGCCTATGACGCCGGTTTCGATGGTGTTGAACTGCACTGTACCAGTGGCTACCTGCCAGCACAGTTTTTGTCCACTGGCAGCAATCAACGCGAGGATGAGTACGGTGGCAGCGTGGGCAACCGTTGCAGGTTTGTATTGGAAGTACTCAGTGCTATTTCGTCAGTGGGTGGGCCGGGGAAGGTCGGTATGCGAATTTGCCCGGGCAACCCGTTCAATGATCTCAAGGACGAGAATCCAGAAGAGACTTTCACCTGCTTGCTCGAACAAGCCAGTGCTATGGGCCTGGCTTATCTCCATGTGATTCGAATGCCCTCCGCAGGAATCGACAATATCGCGTTAGGGCAACGCTTTTTTGCTGACAGTTTGATTGGCAATGATAGTTATCGTTTCGATGAGGCGACGCAAGCGATTGCAGACGGAGGCCTCAGTGCGGTGTCGTTTGGCCGGGCATTTATCGCTAATCCAGATTTACCGATTCGCTGGGCGTCCGGGGCCAAACTAGCGCGACTTGATCCGGGGACGCTTTACACTCCGGGCGCAGATGGATATACCAGCTACCCAAAACTTTAAAGACAGAAGGAGCCGCAGGTGCCGGTAAAACCCGTTGATCTGGCCGGAAGTAAATTATTAATCACCGGGCCCACTGGCCAGGTGGCGCTGCCAGTGGTGGAACACTTTGCCGCTATTGCAGATGTCTATGCATTGGCGCGCTTTGCCAAGCCAGCGGATCAAGAAAAGATCCAGACACTGGGTGCTACGGTGATACAGGCTGACCTAGCGAAGCCCGAAACCTTGCAAGCTATTCCGGCTGACATCGAATATGTGCTCAATTTTGCGGTAGTAAAAAGTGGTGACTTTGATTATGACTTAGCAGCTAATGCCGAGGGGCTGGGCCACCTCATGGTTCGGTGCAGTCACGTGCGCGCGTTTGTTCATTTTTCATCGACTGCAGTTTATGAGTATGCAGGGCAGGAGCCGCGCACAGAAAATGCGCCTTTGGGTGACAACCATCGAGTCATGTTTCCCACCTACAGTATCTCCAAAATAGCGGCGGAAACTGTATGTCGCTTTACAGCGCACCAGTACGGTATTCCAACCACTATAGCCAGGCTTAGCGTACCCTATGGAGACAATGGCGGCTGGATGTACTTTCATATGCTAATGATGCAGCAGGGTATACCTATCGAGCTGCATCCAGACCAACCGAATTATTACAATCCGCTGCATGTTGCAGACTATATCGAGAAAATACCCTACCTGTTGGGAGCGGCGAGTAAGGAAGTTACGACGCTTAATTTTGGTGGCTCAGAGCGGGTCAGTATTGAACAGTGGTGCGCTCACATTGGAGAGCTGACAGGCTTTGAAGCGATATTTGCAGCGAACCCCAAGGCTTTCGGCAGTCTTGCTATCGATACAGAAAAAATGCACGCGTTGATAGGCCCAACTAGGATGGATTGGCGCGAGGGTATTCGCAGCCAAATCGAGCATTTGGCTCCCCAATGGTTGGTCTCTAAGAACTGAATCCGCTTACTTAACGGCGCCGCCGCCGTCAACAGAGAGTAGTTGACCGGTGATAAATGAGGCGCGATCGCTACACAGGAACACAACCGCTTCGGCAATTTCCTCAGGCTCTCCCAGGCGATTCATTACCGCTGCGCGTTTTAGCCCTTGTGCCATGTCAGGCTGATCTTCAAAATATTTCTCCACGCCCGGCGTTCGGATCACGCCTGGCGACACAGCATTGATGCGAATGCCCTGGCCACCGTATTCAGCAGCGGAGCTTTTTGTCAGTAAATTGACGCCGCTTTTCGCTGCTGCATAGGCGGTGTTGTAAGCCTGCCCACGAAGTGACGCATTGGAAGAAATGTTAACTATAGCGCCGCCGCCCTGAGCAAGCATCTGTGGAATTTCATACTTCATGCACAGCCAGGTATTGGTCAGACACATTTGCAGGGTTTGGTCGAAAACCTCTCGCGTATACTCGTGAATAGGGCCTGCACCGCGGCTAAGTGCTGCACTATTGCAGGCAATGTCCAGACGGCCATAGCTCTTGATAACCGAGTCGATCATGGATTTCACTGACTCTTCGTCACTGACGTCGCCGAAAGCAAAAGCGGCATCTCCACCTGCTTGCTGGATCAGGTTAACCGTTTCCTCGCCCATATCCCTGTTGAAATCGGCGACCATGATTTTCGCGCCTTCTGCAGCACAGCGCATAGCAACGGCGCGCCCGATGCCCTGGCCTGCGCCGGTGACTACACCTACCTTATCGTCAAGTAATCCCATTTCTTATCCCCGGATACATTGCATCAGGCGAGTTCCTTGCCTGTTTTTCGAAGTGCGACCAGCACCATTGGTAACACCAGTACAGCAGCCATAGAGCCAGCCCACAAGCCTTTGAAAATGGCATAGTGCAGTGGCGCAATCTCGGTGACACCTAGCAGGTAGAAGCCAAGGAGAGTCGTCGGCGCAATCACCAACATGCCCACGAGTCCAAACACAATGGCACTCTTGCCGGTGGAGTAGGGCAAAAGATTAGCCAAGCGCTGGATGGGCGATTCAGGCCCAAGGCTCATGGTCTGCAGTTTCCCTTTCTTTTGTTTGGAGCGTTGTAAGGGAATGACAATTAGCGCGACAATAAGCGGGAGAAGTAGTGCTGTGGCAGTGACATCAATGGCGAAGCTGTGCTCTCCACCCCACTGCAGGGCCGGACCTGATCGAATCAGGAACCATGCGATGATGCCGTTAAATAGTGCATTGGACAGGCCACTCACCAACGCCTCGTGTTTGAGATGCTCTCTCGTTGCTTCTGACACCAGTACTCAACCTGTTGTTGTTCCATAATCTGCTTATGATAGGCTTATGGGTATCTCAGGGTAGGGCCACTTAGGTCACATTTATAAACATTATCTACCGAAGCCTCTATGAATGAAGTTAGCGTTTCTGCCCGCAAGTTCCATCGTCTTTTTGATTATTTGAAACGACTGGAACTCGATGTCGATGCCATTGCTGCGAGGGCCAGGCTTTCACGTCAGCGCATTTTGAAACTCGACGAGGCCGAGACCATTCCCGGGCAGCACTATTCCAGGCTTTATAAAGAAGCGGTCGTGGAGATGCAGACTCTCAAGCAACCCCTGCCATGGGCTGCGGGAGTCGGCAGTGAAGCCTTCGAACTTATGTGCCATTGCATGATAGGTGCGCGTACCCTGGGCGATGCACTGGTGCTTGCTGCGCGCTATGAAAAGATGGTGTACCCAATGATAGGCCATCGGGTTTGTCTGGATGTTGAGGGCGATACCGCGATCCTGGGCTATCACATTCGCTTCACTGAACGCGGCGCAGCTCTAGTGCCTGATAACTGGGACAGGGCTGATTATCAGGATACCGTGGCAAAGGCGTCTGGGCTGTTGATTTGGCATGCACTCTGTGGCTGGTTGGTAGGTGAGTCGCTGGCGATAGAGCAGGCCAATATCTCAGCACCCTTTCTCAATAGTGCTTATCACGAAAGTCTCAGTGCGAATTTTCATAGCAAGGTCTTGTTTGATGCGCCGGATACTAATTTCTCTTTTTCTGCTGAGCAGTTGGAGCGTCGTATTGTTCATACTGCCGACTCCTTGCGGGAGTTTCTCGAAAACGCAATCTATCAATTGATCTTGATCGAGCGAAAGCCCGCCAGCACCAGTGCAGCCATCAAATCACTAATTACTATTGACCTTGCAGTGGGGCTGCCTTCGTTCTCTGATATTGCCGCACAACTGCACATGTCTGAGTCCAGCCTGCGACGCAGGTTGCAGGGCGAGTCCACCAGTTATCAGCAGCTTAAAGATGAGGTTCGGTGTCAGGTGGCGATAGACAAGTTGCTTAACGAAGATTCGAAAGTAGCTGACTTGTCGGACTACCTTGGCTTTACAGAGCCCAGTTCTTTTGTGCGGTCTTTCAAGAATTGGACGGGTGAGACGCCTCGAACCTACCGGGAAAAAATCCAGGCGCTTGCCCAGGATCTCAGCTGAACTGAAAAGCCAGTTAATCTGGCCGCTTCCGCTTCAGACTAAACAGTACGTTCGATCATAATGGTCCCTCGATATTCAGCAATCAGGAGGCGTTAAATGTTGTTGCAAGGAAAAGTGGCGCTGGTCACTGGGGCGGGGCAGGGGGTAGGACAAGGTATTGCCCTGGCATTGGCAGCAGAGGGAGCACGGGTTGCTGTCACTGGAAGAACCCTGTCAAAGTTGGAGTCTACGTGTGAACAAATTATTGAACGCGGCGGTGATGCGGTGGCAATAGAGTGTCAGGTAAAGTCTCTGGAGTCCCTGACCCAATGTGTAGAGTCTGTGGTGGCTCATTTTGGAGGATTGCAGATTCTGGTGAATAATGCTCAGGAAGTGCCGCTTGGGACGCTGGAGCAGGTGAGTGATGAAGCTTTTACCGCCGGTTTTGAGTCGGGCCCTTTGGCGACTCTGCGAATGATGAAGCTCTGCTACCCTCATTTGAAGGGCGATGGTTCGATCGTTAATCTTGGCAGTTCCGCTGGCAAACGCTGGGATATGACAGGCTACGGAGCCTATGCCGCTACCAAAGAGTCGATTCGGTCGTTAACCAGGGCTGCGGCCTGTGAGTGGGGCGCTGACGGCATTCGTACCAATGTTATTTTGCCCCACGCCAAGTCTCCTGGACTCGCCTGGTGGATAGAAAACAAGCCGGAAGAAGCAGCTGAGTTTATCCAGAGTATCCCGCAACAAAGGGTAGGTGACTGCGAGGACGATATCGGGCGATTTGTGGCCCTGTTATGCAGTAAAGGATCATCCTACGTGAACGGGCAGAGCATCGGTTTAGACGGCGGCCAAGCCCTTATAGCCTAAGGAGGTAATGTGCGAGTAATGGTAACAGGTGGGACCGGGTTTATCGGTTACCACACAGTAATGGCGTTGTTGGACGCGGGACTGGAAGTGAGTCTTCTGGTTCGTAGTATAGATAAAATGGAGCGTATGTACGGGCCGGGGGTGATTCAGCATCACACCGTTGGCGATATAGGTGACGCAGCTTCTGTGCGGCAGGCCCTCGAGGGCTGCGATGGCGTAGTGCATGTGGCAGCGCTGGTATCCACCCATGCTGCTGATGCCGAGCGCGTTTATCGGACCAATCTGCAAGGCGCGCATAATGTCTTGGGTGAGGCCGCTGAGATGGGCATGCAAACTATTATCCATGTGTCTAGCGTGACTGCTATTTATGATCCTGCAGCTAGCGTGCTCAACGAGGACTCACCGCCGGGCCCCAGTCCCAGAGGTTATGGCCGCTCCAAGGTCGCTTGTGAAGAATACGCCCGCTCGTTGCAGGCCCAGGGGCATCCGGTGTTCATTACTTATCCCGCATCGGTGATGGGGCCAGATGCCCCGGAGATGACAGAAGCCCATATTGGTCTGCAAACTTACCTGAGCAAATTTGTTCCGCTGATGTCGAGCGGCAATCAGTATGTTGATGCCCGTGACATTGCGCGAGCACATTTACACATTCTGCAATACGAGGTTCCTTCGAATCGCTATGTGCTGGGCGGGCATTATCTGAGCTGGAAAAAGCTTGGGCCTGAGCTAGAGGCATTGACCGGTCGCAAGATTATTCAGCTACCGATCAGCGGGGGCCTCATGCGGGCTGCTGGTAGCCTGGCCGATACCTTGGCACCTGTTTTAAAGTTGGAATTGCCCGTTACCCGGGAGGGGCTCAATTACGCCACTCAATGGGTCCAACTCGATAACTCACGCATTGAAAACGAGCTGGACTTTGAGTTCCGCCCACTCGAAGAAACTATGGCAGACTCGATTCGCTGGCTTTATCAAGAGGGCCATATCACCGCCAGGCAGGCAGGGCGGCTGGCCCAGTCCAGGGATTAACACCCTGTTTGGCCGTCTAGCGAGACTCTCGGTTTGCAAATAAGCCTCCAGCTTAACGCTCTCCGTCGCGGGGGGGCTGCCTTGTGGGTCAAATATGGCCTAAAATCACAAAATCATGTCCCATATCAATATCCCGATTAGTGCTAAGCTGTTGTAATATCCGCCGCCTCGGGAAATAGGGACATGTGCGACCAGGCTGCCCGTGGTAATGGCTGGATAAATTTGAGTTGAAAGGTCGTCGCTAGGGCGATAGTTCTCGTTTGTTGCAGACTGCGTTCGCAGTCATGAAGCGGCAGCTGGGGGCGTCACAATATAGTGAACGGACACACTGGCCAGAAGAAGATAGAGATTGCATAAAAGATCCCGTGCTCCAAGGGCGTGAATCCACGTCTGGGGGCAATCGGCTTGCACATTGAAATGGAATATGACGATAGCGGTAAAGCCGCAATATGCATTAAGCACCTATTAATACTCGTAGAGGGAAGTACTATGAAGAAGAAGCTGCTAGCAATGTCGGTCCTCGCCGCCATCAGTACGCAAGCATACGCTTTTCAGTTTGACACATCGGATGATTGGGAAATTCGCTGGGACAACACGGTAAAAGCCAACGTGATGTCTCGGGTGGAAAAGCAGAACAAAAATGTTTATGAAGGCGGTAGAGGAAACTCCGCCGTTGGTGCTGGTCTTGCGGATGATGCCGACCTCTCTGTTGATCGTAGCAATCTCGGTATCATCAGCACTCGTTTGGACGTGCTGTCTGAATTCGACGTGATTTGGAAGGATGATTTCGGGTTCCGGATCAGCGGTTCTGCGTGGTATGACCACGCTTATAAAGACTCAGACCACCCGTCAGAACGCATTCAAACCTGGGCAAGCCCCAGTGTAAGTCCGGGCAAATATTCAGATTCGGCCGAAGATCTTCACTATCTTGGCGGCGAAATTTTAGATGCCTTCGTATTTGGTAACTGGTACATCGGCGATACTTCTCTTGGTGTGCGTGCTGGACGGCACACTATTTATTGGGGCAATAGCTTGCTGGCAACAGGCGCGATCGCCGGTGTGGGCGGTGCGATGGCTCCCGTTGATTTTATGAAGGCTCTCTCGGTACCTGGCTCTGAAGCCAAGGAACTATTCAGACCTACTGCCAAGCTTTCGACAGTTTTTCAGGTCACTGACAATCTAACCCTTAATGCTTATTACAGCTTTGAGCACGAGCGTTATCGCCTGCCTGAGACGGGTACTTATTTCAGCCCAGCGGAAGGCCTGACAGAAGATACAGAGTTCGCAACTTTTATAGCAGGAGATCCGCTAAGAGTTGGCCTGGAAGGCAATAAAGACCGTGCTGACAGCGATGAGTGGGGGTTTAACCTCCAGTACTGGGTTGATGCGTGGTCGCTGGAGACAAGTTTTATCTACCTGAATTATGTGGATAAAAACCTGCATGGTCTGCACGCGGGTTTTGATACAGGGCAATACGCATATTTTGCGGCAGGTCAAGGCGATCCGCTTGCAGCGGGATTACTTGGAGCCTGGAATGGCGGCTGTGCCGTCGGGCTGTTGGAGCCTTGCCCGCCAAATACACCAGACATTGATCCCAACACAGGGACCGTTGTACTGGGGCAAAGCCGTTGGCTGTTCAAAGATGATATCGATCTTTATGCCATTTCACTTGCCAAGGAAATTGGCGGCATCAGCTTTGGTGCGGATATCGTTTTGCGCCAGGATACAGGCCTTGCTCCCGATCTGACTAACTCTTTCCAGCGTTTTTATGGCGCACCTGAAGGGTTTGTAGGTTTGATTGAAGAGAACCTGCCGTTTAGTTATCTGCCCGGGGAATGGGACGAGTACGACTCCAGTAATTACCTGGGTCCGGTCGGAGATGTTTGGTCGGTCGTTATCAACGGTATTGGCCTTCTGAGTAGTGGCCCACTGTGGGATGGCGGTACGTACATTTTCGAGGCCACGTTCCAGATGTTAGACAAGTGCACCGAAGGCTGCTCTGAGGGAGCGAGCGGAGACGTGTCGCTGCTGGATTATCGCGTTTATGAAGACCGCGTTGTGAGTACCGTCGGGGGCGTATTCAAGCCAACCTGGTACCAGGTTTATCCCGGCTGGGATCTCAGTGCGATCGCCTCGATTTCATACACGATTGACGGTGAAAAGAGTCCCTTCACTTTTGGCGGTGATGAGGAGCGCGGAAGCGGCAGCCTCGGCTTGGAACTGAGCATTGACCAGAAGTGGACTGTAGATATGCGTTACAACGCCTTCTTCGGTCCGGTCGCAGCAGGCATTGGCGGTTTGTTGACCGATCGTGACAATGTTTCCATTACTGCCAAGCGAACCTTCTAGGATTGGTCTAGTCTATTTGCATGACGATTTATGTATCGTATAAGAGGATCTTAAGATGATTTACAAAAAAATTCTGGCTGCGTTATGTTTTAGCAGCTTAGTGACGTTCACTGCGCTTGCGTCTGTTTCCACTGAGGAAGCGGCACGTTTGGGTGTGGACCTCACGCCAATGGGCGCCGAGGCTGGCCCGAATGCGGACGGCAGTATTCCCGCCTGGAATCCTGCGGGTACGCCCATTCCAGCAGACTTCGTTGCTGGGTCTGATAACTACGTAGATGCGTATCCGGGCGAAGAGCCGCTGTATACGATTGACGGCAGCAATTACCAGGAATACGCGGAGGTACTTACTGAAGGCTCCAAAGCGATGTTCGAAAAGCTGGGCGCCGACGGTTTTAAAATGAATGTGTATCCCACCAAGCGCGACTTTGTCGTACCGGAATGGGTCTACAGCAACACCGCGAAAAACGCCACTGGCGCCACCCTTGAAGACGGTGGACAGCGAATTGCAAACGCTTATCCGGGTGTACCTTTTCCGCTGCCCCAAAGCGGACTGGAAGTGCTTTGGAATCATCTGACTCGTTATCTCTCTGACCACACGGTTAAGTACGATACTTATTATGTGAGCTCTAATGGTAAGCCAATTTTGTCCACCACGGGCCTGATGGGCAATGTGTTGCCGATGTATAAGTCGCCAGAAAGCATCATGGACGATACTCCCTGGTTGAAGCTGCGAATTAACTACAAGGCACCTGCCCGACGCGCTGGAGAAATTCTGCTGGTGCACGAGCCCGGAGCTGACTTTACCCAAGGTAAGGGTCGTAAGGCCTGGCAGTACCTGACAGGACAGCGTCGTGTTCGTTTGGCGCCAGCCGTAAACTTCGATACGCCAAACCCCGGTGTTGCGGGAACCTCTACCTACGATGATTCGTTTATCATCAACGGTTCCCCAGAGCGCTTCGACTGGAAGCTGGTCGGTAAGAAGGAAATGATTGTTCCTTACTCTTCTTATGACTTTGTGTTTCAGCGCGAACTTAAGGACACGTTGGGGGAGAAGTTCATTGACCCCGAGGTAGTGCGTTGGGAAAAGCATCGCATGTGGATTATTGAAGCGACGCTGAAAGAGGGTAATCGCCATCTTTACAGCAAGCGTCGTTTTTACATCGATGAGGATAGCTGGGCAGGTTTGGCTGCGGAGAACTATGACGGCCAGGGCAACATGTGGCGCGTTCAGTTCGCTTACGGAGCGAACTTATATGACATCAAGTCCAACTATCATTTCGCCTACGGTGCCTATGACCTGGTTCAGGGGATATACAACCTGAATACCAAACCATCGCCCGGTGGATTTAAAAACGGTGTTGACCAGAAAGATAGCTGGTTCAGCCCTAAAGGAATGGCCCGCGGCGGTGTACGCTAGGGCGGCCTGATACAGGGGGCGTTGTTTCGGCAGCGCCCCTTTTTTGGTTTTAATTTATTGGATAAAACGGGAAGTAAGTCCATGGGAATGAGACGCGCACTAATCGGTATCGTGCTTGCAGGGTTGCTGGCTCCAGTCGCAGCGACGACATACGCCAAGACTTATGACGTGCTCGAACTTCCGGCAAGCAAGAGTGAACTGGCAAGCGAGTCGCTGATTTACACGATTAGAGAGTTTCATGGTCGCTTCTACGCCACTGGGCATCGCGGTCACATTCTGATCTCTGAGGATGGAATGAATTGGCAGCAGGCCGACGTTCCGGTCAGAAGCAGTATTCTCGACATACACTTTCCCACACCTGAGCTTGGATGGGCTGTCGGGCATGAGGGCATTATTCTGCACTCAAGCGATGGCGGTAAAAGCTGGTCAAAGCAATATGACGGTTTACGCTATGGTTCGGAGGGGCTGGTCTACTACTCTGACCTTGCCGAGAAAAATCCCGACAATGAGGACTTTCCTTACCTGGTAGAGGAGATGCAGTTTGCTGTAGACCAGGGGGCGGATAAGCCGTTGTTCAGGGTCTTTTTCCATAGCCCAAGCCATGGCCATGCCTTTGGCGCTTACGGCATGATTATGAAGACAGAAGACGCTGGTGAAAACTGGATTCACGTCTTGGAAACAACCGAAAATGATTCTTTCTATCATGTTTTTGACTTTGCTCCGCTTGCAGGCGAAAAGCGCTTTTTCCTTAGCGGCGAAGCAGGTTTGTTTATGATTGGTGATGTCGAAGCCAAAACGGCGACGCTGGTCGAAACAGTCCCCTGGGAAGGTAGCTTCTTTGCCAGCGCAGCCTCTAATAGCGGAGCCGTGGTCCTCGGTGGTTTGCGCGGTCGTATGTTTCGCACAGAAGACGAAGGCCAGAGCTGGGAGGAGGTCATAAAACCACCCAGTAGTTCTATTGTGGCGGCTACCAAACTGGATGACGGTCGGCTGCTCTTCGCAGGCATCGCAGGTGAAATTCTGTTTAGTGTCGATGACGGTAGGAGCTTTAATTATTTGCCCGTATCCAGCGGTAATCGCGTCTACACCGTG
Source organism: marine gamma proteobacterium HTCC2148 (assembly GCA_000156295.1). Taxonomy (GTDB): domain Bacteria; phylum Pseudomonadota; class Gammaproteobacteria; order Pseudomonadales; family Halieaceae; genus Halioglobus; species Halioglobus marinus. The sequence continues at coordinate 85,331 of DS999235.1, forward strand.
GAACAAGGCCCAGAAGGCAGCATACTGGTGGGTGGCCCAGCGGGCATTCAGAAACTCGCTCTTCCAAACCAATAAAAAATTATCGGAGACAACACCATGGCGCATGTAGAACAGTCAGAACTTCCGGTAATTTCGGATCTGAACGAATTTGATTACGACTCGGGAACTTTCCTTGAAAAACTGGTTTTTAACAATCGCGCAGTAGTAATGTTGATATGCGCGCTGGTTACCCTGGTCCTGGGTTTTCAGGCTTTTCAAATTGAACTCAAGGCGGGCTTTGAAAAAACCCTGCCTAAGGCGCATCAATTTGTTATCAATTATGAGGCTAATAAGAACGATCTGAAGGGCCTTGGAAACAACTTACGTATTGTGGTCGCGGTAGAAGAAGGCACCATTTTTTCGGCGGAGAACCTGAAGTTTCTAGAAGAGGTTAACGACGCGATATTTTTTATTCCTGGCGTCGATCGAAATGGCATGAAATCTCTGTTCACGCCGAATACGCGTTGGCGAGTGGTGACAGAACAGGGGTTTGAGGGCGGCCCGGTCATTCCCGGTAACTTCGATGGTTCTGACGGTTCTATCGCTGAGGTGAAGCGCAATATTCGTCGCGCCGGAATCATGGGCGACCTTGTAGCGAACAACGAGAAGTCAGCTGCGATTATTGTGCCGCTGCTCGATAAGAACCCGGAAACGGGTGAGCGTCTGGATTACTCTGAGCTAGGCGATAAGTTAGAAGAAATACGCGCTCAATTTACCGAAGGTAGCTCGGACAAATCTATACACATTATTGGCTTCGCCAAACTGATTGCTGACCTTATCGACGGGTTGTTCGCAGTGATGGTGTTCTTCGCAGTCGCCGTTGTTATCGCGACAGCGTTACTCTACTGGTACACACGGTGTTTCCGTTCAACAGTGATGGTGATTGCCTGTACTCTGGTGGCGGTTGCCTGGCAGTTGGGCATTTTGTCGATGCTCGGTTACGAACTGGACCCGTTTTCTATTCTTGTACCGTTCCTGGTTTTCGCTATTGGTGTTAGCCATGGTGCCCAGAAGCTCAACGGCGTGTTGCAGGATATTGGTCGCGGCACTCACCGTTATATCGCTGCCCGCTACACCTTCAGACGCTTGTTCCTTGCAGGGGTCACTGCATTGTTGTCCGACGGAGTCGGCTTCGCCGTATTAATGATTATCCAGATTCAGGTGATTCAGGATTTAGCGATTACGGCGAGTATCGGTGTGTTGGTGTTGATCTTCACTAACCTCATCCTGATACCTATCGTGCTGTCTTACACTGGCGTCGGGCGCAAGTGTGCAGAACGTGCCGCTCGCCCAGTTAAAAGTCCGGAGGAAATGCACATTGTCTGGCGTTTCCTGCTCTCCTTCACCAAGCCGGGTCCTGCTGCCGCGGCAATTGCCGTCAGTGTAGTTCTTGCGGTGGTGGGTTTGTATGTCGCAATGGACCTGAAAATTGGTGATCTCGATAAGGGCGCGCCCGAACTACGTGCCGATTCAACCTACAATAAAGACGTGGCGTTTATGACTGAGAACTATTCAGTCAGCACCGATGTTTTTGCCATCATTATTAAGACAGCTCCCGATGGCTGCATCGATCTCGAAGGTTTGAATCTGGCTAATGAGCTCGAGTGGCAGTTGCGACAGGTTCCCGGTGTGGAAGATGTGAGGGGACTGAACGTTCGAACTCGCGAAATTATGATGGGTATTAATGAGGGCTTCCCTAAATGGCAGTCCTTGTTCCGCAATCAGGATACGGTTAACTATGCTGTCAGCGAGCTGGTGACCCTGGAGTATGTCGATCCCGGCTGTTCGATTTGGCCTATGCTGATTTATCTTGCAGACCATAAGGCTGAGACCCTGGAACAGGTGGTCACTGCCCTGGATACGTTTAATGAGGAATGGGGTGAGGTCGAGAAGATCGAGTTCATGGGAGCCGCAGGTAGCTCAGGCTTCGAAGCCGCGACCAACATTGTGGTGAAGAAGGCCAATCGTGAAATGCTGTTCTACGTGTACGGCGCGGTTATAGTGCTGTGTATGCTGACCTTCCGTTCAGTGCCCGGCGTGATTTGCGCGGTGTTGCCCCTCATGCTCACCTCTATTCTTTGTGAGGCTCTGATGGTGTGGCTAGGTATGGGCGTGAAGGTTGCCACTCTGCCGGTAATTGCACTCGGCGTGGGAATCGGGGTGGACTACGCGCTCTATGTGTTAACGGTGATATTGGCAAAAGAGAAGCAGGGCATGGATCTGACTACCGCTTATTACGAGACGCTTAACTTCACCGGACGTGTGGTGGCGCTGATTGGTATCACATTAGCTGCCGGGGTGATTACCTGGGCGGCGTCGCCCATTAAATTCCAGGCCGATATGGGTATCCTGCTGACCTTCATGTTCATCTGGAATATGTTCGGTGCCTTAATCTTGATGCCGGCTCTGGCTTGCTTCCTGGTCAAGCCCAATAAAGAAGTCGCCGAGGCATAAAATAACAGTTGAACCAAGCGGCCACCGGGGTATCTCGCTGGCCGCTTTTTTGTCTCCTCAATAGTCTGGAGAGTGTAATGAAATATCTGGTTCGCTCAGCCGCCTGCCTGTTCGTTGTAATTGTGATCAGTGCCTGTTCTGCGCCATCGATTGATGAGCAACCCGCGCAGGAGTTTGCCGTTGAGGGCTTGCATTCAGTGAGCGCCACTGGTTTTGAAAAAGCCTACGTCCTGCCGGGAGCCAACCTAGCGGATTATGGAGCTGTTGTGTTTGAGCCTTTCCGCTCGGCAGAAGCCGACGTTACCGGCACGACAGTAACAGGGACTAATCGCAGGGATTGGCAGATGACACCCGCACGTCAGGTCAAGCTTTCGCAAGCATGGGGTAATGCCACTGGTCACGCGTTTCGTGATTATCCGCGGGAGGAAACTCGCGAGCAGGGTCTGCGGGTAGAGGCCGAGCTAACCCGGATCAGCCCCGGTCGCTCTTCAAATACCTCAGCGCTGACCGTGGGCTCGGCTTCAAGTGCCAATCGGGAAGTTGTGAATGTGTCGGTAGAGTTTCGCTTGTTCGATGAGGCGTCAGGCCAGTTACTCGCTGTTGTGCGAGACCGTCAGGCCATTGGTGCATTGCAGTGGACGCGGGCAGCGGGTGTGGATATGGCCAACCTGCTTAACAGTTGGGCCGCGCTGCTACATACCCGGATTTCGGGGCATTAGGTGGTTTGTGAGGGCTGGCCGTGGCGCTCAGAACCCAGATCGCTTTCCGAGTGACCGGAGCCTATCTGTTCTTGCCACACCCCGAGACCGAGAACGATTACTGCGATTGAAATAACGTAGACCATGATGAACCTCTTAGTGATCGCCGGTGTTGGTTCTTCCGGCCACGGGTCTAATGTAGGGTCTGAATGTTTATTCTTCAAATGGCGATAAGTCATTATTAATATGAATTAAATTCATTAATCGTCATATTGGTGGGAGCTTAAATGGAGATTAGGGACCTGGGTCAGCTAGATCTAAACCTGCTGGTGGCGCTCGAAGCGCTGTTGGAGGAGCGGTCTGTTTCCCGCGCGGCTGAGCGTCTCTATATCACCCAGTCGGCCATGAGTAAAACCTTGGGAAGGCTGCGTGATTTGTTCGATGATCAGCTGTTTGTGCGCCGCGGGTCTGGCATGGTGCCTACGCCTCGGGCGGAACAACTGGGCTTAACGTTGCCGGAAGTGTTGCGCGCGGTGCAGGGAATGGTCCAGCCTTTAGAGTTTGATCCGCTCGCGTATAAAGGGCATATGAACTTGCTGGTGCAGGGACATATGGGCGTGTGGTTTCTTCCCTCTTTGATTACCAAGCTCGCGCAAACCGCGCCTGGGCTAAAAGTGCGTGCCTATTCCCGCGCCGATCAACCGTTTGAGCAATTGGCAGATGGGGCACTCGATTTTGCGCTGCAGGTCGAACGACTACAGTATCCAAAGGACCTTGAAATAAGTACTTTGGCTTTTGCTCAACCGGTGTTGCTGGCGCGCAGGGGGCATCCACTGGAGGGCACCGAGTTTGGCATTGACGATGTCGCCCGTTATCCCCAGGTAGCGCTGCTATCTACTGATCTGAGTGAATTGAAATTCCACGAGGGCAACGCAGCAGCAATTTTAGAGTACGAGCGACGTGCGGACCCTCACGTGGAAACAGATGATTTACAGACTGCTGTGCAAATTATCAGTCAAACCGACTACCTGTTTCCTGCCCCACCGATGTTTATTGAACAGTTTAATTTGTCGCGAGACATGGTAGCTCTGCCTCTACCCGGAGTGGGGGCATTTGCAATCAAGTATGTCGCGGTGCGTCATCAACGGGTGCTGGGATCTGCGCCGCACGAGTTCTTTTATCAACAGGTACTTGAGCTTACTGAGGAGTTCAGGCACAAATTTGGGCTGCCTGATCTTGCAGAACTTCGCAAGCTACGCAAGCTGGCTTACTGAAAGAGAGGCGAGCTGCTATCCTGCTTTTGAATCGAATAGAGGGCCATATTTTGCACGAAGACCGCTTAACCATTGCTATGCAAAAATTTGCAATTGCTGTATGTGGATTGACATTGATGACGGGGCTGGCCGGTGCTCAGCAACTGGAAGACAGCCTAGAGGTTGTGACAGACACTACGACCAGCGCCGTGGTCTCACAACAAAGAGTGGATGTACTATCTCGAGAGACTCGTCTTCTGCTGGAGGAATACCGAAGCCTGAAAGAGAGTGTGGAGTACGAGCAGGCCTATACCCGGGAACTGGAGCAGTTGGAGGTCTCTCAACAGCAACAAATTGATTCTCTCAATCGCCAGATAGCACAATCGAGAATAACCCGTCAGCGGATTGTTCCGCTAATGCGGTCAATGGTCGATGCGCTGGAAAGCTTTGTTGTGCTCGATCTACCCTTTCACCAGGAGGAGCGTATTGCGGCGGTGCTGCAACTGAAGCAGCGATTGGACAGGGCGGACATCTCAGTGTCTGCACGGTTTCGCCTGCTCCTGGAAACCTATCAGATCGAACAGGGTTATAGCGGAACTGTAGAAGCCTGGAGAGGCCCTCTTAACCTTGAGGGGGAAACTTTTTCCGTTGAGTATTTGCGTTTGGGGCGAGTCGCGCTGTTTTACCAGAGTCTGGACCGTAAAAGCAGTGCCTATTGGGATCGCGATACCCAGTCCTGGCTGACGTTAGAGGCAGAGCACAACCGCTCACTGTCTCAGGCGATGCGAGTGGCGCGTAGCCAAACGGCGCCGCAGTTAATGGCATTGCCCCTTATGGCGCAGGGAGGCCCGCCATGAAGCAATGGATAGCAGCGACTCTCGTTATTGCTTGTTGGCTACCTGTCGCTTCTCTGGCTGAGCAGCAAATCCAGGACCTGGATCAACTACTGACAGCGGTTAAACAGCAGCAAGCAGAGCAGCGTGAACTTAATCGACAGCGTGAACGCGAGTTTCTGTTTGATAAACGGCAACAGCAGCAGCTCTTGCAAAAAGCACGAAGTGATTTCGAGAAGTATCAGCAGGAAAACCAGCCACTGCTGGCAATCACCGATAAAAATGCAGATGAGCTCGCCCGCTTGGAAAAAGAGCTCTCCGGGGTAGTGGGCGATATGGGCGATGTTTCCAACACATTTCGTGAGTTCGCCGGTGATTTTTCTGCGGTGCTAAGGGAGTCGATGGTCAGCGCTCAATTTCCCCAGAGACTAGAGCAGGCGCAGGCTCTGGCAGATGCCGATATTCAGGCCAGCATTGAAGAAATACAGGCCCTTTGGTTGCTATTGCAGGAGGATATGACGGAGTCTGGCAAGGTCGCGCAATTTCCGGCGGCTGTGATCGACAGTGCGGGTGCGATGCAATCCGTTGACGTTCTGCGAGTTGGCGTGTTTTCCGCCTGGAGTAGTGGAGACTTTTTACGCTATGTCCCCGAGACCGCCGAATTACTGTCCTTGAGTCGGCAGCCGCCGATGCGCTATCGCAACGCGGCTCGTGAGTTTGCACAGGCTGACAGTGGTATTTACACACTGGCGATCGACCCGACTCGCGGCAGTCTATTGGGCATGCTCAGTTTTACCCCCGATTTACGCGAACGCATAGAGCAGGGCGGAACCATCGGATTTATCATTATTGGCCTGGGGATGTTGGGCATAGCGCTGACACTTTGGCGCTTGGTTTATTTGCTGGGTGTCTCTCGCCGTATCAATCGTCAGCTGCGCACTGTGTCCGTCCCCACAGCGAGTAACCCCCTGGGTAGAGTACTCCTGGCCGTTGAGGGTCTTTCAGTGGAGGATGATGAGCTCGTGCAACTCAAGCTGGACGAGGCGGTTCTTGCAGAAATACCGGCGCTGGAAAGAGGCAATGGGCTGATCAAACTATTCGCTGCAACCTCACCTCTGCTAGGCCTGCTGGGCACTGTGACGGGCATGATTCTGACCTTTCAGGCTATTAGCCTGTTCGGCACCGGTGATCCGAAGTTAATGGCGGGGGGGATTTCCCAGGCATTGATGACCACTGTCTTAGGCCTGGTTGTTGCCATACCCTTGTTGTTTGGTCACAGTGTTGTAGCTTACTTATCGAGGGTCATGGTCCAGCGGCTGGATGAACAGTGTGCCGGTGTTTTAGCGCGCTCAGCTGAAAAGCAGGAGCCCTGATCAATGGTGCTCTGGTATGAAGTCACCGACTTTATGGATCAGGGAGGTCCAGTGTTATGGCTGTTGTTTTTCACCTGCCTCTTGCTTTGGCTATTGATTTTAGAGCGTGTCTGGTTTCTGCGTTTGACCTGGCCCCCACAAGCAAGGACCTTGATCAGTGAATGGCAAGGCCGTGCGGATCGCAGGTCATGGAAGGCCAAAAAGATTCGCGAGTCGGTGGTGTCCGAATCGTCAGTTCAACTTCACGCACAACTGCCGATGATCCGTGTACTCGTTGCTATGTGCCCTTTGCTTGGCTTATTGGGTACGGTACTGGGAATGGTCGGTGTATTTGAAGTGATTGCCGTGAGTGGAAACGACGATGCCCCGGCGATGGCAAGGGGGATTTATCGGGCCACCATTCCGACCATGGCCGGGCTGGTTGTGGCTCTTACGGGAATCTATTTTACCGTTCGCCTGGGTCAGTTGGCGGATCGCCGTGCCAGTGCTCTGCGCGATGCGATGCCTTTGCTAGACACAGCAGGGGGGGCGAACCAATGAGTGCCAGACGCCACCTTCCTCCGGCTGATGAAACCGAGCTGGATATGACGCCCATGTTGGATATCGTGTTCATCATGCTCATCTTTTTTATTGTTACAACGTCCTTTGTAAAAGAGTCGGGCATCACTGTATCAACGCCCCAGGCCGACACGGCTGCGCCACAGGAGAGTGCCAATATATTCATTGCCATCACCGCCAATGGGGAAGTTTGGATAGATCGACGACCGGTGGACCCCCGTAGCGTTCGCGCCATCGTAGCGCGCTTGCACGCCGATAACCCCGAAGGTTCGGTCATCATTCAGTCGGACGGCGAGGCTTCTACCCGCATGTTAGTGGAGGTGATGGATCAAGTACGCCTCGCAGGAGTGGAAGGTATTGCTATTGCAGCTGATAAAGGCCCGCAATGACGAGGAGTATTCCCTTCAGGTTATTGCCTGCTTTCGCTGGTGCCCTGGTAATTAGTCTGGCGATTTTTCTGTTTATGCAAAGTCTGATCAAGCGCGGTCAGAGCGAGGACCTGCAGTTGGCGGTCTATCAAAAGGTGGAGATTCTGCGCCAACAGCCTGAAACAGAAGAATTCGAGGATATGAATGAGGCGCCCCAGGAGACGCAGCAGGAACCTTTGATGGAGCAGTTGCAAATGGCTCCGCCAACACCCCAGCCACAGCAGGCGCTTGAAATGCCATCACTGGATCTGGGTGTTGGCGATCTTGATATTCGCGCAGTGGGTGATAATTTTAAGGCTCCGTTGGGTGCCGCTGGTGTTGTTATCCCCGGTGGTGGACAGGATGCCAAAGGGTTTGTGGAAGTGGTTCCCTACAATACGCGTAAGCCCAATGTTCCGAATGTCGCCTGGCAGAATAAGATAACGGGTTGGGTATTGGTCGCGTTTACGGTGACGCCCGGTGGCGATACGCGTGATGTACGCGTGTTGGATGCAAAACCTCGCGGTGTATTCGAGGAAAAAGTGATTGCTGCTGTGGAGGATTGGCAGTATTCGATGAAGTTCGCCGGTAAATCTTCTGCCAATGTGGTACTGACCCAGCGTGTCGATGTTCGTTGGCAGGATTTCCCTAACAACATTCCCAACGTAGACTGACCGTGTCCGGACTCAAATTCATATTGCTGCTTGCCTGCTTGTTCGCATCGGTCACTTTTGGGCAGGAACAGGGACAATACCGCAGTCGAATCATGCTCGACCCATTAGGAGAGATGGGCAGGGGTTCCGAGCTGTCTGTTGCAGAGCTTGAGAAGCAGATTAGTAGTATTGAAGATCCCTACGCAAAGTCCAGTGCCGGCCGCTTTCTCGCACGACATTATGTGCAGCAAAAAGACTACGCCAGCGCAATCGCCTATTACGAAGAGGCGTTAGACGCAGCGGGTCTGTCGGGTGTAGCCAACCGGGAAATGCTGCGCGAACTTGCTCAGGTCTATTTGCTCGATAGCAATCACTCCCTGGCCGCTGTTGTTTTACAGCGCGCCCTGGATATTGACCTGGTCCCTGACGCTCGAGATTTTTTACTGCTGGCGCAGGCGCACTACCGTATGGGCGACTACGTGGCGGTGGTGGTCGCGCTTGATGGAATTCAAGCTAATGGCTTAAAGCTCGAAGTGCAGCAATTGCATCAGGCTCTCGCACTCTACTATCGAGCGGGCGCTTATGAGCAATGTGAAAATATTCTTAAACAGCTGCTTAAAGTTGAGGTTGATAATCCAGAGAACTGGCATCAACTGGCCTCAGTTTACCTGCAACAAAACAAGCAGAAACAGGCTTTGGACCACCTTAATCTTGCGTTTGAAAAGAGGGTTCCTTTTGCCGAATCAGAACTTTTGTTGCTGGTAGATTTACAGGCTGTAAGTGGCAATCCCTATGGTGCAGCAATGACTCTGCAAAATGCGATTGCACAGGACGCTGTTTCGGCTGATGCCGTCAACCAGCGCAAGTTGTTTGAGCTTTGGTTGCAAGCGAGGGAACGAGATAAGGCCAAGGCCGCGCTGGTGACCGCAGCACAGATTAGTGGTGATACCGAGCTGTACTTGTATCTGGCTCAACTGCAAATGGAAGAGGAAGAGTGGGTGCCCGTCCAGTCGACACTGCTTGAAGCTTGCGAAGAGCGGCTACAGGACAGGTTTGTCAGTAGGGCTAACTTACTGCTGGGTGTGAGTTTATTAAAGCAGGATAGGGCGCCAGAGGCTCGAAGGGCATTTATTAACGCGACACTGGTGGGCGGCGCCAATGCCCAGGCGGCGGAGTGGCTCTCATTTATGGATGCGCAGCCAGCGACTGAAAACGAATTGCGACGTGTCAGAGGGCCCTGCTATGGCTCTGAAGGTAAGAGAGAGCCCCTGAAGAAAAATTTAGGTGAGCCAGCACTTGCAGTAGACCCAATGACGGAGATTGCCGCTGCCCCTGTTGCAAGCGGTGACCCGGTCGCTGTAAAAACGATTGCCAAGATGAGATTTTTTTATAGTAGCCATAGTGAATCTCTGGCTGATTTGTTGCCGCAGGTGCGTTCCCTGGCGGGGCGCTTGAACGTTAGTCTGGTTAAAGCCGCAGGGACTGCAGATGGCTCCGTGCACGTTTTGGGTATACCAGGAGAAGACTTACGCCTGGCGATGCCAATTCGTGGGTCGGCGCAGGCGAAGGGTAGATACCGGATTTATAATGCCAAAGAATTTCGATGTGCATGGAAGGTTGTCGCGCTTGATGGAACAGCCTCCTCAGGAATATTGGAGGAATTTACCCGGGATATATTGACCTCTGGCTACAAGGCAACTGGCGGCTACCGGCTGGTGGTAAAGCAGGGGAAGCCTGTAACAATTGAGTTACAGGTGGGAATAGAATAAACAGCTTAGGCGAAGATGGCAGATCGGAATGTATTCTTTTCGCTTTTTCCAAGTGTTTTTACAATAGAGCAGTGATTGGGCCTCGCATTATCGCCGCGGGAAAGTCCATCGCCACCACCGGCGGTCACGCGATTTTCACCAATGGTCGTAAGCGCGATCTTATGTTTGATCTGGGGCCAGAAGGCGGTGTGGTCAATGGCCCCTATTCAGGTTGTTGATGACTGGATTGCTGGCACTGAGTGAAAAGCCCTTACTGGCTGTGGTACCAGATTGGAGATGACCAGGCTCGTTCCTGCAGAGTAGGGGAATAAAAGGCAGCGCTAGTGGGGTCAATACAGCATTTGCTGTATACATCGCCAGTCGCGCCAGACGCCTGGGCCAGGGCCGTTGCTTTTTCTGCCTGGCTGGCACAGTTCTCTGCAAACGGATTTACACCCGCTGCCTGGCACTGCAATGTGCTCCAGCGACAGCTGGGGTTCTCCAAAACCCGAACATAGTAGAACGAATCTTCGTTCACCTTGAATTGTGGGTCACGCCATACCTTGCAGCTTTGGGTCATGCCCTGGCCGACGCGCTCACAGTTGGCAGGGTTTATTCCCGCTCCGTTGTCTTTGCGACCGGCGATATCGAAAACCTGTTCGCGACTGACTCCGTTTTCATCTACCCAGCCTTTGATGATTTGTACTCGCTGGATATCCGTACCAGCACTTCCCTGTGTTCCAGGGTCTTTTTGTACGCTGACCAGAAAGTCCGGGCTTTCGTTAAGGCCGCGAATATTTCCACCCATCGGAACTCCATTGGCATAGGCTTGTTCCAGCATGTCAGAGGATTGACAAAGCTCATCCGCGAGGTCGCCAGCGAAGAAACGCAGGCTGGGTCGCGTGCCACTAGTGGCATAAGTTTCTTTGCGCCTGATTGCCGAGAATATACTATCGCGGGAATTTTCTTCCGCCCAAACTACAGCCAGACCACCAGGGTTTGAGTAGAAATGATCCTGAACGTTGGTGTACTGGGCATCGCGTCTTCCCAGGTGGCCCACGTAGTTATTTTCCTCGGCACTGCCGGGGGCTGCACTATGGGAATCGGTGCTGCCGATGAAGCCCATCACAAAGGGGTTGGTGCCTGTCTGTTGCTTAATTTTGAGGCCATCCTTGAGTGCATTTCTCACCATGTTGCGGCGCGCGAACTGCTCTAGTGGAACTTCCAGCGCCCGATCGGTTCGTACTTTTCCATGCACAGTCCCCATCATGTTCAGGTTGTCTGCGGGAATTTGTTCAAAGTCACAGGCCTCATCGATGGTATCCAGCCCCATTTTACGCAGTCGATCGAAACGGCATTCCGATGCACCCTTGTGCTGTATCAGTTCAACCACGGGTTCGAAAAACAACCTGTCCAGCGTTTCGCGCTCATTTTCAGGGTCCCTGAACATGCGGCCACCGGCGAGATTGGAATTGTGTGGGATGGAGAGCACATCACAGGTGTTGTCCTGATCGGTACATCGCGTTCTCAGTTGCCGCCACAGACTGGGGAAACTGTCGTAACCGGTGTCGTAAACTGAGACGGGCATTGCGGGCACCTCGGTATTTCTGAAGATGACGTTACGGTGCATATTGTTTTGGTCAAATGCTTCGGTGTATTCGTAGGCGACAAAGGTGGTGAAGTCACATTCTTCACTGCGATCATAGTGATCCTCCGCGGCCTGTTGGGTCTGCTGCCAGGTTTCCCTGTCTCCCTTGTCACAATCAGAAACGCTGCAGGCGAAAGATTTACTCGGAGGATCTTCCAGTTGGCCGCCCAGATCTGTCCACCAATTGGCAGCAAGCAGTTGTAACCAAATGTTGCTGGCTCGGGTCATCATGCAGTGGGGCCACCAGTAACCGAGTTTTGAATCGTCCAGTGTGCAGACATTGATCTGACCGAAAAACTCAGCGTGATCCGTTACCGCCGTAAAATCCAATGGCCTGCCAATTCTCGCTTCAATGGTTTGATCGCCGTTGGCGTCGGGCAGAATGATTGCACCGCCCTTGGCGTATCGATAAGCATCCCAGGGATCGCGCCGCTGACTGGAAAGGTAAGAATCAAAGGAGTAGCTAGTGTGTACGTGGAGGTCGCCAAACAGGGCCTGGCGCGTCAACTGGTGGTCGCGGCAGGGTTCTCGGACCTCAGTGCGTTCAAATGACTCTTTTGCTGTGCTCGGCAAAGTCAGCAGTAGTAAGCAAAGAATGCCAAATCGATGGAAAACCATCATGTAAGACTCACTTTTTTATGTATTAGAGCGCCTCTACTAATTTTCGCGCGGAGAGGATTGCACCATCAATATAGCTGATATCCTGACAGTCGCCTATGCGGTGTACTGGTCCTCGATAGTCCTCAAGCTGGTCCGCGATACGGGTGTCGCCCTCGGTGCCAATGGCGATGATCACCTGTTTGGCTTTCACACTTTGTTGAACACCCTCATGTTGGAAACGAACTGAATCTGCGGTGATTTCATCGATGGGAGAATTACTAAAAATGGTGACACTATGCTCTCGCAGGGTATGCAATACCCTGGCTCTGCGCACAATAGCCAGTTCGGCACCCAATGAGGGTCCTGGTTCTATAACCGTAATCTTACGACCCCGTTCTACCAAATACTCTGCCAGTTCAAGCCCAACCAGGCCTCCGCCAATAATTGTGACTTCGTCCGCAATGGGCATCCAGAATCTGGATGCGAAACGCATCAGGGAAATACTGCGCAATGCCTGGGTCATGTTACCCGCCCACAAAATCAGCCTGGCAAACAGGGACAGTTTCGCAGCTGCTAGCTTGTTTCCTCCAAAGAGGACACCGCGCAATTCATCGCCATCAAAAACATGGCGTTGGGACTTGCCTGGGATATTTGGGGCTTTGCGAATGGCCCCTGTCGCGAGCACGACATGATCTGCGTTGAAGCTGCGAATATCTTCAGCAGTGGCAGTCTTACCCAGTTGTACCTCTATCGGCAATCGATGCATTTCACCTGTGAGATAGTCAATAAGTCGTCCGTTAGGCTCGTAGGCCAGTGCAGCTATTCGGGCAGTGCCGCCAAAATCTTTTTCACGCTCCCAGAGTGTAACGTCGTGTCCTTTCTCCGCAAGCAGTCGCGCCGCTTCCATACCGCCGGGCCCACCACCAATAATCAAAACCTTTTTGCGATCGTTACAGCGGGCGATGATGTCGCCTTCGTGCTCACGGCCCATGCTGTGGTTGACGGCACAAAACATAGGCTGGTTGATAAAGATCTGGCTGACGCAAATGTAGCAATAGATACACGGGCGGACCTGTTCCGGCGAACCTGCCTTTAACTTGTTCGGCAGATCCGGGTCGGCAAGCAATTTTCGCCCCATCGCCAGGAAGTCGAAGTGACCTGCCTGCAGGTGTCGCTCCGCGACTTCTGCTTCAATGCGGCCGACACCGATAACCGGGATACCCACGGAAGCTTTTACCTGTTTTGCGAAACTGATGAAGCCACCGGGTTCGTGTACCAGAGGTGCCTCGGTAAAGGCGATTGCGTGTGCCACGTTGCCATAAGCGCTCACATCAATGGCGTCTGCACCGGCTTGTTCGCACAAGGCTGCTGTTACCGCGCAGTCATCGGGCGTAATGCCGCCCTTAGTCCGATACTCCATTGCATCCAGTCTTACCAAAATTGGAAAGTTCGCCCCTGCGGCCTGGCGGATCGCGCTAATCATTTGGGTCAGGAATCTCGCCCGGTTTTCACGGGAACCACCGTAGTTGTCTTCGCGCGTATTGGTATAGGGGGACAAAAAGCTGGCCAATAAATACCCGTGGCCAGCATGCAGTTCGACTCCGTCAAACCCTGCACTTTTTGCTCTTAGTGCGGCCTCTACAAACTCTGCGATAATCGCGGCAATATCCTGCTCAGTCATCTCATAGTATTGAGGACCCTTGCCATCAGGCCCCGCAGCTTTGATGAAGTGTCCGATTTCCTGCTGGGTCAAGACATGAAACATGTCGCTGGCGGACCGTTTTAGCGGCGAAGGTACAGGTATGGGTCTTCCAGCGGCGGTGTCTTCCTGTGCGATCTTGCCGCCGTGATTGAGTTGTGCAACGATTTTGGCACCGTGCCGATGCACACGCTGAGCCAGTTGGGTCAATCCAGGAAGGAACTTGTCATCCGAGAAGGCGACCGTATTAGGCATGGTGGAACCATTGGGAAAGCAGGCAGCCGAAGTTTCTAAAACAATTAACCCGGTGCCGCCCTTGGCACGCGCCTCGTAATAAGCGATTAGGCGTTCGTTACATTGGCCGTCTTCGGAGGCAAAGTTAGATCCCATGGCGGCAAGTACAATGCGATTGCGTAACTCCATTGACCCTATGCGACCAGGAGAAAGCAAACTATCGAAAGATAAGGACATAAAATCGGCCTCATGGGCTTTTATAGACGCCTAATCTTAACGATGCCGGCTACGGCGCACAGTACTGCTGAGTTCAATCTTATAAACATCTGCGTTCTGACCGGGTCAGGAGTGAACGTAAATGTTTATAAAGTTGGAGGCAGAAGTTC
>DS999234.1 GCA_000156295.1 marine gamma proteobacterium HTCC2148
ACACTTCGGGCATTCCCGGGTTGACTGGGTTACCAGAGTACGGAGCACATCTTTGCCAGTACGCTGCAGTGGGCACACTTGAAGCCTGTGGCGAAATTATTTACAGCACTTTATTACCGTCTACTCAACCTGCTGATCAAGCCTTTAACTACGGTGGGTCGCAGTGGCAATTGGCAGGTACCGTGATAGAGCAGGTGAGCAACCAAACCTGGCGACAGGCATTTTCAGATTATATTAGCGACCCCTGTGAACTTGATGTATTTCAGTTTGGGAATATGTGGTCAAACCAGGGGGCATGGTCGGGTAATCCGGATAGCCTCCTGGGGCTGGATAACCCCAGCATCGAAGGTGGGGCTGTCAGTAACATGCAGGACTATGCCAAATTGCTGCTATTACATTTGCGCGACGGTAAATGTGGCGACAAGCAGGTGCTGTCGAAATCATCGGTAGAGTTTATGCAGGTGGATCGAGCGGGTAAGTTTGGCACGCCCTACGGGATGGGGTGGTGGATTATTGCCGACGCTGCTGGCGGAGCGCCTAGCGTGTTTTATGATCCTGGTGCGTACGGTGCTATCTCATGGATTGATGTGGAGCGTGGTATTGGTGGTTATGTTGCCATCGACGATTATACCCGTGCAGCTGCTGGTGATCCCATCGGCCTGGTTTTGGGCGAGATAATAGACCTGGTGGCTGCAGCCGTAGATGAGGGTAGAGCTGCTATCGCGAACTGAACCTGACGCCTGGTTTATTACTGATTGCCTGGAGGCCCTGTGCTTTTGGACACGGGGGTGAGTTGCACATTCCGCAGCCATTTCTGCAAAGCAGCAAATCCTGTGGGTTTTCACAGGGTATGCGTTCATCAATCGGCTCACATCGCGCAGATAGCTATCCATGTTGCCAGGTGTGAGCACGCGAACATTTAATTGATCGCTGCAGTCTCCGACAGTAATACACTCCATGATGATTTTTCCAGCCTCTGGCGAAAAGTGCATGCCGTCGGTATAAAAAGAATTTTCGATTCCGATAGGTTCAAGCGTGATTCCCGGATTATGCTCAATGCCGGTAACGCGAAAGCCGCTGCCAGAGGCATTGACCTTTTTGATAACCCGACGCTGCCACGCTAAATAGTTTTTCCACCCCTGCGCAGCTTTAACGGAGTTCATCACACTGCCGTGAAACGGAGACAGGAAAAAAGTGGTATCGATATCGTTAGCCGATAAAAAGTCAATTAAGTCTACAAATTCGACAAAATCCAGTTCGCCAGACTCAGCCAGAAACTCTCGCATTCGTTTTTTGTTAACAAAAGAATACAGCCAGTTGGTGCTTTTTTGCGGATAGTGCAACCAGGTTCCATCATCCAGGTATTCGGACTGGGGAACTTCGTTGCTGAACATTGAAAGAGTTGACTGAACCAGGGAGTCAACAGAGAGCAAACTAACCCATTGGTCCTTCGACCGTTGCCGGCCTTGGGCAAACCTGTCTCGCATAGTGGGAGCAAGTGTCAGTAGCCTCTCTGGTGGAAGTCCCTCTCTGACTTTCCCCACGTTTTCGGTGCGAAACATGTAGTAATCAAGTGCGATGAAAACAGACTTCAGCGGCCTTATTGTGTGTGCATGCTCAAGCATCAGTTTTAGCTCTCGCATCCATATACCCGGAAGTGAAGCATTGTATGAGTGCTTGCCAATGACACCCGGCGGTAAGCTGGCAGCGCGTGAACTGCCGATAACGACGTGTTCAGCGCGCATCTGTTCAAGTGCGTAGGGCTTATGGAGCCTCATGTTGACACGGTCTAGTCTGCTGACTGGAGAATTTAAACCAACGTCCGGATATATGTCATAGGGATCGATAATATAATTGATTGCGATCACGCAAAATGCGAGCACCAACACTGCTCCTGAAAATCGGAACAAGTAAACGCGATGGGTATGTTGATTTACAACGGCTGGCATAACTGAGTGTCGCCCATCACCAGCGCTAGGGTCAAGCAAGCACCCCTCGCGCTGGTTGCCACTTTCACCCGCGTTGCCCCGAGGTAATGGAGCACTGTCGCAGCGAAACCACTGACCTGATTGTGCGGGAACAGGATCACGCCTGTGCCTGTCACCATGAGCAAGATTAGCGCTAGGCAGCTTTTACCCGATCGAAGTACCGGGTTCGCCTTTTGTTACGACCTTCTTGCGTTCACCCACGTGACGCTACGAAAAGTGCCTATGGCTTGGACTGCAAACCTTGCCAGTCGTTTTTGGTTAATTCCCAGTAGCGCGAGGGGCGAAGGCCCCCTCCCGGTAACTTGCTGTTAATTTCGCCCATATACGTAAAACCTATTCGGTCCAGCAGTCGTGCCGTACGCACATTATCGAGGGCCGCTGTCTCACAAATTAAATCAACGCCAATAACGTCAAATAGCCAGGTAAATGCCTGTAATGCGCCAGAACTACCTTGCCTGGTGTTTTGATAGTCGCTATCAATAGCCCCGCCAAGTTCACAGGATGCCCACTGTGGCCAAACCTGAATGTCGTAATAGGCTATTGCTCGTCCATGCTCGTCAGTGCTGACCATCAAAAGGCCCTCTCCGCGTTTACGTTCGTCGAGGTGTTGGTGGATAAAAGAGGCAACGGAGTCATGATCTATCCGATCAGGAAGGGTATAGATAGGTTGTGATATATCCGGATTTGACAATAGCGTAGTTAGCGCGGCAATATCCTCGTCCTGGGCTACATGGGCTATTGCTGCCAAACTCTGCGTATTACGAATAGCACTGCGAATGTGGCGCTGCTTCGCATCGCTCGCTGCGACCCTTGTGAGAGGCAATTCAGTCATATGCAATTCGTTGTTAGCAATAGTCTTTCCAGTATAGTTGAACAAATTGGAGACCGGAGCATGCGCTCCAAGATAAGCTCCGGCTTACCTCACTCACTTACACGGTGGGCTACCCGATGCCTCTTTATGGCGGGTTAGTTTCGCAGCGCCAATTTACATGAGAGAATCCAAGGCCACCGAACGCGCGTAAATATTTCAATATGCTGAACTGCCACAAACACCGAGCCGAGGGTGATCCGATGTTATTACTGCCAAGACTCCTGACAATGAGCCTATTTTCACTGGTGCTCGCTGGCTGCTTCCATACCGAACTGGGTAGCTCCGTAACCGGTGCAAGAGTCACTGTCACCGACCTGCGCAGCGGAGAGTCTATCGAAGACGGACTCACTTCTCTTACTGAGGAAGGCTTTATCGCTACCCGCTCTCAGGACGAATTCGACGAGCTCAATGATCTGGCTAAATTGCTCTACCTGGGCAACTTCTTTGTTGATGGAAAAGCCTACGATCCAGAGACCTGGTACCTGATCACTGCGCGAGGTGGAGCCGACATTGATGTCGATAGCAACTTCGTCATCGATGCCAAGCCCGCGACCGAGGTAAACGGTCTCTGGCACGCCCTGATCACGGGCAGGCAGCTGCGCAATGGTAACTTTGTCATATCGCCCATCACAGAGGCTCTTTACCAGCTACTTAAGACTGAACTGGATGACCTGGACAACACCCAGTTGCGTGTCCGTTTGAATCAGCTCTCCGCTGAAATACTAGGTGACGTCAACAATGATGAGCGGGTCAACTATGTTGATGCTCTTAAATGGACAACGATTGTCCACAAGCCCTTGTATCTCCGGGACTTTTCCCAGGTAGATGCGCTGGCGCAGGCAATACGTGATGGCGCGAATCAGACGACCTTATCGGCACTGGCACAGGACATGTTTGCGGAGCCCGCCCCAGACGCATTGCAGTACTACCAGCAGAATATTTCCGCCCCTATCGTCCAAACGATTTGCGTGCGTTGCCACATGCCCGGGGGTAGTGCTCCAAACAGTGGGTCGGCATTGGTTCTGGTTACTAACAACACTGCTAATTTTCAGGAAAAAAATCATCAGAATTTTCAAGACTTCCGCGATCAATTACCCGCCAGCCGCGATCTCAGCGACTGGGTGACCGGAAAAGCCAGCGGCCAAATCAGCCACGGTGGAGGAAGGCAGTTGGCCCCAGGCAGTCAGGAGTTAGAAAATCTGGAAACCTATCTGAATTTGCTGGAATAGGTCGAATGTAATGCACTCATCGACTTAGCACTGCAAAAAGCATTGCTGAACATCTGTTGTAGGTTTGACAAGGCACCATCACCTTGTCGTGTTTGCCTTATAGACGTCGTTCCGTGCTTCGCGATGTTCCATTCGAGTACCACCTGAGCCAGAGTAGTCAGGCATCAATAAGCTCGAAGCGCATGCCCGCGCTTTGCTGTAAACGGCGAGTCAGGTTTTTTCCCATGGCCGTGGCTGGGGTCCAAATACCACCGGCGCAATCAAGGTCATCACGTGCAAGACAAACTGCCGCCTCACCAAGCATTCGCGAAGTAGCGCCATAGCCGGGATCACGATCACCGCTTACTCGAACCTTGAGACCATTGCCGCTATCAGCATTTATTCCATGGAAAAATAATTCAAAGTGACCGTTGAGTTGCGCCTCTTCACTCGGCCCTTCCCCCGGCGACGGCAGAAGCCGCGCGGCCAGCTTTCGTAAGGGTTTGACCGACATGACAAGAGGCGTCAACTGACTACCCATGCAGACTGTTGCTGCTTTGCGCTTACCTCGACCACCCTCCCCTGTCAGCATACGCTCACTGAATATGAAATCCCGACCGTAGGGATATCCCGCAAGTGCATTGCTGCGCCTTACAACCCGGGTATTGATAGCGGCCATCACGAAGGTGCTGGTCCACTGTTGAAAGTCATTATCGTATTCAGGTTTGTTGAGATCAGGCTGGTCCGGGCCGCTTCGCTCTCCCTTTGGATTCAAGGAATAAGGGTTGATCATAGCTTCACGCACTGCATGGTCATCAGCAGCCTCCTCAAACATGTGCATCATGCTGGCTATCGTTCCGCCACTGGCGGAGCCACTGAATTTGCCTACACGAGATTTCACCTGATCTGAGTACTCGCCGAACTGCTCGTGCATCGCCTGCTGCAAAAATAGTGTCCCGAGGTCAGTAGGGATAGAGTCGAAACCACAGGTATGGACGATCCGCGCGCCACTTTTTCGGGCATCGTCCAGGTAGTGATCGATCGTTCGCTCCATCCACTGAACTTCACCTGTCAAATCACAATAATCGACACCTGCAACTGCGCAGGCAGCCAGTAAATCATTACCGTAAGTTGCATAGGGGCCCACGGTGGTACAAACGACTCTGGTGCGAGCGACCATGCTATCCAGAGAACTTCTATCGTTACTATCTGCCTTTATCAGCGGCAGATCTGGTCGATCCAGTTGGTCCCGTAAGGCTTCGAGCTTTGAAATGTTACGACCAGCCAGCGCCAATCGGAGATCAGAGCCATAAGTTTCCACAAGGTGACGAGCAACAAGAGCGCCGGTAAATCCCGTCGCACCCCATAGGATAACCTCGAATTCAGCGTCCTTTTTCGATGTTGTTGTCATAAAATAGCCTTATGCGAATGCCGAGCCCGATGATTCCCAAACGGCTCGATAGTATGGATTGTCTCTGGTGCCCACTCCCCGTGAGTCAAGGCAAAGCGTTTTAGCTTAGCAGTCACCCGCCTTACGGGTCTAGCGCTGTGGCTGTGCAATTGCCTTTTGATCGCGTGCCAAACGGCCAAGCTCAATACCACTTTAAGACCTGTGAATGGACCCCAGCTTGAAAGCGACATCGTCTTGATGGGCGCGCATAACTCCGTGAATGTCGCAGGTAAACTGCTGCCCAGCGACTGCCTTCCACCTCCAATGCTACACTACCCTCCAGCTCCGAACCTGCAATAAATTCCAAGCAATGACTGGCCGACATCAAATAACATGTTATCTGGAGATCTCTTAATGAATTGGCAAACTTTGAAGACGCTGTGCAAAGCGCCAGTCGAGCTCCCGATAATGCTTGCATGCCTCCTGTCGCTCAGTTTAGAAACGAGTGCACAGGCTTATAGTGATATCGACACAGCAGCTGAGCGGGTGGAGCAAAAAGTGATCGAATGGCGACGCCAAATTCACCAGCACCCGGAACTCTCCAATCGGGAAGTAAAAACCGCCGCGCTAGTGGCTGATCATCTTCTTTCGCTTGGACTTGATGTGACTACCGAGGTTGGCGTGCACGGTGTTGTAGCGGTTCTGAAGGGCGGCCAGCCGGGCGACAAAGTTATCGCGCTCCGGGCTGATATGGATGCAAATGCGGTTAAAGAGATGCAAACGCTACCGTTTAAGTCCACCAGAATTGATGAGACCTGGCCCGAGGGCGCAGTGCCTGTTATGCACGCCTGCGGGCACGACGGCCATACAGCGATGCTGATGGGGGCCGCAGAAGTGTTAGCAGCTATGCGCGAACAAATTCCCGGCACTGTGAAATTTATCTTTCAGGGTGCTGAAGAGGGGCCACCGGGAGACGAAGAGGGAGGAGGCTCGATGATGGTGCGTGAAGGCGCGTTGGAAAACCCCAAGCCCAACATGGTGTTCGCCATTCACCTGGCGCCCTCGCCCAATAATGCAGTGGGCTATGCCAAAGGCAACGCCCTGGCCAACTCTTACAAGCTCAGTATCAAAATCGCGGGCGCGGGTACCCATGGTTCTGCACCTTGGGCCGGCAAAGATCCCATGCCCGTCGGAGCAGAGATCATCAGCGCGTTGGCGCAAATTTATCGGCAGGTTCCAGCCAACGAGGCATTAACGCTAAGCATTGGCAAAGTGATCGACGAGGGACGCTTCAATATCATCGGTAGCAATCTGACACTGGTCGGGACATTGCGCGTGCTCAATAACGACCTGTTACAAGATATAAAGATGCGGGTGGAACGTATCGCATCAAATATAGCTGAGGCGCACGGGCAAACGGCCGAAGTCGTATGGGAACAATTTGTCCCGGCAGTTTACAATGATCCGGAATGGGTAATGCGCATGCTTCCGACACTAGAGAGAGTAGTGGGTGCTACCAATGTGTTTGAAGGACCACCCTCCCTTGGCTACGACGACGCCTCAGAGTTCATTAATCCAGTTGGGGGTTTATACATCGGCCTGGGCGCGCAAGACTCCGAGTTCGGCGGACCAGCGGGGATCAGGCCAATAGAGGGTGGCAAGGGTATCTATTACAACCACAGTCCTCACTTTTACATAAATGAAGAAGTATTGGTGACCGGTGTACGACTGCATGTAAATACGGTCTTTGATTTTTTGAACGGAAAAATTTAGGGTTCAAGCCCAGAAGCGCTAGACAAACGCCAGCAGGTATAGACCGGCGTTATAGCATCTAATCCTGATACCTGATATGAACGGTTACGGGGATGTTAACTCTATCGTTGGTTTTGGGGCTGACAAGCGCAAGACCGATAATAAAAAACTGTGTGTCGTTGACATCAACTATCCGTCTTATACTCTCGTAGTTTTATTTTATACTCTCCTCATTACACAGCCTTCACAGGAATTGAATATGCAAAAGAATCGATTGGGTAAGAGCAGCATTGTTGTATCGGATATCTGTATGGGCACCATGACTTTTGGTAATCAGGCGGATGAAAAAACCTCTTTTCGTATTATGGACATGGCCTACGATGCCGGGGTCGACTTTTATGACACAGCGGAAATGTATCCAGTGCCCCCCGACGCAAAGTATGCAGGGCTCACCGAGGAAATTGTCGGGCGCTGGATGAAAACCAAGAATCGCGATGCACTAATTATTGCGACCAAGGTAGCTGGGCCCAGTCATGGCTGGATTGAGGCACCCTTGCGCAGCGGCATGACCGGGCTGGACCGGCACCATATTACGCGCGCGGTGGAGGGCAGTCTGCGCCGCCTGGACACGGACTACATCGACCTCTACCAGACACATTGGCCGGATTGGGATTACCCACAGGAAGAGATCATGTTGGCGCTGGACGAATTAGTGCGCGCTGGAAAAGTGCGAATCCTGGGTTGCAGCAATGAATCCACATGGGGCCTGACCAAGAGCCTCTGGGCCTCTGATATTCAGGGCGTGTCTCGCTATGAAACTATCCAGAATAATTTTAGCCTCAACAACCGTCGCTTTGAGGACGAATTAGCACAAGCCTGTCGTAAGGAAAACGTCAGCCTAATACCCTATTCTCCCCTCGGCGGAGGGGTGCTTAGCGGCAAGTACAACGGTGGCGCTTTTCCCGAAGGTGCGCGTTTTACGCTCTACCAGAATAAGCCTGAGCGTCAGCAGGCGATGATGCGACGTTTTGTCAATGAACAGACCCTGGCATCCACCGAGCGCTTTCAGGCAATTGCTGCAGACCTGGATATATCGGTCAGCACACTGGCCATCGCCTGGAGTAAGCAGCATGATTTTGTTGCATCCACTATTATCGGCGCAACCACAACCGAGCAAGTACCGGAACTGCTGGCGGCGGCTGATGTGACTCTGACGAACGAAACAATGGCGCGTATTAATTCAGTGTCGCAGGAAATACGCTACCCAATGGGCTAGCATCAGCGGGTTAATTAATCGAACTGGTCTCGGCGCTGGCATGTCCATCCAAGTCCAGTTGCATACACTGACATTAGCACTGAACTCGGTGTTGCGCCTTGCGCCCGTGGCCGGGAAGCCCGCGAGAAGACGCCTAGCGTTGCGTTTGTTTTTCTTTGCCCATTAATAGGCGTCTGCGACGAGTTCACACCACGCACGATACTCATCCGCCTCTGGCATTGTCGCCATCCACCCTTGATCATGCATCAGATTACCGAGGGCATAAGCCATCCAGCAGTGAAAATAAGTAGTGGGGTGCACTAAATCCCAAAACACAGCTCGCGGTGCGTTTGAGCAGATGGAGGCTGACGATGGCAGAACACCCAAGCTCATACCTGCATAGCAGCGATTTTGGTAAGACTGCTCAACACCGGCACCTGATAAGGTCACCCGATTGGATATGAGATCAAAGCCCATGGCAGGCTTGGTAAAGTCGGGGCTCAAGGCACCCTCTAATATCGTATCTGCATCGGCAACAATTATTTCAAGATCAGGAGAACTTTGCCGTATGCCAAGGACCATGTCGTCTAATGCCACATTATGTGAACGAGTCAGCTCACTCAGGCGCGTGGAAAACAATAGCAGCCTTTCCTGCTCGTCAATATCGTCAGCACCTGTTTTGAAGCTTAAGTTGTTTAACACCATTGGCGTCTTTCCCAGGTCAGGTAGATTGATCACTAAAAGCCGCCTCAAACCAAGGTCGCGCAAACGCAACAAATGCTCTTTGAGCGCATCGATGACGCGATCGATGACAATGTTATAGCCCTCCTCGGAAGTCGGCTTGCTCAGGAGCGCACTAATTGAATTGGAAAACGCCTCTTTGGAAATATAATCGTTAGCGCCTGCCCACAATATTCCAATGGTCATATCTTGCGGCTGACCCTGTTTTTCCTTGAGGTAGTTCTTTGCGTAGTCATCTATCTGATGAGTAATGCTTCCAGTGACCAAAAACTGACCGCTAGTCATAATACGTTGAGAAAGTTGTTCATTACTCATTCTGGTCCTATGGGCCGCCATCGCTCCGCCCAAAGCATGGTTTTGCACCGCCGCGCCAGAAGATACTTCCAGATAATCTACCCACACTGGCCCGTTTGCGAAACGCCCTAACCAATATGGTTGGCGGGGTGCCATCTGAAGCCGACGCCGGAGCTTGCCCGTATCGCTGAGACTATCCCCGAAAACCACTAGCCGAGTCACGGGCTGTCGCTCAGACCAATCGTCGAAAACGAAGGAAGTGTAAACACCTGTCTTGGATCGAGATGTTCTTACCAGTCCGGGCCGAAACTGACCGCCTTGCTTACGCTTTTCCATAGTTTGCCGGCAGACTTTGCGCAAATGAGCATAGGGCTGTTCTGCGTCCAGGAACCAGTTTTGGTCCTTGGTAGCGACATCGGTAACTTGCACGAAGCCTGCTTCAAGATGCCCTTTCAGCATAATCTTATGGCCCGCAGGCGTTCTGGCCGCAATCCATCCTTTTGAATAGGCCGTTTTGGAGGATTTGCCTTCTTCATGCAAAGGCTTGAGCGAGGACTCACAGTGCACTAACCAGGACTTGCTGACCGGAACAGTATTGACCGATTCGGGCGCCGGGGTGTTTACAGAGCAGGCTGCCAGCATTGAAAACAAGAGAAAACTAAAACAACGAATGATTTGGACTAAACTTACCATGCCGATTAAACGTTCTCGATATAGCAACCCCGGGCCTTGCAATGAGGCCCGATTAGCGGCCATTAAGGCGCGAATAAAACCTAACAACATACCATCGCTCTGGGCCCAGCAGCTAGCTCCAGTAAGGCCGCAGAAACAGCTGCCCCTGCCAATGCAGAAACCGCTACTAGTGTAAGCGATGTCTGAACCTGCAAATCCCTTATCGGTTGTTGAAACTCTGCTGGCAACATTAGAAATAAGCCTTTGAATTGGGTGAGGGCACCACCACGATAGCAAATGCACTTGGAAAAATCCTGAGAAAATCAGTGCGAATAAACTGTGCAAAGCCATGGAACCCTGTGCTTGCTCCGAGCAGATTGCCGTTTATACCTGGCAGATAATGGAACGTATTGCGCGTTTAATAACAACCTCACAAACCGATAAAGTTCATCGTATACACGATAATCGATCTGTAGCGGCCAGCGCATCGCCTAGCGGTAAAATATTAGGGACCTGAGAATTTTTCCACTCGTGAAAAGTAGCAGTCAGGCCTTTACTCACCTACACTACGCCTCCTTCAACGAAACCAGGAGAACAAACATGTTCAGCCATATGATGGTCGGCGCCAACGACATACAGGAATCCAAAACATTCTACGATGCGGTCCTCGGAGCCCTGGGCCATGAGCCAGGAGTGATTGACGACAAGGGCCGTTGTTTTTATTTCACCCCGACCGGCATATTCTCTATGAGTCAGCCTATCAATGGTGAACCTGCCAGTCACGGCAATGGCAGTACTGTGGGTTTTGCAGCAAAGAACCCCGAAGAAGCGAATGCCTGGCACGAAGCTGGGCTGGCCAATGGCGGCACCACCTGTGAAGAACCCCCCGGAGTGCGAGAAGGTGCAGCAGGGGCGCTATATCTTGCCTATCTTCGCGATCCATCCGGAAACAAAATCTGCGCCCTGCACCGCGTTGGTTAAGATCTGGGGCATGGTTGAATTTCGATCTGAAATTCGACCATGCTATAGATTATTGTCTTCAAGCATTATGGGCTTGGAGCGAGGATTGCATTCAGAAAGGATGACTCACCATAAACCAGAGATTGCCGCCCTCCTCTGAATAAGCAAAATCCGCACGTACAACCACGCCTGCGGTAAGAGCTCGCAAACCTACACCAACATCGGTCTTCATATCGTCAAATAGCGTATCGAGGGTGTACTCCGGGGCCACCCGTCCTACTTCAGCGAAAGCGACCAGCTGCCACCAGTCCAGGTGTAAAAATTTTAACCAGCTGACGTTACGGATCGGGTTGTAGTCGAGTGTATAGCGGTATTCAGCAGCCCCGTAAATTGACGCCTTGTCGTGAAATCGGCTGTCGCGGAAACCGCGCATACGATAATAACCACCCAAGGTTGCGCCTTCCAGAAAGGGCGGCCCTTTAGTCACTCGGCTACCGCCGACATCATTGGTCTGGATATCCCAGCTCGGTGAATAACCGGTCCACGCATTCAACGCTATTATGCGCTGCCGTGCCCAATCGCTGGCTCCAAGCGAAAAGTACTTACTGGCCTCAAGTTCAAGGAATGTCCACTTCTCGTCGGAATCTCCCCAGCCTGGGTCATGATGCACAGCGAAGTACTGTGAACTGCCCCGCGAGGGATTTATGGGAAAGTCAGTATTATTGTGCAGCAGACCAAACTCAAAGGCATTTGTATCGCCATCGAGCTCGCTCCCATCATCTCTCTCATAACTCTGGTAGCGGTTATACTGCTTGACGCCGATTACTGTTGCGCCGCCCTCCAACGGATTCCAGGTCTCACCCCCTGAGGGCTCAGACGCGAGCAAACCGTTTTCCAGAGTATAGTGAACCCTGTTACTGTCAGCCGTTGCACCAATCGGCAGCGCATACTCAATCTTGATATCCAGCCAGTTACTATCGCCACTGGACTCCAGGTAAGCGTCCTCACTGGAGTCATTAGATCCTGGCCGATTAAAACCAGATGGAAGAAACAGATTACGTGGGAGGGAATAGGCCCGATGTTGCGGGTAGTAGCCATACATTCCCGAGGCGGAAACAAAGGTGCGCTTGCTAAATGGCAGTCGATAGTCCCAAACTCCAGCAAAAAATCCATGGCTATCCTCGCCTGCAAAGGCCGCACCTCCAACGGTCATCTGGTCCTGCAGAAAACCCTTGCGCATACCCCCAAGGCCAAGAACCGGCCCTGTAGACTCAGCATTAAAGCCATAAGGCAAGACCAGATTTTGACCACGGGGATTCAAGTTTTCAACCCGCTCTACCGCGGCTTTAACCTGCATAGATGGCTTGGCATGAGCAGGATTCCCAATGACAATTGCGACAATTATTAACAGTGAAATAACAGGTAATTGCAAAGCCGTTCTCCAATCAGCGTAGCGCTTTCAAATCGTAGCCGCCAATAAACAGTAGATCAAACCTATATGCAAGACAGGCCACTGTGAAACTGATAACGTAAGCTCCGCTTGGAGGACCACAACATGTATAAAATAGAATTAAGCGAGTCTTACTGCCCGGCGCAGGGTGGACCTGAACCGGCGCCCATGACGATTGGCGACATTCTGCGCCAGTCTGCTGCGCGAATTCCAGATCAACCTGCAATCAAAGAACTTAACTACGCGGGCGAGATCTGTCGCACCTGGACCTACGCCGAACTGCTGGCAGATTCGGAACGACTGGGCAAAGCCCTCGCAAATCGCCACGCCGAGGGATCCAGAATCGCCGTTTACGCGAACAATCTCCCTGAGTGGGTGCTACTGGAGCTAGCCTGCGGGCTCGCCGGCGTCATCCTGGTTACTGTAAACCCGGCCTATCAAAAGAACGAACTCAAGTACGTTCTCGAGCAGTCCGGCTCTGAAGCAATCTATTATGTCGCTGACTTTCGCGGCAATCCGATGCAGGAGATCGCGGACGCTGTGTGCGACGAGGTTCCCGCAATCACCCATCGAATTCTACTGACGGATCACGATGCACTGTTCGCGGGTGAACACGTCGGGGAACTGCGCAGTCCCAAGCCGAGCGATGCCGTTCAAATTCAATATACATCGGGAACAACGGGATTTCCCAAGGGCGCACTGCTTCATCATAACGGTCTGGTTCGCAACGCCCTTGACACTATGATACGTGGCGGCCTGAAGTCCGGTGATAGCTTTGTTCACCACATGCCTCTATTCCATACCACCGGCTGTGCTGTTCTGGTGATGGGAGTAATCGGCACAGGCTGTACGATGCTGCTGGCCCCGATGTTTGACCCTGAAGTTATTACTGAAATCATCGAGCGCGAACGCACAATGTTCATTTTTGGCGTCCCGACAATGCTTGTCGCCCTCATCGACGAAGCCCGTCGCTCAGGCCGGGACGTCTCCTCAATCCAACGAATGATGTCTGGCGGGGCAATGGTGGCACCACAACTTTGCCGCGATTTAAAAGAAGTATTTGGGGCGACAATTCAAATTGTCTACGGCCAAACCGAAACATCACCAGTACTGACACAAGCTTGGTACGACGACTCGCTTGAAGATCTCACAGAGACAATAGGACAACCGGCGGCCCATACTGAGATGTCCATACGCGACACGCGTGATAATAGTGTCCTGCCGATTGGTGAACAAGGCGAAATATGTGCTCGCGGCTACAGCGTGATGGTCGGCTACAATAACAATCCAGAAGCAACCGCTGCTGCTATTGATAGCGAAGGCTGGCTGCACACCGGAGACCTGGGACGCATGGACTCGCGCGGCTTTCTCAAAATTACCGGGCGCGTTAAGGAGATGATTATTCGTGGTGGCGAGAACCTGTTCCCCGCTGAAATCGAAAATACAATGCTGGAACACGAAGCGGTAGGCGAGGTGGCCGTTGTGGGCGTGCCGGACGACAAATGGGGCGAGCAAGTTGTCTGCTTTATTCGCAGTACAGGTGATCAGCTACTGACGGCCAATGGGCTCAAATCATTCATCCGTGAGCGACTGTCACCGCAGAAGTCGCCGGCGTTCTGGGTAAGCGTTACCGACTGGCCGCTGACTGGGTCAGGAAAAATCCAGAAGTTTAAACTCAAAGAAGCTTACGAGGCAGGGAAATACACCCCGCTGGACTAGTCGACCAGCTACGACTCGCGACAAGCTCAGGCCGAAGGCGACGTCGAAGCCGAATCCCAGGCATGAGCATTCTGATTCAAGGCATGCCATACTGTCGGCGCAGGAAATTCGTACCCGACGAGGAATAGAACTATGTCCATTGAACTCATGATGTTGGTCTACAGCGCTGCACTATTCTTGGCGATCATCCTGGCGCAGGCTGGTCTTGCGATAGCCCAGAACGGACTGGCAAACCAGGCAGGAAGCCGAGACAATCTGGCCGAGCCAACAGTCCTGCGACAGCGCATGCATCGGCTAACGGCAAACATGCAGGAGAATCTGGTTCTTTTTGCGATCGCTGTTCTGGCTGCCAATGCAGCAGGAGTCTCAAACGAAACCACCGTAATGGGTGCAAGCATTTTTTTCTATGCTCGCGTTGCGCATGCAATTGTCTATGCCTTTGGTTGGCCGATGATTCGCCCGCTGTTCTATTTTGCCGGTCTTTACGGCACCGTCATCATAGGCTTGCAAGCTGTCAGTGCTTGATTGAGTGATGTGGGTGCACAAACTGTGCCCACCAGGCAGCATAACCGGCAGCTTCCTGTGCCAGAATAGCCACTCTCAATCTTTATCTTGCAATGATCGGCCCTACTGAAAGGCGAAGCCCAAAGTGACGAGCGTTATCGTGGTTCACCTTTGCGGCGGTTTGCAAAAAAACTGAGCAAGACGAAGGTCAACGCCATTCCTGCAAATAGTATGGCAATTGTTAGTACGTCCCGGTTGGCAGTTTCCGCTGTCCAGAGAGCATCGGCATCAAGTCGAAACAAAATATACATCGATAATACCCAGGGGGAAAAAGCGACCAGTGTGCTTATGTGTTTCTTTGGCATGTCTGAACCACAACCCTATTGTTTTGTTATGGTGAACCGTATCATGAATTCCAGCTACGCTATTCTGCGCCTATCCGCACGGAGGCCGCACTCAATGACCAGTGACAAAACGCACTGCACCGAATACCCACACAAGCGACTAACAGATGCTTACTAATCTGGAGACAAGGTTACGACATAAGGCCATTAACGGTTGGCCTCTGTTTTTGCTTTTCTCGATCCCAATCAGTGTTGCGATACTGATAAAAATGCTGGCGACTGATTTATCAGTGGGTGAAGGCATATCATCAATGATTGGATATTCTGTGCGGTTTGCCATTCCCTTCATCTTTTTGGCCATTGGAGCTTCGTCGGCTTACACCCTATTTCCTAACCTATTCACTGCGTGGTTAGCCCGGAACAGACGTTACATCGGCCTTTGCTTCGCGATTGCCATGTTCTGGCAAGCTGTGTTTATTTTTACCATGACAACGTTTTTCCGCGACTTTTATTTTGCTGACGTTTACTACTTTAGAGACGAGCTGGAAGGCAGCGTTGGCTACGTATTTTTGACCGGCATGGTTATCACATCCTTTGCATTCACCCGCAAAAAGCTCAGTTCGCAGCAATGGAAATACATTCAAAAAGGCGGTGTTTACTTTTTATGGGCTTACGCCTTCAGTGTGTACTGGTGGAATCTTTATTATTACCCCAACCCTGAAACTATCGACTCTATCTTTTATTGGATGGGCTTCACCGCATTCAGCCTACGCATTGCCGCCTGGGGAAAAAAGCGCAACCGCCAAAACAATAAAAGCAGCACCCCCATTACATTAAAGGCGATTGGGACTGCTGTTGTCGGGTTCGGCCTGGTAGCATCAGCCACCGGGCTGCTTTGGCAAAAATCGGTTACCGAATTTATGACTTCTGCCGCCTGGTCCGCTGAACTTGAACTGTGGCTGCCTTTCTGGCCCCTGGAACCCTTTTTGCCGCTGCTTATTATCGCTCTGGGGACATGGTTTTATACTCACGCCAGGCGACAAAAAAATATCGCTGTCCCCAGGCCGTCCAGAATATGACTGCGATGCCTGATGCTTATTCAGCTTAGTATCAGCAAGGTTATGACAATGCCCGCACAGCTGCTAATCTCAACGCACAAGTCCTGCTTCAACTACTGGCGAAATATTGCTGCAAGTAATGGGCTTGTTAATCTGCATATTGGAGGAACTACAACATGACCACCCGATTTAACCAGCCACTGGGCGGCAACGAGATGCCCCGCTTTGCCGGTCATGCCTCCATGTTTCGCCTGCCAACACAAACCAATGCCGAAGGACTGGATATCGCGTTAGTAGGGGTGCCACTGGATATAGGCACCAGCAATCGAGCCGGCAGCCGCTTCGGCCCGCGGGAAATCCGTTGCGAGTCTGTGATGGTGCGCCCCTACTGCATGTACACCCAGGCCGCCCCCTTCGATTCTTTCCAGGTGGCCGACATCGGCGATGTTCCGCTCAACACATTCAACCTGCTCAAATCTATCGATATCATCGAAGGCTTCTTTGACGATGTGCTGAGCCACGGCGCCAAAACTATCAGCATGGGCGGTGACCACACGGTTGCACTGCCGATTCTTCGTGCAACGGCAAAGAAATACGGCCCTGTTGCTTTGATCCACGTGGACGCCCACTCAGACACCAACGACAGCATGTTTGGAGAGCGTATTACCCACGGCACTATATTTCGCAGGGCAATTGAGGAAAACCTGGTACAGGCCGACAAAATGTTTCAGATTGGACTTCGGACCACAGGTTACTCGGCCGAAGATTTCGACTGGGCGCGCAACCAGGGCGCACGGGTCGTTCCAGCCGAAGAATGCTGGCACAAATCGCTGAGTCCACTGATGACAGAGATTCGCGGTGTTATCGGCACGGAAACACCGGTTTATCTTTCTTTTGATATTGATGGGCTGGACCCCTCTGTCGCGCCAGGCACCGGCACACCCGAACCCGGAGGACTTAGCACGATTCAGGGTATTGAAATTATTCGTGGCTGCTGGGGATTGAACATGGTGGGTGCAGACCTGGTAGAGGTGTCGCCTCCCTACGATACAACGGGCAACACATCATTACTGGCCGCCAATTTGATGTTTGAAATGCTCTGCTCTTTCCCCGGCTGTCAAAGAGCCAGGTAAACTAAAGGAAGCCAGACTATAGGCACCGGTGCCAGCGCGGCTCACGATAGAGTCGATAGCTTGTTCCACGCCCTCCCCGGTGTACAATCGTGTGCCTGACGCAACTCTCTCGAGGACTTTTCTCGCTACATGACCCTACTGGTTATTTATCTCTCTCTCGCTATTGGCGTGTCTTTTCTTTGCTCAGTACTGGAAGCAGTGCTGTTGTCAGTAACTCCTGGCTTTGTTGCTACCCAGGTGGAGAAATACCCGCGCCGCGGCAAGGTCTTGCATGATGTCAAAGCGGACCTCGATCGCTCCTTGTCGAGCATTCTGATACTGAACACTTTCGCCCACACCATGGGTGCCGCAGGCGTTGGCGCCCAGGCGGTTCGCCTGTTTGGCGAAAAGTGGGAGGGCCTGATTGCCTTCCTGCTCACCCTCGCCATTCTCTACATATCCGAAATCATCCCCAAAACCCTCGGTGCGACCTTCTGGAAACAGCTAGCTCTGCCGTCAGCCGTTATCATTCGACTGCTCATCAAAATTCTTTACCCCTTCGTGTGGCTGTCGGCTCTGATAACCCAACTGTTTTCCAAGGGTAAGAGCGGGGGCGTCAGCAGGGAGGAGCTGACTGCCATGGCTAAACTCGGTGCGCGCCATGGCTCGCTACGCAACCAGGAGAGCGAATTACTGGAAAATATTCTCAGCTTGCGCGGCACACGAACCGAGGACATTCTCACCCCGCGCACTGTCGTCACTGCATTGCCGGAAAGCATCACTATTCTTGAGGGTCTCGATCGGCTGGGAGATCGGCCTTTCAACCGTATTCCTGTATACCGCAGTAATGTCGACGCCATCAGTGGCGTGGTTTATCGGCCCACCATGCTGGAGGCGGTCCGAGAAGGCCAGGGAGAGCTGACCCTGGCTGCTATTGCCGCGCCGGAATACCGTGTCTCTGAAGAGTTGCCCGTGCTGCAATTACTGGACCTGTTTCTCAAACGCAAAGAGCACTTGTTTCTGGTGGAAGATGAGTACGGCCAGACCGCTGGGGTAGTGACCCTTGAGGATGCGGTGGAAACTTTGCTGGGTCGGGAGATTATGGATGAAAGCGACAAGGTCGAAGACATGCAGCAACTGGCTCGCAGCACTTATCGCGAACGCCTTAGGGACCTGGATAAGGATAAAGAAACCTGAAGAAAAGACCGAGGGGAAAAAGGTCTAGCCAGCTGACTCGATCAGCGTCACGGTGCGCTTCAGGGCGAGTCGCAGCAACAGGTAAAGCATTAACCCTGCAGGGCCTGCCATCAATGTTACCAGCAAGAAAGGCATGATAAGCCAATGCTTGATACCCTGCCGCTTCGCGTCCCTGACTATCCATGCGCCAACAAACAGGTCAAATACCAGGTAGTGAATCCACCCACCCAGCACAGCGGTGGGACTTTGGAACAACATCATGACGCTTTCCAGCGAACCAAAACCTGCTCCCTCCGGCGCGGGCTGTCCGAAAAACAGTGCCCAGATGTAAAAAGGACCTAGCAACAGTGGCACCCAGATAGCATGAACCGAAAGTTGCGTGACACGATGATGAGGCAGAAAAAACAGCAAGAACCAGGCGGGCAGAACAGCATAATTGCAGATCAAGAATAAGTCGTCTGTACTCATAGTATTCTCTGTAAGTGCGGGCGCAGTCAGCCGCCCTGTGCCCAGAGCGTACAACGGCTGGCCCGGGATATCCATCCGATTGGCGATGACCAGGGCGATGCCTTATATTAGCGCTATGAACGGAATGCCACCTTGGCTTTCACACAATTACCGGGAGTCCATTTGGTGAAAAGAATTTGCGCCAGCCTGTTGCTAACGGCAGTGGTTTTGACTGCATGCAGCGCGACGGGGGTCAGCATACCTGTCCTGGAGGGTAGCCTCGCCGGCGAACGCCTGCCCGGCAAAATCATCTGGCACGAATTAATCACCGACACACCCGAGCAGACACAGCGCTTTTACACCGAGCTTTTTGGTTGGGAGTTCGAACCTTTATCGGATAAGAACATCAACTACTTCCTCATTCGCCAAAACGGTAAAGCCATTGGCGGCATGATAAATCAGAACAGACTTCCCACTAAGGCAGATATATCACAATGGGTCGCCCTCTTTTCGGTGACCGATATCGCTGCAGCCACTGACCAGGTGGCAAGTTCGGGTGGGACTGTATTCACTCCACCAACCTCTCTTGGTGACCGCGGTAAAATAGCGGTCGTCGCCGACCCACAGGGAGCACTTTTCGCGCTGTTACAAACTGCTAATGGCGACCCGGCGGACACTACCGAGCCAGCGTCGGTTGCCGATTTTTTCTGGCACGAGCTTTGGACTGGCGACATAGATCGGGCTGTTACTTTTTATGGCAAACTCGCACCCTATCAAATGGAACGAAGAAGCCTGGGCACGGGGAACGAGTCCATTGACTACGTCGTGATGCATACGCAGCAGCAAAAGCGTGGGGGCATCCGGGCGAACCCGTTCAAAGGCTTGCCGCCCATCTGGGTAAATTACCTGCAAATCCCGGATGATGCAGAACTTGATCGCATTTTGGCGAAGGTAGAGTCATTGGGCGGTGAAATCCTGGTGCCGGCTGCTTCCCGCCCCAGCGGGGGTACCGTGGCGATGATTGCGGGTCCCTCTGGCGCAGGTATCGCCTTGCAGACCTGGACAAATGAAGAGCAGCTCGCGAAATTTGGAGAACAATGATAATGAAGTCTATTTTTCGTGGCGTACGACTGACTGCCCTGCTAATCGCTGTTTGCCTGTTATCCGGCTGCGACGACCCGCAGGTCTACGGCGGCATTAGTGTTTCCAGCGGATACGGTTCCTATGGCGGTTATCATCATGGTCGTTATGGCGGCTACCATTCTGGAGTCCGAACCAGTGTCTCGATTGGGGGCAGAATCCGCTGAATGCACAGTCGGCGCTAAAGAGGCCAAAGCAGTGCTTGGTAGGGTAAAAAAGGTGTCTGAATGGCAACAACCACAGTAAAAAAGCTACTTGCTTGTCTGCTGATATCCGCCAGCCAACCGGCTTTGGCTGACATTTTTGCAGCATTCCGATTTGAGGACGGTGACACTAATTGGCAGTACGTGGCAAACACCACGGGCACTGTGCTAATTATTGCCCTGAGCTACACCCTGGTCCGTTTGTTTCTCAATATCCGCAAGGCAGGACGTTATAATCGGGAGCTAGAGGAAATCCGTGGACAATTGGAAGACCGGGTCCGCACTCGCACCGCAACCCTGGATGAGTCCAATCGTCAGTTAAAGAAAAACCACTCTGTTCTTGAAAGTGAAATGTCCAAGCATCAGGCAACTGCGGAGCGCCTGCAGCAATCAGAGTCCTATATCACCAGCATTATGCAATCCATGCCACTTATGTTGATTGGCCTGGATCGGGAAGGGAGCATTACCCAGTGGAACACGCGCGCGGAGGAAGTTAGCGGTCTGCAAGAGCCTGAAGTTCTCGGCAAAAAACTATGGCAAGCCTACCCTTCAATCACAGTCACTCCGGAGCAAATTGATGAGGCGATCACCAACGATTGCACGCTCACAGTCAAACATAGCCAACGAGGCGCATATCACTTTGATATCACGATCTACCCGCTCATAGATCAACCGGAGCAGGGGGTAGTGGTGTTGATCGATGACGTTACCCAGCGCGTGACCGCAGAGAATATGCTGATCGAAAGAGACAAGATGTCATCGATGGGAGAACTTGCCGGTTCTCTGGCACATGACGTCAGTACACCCGTCAATGCAATGCTGATGGATATCCGTGAAGTTCAATCACGCATTGCAAAGCTTGAGTGTGAGACTGCCACAGACCCAGCTCCAATGTTGGAAGACGCGCTGTTACGTGGCGAACAGGTATCAAGAGTCATTTCCAATCTACTTGAATTTTCAAGCTCGCAAGCCGGCGAAATGAAACTGGCAGATATTCCTGACGTTGTTGATCATAGTCTGGAACTTGCAACGGCAGCGCTGACCTCTTCCTCCGGGCTGCAATTTCGCGATGTTGACATTGAAACGAGTTACGAGGAGGGATTGCCACCCATTCCCTGCCATGAAACGGAGTTGCAGCAGGTTCTACTCAGCCTGCTTCGGCACTGCGTCAACGCGCTGGGTGAAATAGAGCGAGAGGGCTTTGTGCCCAAGGTGACACTGCAGGTTAGCCAGTTTTACGATGCTCTTTGGTTAAAAGTACAACACAATGGCCGAGGCCTTAGCCTTCAGGAGCAACAGGCACTGTTTGAGCCGTTCTTTGCTGATTCTCGTGACGCCAGCGGCGATGACTATGACGCCAGCCGTCGCCTGTCGTATCCGTATTTTATTATCACTGAGCAACATCGCGGTCAGTTGGCTGTAACATCAGACATCAACGATGGCACCACATTCCATATAGAATTACAGCTCGCTTAGCCCCCGTTCTGGCTAGTGCTTCTGCTGACATCCTGCGAACTTATCCCAGGAATTTTTTACGGGTCAGGCCAAGCCTTTCGCTGCTTGAACTATAATCCCAAAGGCAACGCCCACACAAAACAAGGCCAGCACGATATGAACAGAATCGACAAATTAAAAAACGATGTATACAGCTTTGAAGAGCTGATTACGCTGGAGAAAAACGCTACCCAACTGAGAGACAGCGAAACACTGCGCCTCATCGAGATCAGTCGCGCATCAAAAACCGCAAAAGGAGAGAAGCCAAAGGCTGTCGTCGACGAAGATGGCCGGCCGCTTACCCGCAGAGCTCGCCGTGAGGAAAAACGCGACCGTTAGTGCTGGTCATTTCCATGAGACGCTACCAGGGGCGAAAAGCACTCAATCGCTACTTTCTATCGGGAGGAGGGGCCCAATGATAACGAAGGTACACCACATCAATATTTTGGTACGAGACCTCCAGCTTGCCGTGTCTCGCTATCAAGCCGCTTTTGCAATTGAGCACTTTGAGTACGGCGATTTACCTGAAAGAGGAGTAAAAACAGCGCGGTTTCGCGCGGGGGAAAGCTGGATCGTGTTGCTTGAGCCAATCGACGCTGAAGGCGTTCCCGCCAGACATCTCGCAGAACACGGTGAAGGCCTGTTTCTGCTTTCTTTGGGAGTCGATTCTATAGATAAGTCACGGTCCCATATCGACAGCAGTGGAGGTGGTGTGATCGATGCATCCGAACGCCTTGGGCTTGAGGGCTGGAAAGTACTGGATCTGGATCCAAACACCTTTTCTGGCGCCGTACTTCAGCTGACGGAGGACTAATACCTCAAAGTTTGTGCATTGAAACTTCTGATCCGTCTTGCAGCCCCCCGCGTATTCTGAATATAACTAACTATTCTACTCGCACTCGCGTTCTTTCAAGCCTCTGATTTGCAAAGAAAATTGTAAGCCATATTGAGAGCTTCCATGTTGATGCGGTAGGCAAATCGTCTTTTGGCTGTGATAGCCCAGGCAAACCTACTTCGGAGCCTTCCGACAATGTCCAAACCGCTAGATGGACTTCGTGTTCTGGATCTCACCCATATGCTCTCCGGACCCTATGGCGCGATGATTCTCGCTGATCTGGGCGCAGAAACCATCAAAGTCGAGCCATTGCACGGCGAAGGAACGCGCAAATTGCTCGCGAATGATCCGGCCAACTCACTGGACGGCATGGGCGCTTACTTCCTGACACTCAACAGAAACAAACAGAGCGTCGCTATCGATCTAAAAAGCCATGCCGGACGCACCCAGTTCTATCGCCTTGTGGAAAAATCCGACATTGTCATCAGTAATTTCGGTGCTGGCGTGCCCGAGCGACTTGGTATTGATTTTGAAGCACTCAGCGCGGTCAACCCTGGCATTATCACCTGCACTATCACCGGGTTTGGGTCAGATGGCCCCCAGAGCAAGCGTCCTGCCTTTGATCAGGTTGCCCAGGCCACCGGTGGTGGCATGTCCATCACCGGCAGCGACCCTGAGCACCCCGTGCGTGCCGGGATCCCGATCGGTGACCTTGGAGGTGGTATGTTTGGTGTGATGGGTATTTTGGCTGCGCTTTATGAACGCGAAAAGAGCGGCAAGGGCCAACATGTCGACATCTCCATGCTGGACTGCCAGATATCGCTGCTGAACTACATGGCCACTATGCACTTCCTGTCGGGAGAAGACCCCTACCCTATTGGCAATTCTCACTTTGTTCACGTGCCCTACAACACTTATCGCTGTCAGGACGGCTTTATTGTTATTGCGGTCATCACCGATAATTTCTGGCAAAACCTGAAGCAGGTGGTCAACTGTGCGGCGTTCGATGACCCGGCGCTGGACGGGCAGCCCGGGAGATGGGCAGACCGTGAAATGATCAATGCGACACTCAGCGATGTCCTGAAAGATCGGAGCTGTTCCCACTGGCTCACTCTATTGGAGGCGCAGAGGATTCCTTGTGCCCCTGTCAATAATTTTAGCCAGGCGCTGTCCGATCCCCAGGTGCGCCATCGCAACATGGTTGTGGAGTTAGGCCATCCCAATGGCGCCAAAACCCGCGGCCCGGGTAACCCCATCAAACTATCGCGAACCTGCGAGGAATCCTTTGCCCCCGCCCCGACGCTGGGCCAAAACACAGATGAAGTGTTCAGCACGCTTTTGGGCTACAGTGTAGGTGAGATCGATGACCTGCGCAGCAGAGGAGTAATCGCTTGATGAGTGAGTGCATCGTAATCAACGAGGTTGGCCCCAGAGACGGGCTACAGAGCCAGGATAAGCACCTGACCGTGGCGGAAAGAGCATCGCTTATCAAGTCTCTGCTCACTGCGGGCCTGCAGCATATCGAGGCGGGAAGCTTCGTGTCTCCGCGAGCCGTTCCGCAAATGGCAGGTACCGACGAGGTCTTTCATCTCTTGGGGCCCGAAAATTCGCCTTACCTAAGCGCCCTGGTCCCCAATATGAAAGGCTACGAGCTAGCCCGCTCTGCCGGCGCATCAACCGTGGCGGTTGTGGTGTCTGCCACTGAGACCATGAACCAGAAAAACATCAACATGGGTTTACAACAAACTCTGGAAACCGCTGCTAACATCATCCGCCGGGGGCGCGCAGAGGGCGCCCGCGTTCAGGCTTATCTTTCCGTTGCCTTTGAATGCCCGTATGAGGGCAAAGTCGCTGCAGATACCATCCTTTCCCAGGCCCGTCAGCTGGCCGCCTGGGATGCTGACGAAATTGTAATAGCAGATACTATCGGCGCCGCTGACCCCGCATCCGTGCGCAGCCTTCTCAACGCTCTGGTTGCAGAGCACGGCGCCGAAAAAATTGCCTGTCACTTTCACGATACCCGAGCGATGGGTTTAGCCAACACATTTGCAGCGATTGAGAGCGGCGTTCGCCGGTTTGACAGTTCACTAGGCGGACTGGGTGGCTGCCCCTTTGCCCCCGGAGCAAAAGGCAACGTCGCTACAGAAGATGTTGTCATGATGTGCGAACAAATGGGATTTAAAACCGGAGTTCAAATGCCCTTGCTTTTAGCTGCGGTGAAGATGGTTAGCGAGCTAACTGGCCATACCCAGGGTGGCAGAGCTCATTATTGGCTCAGTAACAATGCGGTCTGAAAGCAAAGAGCACATAAGGCACTAGGAGAATCATATAATGGCATACCGACTAGGCGTAGATGTCGGCGGCACCTTCACCGACTTCCTGTTAATGGATGAGGAGAGCGGCCAGACACATACCGCAAAGGTGCCTTCTACACCCGAAGACTCTTCAATCGGCGTGCTCAATGGCGTTGCACGCATCTGTGACGAATCTGGCATCGATCCTTCGCACATCAAACTGGTAATGCATGGCACTACAGTTGCTACCAATGCCGTGCTCACCGGCAAGGGCGCGGTCGTCGGCCTGGTGACCACAGCGGGCTACGAAGACACATTGCAAGTGGCTCGATCATTCTGCCCCGGCGGTCTTGGCGGTTGGGTCAGCTATATCAAAAAACCATTACTGGCACCGCTTGAGCTCACCATTGGCGCTGGCGGGCGCATTGGGGCAGATGGCGCGGTAGTGCGTGAACTGGACGAAGACGGGTTAAGACGCGATCTCATCACCCTGCGCGAGAGAAATGCCATACAGGCCCTGACCATCTGCTTTATTAACGCGCACATCAACAACGAGCATGAAGAACGAGCACGAGACATTGCCCGCGAAGTGTTCGTTGACACACCCATCTCAATCTCCAGTGAAGTCGTTCCTGAGATGCAGGAGTACGAGCGCACCGAAACTACGGTAGTCAATTCCTACGTAAGACCGGAAGTAGAACGCTACGTTAATAATTTACGCACGGCGCTCGCATCGCGCATGGGAGAAGATACCCAGCTGTCGATACTGCGGTCCGATGGTGGCTTGGCTTCGGCACGCGCCTCCGCAGAATCACCGGTCAATTTGTTAATGTCCGGGCCCGCGGGTGGCGTAGCGGGCGCTATCTATTTCTGCAGCCGCGCAGGGTTTAAGGACATTCTAACGTTCGACATGGGCGGTACGTCTACTGACGTTGCCTTGATTCAGAATTCCCGGGCGCGGGTCCGCAGAGAAACTATTGTAGGCGACGTGCGGGTAAGAGCCCCCTCGGTGGATGTTCGCACCGTCGGTGCGGGTGGCGGTTCTATTGCGTTTGTACCCGAACTTACCAAAGCTCTGCGAGTTGGCCCCGAATCTGCAGGGGCGGTACCAGGCCCTGCCTGTTACATGAAGGGTGGCGAGCTACCCACCGTCTGTGACGCCAATGTCGTATTAGGATACCTGCCATCAGATGTGCAGCTGGGCGGTAAAATGGAAATCAACCGCGACGCGTCTATGGCCGCGGTACAACAGGTCGCCGACGGCATGGGCATCGGCCTGATGGAAGCCGCAGAAGGCATTATCAAAATAGTGAATGAGTCCATGTTTGGCGCTTTGCGTTTGGTTTCAGTTGAACAGGGCTATGATCCGCGCGATTTTGCCCTGGTGGGTTTTGGCGGTGCTGGTCCATTGCATGCCAATGCGCTGGGAATTCTGACAGACGCATGGCCGGTCATTGTACCTCCAGGCCCAGGCGTGCTTTGTGCCTACGGCGACGCCACAACGCAAGTTCAGGACGAAGCAGCCAGAACCTACCTGACGATGGCAGGTGATCTTAGCGATGAAAAACTGAAAACTGATTTAAAAACACTGCAACTGCGTGCGGGAGAATCGCTGGTGCAGGACGGTATACCTATTGAAGATCACGAGGTCACTTATCAAGCTGATCTGCGTTATGCAGGACAGGCATTCCAGATTACTGTTGATTTCACCGAAACAGATTTAAATGAAAAAGGTGCTGCTCTTCTTACTGAGCAGTTCGATGCGGAACACGAGCAACTGTTTACTTTCAAGCTCGACGATGGCCACGAGATTCTTATGATTCGCGCTGTGGCCAAGGCGCGCACGCAGGCGATTGCTGAACTACGCCGCGGAGAAGCTGGCACTACCCTAAAAGAATGTGTTCTACACCAGAGCAAGTTTTTCTATGAAGGGGCGTGGCACGACGCACTTATCTATGACCGAGACAAGTTACACGAAGGCCTGGAGGTCGCCGGACCGGCGATTGTCAGTGAAATGGACTCTACAACAGTAGTCCTGCCCGACTATAAAGCAAACGTCGACACTATCGGCAACCTGCTGATCAACCCGATCGTATAAAGGGGATTCCAATGACTGCCAGATTAATTGAAACGAGCACCCAACCCCTAAACGCAGTAGAGGTCGATGGAGTAACGGTCGACATCATCGAAAATGCGCTACGCAACGCGCGTGAAGAGATGGACGCCGTTTTATTCCGAACAGCGATGTCCCCGGGCATACGCGAGCAGGGTGATTGCTTTCCAATGATCGCCAACAAAGACGGCAAAATGGTAGTGGGACAGTTTGGCTCCTTTATCGGTCCGTTCCTGGATGCTTACGATGAAGAAATTGAAGAAGGCGACATTATTCTTACCAACGATCCCTACATGTGTAACGCCGCAGTTTCACACCTGCCGGACTGGGTCGTGCTGGTGCCAGTGTTCAAGGAGGGCCGCCACATAGCCTGGACAGCCATGTTCGGCCATATGTCAGATAACGGCGGCATGGTGCCCGGTTCTATTCCTATTGAAGCGACGAGCATTTATCAGGAAGGCATTCGGATTCCACCGACCAAACTTTATAAAAAAGGCGTATTGCAAAAAGACCTGCTCGAACTGATTCTGCACAATGTGCGCACACCACAGTGGAACCGGTTTGACCTGAACGCTCTGGTAGCGGCCTGCAACACGGCAGCCAAGCGCTGTGTCGAACTGGCGGAAAGATTCGGTGACGAAGTGCTGGTGTCAACGATGGACATTATGCTGCAGCGTAATCACGCTGCCATGAAGCACATCATCGAAATGTTCATTCCCGAAGAGCCTCGAGAATTTGAGGACTACCTCTGCGATGACGGCATGGGCATGGGCCCGTACAGAATTAAATGTCGCATGTGGCGCGAGGGTTCTACCGCCATCTTTGATTTTGAAGGCACGGACCCGCAGGCGCAAAGCTCGGTTAACTTTTTCCTTAACGAAGACATGTTCAAAATGTTCTTCGGCTCCTTCACGATTAATGTAGTAGACCCCCAGATTGTGTTTAATGATGGCTTCTATGACCTGGTTGATGTGCGAATACCACAGGGCACTCTATTAAAGCCCAATTTCCCTGCCGCATTATCAGGAAGGACCCACGCCCTTGGGCGTATCTTTGACCTGCTTGGTGCGCTACTGGGCATGGGGGCACCGGACCAAATGCTTAATGCAGCCGGTTTTTCAGATTCCCCACATTTGTTCTATTCCGGCTACGATAAAAAAGGCGAATGGTTCCAACTGTTTCAGATTGGCTTTGGCGGCATCCCAGGGCGCCCGGTTGGCGACGGACCCGACGGCCATTCACTATGGCCGGGGTTTACCAATGTGCCTAACGAATTTATTGAATCCTATTTCCCTTTACGCATTGAACAATACGCGACTATTCCCGATTCAGGCGGCGCTGGTTTGCACCGCGGCGGCAATGGTTTAAGTGTGGCCTACCGGTTTTTGGCAGACGGCGATATCGGTATTCATGACGAGCGGTGGCTCACCTATCCCTGGGGTGTATTGGGCGGTGAAACAGGCATGCGATCGACCAAGCGCCTGGTTCGCGCGGACGGCACTGAAGAGTGGCTACCCGCTAAAGTAGAAGGAGTCAAAGTGAAGGAAGGCGACATCCTCTATTTTAACACCTGGGGCGGCGGTGGTTGGGGCGATCCCTTTGACCGCGATCCGTCACTGGTATTGCAGGATGTTGATAAGCGCCTGGTGACACGCGAGGGGGCTAAACGCTACGGCGTCGTCATTGCGGATAACGGCGCAGTCAACGCTGAAGCGACTGATGCACTGAGAAACGAATTACGCACCGCCCGGCCACCTATCGAGGTGTTTAACAGAGGCGGCACAATCGAAGAACTAAAGGCA
Source organism: marine gamma proteobacterium HTCC2148 (assembly GCA_000156295.1). Classification (GTDB taxonomy): domain Bacteria; phylum Pseudomonadota; class Gammaproteobacteria; order Pseudomonadales; family Halieaceae; genus Halioglobus; species Halioglobus marinus. The sequence continues at coordinate 28,844 of DS999234.1, forward strand.
AGGTGTCTGGAAGAGACGCATCTGCCACCACCAGTTTCGCCCAGCTTCGTAGGCGGGACAGCGTGATAAAAAATGTTTTGTAAAACCAATGAAATAACAAACTTTAAGCGGTAGAAAAACCAGCAAATATAAATCAGGAGAAATGCCATGCACTTCAACAGAAAACCATTAGTCATAGGGCTGGCGGCAGCTGTCGCTGGATTTACAGTCACCCCAATCGCCATCGCGCAGTCAGAAAGCCTGGCTATCGAGGAGGTGGTAGTCACCGCTCGAAAACGAACAGAAAACCTGCAAGAAGTTCCGATTGCGATCAGTGCCATTGGCGAAACGACAATAGAACGGGCCGGTATTGAAAGGGCATCTGACTATATTAGTTTGATCCCCAACGTCACCATTGTCGACGCCGCCAACGTGGGTGATACCCAGGTCAGCATTCGAGGAGTGGTATCAACCCGAGACGCGGAATCCACTTTTGCCTATATCGTCGATGGCGTACTGAGCACTAACCCCAACAGCTTTAATGAAGAGCTCTTCGATGTTCAGCAAATAGAAGTGCTCAAGGGTCCTCAGGGGGCACTGTATGGTCGTAACGCTGTCGCCGGGGCAATACTTGTAACCACCAAGGAGCCGACCAATGAATTTGAGGCCAAGGTAGGTGGCGGCATTGCCAACAATAACGCCTACAAAGTGAACGCCATGGTAAGCGGACCGATTGTAGAAGACACTCTTCTTGGTCGTTTTTCTATCAGCACGCGCGAGACCGATGGTTTTTACAAGAACATTTTCACCGGGGACGACGACTCAGTGGATTATCTTGAGGACACCAGCGCCCGCGGACGTTTGATCTGGAATGTTAGCGAAGACATGTCCCTGGATTTTCGGGCGGGCTATTCGGAAGTGAAGGGCGGAGCCATTAACTTTAATGCCGCCTTTGCCATCCCTGCTTTCGAACAGAACTTCGGCGCGCCGGGCTTTTTCCAGGATGTGAATGACCTGGACTTCCGCTACACCTTTAATGTCCCTGGCGAAAACGAGCAGGAAACACTCGATTTTGCAGTAAAGATGGACTGGGACCTGGGCTTCGCGGACCTGGTGGCCAATATCGCCTACAACAACCTAGAGGAATATTTGCTCTCTGACGGAACCAGCGCTACTTTTTATGGTTATGAATTGACAGGCGCGTGCCAGGCTGACCGACAAACCCTGAACAGCTTCAGCAGGCCCGACTTGTTTGGTCCATTCTTTAACCCTTATGGCGTGCTGCCCCCCGGTGAAGAAAACGATTTCTCAGGCGTTTACGGCCCTTACACACCCACTTCCTGCGATGGTTATCAGTACCAGGAGCGCAACCAGGAAGACCTCAGCTTTGATGCTCGACTGGTTTCACCCGGGGATCAGGCGTTACGCTGGATTGGCGGCATCTATCTCGCTGAGATTGAACGTGAGGTCGTGGTTGGTTATGGCGCCGATACGGGCAATGGCTTTGACAGGACCCCTTATGTCCCGGCGGACGGTCCTAATCCTACTGACTTATTATTCTGGGATGACTTCGACACCACCGTCTACGCGGTCTATGGCCAAATTGAGTTTGACCTGACTGACACGTTGGAAATAGCGCTGGCCGGTCGCTATGACCGAGAGGAAAGAGAGGTTACCAATAAGGTACCAAACGTTTCCAACTCCGGACTTAATATTAACTTGCTAGACGATAACTTCCAGCCAACGCCTATTAACCCTGCATTCAACAGCAACCCTAATGGGATTCCGAAGCGGGACGATACCTACAGCCAGTTCCAGCCCAAGCTAACCCTGAACTGGGCGGCTACTGACAACATGAATATTTACGGCAGCTACGGCGTTGGATTCCGCAGTGGCGGCTTTAACTCTGTAGGCACCGAGGATCTGCTTAACTTCTGGTTTAATGCTGGCTACGGCGGAGCGGGCGAGGCTGTGAATGCACAGATCAAGGTCACGGATGACTATGACAAAGAAGTCTCAGAAGCTTTTGAAGTCGGCATGAAATCTGAGTTTATGGATCGCAGGCTGCGGTTGAATGCAGCGCTGTTTCGCACCGACGTAGAAGATAATCAGTTCTTCGAATTCTTCGCCGGCCCCTTTGGCTTGCTTCGCTCGGTCACCACCATCGATGAGATGTATATTCAGGGATTCGAAGCCGATATCACCTTTATCGCCACCGAAGGCCTGACATTCTATGGCGGCGTAGGGCTGATGGACTCGGAGATAGAAAAGAACAAGAACCGACCATTGTCCGAAGGTAATGATGTTCCGCAGGCTCCAGAGACAACCGGTAATCTTGGTGCAGAATGGGTAATTGCCTTATCCACCAATATTAACCTGGTCAGCCGGCTCGACTGGAGCTACGTCGGAGAGACCTGGTTCCACACTCTACAGGGCGAACAGACCCCGACGATCTGGAATGCATTTTTTGGTCCGGGTAACAATCAGGACTTCTCCAAGTCGTCTCGAGACGCCTACGACACGCTTGACCTGCGCATAGGTCTGGAAGCGGATAACTGGAGAGTGACTGCCTGGGGACGCAACATTACCGATGAAAAATACCTCGAGGAAGTGATTCCGGCACCAGAGTTTGGTGGCAGCTTTAATCACCAATCAGCCCAGCGTTCTTACGGGTTGGATTTTTCTTACCTCTTCTAAACTTGATCCTTCCTATAAGCCGCCGGTATTCACTGGCGGCTTTTTTTTGCCCTAGTCATTATCTTCCCTGGCACTCGCGAGCTCAGGTGAGTACCAAATTGGTGATGTGTAAGCTCGCTCCTGAATGGTAGCGGGTCCCTCGTATGGCGTATCGACGCCGAGGGCAGTAGCATCCAGTTGAGAATGTCGCACCGTCGGTATCTGCAATACACGCAAATAGTAGAGCGAGCTTTGGCCAGCATCGAACTCCGGATCGATCCATACAGCACTTAACTGCGCGGCACCGATATTATTGGCCGTTTTCCCCGTTTTGATGTTCGCACTATTACCCACTGCTGGCAGTTTTCCGTCCAACTGCAGGGCTCGCTCACCAGACACACTTTCCGACCAGGCTACGTTGAAGATTTTTTCTTCTGCACGTCCATCATTATTCAGCCAAAGTTTAATGACCTGAATTCTGTCAAGATTGTGATCCAGAGCTCCCTTGGTAGCCGCCACTAAAAACCGCGGCGCTGCTCCAGTGGGTGCACTGGCTAACTCCCCCCCCATCGGCACCCCTCCCGCATAACCCACTGCGGCCAGGTCTGCAGCCTGAATATCTTCTTGTTGATAGCCCCAACCGCCAAAAAACCGCACGCCTATGCGTGGACCTGTGGTGGCGTATGTCTCACGGCGCTTCATCGCGGCAATAATGGCTTCGCGGCTGTTATCTTCACTCCATACTGCAGCCAAGCCTGATGCTGACATCGTCCAACCGTTGGTGCTGGTTTTGCCGTTGGCATAGTCCCCGGAAGCAGGTCCACGCTTGTTAACGGGAATGGAATCAGTAGACATCTTGCCCCAAAAGTTAGGCTCCTCCGCTGAAGCCAGACTGGTATGGGCATCGGTGGAGCCAATCATGCCAAGCTTGAATGGATTAACGCCGGTATCTTTTTCCAACTCTATGCCATTTTTTAAAGCCGAGCGCACAGTATCGCCTTTCTGCACCTGATAGGCCTGGCCGGGACTGATGCCTTGAATGTAAAAACGATAGCGCTCGAAATTCGCAAACTCATCATCTGGCGCTAAATCGGGATGGGTTTCGCTATCACCTTTAATTTGTGTAGCTTCGACCAGCGGCTCCCAACGCGACCGCTTGCTCGCGTATTCAGCCGTAATCGGCTCTCCTGCGACAGTGGTCTTGGAAAACATATAACCTTTAGAAATATTGGAATTATGGGGAATCGCAATAAAGTTGGCGCCAACGCTCGCCGACAAAGCCGCCAATTGATCCCACAGTTGCTCTGGATACGGAGCTACGTCAGCGCCAATGGGAGAAAAACTGCTGGCAGTTTTGCCATCGGTATCAGACAGTACAACCCGATGTAAATTGGCACCGCTAGCAGTCTGTGACCACTCCCAACCAACCAATGTAGTAAAACTTCCAGGCTGATTATAACGATCTGCCACTTCCATCGAGCGAGTCCACTGAGACGCAATAATTCGCGCTGCACTGTCCTTGCTGACCAGGCCCACGCTCTCAAACCCCTTTCCATTACCCGACTCATTCGCAGTGGCGATTGGATCCCGACTGTCTCCCGGCTGAATATCGTTAGTTGGTATCATCTCCCTGAAAGTCTCAACACCCTTTCTTGGATCGGAGATGAAATAGCGAATTGACTCCACATAAAAGAAAGACTTCAATTTTTCAAACAGGCCAGCTTCCGGTTGCTCAGCGCGACCGCTCATCACCTCCGGGAAAACACCCAGGTATTCAGCATGGTCAGCGACAGCAAGAAAATCCAGCGGTTGATTAATTTGCACTCGGTTACCGGCATAGGGATGAATGACTGGCTCACCTCTGGCATAACGATAGGCCACGTCAGGGCCGGCAGTACGGTTGCCCGCCATAAAGGCATCGGGTGAATTGGCGGTATGAAGGTGTGTGTCGCCCCATAAAAGCTTAGTCTCTGCCAGTGCGCCAGAGCTTGGCAGCAGCGCGATCACGACAAGAAAATAGTTGTATTTTTTCATGAATCGCCTTTTTATACTTTTACTCGAAACGCCAAGTGCGCAGAGCAGGGTAGCATTAAAACGCTAGTATCTGCTAAAGCTGCCAATAGCGCGAGAGCCACTTGCCGATGGCAAGCAGTTCAGTCGTTCTACTTCAGTTCACTGGATGACTTTCCCAATATTCGTCGAGCAACAATAAGCTGCTGTATCTGTTGAGTACCTTCAAAGATATCGATGATTTTGGAGTCGCGTGCAAATTTTTCCAACAAGCGAGATTCGCTATAACCCAGGCTCTGGCAAAGTTCCACACAGCGCAAGGTAACCCGGTTGCCCATGCGACCAGCCTTGGCTTTACACATGGATGCTTCCTTTGAGTTTGGTTGCTTGTTATCTGCCATCCAGGCTGCCTTGAGTGTAAGCAGGCGAGCACCCTCCCACTCAGCCTCCAACCGATATAGCTCTGCCTCAACGGCACTGACATTGCAGGGCTTGCGGTTATAGTCTGGAGAAACACCCTCTTCAGTCAGTAGTTCACTGGCTAGGTCAAGTGCGGCTCTGCCAACGCCCAAAGCCATCGCTGCGACAGGAGGTCGGGTATTATCGAAAGTCTGCATCACCCCACCAAACGCCTTTTTGCGACCTTCAGCATCGGCGGCAAGCTCAGCGCTACCGAGAATGTTGTCGGCTGGAATACGGCAATCGCTAAATGTAATGGCAGCAGTGTCCGAAGCGCGAATGCCCATTTTGCGTTCCAGTCGCGTAACCTCGCAACCGGGCGTCCCCTTCTCCACAATAAAGGACTTGATTGCAGCCTTACCCAGTGATTTATCCAGCGTTGCCCACACCACCAAGGTGTCTGCCCACTGGCCGGAGGTCACATAAATTTTCTCTCCATTGAGTACCCACTCGTCACCATCGCGCACGGCCGTAGTGGCAATATTGGCGGAGTCGGATCCAGTTCCCGGCTCAGTAATACACATGGCGGCGTAGCTGGTGCCGTATTTTTCTCGCTGGGCCAAGGTACCGACGGCCTGTATGGCTGCATTGCCCAGCCCATTAGCGGGCATTCCCAGAAACAGACCTAAATCGCCCCAGGCTAATGCCTGCAGACCAATAACCGCTGCCATATTACCGCCATTCACTACCGCGCTACTTTCTGCAGCACTGGCACCCCCTGTCGAAGAGCCTGCGCTTCGCCCACCCGCCAGTAGTTTGACGACTTCATCCATCTCCGTCGGATAAGTGTGCTCTTCCTTGTCATATTTGCGCGAATAGGGCCGCATCATATGCTCGGCAAGCAGCATTGCGTTGTTGAATGTTTCCTGGTGCTTGTCGGATATTTCAAGTTGTATCATAGTCGTTGTCTCTTCAGGCGCTGGCAACGCCATCCAGAATGGCGATAGCTCGCAAATTGCGATACCACATTTCAACCGGATGCTCTCGGCAAAAGCCGTGACCGCCCAATAGCTGCACACCATCCGTGCCAATTTTCATCGCATGCTCTCCGCAGGCCACATGTGCAAGATAGGTTGGTCGGTGGAACTCCAGTCCCTGTTCAGCCAAAGATGCTGCTCGCCATACCATCAACCGCATGGCTTCTAACTCGGTGGCCATGTCTGCCACCATGAAAGCGACTGACTGGCGATTGCTGATGGGTTCTCCAAAGGCGACACGCTCATTGACGTAATCTTTAACGTAGTCCAGAACAGCCTGACAAGTGCCTACGGCCAGGGCTCCAATGCCAAGACGGGACAAGTCGATAAAGCGCTGGAGATCAAATTCATCGTGTCCAAGGCGAGCCTCCAACGGTAGCCGAACATTAGTAAATTCAATAGTCGCCAACTGCAGAGTGCGCAAACCCATGTTCGACTCTTCAGTGCGAATCATTCCCTGTGGCGTACCCTCAACAATAAATGCTGCATTGCCCTGCCCTTTCAGTCGAGCAATAACCAGCGTTAGTTGAGCATCCATACCCAGAGGGACCATGCACTTAATGCCATTGAGTACATAGCCCTGTTCTTCCTCTATGGCGTTGCAATGAAGCTCCGTGGGATCAAACATTGCCCGGGGTTCCATCAGCGCCGTAGTCGCGGCAACAAATGTACCTTCGCAGAAAAGTGGCAGATATTGTTCGCGCTGTGCATCGTTCCCCTGGTCAATCAAGGTATTCACAAATGCTTGAGGGCTGACCGCGCCCAGTGCGAGTCCCAGATCACCCTTAGCCAGGTCCTCAATATTAAGCACACTGGAGACTGGCGATCGCTCCATGCCCGCCCCGCCCAATGCTTCTGGAATCGATAACAACGCTAGTCCGAGCTCGGCCGTTTTGTCATAGAACCCCACTGGGGGCGCACCCGCCTCGTCACTAGACCTGGCGATACTGCGAATTTCAGAATCGGCGAAACGCTGCATGGATTCATGACTCATACGCTGATCATCAGTGCGGGTGAGATCGAACAATCTATCCGGGTGGCTGCTACTCATCGTGTTGAACTCTTTATTCAATTTGCTATGAACTTTCTATTCATCTACTGATGTCTGTCGAGACAGCACTATCGATTACGACCCAGTTTTTCGTGGGCATCTACCCACTCGTTAGTACCCGTGGCCTTATCCGTTCGCGCTGCAGATACCAGCGACAGCTCTCCCGCCACCACCAGGCCAGCTGCAATCTCTATTAATTTGTAAGCTTTGTCCTGACCATAGCAGTCCATCAACTCCAAACACTCACGCTGGGTCGCAAGACCAGTACCGCCACCATAGGTCGCCATAATCAAGGCCGGCAAGGTGATGGAGTAGTACAAATCTCCTGTCTTGGTCACGTAACTGTAAACACTGCACTGATTTGCCTCTCCTATATTGGCCATGTCTTGGCCAGTGGCCATGTAAAGAGCGGCCAGGCCATTCGCCGGATGCGCTGCGTTATTGGAAGCGCCCGTCAAAAAGGCGGCTAGCGTGTTAATGCCGGTGCTGTTGCGAAGGTTTTCCGGTGTGGTGCGCAGCACGTCAGCAAGCACCTGTCGCGGAATGGTGATCTCCGCCGTCACTTTACGGCCACGGCCCTTCAGGGAGTTAACAAAAGAAGTTTTCTTTTCTGTATCCATGCCACCGGAAAGGCCATAAGTACGCAGCTTTGGATAGTTAGCCCTTATCCATTCGCAAGCTACAAAAGTCGCGCCACCGGTCATGTTCTGCCCCGCCGCGTCGCCGGTGCTGTAATCAAAGCGAGTGTAGACCATGTTGTGTACCGGGTACTGTTCAATTTCCAGAAGCTTACCCACCGAAGTCGTTGACTCAGCCTGTGCCCTGATCACGTCGATGCTGTCGACCAGCCAATGACAAAACTCGCGAGCGTCACGCGCATCCTTGAAAAAGAACACGGGAGCTCGCTGCATGGCTTCACTCATTACAGTCGTTGTGACTCCGCCGCTTTCGCGGATAACCCGCATGCCTCGGTTATAGCTTGCGATAAGAGTTCCTTCGATCGTGGCCATAGGCACATAGAATTCACCCTGGGCGTGCTCACCGTTAACCAGTAACGGGCCGGCAACACCAATAGGTACCTGTGCAACGCCAAACAGCTGCTCGCAATTACCTTCCATGGTTTCCGGGTCAAAACTAAACTGCTTGGTGTGATTCAAGCTCGCCCCGGACTTTTCTTCCAGAAAATGCTGGCGCTCGGTGATGATTTCACTGGTGTAGTCGTTTTCCTGACTGCGGGGTATCTTTGCACTCATTGTCGGCTCTCTTTTAACTTCTCTACTGGGGTATACGCTGCACGCAATGAATCAATCGCTACTGAACAGCATCTATATCAATTCCGCGTTTTTGAAAAACGGTGCGACGCCACAGCAGATATGCTGTGGCAGCAACTGGACCCGAACTATTCAGCACAGGTCGTTCGTTATAGCTTACGCCTGCAGCGACTGCAGCTGCTCGCTATTCAGCCAACAACCATGCACGCCATAGGGCACTCTCTGAGGTAGTGTCAGGCGGGCAATCTCAGTCATGGTCTTCGCGTCAAGCACTAGTAAAGCAGAGTCCTTATCGCTCGTAAGTAGCTCTAACAAGTAACCATCATCTTCTTCCACTGCGTTGTCTCGCGGTACGAAAAGGGCTTCACCTCCACGGTATTCGCCATAGTCAAAACTCGCTATCGCTTGCTCACTCAGTAAGTCATATTTCAGTACACCACTGCCCATGATTCCACCGGAACCTTCTTCATCGAGTAAATAAGCATAGCGAGTTTGCTTACCCAGCCAATCAGTATTGATGCTGGGGCGTTCATAAAAATGCTGCAACAGACAGCGTTTATCAACCAGTGCCCCACTGTCCAAATTGAAACGGAACTTGTAGAGATGAGCATGCGGCTCCTGCGGCGAATGAATGGGCACATTACTCGGATAGCTGGTGAATACCGGGGCCACCAATACCAACTCAGTGGCTCCATCTGCGTCAACTTCCTCCCAGCCATTGACCGTGTGCCAAATGTGACCGTGCATATCAGCATCAAACCAACGCACGGTGGCGTCACTGCCTTCCTGGCGATGCAGCACACCAAAACGCATCATGTAATCGGAGTCGTAATAAAAAGCACTGGCGTGTTCCTTAAACGACTGCCCTGCGTCGAAACGCAATGACAAGTCAGGAAATACCGCGCAATGATCTGTCAGGAAGCCATCGTGGACAAACGCTGAAGAGGGTTTAGCCTGGTCGATTTCCTGATAGAAAGTCAGCTCGCCTTTCGATAACACTGAATAGGACACGGAACCGCTTTTCAATTCAGTGCTAAAGGAATGCCAATCGCCGGTGTCAGGATCGATCTTGGGGTGAGCCGTAAAAGGCCCGGTAAGCACGCCGCCAAGGCCATCGAACTCGCCCTCACCACTGAGCACCAACAGACCATCTTCAAAACGCACTTGCAGAGCGAAGGGGTAAGCAGTTTCCTGCAGTGCGTAAAGCTTGCCGTGATGGCACTGGATAGCAGTCGTCGCTGAAGCGTTTTTCACACTGTCCATCTTCGGTACCAGCCCGAAACGCTGCTCCATGAGATTGCTGATAATGCGCGCAAGCCCTTTTTTGCCATTGCCGGCTATATCACCAAACTCTGGATACAACTCCTTACCCGCCTCTTGTTCATGCGCAAAGCGCGGAGTGCGCACATAGGTATTTGAGTACCAGGCACGACCCTCTTTAAACTGCACCTGGTGCAACATACCTGCGCCATTAAACATGTGCAGACGCGAACGGGATTCAGTGAACTGTCGGTTAGTACCATTGCGTAGGTAAGCGCCTGTCAGATCATCAGGTAACGTCCCGCTTACCGACAACTCCGCTCTGTCCAGCTCACTGTGTACAGGATCAAAACCGGGCTGGCGATAGGCGCTGTTCTCGTTATAAGAGTCGATGGCGGGATCAGCTTTTAATTTTCGAACCCAAGCAGTTACCAGGCGCGGCAAAAACACCGTGCGCGCCAGCAGCAATGCCAGCAAAACAATGACGACAGTCATTAGGGTGGCCATGGGGTTAGTCTCCGGAAATTGTTGTTATGAGAGTGGATACCGACGCTGCTTCTGCACTCGACCAGTACCCACTATATTCATTATGAATTTTAGATTTTGGTTTGCATCTTTATCGAGTTTTCGGTGTTTTTACCGTAAGGCGGACGCATCCCGGCAAGTCCCGCGATATCGAATTTTGGCTGGCGGTATATCGCCTTGGCATGACTAAAAGTCTTAAAGCCGTGCTCACCATGATAAGCGCCAGTTCCAGCAGGCCCTACGCCACCGAAGGGCAGGTCCTCCTGCATAATATGCATAATAACGTCGTTAATGCAGACGCCACCTGAGGTAGTGCGATCCAGCACGTCTCGCTCTTCGCGTTTGTCATAGCCGAAATAGTAAGCCGCGAGAGGTCTTGGCTTCGAATTGACGTAATCAATAGTTTCGCTGAAATTTTTATAGGTTTTAATCGGTAGCAACGGCCCGAAAATCTCTTCGTCGAGAATTCGCATATCTTCCGTTGGATTCTTCACAATAGTGGGCGGCAGTTTGTGCGTGCCCTGTTGCAAGGAGAAGTCTTCTGCAGCTGGATTGCACTCAATAATCTCAGCTCCTTTTGCTTTGGCGTCTGCAAGATTTTCCTGCATACGGCTAAAGTGCCTTTCATTAATCATTGACGTGTACTGACCGTTATCCAGCAGCTTTGGGTACATTTCCGCTACCGCAGAATGAATCTCAGCAATCACTTCGTCGACACTTTCTTCAGGCACCATCAGGTAATCGGGCGCCAGGCAAATTTGTCCGGCGTTCATGGTTTTGCCGAGCATCACTCTGCTCATGGCCTGCTTGATATCTGCGCTGCGGCTTAGAATCACGGGTGATTTTCCACCGAGTTCCAGTGTTACCGGCACCAGATTTTTTGCCGCAGCCGCCATGATGTGGCGGGCGATGCCGGTTGCCCCGGTAAACAGCAGATGATCGAACGGTAAATTGCTAAAGGCAACCCCGGTTTCTGGCCCTCCGGGAAAGATAGCAACCTCTTTCTCATCCCAGGCATCTTTAACGATATCCGCCATGACCTCGGAAACGGCAGGCGTAAATTCGGAGGGTTTGACCATTGCTCTGTTGCCCGCCGCCAAAATGTCGGCGATCGGAGCAAAAGTTAAGTTAGCGGGAAAATTCCAGGGACTAATCACGCCCACTACACCCAGTGGCTGATACTCGATCCAGGACCGACCACCCAACACGTTCAGAGGAAACATGGTTTTGCGTTTGTCGGGTTTCATCCAGTGTTTGACGTGCTTTATGGCGCTCTTGAACGGCATGATGCTGGCCGAAACGTCCGTTATCATGGACAGCTCTCGGGGGCGGCAACCAAAATCAGTACTGAGCGCCTCTACCAACTGGCCTTGATGCTTGTGAATCGAGGTCATACCCCGTCGCATCCGATCAATACGAACCTCTGCGCTCACATGTCCCTCGACGGTGTAATCCGCACGCTGGGCCTGCAAAACAGCGGTCATGGCTTCTGCGACAGAGTCCTTTTCAATTTCAGCTTGCTGGGGGGCATTCATGGCTTTCTCCTCGAAAACAGTGGTGTATGGGCCCGACAAACATGAGGTCGCGGCGTAAACCCCCATCCTAGTGCATTCCCACAACATAATAAAACAGGATAAACGGCTTTTTATACGTGTAGCGGCAGGGAGTAGATTAAACGACGATATGACATTGCTGACTTTAAGAGCGATATTACGATCCGCAATACAGTTATCGGCTCAAACATTTGTTCCCTGACTTTGTCCGTTGGCGGAAATAGTCTGTATACTTGTGGCTCCACGCGCCCGTAGCTCAGCTGGATAGAGTAACTGGCTTCGAACCAGTTGGTCGGGAGTTCGAATCTCTCCGGGCGCGCCAATCAACAGCGGAACATCTCATGGCTGGAGGTTTTGCTAAAGACGGAGCGGTCCAGGAGCAGATAGACGCGAGCCTGGAAGATGAGATCAGTCGCGCCCGTGATCGCCTGCCCCGTGGTAAAAGTCTCCTACAATGTGAGATATGCAGCGCCTCCATCCCTGAAGCTCGCTGCAAAGCCATTCCCGGAGTACGCCTGTGTGTTGAGTGCCAAGCATCGCTAGACGAGGAAGAGGCCGCTTTTTCGGGTTACAACCGTCGGGCTAGTAAGGATAGCCAACTGAGATAGCCCGTTAAAATAGCCCGTTAAATTCACCCGCCCGCCTGCTCCACTCCCAACAGCCAAGTTCACCGAACTACAGTCTCGCGTAAAAAGCGCTTGCCAATTTTACTGTATGTATATACAGTAAAATCAAACACAACAAACGCACACGAGGTGAACTGTGGCCGTAGTAGCAATGTGGAAATGTGATCGGGATAACGCAATGTTTGACAGCAAAAAAGCAGCCGATGCCCATGACAAAATTCTGGAACTGGCGGAGAACTTCAGCCTGCTTCTTGAAAAGCAAGTTGATGGCATCAGCGAGCAAGACGCAGAGAACATTGGGCTTCTGCTCTCCAAAAATAAGGACGTACTGATCGCCGCCTGTAAAGGCAAGCCAGAACTATTGTTAAACATTGGTAGCGAGAGCGCAGAAGACGCATCGAACGTAACGCCTCTGGCTGCCCAGGCATAGTGCCTAAAGCGGCTTTATAGACAGTATTGTATTGCGCGTGAGCAAACCGGACTCCGATCCTTAGCTTGGCGCGTTGCTGGCGAGTTCTTTGAGGATTACGGTCCAGTGATCCAAAGCGTCATAAAACGCCTTCTTGGGCACTCGTTCGTTTAGGCCGTGAGCAAAGTTGTCTTCAGGGCGCATAAAGAGCCCTGAAATCGCCAAGGTCGGAATGCCTGCGTTTCGAAAATGCATCCCGTCGGTCGCACCCGAAGCCATGTAGCCAATAATCGCCACATCGGGATAGCGAGCATGAACGGTTTTCGATACGGCGGCCATCACGTCCGGGCGCAGCTCCGACATTGGGCTCACAGTGGCCTCACCCAGCTCAACAAATTCAATGGCGTCGTTATCAACCACCTTTGCAAGCTGCGCTTTTATCTCAGCGACGGGCACTCCTGGATAAACGCGACAATTAATAGTGACGGTCGCTGACTGCGGTAAGGCATTTTCAGCATGACCGCCACGAAGCATTGTCGCCACACAGGTTGTCCTGGTCGCTCCAATGTAAGACGGCTCCAACGCAATCCGATCAGAAGCGCTGTTGTCCCCGGGATCTGCTGCAAACCGAACCATTGCCTCTCCCAACTCTCCACCTTTTTGCTTTCCTATCTGCTCAAAGTAACCGAGCGTCATATCACTCCAGCGAACTGGAAACCGGTAGTTTCTGATGCGGGTGATCGCATCAGCCAAGTCATAAATTGCATTATCTACGGCGGGTCTGGAGCTATGCCCACCCGGGTTACGAGTGGTCAATTCCCAGGTCACATAGGTCTTTTCGGCCGCCTGAACATTGTATGACAGCGCCTTTCCCGAGCTGTCCAGGCCGCCACCGCCAGCATCTGAGTTAAGCGCAAACTCTGCCTTGGCGATGTCGGGACGCTCATTTGCCAACATTATGGTTGACGCCATGGTGCTTTCTTCATCGCCCGAAAAAGCAATGATCAAGTCACGATTGGGGACAAAACCCTGTTTACGTAAGCGGATAAACGTGGAGGTCAGCTGGGAAACCCCGAATTTATTATCATCCGTCCCGCGTCCATAGAAAAAAGTCGCATCTTCGGTCAGCTCAAAAGGAGGGCGCTGCCAGTCACTGGGCAGTGCTTCCACAACGTCCATATGACCCAACAGTAAAATAGGTGCCTTGCCTGAAGATCCATCGCCGCGATACGTTGCCACCAGGGCTGCTGCATCGCCGACAGGAAGAACTTCAACATCATCCGCCGGAAAACCGGCTGCCAATAACTCATCGGCAAGAAAGCTCGCCACTCGCTTCACGTTTCCAGAGTTTTTCACTGACTCAATACCAATAATATGGCGGTAAATATCCAAGGTTTTTTGAGCGTGCTCGCTTGACTCATTTGCGGCGACTGTCAGCACTGGGAACACGATACTGGCCGCGAGAGGGAGTAAAAACTTGTACATTGTCAGCTCCTTACGATTTCGCTCAGTTTAGTAACAAAAGCCTTTTGCGTCATGACAAATCTGAAGTGGAGTAATTTCCTTTGACCACCGCTGCCCGCCTATCGCTGTCGACAGCCGCAATTTAAGCAACTACCATCAATTTGAACAGCGCGCTCAATGCCGTGAAAGCAAAACGTCAGGGAATACAGGAATGCCAAAGCTCACTCGCCCTCTCAAACTCGCTGCATATTGCAGCACACTTGTATTTTCAGTTCTATTCTCCGTTACCGCCGCCGCCAGCAAACCCAATATCGTAATGGTTGTGATGGACAACTTTGGTTATGGGGAAGTTGGCGTGTATGGCGGTGGCATGTTGCGCGGAGCTCCAACACCCAATATCGATAGCATCGCAACAGAAGGGTTCCAGCTTACCAATTTCAATGTTGAGGCCGAATGCACCCCCTCCCGTTCATCCTTAATGACGGGGCGTTATGGCATACGCACCCGGCAACGCCCCAACGATGAACCTCGGGGCATCTGGTATGGCATTACCCCCTGGGAGATCACCCTGGCAGAGATGCTGTCAGACGCGGGGTATGCAACGGGGATGTTCGGCAAATGGCATCTGGGCGATGAAGAGGGCCGCTATCCCACAGATCAGGGCTTTGACGAGTGGTACGGTATACCCAACTCCTCAGACCAGGCCTTTTGGCCTGATAGCGATAGCTTCCAGAAAGATGCCGGGGTGGAATTCACTCATGTCATGGAGTCCAAACGGGGTCAGAAACCGAAAAAAAAGGACGTCTATGGTCGCGAAAAGCGCAAGACTATCGACCGGGAAATCACAGATCGCGCTATCGATTTCATCAAGCGCAAGGCCAAAGCGGGTAAGCCGTTCTTTGCTTACCTGCCTTACACGCAAACTCATGAACCGGTTGATGCCCATCCCGACTTCAAAGGCAGCACCGGCAACGGCAGTTTCGCCGACGTTCTAGCACAGACTGACTCTTACGTGGGCGAGTTACTGAAGACGATTGATAACCTCGGCTTTAAAGACAACACTATCTTTATCTTTACCTCAGACAACGGTCGCGAAGGTATAAAGCGATCCTTTGGATTCACCGGACCATGGCGAGGAACAATGTTTGCTCCCTACGAAGGCTCACTGCGTGTGCCCTTCCTGATCCGCTATCCGGATAAAATTCCGGCCAAAAAAGTATCAAACGACATCGTTCACTTAATCGATATATTCCCTACCATTGCCAAGCTATCCGGCGGTGAGATACCACAGGACCGAATACTGGACGGCGTGGACCAAACAGATTTTCTCACAGGCAAATCTGAGAAATCTGCCAGAGAATCCGTAATCATCTATATCGGCAACGAACTCTTTGGTGTGAAATGGCGTAACTGGAAAATGCTTCTCAAGGAAATTGACGAAGACAGCTACGCGATTCAAACCATGGCCTACCCATCAATTTATAATTTAATTGTTGATCCCAAGGAAGAAGAGCCTGAAAAATTCTATCTCGATGATACCTGGGTAGACACGCCACTATGGCGAGTTGTAGAAGAGCACACTGCCTCTATTGAAGCGGACAAGGGCGCACCGCCCGAGCAATGAGATGTGGCTCACAGCCCTCTGTCACCCCTTTTCCTTTAGCGAGACAAATCTATGCCCGAGACCGCACTTTTCACTGCTTTTACTGAAGTAAAACCGGAGTGGATTGATTTTAACGGCCACATGAACATGGGCTACTATCTCGTGGCTTTTGACCATATCGCAACCGACCAGTTCTACAACTCAATGAACATCGGCATAGCACACAAACAGGCCCTGGGTATGACCACTTTCACGCTGGGGGCTAACATAGACTTTATCCGCGAAGTGCTTGCGGGCGACACACTCAGACTGACCAGTCAGCTGGCAGACTATGACCATAAACGCTTGCACTACATTCACCGTATGTACCATGCCGATAAGGGGTATCTGGCGGCCACCAACGAATGCCTGGGTATGTATATCGACTTGGAAACGCGCCGCAGCGCCAGCTTCAACGATGAGCAGATGGCGCGGTTTGAACAGGAACTGGAGCGGGGGAAACAGGTTCCTTTGGCCGAAGAATTTGGTCGCAAGCTGGGCATTCGACGCTAAACGGCGAGGCAAGCCCAAGTCACAGCTGACAGGCGCTCTCCCAAAATTTGCCTACAGCATGCTTTGGCGTTTTTGCCACCCTCTGCATTTGCTTGAAATCTATTGCCGATATAGCGTACCGCCGTCGAACGTCATTCAACATCGCAAGCCAGAGCTTCGCCGTCATTTCAGAGTCATACAGGGCCCGGTGAAAAACACCCTCTACAGGAATATTCATGAACTCAACCAAGGTACCCAACTTGTGATCGGGCGCTTGCTGAAAGATTCGACGAGCGGCGAGCATGGAGCAGGAGAACTGTCCTGTATAGCTTAGTGCAATCCGTTCCAATTCAGCGTCGAGGAATCGCTTATCGAATGATGCATTATGAGCCACCAGGTTGTCCTCGCCTATGAAGTCAGCAAAGTCTCGCATCACGTCACTGCACGGCCGGGCATCCGCAAGCATCAGGTTTGTAATCCCAGTAAAGGATTCGATGAAGCTGTCGACACGGCGACCTGGATTCATCAGTTCCTGAAAACGCGCAGTGACTTTCCCACTCTCAATGCGTACCGCTCCAATTTCAATAGCACGATCGCCCTCCCCCGGGGACAAACCTGTGGTTTCAAAATCAAGGACTACTACGGTATCGGCGTTAGGCACACTAAAGCTCTCATCTGAGTTCGTACCCCAGGGTGTAATCAGTTGGGGTCACTGTCTTCAGCTTACCACCGAAGAGAATAGACGCGTTAGTCGGTGTGGACCTTTGCCGGCGAGTTCAGTTTGAATTGACGCTCCGCCATGCTGGACCTTTCATCAATAAAAAATCAAAAAAACCCGCCTTATATTGATCGCCTTCGCGGTCCCAATATTTTATCCTTCAGGGGCAAAGCTCCTAGGTAAGGAAAAAGCAGTGGAAGGTTTTATCGGCAATGAGAAACTCATCAGCGGCGAAAAGCTGCGCAGCTACAACCAGCGCACCAATCTGCGCGGGTGTCTGCAAACGGGAAGCCACCTGACCGCTATCTCGCTCGCTGCCTATGCCTTGCATAACAGTTGGGGCAGCTACTGGGCAGCCTTGTGGTTTGTCGTATTGGGCACGCTACTGAACTTTCTTTACGCGGGACAGCACGAGCTGTCCCACTGGACAGTGTTCAAAGCCCGCAGGCCCAATAACCTGTTTGGTCACCTGTTCGGATTTATCCTGTTAATGCCCAGAGAGCACGATCGCATGGAGCACTACCAACACCATCGACATACCCAGGATCCGGATCTGGATGGCGAGCTTCAGGGCAGCCCCTATTTCAACACTCGCAGCTATCTCTGGTATGCCTCGGGCCTGGGCTATTGGACAGGTATTATCTGGCGCACCTTCGGTACTGCTTTCAAACTAAGATTTCCCGCATTCTTTACCGCAAAACAATGCCTACTATCGACGCTGGAGGCGCGCCTTTACCTCTTCGGCTATCTGCTGATCGCCCTGCTGTCCTGGTACCTGCAAAGCTGGGCGGTGATCGCCTACTGGATCGCTCCCATGTTCGCCACTAAATTCATTCACAACTGCCAGAACCTGGCAGAGCACACCGGCATGCCCAATGAATCCGACATTCTCATTAACACCCGCACCATCAAAAGCAACGCTTTACTCAACTGGCTGGCCTGGAACATGCCCTACCACACCGCACATCACACCTATCCCGCGGTTCCCTTTTATAAATTGCCCCAACTCCACGCTGAGATGGTTGCAGCCAGCGGGTGTGAGCCCGAAACTATCAGCTACTTAAGCTATCAATGGCATATGCTAAGAAAGCTGCGCCGTGAAGGCAGCTCGAAGTATAAGGGTAAACCGCTCAGTAGCTATTAGGAGGCTTGGCCATGCAGGACCTCGTTGTATACCAGTCTCTTTGGGGCATGCAGACCTGTAACACCAATGTCGCGACTCGCCCCCATGAAGAGGTTTTTGCACAGGCAGCGCAAGCCAAATTCGCGGGCCTTTGTCTGGATCCCGGTGTCAGTCAAATTGAGGAGTACCTGGCCCTAAAGCCCTTTTATCAGCAGTACCAGATGGGCTGTCTGGTCAACGTATTTCCTAATACGGTAGAGGAGATGAGGCCGTTACTGGAATTCAGTAAAGAAATGGGTGCTCCCTATGCCAATGTTATCGCTCCCGTGTTCCCGCTCACCGTTGAGGATGCGGTCCCCATTATCAGGACCTGGCTCGAAATGGCCGACGACATCGGCATGCCCATCAAATTCGAAACACATCGGGATTGTATTACCAACGACATGTTCATGACCCTACAGTTACTTGACGCTATTCCCGAATTGCGCCTCACGGCTGACCTGTCACACTATTGCCTCAATCGCGAGATGAGCGCGCCAATAACGGCGCAAAACCAGGCGTGGATTCAGCAACTCCTGGAACGCTCCGACAGTTTTCAAGGGCGGATCTCCAGTCACGAGCAAATCCAGCTGCCATTGCACTTCCCACAAACCCAGAAATGGATTGGCATTTTCAAAGATTGGTGGAAGCGAGGCTTTCGATCATGGCGTACCAGGGCAGGTGACAACGAAACACTGATTTTCCTGTGCGAGCTTGGCCCGCCTGAATACGCCTTTACCGATGCCAATAACGAGGAATTGTCTGATCGCTTTGAGGAGGCCATAAGGATTCGAAGCTGGGTTCAGGCAATCTGGCAGGAGCTGGAGGCAGAGCTTTAAAAGCAGGGCCGGATTGGCAATAAAGAACGCGAGAAGATTGAAAACTTGTCAGCCTCCGCCACGATGCTATATTTCATTCATTCGCTTAAAACAAGGAGTAGGGATTTGCGCCAATCGGCGTCTTTTGTGTATCTAATCCGTTTTCTGTCATGCATTACTCTGGCTGTGTCGATCTACGCTCACGGCGCTCCCAACACTGTCAGTATTCCAGACGGAAAGGTTACCCTTCTGCAATCCATTCTGGTGAATACCACTTGGCCCAATGAAAGTGAGATCGACAATTTCATTATTGGGCTATACGGTAAAAACAGACAACTTACGCGCTCCTTAAAACGCGAACTGGATGGTTTTACAGTGCGCGGAAAGCCCGTAAAAATTACCGTCTTCGATGCTCTGAGCAATGCCAGAAATGCTCACATCCTCGTACTTTCCTCAGCGGAAAACTCTCGACTGGCAGCTATCGAAAACGCATTGAAAGGCAGTCAAACTCTGATCGTTAGCGATGGCGCGACCGATAAAGATCGAATCATGGTCAACTTTACGCAACCGGACAAGAACCGTCTTTCCTTTGAACTCAACCGCAGTAATATCATTGACGCTGGAATTTCCCTGTCACGGGATATGCTGCTGTTCGGCGGCAGCAAACTGGATGTCGCCGCCATCTATCAGGAAACCGAGGCAAAACTGGAACGCGCGAATGCTGTGGCAAACGAGCAACAAAAACTGCTGGCAGACCAGAAGAGCACCATCGACAGTCAACAGCAAGAAGTTGAGCGCAACCGTAGCGAACTATCACTATTGGAGCTACAACTAGACGCGATACAAAGTACGCTGGCTGACAGCGAGAGCCGACTTGAGAAGAACGCTGCGGCACTGATAAAAAAAGAAGACATACTGGCTGAAAAAGAAGCATACATCGACAGCTACTCCCAGAGAATAGAGCGCAACCTAAAGCGGTTGGAGGACCAGCAAGCGGCGATCGCTGAGAAAGAGCGCCAGATTGCGGATCAGGATAAGGTGCTGATGAAACAGGTCAGCACCATCGAGAGCCAGCGATTTATCCTGATCGCCGCAGCGGTCACCCTGCTTTTGGTGATATCTCTCATTGTCGTTATATTTCGAGGATATAGAAGCAAGCATCGGCTCGCGCTACAATTGGAAGGAAAGAGCCGGGAGCTGGGCGTCGCCAACGACAAACTGGTGCAGGTCACTGAAGCCAAAAGTCGGTTTCTTTCCGCCATGAGCCATGAAATTCGTACGCCCATGAACGGCGTCATTGGTATGGCGGAACTGTTGGAGGGCACCGATCTTACTAACCAGCAGGGTGAGTATGTTTCTCTAATTATCAAATCTGCAGACACGCTCCTGGGCCTCATCAACGATATTCTCGACTTCTCCAAGATTGAAGCCGGAAGGCTGGATCTTGAACATATTCCCTTCAACCTGCGAGATATTCTGGGAGACACTCTACAAACCCTGGCCCTTCGCGCAAACGAAAAAGACATTGAACTCACCTTTCATATTCCGCCTGATATACCGGACAAATTGATTGGCGATCCCCTTCGACTCAGGCAGGTCATCGTTAATCTGGTTGGCAATGCCATCAAGTTCACCGAGGTTGGGGAGGTCGCGGTTGATCTTCTTTTGCAATCGATTTCTGACTCCGACATTCAGCTAGTATTTGAAGTGCGAGATTCAGGTATTGGCATTTCAGACGCACAGCAAAGCAAAGTTTTTAAGGCTTTCGACCAGGCAGACACCTCTACCACCCGACAGTTTGGCGGCACTGGTCTGGGGCTGGCGATCGCCCGCCAACTCACGGAAATGATGGGCGGCACGATGGCCGTGCGAAGTAAGCTCAACGAGGGGAGCACCTTCTCCTTTAGTGCCAGCTTCGGCTTGCCCGAGCAGCCTGAAACCGTGGCACTGGAGCCGCAGGAGCTAAAAGGTCTGAACGCGCTGGTGGTCGACGACAACAGTACTAATCGAATGATACTCGAGGAATTATTGGTGAACTGGGGTATGTCCGCATGCGTTGTAGACAGCGGCGAGAAGGCGCTCGAGGAATTGAAACGCGCCGAAGACAACAATATGGCGTTTGCAGTGGCGCTGCTAGATGTAATGATGCCCAACATGGATGGGTTCGAACTCGCTGCGAGAATCCGTCAGCGTCCCAAGCAAAACAAGACCCGCATCCTGATGCTCACTTCAGCTGGACGCTCAAACACTGAACAGATCAGTCAGCGACTCGATATTTCACGCGTGCTATTGAAGCCTACCAAGCAGTTTGATTTGCAAAGAGCGATTACCGATGCACTGGGCGTGACCACCAGTCACACCGTCAAAAAAGTTCAGAATCTGGTGCCGGGCCCGGAAGCTCGTCGAGTGCTATTAGTGGAAGACAACCCGGTTAACCTGAAAGTAGCATTGGAGCTGCTGCGTAAACGGGGTCACAGTATTGAGGTTGCGCGCAACGGCGCAGAGGCGGTGGAGGCCGCTGCGAAAGAAGATTTTGACGTCGTGCTAATGGATGTGCACATGCCAGTAATGGACGGCCTGACCGCCACCCGTATTATTCGTGAGCGAGAGCGCGTCGACAAGGTAGCGCATGTGCCCATCATCGCCCTGACCGCGGGAGCAACCTTAGAAGACAGGGAAAATAGCATCACTGCAGGAATGACTGATTTCGTCAGCAAACCGTTCAAATCAGATGAGCTTTTCCAAGCCGTAGAAAGCAGTTCGATGAGTGCGGCGAGCGCAGTCAGCGCCGATACGGCTGGCAACTCAGCGGTTCGCTCAGGCAATGAGCCCTGCCTTGACTGGCAGGGAGCGCTAAGAAACCTTGAAGGCGACGAGAATTTTCTTCACGAACTTGCCCAGATGTTTTTATCCCAGTACCCCGCGCTGCTGCAAGCCGTAGAAGCGGCCGTATCCAGCGAAGATGCAGATGAATTGAAAAAGGCGGCTCACTCGCTGAAAGGCTCAGCTCTGGTAATAGGCGGGCAGGCCACTGCCGCGGCGGCGCTGTCTCTTGAAAATGTGGGACACAGCGGAGACTTTCCCGAGGCCTCACCGTGCCTAAACAGCTTGCAGGGAAATCTAGCAGAACTAAAGGTTGCGTTATTGACACAGCTGGGCGCTAGTCAGGTTGATGCGTCCTAGTTTTCCCCAGGCAAATCAGCGCGCAGGGAATTTACAACGGCTCGAAACTGTTCCTGGTTGTCAGCGCTAAGTGAAGCCAGAGTTTCATGGGCCCCCAGAATTCGGGCGCCCTGTTGCTCGGGGCTGAGGCTTGCAGCATTAATAGCCGTCATGCCGTGCGGCAGGCTCTGGGTGTTCGGGTTAATGTGTTCCAACACACTGGTCATGCTCAATTCATCGAACAGCTTGCGGACGTCGGGAGAAACCGCTTGCAGATTCACAGATTCCGGATGCAATGTCACAATTTCGTGCAGCGTTCCAAGGCAAGTGCTGTCCATGTGCTCACAGTTTCCGAGATCCAGGGTGAGTTCTGCGCACTGTTCCAGCATGGCATTCGAGCAATCGAGCAATGACTGACCACACAGCCAGGTGACAGCGCCGGAAATACTGATATAAGCATGACCATCCGACGAGCCTTGCTGAAGCTCAGGCGGAGGAGCGAGGGGTTCATGCTGCTGCCGCGTTTCCCTGGGTACCGCATCATCAAAATGGCTTTCGCCCTCGGCGCGCTCGAGAAGAAACATCGTAATATCATCGCGGTCACTACCGACACCCCGAACAGCACTTGCATATAAATTACCAAGCAACTCCTCCCTGTTTTGGCTGGAATTTAGTGCATCTGCAATATCCTCGGTGCGGGGAGAGTCCGGCCCACCATCCAGCACACCGTCGGTATAAAGCATCATCCGATCGCCGTCGGTCAGCGTGAATTCATGTTCCTCATAGCCAGCCCCCGGCTCAAGCCCGAGAGCGGGGCCCGTGCGCTCCAACATCAATGGTGAACCCTTCGCAGGATTCAGAACACAGGGTGTGTGACCCGCCGATGCCAACCAACCACGACCGGAGTGCAAATCAAGCAGTACGTAAACCGCTGTAATAAAGGCACCGGGCGCCGACAGCATATCGTAGAGCCGACTGTTCAAACGCTCGAGCACTTGGTTGGGCATTAACACCTTTTCATGACGGTCCAATTGCTTCAAACGCAACTTGAACAAAACGGAAAGCATCGCTGCAGCCACACCGTGACCGGCGGCATCCGCGATGACCAGACCAAGATGCTTTTCGTCCAACATGACAGCGTCATAAAAATCGCCACCGACGCTGCTACCAGGACGGTATAGCGTCTCCATACACCAGCCCGGAATTACCGGTGGCTCCTGGGGTAGCAGCGCTCGCTGTATAATTTCAGCCCTGTTCAGATCTGCCTGAATAACCGCGGCCTGGTTCTGCAGCACATGGCAAACCTGCTGTAACTGATCTACCTTCTCTGCGAGCTGCGAATTACTGTCCTCCAGCTCCGCATATAGTCGCTTTCGCTCTCGTTCCAGTTCGATATGATCCATCGCATTACGCACGGCCACGCGTACCCGAGGTACCTCAGGTGGCTTGGGCAGATAGTCAAATGCGCCGCTTTGAAGGGCCTCCACTGCCGCGTCAAAGGTCTCTAACCCGGAAAGAATTATCCACAGTGGCTGCGGGCAATGCTCCTGGGCCCATTTCATCAGCTCCAGGCCATCCATGTTCGGCATAACGACATCGGTAACTACGACGTCGATGGCCATCGTTTGCAAAACTTTCTGGGCCTCAAGCCCATCCTCAACCTCCAGCACCTTAGCGGGGTTGAGCTGACCGAGACCTCGGGTGACGATTTTGCGCACCATGGGGTCGTCATCAACGACCAGAAATACAGGTCCAAGCTTGTCCGGGAGATCAGTTCCGGGGGAAACACTGTTTGTCATGGCCATACCTCCCAACGTTCAGACCACAGGATAGTGACAAGTAAAGGACGTAGTAGCGCAAATGTCCAATTTGCATGTGACCCTCCATTACAGCACACACGGCTCGTGCTCACCGATCTGGTCCTGGGCCTGCGCTAGGGAATTCTGCGATTTACGCCAAATCTATAAAAAACGCACAGATTGCAGTAGTACCCCTCGTGCAGGCACATCGCTGCCTACGCCGGCCAACTGAGTCGTGGGCTCGGCTGCTATTTCATCGACGACAGACATGCCAGAATATACACGAGCAAAAACAGCGTAACCATCTGGGTTATTGCTGGAGCCAAAATCAAGAAAACTGTTGTCTGCCTGATTGATAAAAAACTGAGCTGTCGCGCTATTTGGATCACTGGTCCGCGCCATCGACAGGGTGCCACGGCTATTTGAAAGCCGATTACTCGCCTCATTGATAATGCTGGGTCCCGGGGTTCTGATGGACCATGTCACTCTGTCTTCGTCATTGTAGCCATCGAAAGAGAGCAGACCCATCTGGATCATAAAACCGTTGATAGCCCTGTGAACCAGCATCTGATCGTAGAACCCTGCTCGCACGTAATTCAGGAAGTTGGCGGCCGTTACGGGTGATTCCCAGTTATAGGTTTCAACTAAGACCGTACCCACATCAAACGACATTTCTACGCGCTGACTCCCCAGGACCTCTCGGGAATGCAGGTCTAACATATCTGCTGGCTGTCCCGATGTTACCGCGTCTGAGAGTGCTACCAACTTGTCCTGCGGACCGAGCAAAAACGCGCCGTCGATCGTTTGGTTCCAGCGCAATACATCGTCGTAATCAATCGTCCCATTGCGGTCGACATCGCCCACCACAAGCTGGGCAGCCGCGTTGAGGCGGTCGAGGATGGCTTTGTTTGACAGGCCTGCAGGTGCCTGCAGTTGCTGGCGATACAGGGCTTCGGTAAGAACCGAGATTTTCAAGTTGCCCTCTGTAATGCGCTCCCCCGTGGCAATCACATGCCAGCTACCCTGCACTTCCACTGGGCTGTCGCTCAACAATTGTTTTCGGCCCGGGTCATAGTCTTCGCCACCGCGGGCGGTCACTACGTAAAGAGACTGCGGATCCAGCTCCGACAACTGCGCCCCAAACTGCGTTACACCAACTACGAGCAGACGCAGTAACGATGACCAGTCGTCCCATTGTTGCTGGCCACCCTGCCCAATCCAGTCCGATGCTCGCATGGAGCTTCCAGTAGCCAGGACATTGTCCGGGTTGTCCAACGGAGCGACTGTGACTTCAGCCCCCCCTACCGATCCGTTAAGCTGGGTATGAAAGCAAGCGGATAAGCAGAGGCAGGCAACGAGCAACAGGCTCGATTTGACGAATCGATTCATAGTGATGGAACTGTCTGTATTTTTAGAGCTCAGAATTTTAACACAATGCCGCGCACTGTTAAGCGCGCAACGCTTCACTCGAATTGCCGCTCTCACGCATCGAGGTCGTTCACCACAGTTTGATACAAAGCAAGCCGCAGACGGGCAAACCGCCTATACTTGAGCTAAGCCCAGACAGGAGCCTCATAACGTGGATACATCCCGCCATACCATCCAGTGCCTTTTCAAGCAGTTGGGTCTCGCCAGCAGTGATGCCGCTATCGAGTATTTTGTGCAAAACAACCATTTGCCAAAGGATATCCCGCTGGATCATGCCGCCTGCTGGGATGCGGGTCAGGCGCAGTTTATCCGCGAGTCACTGGACCTGGATTCAGATTGGTCAGAAATTGTCGACCAGCTTGACGCAATGTTGCGGCACTAGCAGCCCAAACTCGGCCAAGGGCAAGGCAGTTTGCTTACCTATTCAACACCACTCATTGGCGGACTTATTATCGGCATCGCCGCCAGCGCCATGCTCTATTTTATCGGTCGAATAGCGGGCATCAGTGGGATTGTCTGGAGCGCAATTTCGGCCCGTGCCGACAATAGCTGGCGGTGGCTATTCATTAGCGGCCTGCTGGCGGGGCCTATCCTTTATCACGCCCTGTTCAATGCACCCTACCCCGCCGCCAGTGACCTTCCCTGGTGGCAGGCTGCTGCGGGAGGGTTGTTAGTTGGCATTGGCACCAAACTTGGCTCCGGCTGCACCAGCGGCCATGCAGTATGCGGACTTGGCAGACTGTCACTGCGCTCTCTCCTGGCCACTGTTACTTTTATGACAAGCGGTATGGTTACTGTCTACGTAATTCGACACCTCCTGGGAGGGCTGTAGATGAAACCTCTTGTTGCGCTTTTATGCGGGATCATTTTTGGCTTTGGTCTTGCCATCTCAGGAATGACAGATACGGCCAAGGTACTGGGGTTTTTAGACCCGTTTGGTCACTGGGTTCCCGATCTGGCATTTACTATGAGCGGAGCAGTATTCGTCACAATCATCAGCTTCCGGTTTATTCTACGGCGGCAAAGTCCTGTGCTGGTCGAAGATTTCAACCTTCCTGACAACAAGAGCATAGACATGCGCCTACTTGCCGGGGCGGCAATTTTTGGTGTTGGGTGGGGTGTTTACGGATACTGCCCGGGCCCCGCTATCTCAGCCTTGGCCTACCTGGACGGCAAAGCTTTGGTGTTCGTGATAGCCATGGTGACAGGCATGGCCTTCACAAACACACTTTCCCAAACGTGAGTCTGAGCGCTAGCGCTCCTGCTTGTGCCAGTTGTTAACCAACTTCTCAACATCTACCGTACTACCGCCGTCGCGCCATTTGTCCGCGTAGTCAATATCCGTTGAATTGGGAGGCGGGTCCGGCAAGTCTATTTTAAATCGTACCGGCATGGGCACGGCTTCACCGAGCGCAACGGCCTCACCTTTTGACAGGGAAGTTAGCGCGGCAAAGGTGCCTCGCGCAGCATCTGGCACCATAGCGCGCACATACTCCTGGTCATCCGGATTGGATATTCGTAAACAAATGAACGAACTGCACTGGGCCAGTACCGTTTCTGAAACATCGTGTGGGCGCTGGCTCACAACGCATAATCCAACGCCATACTTACGACCGTTCTTGGAGATTCTCTCCATAGAGCGTCGCGCTTCTCGAAACCGTGGAATATCTTCCCGGGGAATATACTCATGCGCTTCTTCACAAATGAGAAACAGCGGGAACTCCCGACAATGTGGATTCCAGAAATTGAACTCATAGCACAGTCGGCCGATCTGGGCAGCCACCAAAGGAACCACATCGAAAGGAACAGCACTGAGGTCAAGCACCGTAATACTGGCCTTTTTATCGCCAATACCCACCAGGTCTGCCATCAGGCCCGGCAGTGACTCGGTGGAAGTGCGAGTCTTCGGCCGCATCAAAAAATCATAGCGATTGTCGTTCAGCAGACTTTGAAGACGCACCAGCACCTCGTCAAATTTGCCGTAGAGTGGAGATTTTTTCTTGCCAAAATCACTGGTCTCCCGGTTAGCCGCTTTTACCGCCTTAATCAGATCTTCCATGGAATAATACAAGGGAGAATCAACAGTGATGTGACCGATATTCAGATGGCCATTGGCCTCTTGCCGCAGTCGGGTCATGCAAGAGCGCAAAAAAGATATTTGAATGGAGCCGTTCTCGTCATCGGAGTTAATTATCAACTCCGTGAGCTCGGAAAACGCGAGTAGCCAATAGGGGAACTCCAGCTCCTCGGCCCTGAAACAACGCACTTTGTCTGCCGGAAACGGTGACTTGGCGACCAGGCCATCAACTTCCTTGTCGCCATATTCCCCATGCATATCCAACAAAATAATATGCGAGTTAGGCATACTCTTGACGGCTGACTGAATGAGACTGGTCACTGTCCATGACTTACCGGAACCAGACTGACCCAGGATTGCCGCGTGACGTCCAAAGAAAGCTGAAGCATCGAGGTGCACACCAATATCATCAAACGAGGTTAAATGACCCACCTTGAAGTCCTGATCGCCGTAATCGGAAAATATTTTCGCCAGACTGCCATCCTCCAGCCGATGCAGTTCAGCCCCGCTGATAGGATAATGAGAGATACCTCTGGTGAACTCGCCTTTATCACTGATTTCACCGAGGGGCGTCAGGTGAACCATGTGTGCGGCACGGCCTTGCTTATCGGCCACGCGATAGCTGCGATCAACCATAACCAGGGTGTTCCAGCCTGACTGACGAACCGTGAAATAAGAGCCGACCTGCCCCAAGGTCTTGTCTTCGTCGGTCGAGGCTGCAGCTTCTTTTGGTGAATCCAGCCTGGCAGTAAACTGATCTCCAGTGACGTCCATAAGAACGCCTACTCGAGAAACCGTAGCGCCATTGTTGGCTGCTGGTTTGTCCGTAGAGCCCGCTTTGTCGAGCATACATCCTCCTGCACGCACTATTATTTTCCTGAAATTACGGGATAACCCTACGATGAGTAAAGGAAAATCCACGGTTTATTTCAATTAGCATTCACTGCTAAGGTCTACGCTTAAAAGCTGGTTTTTTGTTATCCGTAAAAAGATAAAACCTATGGAGATCGCCTTTGTGACTAGAATGACTGAAGAGGAAAGAGAGTCCTTTCTTGCCGAGGTGCGTGTGGCTGTAGTCGCTATTCCCAGGGATGACCTGGGGCCGCTAACCACCCCGGTATGGTACTGGTATGAACCGGGAGGTAATCTCTGGTTTGAGACCCAGCCGACATCCCGTAAAGGCCAGCTCATGCAGATCGGCACACGGATCAGCCTGTGCGTGCAGGACGAGCGCCCCCCATACTCCTATGTCAGCGTGGAAGGTCCGATAGTGGAAATTGCAGAAGACGATAGGGATCTGCATGAAATTCCTATGGCCATTCGCTATATGGGCAAAGAGGATGGTCCAAACTATATCAGCAGCCTCCCTCCCTCCCTCTGAGTGGAAACGCTACATAATGCATCCCGAACGCTGGCTCACCATGGACGGCTCCAAAAGTTGATCATTGAGTCATCCTGAGCCAAATCGAAGGCGTTCCTGAACGGCCACGCAGTTCATATCCCTGTTCGTCTCCATTAGGACTTGGTAAAAGACGTGATGAGCGCCCAGGGCCGCAACCGGCTTACATTCATAAGACTCAATGTGGACAGCACTGGCATGAGGTGTGGTGTCCGCACCTCCATCCGAGTATGGTTTTGCCTTCACGCTCAGGGAACCAGTTATGCCACTCACTCACATCTTGCTGTTACGCGGACCTGGCTTAAACTCGACGCCAGATTCTGATCGACAAGTGACTGACAATCGATACTTTTACCCGCTCACTCAATCAGCTGTCTGCCAATGAACAAACTGCATCTGGGCTTAACCTGCTGGAAACCGGAATCTAGCTGGAACGCTCGCTCTCTTTGCGACCAAGCCAGTCACGCAGAACAGCTGGAGTTTGATTCCTATTGGCTGCCAGAAAATCATTTTGGCAATAACGCCATGCCCTCGCCTCTCACCCAGCTGGCAGCAGTATCAGGGTGCACCTCAACTATCAAATTGGGCACGGCTTCCTACCTGTTGCCGATTCGGCATCCAATACAGGCCGCAGAGGAAGTCGCCGTAGTCGATCAGCTTTGCAATGGTCGCTTAATTTTGGGCTTGGGTCGCGGTATGCAGGAATCGGTATTCAACGCTTTTGGCGTGGATAGTAAGGAAAAAAGGAAGCTGTTTGCCAGTCATCTAGCCCAAATGCGCGAGGCCTGGAATGGCAATGTTATTGCGACTGAAAATTCATCAGATAATATCTGCCTTTCCCCCTTGCCGGTACAAAAGGGCGGCCCGCCACTTTGGATAGCGGCATTTGGTCCATTGGCACTCAAGCAAGTCGCAGAGCTAGGGCTGCCGTATCTGGCATCGCCAATGGAGACGCTGCAGGAGCTTAAGGACAATTACTCTCGCTTTAACGCCCTGCTCAAGGAAGCAGGGAAGTCACCACCAGCAACGGTAGCAATCATGCGAACCGTTTTTGTTCATGACGACCCCCGGCTGTGCAACCAGGTTGCCAGTACCCTGGCCCAGCAAGCGGGCAAGTTTCGACGCGCAAAAGCAGCGGACCCTCGAGATTGGGCCCTGATCGGCAACCGCACTTATGTCGAAGACAAAATCGCCGAGTACCGGCAAGCACTGGGCGTCACTCATCTCATCGGCAGCGGAAGATTTCCCGATGTCGATTCAGTGGCGATAAAGACCAGTATTGAAAACTTGGCCGCGCTGAATAGATAAGTCGCAGCGCTGCAATCTGTGCGTAGCCGCTTTGCGTAAACTGACTTAAGGTTATGGTCAAAAAGTGCTTTCGCCAGCCTTCGAAACGGCCGCCCGGGCTCAATAGCGCAGGGTTTTGAGCTTCATATACAATGCGCTCCGATTCAACTCCAAAAGCAACCTCGAAGACGATCGTAGCCGCTTTTAAGCAATAACCACGGATTAAAAACCATGCAGATTATCCGCCTGATACTCGGCAAACTGATACTCCTGGGGAACTGGATATTCACTCCTCAAAGTCTGAAGCGCGATCCTGCACTGCAGGCTGCTGTTGACCAACAGGCCGCCTCTCTTGCGCTCTATCAATACGAGGCCTGCCCGTTTTGTGTAAAAGTACGCCGATCTATGAAACGTCAGGGGCTGACCATTGTCACCCGCGACGTTAAAAGGTCCGAGAACGCTAAAGATGAGTTGCTAGCCGGCGGCGGTAACCTCAAAGTCCCCTGTCTGCGCATTGATCAAGGCGAGCAAGACTACGAGTGGATGTACGAGTCCGAAGACATCATTCAGTATCTGGAAGCTCGATTCGCTGCCGCTTAAGCCTGGTAGTCGCGTAAACTGTATCCCATGTCATCGGACAACTAACAAGGGTCACCACTCTGCCGAGAGTGCTTACAGCTCTTGACCCGCGATCGCGAACACTTCCTGGTGGGGCCAACCTGGGCAGCGGGAGTCAATTTCACCTATGGCGCAATGGGCGGAATATTCGGCTCCTGGTACATTCCTTCGAAGAATGAGCACACGCCCTGGGAAACAGGACCAGAGGCTCAAGATCAGCATCGCTCCTTCTGGCAAAACACAATTGGACCATTTCGCGATTCGTTACAGATGCTAAAGACTGCGCCCGGCGAGGAAGACAGCCTAGGGTGCTAACGCGAGGCTAGTATCGGTGCTGGCATCAACCTCATCCTCGCGACCACGATTGAAGGTAATCTCAAAATTAATGCGACCAAAAAACACACCGTGACGCTCATCGTAATGGCTGCGTTTACGGTCGGTGTAGCCAGGTTCAATTTCTACGTATAGCCAATCCTTGTACAGTCGGTTACGCAGTTTGAAAATTATGCCGTAGTTGGTCACCAGAGAGCCGTCACTCAGCGGCTCCGCAGGCCATTCAGTTCCCTCACCCACCTCTTTTGGGGGGTCAGGCTCCGTCTCACCCGTAACGCCGAAAATCATTGAAAAGGCTGAATCCAGGCTGTAGCCATAGCGCCAGGAAATCAAACTCCGCCACTCGGTGCCTTCAGAGCGCTCGCCGAGTTCAACCTTATTGCTCCAGCGAACCAGTGAGCGCTCGCCTGTAAGCACGTCGAAATCTGCTACATGCCGCATATTGAAGCGATCGTCATTGGTATAGCGCAGACGCCCGGTATAACGAAAGCGGCCCCAATCCGACAAATCATCTTTAAAACGATAACGCACACCTGGCTTCAAATTCAGGTCCGAATCTATGCCCATAGTGAGGTCGAAACGAGAGCGGCCCTTCTCAACTGCCTTGAACTGTACGCCTGCAGTATTTCCCGTACCGCTGCCACTATAACCCCCACGTTCATCGTCAGCGTCATCGGCATTAAACACCAGCGAAAGTCGCTCGTTAACCCGCGGCAAATCTACCTTGCCGCGCAAACGAAATTTCACATCTTGGCCGCGGTCCTCATCCCATTGGAAGCGAGTCGCAAAACGAATCGTAGAATCGGCGGACTCAAGGTCCTCCAGGGGGGCACCGAAGAAGCGGTCCAGGTAGATAGCAAGATCATCGGCCCTATTGCCGATATAGTGATGACTACTATCTACCCAATTGCCTTCCTCATCCTGCTCTCGGCCTAGCGACTCTTCTATTTCCTCAGTCGTCAGGCTTGGCTCATTGACTTCGATGGGGCCTATAGAACGGGTATCCGGATCTTGCCCGGGCAACTGCAGCTGCTGGTCAATCTGTGGTGATTCCTGTGACCACGCGGTGGCGCTGGCCAACATCAGGGCGGTGGCAAGTGCAGCCCTGAACCGCAACGGGATATCTCTAGCCCCCTTGCAGTTGCGGATTTCGTTTTCCTTTCGCACATCCATTGCTTAAATATGCCAGCAGACAGGAAGTCATGCAAATACAGTGGAGTGGTCATCCAGGCTCGCGACCATGGCTCGCGGGTAGTAGACTGCTGTCATTTATGGGGAGAACCTCTCATCAGAGCCACAACGCTCGAACAATTAAACGGGAAGCTACAGCACCTGTTCACTCCAGAGGGAGTAGAGGCCGGCTTGCGCTTCAAGCCGCGTCCGACCGACATCATCATTTCCCCCTTTTCAAAGTGCGGCACCACCTGGATGCAACAAACCGTGCACGGATTGCGCACTCGCGGCTCAATGAATTTTGGCGAAATCACTGAGGTAACCCCCTGGCTTGAGGCCGCCTCAGACCTCGGGCAGAATCTTGACGCTGAGCAGGTCACGACCCCGCGAGCCTTCAAATCTCACCTGCCCTGGGACAATGTCCCCAAGGGGGGGAAGTACATTTGCGTATTCAGGGATCCGATACGAGCCTTGGTATCTATGTACCAGTTTTTCGACGGCTGGCTCATAGAGCCGGGGGCTATCAGCTTTGAGAGCTTCGCCTATGATCATTTTTTGGCGCGTCAGGCGCCTCGCGGCTATTGGCATCATCTGGTCAGCTGGCTGAGTCAGAAAGATAACGACGAGGTGTTGCTGCTGTGCTACGAACAGTTACAAGATTCTTTTGAGCCGGCGCTTGAACGTATAGCGACTTTTATCGACATTGCTTTAGATGACGAGCTAGTAAAAATTGTGCATCACCAATCGTCTCTGACCTTCATGCAGCAGCACGGCTCACATTTTGACGATCACTTTTTACGCCAACAACGGAACCCTGCAATGGAGCTTGGCCCGGAAAACCTGTCATCAAAAGTGTCATCTGCTTTATCCAGAGCAGCAAGACCCGAGCCTAGCCAAGCACTGGTTAAAGATATGCAGGCCAGATGGGACCAGGACGTCAGGTCTGTTACCGGTTTGAAAAATTATGCGGCACTGCTGCAACAAATTACGGATCAGCGTTAGGCAATGTTTATACTTACTTCATCATCCACCTGGCAAAGTCAGTCAACGTTCTTTGCATCAGGTTCATGGGGATTATTCTGAGTCGGGCCAGCTCTACTTCATTGGCCTTGGGCAGCTTTTCCAGCTCAGTATGCATTAATGAGAGAGTCGCTGGATTAATTGGCAGCGGTGCTTCTTCCGGCTGATAGCTAGTACCAACCGGGTAGTATTCCCCCTGCCGATGCGTCACTTCGATATGCGCTCCCAGTACCATACTGACATCGTTGGCACTGGCAAACCTGGCAAGGCGCGCAATGCTCATTCGATAGTCATCCCAGTTCTTCACGTAAATCAGCCCCGGGTATACTGTGTCACCGGTAAGTAGCCATTGTGTCTCTGGGTCATATATCGCGATTGATTCTTCCTGATGACCAGGAACGGGAATCACTCGAAGCTCTCGTCCGCCAAGATCGATCCGCCCTTCTCCATCTGGCCAGTTCATGATTCCCAGAGTCTCGAGATAGCCTGAACCACCGGCAGTAACCAGCGTAACGCCTTCCCTATTATCGAACTGTGGATCCGCAGCAATATGGTCGCGATGCCCATGTGAATGAACAACCAGCAGATGCTTTTCTCCGACCAGAGCATTCACTGTTTCATACAGTGGAAATGCTACTGCGTCGGCGGTTGCACCGGTATCAAGTAGCAAGGCCGAGTCTTCACCAATCAACAGATACATGAAAGGCGCCTCAAAGCTCTGGCATTTATTCTGGCGTAATATATAGCTCGTTGAGGAATAGCTGTGGACCTCGATCGCAGGGTCTTTGTTGACCGCGCAGTCAGCAGAGCCATGGTTCCATTGCTTATCCTGCAGCATGGGCTGAGCACTAAAAGCCACTGTGGCAAAAACACTGCACGCCAGCGCCAAACACCTATCGAAACGAACAAAAGACCGTAGCTTCACAAGCAGATTCACATTATCGGTAAAGAAACTGCAGTTTGCCATGCTGGGCCAGGAGGTGGCAGCTCGATAGGATAAGTTGCATTATAGTTGCGTTAAAAGGCTCGTGGTCGAAATCCAAATAGACAGCTAAACTGAGACTGACCGCGGAAAAACGATAACATCATTGATGAACAATGCTTTTTGGCAAGTAACATTGCGGAGTAACCACCAGTGAACGAGAAACTTCTCGCCCCTATTCCCAGTAAACCTTTCCTACTGAAACTCCTGCTCAAGCTAATCGTTTACTATGTCGTGCTTGGCGCCTTAGTCATGGTGCTGTTTACTGCTTTCCCGCCACTTCTGGACATGGCGCCCGTGGGAGGGGTGAGCGAGCTTGCGGGAGGTTATGATCCCTCTCTGCGCGAGTTCGAAGATGCCTTCCTCAATGACGACATCGAAGAAGTACAGCCCTTAACCGCTCAAGAGCAGGGTATTAGTTCCAAATTTCGCTTTGCAGACGCCCGTAGCCTGTTTTTATCCATGCTGGGAACGTTCCTGCTGATGTTGCCAGTGTCATGGATTTATAAGGGCATACACCGCGACGGCGAGCACGATCAATCACTGGACGAAACCACTTTGATATTGCCCGCCGTTGTCGCCGGCATAGTGATGGTTGTGCAGCACAGCCTTGCTCTTGCGTTCAGCCTTGCAGGAATTGTCGCGGGTGTGCAGTTTCGCCGTGCCCTAAGCGATACCTTTGATACTTTGTTTATCTTTGTGGCGATTGCCGTAGGTATTGCTGCGGGAATCAAGGCGCTCGATATCGCCCTGGTGTTAACAATGTTTTTCAACTTCGCTACTCTGATTGTTTGCCTCTATGGCGATGGTCTGGAATCACACCACGAAGCGCGCCGCAAAAGGGAGCGACGCGCGCGTAAGGAAGCAGAGCGACTGGAGTCGCAAGGCCAGGGACCCACTAACCCTTAATCACATCTCCGCGGCAATGCTCAAGAATTTCCTTTCTTACAGAGTCTTCGTCACTGATGCGGTCGTAAGAGTTTTGCAGGTAACCTAGCGCCCGTTTACGATAGGTTTTGTTCAGCAGCGGAGAGTTCTCAAACAGAGCAACCGCGGCTTCTTTGTGCGAAATCATCAGTGCAATGGCGTCTTTATACCGCCGATCTTCTTTACACCAACCATTAAAGTAACGAGTTGTAATACGCTTTATTGGTATATTTGCGGGCAACGTGGCGTAGGGTGCGTTAATAAAACCAGACGAGTCAAAGTCATAAGCAACAGGTAAAATTCCAGTATCTGCGCCCTCTGAGGACAGCAATTTTACGTTATGGCAACAGTGCTCTCCCTCCGGGGACAGCAGTGTAGAGTAGTCGACATTGCCGATCATGTATTGAAACACCTCGACGATGGCGGTCTGGGCCATGTCCATCTGAACACGCATCGTATAAGGAATCTTTTTCAACTCCAGCTCATAACGCTCTGCCATTGCTTTGTCGTCTTCGAGCAAGAAGTTGGTCGTCTGCCAGCGTTTATCCTTATTACCGGTATCTACATATGCCACTTCCACCAATCGAGTGCGAAAATGATAATCACTGTAAAGCGCAAACAACTGGTAAACCAGGTACTCTAGATAAATAAGCTGCTGATAAGCTTCGCCTCGCTTACAGGGACTCACCAGCTTCAGTTTGTCCTGCCCTTCTAACAAGGTGGTCTCGACCTCTTTTTTTTTGAAGTTCAGCATTAACGGAGGAAGGGTGCAGTTGCGCCGACGATAATTTCCCCGGGTTCGGATCTTGACACTGACGCGCTCAGTTTCCTCGCCGTTTTTCTGGCTCCAATAACCATCGAAGTAGAGCCGGTCTTCCTGCTTTTTCTGGCCGTAAGCCTCGAGAATAGGTGCTGTTAATACACCCTTGTAGGGCTCATCGGAGGCAAATAATGGAGAGGCCTGGGCGTTAATTCCGGCCATGGATGTGATTAGCGTTATTAGTAGTGCAGGCCTGAACATCTTCATTCCTCTTTTCGAACTGGTCATAGTGTAGCTCAGCTTCGCGCGTTACACTTTTTCAGCTCATTTAAAATGATGAGTCGTGTGAGCGCAGAGTTAAGCGACTACACTGAACATGATGCACATCAGGCAATACATCGTAAGAGGCATGCCTTTGAAACAGTACCGTGATGATCAGCAAAGCCGTCAAGCGCTAGTCGACACTCTTGTCGAGCTGGGCAACAAGAATCTCAATAAAGGGACGTCAGGCAACGTATCTGCCAGCACGTGCAAGGGCATGCTGATTACGCCCACGGGGGTGGCCCCTGAATTGCTGCGCGCCGAACACATTGTGCATATGTCTCTGGATGGGCGGGTCGACAAGGGCCAGCTCACCCCCTCCAGCGAGTGGCAAATGCATGCGGACGTCTATCGCGGTAAACCTGAAGTTAGTGCAGTAGTTCACTGCCACTCACCCTACGCCACTATTCTGGCCTGCGCTCGCAAGGAAATACCCGCAATGCACTACATGGTCGCAGCTGCTGGTGGTTATGGCATACCTCTGGCGGGCTATGCGACCTTTGGTAGTAAGGCTCTTTCAGCTGCAAATCTTGAGGCCCTTTCCGACTCCTTGGCTTGCCTGTTGGCGAATCATGGACAATTAACCGTGGGCGTCGATCTGGAAAGCGCATTAAAGCTTGCCGAACTTGTTGAAGAGCAAGCCCATTGCTATTGGGGCACCTTGTCAATTGGGGGTCCTGTGTTATTGGAAAAGGAAGAAATGGACGAGGTGCTAGCGGCCTTCGTCAGCTACGGTCAACAGGAAAAGCGCGTGGATCTTGTCCCGGGTAACAAATTCGATTGAAGCAGCGCGGCAACCGTGAACACAGTAGACTATTAACCCAGTCAACAGAGGATCCTCCATGAGTAAAGTATTGATCACCGGTGCCACCGGTTTTATCGGCAACCACGTCACTCGTTTGTGCCTGGAGCAAGGGGATGAAGTTAGAGTCATGGTTATGGTCGGTGAGGATCGGTCTCCCCTCGCCGGTATGGATGTGGAATACGTCGAAGGCAATCTGCTGGACGCAGACTCACTCGCGCGGGCGGTGCAGGGAGTGGACAAGCTTTACCACCTGGCGGCGCTTTTCGCCGTTTGGACCAAAGACCCGGACCTGCACTACAAAATTAACGTAGAGGGCACCCGCCACATGATGAACGCGGCGCAGGCGGCCGGAATAGAAAAAATCGTATACACCAGCAGCATCGCCGCAATAGGAACCGATGGCAAAGGAACGCCCTCTACTGAAGATACCCCATTCACCAGCTGGCATTTTGCCAGCGAGTACATCATGTCCAAGTACATCAGCCATCTGGAAGTGAAGAGCAGAGTGAAGGATGGCTTGCCCGTCACCATGGTAATGCCCGCCCTACCCTTTGGCCCCGGCGACCGCATGCCTACCCCTACCGGCACGATGATTATCGGTGCGTTGCAAGGCAAAATGAAAAACTATTGGGACGGAGGCGTATGCCCGGTAGACGTAAGAGATGTGGCGTTAGGCCATGTATTGGCGATGGAAAAAGGTCGCGTGGGCGAGTCTTACATCCTGGGCAACTCACAGAACAACATGCCTAATAAAGAGTTTCTGCAACTAGTCGGTAAAATAGCCGGTGTCGACAATGTCGCGACCAAGGAAATCTCCAAAGCGATGATGTTACGAGTGGCCAAAGGAGCAGAATTTTTCAGCAAAATCACAGGAAAAGCTCCCGTGACTACGGTAAAAAATAGCTCCTATGCAATGGAGCACTTTTACATCGACGCCAGCAAGGCAATAACTGAATTAGGGCTGCCACAAACGCCGCTTGAAACCGCCATTGCTGACTCTGTCGAGTGGTTCAGGGAGAACGGTTACGTCTAACTCTTTCACGACCCATGATCATGATTCGCGCAAACGGCTTGTCGAACGACATTGTGCAACCGCTAGCCTTTTCGTCTGCATCATTACCCATGCTATGCTCGCTTTTTACCACCACCCACCAGCAAAACAAGTGACCGTTCTATGCGCATAATATCATCTCTTGTTATCACCGCTATCGTTGGACTCCTCGTTGCATGCTCAACCGATAAGCCAGAAGAACAATGCCAGGGCAGAGGCAAAAATTTGCTGCAGGACCCATCTTTTTCGACGATTAGTGCTCCCCGCTCCCAGCGTCGTTGGTTTGCATCAGAACACGCCGCAGGGCAGTCGTTTGAATATGAAGTGAAGAACGGCGAGCTGGAGATTCGAAAAACTGGCAACGAACCGTGGTTCATTCTGAGACAAATCGTCCCTCGAAAAGAAATTCCTGGCAAGTTTGCGGTGTTTAGCGCCGAAATCAAACTCGCCATGGAGCCCGCCGCCTTCGAGCATGGTTTTGAGATGGGGGGTGGCCTGAGCGTGACCGCCATGGCTAACGGCAAACCCATAGTGCGCTCAATACTCGAGCACGAGCCTCGCATTGGTAATACAGACTGGCAACGAGTGGCGGTACGAGTCGAGCTACCCAAAAAAATTGATTCTGTCCGCGTAGGGTTTTTACACCAGGCTGATGGAACACTGTGGGTTCGCAATCCCTCTTTCCAAAAGACTAATAAGGCAAGCTGTCCAGATCGCTACTGACTAACCTGGCCGGCCGTCGGGTCGGGGTTGAGCAAGAATTGGCAGATATCGGATAACAAACAGGCCGTAGGCCGTTGCCCAAAGCACAGCAGAGCCTGCGATAACGACACTATAGTCAGAGAGCCATATCGGACCGCTTACTCTTAGCAATGCGGCAAGCGCTATGGCAACAAAAGCTAACGCTATTAAAGGACCAACCGCGAGTGTCCGACCGGTATGTCCCAGCGAGACCCGGGCAATCATCGCCAAAATCATCATCCCTATGGCCCCCACTGTGAGCGCATGTAAGGCCTGACTATGGCTAATGGCCATAGTCAGCTTCGACAGTCCAAGTAGCCCCAGACCGATGGCTATAAACCAGTAGCTAAGGTGCAGGGACCACACCAGAGGCGTGGAAAGCGTTACCCAGCTGCGCCAGCGAAAAACCCTGAAGCCCTGGCAGGCAGCAGCCAAGAAGAGCAGTAGGGCGCCAATCTCAACTGCCATCAGACCCATTGTGGCAGGTATTGCCAGCACCATAACAACGGGGCTCAGGCGCTCCAGCCAAGGTAAAGGCTGTACGCGCTCAGTTCCGGTGCCATTGGCGGTAAACATTGGCACCACCCGACCCGCTACCACCGTCATCAACAAAGCCACCAGCATCACCATAAAATTCGCAGCCATAGCCTGCAGAGCAGGATCATCGTGATAAACGGCGGCGTGGAACATGCCATTGGCAAATGTCATGGCCATTAAAATAGGAACAAAAATAATGTTACGCCATTGACGGATGCGCAGGATGGGCGCTGCCAGTGCTATCGCTGCAGCGGGCAGAAATAATATGTCCAGCAGAGTGACTAGCACGGCGGGTAAAGCCGATGGATACAATAAAACAATTCTGGCGCTTAACCAGAGGAGCACAAGTCCCAAAAGCGACCAGCCGCGAATACCGGCAATGCCTGTCCAGGTCTGCACCGCAGTGAGCAGAAAGCCCACAACGATTGCAGCAACAAAGCCAAACAGCATTTCATGAGAGTGCCACCACAAGGACCCGCCGAACGGTGAAATACCGATGGCCCCACTGAACATCCCAGCCCATAGCAAGATACTGATCGTGCTGAATAATGCGCCCAACAAAAAAAATGGCCTGAAAGCCAGACGAAACAGGGATGGGCCTGTTCCCACCGGACGCTCCACAACTTTCCCATCACTTCTTAGCACAGTCATAAGTCACCTTTCCTAACCAGCCAGGCCTGCGCTTAAGTGGCTCACTGCAACTCTCACAACTACAGTTTC
Organism: marine gamma proteobacterium HTCC2148; assembly: GCA_000156295.1. Taxonomy (GTDB): domain Bacteria; phylum Pseudomonadota; class Gammaproteobacteria; order Pseudomonadales; family Halieaceae; genus Halioglobus; species Halioglobus marinus. The sequence continues at coordinate 69,076 of DS999234.1, forward strand.
AGTTGCAGTGTCACCCAAACTTTCTGGGCATCGCTATAACGATCGCTGTCGCTGGAGAAGTTGGCGTATTTCAGCTGAGTACTGAACTGCTTGCTAATTGGCCACGTCCCCACCAAATCCCATTCCGTACCAAAGTCCTCACTGGAGTCCTCGGCAGAAAAGTCGTGGTAGAAGGCACCCAACTTAACCGGACCCAAGTTTCCCGTCACACCCAGATAGAGATCTTCAATACCGTCGCCAGGTGCAGTCAGGAACTTATCAGCCCAGCCCTGAAATTTGTGCGCTGTCGCCAACGGGGTCTTAAAGCCTACACCGTTATCCGCGCCCAATACTTCATAACCCAGTTTGCCGCTTATTCCGGCAGAGCTCATAGCGCCTTCGAGCATGTAATAGTCAGCGTCGTAATCCAAATCACTGTCGCCCGCATCAGATTGCGTCGCATACGCCGCCTTGACGGCCACAGGACCCAGGTTGCCGCTATAATCAACACCGTAAGTGTCAGTAGAGTTGTTCACCGACTTATTGGGAGACCAAGCGCCGCGCTCATCAATCTCCAGTGCGTAAATGAAGCCGCTCAAGGTGTGGTTGTCTCCCAGTTTCCAATCGAGCCGGGCCAGGTGATTGTTACCTTTCCAGTTGGCAGGCTGGGCCGCGCTATCATCCGGACCAAAAACTCGGTTGATGTTGTAAACGTAGGCATAGTCCAAGTGCAGGTTGCTGGCTTCGCCCCACTGCGCGCGCAGGCCATCGTAAGTTTGTTCGTTCTGGCGCCAGGCAACACCACCGACAAAACGCTGACTGCCATGCAATATACGTTGTCTACCATAAATGCCTGACAGGTTTTCAGTACCGTACTTCACCCACGCTTGATTCACTTCAGTGCCCTTTGGATCTGCAACAACAGGCCGGTCCACTTTGCCATTCTCAGTGGAGTTGAAATCATCGCTGCCCACATAGGTAACGTTGTCAAACTCCAGCAATCCGTTAAAGCCACCCACGGTGCCGCTCTGAAAAGTCAGGCGAGAACGCAGGGTGGACGCATTAGCATCTTTAGCAAAAGCGTCATCGTCGACATTTTCAAAGCGATATCTGAAATCGACTTTCGCAGTGCCCTCACTTACCGCCTTGCTCAATGCCTCAGAGAATCCGTCTTGAGCCTGTGCCCCCACAGTCAGGCCAGCAGCCAGAAGCCCTGAAATAATCATCAAGTAACTTTTCTTGTCGTTCATAGAGTTATCCATTCATATAATAAGTAATGATTGGGGCTGAACCACTTATCATCGCCCCCTCCCTGATCTCATCATTATCTGGGAAAAATATACCACAGCGAATGTCACCAACCGCTGTAAGCCCTGCCTGCTTACTGCGCACAATTTAGTAACTGCAAGATGACGGATCCTTCCAGTTGTTCGAGATTACATTAACAGCCTGATCATAGGCCTTGCGTTCAGGGTGCCAGTTCACCATGGGTGCGCACCCTGGCCGAAGTTCCACCTAAAGGTATGGATATGCCGTCTTCCAAAACTGAATTACTTCGTGGAACCTCACTGTGTTGGTGGCAGGCGTTACAAGCAGCGCGACACCGAGTATCGATGCTCAGATCAACACATTCATAACCTCGAAACACTTACTTGACAGAAGACGCCAGAATAAAGGCCTCCAGGTCTTTATCGATACCCAATACATGACGCTTGAGCCACTCTGTTAGATATGTCGATATCACTCCCATGAATAACGCATCGTACTGTTGATCGTGCATTAGCAGCTTTTCTATCTCGTCGCGAAAGTGATCATGCGCCCGAATATGCACCTCGCGGCCAGGAAAATTCACAAGTTCCATATAGCGTTCTTCGAGGGTGAAGTGCGTTTGTGTGTATTCCAACAGGCGCTGGATGACTGCCGTACCTGAATCTGGCTTACGAATATCATCCAGAATTTCAAATAGCACTTGGTGCTGGGCGTCCTGCCATATCAGTTCACTGGTCTTTTGCATGCTGTGTAGTGTGTCAAGTCAGCAAAAACAAGACCATGACTCAAGTCATTGAATTGTGACTCAGCTGGGTCGCGCCAAGCCACAATAATCGAGAACAAAATTGGCGATAGCATCGATGTCGTCCAGTGCAAGCAAAGGACCCGCGCATCGGTAATCGGACGGGATTATCGTTTCGTCGCTGGCAATCGCAACAATGGGCTGGGCTTCAGCGGGCAGCACTTCAGTATTGTTTGATGGCCTGACCACCTGAATTTTGGGCTGTTGTCCCATCTTGAAGCCTTCTACGATCACCAGGTCCACGGGTCGCAATTGCTGGAGAAGCTCATCGAGCTCAGGTTCCTGTTCGTCGCCAGCTTCGCTCATCAAAGCCCAGCGTCGATTAGAAGAGAGCAGCACCTGTGCAGCACCTGCCTCTCTGTGGGTGTAACTGTCGCTGCCGGGCTTGTCGATATCAAAATCACAATGTGCATGCTTGATGGTAGACACCTGGAAGCCACGGGCGCTGATGTTTTCAACCAATCGCGCTACCAGCGTGGTCTTGCCGCTGTTCTTCCAGCCGGTTACCCCAAAAACTTGCATTAAATAAACCTTTGGGGGAACCGGTAAGGTATCGGCCCGATCTCAAACGTGATGACACTATGCTCCAATCGTGGTGCGGTGCAACAACCGGTTGTAACCTTCGTAGCCACCGGTGGCGGAGTGCAATACTGCACGGTTATCCCACATCAATAGTGTTCCCTGCTCCCAGTGATGGCGATAACGAAATTCTTCGCGAGTTTGCCATTCGTACAGCTCCGTCAGCAATGCTCTCTCCTCTTCCCCTTCGAGGCCTTCAATACCGATCATGTATCCGACAGTGCCAAGGATTGAGTCTCTACCCGTCTCCGGATGACTAAAGATGATCAGATGCGACTGCGTCGCCGCTGCATTGTCAGAGGGTCGAATATCCATACTGCGGCCCGCTGCTTTATCTGCGTCTCCGAGAATACCCGCAGGCGAGTAGCCCATGATCGCAGAGTGCACTGCCCGCTTACCTTCCAGTTTGTCCCTCAACGACTTTGGCATTGCAGCCGCAGCGGCCACCTGATCAGCAAATAAAGTATCGCCGCCTGTCGGCGGAATCGTAACACCATACAAACACGTGCCCTGTGGCGGGCGTGCCTGAAAACTCCAGTCGCTGTGCCATTGTTCTGCAAATAGCGAAGTGGTCTCGCCTGCATCACGCTGGACAGCGATAATGTGCTTCCTGCCAGTAATGGGCGCAATAAATGGGTCGTCACCAAAAGGGCCGAAACATAGCGTGAAGCGCTCTAGATCATCGTCACTCAAAGACTGACCTGGAAAACTGAGGACCTGGTGCTGCAACCATGCCTCGCGAATTTGGGCGACCAGTGTTGGTGCTAGCTCCCGGGATAGATCAACCCCGCGAACCTCGGCGCCACAAGATTGGCCACTGGCGGTAACTTCGATGTTCATAAACAGGTCCCCATTGGAAAACGACACAACAACACTGACTAACCACTTCAGCACGACATTATCAGCAAAAACGTATTCTGTTCTATACTGCCATGCTTTCAGGCGCTAACAAAAGCGTTGTCAGTCTTACCGAGGAGAAGCCCAGGTGAATTACCCGGACAGGGAAACCATCATCGAGAAGCTTCAGCTAGAGGCTCATACAGAAGGTGGTTATTTCAGGCGAACCTTTCAGGCAGACCATCGCGAAAAAATTGCGAGTGACAACGGTCCGCGTTACGCCCTCACCTCTATATATTACCTTTTAACGGCAGAGTCCCCGGTTGGCCACTGGCACCTCAATCAATCGGATATCATCCACTACTTTCACCTGGGTAGCCCCATAGATTACTACCTGATTGAGGCAGACGGCAGAAAACGAACGGCGACTCTGGGACCTGATCTGGCAGCGGGTCAACAATTGCAACTGACGGTACCCGGCGGCACCTGGAAAGCGTCTCATCTTTCCACAGGAGACTACGGCCTTATCAGCGAAGCGGTGTCCCCCGGTTTCGAATACGAAGATATGTGCCTCGCAAAGGCACAGAGGCTAATCTCAGAGTTCCCTCAACACCAAGCCCTTATTGAAGCTTACACCTGATATCGGCATGCCAAAGTCCAAACTCATTATTGTCGGGATTATTGCAGTGCTCACCATGTCGGCCGTACCAGTGCTGGTAAAATCCACGACGGCCAATGAATACACAGTGGGCATTGCTCGCCTGGCCATTGCGGTACTGGCATTCATGCCGTTGGTCGTTTTGCGAGGCTATCTACTAAAGCTAAGCCGCAAACAATGGCTGCAGCTAGTCACTATAGGCGTTGTTTTTGGGTTCCACTGGCTGACTTATTTTATGAGCATCAAGCTGGCTACTGCAGCTATCGCCGCATTAACTATCCTCACTTATAGCGTGCAATACCTGGTGCTGGCGCATCTGTTCAACTCGGAGAAGGTCAGTCCTATCGAGTGGCTGGCCATCGGCGTCTGTTTTGCAGGCTGTATTGTTGTCGCTCCTGACTTCTCGCTCAGTAATGATGTGTCCCTGGGCATTGCAATAGGCCTGCTAAGTGCCCTTTTTTACGCCGCCATGCCATTGCTGCATCAGAGAGCTAGCGATATTGGCACCCTGGAGCGAACCTGGGCGCAATTTTTCTTTGCGCTACTGGTATTCATCCCGCTTTGGGGACGAGCAAACTGGGACCTCACCCGGCTAGACGTCTCTCAACTATTGGTGCTTGGCCTCGTATGTACTGTTTTTTCACATGGGCTGTGGGTTAAAGCGAGTACTGAGTTGCCCGCACTCTACGCCAGTATGATTTACTTTTTATACTTACCAGGTGCACTCATCGGCAGCGCCCTGTTTCTTGGTGAACCTATTACGCCGGTCAAGATACTCGGCTGCGTTCTGGTATTTGGTTCCAGCGCGGCACTGGCAATTTACCGCTACCGTCGCCGCCATTTGGTAACCTAAAGTGACCTGCCAGGCTCTCCGCAAAGAAAAGTTATTGCTTCATCTTCAAGGAATATTTTATGAGTTTCGAAAAAGCCTCCTCCGTCAATGCCGTGGGCAATAATTACGAGGCGCATATTGCCGATGGCTGGGACATACTGGGTAATGCCAATGGCGGATATTTGATGGCTCTGGGCGCACGTGCCATGGCCGAGGCTAGCAGACCTCATCCCTTCACGGTCACCGCACACTTCCTGTCGCCTGGCATGGCCGGTCCCATCAGCATTCATCCAGAGACGCTCAAGACCGGACGCAGATTGAATACCATGCGCGCGAGCGTGCGTGGGCCAGAGAAGACAATCATCGAATTGCTGGGTAGCTTCGGGGAAGTGGAAGATGTCGATGGAGCCGTGCTAGTGGACGCTCAGCCGCCAGAGCTGCCATCACCCGAACAATGCTGTCATATTATTGGCAGTGAGAAAGGGTTCCCGCCGCCTATAGTCGATCGGCTGGAAATGCGTCTGCACCCCGATGACGCCTCACTATTTCAAGGACAACCCAGCGGGAAGCCAGTGGTGAGGGGTTGGGCCCGGCTGTTAGACAACGAACCCGTTGACGCCTTTGGCCTAATGCTGATTGCTGACGCCTTCCCACCCACGATATTCAATGCACGGCTGCCCGTAGCTTGGGTTCCCACAGTAGAAATGACAGTTCAGATTCGCGCAATTCCCGCCAAGGGATGGCTGCGCTGTAAGTTCAGCACCCGCTTTATCACTGGCGGTATGCTGGAAGAAGATGGGGAAATATGGGACGGCAATGGTCGCCTGGTAGCGCTGTCGCGACAGCTGGCATTATTGCCCCGGGGATAACAGGCGCCTTTGGCAGAGTGCGTGTTACATCCGGTCAAACTCAATTTTGCGCATGAAGCCGGCCATCTCCTTCAGGTACTTGCCCTTATCAAGGTGAACCAGATGGTTCCCGGGAAACCAGTGAATCCTGGGCCGGTCCCAGTGGTCCCACAGCAGCCGAGCGTGCTTGGGCGGAGCTAGTCGATCACCCGCGCCGGCGATGACCATCAAGCGTTCTTTGGGAAGTAGTGGCTGATAAGTCAACGCTGAGTGGACCGCTAACTCATGACGAATATCCCTGACACTGGTACCTGTGATCTTCAACATGGCTTTAATTGAAAGATTCAATGGAAACCACTCCAAGACCAGATCAGCGAGACTAACCACCGGTACATTTGGAATCGCAAACTCAAGACGATCTTCAACTGAAGCCAACAGCGCGGAGGTGTAACCGCCCAGGCTGATTCCCGTTACCCCTACCTTACTGACCCCCTCTGACTCGAGATAGTCCATAAAAATACGGAAGTCATGCACTGCGTGGGCAAAAGATTCGTTGATGTGAGCGGTACCATTGGCGAAAAAGCCGTGGCCGCTAAAAGGCGATGAGCGCGACGCTCGTTTTCCGTGATGTGGCAGCGTATAAAGCAAAATGTCATAGCCCTGCTGGTAGAACCACGGCAGCGCAAAGAACATGCGGTTCACCCAGTAAGGATCCGCCATGAACCCGTGAATCACTGCGATAGTGGGTCGTGGGCCGTCATTGTGACGCCAGTGCTGGGCGACCGCGCGCATGTTCCGTTTTAGCTTGGGATACTCTTCCCGCAACTTGGGATTCACGGTCTTGAAAGGGCTGTCAAAGCTGAGCAGGCGACAGCTGCCGTCATCCGGGCGGAACCGCAGCAAGCCAGCGTTAGATGACTTCATCTGCACTTTCGAGGAATTGGGCCGCTTAAAAAAGGCAGCGGGGTCAGCCTTGTTGGCCTTGCGTTGATAAAAAGCCCGATTGCCTGCATCACGCTTCAATTGCATCGGCTTGAAGCTGGACGGCAAAGCAAGTGTGTTCAGCATGCTGGCTCCGGTTGTACGCAGCAGCAAATCGCCCAGCGCTGTCGCATCAACGGTCATTTCGGTACGCAGGTCGAGCTCGAAATCGTCGGGGAACTTGTGAAAGCTGCTTTCCAAATGCTCCCACCAGGGCTGTGGCGGCATAATACGCCGGGTATGACTATAGGTCTCGTTGGCGACCCGGGAGACGGTAGTGGCGATGTCGTACATGCTGCTGACCCTGCGGTGTTTTTATAAGAATAGTGTACTCGATGGTGTTCGCTTTGCTAGCACCACGAAACAAAACTCCACCAGACTGGCTTGTCTACTTCACGTTTATGCAGCCGAAGATGCAGTGCCGGGTATGCCGCTGATCTGGGCTGGCGCTTGCGCACGGCCTCATGCGACGGCGGTCAAAATCGCCCCACCAAACGTCATTCAATTGCCAGAACAGAAACAATTGACTACATTGTTGGCCTCAAGATTGTGATACCCCGGAATTTAGTTTGAGTTTTTCCAGCGCTACCGTTTACTGCCGCCTTTTCCCCAGCATTGCCATGGCAATGCTGTTATGCGCTTGCACCAGCCATGAACACCAGTCTTATGACGCTGGCGGCCAACCTTACACGATGCCTGCGGCCTATCCGGCTGGATATTATGACTACAGCGCACCCCGCCCGGAGCCGGAAACCTATCAACTCCCTTTCCAGCAAGTGCCCGGCTACCATCTATCGGGTATTCGCTTTGCCTCTAGCGAGCAAAATGGACAGCCTGGCAATCTTGTTGATGCACGCTACTTTCGAAGCCACAAAAGCGGACCAAAGCCGCTGTTGATCGTGTTACCCATATGGGCGACACACACCTTTCCTTCTACGGTTATATCCAATGGCTACGCCCAGCATGCCCAGGGGCAGGTCAACGTGCTTTGGTTGCAAGGTGATGGGCCTCTATTCAAATGGTTTGAAATGTCAAAGATAGACAACGAAGACGATTTCACGCGCGAGGTAGAAACAGCCTCTGCACGGTTTCGCGCCGTTTCTATCGATACGCGCCGACTGATCGACTGGGCAGAGACCCAACCGGAAATCGACAGTTCACGAATCGCTATTATCGGTTTTTCAATGAGCGCTCTGGTGGGCGCTAATGTCGCTGGTAACGACCCGCGCATTAGTACTGCCGTTTATGTGCTGGGGGGCGCCAAGCCCTGGAACATGATGGCCGAGTGCAATATGGTCGTGCAGTACATGCGCGAGCAAGTGAGTGAAGAGCTGAACTGGGACCAGGAGCAGTATCGCGAATTTTTCCGCAAGCATCTGGCACTGGGAGACCCTGCGCGCTGGCGCGGACGCTACCGGCCAGAAAACACGCTCATCATCGAGAGCAGCAAAGATGACTGCATTCCCGAGGAGTCACGTGAATCGTTATTTTACGCCACCGGCCAGCCCGAGCGTGTCGTCTACCCCTATAATCATTGGCAGCCCTTTTTATCAATGACCCCAATGGGACGTAATATTCTGACCCAGGACATTTTCGAATTTCTCGATCGTAAATTATTGCCCCGTCAAAATGGTTCCCATCAGGGCGGCAGTGTCCTGACCTCCTCAGCACAATCACGATAAGCTCAATTGACTTTTATCGACCCCTGTTTATACTAAGTTCCAAATTGATACTGTGAGAGTGCTGCCATGTCCAAAGGTGTCGCATTAATCATTGGTGCGGGTGATGCGATTGGCAGCGCAATCGCGCGGAAATTTGCCGCCAGCGGGCTAACGGTGTGCGCAGCTCGACGCAACCCGGAAAAGCTCGAGCCTCTTATGGAGGAATTGCGTGTTAAGTCTCATCCAGCGCACGCGTATCAGCTGGATGCGCGTAAAGAAGAGCAAGTCATCGATCTTTATCGCCGAATTGAAGAAGAGGTGGGCGAGCTCGAAGTTGTCGTGTTCAACATAGGCGCCAACGTACCCATGGGTATCCTGGAGACTGACAGCCGCAAATTTTTTAAAATCTGGGAAATGGCCTGCTTTGCCGGTTTTCTCTGCGGACGAGAGGCGGCTCGCTACATGAGCGCTCGTAAGCGCGGCACCATCCTGTTTACCGGCGCTACCGCCAGCGTCCGAGGGAACGCCGGCTTTGCTGCATTCGCTAGTGCCAAACACGGCTTACGCGCTTTGGCCCAGAGCATGGCGCGGGAATTGGGCCCACAGAACATTCACGTGGCCCATGTTGTTATTGACGCCGCGGTGGACACCGCCTGGATCAATGAGAATTTTCCCGACGCCGCTGCGCTCAAAGAAAAAGACGGTATCGTCGACCCGAATGACCTGGCAGATAATTACGTGATGCTACATCAGCAACCAGCCAACAGCTGGACCTTTGAACTGGACGTGCGCCCCTGGATGGAGCGCTGGTAAGGAGACACCATGACCAAACACATTGAATTCTACTTTGACTTTGGCAGCCCCACTGCCTATCTCGCCTACTGCAGGCTTGGGCAGCTGGCAAAACAGTACGGCCTGGCCATTCAGTACAGGCCGATGCTGCTAGGCGGCGTATTCAAAGGGGCCGCCAACACCTCCCCTATCACTGTGCCCGCCAAGGGCAAGTATATGCTGGAGCAGGACCTGCCCCGATTTGCGCGGCGTTACGATGTACCGCTCAACTTCAACCCGCATTTTCCCATCAACACGTTGAACCTGATGCGCGGTGTCATTGCAGCTGAGCAGTTGGATTGCCTGGAAGCCTACCTGCAAGCAATCTTCAAAGCAGTATGGATAAACAGCAAAAATATGGGCGAAGTTGAGACTGTAACTAAGGTGCTTACCGAGGCTGGATTGGACGCACAGGGCATTATCAATAGCTCTCAAACTCCTGAAGTGAAGGCTGAACTCATCAGCAATACCGAAGCAGCTGTGGCCAGAGGCGTATTTGGTGCGCCTACCATGTTTATGGATGATGCCATGTATTTCGGCCAGGATCGGCTGGACTTTATTGAGGAAGCTCTCGGTAATTAAACGTCAGGTGAGTAGCACCGGATAAAGGGACACTACTAACAGCACTGCCATGCTGACGTTAAAAACAACCAGACGTCGCCGACTAGTCAGCAGTCGCTGAAGTTGCTGGCCCAGTAATGTCCACAAACTGACACAGGGCAAATTAATGCCCCCAAACACCACCGCGACCAGCAGTACCGAAAGAAAATTCTGTGATGGTGCATAAACCGTCAACGCAGTCAGCGCCATCGTCCACGCCTTGGGGTTCACCCATTGAAACAAAACCGCCTGGATAAACGTAATTGGCTTGCCCTGCGTATCTGCTGATACTTCCTTGCCAGCAGGGGCGGCTGACGTTGCGATCTTCCATGCCAGATAGACGAGGTAGACAACGCTCACCACCTTGAGCACTTCGTAACTCAACGGATAGGCCTCAAACAATCCGACCAACCCCAGACCCACCAGCGTTACCATAGCGGTAAAGCCGAGCCCTACTCCCAGCATATGAGGCAGTGTGCGCCGAAAGCCAAAGTTTGCGCCCGACGCCATTAGCATCAGGTTATTAGGCCCCGGGGTTATCGAGCTTACAAAAGAAAACAGCGCCAGCCCGGTAAATAATTCAACAGTCATGGCGCAATTATGGACGTTTTTACACAAGACGTAAGGTAATTCAGCTAATAGATGTCACGCTTTTCTCGTTATCCCAGCAAACTGAGTGTCAATTAACACCAACATGCTGCCACAAAGTCAGCGAGTTAAATCAACCTCAAGGTCGAGCAAGCCTGACAAGCTAAACTGCGAATGTCTCAACCGTGCGGTAAACTATCCCATCAATGGACAACGCAGACAAAGACATGAGTGACTTCGACAACCCCTTTGCCAGCGAGGAAATAAGCCCCGCTTTTAGTGAGGAGTGGGAGGCAAAACGCCGGGTGGCAGCCGCTATCCGTGATCTGACCGAAGTGCTCGTCACCAGTTCACCAGACACCGGGAAGATGCATGCAATTGCCGCTCAACTGGAAGAAACTGCCGCTGACTTTGCCCAGTCGCCTCGTGTTTATGGTCGACTGGAATGGACTCGCAGCCAACAGCATGGCTCCTTCGGTCAAGTCAGCCATGAGCTGAATCCATTGGCGGGTTATAGCAATCCCATCGCCCCGCCGGTAACTACCTGGCTGGAAGGTGACAAGGCACTGGGGCGATGTTGCTGTGGCTGGGTTTATGAAGGCCCACCCGGGAGCGTCCACGGTGGTTTTATCGCGGCTATTTTTGATCAATTCATGGGCATGGCTCAAAAACTAGGCGGCCAGCCTGGCATGACCGGCTACCTGCACGTGAACTACCACAACCGCACACCACTCAATACCACACTCAATATGGAAGCCCAGTTAGTAAAGGTTGAAGGCCGCAAGACTGTAATTTCAGCACAAATGTTCGCTGGCGACACCATGACAGCGAGTTGTGAAGCGCTGTTCGTCGAGCCGCGCAAGGGCATTTATTCCTTAGAGGCGCAGCAACAAGAGCAATAGCCGAGTCAACACACTGACGTTAACAATGACTCAACCAAAGGCACCAATGATCGCGCCCATCAACGCAAACTGAAGTATGTTGAAGCCCGCATCAATTCCAAACAAGGCTTTTGGGTGGCGGGAAAACAGATAATTGACACCAAATGCGGTAGCAACGAAACTCACGCCGATCACCAGAGCATAAATCACAGCGATTTCCACGGTACTCTCTGCCGGCACAAGTGCCGATAAGATGATGGCCTGCATCAGGGTTAAAATAAAAGCCAGGCCCATGATCACCGCAGGATGCCCTTTACTGGCAAGGTCCTCGTCAGACAAACCTATATAGCCCTGCCAGCGCTTGCCAAATAGTGGGCCATACCAGATACCCCCAAGCACGAAGGCGGCGAAGGCCGCCGCCAATGCAGCCGTTAAGTTCAAGTGCAACTCTACTTCCATTGGCATTCAACCCTTCTATGTCTCGTTTTGAATACCAGCGTAGCACAGCTGCGCGAATTGGCCTGCGCTCAATGCCAACCCAAAACTGGCAGGCAGGCTATACTGTCGTCCACAAATCGTTCGGTAAACAGTCGATGAATCACGTGTTGCTCGACGGCAAAAAAGTCATGCCCTCAAAAATAGTATGCATCGGCCGTAACTACGTTGCCCACATAGAAGAACTGGGCAACGAAGTGCCCGAACAAATGGTCGTCTTCGGCAAGCCAAATTCCGCGATTGGCGACACACTTTATGCCGAACTGGGGGGCGAGCCCATACACTACGAGGGTGAGATCGCACTACTCATTAAGGATGGCCTTCCCGCTGCCGCGGGTTTCGGCTTGGACCTGACCAAACGCAATTTGCAAAGCAGGCTTAAAGACCAAGGCCTGCCCTGGGAACGGGCTAAAGGATTCGACGGCGCGGCCCTATTCTCGCCATTCAAAAGTATCGACAGCACTCAAGATCTGTCACTGCAACTGACAGTTAACGATAAGCTCCGGCAGTCCGGTGGTGTTGAATTAATGATGTATTCCCCGCAGCTGATTCTTAGCCAATTACAAGAATTCACCACTCTGGAAGACGGCGATATACTGATGACCGGCACCCCCGCAGGCGTCGGCAAAGTTCAGGCCGGAGAGCGTTTTGACGGCCTGGTCATGCAACGCGGAAAAGTGATTACAAGCCATTACTGGCTAGCAAACTAATGCCGCCACTACACTCGAACGTGGCGGGGATAACGTTATTGTTACAGTGGCAATCGCTGGCAAACACATTCTCGACGCGTATCGCAGCGAGGGGCGGGGAAACCATTTAAAAAGCGGGTGAAACGGCGCAACGGCATGATCACTCTATCAATTGACGCCGCTACAACGTATTCAGATTTGAAGTCGACCCAATTTTGCAGTAGCTTGTGGTTGAGTTAATGAGTAGGAGCCAATGCAAGCGATCCTGCGTTTAGACATGGCGGGCCAGCCACGCGGCTGGATCACCGCCCACGAGGCAGTTTCTGCCTACGCCAAAGGCGATGTCATCTACGGCATCGGGGAGCCGCTCCCGCCTGTTTTTGGCGGCACCCAGCGCCTCTCTGGCTTACGCTCTCGAATAGATTTACAGCCCATCGTCGCAATTCAAGGGCGCATTGTTCAGCATTTTGCGCCTCCTCTTTGCAACCGCACCTTGTTTCGCCGAGATGATCACCGTTGCCTCTACTGCGGGCAACAACACAATCGGGGAGAGCTCACTCGCGATCACGTCAGACCTACGTCTCGCGGAGGGCTGGACAGATGGGAGAACGTTGTCGCCGCATGCCGCCGCTGTAACTGGCAGAAGGATGACAAAACACCGGAAGAAGCCAGCATGCCACTGCTAGCAGTACCATTCAGGCCTAACCCCTATGAGTGGCATTTTTTGGCCAAGGACAGAATACTCGCCGATCAAATGGAATATTTATCGCGTCAATTCAAAGCTGAACGGGCTTGGGCAAACTGAAGCCAAGGCCACTAGTCAGATTCCGCGTTATCTCTGGAATACCCGGAGAGATCCATTACCTGGACTTCATCAAGGCCAATAGGCTCTCCTGACAACCAGAGCAGTAACCGCCTTCCGTCAGTAAAATAGGAGTCGCCGGTAAGATTGCTCCTTGGCTGGGCATAGTCAGCGACACCGACGCCACCGATGTAGCCGAATGCTTTCACCGTCTGACTATACGCAAGATCCTCTAATAGATATTCCCGGGTCTCATCGACGTCAGGATCTATCTTGTGAGTACTGATCGTCTTGCGAGTGAAGCGCACACCAATATCGCGACTGATCTGGCCTATCCACACCGGCTTGCCCTCGTGACGCAGCGGCGTCATCCATATCCGCAAATGATTGCGTTCTTTAACACTGCCGCGAGCACGTTGCAGCGCTGCGTCTTGCGGACGGTCGAACACGTATAGCGCACTAACTGGCGAGTGGCGATAGCGGCCAGCGGTAAACATAGAGGCGGCAGTCTTCAACAGGGATGCGCCATGAATCCTCTCTGTTTCGTCCCAACCAGCGCGCATAAACGCATAATAGAGATCCCTCGGTTCTCCAATAAATACCAGGTTCAAAGGGTCACCCTCGTCTTGACCACCGGCGTTGTAAACACAGCAAGGCATCAATTCGACCTCGGCAACCAATTCTGCAAGATTGACGTTACGAATTTCATTATTGGGGTAGATGTTAGCAACATCTACTTTATGGTGATCCAGTTTCAATCCTGGAACAGGCACAAAAAAAGACATGAGGTAGGCCTCACCTTCGCCAATCACATCCACATTAAACGACTTCGTGCCCTCGTCTACTCGACTGAAAATATAACCCGCTACTATCGATTGAGGAGACACCGTAAGGCGCGCATGAGATCTTTCCTCAAAATGTGCTGCGTGACCCAAGCTAAATTCAATACGACTGCGATTGGCAGTTTCCCGCGCTGTAAAATATGCCTGATCCAGACTCATCGGGGTCAGAATAAGCTCGTTGTTACCTCGGTTTTCTACCTGCACCCAAACGGGCTGGATGCCCTTTCCATAAAGGTCCATGCCGAATATTTTTTTTGTCTCTTCTCGACTGGGGACCGCCGTAGAAACCAAAAGATCGCCTTCACTTTGCGTATGCAACCGATTGTTAGGAGGTGCAATCTGCCTGCCCTTAACTATTGCCTCATTAGCGTGCACAGGGCGTCGAATGTCATAGATAAATGCGGCATCGTCCAGGGCCATTATTGTGTCTGCAAGAAACACGATGAGCCGATAGCCTTCGCTAAAATAAGTGGCGCCTCCAAAACTGGTCTGTGGATTATCAATCGTTACTTCACCAGCGCCATACACATAACCAGTAGCCTCTAATGAGCCGTTATACCATAGGTTCTGGAGGAAAAAATTCTGCGCACTATCGAGATCCGCAGTCACACTCTCTCGTGCAAAAAATGCCTCTGCCTCGGCATTCCCCTCAAGTTTTTGCAAAAAAATAGCGACTGGACTGGTATCAACTAAAAAGTAAAAGACCTGACTGACCCAAACCGGTTTGCCGTCTACACGCCAGGGAGTTAACCATAGGTGCAAGGCAATACGTTCATTGCCGTCTTTTCGGTATTTCCAAAACACCGCATCAGGAGAGCGCCCCTTGTAACGCTGCGTGCGTGACTTCGTTACTGTTTCTGCGCTAGTTTCCAACCAGTCGCCGCGTAGCATGGCCCTGCGCAAAGTATTACCACTGCCGATCAGAATCGTATTAAACGGACCGCCTTGCTTTGTCTTGGTTTCGTCGGTCGCGCAACAGGCCAGTTCATTTTCAAGCTTGTCACGCAGCCCCGCGCGGTCAAGTTCAATGATCTCCTCTGAAGCGTATAGCTGGTCAAATTTAACTCGCGTATAGTCAGCTTGAAAACCTGGAAGAGGAACTAAAAAAGTAAAATCGTAGAGCTGACCTTGCTGAAACAGATTCAGATTAAAACCTTTAGTCCCTGCCCGTAAATGCGTAAAAACCAGTCCACTCGCTTTTCCCGAAGCAGGAATTTGACGTGGCATTGCATTGTTGTGAAACCAGGCCTGCATGTCTTCGTAGCCTTGCTTAGTGAACTGTTTCCGGTTCATATAGGCCACTTCAATTGGTGAGAAGTAGTCTCTGTCGATGCTCCATTTAACCAACCGTACCGGCCACTCACTGCCGTTCTCGATTTCCAACCAAACAGGCTGTATGCCCTGTGAGTAAAGGTCCAGGCCAGTTAATGCCTCTGTCTCTGCAGCCGTTGGCACGGATGCAGAAACGGTAAGATTGCCCTGCTGCTGAACTATCGCGCGCTGGGTAAAAGCCACAGCCTTGAAGCCAGAGGCCTGATACGGTCTGGAGGCACAGGCAGCCAAAAGAAGCGATAGCGACAAGACCGCAAAAAACCGCCAGTGTCTGCTGCATCTTTTATCAATACGATCGGCACGATCGAGCATAGTTAACCACTCCCGAGCCAACAAAGCCTACTACTGATCCTGCGACCCCAGCTTCATCAGCAAATTCATCACGCGCTGCGGTCCCTTGCGCGCTGGCTGCCTGGTGCCAACCTCTTCGCTATTTTACTAAAACAACTTTTTTGTTCATTCATCTGCACATGCCAGGCGTTTTCTCCACTCATATTACGCTCCAGAATTTTCGGCAGTTCTTCGGCCAACTCCGCAAATATAGCATCGCTCCGATTTCGGTGTTGATTGCACGTGAACGGGAATCAAGGTTCATAGAACCAATAAACACATAACGACGATCTGCAGCGGCACATTTTCTATGCAAACCAGAGAAAAGCCCGCTTTTGCTTGAGAAATTCGGGCGCGGAATCCCCCGGAAAAACGTTGGCGCTCTGAATCAACAATTCCTGCTCGGCCAAATTGAAGACTTTTTTGTGATTATTTTAACTCAAGGTCCCAATCTTTTGGCTGCAAGGGAAATCGCTCTAGCTGCGATCCGTTGGCAATTCTTTGCTGCAAGTTTTCGCACTGCCGGCGAGCTATGCTCGGATCAAGGTTGGTACTCAACGCGTCGGCGGTGGCCACCTGTATGTTACGCACTGACCTCTGTGTATGACATCGCCTGGCCTGCGCGTTAAAAATTGACCTTCTAGTCAGAGCCCATTGCTTCTTTAACCTTGTCAATATCGACTGACTCAGAAGCCTTTTCCATGTCTACTGAGTCATAAGCCTTCTTGTAATCAAGACCATCGCCGGTGACCGCCTCGGTCATCTGTTCCTGATCGACCGACTCGATAGCTTTGTCCGTATCAACAGCCTCCATTAACTTACCCACGTTCTGGGACTTCTAATCTGATAACAACTCTCTTCATTTGGGGTCTACCTCTGTATTGTGATGTTCATCGTATAACTGATTTGAGACGATAACAGGACTGAATTTTAATGAGAATAGTGGGTGTTACTGCAACTATCCACTTATCTATTGGTTCACCCCCGTTGATAACAACAGCAAGCAACTATAGATTTATGCCGGAAAAGGGCCCGCTGCGGCTATAATCAACAGCAGTAGTTATACCAAGACCAAGCCGCCACAGAGGAGCAGTCACTTGCCCAGCGAAAACCTCAATGCAGTAAAGTCCATGATGGAGCAAATGGCCCGATCAGTGATCGGGCAGGAAGAGGTCGTACGCACCCTCGCTCTCGCTTTATTATGCAATGGCAACGTGTTGCTGGAGGGGCTCCCCGGTACCGCTAAAACCCGTTCGATCAAAACCCTTTCCAGAGTGTTACAGGCCAGCCTGGGACGTATCCAGTTCACCCCAGACCTGCTGCCTTCTGATGTCACTGGCAACGAGGTTTACCAGGATAACCAGGGAGTGTCGGAGCTTATCTTTCAAGAGGGACCCATATTCAACGAACTGATACTGGCCGACGAAATCAACCGCGCTCCAGCAAAGGTTCAGGCGGCACTGCTGGAAGCCATGGAAGAACGCCAGGTTACGGTCGCAGGCAAAACCTACCCGTTGCCGCCCTTATTCATGGTGCTGGCAACCCAGAACCCGATTGAACAGGAAGGCACCTATCCCCTGCCGGAAGCGCAAATGGATCGTTTCCTGATGAAGATCTCTGTGGACTACCCGGATAACGCGGCGGAGCTGTCTATCGTCCGCATGCTGCAGGCCGAAGAGGCCGCGCAGCAGGAACAACTGACTATGATCTCCCAGGATCATATCTTCGCCGGCCGTGAGGTGATCGGTAAGATGACATTATCGGCACCGGTAGAGCAGTACATCGTCGACCTGGTAATGGCTACTCGGCAGGCCGCCGACTACAGCAAGCAACTGGCTACCTGGATAGACACCGGGTCCAGCCCAAGGGCCACCATTGCACTGCATCGCACCAGCCGCGCCAGTGCCTGGCTGGACGGACGTGATCACGTCACCCCTGAAGATGTTCGCTCGGTATTACATGCAATCATGCGCCACCGACTTATCCTGAGTTACGACGCCCTTGCCGACCGGGTATCTCCTGACGATGTCATTGACGAGATCATTACCCAGGTCGCTGTGGGCTGACCCATGTCGGTGGATGCCAACTCGCAAATCTATACCAACCTACAGGATTTGGTGCGACTGCGTTACACCGCTGGCGGCTTTAGCTATCTCCCACGCCAACCGACACGTTCGCAATTGGCCGGACGCAAGCGCTCCAAACTGCGCGGCCGCGGCCTGGATTTTGACGAACTTCGTCACTACCGACCCGGTGACGATATTCGCACCATGGACTGGCGAGTCACCAATAGAACCGGCAAACCTCATGTCAGGGTTTATACCGAGGAACGAGACCGACCGGTACTGGTCATCGTCGATCAGCGCCTGCCCATGTTTTTCGGCAGCCAATATAAGATGAAATCTGTTATCGCAGCCGAAGTGGCCGCTATCACGGCCTGGCGTGTCATCGACGTTGGCGACCGCATCGGCGCGATTTTATTTAACGATGAACGCGTCGTCGAGGCCAGGCCCGCCAGAAGCGAGAAGAAAGCCATGGGCTGGTTGGGAGACCTGGCCACTATGAACAACGAGCTGTCCGTCAATTCTGGCGTGCCAAGCAGGCCTGAGGCGCTGGCTGAAGCACTGCGGGCCACCGAGCGACAAATCAGCCACGATTACCTGGTCATACTAGTGTCCGACTTTTACGGCTGGAGCGATGCGGCCTTGCAAAGCATTCGGCGCATTGGCCAGCACAACGACATCGTCTGCAGCATGATCTACGACCCACTGGAACGAGACATATCCAGCGCTGAAAAGCTGGTAGTGAGTGACGGTCATTTTCAACTGGAAATTGACCCCGGTCACCACGATTTGGGCGAACGTTTCGAAGCCAGTTTCGAAAGTTCTTTCGCCCACGTGCGAGAGGACTTGCAGCGCCACCAGATTCCTGTCATTCCGGTACACACCGCTGTACCGACCGACCAACAGTTGCGAGAGCAACTGGGCGGTCAGCGGGTTCTGGTATGAGTCTGCCTGCACTGCCAGACATTTTTGGCAACTATGTTCTGGGCGATTTCAACGAGGTAGTTTCTCCCCCGAATATCGACTGGTTACCACAAACTGCTGGCTGGTATGTCGTGGCCGCCGTGCTCATAGCCTGGACGTCGCACAAGCTGTGGCTCCGATTACAATACTGGTATCGCAATCGCTATCGCAAAGAGGCCAGCAACAGGTTGCGTCAACTCGGAAACTCGGCGACCGCGGCAGCACAGATTAATAGCTTATTAAAACTCACCGCACTGGCTGCGTTCTCACGCCAGCAGGTCGCCAGTTTATCGGGACACGATTGGGCCCGATTCCTCAATGCCCAATGCGAGCAACCAAGCTTTAACCAAGACCAGTGTCAAATTCTGGCCCTTGGCATCTACCAGAAGCAGACGCTTGAACGGGCCACCGCCGAGCAATTGATAGCCGCCAGTCTCACCTGGATTGAACAGCACAAAAACCGTCACGATGATTGAATTCGCATTTCCTTTGGCCCTGTTGCTGCTGCCGCTGCCCTTGCTGATTCGCTTGTTTCCTGCTTATAAAGAAAGTCGTGATTCCGTGAAAGTGCCTTTCTTCGACAAGCTGGTTGACTTGAGCGAGCAAAAGCCTGAGCAGGGTGCGCGAATTTTACGCCGCAGTACGCTACAAAAAATCCTGGTAAACCTGACCTGGCTTTTACTGATTCTGGCCGCAGCCAAACCCCAGTGGATTGGTCCACCGATAGAACAACAGAAGTCTGGCCGTGACCTGATGATTGCAGTCGATCTTTCAGGTTCTATGGAAGCCAGGGATTTCACCCTTCCCAGCGGGGTAACAGTAGATCGGCTTGACGCAGTAAAACAAGTTTTAAAAGAGCTGGCAGCAAACCGCGAGTCTGACAGGTTGGGCCTCATCGTGTTCGGGGCGGCGGCCTATTTGCAAACACCATTTACTGATGATCACCAGGTCTGGCAGCAATTGCTTGATGAAACCGAGATTGGCATGGCGGGGCCCAGCACTGTGTTTGGCGACGCCATTGGGCTATCTATTAAGCTGTTTAGTGACAGCGACTCTGACAACCGGGTTTTGATCATGCTAACCGATGGTAATGATACCGGCAGCACGGTGCCGCCTGTGGATGCCGCCAAGGTCGCGGCTGCCAATGGTGTCCGCATTTATACCATTGCGATTGGAGATCCCGCGACTGTGGGGGAAGACGCCCTGGATATGGATACGATCACTCGGGTGAGCAAAATTGCCGATGGCCGAACCTTTCGCGCCCTCGACCAGGACGAGATGCGCCAGGCCTATATCACCATTGGTGAACTGGAGCCTGAGCTCTATGAAACGATTAGCTTCCGTCCCAGACAAAGTTTGCACTGGGTGCCGATGGCGTTAATTTCAACGCTATACCTGTTTTACCATGGCTTCTTTGCCTTTGCGTCCCTGTGGGCCGGGAGGGTCACTAATGCTCCCTGACCTGGCCTCGCTCGAATACTTTCATTTTCTCCGACCGCTTTGGCTACTGCTGCTCATTCCCTGGTTACTGCTGATTCGACTCGGCGGCAGCAGACGCAACCAGAAGGATATGTTTGGCGGCATCATCGCGCCTCATTTGCTGGAACATTTGCGCCTGAATAGCAAAGACTCGCGCTGGTTCAACCCCACTGCCGTTGGCGGCGCTTTCATCGTGCTGTGCCTACTTGTCGTCATCGGGCCCAGTTGGCGTCAACAACCCTCACCATTAAGCCAGGATAAGTCGGCAATGGTCGTAGTGCTGGATGCTTCCTCATCGATGGAACAGGGAGATGTGCAGCCCTCGCGTCTAGAGCGTGGCAAACAAAAGGCGTCTGACTTGCTGGCCCTGCGACCGGATAAAAAATCTTCATTGGTGGTCTATGCCGGGACCGCTCATACCGTGCTAACGCTCACTGCAGATCAGGACATCCTCAATCAATATCTTGCTGCTATTAAACCAAGCATGATGCCTCGTGGCGGCAAATTTGCCGAGCATGCCCTGCCCCTGATCGATGACATTCTTCGCGATACCACCGCAGCAGCGACCGTCGTCCTGATTACAGACGGACTAGGCAGCAACACCGAGACCGCGTTTACTGACTATTTCGGACAGCGCTCTCACCAGCTCCTGGTACTGGGCATCGGTGGTGACAGTGATGAAAACGGAATAGTCCCTCTTGAGCGCCGGCGTTTGCGGACTCTAGCCAGTGACAGTGGCGGACACTACGTAGAACTGACCATCGACGACGGTGATGTGCGAGCGCTGGAGCGACGCATCGAAAGCCATTACGTAATCATCGACGACGACGCTTTACCCTGGCTGGACAGTGGCTATCCCCTGATTTTCATTTGTATGGCGCTGTGGCTGATGTGGTTCCGAAAAGGCTGGACGATTAACTGGGTATGGTTGCTGCTGCCGATAGCACTGACGTTAACGCCAGAACCGGCCTTAGCCCAGGAGAGCGACAAAGGTAAGGATCAAGAGGCCACTGAAACTTTACAAAGCAGCTTTTCACTGGGTCAGTGGGTCACCGAACTCTGGCTAACCCCTGATCAGCAAGGACGATTACTACTGCAATACGGCGACTATCATGGCGCTGCCAATCACTTTGAGGATCCACTTTGGAAAGGCGTCGCCTACTATTACAACGAGGACTTCATGCAGGCGGCAGAATACTTTTCACGATCAGACAGCGACGATGCATTGTTCAACGAGGCCAACGCTCGAGCCCATGCACGCGATTTTTTGCGCGCAGTAAAACGCTACGATCAACTGTTGGCGCGAACACCTGGCTACCCAGGGGCAACCGAAAATCGCGCAAAAGTGCAGGCATTGATCGATGAAATCAACCGTATGAGCGAGTCGCAACAGGGCGAGGAAGGCAGCAGTGAAGAGAAGCAGATGGGCGGCGACGAAGCTATTGCCGCAGAAGGTGCGGAAAAGCTCAGTTTTGATCAGGTAGAGATCAAACAATATACCGCTGAAGAAATTCTGCAGAGCGAAGCAACAAGAGACATGTGGCTGCGCGGAGTGCAGCAAGACCCCTCCAATTTCCTCGCCACCAAGTTCAACATGCAACTGCAGCGCAGGGGACCGAGGCAATAATGCGTATCTTCGCTATGTTCCTCGTGACTTTCTGGCTGGCAGTGCCACTGCAAGCCATCGCCGATATTGAATCTTTATTATCGGATGGAGAGCTCACAGTGAACGCCAGCCTTGATCAACGCGGACTACTGGTGCCAGGGCAGCGCACACAACTAATTTTAGAAATCGCTACCAGCAGCTGGTTTTCCGGCGGCACCCGGATACGCATTCCCGAAGTACCGGGATTGGTGATTCTGCAGACGGAACAGTTCGCAGCTAATGCCAGTGAGTCCCGCAGCGGAAGCACCTGGGTCATTCAGCGCTGGACACTGGATCTCTATCCGCAGCGCGCAGGTAACTTCACCATACCGCCCATTTCGCTGTCGATAATGGTTAACGCGGGCGAGCGAGGCAACGTACGGGGCAACACATTAAGTGCGCCCCTGGAATTTTTCGTCGCAATGCCCAGCGCTCTAGAGGAGGCCGATTTTTGGGTAGCGGCACCCGCTTTTTCTGTGCGGCAGAGCCTTAGCAAAGACACTAGTCAGTTAGAGCCCGGTGATGCATTTGAACGTCGGATAGAATTTCAGGCGGACGACCTGCTGGCAATGATGCTGCCCGAGGTCGGCACTGAGCGACAAGCAGGCCTCGCCGCCTATCCCGCCCCTCCGGTGCTGGAAAACAGTCGTAACCGCGGCCAGGCCACGAGCAGTAGAATTCAAACCATCAGCTATGTCGCACAAAAACCCGGCAATTACCTACTCCCGAATGAAGACTTTTTCTGGTGGGATACTGGTTCCGAGGAGCTACGTGTCTTGACTCTTCCTGCGGTGGAAGTGCGGATAACGGGAACCGCCGCGGTCAACACCCAGGGCCCTCCACCCGCGCTGAGCCGAACTCAACTGCTAGGCCTGGCACTGGCAATCGCGGTGATCTCCCTGGTGCTTTGGCTGCTCAAACGCTACCGCCCATGGCGACTGCTACCTTACCTGATACAACCCCTACGGGCCGGCTGGGGCCAACTACAAGACCTCCGCAAACCGGCATTGGCCGAGCGGCTCAACCCCGATAGTAGCGCTGGGGACTGAATGGCATTTTGGTAACGGTAACGGGCAGCAGTTTTCCACGCACATCTACCGCAAGCTCCGTGCCCGGGTCACCAAGTTGACGCTGCACATAAGCCATAGCGATAGGCCCGCCGAGGCTAGCACCATAAGCAGCGGAACAAATTTCGCCTACTGCCTCGCCATTGGCATTTAGCACAGTCTGGCCTTCTCGCACCGGACGCTTACCGTCGACGGTCAAACCGACCCTGCGCAAGTCGGGTTTATTGATAATACGGTCAAAAATAGTGTCAGACCCGGGGAATCCGCCAGCTCGAGCTCCATCGGCGCGGCGAGACTTGCTAACAGACCACAGCAGGCCTGCCTGGACCGGGTCAATTTCAGTATTCAGTTCATGGCCGTAAAGACAAAGGCCGGCCTCGAGACGCAGAGAATCACGGGCTCCAAGGCCGATAGGCTCAACCTGTTCAAAGTCGAGTATTCTTCTCGCTAACACATCGGCGGCGCCATTGGGCATCGACACCTCGAAGCCATCCTCTCCCGTGTAACCAGAGCAGGTGATATAAACCTCTATGCCATCTATGGTCGCCGCACAGCCTTGCATGAAAACCAGTTCCACTGCAGCCGGACATAACTCACTCATCACTTCACGCGCTTTGGGGCCCTGCAGGGCAAGTAGCGCCTGATCACTCAGTACCTTCATTGACTGGCCGGCAAGGTGACTGCGCAAATGTGCTATGTCCTGTTCCTTGCAAGCCGCGTTCACCACCAGGAAAAATTTATCCTGCGCCCAGCGGGTAATAATCAGGTCATCGAGCACGCCGCCCTGATCGTTGGTCAACAGTGCATAGGTTTGGCAATTAATGCCCAGACCCTCAACGTCAACCGGCACCAAAGACTCCAGCATAGCCGCAACACCTGCGCCCTCTATAATGACCTGCCCCATATGGGAAACGTCGAACAGCCCTGCTGCCTCTCTCGTCTGCAGGTGTTCCTTGATGATACCGGCCGGGTATTGCACGGGCATATCGTAGCCGGCAAAGGGAACCATTTTGGCACCGAGCTCTCTATGCAGCGCATCCAGGGGGGTGGTCAATAAACTCATGGGGTTTTCCTGATCTCGTAGGCAGGGCTGCCACTCTAACCAGAGCCAACTTACCCTGCAAGGCCCGGGACTGGCGCCGCCCGCCCGGCTCCGTGATAATAGGCCTTCCTGGTTACAAGTGAGTCCGTTGTGAGCCCATTCAATACCATCAGCCTGGTTGGCATGCCCGGCGCAGGCAAAAGTACAGTGGGAATATTACTTGCCAAGCTGACCGGCCTTCGCTTTGTTGATACTGACCTTGATATCCAGGTGCGGGAAGAAGCAACGCTTCAGGAAATACTGGAGCAACACGACTATCGCTACTTGAGGCAGGTGGAAGAGGACGTGCTATTGAATCTTCGACTTGATCACGCTCTGGTTTCTACCGGGGGCAGCGTAGTTTACAGCGCGCCCAGTATGGCTCGACTCAAATCACTGGGGCCGGTCATCTATTTGAAAACAGAGCTGGCAACGCTGGAGGAACGGGTGGCAGCTGCACCCTTGCGCGGAATCGCCAGTGATGGAGAACAAAGCTTCGCCCAGGTTTATGCCGAGCGCACTCCGCTTTACGAGCGATACGCCGATTACATTCTAGTCACCGGCGATAACACCCCCCAGCAAGTGGCCACCGCGGCTTTGCAACTTTTGCCCCGTAACTAGTCATCAAACCAAACTCTCGTTAAGCGGCCGCACCTCGCCGGCCGCACCTGGCCGGCCACGACCGCACGCGTGCATCATCGCGACGCACTGGGTGATTGAGCTAAAAACCCTCACTTTCAGGGCCTTGAATGCCTGGCACAGTCCTTGCTCTATTCAGCGCAGGGTGGCCCGCCAACCCGAGAGCCAGGGACGGTGCGACAAGGATGTCGATGCGAGGGCTGAGAGAGCCATGGATGGCAGCGGGTCACCCTATTTTTCTTGTAAAAAGTCGCAAAAAAAAAGTTCCCCAGGACCGAAATATTTGATTTACTCCGCCTTGAGACAGAACTGTATCTGTCTGATGTGACCTAGTGTAAGTCATCGGGAGGTGATTTATGGGAGAGCGCAACCAGGAACCGAGCTCCTCTGAGCCGATAGAAGATATTTTCGAGCCTATGCTCGGTGATATCGTCGAAGAGGAATTCGCCGATATGTCCCCCGTTTCCAGCGACAAGCAACGGCTGGCGCAAAAGCGCCGCCGTGCCGAACAGCGTCTGGAAGAGAAACGTCTGCGGGACGAACTGGGCTACTACGACCTGGAACTGGACGACTTCTAGGGCCTCAGCCCTGGGTTCGCCAATTCCGGACGCTGTTTACGCTGCCGATTTCAGCGGTGGCTGGCTTTTTATTCACTTCGTTATTTGGATCGCCCACCCATTTACCCAACACTCTGACCGCAATCCAACTAATAAAGCACTTTAGAACTGGATTCTGTCGCGCTAGCATAGACCTACCAATCAAGGAGATCCTCGACCAATGGCAGAAATCAAAAGAGAAGTCAGGCCAGTTGAAGTCAACTATGTTTGTGATGCCTGCGAGAAAGGCATGATGACCAAGTCAGGTGAAATGGACATGCAAACGGGTGAAATAGAACACAGCTGCTTGATCTGTGACCACAGGCAAAGCTTCCGGTGGCGAAGTTACCCGCGCATTGATTACGTTGGCCTTGATGAAAGGATCTAAGGATAGTTTGGCGAACCGGACAACCGGAGGGCAACGACTAAAGCCGACCCTGGAGCTCAGTTAATCCGGCCCCGCTCGCCTCAAACACGCCATGCTCTGTCACCAAACCACGCACCAATCGAGCGGGCGTAACATCAAAAGCGGGATTAGCGGCCTGGGTGTCGGCAGCAGCAAGATTCACTTCCAGGCCCTGTCCCGCATAATCCACACCAGCAATCGTCAACACTTCCAGTGAATCTCGCTCCTCAATGGGTATCTCCTGCCCCGTGTCACAGCGCCAATCGATAGTCGACTCGGGAAGCGCAACGTAGAAAGGAATGTCATTGTCTTGCGCAGCGAGCGCTTTCAGGTAAGTGCCCACTTTATTGCAGACATCGCCATTGGCCGCGGTGCGATCAGAACCGACGATAACGCAGTCGACCTTACCTTCACGCATCAGTTGGCCACAGCTATTATCGGCCACAACCGTGCAGGGCACACCCGCACGCTGTAGCTCCCAGGCGGTAAGATTCATTCCCTGGTTGCGTGGGCGGGTCTCAGAAACCCAGACGTGCACTGGAAGGCCTGCGGCTTGCGCCTTGTATATTGGTGCCAGCGCCGTACCCCATTGTATGGTCGCCAACCAACCGGCATTGCAATGGGTCATAATATTCAAGGTCTCGCCATGGGGAATATCCCGCAGTAGGCCCAGTCCATTTTCGCCAATCAAGGCACAGTTATCGATATCAGCCTGGCGCATAGCGATAGCCTGCTGGCGGGCAGCAACTGCACGGTCCCCCTCCACGAGGGAACAAAGATGACGCTCCATGGTTTCCAGCGCCCAACGCAGATTCACGGCCGTTGGCCGGGTGGCCATCAGACTGGCGCTGGCGGCAACCAGATTAGTATCAGAGGGATTTTCAGCGACTGCATGAGCCAGGCCAAATGCGGCGGTAATCCCAATCAGTGGGGCGCCACGAACCTGCATTACGCTAATAGCGTGGCAGTAAGCTTCAAGTGAATCGAGGTGGACCCAGTGGAGTGTATGAGGGAGCAACGTCTGGTCGATAATTTCGACGGCGCCGGACACCGCATCCCAGCGTAAACTGGAAAGATCATCGCTGCTGAACATGGCTTCCCTCAGGCGGTTGCAGGATTTTCCTGACTGGTTTCGGCCTGCCATTCAAACACATTGAGCTCGATAAAGATAAAGGCGAACAGCCACAATGCAGCATCCCAGAAATCAAGAAAGTCTCCAGCCACGCCCCAGTATCCGGCACAGGCAAACAGGGCCCCGTACACGACATACTTGATCATCAGGGTAAAGCGCATGATCTGATCCGAGAGGTTGCCACGCAGCTGCAGCCTGACTTCAATTTCAAGCAGTATCACCACCAATAACCACGACGCTGAGTTGATGACATCGGTCCAGCCCAACCACCTGACGCTCTGTAATACATCACCGCTGCTCACGATATTGAAGTCGCCCATCTGGTAGACCGGGCCCGCCAGCGCGGCACAATTTGCAACGCTGAGAGGTTCATATTCATCGATAGTCACTAGCAGAGACCAGCCCTGCTCAAGGCTGGCACAAGCATCAAAGGCAGCAAGTGAGGTTACCTGATATAAAGCGACCAGTTCCGCGTAATAGCCGGTAAAGGCATAAAAAACAGCTGCATAGCAAACCAGGCGCAAACCGTGCAGGCTCCACTTGACCGAACCACGAATCTTGTCATCGTCCAAAACTGAGGTTTCCAACTCAAACAGCAAGAGCAGCAAGACCCAGGCTGCTGTATCGATGGTTGCCGAAAAGACCTGAATAATCTGACTCAGTTCAAAACCGTCAACAAAGGTATGCTCCAGCGCACTCAGCTCTTCCTGTAAGAACAAATAGATATTGAAACTGAGCAACACATAAACCAGATACTTGACCCAGACAAACAAGCGGTAGCTCGTCTGGCTGGTGCCCACTAAACCATCACTATCCTTGCTACTCATGCTGTCGCCACAACTCCAGTCATCATACCTGCAGCAGCAGGTGTTCCCGCTCCCAGGAAGAAATCACCCGATTAAATTCTTCGAATTCATCGCGCTTCACAGCGGCATACCCTCGAAGGAACAACTCTCCGAAAACCTCACAGACTTCCGGAGATTTATTAAGGTTGCGCAGGCCTTCTTCAAGCGTTCGTGCAACTTCAATCTCGCTTTCGTTGGCAGTGCCCTCGTGAGGATCGCTGGGTTTGAGTTGTTGCTTCATGCCGAGATAGCCACTGGCAAGACTGGCTGCAAAGGCCAGGTAGGGGTTCACATCCGCTCCGGGAAAGCGGTTTTCAACCCGTGTCGCTGCCGGGCCACTTTGAGGAACACGGAATGCGGTAGTTCGGTTATCCAGCCCCCAGTTGAGGTTAATGGGCGCAGAGATATCGGGGGCCAAGCGCCGATAGGAATTCACATTGGGCGCATAAAAGCTGATCAGTTCTGGTGTATAACGCTGCAAGCCGGCGATGTAGCTCATGAAGGCTTCAGAATGCTCACCGTTACCGTCAGTAAAGACATTCTCTCCGGAGTCTTTGCGTAGCAGACTCTGGTGAATGTGCATGGCGCTACCGCACTCATTCTGCATCGGCTTGGCCATAAAGGTGGCATACACCCCGTGTTTATGCGCCGCCTCGCGGACAGTGCGCTTAAAGGTAAACACTTGGTCTGCCAGGTCCAATGCGTCTCCGTGGAGGAAATTGATCTCCATCTGAGCAGCACCATTCTCGTGAATCAGGGTGTCTACCCTAAGCTTTTGGGCTTCGGCGTAGTCATACATATCCT
The DNA here is from genome assembly GCA_000156295.1 of marine gamma proteobacterium HTCC2148. Classification (GTDB taxonomy): domain Bacteria; phylum Pseudomonadota; class Gammaproteobacteria; order Pseudomonadales; family Halieaceae; genus Halioglobus; species Halioglobus marinus. The sequence continues at coordinate 97,632 of DS999234.1, forward strand.
CAACGAAGTCCTCAAACTCCGCTACCGCGTCAATGCTGTATGAAAGACGAGAAGTTTCCTTGCGACCGGAGCGACCGTAAGGTGGCGTCAGTACGTTGTCCGGCTCAGTGTTTCTTGCCACCAGGAAAAATTCGACCTCTGGAGCGACAACAGGCTGCAATCCCTCGGCTTCGTAGAGATCAAGAACCTTACGGAGCACATTTCGAGTCGACAGCGGATGGGGCTTGCCATCCATGGTGTAGCAGTCGTGAATTATCTGGGCGGTAGGCTCGCGCGCCCAAGGTACAAGGCGCATGGTGGAGGGGTCAGGCACCAGGATCATGTCGGCATCGGTGGGTTCAACCAGGTCCCAGTGTTCGTCGGAATACTCACCAGTGACACTCTGCACCATGATACTTTCGGGTAGCCTCGGCTCACCCATCTCTAGAAACTGGTTTGCGGGAATGAACTTGCCGCGGGCATTGCCCGTCATGTCCGGTACCAAACACTCCACTTCGGATATTTGGTGTTGCTTCAGCCAGTCCTTGATGACTTGCGTATCGGTGCTCATAAAGTGTCCATGCTGCCCAAAAACGCGAGTATCGCGGCGAAACCCGCACTGTTCAAGGACTTTGGGTCTAAGCTAACCCTAATGTGTTATGACTTAAAGGGGCCCCAAAACGGTATATTGCCGCCATGCAAAATACTTCTCATGTCGATTCCTGGTACGCCGCTTCTGCTAACCAGCAGCTCTCCTTCCCACCACTGCAAGGAGAAGTGTCTGCTGACGTCTGCATTATCGGCGGTGGCTACACCGGCCTCTCCTCTGCCATCCATTTGCGCAAAGCGGGATACAGCGTTGCCCTGCTGGAAGCCAACAAGATTGGCTGGGGCGCCTCCGGCCGTAACGGCGGGCATGTGGGAACAGGGCAACGGGCGGACCAGGAAACCCTGGAAAAACTGGTTGGTTTGGACCATGCCAAGGCGCTTTGGCAGTTAGGTCTGGAAGCCGTAGATACCGTATGCGACCTGATCAGTGAGTTTCAGATCGACTGCGAACTGAAGACCGGCAATTTGCATGTCGCCTCCAAAGCTAAAGAGCAACCCTGGCTTATCGAGGAGGCAGAACACCTGCAGAAGGTTTACGACTACCAGCAGATTCGCTATGTGGATTCCTCTGAACTGGCGGATATGACCTCGGGTCAGGGCTTTCACGGCGGAGTTCTTGATGAAGGGTCGCGCCACCTTCACCCGCTCAATTACGCCCTGGGTCTGGCCAAGGCAGCCGACACCCTGGGAGCTCAACTATATGAGGGTAGCCGGGTACTTTCTTATACTGAGGGTCATCAGGTATGCGTGAAAACGGATAGCGGTACGGTAAAGTCCAAGTACCTGGTGCTGGCCTGCAACGGTTATCTGGAAAAACTGGAACCGCGCACCGCCGGGCGCATTATGCCCATTAACAACTACATGCTGGCCACCGAACCGCTGCCTGAGGCACTGGCCAGACGCCTGATTCGAGACGACACGTCCATGTCCGACAGCCTGTTTGTCATCGACTACTGGAAACTGTCCGCAGACAATCGCATGCTCTTCGGCGGTGGAGAATCTTATAGCCGTAGGTTCCCGGCCGACATAGGCAATTTCGTCCGCAAATATATGCTGCGAATATACCCCGAACTCGAAACCACTCGCATCGACTATGGCTGGGGGGGCACACTGGCCATTACGCTGAACCGCATGCCCGACTTCGGCCGTCTGTCCTCGCAGGTTTTTTATGCCCACGGTTATTCAGGCCACGGTGTTCCGACCGCGACTCTGGCTGGGAAACTACTTGCGGAAGTCATCGCCGGCAGTGCAGAACGCTTCGACGTGATGGCAAGCGTACCTTCGAGAACCTTTCCTGGCGGCACCCTGCTGCGCTGGCCCGGACTAGTGGCCGGCATGTTGTTCTACAGCTTGCGAGATCGGCTGGGCTGACTCAAGCCACAAGCAACTGATAGAATGGTCATCCGTTGTTGACCCCGGAAAAAGTGCATTGATACCCCTGTCTGAACTTCATGCCGAAAGCGACTGGCAAGCAGAACTGCAGGCAGTGGTCCGCTCAGGGCGTCAGCTGCTGTCTCAATTGGGACTGGATGCACAAGCGGTTGGGTACTCAGAACTTGCCGGTGAAGATTTTCCTCTCAAGGTTCCGCAGAGTTTCATTTCGCGCATGACTCATGGCGACCCCGACGACCCGCTGCTGCGGCAAGTGCTCAGTGTTAGCGCCGAATTGCTGCAAGTGCCGGGTTTCGGAGATGACCCGGTTGGTGAAACCGGGGACAGCATTACTCATCCCGGTGTCATCCAAAAATACCATGGGCGCGCTCTGCTTATTTTAAGCGGTGGTTGTGCAATCAATTGTCGTTACTGCTTTCGCCGCCATTTTCCTTACAACGAAAATCGAAATAGCCGCGAGGAGTGGTTACACGCGGTACGGCACATCGCCGATGATCCAAGCATCAGTGAAGTAATACTGAGCGGCGGCGACCCTCTTCTGGTGTCCGATCGGCAATTAAAGAGCCTGGTTGGTCAGTTGGCAGCGATACCCCACCTGCAGCGACTGAGAGTGCACAGCCGTTTGCCCATCGTGCTGCCCAGTCGCGTGACCGCAGGTCTGGTGAATGCCCTCACCGGCACCCGCCTACAATCAGTGTTGGTTGTCCACAGTAATCACGGCAACGAAATCAATACTGAAGTGAAAAATGCCCTGCAAAAACTATCGAGCGGGAAAATCACCCTGCTGAACCAGGCAGTCCTGTTAGCTGGTATCAATGACACTGAAGACGAACTGGCAGACCTCAGTGAGCAATTATTTACCGCCGGTGTCTTACCCTATTACCTCCACCTTTTGGACAGAGTTAGAGGCGCTGCTCACTTTGAAGTGACTGCCAGGCGCGGACTTGAGCTCATTACCCAGTTGGAAAACCGCTTGCCAGGCTACCTCGTTCCCCGTCTAGTTAGGGAAGACGCCGGCGAGCTTGCCAAAGTCAGGGTAACCGCTGCCCCAGCTGTGAGCGTTAACGCGAGTCCTTAGCTGGCAAAGAGCGACCACTACATCACCAAACATCTACTCCTGCTAATCTCCCTTATGAGGTGAAAGCGGACATTAGCCCTTCCAGATCAAGCCATGTTCCATAACGTCCGCTTTCGCCTAATGGTGGACATGGGTCTATGCTTATTGAAGGGAATCAAAGGGATAATAAATCTGTTCCGTTTATCAGTTTGACGATGCCCAGCAACTTGCCTATAGCCTAGTAGCGTGAATCGCAGTGTTGGTTTCAGTCATGCTCATACCTATTGGGAATCAGCCACCGTGGCGATTATTGTATCCGCTGCCCGCTCACCTGCGGCCATGGCTCCTTCTACATAACCCAGGCCGACTCCCACCGCGCAAGTGTCGCCAGCGAACAGGACTCTCCCATGGTGCGTCGGTTCCGCAAATCGAATAAAGTCACCGGGCTGCGTGTCGACGCTCGTGTAAGGGTAGCAGCCCCCTGAGAAGGGACTGGTGGTCCAGTTGGATACGGCTGTCGCGACGGGAGGCTCAAACGTATCGGGGAACATCATCTGTAGCTCAGACAGCACCTCTTCTACGGCCGCTTCAGGGTTCTCCGCCACCCACGCAGCCTTAGGCGGGCCGAATACGCTAGCAAGACAGGGAGATGTGGGCGAATCCGGCCCAGCACCAGATGACATCGATACATCGAAGAAACTGCCGTGGGAAGCGATAGGGTCGGGAATACTGAAGAAATGGTCTTGCTTCTTTGGGTTTCTACGCCAGAAGCTGTTTTTGAACGTCATGACGACCTTTTCGACACTTCCGAAGCCGATGCGCTCGATGACATCCTGCTTACTGGTGGGGAGCGGTGGATCAAATGTGATGGTTCCAGCCTTCAATACACCAAGGGGGACGGTAACGATGACATGGGAGCCTTCGAAGGTCTTTCCGTCGGCCGTTTCGACGTGCACGGGCGGTTGGGCGGAAGTGTCTTGTTGAATCGAAATTCTTGAGACGGTCTGATTCAGCATCACCTCGTCAGCAGACAGAGAATCACGCAACAACTCCACCAATAGGCGGAATCCACCAGAAATCAAAACCTGACTCTTTTCGTCATGGTTGGTGAACTCCCAGAGGTCATCGCTTAACTGATTCTGGTGTGTGTCGTAGGTGGAGCCACCGTTAAGACTCTCGGAAAATATCTTGAACAGGTAGAGATGCTCACGTTTGGGTCGCTTGCCAAGTACGCCGTCGATTCGCTCACCCAGGTTATTAAACGTAGAGGTATTCGGCCGAAGTTTACCGAACCGGCTAAAGCTCCAACCAAGCTTGATAAACGCCCACAGTGTCGTTGTCCACCCTAGCCAACGCGCCGAACGTTGGTCATAGATCCGCACCGTTGAGGGGCCAATATCGTGTTGATGAACTTCGGCCCCGATGTCCCTCAATAAGTGGTAGGCGGGGTTAGTCAGATGGTCCTCAATCCAGAAGGGTCCCAGTTCGACCCAGGAGGCCTGGTTCCCCGCAATATCGAGCGTGTGCGCGCGGCCGCCCAGGCGATCCCTTCCTTCCAGAAGTATGATCGGCACGCCCGCTTCCTTCAGTCGCTTTGCCGCCGACAGGCCAGAGACCCCACCTCCGATGATGATTACCGATTTTTGTTTTTGCGTCATCTAGACAGTGCTCAGGCTTAAACCACACTTATACTGGAGTAAAAGTCGTTTTGATAGATCACTGATATTTTGTGCGCCGGGCGACACTACCGAACAATCTGTCTCCAAAAGTAGGCCTGGTTTAGTCAAGTGTCAGGGAGTGACGGTTATTTGTTGCATCGACCGGTTGAGATCGCAGCATAAAACAGACATTCTAACGGTTCAATTTTTCTTCAGCTGACGTCCGCTTTGAGGTGTAAGCGGACATTAGCCAAGCCAAACACGTCGCAGCTGCGCTTGAGTGACTTAAGTTCAAATTCCGCTTTTCTCAAGTGGGAGTGGCACCCATAGCCATAGCCATAGCCATACCAAGACTTCCCCCCCACCCCCTCTAAATCGCAGGCAATCGCTCAGAGCTGAGTTTGAGGGTAAACGGACAGTTAAATAGACAGATAAGCAGTGTCAACCTGCTTCCAATACGCTTCCCGTGACGTTGGCAGCAGGAGACAAATCCTGTAAGTCATTGATTTTATTGGTCGGTGTGAGAGGAATTGAACCTCCGACCCCTTCGTCCCGAACGAAGTGCGCTACCAGGCTGCGCTACACACCGAGAGTTGGAGGGCAGACTATATCAAAGGTTGAGGCTGACAAGGGTAGCAGGGCTTAGTAAATGCCCGCCCAGCGAGCCAGCCACTGGCTGAAAATACTCAGACCCACAACGACCACTATGAGCATGATTAACAGGCGACCGGGGCGGAATGGCTTACGCTCCACCGAATTGACTCCTCGTTCCAGGAAGCCATCTACTTTTTCCTGATCCTCAGGATACAAATTGTTTTTGTAGCTGAGATCTTCTTGTTCGGATTTATCATTCATAGCAGCATAAAAAAAGGGGCGAATACGGATTGCGTATTCTCCCCTCGAAAGTTGGGAATGTCACCCCCATGAGAGGCAACTTCCCAGCAGCAACATGATCAAACCGCGAACAGCTCTTCCGGCATTTGCATAAGGTTGTCAGCGCCGGCCAGCATTGTCGCCTTCAGCGACTCAGTGCGCGGCAACAAACGCTGGAAGTAAAATTGGGCCGTCATTATTTTGGCTTCGTAAAATGACTTGTCCTCGTCGCCTTCCGCTATCTTTTGGCGAGCCACCATTGCCATATGGGCCCAGAAGTAAGCCAGGGTGACGTAGCCGGAGTACATCAGATAATCCACTGCAGCAGCGCCGGCTTCGTCCGGGTTGCTCATTGCAGCTTCACCTATTTTCATAGAAAGGCCCAACCACTCGTCGCTATGCGCCTTCAAAGGCTCCAGGAATTGTTTGTCTTCTTCAGAACCGCGAGCGATCAGTTCTTCGATCATGGCAGTAAAGTTGGTCAATAACTTACCGCCTGAACCCAGTACCTTGCGACCAATCAAGTCCAGGGCCTGAATACCGGTCGTTCCTTCATACAACATGGCAATGCGGCAATCGCGAACGATTTGCTCCATGCCCCACTCCTGAATAAAACCATGGCCACCAAATATCTGCACACCGTGGTTGGCAGCCTCATAACCGGTTTCGGTCATGAACGCCTTGGCGATAGGAGTCAGTAACGACATCAGATCGTCAGCCGCTTTCGCCTCTTCTTCAGTTCCTTTGTCTACGATGTCACCCTGCATGGCAAGGAAGTACAAAAATGCCCTGCTACCTTCTGCGAAAGCTTTCTGGGTCAGCAACATACGACGCACGTCTGGGTGCACAATAATTGGGTCCGCTGGACCATCGGGGTTTTTCGGCCCAGTGAGGCTGCGCATGGCGAGGCGATCCTTGGCGTAGGCAAGGGCACCCTGAAAAGACAGTTCCATGTGCGCAAGGCCCTGTGCAGCAGTACCCACTCTGGCGGTATTCATAAAAGTGAACATGCAATTGAGGCCTCGGTTTTCCTCGCCGATTAAATAGGCCTTGGCGCCGTCGAAATTAAGGACTGCAGTGGCGTTACCGTGAATACCCATCTTGTGCTCGATTGACGCACAATGTACGGCATTGAGTTCGCCGAGAGTGCCGTCTTCACTAACGTTAACCTTGGGCACGATAAACAGGGATATTCCCTTAGTGCCTTCGGGTGCATCAGGCAGCCGAGCAAGAACGATATGGATGATGTTATCCGTCATGTCGTGCTCGCCGGCACTGATGAATATCTTTTGACCGGTTATGGCATAGGAGCCATCAGCCTGGGGCTCGGCTTTGCTGCGCAGGAGTCCGAGATCGGAACCACAGTGTGACTCCGTAAGGCACATGGTACCCGTCCACTCGCCCGACACCAGCCGTGTCAGGTATTTTTCTTTCTGCTCGGGGCTACCATGTTCTTCAATGGTTTTGATCGCACCGTGGCTGAGGCCGGGATACATGCCCCAGGCCCAGTTGGCAGTTCCCACCATTTCAGTGTTGATAATACCCAGAAGATTGGGCATCCCCTGGCCGCCCGCCTCGACATCCGCACTCAGCGAAGGCCAGCCGTTGTCGATATACTGCTGGTAGGCCTCTTTGAAGCCCGTCGGGGTAGCCACGCCTTCTTCGCTCCACGTGCAGCCTTCCTGGTCACCGCTCTGATATAAGGGGGCCAGCACGCCTTCAGCGAATTTGGCACCCTCCTCTGCGATTGCGTTCATGAGATCGGTAGTGGCTTCTTCGTAGCCCGGAAGCGTTTGAAATAACTGCTCTGCTTCGAGTACTTCATTGGTGACAAAACTAATGTCGCGCAGGGGAGCCTTATACTCTGGCATAGTCTTTACCTTTTTCGATGGAACGAGTTGGCACAGCAACGG
>DS999233.1:0-40557 GCA_000156295.1 marine gamma proteobacterium HTCC2148
TGCGCAATATTCCCCACTGCTGCCTCCGTAGAGTCTGGCGTGTCTCAGTCCCAGTGTGCTGATCATCCTCTCAGACCAGCTAAAGATCGTCGCCTTGGTGAGCTCTTACCTCACCAACTAGCTAATCTTACGCAGGCTCATCCGATAGCGTGAGGCCCGAAGGTCCCCCACTTTCACCCTTAGGTCGTATGCGGTATTAGCATGCGTTTCCACATGTTGTCCCCCACTACCAGGTAGATTCCTACGCGTTACTCACCCGTCCGCCGCTTTACTCGTACCGAAGTACTTTCTCGCTCGACTTGCATGTGTTAGGCCTGCCGCCAGCGTTCAATCTGAGCCATGATCAAACTCTTCAGTTTAATCTTTAACCTCTACCCGAAGGCAAGAGGAGATGGTTACGCGAGTACCTCGCTTTACCATCCAAAATCATCAGCTCAGACACAATTCGAAAATCAAAAATTACAAGAATTTGTGAGTCACTTGTTGTGTCTGAATAGTCGTGATCAACTATCCCAACAAGTGCCCACACATCTGTCTTCGTCTATTTTGTTAAGCAACACTCAAACCGCCGGGGTTGTGAGTTTTCGGTGGGGTGCTCCCCCTAACCGAGGATGCGCATTATACGGATCGTTTCGATGCCCGCAAGGGCTTTTGAGAAAAAATTTCAGGTTTTTCACGTGGCCCTGAAAGGCGCCTGTTTTTCAACCAGAATGAGGGCTTTAAAGCCTAGCCGCTCAGCACATCTGAGCGGCGCGACCGATACACGGGAAGGCGCCAGATAAGCAACATAAATAGCAGCACACTATAGAGAATTGGCTCGCCCAAATCGGAGCGAGCCTGCCACAGCAGATGCAAACAGGCGAGCATCGCGGCCGGATAGACAGCCCTGTGCAGCCTGCGCCAGTTGCGCTTCAGCCTGCGCTGCATTTTGCGGGTCGAGGTCACTGCCAACGGCAACATTAACACCCAGGCCAGGGCGCCCACCGTGATATAGGGCCGCTCTACCAGTTCCTCTAGGAGAATGCCGGGTGTCCAGCCGATATAGAAGTGACTAAAGCTTGCCAGGTGAACCGTCGCATAAAAGAATGCAAACAAGCCCAGCATTCGCCGGAGTGTCATCGGCCAACGCCAGCCCCATATCTTGCGGACCGGCGAGACGGCCAAAGTCACCAAAAGAATCCGCAAAGACCATTCGCCGGTCAAATGCATGATCGATTCAGCAGATCCGGGCCCAATACATTCGTTCCCGCTGCGTACACCAACCAGCCAAAAGGCAGCAGACATAACGAGAACACGACTGGTTTCAGTGCCCTCATGGTTAATAATTCTTCTTCAAATCCATTCCCGCGTAAAGCGAAGCCACCTGTTCCTCATAGCCATTGAACTTTCGAGTGGCAATACGATTGGGACTAAACAGAGAAGACGGCAGTCTGCGTTCGTACTTCTGACTCCAACGCGGGTGGTTAACTTCAGGGTTAACATTGGAATAAAAACCGTATTCCCTTGCGTTGGATAACTGCCAGGAAGTGGATGGCTGCTCCTCGGTGAGTCGTATCTTGACCACAGACTTAATGCTCTTAAACCCGTACTTCCAGGGTACTACCAGTCTGACGGGAGCACCGTTCTGGTTGGGCAGGGTCTTGCCATACATACCGACCGACAGAATCGCAAGCGGGTGCATGGCTTCATCCATACGCAGCCCTTCTTTATAAGGCCAATCGATCGTACTGGTGTAGGAGCGAGTACCACGCATCTCGCTTGGGCGGTGCAGCGTTTCAAAAGCCACATAGCGCGCCTTGCTGGTTGGCTCGAAATCCTTGATTAAATTCGCCAGTGAAAATCCGACCCAAGGAACGACCATAGACCACGCCTCTACGCAGCGCAGACGATAAATTCTCTCTTCTAGCGCATAACGACTAAGAACATCTTCAAGATTAATTTTCCCTGGCTTGGCAACCTCCCCCACAACTTCTATCGTCCAGGGGTCGACACTCATCTCATGGGAATACTTGGCAGGGTCGCCCTTGTCGGTGCCAAACTCATAGAAATTACAATACGAAGAAATATCACCTGCAGGCGTCGCATCTTCATCCGTCCAGTAACCTTCTGGGCCGCTTGCTGCAGCTTGATAGTCTAAAGATACTCCACCGGTCATTGGAGCAGCCTTGGCATTGAGAGCCAGGCCTCCCATTACAGGAGCGACCAAAAGTCCGGCCGCTTTCATAAACTGCCTGCGTTGCAAATAGACGGACTCAGGTGTTATTTCCGAGGAAGGGATGTGTGGAGCTTTAAATGTTGCCATTGAAACCAATTCCTAATGTCCTAACTTGATAGTGAGAACGCGATGAGAGGCATTGGTTCCGCGGCATTGTGCAGAACCCTCAACAGCACTTAACCAGCAGCAGGCTTTTTACGTTTAAAGACCGCCTTGATGGGCCCCGATGCCGCATAGCCCAAAGAGGCCAACAGAAGAACCAGCGGAGGATCCAGAGTGACAAGACCAAACACCAAAACAACCAGAATCATCACTACAAACGGCACGCGTCCGTGGAAGTCGATACCTTTGAAGCTGTTGTAGGGGAAATTGGCAATCATGAGTATACCGGTGACCGCAGTGAGGCCGCCCAAAACCATCGCCATCTCATGGGGCAAGTCAGCTCCAACCCAGCCCAGGTCGTTACACACCCAAACCGCGCTAACGATAAGGCAGGCGGCAGAGGGGCTGGCTAGGCCCGTGAAGAAGTTTTTGTCGGCCGTATCAATCTGCGTATTGAAACGCGCAAGGCGCAACGCCGCGCAGGCCACGTAAATAAATGCCGCACTCCAACCTATCTTGCCCAGGTCCCCCAGGGCAAAACTGAAAATAACCAGTGCCGGCGCCACACCAAAAGACACCATGTCGGCAAGGCTGTCGTATTCAGCGCCAAACTTACTCTGCGTGTTGGTCATTCGAGCGATACGGCCGTCTAAACCGTCCAACAGAAGTGCAGCCAAAACAGCAATTGGCGCACTTTCGAAGTCCCCGCGCATTCCCGCAATAACCGCATAAAAGCCAGCAAACAAACCACCCGTAGTAAAAAGATTGGGCAGTAAATAAATACCCTGCCGGCGCACGGACTCGCCGTTTTCCGAAACCTCCTCCTCGTGCTCGTCCACCAATATTTCCAGTGGCGCAGTCACTCCGGGAGCGCTACCACGTTCTTCCTCGGCGGGCTTATCCTGATCCTGGTTTTCCATGTTTCTTCGTTCCGGTACGGAAATTAACGATAATTATATCAAACGGAGCCCGGGTAGGTCTGCCCGGCGACATCCCACAGGGATTTCACTAGAGGACTGCTAAGTCGCTGCCTCAACGCAGCAAGGCCGATAGAAAGCGATGGCAGTCCGTTTTCTATATCAACCGTCTCCACGCCCTCTCCCAGACCACTGGACTCAATCACCAGCTGCGGTGCAATTCCAACCCCGAGGCCCAAACTCACCATTGCGACAATCGCTTCGTGTCCAGCCACCTGGGCATAAATCCGCGGCCGAATCCCCCGATCTCGAAGCCAATCGTCCAGCAGTTCCTTGGTGGTGCCACGTTCGGGCACAATCAGCGGCAACGAATCCCACTGGATTTCCCCGCGTTCTTGCTCATCCAGCACTCGCTCCCTCACCTGGCAATATGAGGCAGGCATACAAAACTGCAGCGGTGAGTCCACCAGAGGCAAAAAATCCAGCCGAGTCGGTGATTGCAGCGGACGAATAGTTACCGCCAGGTCGTCATGCCCGTCGAGGACCCGCCCAACGCCGTCTGCCTGGTCACCGGTGTGCATCATAATATCCACCGCCGGATGCGAAGCACGGAATGCAGCAAGAATAGGAGCCAGGAAGGTATGGCTCGCGGTTACTGAACAGTAGAGGCTGATTTCGCCTGCGAGTTCTCCCTCACTATCCAGCTTTCGCTGCAGTTGCTGCCAGTCGGCCAGAGAGCGCCGAGCAAAATCACGAAATTCTCTACCGGCGTGATTCAAGACAACGCTGCGCCGGTCACGGTCAAACAGTGGCTGGCCGACCTCCTGCTCCAGCCTGGCGACGGCTCGGCTTACCGCCGACACGCTCATGTGGAGGTTTTCAGCGGTACGACTAAAGTTAAGTGTCTCTGCCACCGAGAGAAAGACAGAAAGGGCTCGGGTATCCATGGCCTACCTTTGCATAATTCGCAATACAGTATCGCTTATTTAGCGTTTTACGCAAGCAATAGCTTTGCGTATGCTTCGCAGCCTCTTACTACACAGTATCAAACCCCTGAACAGGAGAATTCCCATGGGACAAAACTACTTCAACACCCTGCCCCTGCGTCTGCAGCTGGAAGAACTGGGTAAATGCCGCTTTATGGATCGCTCAGAATTCGCCAATGGTTGCGACTACCTGAAGGGCAAAAAGATTGTCATCGTCGGCTGCGGTGCCCAAGGCTTGAACCAGGGCCTGAACTTGCGTGACTCTGGCCTGGACGTTTCCTACACCCTGCGCGAAGCCGCCATTGTCGAGCAGCGCCAGTCCTGGAAGAACGCCACTGAGAACGGCTTTGCCGTAGGCACTTACGAGGAGTTAATTCCCGGCGCCGACGTGGTAATGAATCTGACACCCGATAAGCAGCACACCCCCGTTGTAAAAACCATCATGCCGCTGATGAAAGAAGGCGCTTGTCTGGACTATGCCCACGGCTTCAACCTGGTTGAGGAAGGCATGCAGATTCGTAAAGACCTGACCGTGGTAATGACTTGCCCCAAGTGCCCCGGCACTGAAGTCCGTGAAGAATATAAGCGCGGCTTTGGCGTACCGACACTGATCGCGGTACACCGTGAGAACGACCCCAAAGGTGAGGGCATGGATATTGCCAAGGCTTTGGCATCCGGCACCGGCGGCGATCGCGCCGGGGTACTGGAGTCTTCCCCTATTGCTGAAGTGAAATCAGATTTGATGGGCGAGCAAACGATTCTCTGCGGCATGCTGCAAACTGGCGCCATCCTGTCATTCGATAAAATGGTAGAAAAAGGCATTGAGCCGGGCTACGCCTCCAAGTTGATTCAGTTCGGCTGGGAAACAGTGACCGAGGGGCTCAAGCACGGTGGCATTACTAACATGATGGATCGTTTGTCCAACCCGGCCAAGGTTCGCGCTTTCCACCTAGCGGAAGAACTAAAAGATATTATGCGCCCCCTTTATGAGAAGCATCAGGACGACATCATGTCCGGAGAATTTTCCGGCACCATGATGACAGACTGGGCGAACGACGACGCCAACCTGCTGGGCTGGCGCGCAGCGACCCAGGAAACTGCTTTTGAAAAAGCGGAAAATACCGACGCAGATATTTCTGAGCAGGAGTACTACGACCACGGCATTTTGCTGATTGCCATGTGTAAGGCCGGCGTAGAGCTCGCCTTTGAAGTGATGGTGCAGGCTGGCATTAAAGAAGAATCTGCCTATTACGAATCACTGCACGAAACTCCGCTGATCGCCAACACCATTGCGCGTAAGAAGCTGTATGAAATGAACGTGGTCATTTCAGACACTGCTGAATATGGCTGCTACTTGTTCGATCACGCTTGTCGTCCGCTGCTTGCTGACTTCATGACCAAGATCGATACAGACGTAATTGGCAAAGGCATTAGCGGCGGCAACGATGTCGACAACGCTGAGTTAATTGCGGTTAATCGTGAAATTCGCAATCACCCGGTTGAATTGATCGGTGCTGAATTGCGCGGCTACATGACAGCAATGAAACGCATTCTTTAATACGTTTATCGCAGACAAAAAAAGGGGCCATAGGGCCCCTTTTTTGTGATTAAGTCTTTTACACTTTCAGGCGATGCTAAAGGCTCAGCACCTTTTCACCACGGGAAATACCCGCAACACCCGAACGAACCACCTCTAAAATATCAACATCAGTCATAGCCGCCACGAAAGAATCCAGCTTGTCAGATGTACCCACCAATTGAATAGTGTAGACGTTCGGACCAACATCAACGATCTGTCCACGGAAAATATCCGTGGTTCGTTTTACCTCGTCTCTGGCAATACCATTGGCACGCACCTTGATTAACATCAGGTCACGCTCAACATGCGCGCCCTCAGTCAAATCCACCACCTTAACCACATCGACTAATTTGTTTAACTGCTTGGTCACCTGCTCGATGTGCAAGTCATCACCCAGGGTAGTCAGGGTAAGGCGCGAAAGGGTTGGATCATCCGTGGCCGCCACATTCAAGGTTTCGATGTTATAGCCGCGTTGGGCAAACAGACCCACCACGCGTGACAGCGCACCGGCCTCGTTTTCCATGAGCATAGATAGTATCCGTCGCATGATCAGGTCCTCTCGTTCTTGGAAAGCCACATGTCTGCCATAGACCCGTTAGGAGCGATGTGCATCGGATACACATGTTCCATACGATCGATGAGGACATCGACAAACACCGTTCTATCCTTCATCGCAAACGCCTCGTCCATTGCGTCATCAAGGTCGTCCAGTTTTTCCACCTGAATGCCCACGTGCCCATACGCCTCCATCAACTTGACGAAGTCAGGCAGCGAATCGGCATAAGTCACCTGCGAATAGCGACTCTCATACTGCATGTCCTGCCACTGCTTCACCATGCCCAGGTAGTTGTTGCGCAAATTAATAATTTTTACGGGCGTCTTGTAGTGAGTGGCAGTAGACAGCTCCTGAATATTCATTTGAATGCTGCCCTCACCGGTGACACAGGCCACATCGGAGTCGGGGAAGGCCAGTTTAACGCCAATGGCTGCCGGCAGACCAAAGCCCATAGTGCCCAGGCCACCCGAATTGATCCAGCGGCGGGGCTTGTTAAAGCGATAGTACTGGGCAGCAAACATCTGGTGCTGACCGACATCCGAGGTGACATAAGCATTACCATCGGTGGACCGGTACAGACTTTCAATCACTTGCTGAGGCATGATCATGTCGCTCTCACGATAGCGCCGGCCGGTCAGTAAGCCGTGTGAAGCACGCCACTCATCGATTTGTTGCCACCAGCGTTGCAATGCTCCTGCGTCAGGCAGGTCTGCATCTTTTTCTCTGATCTGCTCGATCTGGCTCAACATTTCGGTGAGTACAGATTTCACCGGACCCACAATGGGTATATCTGCCGTGACCGTCTTGGAGATCGAAGCCGGGTCCACATCGATATGGATAATCTTGGCACCGGGGCAGAATTTATCCACGGTATTGGTCACCCGATCGTCAAAGCGCGCGCCAACTGCAAGGATCACATCGGCGTTGTGCATCGCCATATTGGCTTCGTAGAAGCCGTGCATACCCAGCATGCCCAAGAACTGCCGATCTGAACCGGGGTAACAACCCAGGCCCATCAGGGTGTTCGTGACCGGGTAGTTCAAGTCCTGCGCAAGTTGGGTCAGCAAATCACTGCCCTCGCCCAGAATCACCCCGCCACCGGCATAAATCATCGGACGCTTCGCTGCCAGCAACGTGCGAGCGGCTTTCTTGATCTGCCCAGTGTGGCCACGCTGCGCCGGCGCATAAGAGCGCAACTTCACTGATTCAGGATAGTTGTACTCAAATTTCTCGTCCGGACGGGTAATGTCCTTAGGAATATCGATCACGACCGGACCTGGCCGGCCTGTCGCCGCAATATGGAAAGCCTTTTTGATAATGCCGGGAATTTCTTCAGCGTGCCTGACCATAAAGCTGTGCTTCACGATGGGCCGGGAAATACCGATCATATCGGTTTCCTGAAACGCATCCTCACCAATAAGGTGGCTTTGCACCTGACCGGAGAGTACGACCATGGGAATGGAATCCATGTAGGCGGTGGCGATACCCGTAATGGCGTTGGTTGCGCCCGGGCCTGAGGTCACCAACACCACACCGGGCTTGCCAGTGGCTCGGGCGTAGGCATCTGCCGCGTGGGTGGCTGCCTGCTCGTGGCGCACCAACACGTGGGGCACTTTACAGTCCTTGAACAGGGCATCGTATATATGTAGTACCGCGCCCCCGGGATAACCGAAAACGTATTCAACGCTTTCATCTTCCAGTGCACGAGCGATCATCTCACCGCCGGATAACATTTCCACAACAATTCTCCAATAAGCAGCGCAGCGCGTAACCCTCGCCGGTGCGTATCATTTTTTTCGTGTGGACGTTGCAAAAACAAATACCTGAGACCGGTATTCGAATGGCCACGCCACCCCCTTTTTCGAGCTAGATACACTGTGCTTTCCACTTCAGGGAGCAACGCTCCATCAGGGAAAAATCGATCACAAACCGTGTATCGTCGCCCTGCGAGGTAGCGCAGTGTCTGGCCCTCAACCTGGCCAATGCGGCGCAAATTGATTATGGGACTCACAAACAGCTGGCTTGAATAATCGGATCAATCCAGTGAGCCAGAGGCCGAGGGTACTCGACGTTAGCTGTTGCCATGAGTGAGACGTCCGTATTGTTGAACTGAAAGCAGGTAATGTCAATAATGAAGGCATGAACTAAATCACGATTCCGGTGATGAGGCGTTGCGAAGCGACATTAGGTCGGGTAGTTTTGTAGTGAATACAATAGGTTGCGTCAGCTTACGGTGACTATTTTGGCTCATTCAAATTTTCAATCACTCAGTTTTGCAGCACTGCTGGGTCTAATAATTGCGATACCTGCTAGCGCAGGCGTGGTTTATCGCTGGCTGGATGAGCAGGGCAACACAGTTGTTAGCGACAGGCAGCCGCTAAACGGCGTGGACTTCGAAACTGTCTCCACCAGCTCCGGCAGAACAATGGTGGTGCCGGCGCCAGAGACTGAGACTAAAGAAGAAGCAGAGCAACCCGCAGCTGACGCCAAACCCAAGCCTACGCCACAAAGCCAGCCGCCCAGCGATGTCTATACTCCCAAAAAGGATCCCAAGCTGTGCGCACAGGCAAGAGGCAACATGCCCATTCTTGAGAACGGCCCTAGAGTGCGATTCACCGACGAAAAAGGCGTAGTGCGTTTTATGACAGACGAAGAGAGAGTAATTGAAAAAGAACGCACACAAGATGCCATTGATGCCTACTGTGACTGATAACAAACTGACAGGAGGATCAAACCATGTTTGATCATATCGCCAAATATGCAGCCCCAAGCCTGCTCATAATACTTGCTTGTGGCGCCACAACAGCTGTCGCTAAAGATGCCCACTACCGCTGGCTCAATGAGCGCGGATTCACCGTCTACAGTGACCGTCCGCCGCCCGAGGGAGTGGACTACGAAGTGGTAAGCAGTGGTTCCAACCTTAAGCGCGTCGTTGATGGCGATACCGGGGCCGTGCCACTGGAGGTAGAGCCAAGCGCAGGCAATGAATTTCAGCCCAAGGCGAAAAGCGCAGAAGAAGTCACAGAACAGAACAGCCGATTATGCAATAGAGCCCGAGACAACCTGGAGGCGCTGTCCACCGGCGACATCATCACCCTCAGGGATAGCAACGGCGAGGCTCGCCAGCTTACTGCAAAGGAAGTTACCGTAGAGCAGGAAACAGCGCGGGCCCAAATCAGCGTCTACTGCGAAGAGTAGTCACTTTTAAAAAACATTCAGGATCAGCTCTGGCTCATCAGCACGCCACCCGCTCCATGCGCCACTCACAGCCCCAGTTGCGCTATACGCCAAGTCGGTAAACTCTCGCACCATCATCGAACCTTCTGCTCGGAAGCTAAGGGAAAACGACCGTAACTCTAATGTATTCCCCGCCGCCGGACATCACCTAAGCTCTTCCGGCATTACTGGCTGTCTATCTCTTCAGTAAACCACATGCGTTTTCTTGTTGGCGGCGCGTCCGGCACAATTTCGACCGGTGTAAATCCATTGCAACCGATGCACACAGTGACGACCTCGCAACCATCCGCACTGCTGGCACACTGGTCCTCCGGCGAGGGCGGCACGGGGCAATCCACACCATCGCAAGGGGGCAGGCCAGGTGGGATCTTAACCGTGGCTATCACCGGGGGAATAGGAATTCCGCCTCCGGCAATAGGAGTGGCGACAGGAACCACAGGAGAAAACAGCGGGACATTGTAGCCGGTGCCGATGCCCTTCGGTTTTGCGCAGATGCCGGTACTAACACCACCGGGCTGGAAGGTATTGAAGAATACCTTGCCACCCCCAATTGCTGATGGATTGGCCACCTGCTCACCCCGGTCTGGTAAATCGAAATACCAGCCATTGAAGACTTCTGGAGAAAAAGCATTATCGGGGTCAGGATCAGCCACCACTGCATACATGGTGCTGCCATCAAGGTCTACCGTAGTAACTTCTCCGGCATCCGGGTCCGGAGTACTCGCCACAAATGTCTTGAACGGCAGGTCGCCCAGAGCATAAAACCGATTCTGCACTTCCGTCGCGTAAGGGTAATTTATTTCCAATGGCCGCTCGCGATCGCCTGAGCCAATGGTAACCACCACCGTGCCAGAAAAAGCCGCTGCCACCGGAGAATTGTAAAAGCGCCGAGTATCGTTAGACATGGCTGCGATTTTGACCATATCCCATTCGCCTATCTCCACCGCAGAGACTAAATTCGACGGGTTGGCGTCGCCCTGCAGTGCGAAGTTAACTCGGTATAGATTGCCCGCCACATCTGCTGCATAGGCAAAATCGATATAGCCATCGAAATCAATGTCAATTGGCGACAAGTCGGTTATCACCGGCGCTTCTGTAACCAGCTTAGCGAGCGTTGCTCCCGTTTCCGCATTAAGCACATAAATCGCCTTGCCTTTAGCGGAATCACACCCATTGGGGTAAGCCGCGACATCCTCATTAAGGCAATCGTCGAAGCCGCCACCAAACATCACGATTTGCTCGGTTTGGAGATCACCGCTGTCATCCAAATAACGGACATCGCCGCTTATCGGCGTTGACCAGGTTTGTCCCATGTCAGAGAAACCCGTCGTACACCCACTACTGTCACAACCTTGCTTCCACAACAGGGTGGGATCTGCATCCGGGTCCGTCACATCCAGGGCGTACACCATATTCCCACCACGGCGCATGGTTGGATAAATGTAGGCCTGCGTCAGCACCCCAGCCGAGTTGTAACGCACAAGCTGGCCGCTAGACCCATCAAAGAAGTAGTCCTTGGCCGTGTATGCGACACCGTCAGCCTCTTGCGCGCCGGTGAATGACACAAGCGGGACGTTATTGTACAAGCGAGCTATCTTGCTGAAATGCTCCGGCGCCAGCAGTGACCAAACCTCAGCCCCATTACTCGGGTCTACCGCGCGGTAAAGTCCGTCGTTAGCGCCGTAATAAACGCGAATTTTATCGGCAGCATACCGAATCGACAGAGGCCGTGAGTGCACCACATCACCGTGTGCGGTCGCGCGCAAGCCAGCAGGTGGCATTTCCTCCATAACGCCCGCATATCTGACACCAGGTGTACTGCCTCTGAAGTAGTCATAGACATCCGTCCCGCCTATCGCTGCAGCATCAGAGCTAGCCAGATCCCGTAAATTTGAATCCGTTGACGTGAATATAGCCCGGTCTGCAGCCGCAGCCCCTTCACGAATTTGCTGCGCCACGCCTCCCTTCTCCACAAAGGGGCCATCGGGCAGGTCCGACCAACCACTCCAGTCGGGGTCACCAGTAAAATCGGGATCAATACATTTTGATAACGGTGGGGGGTTCGTCTCTAGGTTTTGCCAATACGTATCAGTATCTCCTGTCCAGAAGCTGACTGCGCACTCAGCTAAGAAACCATCGCGCGAATTTATCGCCCGCTGCAGATACACATCAGCCAGATCCGGAATGACTGTATCCCCGTCGTCGAAGAGCGCGAGCTGATAACGCTTGAGGTTGCCACTCCAACGCGGGGTTTTACCCGGCGCAGGGCGGAACATACCAATGTAGACCTGGTTACCCTGCCGCTCACGGTTGGTCGCACTAACCGGCAAACTTACCGCCGCGAAAGCGGTGCTATCGGCAAGAATTTCACCCAAAATGGCGTAGAAGGCTGCACGCACTTCTTGCTCGCTTGTGGCCTGGAAATAGCGTCCACCCCCCACATCGGCGGTGCTTTGCCACACCGCACTCAATTGTGCGTTGCGCAGCTGGAGTCTATCTGCGCTGAATGCGTCAATAGTGTAGGTCACCACGTTGGCACGTTCGATGGTCGTTTCACCGTCAACCTCGACCGGCACGGGCGCCCCATAGCTGAATAGGGCCTTGGCCCAATCATCCATGTTCCAACTGTCTCCGCTAGTCAGGTCTGGATCATCAAGAGGCGTCGCGATTTCTATTACTTCACCTGGCCCATAGATGGGATCCGGTTGATAACCAAGTGTAGGTCCTTCGCAAACAGGGTCAAATTCCTGGAGGGGTATAACGTAAGTTTCCGTGATTTCAACCTTGCGCGTATAAAACTGCCCATTCACATTGGTCACGCGATCGGTACATTCACAGACACCAGCAGGCGTACCGTCACAGAGGCCACCACTATTTTCATTTATCGTGCAGTCAGGAACTTGACTATCTTTGTACTTCCCCTCAGTCACACCCAGCTCCGTCCCTTCGTCAACGGTGGTAGGACCGATTGGATCGGGTGTGTAACACGTTTCCTCAGTTCCCTCTACATAATCGGGTATTTCAACAATTACATCAGGGCCCTGTTCATATTCGTAACTAAATGCTTGTATAGGTAGCGGTGCCAGTGAATCGTCTCCTCCCTGAATTTGATCTGGAGCTGTTTCTCCAACTGACGTATAAAACGCCCTTAGGTTGGTCGAATTGGCGTCTTGATCCGTGGAGATATTGCCATTGGCGTTGTTGCCAATGTAAATAACGTAGGTATTCACACAGACATCCTCTCCCACCAAAGGAGACTGGAAGGTTTGCCAATTACCTGGGGGATTGTATCCAGCGCTATCGGCGAGCGTAGTGGGCGTGGCGGCACCGAGCTTAGTCTGGTCCTCACCGCTCAGGTAGTTGTAGACATCGTTGAGAACGTAGCCGTATTCATCCGGGGCATTTTTCTTCTCCGAACTATCGCCGATATTGGCATAAATCGTCAGTAGAGCTGCATCCAAACGGGTCTTGGCAGTCCCCGAATACTCCTGCAGGTGGTGGCGAACATAGAGGCCATTCCGGTTATCACTGCCACCGCCACCGCCTTCTGTGCTAAACATCATGAGGCCTACATTAAGCTGCCCCTCCAGATCCTGGAGCACTGCTAGCATCGACCTGACTTGCGCTGCGCCCTGGACCAGACTTTCTCCGTCGATGCCCTCCCATTGATTGGAGGTTCGCGACCAGTTAGATGTGTTATCCAACACAAATATGACGCTGGGTAGTGCGGTATTCACCTCCGAAGTACCGGCAAAAATATCAATGTCTTCAGCATAAGCCGAGGAACACAGCCATACCGCCAATAAGGCGCAACGCTGCAGCCAATTGCGAAAAGTCTTCATGAGGGTAGCTCCTTGCAAATCATACAGGACACTCGGTGTCGATTTTGTTAAGTGCAGTTAGTATTGAAACACCCTGGCGCACAGAGACTCGCGCGCCCGTCAGCGGGTCGGTCGCTGTGGCGCGAAAGTCCCACACGGAGTATGCGCACATGGAATACACTGCGGGCGGCAGGAAGCACGAAGCCTCCTGCTCGGAGCCGTAAACATCAAGTTCGTCATTGGGTGTTGGGGTAACGCTCACACAGCTAGGCTCAAATACCTCAACAACGATATCATCGAAGTCTTCATCGGGGTCGCCATTGAAGTTATAGCATTTCAGGTTGGGTGTTAAATTGCACTTTGCGAGGAATACGTCACCAGGCTCGTCGGTAAAACGATCGGAACTGATTGCCTCTTCTATGGCTGCCAGCGCCGCAAATCGAGCCAACTCGTGGCTTTCCATATTCTGCACAATCTTCAGGTTGGTCTGAACCAAATTGGAAGCCGTTACCACCATCAGTGTTACCGCGAGCAACATAATGAGGGCGATTACCAATACCACCCCCCGCTGTCTACCTGCAGATTTCATTAAATTCATCAGGTCTCCCTCCTGCCGGCGACATTGCGCAGGCTCACTGTCCGGGTATAGACCTGACGCCGATGGTCCGCGAATGCTGCAGGTACCGTGTGGGTCGCCCCTAAGACAGTGTAAGTCTTATTATCAGTAAACCCGGCACTGGGTTGCAGATTACGTACCACAAGTGAAATACGGACCATCACTATGTCAGCCCACTGGACACCCACAGGTGCATTGGTATAAACATCGATCTGGCCATCGCCATTGCTGTCAATACCGTATTCCAGCGACATCAGCTCTACGCCTTCCACCAGTTCAGTTTCATCGTAATCATCCGTCGACTGGTTCAAATCAAGTTCTGCCCGCACCAGACGTGAGTCAATTTCATTTCCGTCGGCATCCACAATAGAGCTGACGAAGTAAACGCGACTAACAAATCGGTAAATGGGTGCCCGGTCTGTCGCTGCAGGCGGCGTATAAGCCGTCAAAATCGGACAAGAGCTCAGTCGAACCGGATAATTCAAATTATCAAGGTCCTTGTCGATACGAAAATCGATACCCGGCAGTGGGTAAGCATCGTCTAGAGGATCGAAACAAGAATTGACTTGAAGATGAAAATTACCAGCGGAGTCGTCACAGCTGGTATTGTCCGTGCCGTCGGTATCTAGCAGGGCACAACTGCTGACGCGCCGAATGGCCAGAAAATCCGTACCCGCTTTTGGAACAACGCAACTGCTGCCTGCTTCATCAGCCCCATCCACCGGAAAGACCGTGGAGCGCACCATCTCAACCCGCGCATCGCAGCTATCGGCCGCAAGGCCGGGGCAAACTGGCACAGCGGGCAGAGCTGCCAACTCGGCAGCGGTTGGCGCAGTACAGGCATCATCCACAGGAAAGGCATTGTTCAAGGTGTCTATCTCAACCCCCTGCTCACCCATCTCGCCCCAGAACCCTGCGCTCAACAAGTCATTTTCTATCTGTTGCAAGGCATAAGACGCGCTTTCTATCTGCCGGCCAGTGCGCTCAATTTCACCGCGGGTGATACTGTTATTAGTCGCGACCTCAGTCACACCGAGCATAATGATGATTCCAAGTGTAAGGGCCACCATGATCTCGATCAGACTAAGGCCTGTCTGAAACACATGTCGCTGTGCGTGAAGCGCGCTCATGGTAGCTCCAGGTTGGCCAGAACAACATCTAGCGATGCCGTGCGCCGAAACTTATCGTCGCCGAAAGCACTCGCTCCACAATCGGAAGCTGGGGCCTTGGTAGCCGCCAATCCCTGCCAAGCTATGGTCAATCTAATAATTACCTCCCCGAAAGAAGAACCTGTAACGTTTTCAATACAACCGCGCGCACCGATGATGCTACCCAAATTATCCCCATCGACACTCACGCCCGCTCCCGCCAAGGCAGCGTTCCAATCACAAACATCGCGGGCTGCAACATCGGGCATCAAATCGCTACAAACTTCATCAGCAGGATCCGCCAGGCCATGCTCATTTCCTGCCGAGGTATCAACGTACTCACCGGCTCTGGCACCGACAGTATTTACCCTGATTCGGTTAGACATTTCATCCAGTAACAGCATGCCCTGCGCTCGCTGGTAGGCTTCCAGCTGGTTGTTCAAAGAGGTCATTTGCAAGCCAGCAAGACCCAGCAGACCGATGGCGATAATCACCATGGTGACCAGCACCTCGATCAGGGTAAATCCACTATGCTTATTTGAAGAAAATATAGTCATGGTTGTCACGAGCCGCAGGAATCAGGTTTTGGATCGGCAAAAGGGCAGGACTGCCGACAATATTCCATACGACCATCAATTCGCAGTCGCAGGCAACCGGTCGCCTTCGAAGGATCAGGACCAACAACAATTTCGAAATTCGCGGCTGCCAAAGCACGCCCCTGCGGACTGAACACAACTTCACTCGCGGGGCCAGTTTCTTTCGTTATGGTGATATCACCGGTCTGCACGTGGTTCAAAACATCGGGCAAATCAACCGCTTCAGGGTTTGGAATACTCCACCCAGCGCTCCAGCCATCATCGCTCATATTCAACCCAACCGCACGATTGCGCTTTACTGCCTCCGAACGAGCGGTCGAAAGCGCTATTCGCAGATCGGCACTGGTAGTAATTAGTCTCTGATTTAAAATAAATTGACCAAAGTACGGTGTCGCTATCGTCATTAACACGGCCACTAGTACCACAACGATCATCAGCTCCACTAAAGTGAAACCCCGCATCAACCGGCTACCAAATGAATGCTCGCGTTTCACCAGGGTTTACCCCCCCAAGTCTTGGTGCCTGTGTTATCAATAACCAAAACACCATCACCCGCCTGCCTCCCAATAGGTGTCGCGATAACAGTAAATCCAGGGGGTGGCGTGTCGGGATCCAGTCTTGTGATACTTACATTGTAAAAATCAGAAACCCGCGTTGGGGCCTCTAGATTCAGGGTATCCTCATCGGGAGCAAAAACTCGCGCGTCATTAAAATACAATTGCTGACGCTGCGCGATTTTCATCAAGTAAGCTTTACCCGCAGCGCGAGTACCCTTTTTTACAAAATCGCTATACGCAGGAATTGCAATAAACGCCAAAACGCCCACGATGGCGACCACAATCATCAGTTCAATCAGCGTAAAACCACGCTGTAACCCAGCCTGTTTGCTAGTAAAGCCCATATACCCCACACCCATTTGCGTTACTTACAGATTAGCAGTATGCCGCAGCAGGGAAAGAATTCACCGATAAAGGGTTGATAACTGGAGATAAACGGTCGAAAGATACAAAAAAGGCCCCGAAGGGCCTTAATCATGTGCTGGTGAAGACGGCGGCCTCACCCTCAAGGCCTACCGATATGGTCTCGCCGGGTGAGAAGTCCCCGCTCAATATGCCCTGAGCCAACGGATTCTCCAACTCCTGCTGAATCGCCCGCTTAAGCGGCCTGGCGCCATACACCGGATCGAAACCTGCCACAGTGAGGTGCTCCATGAACGCCTCTGATATCTCCAAGTTGAGCTCGCGCTCTGCCAGGCGTGACTCCAGCCCGCGCAGCTGGATATCGGCAATGCCGCGTATCTGGCTTTGCAGCAGCGGGTGGAACACCACCGACTCATCCACACGGTTAATAAACTCCGGGCGGAAGTGAGTGCCTACCACGTCCATTACCGCGGACTTCATCTTCTCGTAATTATCCTCACTGGCCATTTCCTGAATCAGGTGTGAGCCCAGGTTAGACGTCATTACGATTACCGTATTGCGGAAATCGACGGTACGACCCTGACCATCGGTCAGGCGGCCATCTTCCAGCACTTGCAGCAGAATGTTAAACACATCCGGGTGGGCCTTTTCGACTTCATCCAGCAGCAACAAAGAATAGGGGCGACGACGAACCGCTTCTGTCAGGTAGCCACCCTCCTCGTAACCCACGTAGCCGGGAGGTGCACCGATCAATCGGGCTACAGAGTGCTTCTCCATAAACTCAGACATATCAACCCGCACCATGGCCTGCTCTGAATCGAATAGGAATTCTGCCAGGGCCTTACACAGCTCTGTTTTACCGACACCGGTGGGGCCCAGGAACAGGAACGAACCGTTGGGGCGGTTGGGGTCCGACAGCCCAGCACGTGAGCGACGCACTGCGTTGGATACTGCAACTACCGCTTCGTCCTGACCCACTACACGACTGTGCAGCTCGTCTTCCATACGCAACAGCTTTTCGCGATCGCCTTCCAGCATCTTGGAGATGGGAATACCGGTCCATCGGGAAACCACCTCGGCCACCTCTTCTTCCGTAACCTTGTTACGCAGTAGCGTGTGCTCAACGGTTTCAGCAACCTGGGCCTCTTCCAGCTGCTTTTCCAGCTCGGGGAGTTTGCCGTATTGCAGCTCTGACATTTTGGTCAGATCACCGGCACGTCTGGCAGACTCCATCTCCAGTTTGACCTGCTCAAGATCACTTTTGACCTGGGCACTGCCCTGCAGAGAGGCTTTTTCCGCCTTCCAGACTTCTTCCAGGTCGGAGAACTCACGTTCTACGACTTCGATTTGCTCATCCAGGTGCTTGACCTGCTCCTTGGCAGTCTCATCTTTTTTAACCGCTTCGCGCTCGATTTTCAGTTGAATAAGCCTGCGTTCCAGCTTGTCCATCGCCTCTGGTTTAGAGTCGATCTCCATACGGATACGGCTCGCCGCCTCGTCCACCAAATCGATAGCTTTATCCGGCAGCTGGCGGTCAGTGATATAGCGCTGCGACAGTTTAGCCGCAGCGATGATGGCGCTATCGGTGATATCCACACCGTGGTGCACTTCGTAGCGCTCCTTCAGGCCGCGAAGAATGGCAATGGTGTCTTCTTCATTGGGCTCTTCCACCAACACCTTCTGGAACCTGCGCTCCAGTGCGGCATCTTTCTCCACGTACTGACGATACTCATCCAGCGTGGTAGCACCCACACAGTGTAATTCACCGCGCGCCAGGGCTGGCTTGAGCATGTTGCCCGCATCCATAGAGCCCTCGGCTTTACCGGCACCGACCATGGTGTGCATTTCATCAATGAACAATATGACCCGGCCTTCTTCTTTAGAAAGCTCGTTGAGTACCGACTTGAGACGCTCTTCAAATTCACCACGGAACTTTGCTCCGGCCAGCAGTGAACCCAGGTCCAGGGACAAAATGCGCTTATCTTTAAGACCCTCAGGCACTTCACCGTTGATCACTCGCTGCGCCAAACCCTCAATGATGGCGGTTTTACCCACGCCGGGCTCACCGATCAATACGGGGTTGTTCTTGGTACGGCGCTGCAACACTTGAATGGTGCGGCGGATTTCATCATCACGGCCTATTACAGGATCCAATTTGCCCTGCTCGGCCCGCTCGGTCAGGTCGATAGTGTACTTTTCCAGCGCCTGACGGGATTCTTCAGCTTCCGGGTTGTCGACTGTGTCACCACCGCGCACCTCATCAATCGCAGTTTTCAGTGCTGCGGGTGTCGCGCCGCATTGCTTGAGCAGATCGCCTGCCTTGTTTTTGCTTTCCAGCATGGCAAGCAGCACCAGTTCGCTGGAGATGTAAGTATCTCCGCCTTGCTGGGCCAGCTTGTCAGTCACATTGAGGATACGCCCCAGATCCTGAGAAACGTGTACATCGCCCGCATCACCGTTGACGGTGGGTAGGGTATCGATGGCGCCCTGCACTTCTGAGCGCAGGTTATTCAGGTTAGCGCCCGCTTTTTGCAACAAGGGCCGGGCTGAACCGCCCTGCTGCTCTAGCAATGCACCCAGCAGGTGCACAGGCTCTATGAAATTGTGGTCCTTACCCAGGGCTAAAGACTGGGCGTCAGCCAGTGCGGACTGCAGCTGGTTGGTCAATTTGTCCATTCTCATCGTTAATCATCTCCTTGGCCCAGAGTATTCCTTTGGGTTGGCCATATTTCTCTCTTAGGGGGTTATATGAGGCCATTTTGGATAATTTCAAGGAGCTGGAGTGGTAGCTGGCGGGAGACTCGCTGGGACCCCGCTGTTGCGGGGGTGACAGATCAGGGGTTAATTACAATCACCGAAGCCATCCGTCCGGTCTGGCCGTCCCTGCGGTAAGAAAAAAAGTGCTCTGACTCTTTGACAGTGCAGCGATTGCCGCCGTGAATCCGGTTCACTCCCACGCTAGCGAGACGGTAGCGAGCCAGATGATAAAGATTAGCCAGGTAGCGGCCTTTATTCTCACTCGGGGTAAACGCATCACCCTGGGAGGTCACATCCAGAAATGCCTCGCGCACTTCAGGCCCGACTTCAAAGGCCTGTGGTCCAATAGCCGGCCCCATCCAGGCCAGCAACCTCAAAGGATCTACATCCATAGCGGCAACAGTTTTCTCCAGCACACCAGCCAAAAGGCCGCGCCAACCGGCATGAGCGGCAGCCACCACCCGGCCATCTTCACTGGCCAAAAGCACCGGCAGGCAGTCCGCTGTCATCACCGCACAGGCCACCCCTGCCTGGTCAGTCCAGCAAGCGTCTGCTTCAGGATAGCCATTGGCTGATGCCTTGATCACGCGAGTCCCATGAACCTGGTTGAGCCATTGAATAGATGTGCCAGCGGCCAATGAATTCTGCAATTTGGCGCGGTTGTCGGCGACCGACTCTGGATCGTCACCCACATGATGGCCGAGGTTAAAGCTTTCCCAGGGAGCCGCGCTACTGCCACCGAGCCGGGTTGTTGATAGGGAAGTGACCCCCCCAATCGTCCAGCCGGGTTTAATAAAGGGTGGCGTCACTGTTTACCGCCGGGTCTTCGGTTTCCAATACATCCAGCAGACCCTGCAGGTCTGTGGGAAGCGGACATTCAAAATTCATCTCTTCACCCGTTTCAGGGTGAAACAGCCCAAGCGCCCTGGCATGCAGAGCCTGGCGAGGGAAACCTCGTAGCGCGGCGATAAGCTCCTCAGAGGCCCCTTTGGGAATGCGAGGACGCCCACCATAAGTCGGGTCACCCACCAGCGGGTAATGTTTGTGCGCCATGTGGACACGAATCTGATGCGTACGGCCAGTTTCGAGGTTTACCGCAATACGGGTGTGGTGCCCATAGCGTTTGGTCACTCGGTAATGAGTAATGGCGGGCTTTCCACCCACCACTAACACAGCCATCTTCTTTCGCTGCTTGGGATGGCGTCCCATGGGCTCATCAACGGTACCACCGCCGGTCATTACACCAATACACACCGCGACATATTCCCGCCTTACCGTGCGCTCTTGTAACTGCGACACCAGGTCCTGATGCGCCAACAAACTCTTGGCTGCGACCATAATGCCGGAGGTCTCCATGTCCAGCCTGTGCACAATGCCTCCGCGCGGCAGCTGGGCCATCTCAGGCGAATGGGCCAGCAGCGCGTTGACCAGAGTGCCGTCAGGGTGCCCCGCCGCGGGGTGTACCACCAATCCGGCAGGTTTGTTCACTACCAGGATGTGGGCGTCCTCATAAATGATATCGAGATCAATATTCTGGGGCTGCCAACCCACAGCCTGCTCGGGCTCAGTATCGATGCTCAACTGGGCACCATAGAAGACCTTATCGCGAGTGCGCAATTGCTTGCCGTCCACTAGCAAATCACCTTTTTTGATCCAGGTCTGCAGCCTCGAGCGCGAGTAGTCTGGAAATAACTTGGCTGCTATCTGGTCCAGGCGCTCGTTATCCATCTCCGATGGCACGTCGGCGCTCAGTTGTATCCTTTCGGTCATTATTTTTCCTGTTTATGCGCTCTTCCGGGTGTGGTTAAATACGCGCCTTAACGTTGGTATGCATATTAGCATGCCCCAACCGTCTGCATTGGTGAGATAATTTTGAAGTACGCTCTGGTTTTCCTGCTCAGCCTCATCATCATTGGCTGCTCTGGCAACGATGAATTGCCCGATATTGCCGCTGATACCGGTGAGCAACAAATTTACGAAGAAGCCCAGCGCTATCTGCGTAATAAAAACTGGAACCTGGCTGTGCGAAGCCTACAAGTTCTGGAATCTCGCTATCCATTCGGCAAATATGCAGAACAGTCGCAGTTGGAGATTATTTACGCACACTACAATGGCTATGAGCACGATGCCGCGGTTGAAGCTGCAGAACGATTCATTCGCCTACACCCAGCTCACCCCAATGTGGATTACGCCTATTACATGAAGGGTCTGGCAGCATTTGCTGGCAATGACGATATTTTTTCCCGCTTCTTGCCTACTGACGAATCAGAGCGCGATGTGAGCCAGGCCAAAGAGGCCTTCGCAGAATTCAACCAGCTGGTTTCGCGCTTTCCAGACAGCCCCTACGCTCCTGATGCCAGGGCCCGCATGGTACACCTGCGCAACCTGCTAGCACGCCACGAGATTTTGGTGGCCAACTACTATTTTCGTCGGGGCGCCTACATGGCAGCCACGAACAGAGGTCGCTATGTGGTCGAGAACTTCCAGCGCACACCTGCGGTCGCTGATGGGCTTGCGGTAATGGCACAGGGCTACATTTTGCTGGGTCTTGAGGACCTGGCCAAAGACACTATCGGCATATTAGCGATGAACTACCCGGAACATCCCAATCTGGACAAGAACGGCGAATTCGAAAGTGTTTACACGCTGGATGGGCTGCAGCGTAACTGGATCAACAAGGCCTCTTTTGGCCTCTTCTTCCCGCCTACTCCCCCACAATTCGACAGTCGGCCCAAGCTTTAAGCCGGGTTCAGAGTCCGATACGCCAGCCTGAGGTGATCGGATAGCGACGATCACGACCAAAACCACGTCGTGTGATACGCACACCGATCGGTGCCTGCCGCCGCTTGTATTCGTTGATATCAACTAGCCTGAGCACCCGCTGCACCTGCTCGCGATCGAAGCCATGATCAATAATGGCCTCAGCACTCATATCCCGTTCAACGTACATCTCCAGGATCTGATCGAGAATGTCATAGGGCGGCAGACTATCCTCATCCTTCTGGTCTGGCGCCAGCTCCGCTGAGGGCGGGCGATCAATCACCCGCTGGGGAATGCAAGGACCCAGCGTATTGCGATAACGGCAAAGTTCAAAGACCAGGGTTTTGGGCACGTCTTTAAGCACATCAAACCCGCCTGCCATATCGCCATAAAGTGTCGAATAGCCCACAGCCATCTCGCTCTTATTGCCCGTGGTCAATACCAGCACACCTTTCTTGTTGGAAATAGACATCAAGAGCACACCGCGACAGCGCGCCTGCAAATTTTCCTCAGTGGTATCCGGTGTAGTACCGGCAAATTCTTCCTCCAGGCTCGCCATAAAGGAGGCATAGATATTCTCGATGGAAATGACGGTGTGCGTTACACCCTGGGTTTTGGACTGTTCTGCCGCGTCATCAACACTCATCTGTGAGGTATAACGAAACGGCATCATGATCGCTTCAACTCGCTCAGGACCCAGGGCCTCCACCGCAACAGCCAGCGTCAATGCCGAATCGATACCCCCGGACAAACCCAGCACAACCCCTTTGAACCCATTTTTGTTCACGTAGTCACGCACGCCCATTACCAGGGCCTGCCAGGTCGCCGCCATCTCGTTCATGGGTGCATTCACCGCTTGACCACTGAAAGGCTGGTTTTTGTTCTCATTATCGTAATGCAACCAATATTCGCCCTCTTCGAAGCTAGGTGCTGCCGCAGCAACAGTTCCATCAGCGGTAACCGCAAAAGAGCCGCCATCAAACACCAGCTCGTCCTGCCCCCCCACCTGGTTGACATAGACAATCGGGAAAGCTGCTTGCCGCGCCCTTTCAGCGACCATTTCCCAGCGCTCACCGCGTTTCCCGCGATGATAGGGCGATGAATTCAAGTTGAGCAGGATTTCAGCTCCGGCCTCGGCGGCATCGGCCGTTGGGTGTTTCTCCCAAATGTCTTCACAAATACTAAGGGCCACCTGAACCCCCTGTATATTAAGCACACAGGGGGCAGAACCGGGCACAAAGTAGCGTTTCTCGTCGAACACCTGGTAGTTAGGGAGGCACTGCTTGCGATACTCGGCAACCAGTTTACCGTCATGAATCACTCCCGCTGCGTTGTAAAGCTCACCCCCCTCTCTCTTGGGGTAGCCGATGACGACCCAGGCAGCCTCGGGCAGCTGAGAACAGAGTAACTCCAGTGACTGGTCGACCCGCAGTTCAATACTGGGCCGCAGCAACAAGTCTTCTGGTGGATAGCCACTGAGCGTCAGCTCCGGGAATACCACTACCGGCTGCTCGTGGGTATCAATCGCACTCTGGACGATCTCAATCACTCGTTTAGTATTGCCGTCGAAATCACCCACGAGGGTATTCATCTGGGCCATAAGAATATTCAGGCTTGCCATACTGCTGCTCAATGGAAGGTTTCCGGGTGCGCTATTTTCCGCAAAACCGCGACTATAAGCCAGCCCGATTTACGCTACTCCTGATACACTAGGTTTACCACAAGGGAAGAAACAACAGGCCAGGAGCCAGAGTGAACCGTCCAGCCATTCTAACCAGGCCCAGCGCATCGACAGGACAGCAGAACCAGGCGCTGTTTCGCATCTATGTGGCCTACCGCTCGCTGCTGTCGTTGGTTTTGCTCATCATGCTGATAAGCCCCAACACTCGACAGTTGGTGGGTGGACTCTATCCCGCACTCTATGTGTCGGTTGCCCTGCTGCACCTGGCTACCAGTGTTCCTTTAGTCGGCTCCCTGTCAAAGCGGCTCAACCAGCGCATGATGATGCTGGTATTTGTTCTCGATATAGTGAGCATCACCCTCATGTCACACGCCAGCGGGGGCGCGGTCAGCGGCCTGCCAATATTACTGGTAATTACGGTAGCTGCCAGCGCTGTCCTGATTTCCAACCGCACCTTGGCAACGCTCATTGCAGCCCTCTGCGCCCTGGCGCTGCTGGGCGACACAACATTGCTGATATGGACGGGCGTTCAAAATTTTTCCTCGCTGTTTCCAGTCGGACTGCTGGGCGCTTTGATATTTACCGTCTCCATGATGGTGCAGGCGGTGGCTCAGCGACTGGGTCGAGCAGAAGAGCTCGCGCGCAACCGAGCCAGTGATCTATACGACTTGCAGCGCCTCAATGAGCAAATCGTTCAACACATGGAAACCGGCATACTCCTGGTGGATGGTGACGGTGTGGTCCGCGTCATGAATAAATCAGCCTCCACCCTGTTGGTGCCCGAACGCCCGGTAATTATGGAACAAGGACGACAACTGTCCGAATACTGCAACGAACTGGCCTACCAGTATCAGGACTGGAGGGACAGTGGTCAGCATAAAGCCAGGCCATTTAAAGTCACGGAGGATGCCCCACCGGTTATCGCGCATTTCCGCAATCTTCAGCCCAGCACAGCCCGTGACGCACTGGTGTTTGTTGAGGACTACACGCCTGTTACCCAGTATGCGCAGTCCCTGAAACTCACTTCCCTGGGGCGGCTTACCGCCAGCATTGCCCATGAAATTCGCAACCCTCTGGGAGCAATAAGCCACGCTGCACAGTTGCTGCAAGAATCCAGTGATTTAGCGCCCGGCGACCAAAGGATGGCAGAGATCATCGACAATCACTGTGGTCGGGTTAATCAAATTGTTGAGAGCGTCATGCAAATTTCTAGGAGGGAGCCGCCAAAACCGGAGTACATACGCCTGGAAGACTGGCTAACCCGCTACGTAAAAAACTACCTGCAGGGTTTGAGCTCCCCAGCAGATATTACCGTAGACTGCCAGTTCAAAGACTTGCTTGTAGAGTTCGATCCGGAGAACCTGGAACGGGTAATGACCAATCTTCTGGACAATGCCCTGCGTCACAGCGGCAAAGCCACGGGCAAAGACAGCGCCAGAATTATCGTCTCCCTGGACTTCGTTGCCCATCAGGCGATGATCGATGTGGTAGACCAGGGAACCGGTGTTCCCCGCGCGGATCAATCCAAACTTTTTGAACCTTTCTATACCACCGTAGAAGAAGGCAGTGGCATGGGCTTGTACCTGTGTAAAGAATTGTGTGAAATCAACAATGCCAATCTCAACTATCGACCTACGGAAAAAGGCGATAGCTGCTTTCGAATTTCCTTGACCCAACGAGCACTTTAAATGGCTGCACAACGCGTACTTATTGTTGATGATGAACCTGACATTCGTGAACTTCTTGATATCACGCTGAGCAGGATGGGCCTACAGACTTTTAGTGCAGCAACATTAGGGGAAGCACAGAGCCTTGTGTCAGAGGTATCACCTGACCTCTGCCTGACCGACATGAAGCTTCCCGATGGCAACGGTATTCATCTGGTGGAATACATTCAGGAGGCACATTCTCACATTCCAGTGGCGATGATAACCGCTCACGGGAGCGTAGAAACGGCGATCTCTGCGCTAAAGGCAGGTGCATTTGACTTCATCAGCAAGCCCATTGAGCTGGAAAGTCTGCGCAGCCTGGTCAGCAGAGCCCTGCAACTCGACGGAGACACTGCCAGCCTCAACAAGGCGGTAAGCAACGACCTGATAGGCAATGCGCCTTCCATTCAAAAACTCCGGAAGCAGATCACCAAACTGGCGCGCAGCCAGGCGCCAGTGCATATCCAGGGTGAGTCGGGAAGCGGAAAAGAGGTTGTCGCCCGCTTGATTCACCACAACGGACCACGTGCGGCGGGCAATTTTGTCGCCGTCAACTGTGGGGCAATTCCTCCAGACCTGATGGAAAGTGAGCTGTTTGGTCATATCAAAGGCAGTTTTACCGGCGCAACCGCAGACAAGCCTGGTTTATTTCAAGCCGCAGCCGGAGGCACCCTTTTCCTCGATGAAGTGGCTGACTTACCCATTTCAATGCAGGTAAAGCTGCTGCGAGCAATACAGGAAAAAGCGGTGCGACCGGTAGGCAGCAATGAAGAAACCGCCACAGACGTTCGTCTTCTGAGTGCAACGCATAAGGACCTGGCCGCCGAAATCGATGCAGGGCGATTCCGTAATGACCTGTTCTATCGAATCAACGTCATCGACTTGCATGTTCCAAGTTTACGAGAGCGCGCGGAAGATTTGCCTCAGCTGGCCCGGACAATTCTGGAACGGATAGCTAGCGAGCAGGAGGAAGAAAAATTAAGGCTGGACGATTCAGCTATCGAAGCACTGTCCAACTATAGTTTTCCTGGCAACGTGCGTGAGCTGGAGAATATTCTGGAACGTGCGCTGGCACTGTCAGACGGTGACTTAATTACCGCTGAAGACCTGCAATTTTCAAGCATGTCATCGCGCAACCCCACGACCCGCGCTAGAGAGTCAGATAAGGAAGGCAAGCACACATGGTCTGAAGAAGAGGCCTACGGTGATATTGAGGGCTACCTTGATGAAATGGAGAAACAAATATTGAGCAAGGCGCTGGAAGATTCGCGCTGGAATAAAACTGCAACCGCAAAATTGCTCGGCATCAGCTTTCGGAGTTTACGTTATCGACTGAAAAAACTGGGTCTGGACGAGTAATCGGTCGCTGGTTACACCTACCGCAAAAGTGCAGCGGGACAATCACCCCACCCCCGCGCCATTCTGGGGCGCCCGAAAAGATTCGTTACCACGCTCCAACTCTTCACAGAGGGATCACTTTTGGCACAGACCATTAACGTGCGGTTTCGCCTGGAGCTACCATCGGGCCAGTAGGTAATAATTTCTTTCGCATTCCGAGTACCGGCACGATTAGTCAGGGAATACTTAGGATCAAGCCCCGCAGAAACTCGAAGAATCTGCTCATCTGCATCAAGTCTCCTGTCACCATCGTTGTCCACGAATACTGCCCAGCCATCAGCGAATACGCCGACACACCCAGCTTTTCCTGAAATTGCGACTGGCGAGGGGCACATTCTTACTCGTCTGTTACGTTTAATCGCCTCACTCCGAGTAAACACGATATCAGTCATCAGTTCAGAGACGTATTGCCTTATGTAAACACCATGCATAAAACGCTGCATACCCGGCGCAACAACCGTTGCCAGGACACTAATAATGGACAGAACAATTAACAACTCAACCAGAGTGAAACCGATAAGGTCCCGAGGGTGATATCCATTCACGACGCGCCTCCGTGTCGTGAAAGTTACAATGGACCGGTGAGACTAGGCCAGTGTTTGGTTGAAAATGGAGAACAAGCGCCGAAAATGCTGCCTGTGCTAGAGGTTTGTCACCTCTATCCTGAGTTCCTTAGGCAGGGAAAAGGTCACGTTTTCAGGCTGCCCAGCGACCTCAATTGGCGCCTCTGCGCCCAGCGCACGCAAACCATCGATCACCTCCTGTACCAGCACCTCGGGTGCGGATGCACCGGCTGTCACACCAATTCGACGCTTTCCCTTAACCCAGCGTGGATCGATGTCCTGGGCTCCATCGAGCAGATGAGCCTCAGCGCCCATGCGCTCAGCTAATTCACGCAGGCGATTGGAATTGGAGGAATTGGGAGATCCCACTACCAGCATCAGGTCACAATCTGCGGCAAGCTGCTTTACTGCATCCTGTCGATTCTGGGTGGCATAGCAAATATCATTTTTGCGTGGGCCTTCGATGTGCGGAAAGCGCTGCCGCAAGGCGTCGATCACCAAAGCGGTATCGTCCATAGAAAGCGTCGTCTGGGTAACGTAGGACAACTTCCCAGGGTCAGCAACGTTGAGGCTGGATGCCTGCGACTCATCTTCCACCAGGTAAATGTCACCCCCGGAGGCGCGGTTGTACTGCCCCATGGTGCCCTCCACCTCAGGGTGACCTGCATGACCGATAAGAACACATTCACGCCCTGCAGCGCTGTACTTAGCCACTTCCATATGAACCTTGGTCACCAGCGGACAAGTTGCATCAAAAACCTTTAGCTGGCGTCGGTCTGCTTCTTTGCGTACTGCCTGGGAAACCCCGTGTGCACTAAAAATAACAATGCAGTCGTCGGGCACTTCTTCCAGTTCATCGACGAACACTGCACCGCGTGCTCGCAGGTCTTCGACGACGAATTTGTTATGCACAACTTCATGGCGTACGTAGATAGGCGCACCAAACACTTCCAGGGCTCGGTTGACGATATCAATCGCTCTGTCGACTCCCGCGCAAAATCCACGGGGATTGGCAAGTTGCACGTCCATCAATGCAGTTCCGCAGGTTCCACTCGATGTATCAAGACATCGAACAGAATCGTGCGCCCAGCCAATGGGTGATTAAAATCGATGGTTACCTCTTTGTCATCGAAAGAGATAATCATGCCCGGCAGTTCACCGCCAGCGGCATCGGCGAAAGAGAACACCAAACCGATTTCCAACTCGATGTCTTCGTCAAATTGTTCCAGCGGCACCCGCTGTACATTGTTTTCGTTGGGCTGACCAAATGCATCTTCCGGAGGTACTTCAAACATTTGCCGATCGCCGGCCAACATACCGAAAATACGACGTTCAAAGCCTGGCAACAGCGAACCGTCGCCAATCGCAAAGTCCACCGGATCTCCGCCAAAGTTGGTATCCACCTCAGACCCGTCCTCAAGACTCACGGAGAAGTTGAGAAATACGCGAGTACCCTCGGACACAGGTACATTAAAATCGGTCATGCTTGTTCACTATGTCGATTGAAAAAACTATCCAGTAGCATACAGATCGCTCCTACTGTAATTGCAGAATCTGCGATATTAAACGCTGGAAAGTACCAGCCCTGGTAATGGACGGAAATAAAATCAACCACATAGCCCAGGGCCACGCGGTCCCAAACATTACCAATAGCGCCACCCAGAATCAGCGCGAGACTAAGGCCCAGCAGCCAATGTGCCCGAGGCGCCATAAACAGCCACACTGTTAATACGCCACTAATGACAACAGCAACAACTGTAAAGAACCAGCGCTGCCAACCACCGGCATCACTGAGAAAACTGAAGGCAGCGCCGGTATTGTGTTGCAGGGTCAAGTTAAACCAGGAGAACACCTCTACCGGCCGCGCATACACCAGAGACTCCGTTGCCAGTGTCTTGGTGTACTGGTCCAGCAGGACCATCACCAGGGCGAGCAAATACCAGCGCCAGGCATGCCACCCGTTACGCAAAGCTGCGCTGCTCACCGTCACCGTCAACGTTCTGGACACAGCGCCCGCACAGCGTGGGATGCGCCGCGAACTCACCTATGTCGGCACTTCGGTGCCAGCAACGCTCACACTTCTCAGCCTCAGAAACCGCAATAGCCAGCTTTAGGCCTTCCACCTCTGTCTGCGCTGATGATTCCGGTACCTCCGAGGAAGGCAAAACGCGAGCTCCAGAAGTGATTAGCACGAAACGTAACTCGTCGCCCAAGGCTTCCAATTGCTGTTTTAATTCGCCAGACGCAAAGAGGGTGACCTCCGCGTCCAGGGAACCGCGCAATTCGCCCGCGGCTCGCTTGGCTTCCATTTCCTTGTTGACCGCGTCGCGCACAGCCATGAGTTGCTGCCAGTAGCCGCGCCCCATGATTGCGTCTTCCGCAATTGGTTGCAGGCCTTCATACCATTGCTCAAGAAAAACGGAATCGCTGTGCTCGCCTGGAAGGTTCTCCCAAATTTCCTCTGCGGTATAGCTGAGGATAGGTGCAATCCAGCGCACCAGCGCTTCACCAATATGATACATCGCACTTTGCGCGCTGCGACGGGCCACTGAATCAGCCCGGGTGGTGTACTGGCGATCTTTAATCACATCCAGGTAGAAACCACCCAGGTCGCCGGCACAAAAATTATGTAGCTTCTGGTAAATCTGGTGGAACTGGAAGTTCTCATAATCAGCAATCAGTTCAGCTTGCAGGCTCGCCGCCCGGTCTACCGCCCAGCGGTCAAGCGATAGCATATCCGCGTAGGGCAGCACGTCGGTGGTCGGATCAAAACCATTGAGGTTCGAGAGCAGGAATCGAGCCGTATTGCGAATGCGCCTGTAAGAGTCAGCGGTGCGTTTGAAAATTTCATCGGAAACGGCGACCGCACCGCGAAAGTCAGCCCCTGCGACCCAAAGGCGCAAGATGTCAGCGCCCAGGTCTTTCATGACCTTGGCGGCAGGCACGATATTCCCGATGGATTTGGACATTTTTCGCCCCTCCCCATCGACGGTGAAACCATGAGTGAGCACCGTCTTGTAGGGCGCTTCACCGTAGGCCCCAATGCCAGTGAGCAGAGACGACTGAAACCAGCCACGATGTTGGTCAGAACCCTCAAGGTATAAATCCGCTGGCGAGTGCAAGCCGTCGCGCTGGCGCAGCACGCAGGCGTGGGTGACGCCAGAGTCGAACCAGACATCCAACGTGTCAGTCACTTTTTCATAATCGTCAGCGTCGGCGCCCAGCAACTCGGCTGGTTCTAGATCGAACCAGGCGTCAATGCCTGCCTCTTCAATAAGCAGCGCGACCTGTTCAATCAACTCGCTGCTGCGAGGATGTAATTCTCCGCTCTGGCGATGAATAAACAGGGTAATAGGCACGCCCCAGGTGCGCTGTCGGGAGATACACCAGTCCGGTCGATCTTCCAGCATGGAATCAATGCGCGCCCTGCCCCACTCTGGCAGCCACTCTACGCCTTCCACTGCGGCCTTGGCGGCATCCAGTAAGCCTCGCTGATGCATGTTCACAAACCACTGCGGCGTGGCGCGGAAAATAATCGGTGTTTTGTGACGCCAACAATGGGGATAGGAATGTTCGTAGGCCTCTTCGTGCAGCAGCGCGTCGCGCTCTCGCAGCAGGTCGATAATGGCCGAGTTAGCCTTCATCACGAACTGACCGGCAAAAAATTCAGTATCTGGTAGATACACGCCGTTACTGCCAACGGGGTTGTAAACCTCGATATCGTAGGCGGCACCCACCACGAAGTCATCCTGGCCATGCGCCGGTGCCGTATGAACCGCGCCGGTACCAGACTCGGTTGTCACGTGATCGCCAAGAATGACAGGGATTTCACGCTCCAGATAAGGATGTTGCAACATCAATCCTTCCAGGGCAGCACCTTTGCAGCGCCCCAGGATATTGAGTAGTGGCAAGCCAAAACGCTGTACACAAGACTCCGCGAGATCGGCCGCAACCACCAGGGCCCTGCCCTGAGCGTCAATTAGCACGTATTCCAACTCAGGATGCAGGCTCACCGCCATGCTTGCGGGCAGGGTCCAGGGCGTGGTGGTCCAGATAGGGATAGCGATATTGCCCTGATAATCTGTAGCCAAAGCGGCCCTGACTGCCTGTTGATCAAGCGCGATGTAAGCAACGTCGATCGCAGGTGATGTTTTGTCCTGATACTCCACTTCGGCTTCCGCCAACGCAGAACCACAATCGGTACACCAATGCACGGGTTTGAAGCCCTTCTGCAGATGCCCGTTGTCAACGATGCGGCCCAGGGTTCGCACAATATCCGCTTCGAAGTGATAATCCATTGTGAGGTAGGGGTTGGACCAGTCTCCAAAAACGCCCATTCGCATAAAGTCAGTTCGCTGTTTATCGACCTGGGTCCCCGCGTAATCACGGCACTTCTGGCGAAACTCAGCGGCAGTCACTTTGACCCCAGGCTTGCCGACTTTCTTTTCCACATTCAGTTCGATGGGCAGACCATGGCAGTCCCATCCCGGAACATAGGGCGCATCGTACCCATCAAGGGTGCGAGATTTGACAATGATGTCCTTGAGAATTTTGTTCACGCCGTGACCCACGTGCAGGTCGCCGTTGGCATAGGGAGGACCATCATGAAGAATAAACTTCGGTCTTCCTGCGCTGGCCTCACGAATTTTTCCGTACAAGTCCATGTCTTGCCATTGCTGCAAGCGCTTGGGCTCACGCTGGGCGAGGCTGGCTTTCATGGGAAACGCCGTTTTCGGCAGGTTCAAGGTGTCTTTGTAGTCGCTCATATCACTCGTTATGCCTGTAGCCGTTGAAACCAGGCTCGGGTATTTTCAATGTCTGTTGCAATGTTCGTCTTCAGCTCGTCCACCGAATCGAACTTCATTTCGTCCCGCAATTTATGCCGGAAAGTCACTTCAATGTGCTGGCCGTAAAGTTCAATTTCCCGATCGAGCAAATGCACTTCAAGGTTAGCCTTAATGCTGTCATTCACGGTCGGTCTAACGCCAACGTTGGCTACGCCCCGGGCGCCAGTCATACCCGCGCCGCTAACTTCCACGACATACACACCCGCCAGCGGTGCCCGCAGTCTACATAATTCCAAATTCGCGGTGGGCGTCCCTATGGTCTGGCCCAGTTGCCGCCCGTAAATAACCTTGCCAGAAATGCTATATGGCCGACCGAGCATGGTCTCTGCCCGGTCGAAATCAGCCTGCTCAAGCGCATGACGTATGCGCGTGCTGCTAATGCGCTTTCCCTCCCACTCCTGGGTGGGCGTCGGACCCGCATCGTAGCCATGCGACTCGCCCTGCTGCTGGATAAACTGCACATCGCCCTGGCGGTCATTACCGAAGCGAAAATCGTCTCCCAGCACCAGGTATTTCGCACCGAGACCCGCGGCGAAGACATCGTCCACAAACTGTTGCGCCGACATAGCCCTCAGCGCCTCGTTGAAGCGGATACGCAAAACCCGGTCAACCCCCAGATCAGCCATTGCCTGGAATTTTTCTCTGAAGCTCATGATCCTGGCCGGTGCTTCGACAGGGGAAAAATACTCCCTTGGCAATGGCTCGAATACGATCACCACACTCGGAAGATCAAGCTCAGCGGCCTTCTCCTTCAAGTGATGAATCACCGCTTGGTGCCCCAGGTGCACGCCGTCGAAGGCCCCTATGGTGGCCACGCAACCGCGATGTCTGGGCCGCAAATTGTGCAGGCCGCGTATTAGCTCCATCAGAAGTGGGGACGCTCGTCGAGTCAAACACCAGATTATAGCCAAATCAGGGAGTCGCTGAAACGTGCAATTTGAACATATGATTGGCCAATTCAGAAGTGACGAGGCGAGCTTGCCGACAAGCCTTGACGCGAATCAGACAGCGCCGGGGGCTCTGAGGTGACGCATACGCGTTCCACACAGGACGTGCGCCAGCAGGTAGGCAGCAATACCGGCGCCACAGACCAGCAATATTTCCAGCGACCGGCGCTGCCAACTCCAGTCCAGCCACACATCTGCACCCTCGCCCAGCAGCAACACCACCGCCGTCATTGCGCTGGTAGCTGCAAACAACCTCAGAATATAAGCGCCCCAACCCGGCTGCCAGGTGAACACACCTTGCTTTAATAATCCTCGCAGCAAAAGGCCTGCATTGAGCCAGGCCGACGCGCTGGTTGCCAAAGCCAGGCCCACATGGCCCACGTTGAAATACCACAGCAAGGGCAGCACGAAGGCGAGGTTCATCACCATATTCGCCGCCATAGCGATAATACCAATCTTTACCGGAGTCGCAGTGTCCTTGCGGGCGTAATAGCCAGGCGCCAGGATTTTGATCAACATAAAGGCAATCAGGCCCAGACTGTATGCTCGCAAGCTGAGCGACGCCATGTCCACATCGGTTGGAGTCAGTGCACCGTATTGGAACAGGGTAATGAGAATAGGCTCTGCCAGCAGGATAAGTGCCAGTGCGGCAGGCAAGCCGATCAGCAGCACCGAGCGCATGGCCCAATCCAGAGTGGAAGCAAATTGATCTTCCCTGGCGGCCGCACGATGGGCCGACAAGTTGGGCAAAATGACGGTGGCGATCGCAATACCGAATACGCCCAATGGCAACTCCGCCAATCGATCGGAGTAATACAGCCATGAAACACTGCCAGTCGGCAAAAAAGAGGCAAGTACGGTGTCCAGCAACAGGTTGATTTGACTGACAGACACACCGAACAAAGCGGGAATCATCAACTTAAGAATGCGCCGAACGCCCTCGTCTTTGCCATCAAACACCGGCCGGGGGACCAGGTCCAGACGGTAAAGAGAAGGCAGTTGAAACAATAATTGGATAATGCCAGCAAAAAATACACCCCATGCCAAAGCAAACACAGGCTCATCAAACCAGGGCGATGCCACTGTGGCTGCGAATATGAGTGACAGATTCAGAAACACCGGCGTAAAGGCAGGCACGGCGAAGCGACCATAGCTGTTCAGAATTGCGCCGCAAAATCCCGTCATCGATATCAGCAGCAAGTAGGGGAAGGTGATGCGAATCATGTCGGCGGTCAGTTGAAACTTTTCCGGCTGACTGACAAAGCCCGGCGCAAAAATTGCCGCAACAATGGGCGAAGCCGCAACTGTAATCAGCGTCAGCAACAACAAAGTGCCGCCCAGCACCCCGGCAACACGATCGACCAAAGCCTGCACGGCGTCATGGGCACCCTGCTCTTTGTAATCGGCAAGTACCGGCACAAACGCCTGCGAAAACGCGCCCTCGGCAAACAGGCGGCGCAGGAAGTTAGGGATCTTGAACGCAACGAAAAATGCATCGGCATTGGCACTGGCACCAATGAAGGCAGCTATCACGATATCCCGAAGCAAACCCAGCACGCGGGAAATCATGGTCATGCTGCCGACCAGAGCGCTGGAGCGCAACAGACCGGGCCTGGCTTTTTCGCTAGCGTCAGACATGCTCAGTTAACCTGGGGCCTCAGCCCCAGCGCTCCCGCAATGCATCGATATTGTTCTGCAACCACAGCAGGGAGATCAACGTATGGCCGTTAGGTATGCGATTCTGGGCGACCAACTCAAAAGCATCGGCGACGGGCACCGAATGCACGAGAATGTTCTCACCTTCCTCGGCCAGACCGTGCACACCGGTGCCAACCTCTCCGGATACTCGACCGCAGAACAGCCTGACCTGTTCGGTACAGGCGCCGGCACTGGGCAGAACGGTCGCTATGGCCTCCAGCTCACTGATCGCGCAGCCCGCCTCCTCCATCGCCTCGCGATGTACCACTTGCTCATCACTTTCTTGCGGCTCTACGATGCCGGCAATCAACTCCAGCATCCAGGGACTGTCGCTAGCACGCATGGCACCCGGTCGAAACTGCTCAATCATCACCAGGCTATCGCTTAAGGGGTCATAGGGCAGTACGCCAACTGCGTCGCCGCGTTCAAACACCTCCCGGACCTGGGGCTCCACCCAACCTCCGTCAAAAGCCCGATACTGCAGGGTAAGTTTGCGCACACTGAAGTAGCCCTGATAGGCCATTTCCTCGCTCAGGACGCGAACATCATCGGCACCAAAGGTAAGCTCCAGCGGCATCAAAAACGGCCTGCTGTATACCAGTTGACCTCACGGGAGTATTCCGCAACCTGCCCTACAACATCGAGGGTCAGGGCAAATAAAGCCATTCTTACCAACACACCGTTATCGGTCTGGCGAAAAATCGCCAGGTTGGGATTATCATTCAGATCGTCATCCAGCTCCCGGGCGTTGTCGCGCGAGTCCCTGGGCAAAGGGTGCATGATGACTGTGTTGGGTTCGCAGTTAGCCGTGTAAACACTCTGGTTGAGACGGAACCGCCCTCGATACAAGTCGGCCTCCTCTTGGGAGTTAAAGCGCTCTTCCTGTATACGAGTAGAGTAAACGATATCGACGTGGGCTATGCTCTCTTCCAGAGCATCGGACTCCTCTACCTGCATACCGGCTCTGCGCATCTGCTCGACAATTTCACTGGGCATGCGCAGCTCACCCGGGCTGACCAGCCTGACCTGAACATCGTCATAGAGACACAGTAACTTGCACAACGAATGCACGGTTCGCCCGTACCTGAGGTCG
Organism: marine gamma proteobacterium HTCC2148; assembly: GCA_000156295.1. Classification (GTDB taxonomy): domain Bacteria; phylum Pseudomonadota; class Gammaproteobacteria; order Pseudomonadales; family Halieaceae; genus Halioglobus; species Halioglobus marinus. Next base: position 36,147 of record DS999233.1, read on the forward strand.
CCCACCATCGCGATTCGCAATTTATCGATGCTGCGGCGCTGCTCACTCAGCTCTTTCTTGATGGTGTATAAATCCAGTAAAGCCTGGCTGGGGTGCTCGTTACTGCCATCGCCCCCATTGAGCACGGGCACCCTGCTGGCAGCGGCAAACTCGGCAACAGAGCCCTCTGCCGGATGGCGCATCACAATGACATCGGAATACCCGCTGAGCACTCTGGCGGTGTCGTAAAGGGACTCGCCCTTGGCGATAGCAGTGGACTCGAAGCCTGTAGTTTCACGAACCTCACCGCCCAGCAAGTTAAAAGCACTGCCAAAACTGACCCGGGTTCGGGTACTGGGTTCGAAAAACATATTGCCGAGAATGGCTCCGTCCAGAACCTTGGTCACTCTCTGGCGCTGGGCGTAGGGCTCCATTTGATCAGCAACCGAGAAGATACGCTCCACATCGGCGCGTTCAAACTGCTGAATTGACAGGATATGGCTTCCAGCGAATTCCACGTTTGATCTCTCCTGAGTCTGTTTGTACTGGGGGAATTATACGGTCAGTACCTGACGGGAGCCATGTGCTTAATACCGATTCTGGTCGCCAAAGCAGCGCAAAACCGTCAAACCAGCAAGGTATCGCTATAATCCAGCAGCTGCTCCATCAACTCACACTGGGGCAGAGTCAGCTCTCCCGACGTTACCAGCGTCTGAATCAGTTCTTGATACTCTTCCATACAGATACTGCTGCCCGCGTCCGGTTCTGTGAGTCGCTGAAACCGATATTCCTCCCACAGGGCCAATTCCTCGCCAGACAGGGTCTGTGGGTAGTTGCGGGCCCGATATCGAAACAGCATTTCGGTGAGACGACCGTCTTCAAAAGGGAACGTAGCGGAGGCCAACTCTTCCGCCGAGCTCTCGCGCACTTGGTCCATTAGTCGCTTGTCGGTAGCGCCGAAGAACCCTCCGCTGTAAAGCATGCGATCGGGATCAGTAATCTCGTCGAATTGACGACCGCTAAAGATCGCCTGAATTTTTTGCACAAAGCCCTGCGAATCACGGCCACGATACTCTCGCAATGCGGCAAGATGCGCCCGACATTGCTCTCCTGAAATACCCAGGCGAGCTGCCGTTTCCGGATCGGCCATCTTTGCCGTCACCAATATCGGGCACTTGTTGATATGCACCGATTTGAGCCCAGGGCGCTCTGTGCCTTCAGGCAGTTCATCGGCTCGAGTGTACAGCAGAGTCCTTGTTTCCTCTGGAGACTGCTGCATCAGCATTGCTGGATCTGTCATCAGGTCATAACAGATCACCTCGTTCTTATTGGTCGGGTGCATAGCCAGCGGCACAATCAGGCCAATATTGTGGCGCACGGCACCAAACATGCCGGAAACGTGCAGCACCGGTTTCATCGCATCCAGATCAAGCAAGGTGGACACAGAGCGCTTGTCACGATGCTTCAACACATAGTCATAAAGCCTGGGTTGCTTGGTTTTGATCAATCGCGCCATGGCGATCGTTGCATGTACATCCGACAATGCATCGTGCGCAGCTTCATGGGCAATACCGTTTGCGGCAGTCAATGCCTCCAACCTAAAACTGGGCTGACCATCCTCGCGCAATGGCCACTCGATACCTTCCGGGCGCAAGGCATAGCAGGCCCGCACCATGTCGATAATGTCCCAGCGAGAATTGCCGTTCTGCCACTCCCTGCCATAGGGGTCGTAGAAATTACGATACAGAGTGTAACGACTCACCTCGTCATCAAAGCGCAGGGAGTTATAACCGACGCCGCAAGTCCCTGGCGCAGCCAGTTCAGCATGAATGAGTCGGATAAACTCCGCCTCGGGTAGGCCCTCAGCCAGTGCTTTTTGCGGTGTGATACCGGTAACCAGGCAAGCCTGAGGGTGGGGCAGGAAATCATTGGCTGGGCGCGAATAAATCACCAGCGGCTCACCAATAGGATTTAGATCGGCATCCGTGCGCAGACCGGCGAACTGCACCGGGCGATCTCGGGAGGGATCAGCTCCAAAAGTCTCATAGTCGTGCCAGTAGAAGGTCGTATCAGACAACTTCTATCGCCTGTTCTTCGATCTTTGCCTGCCAGATTTTTGGACCTATTTCATGCACAGAAGTACCTTCGGCATCCACCGCCACACTCACCGGCATATCCTTTACTTCAAATTCGTAAATGGCTTCCATTCCCAACTCTGGAAATGCAACCACTTTGGCAGCGGTAATTGCTTTTGACACCAGGTAAGCGGCGCCACCCACGGCCATGAGGTAAACCGCCTTGTGTTTCTTGATTGCCGCAACCCCAACTGGACCGCGTTCTGCTTTGCCGATCATTCCCAACAGACCGGTTTGCTCCAATATAAAGTCGGTAAACTTGTCCATCCGGGTGGAGGTTGTCGGACCGGCAGGGCCCACCACTTCATCGCGCACCGGGTCGACTGGCCCGACGTAGTAGATAAAACGACCTTTCAAATCCACTTCTGGTGGCAAACCTTCACCGGAATCAATCAGCTCCTTCATTTTTTTGTGAGCTGCATCGCGTCCGGTGAACATTTTCCCTGAGAGCAGCAGCGTATCGCCTGGTTTCCACTGGGCTGCCTCTTGAGGTGTCACGGTATCGAGGTTGACACGGCGCACGCCCTCACCGACTTCCCAGGTAATGTCGGGCCAATCCTCAAGGTTTGGCGGTGTCTGCAGTGCTGGCCCCGAACCATTCAGTACAAAATGTGCATGGCGGGTAGCGGCGCAATTGGGAATCATGCACACGGGTAAAGAGGCAGCATGAGTTGGATAATCATGGATTTTTACGTCCATAACGGTCGTAAGTCCGCCCAGACCCTGGGCCCCAATACCCAGCCGGTTAACCTTTTCCATTATTTCCAGGCGCAGCTCTTCCACCCGGTTAGAGGGACCACGTTCTCGCAGCTCGTGAATATCAATGGGCTCCATCAAAGATTCTTTCGCCATCACCGCCGCTTTTTCAGCGGTGCCACCGATACCGATACCGAGCATGCCCGGTGGGCACCAGCCGGCACCCATGGTGGGTACCGTTTTCACCACCCAGTCGACAATGCTGTCTGAAGGGTTGAGCATGGCCATCTTGGATTTGTTCTCAGAACCACCGCCTTTGGCGGCTACCTGCACGTCGACCGTATCGCCTTTTACGACCTCCATATGAATCACTGCGGGCGTATTGTCTTTGGTGTTTCTGCGGGCGCCAGCAGGATCTTCAAGAATGGACGCGCGCAACACATTGTCAGGATTTAAATAGGCGCGACGCACACCTTCGTTGACCATCTCAGCCACTGACATTTCCGAATCCCACTGAACGCCCATGCCGATTTTCAAGAAAACCGTGACGATGCCGGTATCCTGACAAATAGGTCGATGGCCTTCAGCACACATCCGCGAATTAATAAGAATCTGGGCCATGGCATCTTTGGCCGCAGGGTTTTGCTCTTTTTCCCACGCCTGGTGCACGGCGTCGACAAAATCTTTGGGGTGGTAGTAAGAAATAAATTGCAGGGCGTCGGCGACGCTATCGATGAAATCGTCCTGGCGAATGACGGTCATGGCGGGTGTCCTTCAATAGAGGGTGTGAAGCGCGGCAGGTATTGTACACCGCTCAAAGACACGGGGAAGCCCCCGCCACGGTCGAAATGGCGACGGTCTCTGGTTGCTAGGGGCTATCTTCGGTTTAGGGAGCTGACTGCAAGGCCCGAATGGCGCCTTCCAACTCATTAATGCTGCCATTGACCTGGCGACGGAATGCATCGGTTGCCCGAATGCCTTCTTCATTACTTTTCACCTGCCGGTTTATTTTAGCCAGGTCAAGATTGATACGATTAAGGGTATCGGCCACTCGTTCCACCTCGGCCTGGTTGGCCTTGGCACTGCTTATCAGGCGAGACAAATCTCCTGACACGTTTTTAAGCTTGGCGAGATCATTAGCAGCGCTGCTGACTTTCGTTTGCGTGGCCTTCAGTGACTTTTCGTTAGCTGCGATTTTCTTGTTGTAAGTTTTGCTAGAGGCCTCAAGCTTACCCAGGCGTTCCTTGCTCTGTTTCCAGACGTTATCCCACAACTTGCGAACTTCGGTATCCAGATCGCGGATCTTGGCCGCCTGCACCGCCGCATTCTGGCTCATGCCTTCGTCGGTATCGGACAAGCGAGCCTCGAGATCCCCTATTCGCAGCTCATAGTCATTCATAGTATTGCTCGCTTGTTTGAGCTGTTCCTGAAGCTGCCATGCCCAGGCGCAAGCAATCGCTGCGATGACCAACGCGACCGTAATGAACAATCTGCTCAGCAGCCCTGAGCCGGCTTGCTTGACAGGAGGCTTGCCGCCGCCGTTACCGCTCTTTTTTCTGGGCGCGGATGTGGCTGTTTGCACCAGGGTATAATCACGATCC
>DS999233.1:41261-118925 GCA_000156295.1 marine gamma proteobacterium HTCC2148
CCAATGCCTCACGGGAAGACTCAAGCTTACCGTCCATCAAAGCGGCAACGTCAGTCTGCTTGCCGGTGAAGGCTGCTTCGGCAACGCTGTTCACAAACGCGAGGAAGTTCTCGTCTCGAGCTACAAAATCTGTTTCAGAGTTCACTTCAAGCAGAATGCCATAGCTACCGTCTTCAGCCACTCGTGTGGTGACTACGCCATCAGCGGCAGTTCGGCCGGCTTTCTTTGCAGCTTTCATGCCGCTGGACTTGCGCAGCTCTTCAATTGCAGCATCGACATTGCCATCGGCAGCGGCAAGGGCTTTTTTGCATTCCAGCAGGCCCAGGCCAGTGCGCTCGCGTAATTCTTTTACCAGTTTTGCTGACATTGATTGTCCTCCTATAAAATCCCGGTCCTTGGTTTCCGGGAAGGCGAATCTTGGATATAAAAAACCCGGCTGCAGTTGCGCCGGGAAGAAATCAGGGTCCCATCGCCACCTTTATGGCGGCGACAGGAATATCAGTTACTCAGCTGCTGCTTCAGCTTTAACTTCGCCGTCGGTCGCTGCTTCAGGTGCGGCTTCAGCTGCAGGTGCGGCTTCAGCTGCAGGTGCGGCTTCGGCTGCAGGCGCGGCTTCGGCTTCAGGTGCGGCTGAGACTTCAGCTTCGGCTTCCGCAGCTTCTTCGACAAACTCGTCCTTGGCCGCTGGCACTTCACCACTATTGGCCTTGCCCGCCATGCAAGCATCTGCAACGGCAGCAACATATAACTTGATAGCACGGATAGCGTCGTCATTGCCGGGGATGACGTAGTCAACACCGTCAGGGTTGGAATTGGTATCAACAACGCCAATCACGGGTATACCCAGCTTGTTGGCTTCAGTGATCGCAATGCGCTCGTGATCAACGTCGATGACGAACAGCGCGTCGGGTAGACCACCCATATCCTTGATACCACCAATGGAACGCTCCAGCTTTTCCATATCGCGAGTACGCATCAACGCCTCTTTCTTGGTCAGGCGCTCGAAAGTGCCGTCAGCTGCCTGAGCTTCCAAATCGCGGTAGCGCTTAATGGACGCGCGAATGGTCTTGTAGTTAGTGAGCATGCCGCCCAACCAGCGATGGCTGACATAAGGCATACCGGAGCGCTCTGCCTGCTCCTTGATGATTTTACCCGCAGCGCGCTTGGTGCCAACGAACAAGATCTTGTTCTTGTTGCCAGCCAGGCGAGTCACCATATCCAGCGCTTCATTGAAGGCGGGAACTGTGTGCTCCAGGTTGATGATGTGAATCTTATTGCGGGCACCAAAAATGTACTGATCCATTTTAGGATTCCAGTAACGGGTCTGGTGGCCAAAGTGAGCGCCTGCCTGTAGCAGGTCGCGCATGCTTACTTGCGACATATTAAATACCTTGTATTGGGTTAGTCCTCCACATATCCCTGCTCCAAACCCGCGTGCCAAAAATGGCCGAAGGGCACCCTGGAACAGGTGTCGATATGTGTGTGTCATTTAGTTCTCATCTACCTGAGACCGCACCAGAAATGGCTCGACCCCGATAAAAAGAGGCGCGCTTTATACCATAAGGACCACCATGGATAAAGGATTAAATGCCCCCAGAATCGGTAGGTGTTACCCGCATCGCCGCCAATTGCGGTAGACTGTGCGTCCTCCCGCCTACTCGATAGGCAAAAGGCAATATTTTTTACCTGTTAAATCAATGAGTTGTGCATGGCCGTAACAATTAAAAGAGCAGATGAGATAGAGAAGATGCGGGTGGCAGGTGCACTCGCTGCCGAGGTACTGGAAATGATAGAGCCTCACGCCCAGGTGGGCGTAACAACGGGCGAACTTGATCGCATCTGCCACGACTATATTATCAGCAAGGGCGCAATTCCGGCCCCCCTGGATTATCACGGTTTTCCCCGCTCTATCTGCACGTCTATCAACGATGTGGTCTGTCACGGCATTCCTTCTGAATCCAAAAAGTTAAAAAATGGCGATATCGTCAATATCGACGTGACTGTGATCAAAGAGGAGTATCACGGCGATACCAGCATTATGGTGCAAGTGGGCGACGTAGCCCCCCACGCCCAGCGCCTGATTCAAGTCACTCAGGAATGCCTCTACACGGCGCTGGACATTGTCCGCCCCGGCACCACTCTGGGCGACATCGGAGCGGTGATACAAGCCCATGCTGAGAAGAACTACTATTCAGTGGTGCGTGAATACTGCGGCCACGGTATTGGCAAAGTCTTTCATGAAGACCCCCAAGTGCTCCACTACGGCAAAAAAGGTGCTGGACTGGTTCTGGAAGAAGGCATGACCTTTACCATTGAACCGATGATTAACGCGGGCAAACGCCAAACCAAGCTCAACCAGAAAGACGGTTGGACAGTCACCACTAGGGACGGTCGTTTATCTGCACAGTGGGAACACACCCTGGGTGTCACTGCCGATGGATGCGAGATTTTCACCCGTCGCTCGAGCGAAAGCTTTCAGGGCAGCTAGTGAACTCAACCCCGACCACCCTACCCCGGGACTTGTTCGACACTGCCGCATTTACCGCGGGACTCAGCAGCGGTAACGCGCTGGATGCCTGCAAAACGGCTATCGCAGAAACTACTGCCGTATTACACCAGCGGTTTCGTGAGGGCGCTGAGACAGGAATGTTGCTGCGCCAACGTGCCTCATTTATAGATGCCCTGCTGGGCAGTCTTTGGGATCAGCAGGGGTGGCAATCCGAGAATCTTGCACTGGTCGCTGTTGGCGGCTACGGCAGAGGCGAGCTACATCCTCATTCCGACGTGGATATCCTTATTCTGTTAGGAGAGGACTGCAAAGGCGCTGAAAGCCAGCTGGAAAAATTCCTTACCCTGCTCTGGGACATAGGACTGGATATCGGACACAGCGTCCGCACAGTGACTGAATGCGTGGAGAAAGCCGCGGCCGAGATCACCGTTCTCACCAACCTTATGGAAGCGCGAGTCCTGCGCGGACCAGAGCAGCTAATGGGTGAGGTACGTCATCTTACCGGCCCTAAAGAAATGTGGCCAAGCCCAGATTTTTACCGGGCCAAGCTGGAAGAGCAACGTGCACGTCATACCAAGTTTGCCGACAATGAATACAATTTGGAGCCTAACGTAAAAAGTTCTCCAGGCGGCCTGCGTGACCTGCAGATTATCGGCTGGATCGCCGAGCGCCACTTCGGCGTTGAGTCTCTGGATAGGCTGACCTCGGAAGAATTCCTCAATCCGGAAGAAATGGACATTCTCAAGCGAGAGCGCGAATTTATGTGGAAGGTGCGCTATGCCTTGCATATGCTGACCAACCGGGAAGAGGACCGTCTGCTGTTCGACCACCAGCGCTCGCTAGCCGAACTGTGGGGCTTCGAGGACGGGGACAAGCTGGCGGTGGAGCAATTCATGCAACTCTACTACCGCTCTGCCCAGGCGCTGAGCATGCTCAACGAAGTACTGATCCAGAATTTTGATCAGGACCTGCTGACCGCAGAGGGCGACCACGAAATCCTGGAACTCAATGGCCGCTTTCAAATGCGCAACGGCTATATTGAAGCTCGCAACGATAACGTCTTCAACGTAGACCCTTCCGCCATTCTCGAGGTTTTCCTGCTCAGCGCTCGCAACGATGCGATCAACGGCATTGCCGCGCCCACTATTCGCTTGCTCCGCAATAGCCTGCATCTGATTGATGACAACTTCCGCGCCAGCGATATCAACAAAAAAATGTTTATCGATCTGCTGCGTTCGCCCTATAAACTGACGCGCCAACTTAAACGCATGGTGCGCTACGGCGTGATGGGGCGCTACATACCCGAGTTTGGACGCATTATTGGCCAAATGCAGCACGACCTGTTCCATGCTTATACTGTAGACGCACACACGCTGGAGGTGATCGAGAACATGCGACGCTTCCAGATTCCAGAATTTGCAGACCGCTTCCCGGTAACCAGTCGAGTCGCCAGTCGATTATCCAAAATTGAATTGCTCTATCTGGCAGGCCTGTTTCACGACATAGGCAAGGGTCGCGGCGGAGACCACTCTGAACTGGGAGCTGTCGATGCGGAAAAGTTCTGCACCGCACATGGCCTGAGTAAACGCGATGTCAATCTGGTTGTCTGGCTGGTACAGAACCATCTGACCATGTCGGCCGTGTCGCAACGCAGGGACATTTCCGATCCCGATGTCATTCTGCAATTTGGCCAGCACGTGGGAGACCAGGACCGGCTGGACTATTTATTTGCTCTTACGGTTGCGGACATTAACGGCACCAACCCTACCCTCTGGAATGCCTGGCGCGGCAGCCTGTTGCGCCAGCTCTATACCGAAACCAAACGCGCGCTGCGACGGGGCCTCGAAAACCCCGTCGACAAGCAGGTATGGATTGACGAGACCCGAGAAACCGCGATTGATTCGCTGGAATATCGTGGTTTTACGATCGAGGAAATTGAAGAACTTTGGCAGGAGCGGGGCGAGGATTATTTCCTCAGAGAGAAAGCCGAAGATATCGCCTGGCACACCGAGGCGATTGCAGGCCACCACGACAAAAGCACACCTCTGGTTGCCATTCGATCCAGCTTAGATTCCAACGTCGCCAACACCACCCAAATATTTATTCACGCTCGCTCTCATGCGCAACTGTTTTCCCGAATTTGCGCGCAGTTGGAACAACTGGACCTGTCAATCCACGATGCTCGCATCTACAACGCCAACGATGGCATGACTCTGGATACGTTTTTCGTTCTGGGTTCTGATGGTAAGTCCATCGCAGAAGACAGCACTCGCATCAACCATATTCGTGAACACCTGTCGCTGACTCTCAGCGATACTGACAACGCCAGGGATATCGTGCAGCGACGCACACCGCGGGCCAAGAAATCATTTTCCGTACCGACTGAAACAGCCATGGCTGTGGACGAGGTGAAAAACTACTCAGTGCTCGAAATCGCCACTCCGGATCGTCCAGGCTTACTCGCCCGCATTGGCCGCATTTTTGTTGAGTACGACATTGAGCTTCAGGCGGCTAAAATTCAAACGCTGGGAGAAAGAGTAGAGGACGTATTCTTCATCACTGATGCAAAGCAACAGCCCATCACCGACCCCGAGCTATGCGAAGCCATTCAGCAAGCGATTTGCGATGAACTGAATGAGCAAGCAGTCGCCTGATTTGCGGACTCCCTAATGAACCCCGATCTGCTGAATTTACAGCCATATCCTTTCGAACAGTTGCGGCAACTATTTGTTGATCTGCAGCCTCCTGCGGACAAATCACACATTGCTCTGTCGATAGGAGAGCCTAAGCACCCGTCCCCGCGATTTGTGATGCAGGCCCTGGCTGAAAACCTCGATAAGCTCTCCAATTACCCATTAACCAAAGGCATGCCCGAGTTGCGGGAGTCAATTGCGGGATGGCTACAACGACGCTTCAAATTGCAAGGCCTGGACGGTGAAAGTCAGGTGTTACCCGTGAACGGCACCAGGGAAGGCCTGTTCGCCTTTGCCCAGGCTGCGGTGACCGCGGGGCCTGACGCGCTGGTACTGAGCCCCAATCCGTTTTATCAAATCTACGAAGGCGCTGCGCTGCTGGCTGGTGCTCAACCCGTGTTTATCAATTGCAACGAAGATAACGGCTTTCTTCCCGACTTCGACAGCGTCAGTGATGAGCAGTGGCAACGTTGCCAGCTGTTGTTTCTGTGTAGCCCGGGAAACCCCACTGGCGCTATTACTCCCATTGAGCAATTGCAGCAACTGATTAGGCTCGCGCAACAGCACGACTTCATCATTGCCTCCGATGAATGCTACTCGGAAATATATTTTGATGAAGACAATCCACCACCGGGGCTGCTGCAAGCCTGCGCCGCCATGGGCGAACACGATTACCGCAACTGCGTGGTTTTTCACTCCCTATCAAAGCGCTCCAACCTGCCAGGACTGCGATCCGGCTTTGTTGCCGGAGACGCCGACGTGCTGGCTAAATTCCTGCTCTACCGAACTTATCACGGTTGCGCGATGCCACCGCATCATCAAGTCGCCAGTGTAGCCGCATGGGATGATGAGGCACACGTCGTTGCCAACCGATCACTGTATCGGGAGAAGTTTCAGGCGGTGATGGCCACTCTCGATGGACAACTTAATGTCAGCTTGCCTGATGCGGGCTTTTACCTGTGGCCAAAAACACCAGTTCCCGAGACCGATTTCGCCCGGGCGTTATATTCGGAGGAACACATCACCGTACTCCCTGGCAGTTACCTTGCTCGCGAGGCACAGGGCATTAATCCCGGAAGAAACCGGGTGCGCATGGCCCTGGTAGCAGAGCTGGACCAGTGCGTGGAAGCCGCCCAGCGCATGGTTCATCTGCTGGGAAGATTGTAGGTAGTCACAGATGCTCAAAGCGGAACGAGTCGAATACATTCTCCAGCGCCTGCAGGCACTGTATCCTGAAACGCCGGTACCCCTGGACCACACCGATCCATACACCTTGCTTATCGCCGTGCTGTTGAGCGCCCAGTGCACCGACGAGCGAGTCAACCAGGTGACTCCCGCCCTTTTTGCGCTGGCTGATAATCCGCACGACATGGCGTCGCTGGACGTTGAGCAAATCCGGCTAATTATTCGTCCCTGTGGCTTATCTCCGCAAAAATCAAAGGCGATTAAACGCCTGAGCGAAATCTTGCTGGACGAGCACGATGCAGTGGTACCCGCAGATATGGAGGCCCTGGAGCGACTTCCAGGAGTGGGGCATAAAACTGCCAGCGTGGTGATGTCTCAGGCATTTGGCGTACCCGCGTTTCCAGTAGACACCCACATTCATCGCCTGGCCCAGCGCTGGGGGCTGACCTCGGGCAAGAATGTGGTGCAGACCGAGCGTGATTTAAAGCGTCTATTCGCAGAGGAACACTGGAACAGGCTACATCTCCAGATTATTTTTTATGGTCGTGAGTTTTGCTCTGCCCGGGGCTGTGATGGGCGGGTCTGCGAGATATGTACCACCTGTTATCCGCATCGAAAGCACCCTAAGAAAACGCTCAAAGCCTAGCGCTCTCATAATCTCGGCGCTGAAAATAGCTGTCTAGTAAGGAGCCGACACCGGAACTTCCCGCGTCGAATTTTTCGTCAGCAAATCAATCGTAAGAAATCCGTCCTTTCATAAATTTTTCACGGTTCTCGCGCTTCTTATCCTCGCTCTTACGCAGCAGAACATAAACAGCCCCGGTGCCACCATGCCGCGGCTGCGCACTGTGAAACGCCTGCACAATCTCAAGCTCCCGCAGCCAGTGATCAGTGCATCCCTTGAGGATAGAACTGCGCTCGCGCTCCGCCTTGCTCTCTCCCTTGCCGTGAATAACCATTACACTGCGAATACCGAGACCATAAGTCTCTTGAATAAACTCATACAGCTCTTTTCGGGCAATCGCCACCGTCATACGGTGAAGATCCAATCGCGCTTCGGCCTCATAGCGCCCCTGTTTCAACTTGCGAAAAACACCATTCTGGATACCGGGGCGCTTGAACTCAAGCACATACCAGGGGTCCAGCGGCGTAACGGCGAGACCATCCTCGGTCAGAATATTGCCATCGCGGGTCTTGTCCAGCACCGCCGCTTCTCGCCGCTGCTCCAGCGATGTGTCGCGGTCGTTCTGCTTGGGTGTCACGCGCACCCGCCGCTCCCGCTTAAGGGGGGCGACGTCCGTCATTTCGTCGAGGAACAAGCTCTCTTCATCGTCTGTCATAGATACACTCACTCTGCTGTGGGCTATTATAGCGTCCAAAGAATGGCAGCAGGCACACAAACATGGACAACAACAGCGCCGACAAGTGCCCGTTGTGTGACAGCGACAATCTGTGTGCTATCGCAGCGGGCCGCCCCGCGGACAGTTGCTGGTGTGTGCAGGCGGATATCTCTGCTATCGCATTAAATGCGCTGCCCGAATCTGAGCGCGGTGTTCGCTGTATCTGCCCGACCTGTGGCAAAAGTGAGAGGTGTGAAAATTGAAAGGTAATGTCGTTGGAGGAGTGGGTTATCTGTTGGATGGAGCAAAAATGCTGGGGCACCCATCTTTACGCCTGTTCGTGTTAGTGCCGCTCACAATCAACATACTGATCTTCGGCACCTTAATCGGCTACGGGTTCAGTTACCTGACTGAATTTATGGATAGCTGGCTGTCTTGGATTCCAGACTGGCTGGGCTTTATCGAGTGGATTCTCTGGCCCCTGATTGGCATCACCTTCAGCCTGATTACCGGTTATCTATTTACCGCCGTGGCGCTGATCATCGCTTCGCCATTCAATGGCCTGTTGGCGGAAAAAGCAGAGGAGTTGGTGACTGGAAAGCCGGTGAGTGGCCCTGAAGGCCTGGCCAATGCATTGATGCTGGTGCCACGAGGCATCATTCGAGAACTGGCTAAATTGATGTATTACGTGCCCATGGCGGCGTTTGTACTGCTAATCACCTTTATTCCCGGACTGAACGCTATTGCACCCTTACTTTGGTTCCTTTTAGGCGCCTGGATGATGTCTATTCAGTTCGTGGACTACCCCATGGATAATCACCAATTAAGCTTTGCCGATGTAAAGGAGGCCGTGCGCAGCCGACGCTTGAGCAGCATGGGTTTTGGTGGAGTAGTCGCCCTGTGCACGGGAATCCCGATTGTTAATTTCTTCGTAGTGCCAGCAGCGGTGGTAGGCGCCACTTTGCTGTGGTGCGAGGAACTGGATCGGGTGAGATAACGTGACCGATACCCAACCAGCACTAAGCCAGTTTATCGACTCCAGAATACTGAATCCCCGCACGGGCGGGGGTAAGAAGGCAAGCCGTTGATCAGGCTAGCAACTCCGCAGGCGGGTGCGTGCATTCCAGGGGGGCACCCAGCAGCGCCTCAAGGTCTGGCAGCAGAAACGCATCATCTTCGCTAGCGAAACTGATAGAGGTACCAGTGGCGCCCGCGCGACCGGTTCGACCAATACGGTGAACGTAATCTTCAGGATCCTCTGGTAAATTGTAGTTCACCACGTGACTGATGCCGTCTACATGGATACCACGTCCAGCAACATCGGTGGCAACCAACACGGTAATCTCACCATTCTTGAACTGCTCCAGGGTGCGAGTACGCTTGGCCTGGGGAATCTCTCCCGACAGCACACCGCATTTCACCCCCGCTTTACGCAGACGCTCATGCAAACGACGCACCTGATCGCGGCGATTCGCGAAAACAATCACACTGCTGCAGTCATCGCTGCGCACCAGGTTATTCAGCACCCGGAATCGCTGCTCCGAACTCACCATATATATTTTCTGGTCAACCGTATCCGTCGCCACACTGTCCGGCTCAATCTCTACGGTGACCGGCTCGTATGTCCACTGCTGCGACAGATTGATAATGTCCTGGGTGAATGTCGCGGAGAATAACAGGGTTTGTCGACTCTCCTTGCGCGGGCAGGCGCGGACAATGCGTTTTACCTGAGGGATAAAACCCATATCCAGCATTCGGTCCGCTTCGTCCAGCACCAGTACTTCCACATGATCCAGGAACAGGTCGCGACGCCCCATAAAGTCCAGCAGTCTGCCAGGGGTTGCGACCACCAGGTCGATTACGTCACGCTGTAAGCGATTTAATTGCTTCTGATAGTCCATGCCACCAATCAGGGTGGCCACCTGCAATCCGGTATGTTTACCCAGGTCAGCCGCATCAGCGGCAATCTGCATCACTAACTCGCGGGTAGGTGCAATCACCAGTGCGCGGGGCTCGCCAACAAAGCGCTCGCCCTCGATTGGGTGACACAACTGGTCATTAAAAATAGTAATCAGGAAAGCGGCAGTCTTACCGGTACCCGTCTGCGCCTTGCCGATGGCATCGTGGCCCTGCAGCGTGTGAGGCAGTACCTGTGCCTGAATCGGCGAGCTGTACTGAAAGCCAAGATCAGCAACGCCGTGCATCAACTCGTCTCGCAGTCCCAGATCATGAAAACGGGTCTCGCCCTCTTTCTCCTCAACCTGAAACTGCTCGACACTCCACGGAGCGGCCGCAGCCTTTGGCTTGCTTTGGCGACGATTGCGTCCCTTACCCTGTTTGCTCGCCTCGTGGTGCTGGCCCTTCTCAGAATGGGGCTGATGAGACTGCTCTTTGCGGGGAGCTTTCTGCGATGCGGGGGAAGACTGGGCTGCCTCGCGGGCCGGCTCTTTCTTACCGGACAGACGCCCAACTAAACTCTTGATCAATTCGAAGATTCCTGTGGCTGGTCAAAAAACGCGCTAGTCTAGCATTTTTCCCAGCTCATAGGTGGATTGATCAAAAATAGCGACCATGGCTCTAACAGGGTCGAATCGGGCTCTAACGCGGGTTGGGAAACAGTCGCGACAGATAGTAATCCACACTTACATAACGACCACCACCGGTGAATAACAGCGCGAACAGCATCAACAAATAAGTCACCGCAAATTCGATGCCATTGTTGAGAATGACAAAGCTGCCTTTTTCAGTCAGCCAACTGTAGTTACCGTGCTCGCGCAGAATATCCTTGGCAGCGCCAAGACGCACCGCTACTTCCTGGGAACTGGAATCGGCTATTGCGGCCCAGCCGCTGTCCCAGTGCACCGCAAAAATCGCCACCAGCATAGTGACGATCAAAGGAATAGAGATCCAACGTGTGGCCAGACCCAATAGCAACAACAGGGCCCCTATTGCTTCGGTGTAGGCGGCCATGTAAGCCAGCAGTTCCGGTGCGGGCAATCCGAGGCCCCATTCGGGATTGCCGAACCACTCAATGGTGCTGTCTATCCCGGCCAGTTTTTGGGTTCCAGCCATCCAGAAAATCGGCACCAGATAAAGGCGCAAGGCTAATGGAGCAAGCCCATCAAGGTGCTGTAGTCGCGGAAAAATGAAGTTATGTATGTTGTAATATAGCCCGGCGATCGCATTCATCGAACAGTTCCCTACTGGATTGTTTTTTCTGTGACAGCTCTAACCCGCAAAAGGTTTCCTTCGCGGCAATATTAACACCCTATTACGGACACAAATTCTCAAACATGAGTCAGTGGAACGCCTACCGCGATGAAGCCCGCGCCATGGTCATTCTCGCCTGGCCCATCATTATTGCCCAACTCGCCCAAATGGGCACGGGTGTGGTGGACACGATTATGGCGGGCCGATACGGCGCCATGGATCTCGCCGCTATCGCCATAGGCTACAACATCTGGCTGCCGTTGTTCCTGCTAACTTTGGGCATCATGCTCGCCACATCGGTGCTGGTTGCCCAGGATTTTGGCGCAGGGCGATTACAGAATATCCGCGATACCCTGCCCCAAGCGCTCTGGCTGGCTCTTTTACTGGGCCTGATTGTCGGCCCGGCCTGCTACAACGCGGAGCCGTTGCTGAATCTTCTCGAACTGGACGCCAGCACCCAGCAGAAGAGCCTGGACTATCTGCAAGCGGTTGCCTGGGGTCTGCCCGCAACCGTGTTGTTCCAGGCGCTGCGCTGCCACACCCAGGGGATTGGCATCCTACGACCATTTGCAATCGCCAGTGTGCTTGGATTTATAGCTAACATCCCGCTCAACTATGCACTCATCTATGGCAAGTGGGGCTTTCCAGAAATGGGAGCTGCTGGCTGCGGCTGGGCCACAGCCATCTCAATGTGGCTGGGCGCAGTCCTGATCGGTGGCTACATTGTCCTTGAAAAAAGCATACATACCTACCTGCCGCCCCTGCGACTGGTGAAGCCAGACTTCACTCGTATTCGGGAAATTGCCATGTTGGGCACCCCTATTGGCCTGAGTTTCTTCCTGGAAATCGGCGTGCTTTCGCTGCTGGCACTGATGATTGCCACCATGGGTAACAGCGCAATTGCCGCCCATCAAATCGCCTACAATGTTTGGGATGTCATTTACATGCCACTCATCAGTATGGGCTCGGCCATGGCCACACGGGTCGGCCATGCCATTGGCAGCGGCAACGAGACCCAGGTCAGGTTGGCAGTCAATACCGGTATTGTCCTGACCTTGCTGGTGGGACTCGCCTGCACACTACTGCTATTACCGATGCCCGGGTTACTGATCAGCGCTTATACCAGCGACCCGGAGATTCACCAGATTGCCGTCCGCCTCATCCACCTGGCGGCACTGTTTATTCTCATTGATTCTCTGCAGGTAGGCGTATCCTATTGTCTGCGAGCATTCAAAGACACCAGCTATCCCTTTGTCATTATGTGCCTGTCATATTGGGGGCTTAGTTTACCCCTGGCCTGGTGGCTGGGCTTCAAAGTAGCGGACAATCCCGCTGATGGTACCGCCGGCATCTGGACTTCGTTGGTCGCGGGTATTTGCCTGTGTGCCGTACTGGTTACCTGGCGTTTGCTGCGGACCTTACGCCGGCCACTGCCTGAACTGACCGCTAGCGCACAAGATGAGAGCAATCAGGGCAACCCTCTCGGTGGCTGATCTTAAGCCGCTGCACCTGCATATTACGCAAGTCCATCATCAGCAGGGCGCCGCGTAGCGGCTCTCCATAATTCGCCAGCACCTTGAGCGCCTCCATGGCCTGCAAGGACCCCAGCACACCTACCACTGGCGCAAGCACTCCACTTTCACTGCAGCTCAGGGCGCTGCGCTCACCTTCACTGGGGTAAAGGCAGCGATAGCATGGACCGGCTCGATGGGGATCAAATACGGACAGCTGGCCTTCGTCGCGCACCGCTGCTGCCGACACCAGCGCAATACCCGCTGCGATGCAGGCCCGGTTGAGATCGAATCGAGTGGGATAGTTGTCACTGGCATCCACCACCAGGTCGACACCTGCCAGCAGCTCCGCCATTGAGCCGGCATCAAGATACCTAGGCTGAACCTGTACATTGACCTCTGGGTTAAGGTCAGCAATCGTCGCCGCCACCGACGACGCCTTATTAGAACCAATATCGGCATCGCTGTGTGCCACCTGGCGCTGCAGATTACTCAGCTCCACCTCATCCCCATCGGCAAGAATCAATGTACCCACGCCAGCGGCAGCAAGGTATAACGCAGCTGGACAACCCAGTCCGCCCAAGCCAACGATCAGTACTACCGCAGCCTGTAAAAGCTGCTGGCCAGCAATATCAAAATCAGGGGTCAGAATCTGCCTGTTGTAACGCAACAGTTGATCGTCAGTCAGCAAACCACTGCCCTCCTGTAATGCGCTCCTGCCCGGCCAAGTCCTGACGAGTTTCAACCCCTTTAAAGCCGCGCCTGACTAGCAACTCACGCACAGCCGGGGCTTGATCGAAGCCATGCTCTAGTAGTAACCAGCCACGGGTCTGCAGATAATTGGGGGACGATTTCACGATATGGTCCAGATCGGCAAGGCCACGATCAGCCGCGACCAGTGCTTCTAAAGGCTCGAAACGAACGTCGCCCTCTGACAGGTGCGCATCGCCTTCTTCCACATACGGTGGGTTGCTAACCAGCAGGTTAAAGAGTTTGTCTTCCACACCGTCGAACCAGTCAGACTGAATGAACTCCACTCGCGCCAGGTTATTAGCCAGTGCATTGTTGCTGGCAAGCTGCACCGCATCGATATTGACGTCTGCGCCGCACACCCGCCAACCGGGTTTTTCGTTGGCCAACGCCAGGGCAATAGCACCGGTGCCCGTGCCCAAGTCCAGCGCAACAGTGTCGTCTGGCAGTGGCAATTCCAAGGCCCATTCCACCAGGGTTTCTGTTTCTGGTCGCGGAATCAGGGTGCTGGGAGCAACCGCCAAATCAAGTGACCAGAATTCACGATGCCCGGTCAGGTAGGCGACAGGCTCGCCCCGGTATCGCCGCTGCAGAAGCTGCTGAAAACATGTCAGGGCTTCGCCCGAGACTTCCGCCTCGGGCCAGGTGTATAACCAACTGCGGGGCTTATCCAAACAGTGGCCAAGCAGGATTTCGGCATCTCGCGCCGGACTATCTCCGGGTAGATCTCTGGCGCCGCGCAGTAGCTCCTGCACACTGACCATCAACTACCACCCAATGCTGCCAGTTGATCAGCCTGGTATTCCTGACGCAGGGGACCCACTACGGCTCCCAGGTCACCCTCAACGACCTCCGCCAGTTTATAGAGGGTCAGGTTGATGCGATGATCAGTCAGGCGGCCCTGAGGGAAATTGTAGGTGCGGATACGGTCCGAGCGATCGCCAGTGCCAACCAGGTTACGGCGCTGCTCAGCTTGCTCTTCCGCGGCCTTATCCTGTGCGCTGGTCAGCAATTTAGCCTGTAACAAGGACATTGCCCGCGCCCTGTTCTTGTGCTGTGAGCGCTCATCCTGACATTCCACAACAATACCGCTGGGCAAGTGCGTGAGTCGCACAGCCGAATCAGTCTTGTTGACGTGCTGACCACCGGCGCCTGATGCCCGATAGGTATCGACCCGCAGATCAGCCTTATTAATTTCGACTTGGTCTACTGCTTCCGCTTCCGGCATGATGGCCACCGTACACGCGGAGGTATGAATGCGCCCCTGTGACTCAGTTTCTGGCACTCGCTGTACTCTATGAGCGCCGGACTCAAACTTCAGGTGCGCATAGACATCGCGCCCCTCTACCCGGGTAATAATTTCCTTGTAACCGCCGTGCTCGCCATGGCGCTCAGATAACACCTCAACCTTCCAGCCCATGTTCTCAGCATAGCGCGAATACATGCGGAACAGATCACCTGAAAAAATGGCAGCCTCATCGCCACCGGTGCCGGCGCGAATCTCCAGAAATACGTTATGAGAGTCGTTGGGGTCACGAGGTAAAAGCAGCGCCTGCAGCTGTGCTTCCAACTGTTCCAGTCGTCCACTGCCTGAGTCGATCTCTTCCTGAGCCATTTCTCGCAGGTCGGGATCGGAATCCTCCAGCATCAATCGGGCTTCATCCAGATCGCCTTTCACTTGGCTGTAGTCGGCATAGCACCTGACAACCGCCTCCAACTCGGAATACTCGCGTGACAAATCTCGAAACTTGTCCTGATCAGAAATAGTTTCATTGTCGCCAAGCAGCGCCGATACCTCCTCGTGCCGGTCAGTAAGAGTTTCCAGCTTGGTCAGTAAAGAGGCTTTCATTGCAGTGTATGTCTCGAGTGGTCCGTATCGTCTACGGATAAATCCAGTGACTCGCCAGCTTCGGTGTCGCCGGCGGGCTGCTCCGGCTCTGCGATACCCAGTAGCTTGCGCGCCCTGCGCAGCTGGTCTTGCCGACCATCGGCACTGATTTGTTTCAGGCCCGCGGTTGGTGCGTGTATCAACTTATTGGTCAGGCCACGGGAAAATTGATTGAGAACTTTTTCCGGGTCATCCCCGCGAGCAATACTGCGCAATGCTTTATCCAGTTCCTGCTGACGCAGGCCTTCAGCCATGCCGCGATAATCCTTAACCGCATCCACCGCGCCCATGCGCTTTTTTTCCTGAACGTAGGCGGCTACACCTTCATCGATAATAACGTCCGCCTTGCGCGCCTCGCTTTGTCGACTACGCAGGTTTTGGTCAACGATTTCTCGCAAATCATCCACGCTGTACAAGTAGACGTCACGCAAGTCACCCACCTGTGGCTCGATGTCGCGAGGCACCGCAATATCCACCATTAATACAGGGCGGTGCTTGCGAGCCTTAACAGCCTGTTCAACCGCGCCCTTGCCCAGTATGGGTAACTGGCTGGCAGTGGAGGTAATAACAATGTCTGCGGCCGGCAGCCGATCGGGAATCTCTGCCAACAACACCGCTTCGGCACCAAATTTCTGCGCTAATTCCCGGGCGCGACCCAACGTTCGGTTAGCAATCACAATATTGCTCACCCCCGCTTCGATCAAATGACGTGTCACCAGTTCGATGGTTTCGCCTGCGCCTACCAAAAGCGCATTACACTTCGACAAGTCGGAAAAAATATGTCCGGCCAGATCGACTGCGGCATAGGCCACCGACACAGGATTCTCACCAATGGCTGTGTCCGTACGCACCTTTTTAGCGATAGAAAAAACACGTTGGAAAATACGTGCCAATTCATTGCTCACTGTGCCCGCTTCAGATGCAACCGCGTAGGCTGACTTTAACTGGCCAAAAATCTGTGGCTCACCCAACACCATGGAATCGAGTCCGGCCGCTACTTGGACAATATGAGCCAGAGCCTGTTCTGCTTCGTGGTGATAGGCGGATTCCCGCAGCTCTTCTGCCGACAGGTGATGATAATTAGCCATCCAGTCGATGAGTTGAACCGCTTTATACGCGAGCACAGTATTGGCCGGTGCAATGGCATAAATTTCAGTGCGATTACACGTGGAAAGGATAACAGCCTCATCTAACTGGGCCGCACTACAACAGTCCGCCAGGGCCTCGGTCACCTGTTCCGGAGCAAAAGCCACGCGCTCGCGCACCTCAACGGCGGCGGAGTTGTGGTTAATACCCAGGGCGATCAGGTTCATGGTGTGCAGTCAGGCTCCGGTTCCGGGGATGCGTGGCAGGCTCAGCTGAAAACCGGCGCACCTTAGCATATTCCTTAAAAATTGACTTTGATTTTAACAAGTTAGCGGGGAAATTGCCCGTTCCCAATGCAGCTCGGCCGAAAGCGCTAGAGCCTTGGGTTTCATCCCTCGCCTGTGTCATTATAGACGCCTCTGTTGTTATGGACCGCCCGCTGTCAATCACATGTATCGTCTTCTAGTTAATGCCCTGGGCTACGCCCTGCTAACCGCCTGCACCAGCACATCACCGGAGCCAGCCACTGTGGACGTGGTCGCCGCTGTCGAACCAGCAGTCGCTGAGCCACCGGAGCGTGCTTTCCCGGCCGAGAGTGTCTATCCCTTACTGGTCGCAGAATTTGCTATTCGTCGGCAAGATTACCAGACAGCCCTGGATAACTACCTTGAGCAATCCAGTATCCTGGAAGATTCCGGTATAGCCAGCCACACCACACACCTTGCTCAATTCATGCAAAAAGATGCGCAGTCACTGCGGGCGGCACAGCTTTGGCTGGAGCAGGAACCCGACAACCTGGAAGCCCACAACACCGCAGCGACGCTACTGGCGCGATCTCGCAGGCCCGTGCAAGCCCTGCCTCATATGAGCTTCGTGGCCCGGAGCGGCAAACAAGCAAATTTCCCGCTTCTGCTGCAAGGTTTCGATCAAATCGCCGCAACTGATCAGTCGCAATTGGTGCAGGGACTGAACGAGTTGGCACTGGAGTTCCCCGAAGACCCGGCCCTGTTACTTACCCTGGCGCTGGTGAACACCGAATTCAAGCAATACGAACAAGCCCTTGGCAGACTGGACTCACTGTTCAAGGTTGAGCCTTACCAGCATCAGGCCCTGCTCCTGGAAGCGCGAATCCTGACCCAGACAGAGGCAAAAAAGCCGTTTGCCCGAATCAAGCGAACGTTAAAGACCAACCCGGAAGACTCCCGCCTCAGGTTGGAGTTCGCCCGACTGTTAACCAACATAGATATCGACGCGGCGCGAGAGCAGTTTGAAGTGCTCTCCCTGCAGTCGCCTGATGATGCCGACCTGCTGCTCTCCCTGGCTTTGATCAACCGTGAGATTGGTGACAACGTGGTCGCTGTTACTTATTTAGAGCAGATCTTGGCCACAGGTAAACGTACCGATGAAGCGCATTACTACCTGGGGCGAATCGCAGAAGAAGAGAAACAATTGCAGCAAGCCCTGGCCAACTACATGCAAATTGGCGACAGCCGTCAGTACCTGGCCGCCAATCAGCGTATCGGCCAGATACTGGTCAGTGAGGGCCAGTTGGAGGACAGCCATAGCTGGTTTGTGCAGCAACGACAGCGGGTTCCCTCGCGCAGCGAACAACTTTTCGGTATAGAGGCGGAGGTTCTGAGTTCCGAGGGCGCTCTGCAAGCCTCACTTGAGGTACTTAATGCCGGTATCGATGCCTATCCGGATTCCGCGAGTTTACGCTACGCCCGCTCGATGTTGGGTCAACAGCAAAGTGATATCGCTATGATGGAAGCGGATCTGAGGGCGATTTTGGCGCGTGATCCCAATAATGCCACCGCACTTAACGCACTGGGCTATACCCTGGCAGACCAGACAGATCGCCTGGATGAAGCGCATTCCTTAATTTCCCGTGCACTGGAGCTGGATCCGGCAGAGCCAGCCATTCTCGACAGCATGGGTTGGGTGTTGTTTCGTAAGGGCGAGATAGACCAATCTATCGACTACCTCACTCGAGCCTATGCCGCCTTCCCTGACCCGGAAGTGGCGGCTCATCTCGGCGAGGTTCTGTGGATGAATGGCGATACCGAAAAAGCACGTCAGATATGGCAAGGAGCACTGTTAAAAGCCCCCAACCATTCCGTATTACAGGAAACATTGCTGCGTCTGGGTGTCGCCGATCTCAATACGCTGCCGCCTCCACTCAGACGGACAGCTAGCTGATGCAACGCTTTTGCGCCAGCCTGCTCGCGTTTAGCCTGCTGCTAATGGCCGGCTGTGCGGGATTGCCCAAAGCCGCCCTGGAAGACACATCATTCGAAGCACGACGAACCAAGCTGCAGCAACTGGAACACTGGACCGCCAGCGGCAAGATTGCACTGCGCACCGCAGACCAGTCTGAGTCAGCCAGTTTAGTCTGGCAGCAGGTCGGTAATGCCACTCATGTTCGCCTGTCGGGTCCCATGGGTATTAGCGCCACTACGATCGACAGTGACGGCTTGCAAATGGAAATCAGGCAGGGGGAAGATTACAGCCGCTGGAGCCTCGATGACCCTCAGGTGCAGCAGACTGGTGGCTGGGACCTGCCGCTGCGTTCGCTGCATCACTGGCTCAAAGGTATTCCTGATCCCGACCTGGAAGTAGAGTTGCTGGAGCTAGACGAGGCGAACCAGTTGCCCGAGCTGTTGCAGCAGCAAGGCTGGACTGTGGAGTTTCAACAGTTCGCCCGCTTCGGCGACTATCAATTACCCACCAGGCTGCAAGCCACTCGCGGCACAACCAGTGCGCGAATATTGCTGCGAGAGTGGCGTGATTTTTTCACCTCATGAGCGACACCCTCACCCTGCTCTCGCCCGCCAAGCTTAATCTTTTTCTCCACATTACCGGCCAACGAGGCGATGGCTACCATGAGCTGCAGACCCTATTCCAGTTGCTGGACTGGGGCGATCGCCTGCAGTTCAAATCGGACAACAGCGGCGAAATTAGTTTGCACGGGGCTGATCTGGGCATTCCAGCAGAACAAAACCTGATCGTAAAGGCGGCGCAGGCACTACCTCGAAACACCAGTAAACAGGGTGTTAGCATTCACCTGGAAAAACGCATACCAGAGGGCGGAGGCCTGGGCGGTGGCAGCTCCAATGCGGCTGCCACGTTGCTGGCAATGAATTACCTCTGGAATTTACAGCTGGGCGACAAGGCACTGCAAAAAATCGGCGCGAAACTGGGCGCTGATGTGCCGGTATTCGTCGCTGGCCACACGGCCTGGGCAGAAGGTATCGGTGAATTCCTCACCCCCGTTGAACTACCCGAAACCTGGTACCTGGTAATCGCCCCGGGCTGTCATGTCTCTACCGCTGAAATTTTTTCCAATGAGCAATTGACACGGAACACGTCTCCCATCAAAATGGCCGCCTTTTTCGAGGGCAACTCCCGGAACGATTGCCAGCAACTCGTTAGAAACCTCCACAAGGAAGTTGATAACGCATTGAATTGGTTAGATAATTTCGGAACTGCAAAGTTGACTGGCACCGGCGCTTGTGTGTTCGCAAGCTTCGATGACGAACAAGCAGCCACGTCAGCCCTTAGCCAACTGCCGGAATCCATGAGCGGATTCGTAGCGAGAGGCATAAACACGTCGCCGGTGCTAAATGCGCTGGTAGGACCCAAAGTTTGATTGGGGTGTCGCCAAGCGGCAAGGCACCAGGTTTTGATCCTGGCATTCAGAGGTTCGAATCCTCTCACCCCAGCCATATTCATAATGCTGTCCACCCAAGGGTGAATGGCCTTATTTTTATTTGCAGCAGATTTTCATTTTCCAATCCAAAAGGAAACACACTGTGTCCTCGAAAATGATGGTTTTTTCCGGCAATGCCAACCAGGAGCTGGCGGGCAAAGTAGCCAGTCGACTGTATCTAACACTGGGCAAAGCGGACGTGGGTAAGTTCAGTGATGGCGAAGTTGCCGTTGAGCTGAATGAGAATGTGCGGGGCAAGGACGTTTTTGTCGTCCAGTCCACCTGCGCTCCCACCAACGACAATTTGATGGAACTGCTGGTGATGATCGATGCGTTGCGTCGCGCATCAGCACAGCGAATTACTGCGGTCGTACCCTACTTCGGCTACGCCCGCCAAGATCGCCGAGTGCGATCTTCAAGGGTACCCATCACCGCCAAAGTGGTGGCAGATATGATGGATGCCGTGGGCGTCGATAGGGTTTTGACGATGGACCTGCATGCTGAGCAGATCCAGGGCTTCTTCTCCTGTCCGGTAGATAACGTCTACGGCTCACCGATATTGAACGACGATATCGTGGCCCAGAACTATGAAAACCTGATGGTGGTTTCACCCGACATTGGTGGCGTCGTCAGGGCCAGGGCCATCGCCAAGCAATTGGACGAAGCGGAACTGGCAATCATCGACAAGCGTCGCCCCAGAGCTAATGAAGCCCAGGTGATGAATTTGATCGGTGAAGTTGATGGACGTACCTGCCTGCTGGTGGACGACATGGTCGACACAGCTGGCACATTATGCAGTGCTGCCAATGCTCTTAAAGAGCGTGGCGCACTGGCGGTCATGGCTTACTGTACCCACGCGGTGCTGTCGGGCAAGGCTCTCGAGAACATTCGGAACTCGCAGCTGGACCAGCTGGTAGTCACCGATACGATTCCTCTAAGTGATGAGGCGAGGAAGATCGAAAAGATCCGCCAACTCACCACCGCTGACCTGCTGGCCGAGTCCATGCGCAGAGTAGCGAATGAGGAATCTATAAGCGCGCTGTTTCAGTAGGAAGTAGCGTTTAACCTACCGCTGCCGCGTCGGTCGCAAGCGTTGCAGCGTTTATCAAAGGAGTCTGACTATGTCTGACCAATTTGAAGTACAAGCAGAACTGCGTGAAGACACAGGGAAAGGTGCGAGCCGCCGCCTGCGTCGTCTTGCTGGTAAAGTACCCGCTATCATTTACGGCGGTGACAAAGACCCCCAGTCGCTTACTCTGGTTCGCAAGGACATTGAGAAGTCGCTGGAAAATGAGGCTTTTTACTCCCAAGTACTGGAAGTCAATGTTGCAGGAGAAGTACAAAAAGCTATTTTAAAAGACCTACAGCGTCACCCTGCCAAAAATAACGTCATGCATGCCGACTTCCTGCGCATCGACGAAAAGGTAGCAATCAAAGTCAACGTGCCTATTCACTTCCTGAACGAGGAAGACTGTGCGGGTGTGAAGATGGAAGGCGGTATGATCCAGCACCAGGCAACAGACATCGAAGTTTCTTGTCTGCCTGGCGATATCCCCGAGTACATCGAAGTGGATATGCTGGAAGTAATTACTGGCCAGATCATCCACTTGTCAGAAGTCACCTTACCTGAGGGCGTTACTTCCGTAGCACTGTCTTTGGGCGAAGACCACGACCTGGCTATTGCTTCTGTTGTTGCACCGAAGGGTACGAGCGACGAAGACGAGGAAACTGTGGAAGTCGAAGAAGGTGAAACTGAAGGCGAAGAAGGCGATAGCGAGGAGTAATTCCTCGCTCTGCGGTACCCGCGTTGACAGCCATCAAGCTGATCGCAGGACTGGGCAACCCCGGTAGTGAATACCGGGGTACCCGCCATAACGCGGGCGCTGATTTCGTGGAGGAGCTGGCACGTCAATGCAGCACCCCACTTCAGGCGGAATCGAAGTTTTTTGGTCTAGCCGGCCGCGTTAACTACGCCGGATACGATCTTCGCCTGATTATTCCCACCACTTTTATGAACCGCTCCGGCAAGGCCGTTGCGGCCATCGCAAGCTTTTACAAGATTGCTCCTGAGGAAATACTAATCGCTCACGATGAGTTGGACATTCCTGCTGGCACTGCAAGGTTCAAGCAAGGCGGCGGGCACGGCGGCCACAATGGCCTGCGAGACATCGTGCCAGCACTGGGCAACAACAAAAACTTTCACCGCCTGCGAATAGGCATAGACCACCCCGGCCACGCATCCAAAGTTTCCGGCTACGTGCTCAGCCAACCCTCGCAAGTAGATCGCACGCGCATTGAAGCGTGCATTGACGAAGCCATCGCCGCTTTACCCCTGCTATTAAGCGGAGACGCCACCAAAGCGATGACACGACTACACAGTTTTAGCGCGGCCTAGCCGCCACTCACTAAAGGACACTCTCATGGGTTTCAAATGCGGTATCGTCGGCCTGCCTAACGTAGGCAAGTCCACCCTGTTCAATGCCCTCACCAAAGCGGGCATCGATGCCGAGAACTTCCCTTTCTGCACTATCGAACCCAACGCAGGTATTGTGCCCATACCTGACCCCAGGCAGGACAAAATATCCGTTATTGTTAAGCCTGAGCGCGAAGTTGCTACCACCATGGAGTTTGTCGATATCGCTGGATTAGTCGCCGGCGCCTCCAAGGGTGAGGGTCTGGGCAACCAGTTTCTGGCCAATATACGCGAAACAGATGCCATCGCTCACGTAGTCCGCTGTTTCGAAGACGAGAACGTCATTCACGTAGCCAACAAAATTGAACCTGCCGCTGATATCGAAATCATCAACACCGAACTAGCGCTAGCCGATCTCGAAAGCTGCGAAAAGCAGTTGCAAAAGGTTGTCCGCACTGCCAAAGGTGGCGACAAGGAATCGATCGCTATGAAGGCTCTGCTGGAAGAAAAGTTGTTACCCCAGCTGAACGAAGCCAAGCCCATTCGAGGCCTGGACCTGAACGACAATGAACAGGCACTGGTGAAAACCCTGTTTCTGCTCACCGTGAAGCCCACCATGTATATTGCCAACGTAGATGAAGATGGCTTTGACAACAATCCCCACCTCGAAGTGGTCCGGGAAATAGCTGAGGAAGAAAACGCGGTAGTTGTCGTGATATGCAACAAACTGGAATCTGAAATCATTGAATTGGAAGATGACGAGCGCGCAGAGTTCCTCGCTGATCTTGGCATGGAAGAACCCGGCCTCAACCGTGTCATCCGGGCCGGTTACGAGCTACTGAGCTTGCACACCTACTTCACTGCGGGCGTTAAAGAAGTGCGCGCATGGACTGTGAGGGTAGGTTCTACCGCACCCCAAGCGGCGGGTGTCATTCACACCGATTTCGAAAAAGGTTTTATTCGCGCTGAGGTCATTTCCTACGCCGATTTTATCGCAAACAATGGGGAGCAAGGTGCCAAAGATGCCGGACGCTGGCGCCTTGAAGGCAAGGATTACATTGTACAAGACGGCGACGTTATCCACTTCCGCTTTAACGTATAGATTCTACGCTTAAAAAACACGCTGATAACTCAATTGGTAGACGTCAAAATTTACACCCGAGTCGTTGACCGAACCCATAGAGTAGCCGATTTTCAAGGCGTGCTTTCTGGCAACGGGAAACAATAGCGTAAACCCTATCTTGGAGTCTCGCTTTAAGTCATCCAACCGTCTACTCCCAATTTCACTCTGCCCTCCCAAGTAGCCATTGAAGTCCAGTGAGGCCCAGAAGCCAGAAGCAAATTGTCGCACCAAATGCAATTGGGCTGACTTGATCGACCCCTGCTTACGCGTCTGTCCCACAAAATCGTCGTTGTCGCCAAACACCCAAACTCCGGCCTCAAACTCTAGCAACCACTTGGGGCTCAGTACTGTCGTGTAACCCAACCCAGCTTTGACCGCCCAACGATTCGCACCTACGTTTAATAACTTGTCATTGTCGTAATGCCCTGTGGGCGCCACCACTTTGAGGCTGGCTCCTAAAATTGGTCTGGGATTGCGACGCAACTCGGCAAATTCTTCCACGTCCATTGCGGGTGCTCCCATCAAATTCACTGACAGGGTTGCCGCCAGATCGCCGGCGCCAGAATAGTCAAACTCTAATGCGCCAAGGTCCGGATATTCAAAGGAAGTATCACCTTTAGAATAAGCCTGCTCAATAATAAAGTGCCCGGTGCGACCCCATACGTTCAGGGTCCGCAAATAACCCACTACACCGGTCACTATTTGAGAGTCGACACCACCTATTGGGAGCGATGGATCTGGAACGGTGTCACCATCGTCATAGGCCACGCCAACAGTCAAAACCTGAGTACCCTGCGGTGCAGGCCAATAAGCTCGCGGAGTCAGGTCCTGGCCCGTGGCAACCATAGAAGACAGTAAAACCGCTAAGGTGACTAATAATCTGTTCATGCAGTAATAAAGATGCGGCATTTCTAATTTGGCAATTATATCGGGTTTCAGGCTTATGATCAGGATCACTCGCCGCTCTGGCCATCACAGAATGGTCTGGTCTGGCACATTTTACATCATTGAACTTTTCAGGAAGACAGCAAAGGTGATCCCAGCTTAGTATACCGAGGTCATGCCTTATTTTGCAGGGCTATCGCCACTTTGGAACCGTTCTCTCGTCCCAGCGAGTCACAAATAAACTGACCCGCCTGCACCAGCTTGCCTAGTTCCACTCCATGAGCAATGCCCAATCCGTTGAGCAGGTAGACCACGTCTTCAGTCGCAACATTGCCAGAAGCACCCTTGGCGTAAGGGCAGCCACCCAGGCCGGCCACGGAGCTATCGACAACAGCTACACCCATTTGCAATGCGGCATATATATTTGCCAATGCTTGCCCATAGGTGTCGTGAAGATGAACGGCCAACTTGTCTGCTGGAACCGCTTGCAGCACTGTGCTCAACATAGCCTCTGTACTGGCTGGCGTACCGACTCCGATGGTATCGCCCAGTGATATTTCGTAGCAGCCCAAGTCCAGCAGTTTAGAAGCGACCTCGGCCACCTTGGCAGGCGCGATATCGCCTTCATAAGGGCAGCCGACCACGCAGGAGACATAACCGCGAACCGGCACATTATTGGCGCGCGCAGCGGTCATCAACTCGGAGGCCCTGGACAGGCTCTCATCAATAGAGCAATTGGTGTTTTTACGGGTAAAACTTTCTGAAGCCGCGGTAAAAACCGCAACTTCACTGACAGCCGACTCCAGGGCCCGCTCAAACCCTTTTAGATTTGGCGTTAAAGCAGAGTACGTCACGCCAGCAACACGCCTTAAGGACGAGAACACTTCCTCACTGCCGGCCATCTGAGGCACCCACTTAGGGTTCACAAAAGAGCCGGTTTCGATACAGCCAAGACCCGCTTCAGCCAGCAGCTCAACCAACTTCACTTTCACCTCAACCGAAATCGGCTGAGCTTCATTTTGCAAACCATCGCGAGGGCCGACCTCGACGATACGCACGCTTTGCGGCAGTAAATTCTTCATGACTCGCTGACCTCGAAATCAAGCAGTTCGGCACCGCCATCCACCAGGTCACCAGGCTGGTAATAAAACCCGCGAACCCGACCATCCTGTGGCGCACGAATAGTGTGCTCCATTTTCATCGCTTCCATTACCAGTAAGGGCTCATCGGCCTTAACATCCGCACCCGGCTCAACCATTAGTGTGACCATGGTGCCGTTCATAGGCGCAGTCAAACCACCCTGTCCAGCGGCGTCGTCTAAATCTCCAAGATCAGGTTTGACCAGGCGGAAACTAATGGCGCTGTCAGCGGTATAAAGGCTGAAACTGCCGTTATGTTCTGCTACCGAAGCACGTAGCAAGTAACCATCGAGATTAGCACTAAGCTCGCTTCCGGCAAGGCTTCCCTGGGCCTGAATTGTTTTACCCTTACAGTGAATGCGGTACCGAGTGTCACCCCGTTTACCGAGTTGCTCAGCGCTAACCTCATAAACCTGTTCGTGAACGCAAAGCTCGAATTTGTGCAGGTAGGGTTCATTAAGTCTCCAGGCACTGGGCTCAGACCATGGCGATGTAACGTCACCTGAGGAATCACGCGCAAGCTGCGCGTTGCGCGCTTGTTCCAGCAGCAAATAGAGTGCTGCCAACGGGAGTTCTTGCTCCAGTCCTGCCTCACTAACGTGGAAGATATCGCTGTGGTGCTTTTCAATGAAACCAGTATCGAGATCTGCATTCCTGAAAGGCTCGCTATTGGCGAGGTTATACAAAAAATCGACGTTGGTAGTCATGCCGCTGATTCGGTAATCACGCAGGGCTCGCGTTAAACGTTGCAGAGCCTTGTCACGATTTTCATCCCACACGATCAGCTTGGCGATCATCGGATCGTAATACACGCTGACTTCATCTCCCTGAAGCACGCCAGTATCTACCCGCACATTAGCTGAGGTTTCGGGGGGCTGTAAAAAAGACAGAGTACCGGTTACCGGTAAAAAATCATTGTCCGGATCTTCCGCATAAATGCGGGCTTCGAAAGCATGACCATTAAGCTTGAGTTCTTCCTGAGTGGCTGGAAGCACCTCGCCCGCGGCAACCCGTAACTGCCATTCCACCAGGTCCTGGCCAGTAATCATTTCTGTTACCGGGTGCTCGACCTGCAGCCGTGTGTTCATTTCCATGAAGTAAAAAGAACCATCACTGTCCAACAAGAATTCAACTGTTCCGGCACCTTCATAATCGATCGCCTGGGCCGCGCGTATTGCCGCGTCACCCATTGTGGCACGCAACTCTGCCGTCATTCCCGGAGCAGGAGCCTCTTCGATGACCTTTTGATGGCGGCGCTGCACTGAACAGTCGCGCTCAAATAAGTAAACGGCATTACCATGGCTGTCACAAAAAACCTGTACTTCCACATGCCGCGGTTGGGTAAGGTATTTTTCCACCAGCATATCGTCGTTACCAAAACCATTCATGGCTTCGCGTCGAGCCGCTGCCAGGGCTTCATCGAATTCTTCGGGGCTCCAGACCTGACGCATGCCTTTGCCACCGCCACCGGCAACAGCCTTTAGCAGGACCGGGTAACCCATGTCATCTGAAGCCGACTTGAGAACATCGCGGCCTTGATCGTCGCCATGATAGCCAGGCACAAGCGGAACGCCCGCCGCTCCCATAATTTGCTTTGCCGCAGACTTGGACCCCATAGACTCGATAGCACCCACCGGGGGGCCAATAAAGACGATCTCGTTCTCTTTGCAGGCTTTGCAGAAATCTGCGTTCTCAGACAAAAAGCCATAACCAGGGTGTATTGCCTGCGCGCCGGTCTTAACGGCCGCAGCGATAACCCGCTCATAAACCAGATACGATTCACGCGAAGGCGCGGCTCCAATATTCACCGCTTCATCAGCCATACTCACATGCAAGGCATTCTTATCCGCATCACTGTAAACCGCAACTGTGCGAATACCGAGAGTGCGGGCGGTAAGAATGACGCGACAAGCTATTTCGCCGCGGTTGGCAATCAGGATCTTGTCGAAATGCTGTATTGACATGGTAATACCTGTTTACTGAATCCAGTTGGGACTGCGTTTTTCCAGAAAAGCGCTTAGGCCCTCCTGCCCTTCGGCGGAAACGCGAATGTCGGCGATACGCTGACAAGTCATATCGATTAAAGCGTCATTTACTGCCTTTCCAGCAACATCGAATATAAGCTGCTTAGAAGCCGCCATCGCCGCCGGGCTATTGGCCAACAAGAGATCAACAAGCGAGTGTACGGCTGCGTCCAGTGCGCCTTCATCGCTTACCACTTGAGAAACCAGGCCAAGCCGAAGCGCCTCATTTGCTGAAAAACGTTCCGCGGTGGCAAAGTATCGGCGTGATGCACGTTGGCCCATCGCCGCCACCACGTAGGGGCTGATCGTTGCCGGCATCAGGCCGATCTTGACCTCACTGAGACTAAAGGAAGCGCGGTCAGTGGCAATCGCCATATCACAACAACTTACCAGACCCACTGCACCGCCAAAGGCCGCGCCCTGAACACGAGCAATCGTTGGCTTGCGCATAAAGTTGAGCACTTTGAGCAAGTTCGCCAACGCCCGGGCATCCTGCCTATTTTCTTCATGGCTGAAGGACGCCATGCGCTTCATCCAATTGAGGTCAGCGCCCGCTGAAAAATTACGACCGCTTGATGCCAACACCATGACCCGCGCCGCCGGGTCACTGTCCACAT
Source organism: marine gamma proteobacterium HTCC2148 (assembly GCA_000156295.1). GTDB lineage: Bacteria > Pseudomonadota > Gammaproteobacteria > Pseudomonadales > Halieaceae > Halioglobus > Halioglobus marinus. Next base: position 69,344 of record DS999233.1, read on the forward strand.
GGGCAAAGGCCTCTGTCAACTCAGCAATAATCTTGTCGTCAAACGCGTTGTGCTTTTCCGGGTTATCCAGAGTGACTGTCGCCACTCCCCGGGTATCTATCACGGTCGTTACATAACTTGTCATCAATGATTTACCTCGGGCCGGGGCCTACATTCGAAATACGCCGAATTTGGTCTCTTCAATCTCTTTATTAAGGCTGGCTGAGATCGCCAGACCCAATACGTTACGCGTTTCTGCGGGATCTATTACACCGTCATCCCAAAGGCGCGCAGAGGCATAGTACGGGTGTCCCTGATGCTCATAGCTATCCATGATGGGCTGTTTGAAAGCCGCTTCCTCACCAGAAGACCAATTGCCCCCTTCACGTTCGATCTGGTCACGTTTAATCTGCGCAAGGACCCCCGCAGCCTGCTCACCACCCATCACAGAGATCCGCGCGTTGGGCCACATAAACAGGAAGCGCGGGTCATAAGCCCTACCGCACATTCCGTAATTACCTGCACCGAAGGAACCACCGATCAACACAGTAAACTTGGGTACGGCTACGGTGGCGACAGCTGTCACCATCTTGGCGCCGTGCTTGGCGATCCCTTCATGCTCGTACTGCTTACCCACCATGAAGCCGGTAATGTTTTGCAGAAACACCAATGGAATTTTACGCTGACCACAAAGCTCCACAAAGTGCGCGCCTTTTTGCGCTGACTCTCCGAATAAAATGCCATTGTTGGCTACAATGCCCACAGGGTAACCGTGGATTCGGGCAAATCCGCACACCAGGGTAGTGCCATAAAGCGTCTTGAACTCATCAAACTCTGAACCATCCACCACTCGCGCGATCACTTCATGGACGTCATAGGGCTGACGGGGGTCCTTGGGAATCAGCCCGTAGATTTCGCTGCTGTCATAGGCTGGCTCGACAGTGGGACGCACATCGAGTAACACTGTTTTGACACGGTTAAGTCTGCCCACAGACTGGCGAGCCAGTTCCAAAGCGTGGTGATCATTCTGCGCCAGGTGATCGGCAACACCCGATATCTTGGTGTGCACATCACCGCCACCAAGTTCTTCAGCAGTAACATCCTCGCCAGTTGCAGCCTTGACTAGTGGTGGTCCTGCTAGGAACACCGTGCCCTGCTCCTTCACAATAATTGATTCGTCCGCCATCGCAGGAATGTAAGCGCCTCCAGCAGTACAGGACCCCATGACTACGGCAATTTGAGGAATGCCTTTGGAAGACATTACCGCCTGGTTAAAAAAGATATGACCAAAGTGATCTCTGTCTGGAAAAATATCGTCCTGATGTGGCAGGTTGGCGCCACCGGAGTCCACCAGGTAAATGCAGGGCAGGTTATTTTCTTCAGCGATAGTCTGCGCACGCAGATGCTTCTTTACCGTGATGGGGTAATAGGTACCGCCTTTAATCGTTGCGTCATTGGCGACAATAATGCACTCCTGCCCGCTCACACGGCCAATTCCTGCGATAACGCCGCCGGCGTTTACCACATCTTTACCGTACATTTCATGACCAGCCAATTGCGACAACTCCAGGAAAGGTGACCCTGAATCGAGCAAACCTGCCACCCGGTCGCGGGGCAACAATTTGCCTCGACTTACGTGGCGGGCACAGGATTTTTCACCACCGCCCTGTTTCACCGCGTCCAGTTTTACACGCAGATCATCCACCAGACTTTGCATATGGGCTTTGTTTTCCGCAAAGTCGTCTGTACGGTTGTTTACTTTGGATTTAATGACAGGCATGCCCGGCCCTCCTTATTTGGTGTCGTTAAACAACTCGCGTCCGATCAACATTCGCCGCACTTCAGAGGTACCCGCACCAATTTCATAGAGCTTGGCATCGCGCAATAACCGTCCGGTGGGGAAATCATTGATATAACCATTTCCACCGAGTAACTGAATGGCATCCAGCGCCATCTGAGTCGCTTTTTCTGCAGTAAATAAAATCACTGCGGCGGCATCTTTGCGGCTTTCTTCACCGCGATCGCACGCTCTGGCGACAGCGTATAAAAAGGCACGTGAAGCACTCAGCAGGGTATACATATCGGCAACCTTGCCCTGAACAAGCTGGAATTCACCAATGGATTGACCAAACTGCTTTCGATCGTGGATGTAGGGGACAACCTGGTCCATGCAGGCCATCATGATGCCAACAGGGCCACCCGATAACACAGTGCGCTCGTAATCCAGACCCGACATGAGCACAGCCACGCCACGCCCCTCCTCACCAAGGATATTTTCTGCAGGCACTTCACAATCTTCGAACAGCAGTTCGCAGGTGTTGGAGCCGCGCATACCGAGTTTGTCTAACTTCTGGTGGCGGGAAAACCCAGGGAAGTCTCGCTCCACTATGAAAGCAGTAATACCGCGAGAACCGCCATCAGGGTCTGTTTTTGCATAGATGACATAGGTATTCGCATCCGGCCCATTAGTAATCCACATCTTATTGCCGTTGAGGACATACTTGTCTCCACGCTTTTCGGCCTTGAGCTTCATACTGACCACGTCTGATCCGGCATTGGGTTCTGACATCGCCAGGGCACCGATATGCTCTCCGGAGCAGAGCTTTGGCAGATACTTCTGCTTCTGCGCTTCGTTACCGTTCTTGTGGATTTGGTTAACACATAGGTTGGAGTGAGCACCGTAAGAAAGCCCCACCGAAGCGGATGCGCGAGAAATCTCCTCCATCGCTACGACATGTCCCAGGTAGCCGATGTTAGAACCGCCGTATTCTTCACTGACCGTCATTCCCAGCAAACCGAGGTCGCCAAACTTGCGCCACATATCCATCGGGAATTCATTATTTTGATCGATCTCGGCAGCACGCGGAGCCAGCTCAGCGTCGCAAAAACTGCGCACAGAATCGCGCAGCATGTCTAACTCTTCGCCGAGGTCAAAATTCAAGGTGGGATAACTAACAGACATGGAACTCTCCAATTCAGGTATTCACCGGTTTCCCGGCTGAGATCTTTTTTAAAGCGCCGTTACAACGCGCGCGTACTTCTTCCAATCCAGTAAGTAGCTGCCTGATATCCTCGACCTGGGACTCAAGTTGAGCCTGGCGCTCATCAACCTTATTCAGCAGAAACTGATATTGCTCGTAGTTGTCCCCGTCGGGGTCGTACATATCGATGATTTCACGGCTCTCATCCAGTGAGAGACCCGCGCGTTTGCCGCGCAAAATCAACTCCAGACGGGCATGATCTGCTCTATCAAAAATCCGATGCTGGCCTATGCGCGAAGGATTGAGCAGTCCTTTCTCCTCATAGAAACGTATAGTGCGGGTGGTGACATCAAAATCCCGCGCCAGATCGGATATGGTATAGGTGTGCTGTTCAGCCATGGGGCAGCTCTCACAAAGTCACGCGAATATTAGTGTTAGTTGACGTTAACGTCAACTAGAGGTTAATGCTAACGTCCCCTGTCACCTGAACATGCAGAATCAACGCATAGCGCTATACTCTATAACCACATTAACTAATAAGAAGGTAAAAAATGAACGATATAACCGATGCAGCGGCGAAGAGCTCTCGAGACGCTATAGCCTTGGGAATGTGCGTCACGATTTTGGGCCTACTAGCGATGGCCATGCCTTTTCTGACCGGGATCACGGTTACCATCAGCATTGGCGTTATTTTGCTGGCGACCGGCATTGCTCAACTCGTATTCGTTTTTAGCTCAGACTCATTCGGCACCGGTGTCATGCGCTTTGCGTTTGGGCTGTTGGCGGCCCTTTGCGGAGTATCCATGATCTCGCAGCCTGGTGCCGGCTTGGCCACAATCACCCTGATACTCGCGGTATGGTTTGTAGTTGATGGAATCTGGGCACTGGTGCTCGCGTTACAATGGCGGCCTGAAAAGGGCTGGGTATGGATGCTCTTTAATAGTGTCTTGGGGATCGCTCTGGGAATAATGATTTATCGCCAGTTCCCTACTTCGGCTGCCTGGCTAGTCGGTGTTTTGGTCGGTATTCGCCTGTTCTTCGCCGGCTGGACTATGATCGCGCTAGGCTCGGTAGTTAGTACCGTTACTAAAACTGCAGAGAAACTTGAAGGCACCTGACTCACCCAAGTGAAATGCGGCTTGAGCCCTTTCCCGATGCATAGGGGCTTGAGCGCATTATCGAGCCGGCGCAATGATTTACTGTCAGTCAGTTCTGGGTCTTTTTGTTCCAGTCGACACACTCGGCGAGCGTAATGCCGCTTCCGCCAAATATATCCAGAGCACTGCCAATGGTCAGGTCAACGAGGCCATTGGACAATGCGTCTACCCTTTGCAGATCGGCCACAGAACGAGCGCCACCGGCATAGGTAACCGGAATACTGCACGCTGCGCCCAACAGCATGACCAGATCGTCATCTATTCCCGCCTGCAGGCCCTCGACATCTGCAGCGTGAACCAAAAACTCGGCACAGTGCGCTGACAACTCTTTGAGCGTCTCGCTGTTAATTAAGGTCTCGGTAACGGTTTGCCAACGATTGGTGGCAATCTTCCAGCCTCCCTCACTGCGACGACAACTGAGGTCTAGCACCAATCGCTCTGCTCCCACTTCGCGTTTCATACGCCGCAACTTTTCCCACGAAAATTGCCCGGATTCGAACAGGTAAGAAGTCACGATAACGTGAGAAGCGCCCGCCTCCAAATAACCGGCGGCGTTGTCCTCGTTGACACCGCCACCAAACTGCATTCCCTGCGGCCAGATTGCCAGCGCCTGCAACACTTGCTCTTCATTACCCGGGCCCAATGCGATCATATGCCCACCTGGCAGCTGGTGCTGCTGATAAAGCTCGGCATAGTAGGCCGCGTCATGAGGGCTCACGTAATTAGTATCGGCTCCATGATCATCAAGGCTGCCACCCACTATTTGCTTTACCTGGCCCTGATGGAGGTCGATACAGGGGCGAAAGAGAGTCAAATTCGATACCTTGCGTGGTGGCTGGGTGACATGTCGTTCATTATAACCGGCTAGAGCCTCGCCTTAGAAGTGGTTACCGAGAGTGGCAGACAAGTTCACTATCGCGAAAAATTTGCGTCGACCATAAGCAACTCATGACGCACTGTTATAAAATCAACCAGGCGTATTAAGCAGCAGTGACAGCGACACTGCCCCCAACGAAGAGAAGTAAATTTATGTACACAACTCTCGAAGTATCGATTGATGGCGCAATCGGCAGAATCTGGCTCAACAGGCCGCAATGTCTAAACGCACTTTCCACAGAAACCCTACGTGAATTGGCCATGGCAGCGCACTATTTTGATAGCAAAGAACAAGTGCGCGTGGTCATCGTCGCTGGCCGGGGACGCGCCTTTTCCGCCGGCGCAGATCTCCAGAGTTTTCCCCAACTTTCGGACCCAGAGCTGCGCTCAGCAGCAGACGCGGGGCGTGAGATGGCTGACGCCCTGGAAGGCATGCGCGCGATCAGCATCGCCCAGATTCATGGCTGGTGCGTTGGCGGCGGACTGGTGCTGGCGGCGGCCTGCGATCTGCGGCTAGCCGCGGAAGATGCGCAATTCTCCATACCGGAAATAGATCTGGGCATTCCGCTGGCTTGGGGCGGTATACCCCGCCTCGTTCGCGAGATCGGTCCCGCGCTAACCAAAGAGCTGGTCATTACCTGCAGAGTATTTTCCACCGACGAAGCACTACGCTGTGGCTTTCTCAATCGCGGCGTAAGTTGGGATCAATTGGAGGAAGCCAGCCTCGCTTTGGCAGAGCAAATAGCCGCCAAACCCGCCCTCCCTGTGTTTGCCACTAAACAACATGCCAATGCGGTCACTGCAAACATGGTAGGAATGAATCGATCCTGGTCAGATGCAGACAGCCTGATCTCTGGATTAGTTGACCCGGAATGCAAGGAAGCGCGCGAGACTTACATCCAATCCAAGCTGTAAGCACGTTATTACAGAAATCAGTTCGACGACATGGCATTGCGAGGAATGATGGCGCCCTTGTGCTGAATCACAACCGATGCCAATTGATGTCCCGATTCCGCCGAGCTTGCCGCCGCTTGTCCGGATAAACGCGCAGCTAAATAGCCTGCATTAAAAGAGTCGCCTGCTGAGGTGGTATCGACAACATCGACTTTCCTCGCTGGTATCAACTCTTGCTGGTCATCAACCACGACAAGACAGCCCTGCTCTCCCATCTTCAGAGCGATTTCGCCAACCCCCGAGGAGCGTAATCGACGGATAATAGCGAATTGATCGTCATCACCAAACACGGCCTGCTCATCCTCAATAGTCGGCAGGGCGAGATCGGTAAGCCTGTACATTGCCTCATAGGCCTGTCGGGTTTGCTGAAGGCTTGACCAGAGTTTGGGGCGGTAGTTGCTATCGAAGGCCACCCTGCCCCCGCTGCGGCGATAGTCTGCCAGCAGTTCGAATAAGTGCTGCCTTGCAGACTCGCTGTAAATAGCAAGGGTAATACCGGACAAGCACAGCCAAGCATGGCCCGACAGTTGCGCGAATATTGTCTTAGCCCTGTCAGCATCGTCCAGTAATCGTTTGGCGGGCGTATCGTCTCGCCAATAATAGAAGGAGCGCTCTCCACGATCATCGGTTTCGATAAGGTACATGCCAGGCACCCCATTAGGCTCAAACTCGACCAAGTCACAAGCGACGCCTTCATCGCGCCATTTGGCCACCAGCCAGGCGCTCATAGGGTCATCACCCAGTGCAGTGACATAGTCCACGGCAATACCCTGGCGGGCGAGATACACAGCTGAATTTAGAGTATCGCCTCCATAAGAGAGGCTCATGGGCAAAGACCCGCGAGCCTGCCGCAGATTGTCTCGGGTGAGTTCCAACATACACTCACCAATCACTGCAATATTTTGCGTCGTGGCCAAAGGTGGTTACTTTTGTAGTGTTACGAAGTAAACAGACATCTCAGATACATTACGGCCTTTACCGCGCTTGCTCAAGGGTCGAGGCGGCACTGTCGCCAGACTCTTTTTGACCAGGCCCCGTTTCGATTTACCAGGCTCGGCTTGAGTCTCCAACCTATTGACTTAGCAGAGCAAATTCAGGAAAATGCGCGCCTCTTCGGGATAGCCAATCCCATTGACGATGTGGCTACGTAGCTCAGCTGGTTAGAGCACAGCATTCATAATGCTGGGGTCGGTGGTTCAAGTCCACCCGTAGCTACCACTTATTCCCTTAAATTCAAAAAGTTAAGCAAAGCCCACCCCCCCAAGCGCGGCCAACTTTTAATATCTTGCTACCTATTTGCTACCTTGAGAAGCAATTCAGTGGGTACTGATTTTTTCCTGACCAGCCTTAAGAGCCTCCTCCACCATAATCAACGCTGATCTGACCCCATCCTCCAAGGCCTTGCCCTCTGGTGAGTCGCATTCATGCGATATACGCCCCTCTTGTATCAGAGCATTCGCTAGGTGCAGTTCATGGCGGGTAAGCTCAAGGGTGACTTTATAGGAGGTGTGGTCGAGCAGCTTCATTGGCGCTCCCGTATCTAGCATTAATAGCAAGATAGACCACTTTCTTTAGGTCCGCTTTCACCTCAAAGCTGACAGAAGATCGGGAAGGGGCTATCAAGGGTAGTAAGGCTTACAGGTTCCGAACGCGAACACCGATGAAGTACAAGCGGGATAAACGCTACCCATGCCGCTAAGTGTGTAGTCGCACTCGGCACATACCTTGGCGCAATCTGCCAATCCTCAAACGGCCGCCCACTCGATAATGGACGCATTCAAAGTTAGAGCGTCCCTTGCCCGCCCAGTGCGGGCTTTTTTGTGCCTGACAGGTGTCTAGCGATCTAGAGGACGGCGGGGGGGGAGGGTAAACGCCTGTCGTTGATACAGATGATCCTGCTAACACACTTAAAAGCTGAATTTGAAAAAAAGGTGGGTTACTTAGATCGTATAGCATTAGGTTTCAGTGTTTGATAAAATAATCGGTTTTAATCACTACGCGCGTGACCTCCTAACTATTACGATGCAGCTCTAATGGTTTAGGATCCCACTCTGAGAGGGATCAGATGAAAATAAAGTTTTCGGTTTTAACACTCGTGGCAATGGCCTTTTTCTCAACAGCCAATATTGCTAATGCGGTGGTTGGGCAGAACGATATCGACGAGGCTCGGTTCATCACTCTTCCCTTTGATGAGGTGTTTGACAATACCGGGTTACAACCCGATGCCGAGAACGATGCTTTGGGAGAATCTTTTCCAGAAGATATCTGTGAAGAAGGAGGCGTAGGGTATATGCACTACAAATACAAGCCCACTGAGGATCAGATGATCAACATTATTGCGTCTGGTGATGATACAGAGATCCGAGTCATCAATGCAGATGTACCTCCAGCTGATGACAATTCATGTCTTTATTCCCAAGACGACGATAACCTGAATTACTTCGAAGGGGACGACGTTAACGGAGTGTTTGTCCCTGATACCGACGAAAGTGGCAATTATATTCCCGCATCGGACGACAATAGTGCTCGTGTAGGCGAAGCGCCGCATTGGTACCAGGAGCTCTACTTTTCGGATCCCGGCGCCTGTACCCATGCATGCAGTGAAGACACGAAAGACGGAGTTGAGCTAACTGCAAACACGACCTACATCATTCAGATTGCAGCAAACTATTCGGGTCGTGGCAATTTAGGTGATGAGTGCGACAACACAACGCTCCCTGACGGTAGCTGTGAAGGCGATAATAGATCGCCCACGTTCGTATCCATTGCAGTGGGTGGATTAGGTGCTGCTAAGGACCGCCCAACCCTAGCCCCAGTGACGCCAGTGCCCACCCTGCCGCTGTTTGGCTTAGGCATCCTCGTCAGTCTCTTGGGGTTCTTCGGTCTACGTAAACTCAAGCAGTAACCACTAGATCAACCTAAGAAGCCCAGCCACGTGTTGGGCTTTTTTGTTTTAGGGCTAGTGGACTTGATTAAACAACAGAGTAGTCAGCACCACCGCTTGTTTAACCACGTGAAGACTGAAGCCGCCATCGACTGGCTCAAGGGTGCAATCACTGTAAATCGCCGCGGGGATATAGTGTATTCGCCTACCTGCACGTTAGGACATACGCGCAAATCCTGCCTTTCTATGCCCTATTAGCACTTACCGGTTTGATAGGATTGTTTGGGCTGCGTAAGCTATAGAAGTAATCGCCTAGAGCAATCTAATAAGCCCAGCCAAGTGTTGGGCTTTATTGTTTGCACGGCTCTGCTTTGGCTCCTTCAACTCCGAATCCACCTCTGATGTAATAGGTGCTTCAGCGATGACCATAATTTCGAATTCATTCAAGAGCAGATCAATGGCATTAGCTCTGACGGCATTTGAGACATAAGCCTTTGATGGGGCGTGCGCTGCAAAACCTCGTTATAGGGCACTGGGGTATGCGGTGTCCCTCTCAATTTGGCGGCACATGCTGCTAGCCTCTGCACGTTATCTATTGCACGACACCTTATTAGCGCTAGACTTGTAAGCACAGCACTTTTTAGCACAACACTTGTTAGCACTAAACCGCGAGAAGTAGACGTTATGAAAAACTCCAAGTATAAGCGGGATAAACGCTACCCATGCCGCTAATCTAGTACAAACAGCGGACTGCAGACAACCATTCATCGCGGTCCATGCTATCAACTGGTGTTATCAATGAACCAAATGGCCATAGAACACCCATCAGCGTCGTGTCTTTTGCTAGAGAAACCTTTTTAAACGATAGTTGGCCCTGCCAGCCTCTTCCTTGAGCAGCATAATTCGTCACATTCCCTGACTTGCCTGCGAATATCGCAGGCCAGCCCAGTTACGTCCCTATGCGAGCCCGGGAAGGCTCAGATTTTACACAGCTGTCTTATACCCAATACAGAGAGTAACCCAACCATGACGCCCAGTAACCAGAGTGGGCTTACAGGCACTGCTGTTGCTAATGGTGCTGGCGGTAGAGCAGCCGGCGTCACACTGCTACTGGCAGGGGAAGGCGCACTGGTACCCACACCGTTCGTGGCCGCTACGGTAAACGTGTAAGGCGTACCATTAGTCAGGCCCGCCACTGCACAAGTGAGAGTATCGGCACCGCTGGTCGTACACGTATTACTGCCCGGTGATGAGGTCACGGTATAACCCGTAATCGTAGACCCGTTGTCCGCTGGCCTGGTCCACGTCACACTCGCCTGAGAGTCTCCTGCTGTTGCCGTTGGCGCGGCTGGTGGAGCTGGAGCCGCTGCTGCTGGGGTCGCAATGACGCTGCCTGTTGAGCCAGTGTCAGGCGCAAAGGTCTGCGGCCATCCCGCAGTGCTCTGAGCATAGGTGATAGTTGCTAAGGCGGTATTTCCCTCAAACATATCGAGGTCAAACGCCCCGAAGTCTCCCAAAAATTTCACACTGGTGAGGGTGCTGTTGAAGAAAGCACGATAACCAATAGCCGTAACGCTAGCTGGGATGGTCACGCTGTCGAGGGCGGTGCGGTTGAACGCTAGAAACTCAATGGTCGTAACGCCGCTTCCGATCGTCACGCTGGCGAGACCGTAGTTGAAGCCGAAAGCTTGAACACCAATGGTCGTAACGCTGTCTGGGATAATTACGCTATCGAAGTTGTTGAATTGGAAAGCACGCGTCCCAATGGTCGTAACGCTGTTTCCGAGGATCACGCTGTCAAGGTAGTCCCCTTCGAAAGCTTGAGGCCTAATGGTCGTGACACTGTAGGTGGTAGAACCATCTACAACAGTAACAGGTATCACGATATCTTTATCAGTGTTAGCTGTTGTACGACCCGTTACTTCGACGTCCGTCGCGTTGATAACGCTATAACTCAGTCCACCGACATCAAAAGCCAAAGCCTGAGCCGATAGAAGCACGGCAATAAAAAATACCAGCGGGGCTAGAAGCGGGCGTGCCGTTGTCAGTGCAGTGGGATGCCTCATTGCATTTCCAAGTGTCGATCGATCATCCGGCTAGAGGGTATCCTGTTTGGGCTGCACAGTAAATTTCATGACTAAAACGGCGAGGACGTACTTCATCAGTTAACTCCATTAAGTATAAGCGGGATAAACGCTACCCATGCCGCTAATCTAGTACAAACAGTGGACTGCAGACAACCATTCATCGCGGTCCATGCTATCAACTGGTGTTATCAATGAACCAAATGGCCATGGAACACCCATCAGCGTCGTGTCTTTTGCTAGAGAAACCTTTTTAAACGATAGTTGGCCCTGCCAGCCTCTTCCTTGCAATATGCCTATGGCCTTACTATCATCCTCACCGAGCATCGCGCTGTATCACAGGTGGTAAAGGATTTTGTGGTTATTCAATTTGGTATCCGGCGATCCACCTGTTGGTATCGGTCAAACACAGGGAGGTTGGTAATGTGGCCGATGGGCATCAATTTGGCCGCTCGTATGAGGGTCAAAATTTTTTCGGTTTTTCTTTCGCTCGTCGCCATCGGTTCCGCCGCCATTACTGCTGCTGATGGTCTTGTAGTGACGAGAGAGGATTTGCTGGGCCCCGACGGCACTCGGCGCTTTGGAACGACTGTGACGGTGCTCTCCAGCGGCAATTATGTCGTTTACGATCCAGCGTGGAGCAGTGATGGCGTGGACAACGTCGGCGCTGTTTTTGTTTACGACGGAGAGACGAACCAGTTGTTGTCAACTCTGACAGGAAAATCATGGGAAGATACTCTCCATAGCCACATTGTTCCTCTGGGCAACGGAAATTTTTTATTTGTCACTCCCAACTTTGACCATCAGGGTGTCACGGATGTTGGAGCTGTGACTTGGGTCGACGGCTCCGAGTCCGCTACGAGGACTATCTCGGTCGAGGGCAGTCTCGTTGGCCTCATGGAAAAGCAACGAGTGGGAGCAAAGCCCAATGTTCTGAACCATGACGTGACGGTGCTTCGAGATGGGAACTACGTGATACTTAATGAGGCTTGGGGGGAATCCGGCGTGGCCGACCTTGGGGCAGTGACCTGGGGAAGTGGGGTTTCAGGGGTTTCTGGCAACATCACGTCATCCAACAGCCTCATTGGCACAAAAAAACATGACTTCAGTGCCGCCCATGTTTTGCCGCTTCGCTCGGGCAATTACGTCGTCGGGAGTCCTTTTTGGGATAACGGCGAAATCATTGATGCGGGCGCGGTAACTTGGGGTGATGGTGATTCCGCGTTAAACGGTCACATATCGGTAGAATCAAGCCTCATTGGCAGTTCTGAGCATGAACGGGTGGGGGCTCACATCGTTCAATTGCGGAACGGCAACTACGTGAGCGTAAACGGCGCGCAGGTAGCCTACACAGGAGGAAACTGCGATAACTGTGTGACGTCTGCGACGTGGGCTGATCAGGACGTAGGTATCGTAGGCCAAGTGTCTTCATCGAATTCACTCATGTCTGTTGGCACAGAGTGGACAATGGAGGTTTTGCCGCTCCATAACGGTAACTATGTGGTGTCTCGTCCCGGCTGGAACAGGGATGGTTTAGAAGGGGTAGGAGCAGTCACCTGGGGTGATGGGTTGAGTGGCGTCACCGGTGAGATGTCGGCGGGTAATAGTCTGATTGGGACCCTCGGTGATGATAGGGTCGGTGAGCGAGTCATCGACTTGCCCAATGGGAACTTTGTGGTGCTGAGTCAGCTGTGGAATGGAGGGAGAGGAGCAGCGACTTGGGGAGACGGTTTACTTGGAGCGGTTGGAGAAGTGTCTCCTGAAAATAGTTTTACGGGGCCGACCGAGTACGCTCAGGGGCTAGGGCAGTGGGGGGCAATACAACTTGTCGGAGGGAACTACTTAGTCACAAGTTACATCAAATCCCAAGGTGGGACAGTGCACAGCGGCCAGATGATTACTTGGGGTGACGGCGCATCGAAGTCTGCAGGCGAAATTTCCACATCCAACAGCTTCTTTACTAAAGGGCACTCCGACCCGGTTATTCCTTTACCCAACGGCAATTACATCATTTTGCAGGAGACTTGGTCAGCTGGTGCGGGGGCGCCCAGTGTCGGAGCTGTCACCTGGGGCGATGGTAGTGTTGGGGTATTCGGCAGCGCTTCCACGCTTAACAGTTTGGTAGGCCGCAATGACAATGATCTCAGGGCACTTGTGTTCGAGTCTAATGAAGACGGCAATTATGTTGTGTCGAGTCCACTGTGGGATTCGGATCAGGCTGCGGATGTCGGCGCTCTGACTTGGGTCAATGGGGCGACCGGACTGGTTGGTCCGATAACCCCCGAGAATAGTCTGATCGGTCTTACTACGGGAGACTGCATTGGCGGCGTAGTGAATGCCTGCCATGGGCTGGGCACAGGGAACTATGGTTTTGAATATGAGCGCAGAGATAATGGAGTCCATCGCGTCGGAAATGGAAACTTCGTGGTGGCAAGCCCACTTTGGAATAATGACACGACTGCCGATGTCGGAGCGGTAACGTGGATCGACGGCAAGACCGGGCGGATTGGCACGGTAACCAACCAGAACAGCTTGGTTGGATCCACTACCGGCGACCAAATTGGTGAGCGAGTAGAAGTTTTCCGCGACGGTAACTATGTCGTGATTTCAGAAAAATGGGACAGCGATGATCTCGAAGACGCAGGCGCCGTGACTTGGGCTGACGGCGCGGTCCGTATGGTTGGAAGTGTGTCGGCTGAGAACAGCCTTATCGGCTTCGGAGAATTCGGAACGAGGGATGGAGAATTAGATGCCGGCTTTATCCAGCAGGATGCGGCTTTCGTATCGGACCTATACGCATGCAATTTCTGCGAGGGAGGAGTCGTTATTATCGCAGCGAGGGGTTTGGTGGGTTCAGTCACCGCTAGCAATAGCGCATCAATAATTGCGCCTTCACCAGGCGAGATGGTTAAAAATCCCTTCGATTACATTGATCACAGTGGTCGCAGACTCACCTCAAGCGACACGCTTCCAGTTCCGACATCCGCAAATCGCGTTGTTTTGCTCCAGATTAATGGGCTGCCTCCATCGGACATGGACAAGGATGGCCTTGAAGATGATGTAGAGATCACACTCTATGGCACAGACCCAAATAATCCCGATACCGACGGCGACGGCGTTTTAGACGGTGCCGACGCGTTTCCACTTGACCCAGAGCGTTGGGCCATAGCAGTCCCTGCCCTGCCGTCTTACGCTTTGCTGTTCCTGGGAGCCATTGCCGGCCTATTCGGCCTGAGGGGGCTCCGACCTTTGAGCTAGGCACCTGCTAAGTTCAAGTATAAGCGGGATAAACGCTACCCATGCCGCTAGTTTGTTGACGCGAGTCGAGGAACTTCCGATCTGTCGCACAGTGAGCCGTGCTGAAAAGACGATTCAACAATAGGATCAATCTGAGTCGGGTTCCCTTAGACGACTCGCCAATCGCACCTGTGTTTATACCGCAGACCTCAGGGGAAGCACTAGTTGAAACCCGACTCGTATCATTCACATGGTACCCAGGCATGTCTGTTCAGCAAAAACAAAAGTCTATTTTTGACCTGCATGAATCAGCAAAAGAATTACTGGGATTAGAGGGCATACTCGAAATATCGACGAAGTCACCAGAATCGTTAGGTGTATCACTTAGTGCATTTAACCTTACCTATCAGCCTGAAAACAGTGATAAGAGATACCCATTGGAATCACTCTTTCAATCTGCAAAGGTTTTTACCGACGGCGGCCCCTATCGCGATATTTTATCGAAACCAGCCAGGGAAGCGAAGAGCGACCCTCGTTTGACTACGTCAGGCCGTCTCGTGGCTTTCAGTTCTCGAGACACAACCTGGCCTCTAGTGCCTCGAACAGCTTTCTATGACTGGTTGTACCTAAACGTTCTGGGCCATTACCCAAGACTGGCAGAGCCATTGAGCATGTTTGGTGGTTTCACTGATATTGAATTTAATCCCAAAAAATCAATAAATTGTCAGGCGTATTCTGCTGCTCTTTTCGTCGCGTTGAGCGAGAGAAAATTAATGGCCAAAGCAATGAAGTCTAAGGCTGCTTTTCTTGAAACTCTAAATGAATTTTCGGCATCAGAAACAACAGTTGAAACCCAAGGTAGTTACTCGCTATTTGATTCTTAAGCAAGTCATTCATCCAACCTCTTCGGAATGGGATAACAAATGCTCTCATCTCCATAACGCATAATCATTGAATTTAGCTCGCCACGAATATCCACTACCTGGTTATATTTCTTGGTAAATCGCTTGTTGCGCATAGGTTTTTTCTCAATCTCCCACATCAAGTCTTCGTGCTTGTCGAGTTTGCGGGCAAACCTACCCGCCATCTGCTTGTAATAGGGGACGCCCAGGCAGTGACGACAAGTGAAACCCCACCACGCCAGCCTTAATCGCCACCGTGGATGCTCACAATCAGGGCAGAGTACATTAATCTCCTTCCCACCCATATAACGTGGACGTCTGATGATACTAAGGCGGCCATAGTAGTCCTCCCCGTCCAGGTCATACCGCAGATGCAATAACTCGGCGTCAACCTCACATTGAATAGACAAGCCTTCAGCGTGATGCACTGAGTGCTGTCGCGAAAAAACACCCTCCCTGAGCATCTGGTAGATGTCTAAACAAAGAAAGTCCTCTACTACTGGTTGCATCCCCAATTTCGGCATATTTGGCCTAACTTAAATAGTTATCTGCGGTTTCCCACACTCCATTTATCCAGTACTGCGCGTTGAAATCGCCTTCCACTATCATGCTGGTTCGTAACTCTGCCTTAGGCACCAGAGATTCAGGTGTTGTCTTTAAACTTGGCACCATCACTTCCATGGCGTGAAACAGATAGAAGCCCACTGGATACCCCCACCCCCTAGAAAACTGATAACTAATAAAACTTAATAAACAGTACAAACTGCAAAACCTGTGCAAACTCATGTGTGGCAAGGGACTCAAGGGTGCTATGCCGCCAATTTCTCAATTTCCCCAAAATTAGATTTTCCAGTTTTCAGTTTTTCACTCCCCCCCTTAGTGCCCACTTACAAGACGAAAAATACATGAGCATTTCGCTCACCGACTCGGAAGTTCCAGCGTTTACCCTGGTGCTTATCGGTGCCGGCATGCTCCGTGAGAACCTTGCCAACCTTGTTCCTGGTAATACCCAGTCGGCTAGCTGACTCCGTCAACAACTCGGTCTTCTGGGTGAATCCGGCCTGTATACATTCCTTGATAGTTCCGATTACTTCATCGTTGATGGCGAGCTTTTCAGCCACAGCAGCCCGCTCCTGAGCTTTGATAGCAGTCACTGCATCAACCTCACTGACTGAGTAGAAAAGCTCCATGTATGGCAGGGAGGGGTCATCGCCCTTGGACTTGTACTGGAAATTGGCGAACTGGGCTACATCGCCACGGTCTTTGATATTCTTGAACTTAACCGTTCTGACCGCACCATTATCTTCGACAATATCCAGAACATAGGCGCAGTCCCCGTCATCGATAATGTCAGTCGTACCTGCGTGGACAGATTCACCATCATCATTCTTAGCCTTATTGACGTGGGCATAACCGATGACAGTCCCTCCACCAGAGATAAATCCACGCTGTACATCGCCAAAGGAGCTGCTCATCCCCTTGCTCATCAGGTCAGTAAACTTCTTGAGCGTATCCAGAATGACTATGCAACCAGAGGCATTCTGACCAGCGGTTCGGTTGCGGAGAATCTCCACCAGCATATCGGCCTGAAACCCGTTCATACTCGGCACAATCATGTTAAAGCCGTACTCTTCTGCAAGCCGCTTCTTAGTCACCACGCCTTTGTAGGTATCATCAGCGTTGATGTAATAGACATTCTTCGCCTCTATCTGCCCCGACTGGATGGAATCAACCAGCAACTTCAGCCCAATCAAGGTCTTCCCAGTATTCGGCCCTCCATAGAACACCGTGAACTGCCCCATGACAGCCATCCGGCCGAGCACATATGTATCATCCAACATTCTCTTCTCCATCTGTTCGCTGGACTCGGTAAGGATGAAACTATCGAAGTCGATAAGCGCATCAGAAGGCTCTTTTTCAACACTCTCCTGAAAATATGACTCTGGTTCAGGCAATGTCAGGCCAAGCCTGACAGCCTCATCAATATCTTTTGCCCCTGGTGGCATTGAGATCGTGCTTAACTTACTCACGCAGCGTCCCTTACGATGGTTATCTCTCGGTCTTTTCTGTTGTGGTGCAGCCATTCGGCCAACTTGTCTTGCTTTCCCTTACCAAAAGCGACTATCACAATGACATCATCCCAATAGTTCAATGCAGCCACACCATCGGCCCACCCTTCCACGATGTAGATGGGCAATTGCTTGTTGAGGGTATTACCAAGAATGAGGAGTCCCTTGCTGCCGAAGGTCTGTTTAACACCCTCACCGTTAATGCACTCAACACCCCTGAAAGCTCCGCTAAGCGTCCTCATGGGGATAATTAGGCAGTCAGCCTTCTCCCCTACCAACCTGCCTGTCACAGCCCCCCTAGCAGCCCCATAGGCACCTACGATGCCCTTTTTTATTGCATAGCCATGCGAGGTCACATCCTCATCCCATGGGCGCCACAGTTCATCTGGCTTGGTTCCTTGCCAAAGCTGATTGGCATAATCACTGGTGGCGGACTTCTTGGCTTTAACAACATCTTTTGGGATAGGAATTGTTGGAACGAAGCCTGGCTCAAAACCCAGCAATTTTCGCACCTCTTCGGCGCAGGTTTTGAAGTCCCAACCATGGACGTGAGATAGGAGATCAAATCCATCTCCATAAACTGAATCACCAGCTCCGTTGCAATAGAATGTGCCACGCCCCTCTAAATTGTCGTACCTAAAGCGATCATGACCGCCACAGCCAGGACATGGCATATGCCTATTTTTCAGGTATTGAGAATCGATACCTAAAGCGCTGTGGATATATGGCCAGCGATCAATAGTTTGACTTAATAGCTCCACTAGAAAGCAATATCTTCTTCGTATTGCGGGAATTGACTGATTCCAGCGCAGTCAGCCAAGCGTTTACTCAGCTCAACTTCCCTGATGAGTGACCGGCGCGTTGCGTCAAGTTCTATTAATTTCCTAAAGCATTCCTGGTCTTGCTTTGCATAGCCCTCCATTACCTCCTCGGTAACGTAGCCAATATCACCTCTAACGATGCCAGGCTTAGGTGCAACAATGTCGTTAGATCCGTGATTGATAGAAATTAATGCAGCGAGGTACATTTTGCTCACCTTGTCTTGACTCAAAACGTGAACCTCTTTTATTCCTGAATTGGTGTCGAATTTATAGAAGCTCTTTCCTATGAGTGTTTTTTCGTCTTTCATTTTCGTTACCTTTTTCTGTTTATGATTGGGAAAGTGGCCGAACAGACACTATCCCTCGGAATTGATCACAGACACGCTCCGTGCGCCGCCATCCACTACGCAATCTCCAAGATTTCGAGCATATTTAGGCGCTACTGGCGCCACCGCAATACATAAGACATCATCACCAGTAACCCGCCAGTGGTAGTCCTTTGGGGCTATGCCAGGGTCTAGAACGCCGACGACCCAGCCACCTATTCGCTCTCTTTCGGCCCGAGATTCGGCCTCTTCAAGGCCGATCACGAACCGATAACACGTCTGTTTCATTTGGCTGCCTTGGGGACTCGGGTATCCACCCTGCAAGACTGCTTAAAATTTCTAAGGTCGCCCATTCGATACTTCACCAGACGCCCAACTTTTGCGTAGGGCAGGTGGTGTCTGCCTGTGCAACGCCAGACCCTCAATGTGGCGGGTGCGATGCCGAGTTCACTGGACGCGACGTGTTCATCTACAAGAACGTCATCGTCTAGATGTAATGTTGAAGAACCGCTAAGTTCTCGGAGGACTGCAGTTTTATCCGAAGGGGACAGGCTTCTGATTTGCTCCAGAAGACAAGCAAAAGGTGTTATTTGGACAGATTGGGTCATTCCGGTTCCCTGTATGGCTGACTATGACCATGATGCTACCTAGGAGAACCGATGTTTCGTTATGCAAACAATTCAGGAATTCATTTCATACTGGTGTCTAATGCCTTGTTAACCTCGTTATAGACGTCTTGGACGCGTCTCTCACCCATGGGTAGCTTGAGCTTTTTACGGGTTTTGAGCGCTGCTTGCCTTAGAGAACTTCCCTCCTCAAGGAACTCGCTTACCGCCAGCCAGATCGCAATATTTCGCTCCTTATCGGCTTTCCTTCCAACAAAAGTACTGGAAAGGCCCAATGCAAGCTCAGCTGGCACTCCCTCGACAATTTTTCTCAAGCGATCTGAAAGATAAATGAGCAGAGCTGGATGGAGATCAGGGTCCCTCTTGAGAGTT
Organism: marine gamma proteobacterium HTCC2148; assembly: GCA_000156295.1. Taxonomy (GTDB): domain Bacteria; phylum Pseudomonadota; class Gammaproteobacteria; order Pseudomonadales; family Halieaceae; genus Halioglobus; species Halioglobus marinus. Next base: position 88,612 of record DS999233.1, read on the forward strand.
TCGGCATCATCAATTGTGGCCACATACCAAGACAATAGGTCCATGGCAGCAGACTTGTCGCCTTTATCTGCCAACTCAATTGCATCAGCTATGTGAACTGGGATGTTATTCATAGTGTCTCTTTAATGAAGGAGGAAAAAGAAAGTTCTCGGATGATGATTCAATGTCACAGCCATCACTTGGTCTTGCTCAGTTTGAGTTTTCAAGTGATCGCAGGGAATCTGCCAATCCTAATAAGCTTTTTTGAAGCTCTGGGGATTCTGAGTTTTCCGCCAGGTTCTGAACTGACTCGGCGAAATCTAGAATGGGTGCGTGGTTCGCTTCAAGCGCATAATAGATCACTTCAGCATCCGTCGATGAAGCCTCTCTCGAGTCTTCGGCATCGGGGTCTACATATTCAAAGCTAAGCTCCCATTCTCCAGTCTCTTCATCCCTCGAGAGGTCAACTTCCACTGGCCAAGATATAGCGGAGCCAAAAATGTCATATTCGAGTACTCTGGTTTTTTTCATAATTGCTCGATTAACTCCTCGCACTACTAGCTTTCGTTGAAATTTGAATTGCCATTGACTGTTATCGTTCTTGTCTCTGTTTCCTTGCGACAGCCACGATATCTGCCGATTTTTTCACCTTGGCAAGCTTCAGAATGTAGTCGTTAATGTCCTGTGTCGGTTTTCGGAGTCGCTCTACATCCATTCGTATATATCCAGCTGTAACATCACCGCCTGGGGAGTGATTCACCAGCCGCTTTAGGGCGTAAGCACTAACATCCAGGGATTCAGCCAAGGTTATGAAAGTTCGCCTCAGATCATGGATAGTAAAATCTACCTCACTGGAGACTCTTAGGGTGTTTATTAGTCTTCGAGGATCATTCAGCCGACCAGAGCTCCCCGTACCGTGGAAGATATATTCCGTGGAGGTAGTGTCGCAACGCCGTTTTAGCAATTTCAGGGTGTAATCCGACATCGGAAGAGACAGCGGCTGATGATTCTTAGTCAGGTAGATGGTGAATGAGCGCTCCTTGAAGTCGACATCTGCCACCTTGAGTGATGTAGCCTCCCGACGCCGAAGGCCAGTCAGGAGTACAAACTGAAGGTAATCACCGACTGTCCGCTCAAACTCATCTTCAGACTCAGATAGCTTCAGAACCGCTTTGAACCACGACTCTAACTGAGTCCGTTTGATCGTATTGTCTCTGCGCTCTTCCCTGTTCCAGGTGCGCGTATGGGTCAGTCGCTGGACTGGGTTATCGGGAAATAAGCTCCGACCATCCGAGCTCTCATACGCTCCGTTAGCGTAATTGAACAACGCTCTCAGTACGCGCATGGTTTTATTCGCAGCGGACTGGGACTCTTTGGATATCTTGGCGTGTTTCTTAGCAACAAGGTCACGATTGATAGAAGAAAGCTGTTTGCTCTTCCAGTCTTTAAGATGCTTGTTTACGACCCCTTTATAGTTGGAGACGGTGTTCTCGCTCAGTTGATTACCTCGCTCCGCCAAATAGGCCTTGAAGACGTCATCAAGAGTAATTTTGAGTCTTCGGGCTTCTCTCTCGCTCTCATTGGGGTTTTTGCCCTTGTTGAGCTGGGAGATAGCATCGATCGCCCCCGCCCTTGCCTCATCCACTGACATGGCAGGGAACTTGCCTAAGCCACGTTTGACAGGCTTATTGCCTTTCCCCTTAGCCTTACGGTACACAAGAAACTTCTTGGTCCCAGCAGAAGTGACATACATTGCCAGACCAGAAACTGCCTCGTCATAGACGTAGTGAAGCTTCTTTCCCTCAGGGCAATCGAGCCTCTCCAGGCGACTTTTGGTGAAATTGAACCGCTCAGCCATGTCTTGCTACTTTTGCTACCTATTTGCTACTGGATAGATATAAATTGAGAAACTTAGGAAAAACCAAAAATACATATATAATCTATTATATAAGCATATAACTGGTTTACGTATGATTATAGCAAAGTAGGGAAATATAGGGAAATAATCATTCCCAGAATTCATAATGCTGGGGTCGGTGGTTCAAGTCCACCCGTAGCTACCACTTATCTCTTTTAAATCAACATGTTAAAGAAACCTATGCTCTGGGAAAGGAAAAACCTCAGATCAATGCAACTCCACTGTAACTCCTGACATCTAATCCGCCCTACCTACCAACTTCAATTGCAGCATGAAGCAGAAACGGCGGTCCGGCGATCCGCCTATCTCAGCCCCTATGGACGCCTACAACCACCACTATCTAGAACGACTATCGCCGCGTTTGACCTTTAGATAATCAGCCTCTAATGAGTACCACCGCATTCATAATCGGACCTGGCCACTTCTTCCAACATAATCAACGCTGATCTGATCCCATCCTCCAGGGCCTTACCTTCTGGTGAGTCGCACTCATGGGATATACGGCCCTCCTGGATCAGGGCGCTGGTAAGGTGCAGCTCATGGAGAGTTAGTTCGAGGGTGACTTTATGGGAGGTGTGATTGAGCAGCTTCATTGGCGCTTCCGTATCTAGCATTAATAGCAAGGATAGACGACTTCCTTTAGGTCCGCTTTCACCTCAAAGCGGAAGTGACTCTAACTTGAAAATACCGGCAAACGCGTGGCTAATGTTTTCGCAGACTTTCTGGCTTCCGAAAGTTGCTGATGGAAGGGATGGCTTGAGTTCTGATCAAGATTCAACGGGAGATATAAACTAGAAATGGCCTTCGTCTCGACACGCCACGGTTGAGGGTGAGTTATCCAAGTTACGAATGCATTTTCATCTAGCCAATCCGAAAGCAATGCTTCCCCATCGGCGAACGTTAGTCGATTTCCGCCACCAACTCGGCGAAGCTGAATTCCAATAGTATCGGCGAGTAGGCACCCCAACGAAAGTCGGAGCGTTGAACCGTAAGCATTGCCGCGCATGTGGTATGCAATTCGTTTACGAATATTTTGGCTACTAGGTGGCTTGCCATTTTCAGGGGGCTTACTTGGAGAAATACCCGTATAAAGAAGCCACTTGTTGTCCTGTTGCCAGCAGTCTTGCCTTACGATTAGCTTGGAAGGCAGTTCTTTGAAATACCACGCATATACTCCAGGTTCCGGCGGCACTACGCTTGTGCGGCCTATTACCTGCCTCCGAGGGGCAAGTACTTCCGGATTCTTAAGTCTCTCTACATCCTTATCCACTATCGGCATCGCTCAGAGCCATATTCAATGAAAACCATGATTAACTTCCCTTTACATCTCAAAGCGGTAAGAAATAGAACATCAAAAAGGCGAAAACGGGCCAGCCCACTAAGCCCGCCATACCTACAGCTAAATACCCAAATATCTTTTCGAGTAAGACGCCTAACATGGAAGCAAACATTCCTACCGCGAAGAAAACTAGCGGGTGCCACCAAACTAAATTCCAGCCTAGATAAATTAGGAAGCCAAGCCCAACGACCAGCCCCAAAAATCCGCTTAAAACTATGACAAATCGGGCAACCTCAGATTCGCCGCGAAAGTTTGCGCCCCAATGTTGCACGTAAAAACGAAGAATGCCAAAAATGCAATAGAAGCCTAGAGATACAAGAGGGAAGTCAGCCATCTAACTATCCTTGTCATGAATGGCCCTCAAGCATATACCCATTCCCGCTTTTAGGCGAAAGCGGACACTCAGTCAGCCTCGATTGGCGGCGAGCCATAAGCTTCATAGAACTCATTCCTAGCCCGCATTTTGTGATTAACGCATTCAACCATATGCCGATCTGAACGGAATACATCGCAGCCATCTGGCGGTTGGTAGAACTTACTAAAAGCTTGTCGAAAATCCGCCTCAAACGATGACTCTGGCTTCTGCGCAATAGGTGTGGAGTTCGAAGGTGCACTCAACGGATTGCCTGCCTGATCATCGGTTGGTCGGGGAGCTATCTGGTCTACGATACTGGTGCGGTTCTCGATGCGACGTTCTATTCTGCGCTCCAGAAGCCCATCGCGCCACCACATCGCCACTCCAATCAGAACAACAATAAGCACCACTCCAACCAGCTGGACTTCAAGCGGCTTCCTTGCTTTGTTCCTTCGACGTCTCATTAGCAAATAGTCAGCTGATGTCCGTTCTTGGCATGACAATTGCCAGCTTGGTAGGCTCTCAGATAGGCTGCGAAAATGAAGGTAGGCGCAACTCGCATAATAAGGTACTCCAGCGTCCGCTTAGGATCGAAATCTTACCTCGAGAAATGGTTAACCCGGGATTACCCCAATGCCCGCATTCTGGTCGGACCTAAAGGACCTTGAAGATCAGTCCTCAAAATCCAGCTTGTAAGGATGATCCCAAAAAAGAGTTTTGTACTCTAGCCCATTGTTTGGGTCGATCCAGTAGCTCTCTTGGCTGGCAACCCTATTATCTTTGAAAATCTCAGGCTCACCAAATGCCCAAGGCTCCTTCATTATATAGTCAGAGTACGCGAACCTGTCATCTGGCTCTACGCCGTATCGTGCGACAAACCTAATCGCCACATCTATAGCCGCAATTCTGCGTTTCAACCTTAAACAGCTCAAACCTAGAGCCACTAGGCCAGCTACCAATGGTATCCAAGGCCACCAGTAGGTGGCGAAGTCCATGAAGACAAAAAGCGTTATGAGGAATGCAAATAGAAGACTTGAAGTACTGACATTGTCAAAGAAACCTTCAGCCTCCTTGTACGCATCGGCCATAGTCCAGAACTGGTCATGCTGCTTATCAAGAAAATCATGGAATTCTTTTGTGTGTTCTTTTGCTTGTTCGCCTGTCCGCTCTACCACAAGGGCTTCCTCATTAACTCGATTGAATCGAGAATACAGACATCTCCGCCATTAGGCGAAAGTAAGTGTTAAGGAGTCTGATTCACCCCTGACGGATAATCTCCGCTTTCACCTCAAAGTGGAATTGAGAATGGCAGATCGCCATTGGGGTCGAGGATGCTAAAGCTAACCATAGTCGCTGATCCTGGATTCAACAATTTTTCTTGAAAGACTAGGCTCGAGATTTTCAACAATCTCTCTAAAGGTATCTTGAAACCATGACGCTATCCACGGTGAAAGATAAATCTCTTGAATAAGAGTGTCTAAATCAACTGCTATGCCAACCACCTTTGTCGAGGATTCACTCGGATTATCTAATCTCAAGAAAAGTCTTACTTCATGCTCATATTCGTAGCCAGCGTACTTTGTTGTTATCAGTTGATCGTCATTGAGTTTATAGATGTAATCTAAAGAGGATGGATTTCTGGAGTCGTGATATTGAACCTTTCCAGAGAATATCTGGCAATCCTTATTGCGTATGGAGTTTGTCAAATCATGATAATTTGTCCTTATTGCAACGCCCGGATTGTTCCCACCCAAATATACTTTCCATAAACCGAAAGACTCATTTTTCTGCGCTGACCACGAGCTAACGAAAGTTGATTCTTTTAGCTCCAAGCACTTCGTCCGAAAACTGTTCCACTTTTTCTCTTCAGAAGCTAAAACCCCCGATTGGTGAAGCGAGTGAATAACTAGCTCATTCCTATCTGTAAAATTGTCAGCTCTGTTAAATACCAGCCTTCTGTTTCGGAGCAGATCGAAGAACTTATCTAGGCCCATATATCGCCAAACAATTGCGTTCCAGGAAGGTTGCCTCAAAGATTTAGACTTAATAACCATTATATTTTGGGAAACTCATTTTGGGGTAGGCGTTATCAGCAGTATAACTCGCCATGATAGAGACTGAGTCTGCTATCAGGCGAAAGCAGTCACCGCTTCCCCTTCCGCCACTCATACGGATTGATCGGCTTCGGAACTACTCATCACCTCCACTTTCCAGGATTGGCGTGAGTGGAGCTTAGTCAGTCTTCCCGCTGACTATAATTGCTATCAACCAGGCTGGCACTAAAAATCCAACTGCACAAATAGCAGCAAGCATCATATCACCAGCACCGCAGGAGTCAGCGCGCAAGCATGCCATTTGAGTCGAGAAGTAACCGACAATCACCAGCCAAACTATAAGTCCTGCAACAAAGCCACCACCGCTAATTTTGTTCATCAAGAATCACCCATAGTTTCGATCCCATCCTGTCACCGCTTCCCCTTCCGCCAATCATACGGATTGACCGGATTTGAATCCCTCCATAGACCCCTCGTCCTTGCCTTAGCTTCATCCTCAGCGGACTCATACCGCCCACGATCCTCTGGTGACTGCTCCTTGGCATAATACCGATACCACCATGCCATCCCAGCAAGAATCTGGGCATGATTTGCATCAAGGGTCTTACCACATGAGGCGCAATCTGAGGGTTGCACCCAGACTTTGCCCAGGATGCGGCCGTAGCGATCGTTCTTGTCTGACTCTACACGAACTTCTTTCCCAGCCACCATTGAAGCCAGATGATCACGCGATAAAGTGCCGAACGGCTGGCCACGCTCGGGCGCGTCAATTCCTGTCAGCCGCACTTTATGTTGTGTGTTCGAGCTATCTAGAACTTTGATGGTATCGCCATCTGTGACGGACACGACTTTGCCAGTGAAATCAGCTTGGGCCGAGCCTGCATGAGTCGCCACAAAGAATAAAATCAGGAGGGATTTGAGTAGCAGAGAATCCAAAAACGAGAAGTTAATTTTTCTCAATTGAATAGCGGCTGTTCTTGCCCTATTCATAAGAAGCATTGCGGCTCTTGAGTTTAACCACATCATTATTGTCAGCAATGTTGTGCATTTTTCGATGACAGTTTGGACACAGGGCTACGGTATTCGATATTGAGTCTTCACCACCATTGGCAAGCCACTCAATATGATGAGTTTCCAAATATGGTTCGCCTGCTTTACTAATAAACGGTGCATCCGATTCGCATAGCTGACATTTCCCACCGGCTCGACGTTTGGCATATTCTGAAATCCACGGATCACGCTCGTAGTACTTTGTTTCAACTGAACGAGAAGCACCCGCACTAGACTTCGATGCAGCTCTATTCAGCAACTCTTGATCAGAAAGTTTGTGGGCCATCTTTTGTTTGTTGTGTATAGCCGACTCAATTTTCTTGAACGGCAGAGTTGGCTGTCCTCCTGAAATCGGCCTCAGCGGAAATACATATACTTTTCTTTCCAGACCATTCTGGTCTTTCTGATTTTCCACATAAGGTTCGGCCGCAAGCTCAACAGCCCCCATATAGGTATAGAATTTTGGCTTGAATACTTCAAAAAGATGAACTTCCACACCATTACTAGCTGACTGAGCAAGTGTTTTGTTCTGACTGTAAGTTAAGCTCTGATCACCTTCCAGCCCCATACCCGTGTAATGGAATACATCAGCGACCCACCGGTCATCGTAAACATTGTCTACATGCTTTGAAGTTAGAACGAGTGTGTTGGTAGCATGCGACCGACGCATCCCTCCTTGTGGGCCACATCCAAACATCCTGACCAAATCCTCATTCTTGATTTCGTCACCAACTTCTATCTCAAGTTCCACCATATATTTCAACTATCCTCTCTGCTATTGGTATATCTGCCGGTGCCAATTCGTAGTTGAGCAAGGATTCAATCTTTACCCATCTAGCTGCGTCATGAACGCTTAGGGAGAATTCCGTCGAATCTAGCTCAATGAGGATAGCCACCAAATTAATCGCGCCTCCCTCATACATGTACAGGCTCTCAGCGAAAACTTCGCCAGCCCTGGCGCTGACGTACAATTCTTCATATATCTCTCTCTCCAAGCACTGATAAATGGTTTCTCCTGGCTCCTGCTTGCCGCCAGGAAACTCCCACATTCCAGCTAGTTTTTCGCCTGGCGATCTACGTGTGATAAGGATGCTACCATCGGAGATGGCGATCGCTGCCGATACGTTCTTAGCACTCAGTGTCAATCGACTTACCTCCGCTGTCAGATACGAAAATCTCTATGCCCAATTTCTGTCGGTTTGTGCGCCTGAAAAATTGATTTTCTGAGGGATCGCTCAAACATCCGGACTAACCAGCATTTGGAGTAGAAGCCACTAGAGTCTCAATCCTACCTGACTAGGCTGCCACCTAGCCAACTCAACCTGCGCACTTCCCATACCCAAACTCCTGACCCACTTTGCAGCAGCATCTAATGTACGCCAGGTCTTGGGAGTACCCTTCAAAGTGAGTGCTGGAACAGAGCCATTGGGCGTATCGACCTCCACATGGAACAATGCCCCGTCACCAATGATTCGGATTCGCCTAACCGCGCCCGTCCTTACGAGGGCTTTCAGCGTCTTCTCATCCATCATCTTCATCACTGAAAAGTGGTTGTTGGTCTGGGATGGAAATGCCTACTTCATCGCAGTGCTTCCGAATTAGGACTTCAACCATATTGGCGACACTTCGGGAATCTCGAAGGGCTGCCACCCGGACAGCCTCCTTCAGAAAGGGGTCTATTCGCAAGTTCAGGGTTGCTGTCTTCTTCGGACTCAAGTATTGCTCTCCATCACTAATGTATCGTTACAATGTAACGCATATGTGGTACATATCAAGTCCGCTTTCAAAATCAAACAATGAACGAGGTACGCATGTCGATGCCCTCCACCAACCTTGTCTGTGACAAATGCGGATTCCAGGGTTCTGCCGCCGTCGTATGGGGCGATTTTCGCTATGTCGATGGTGATCGTGAAATCCCTGTAAGCAGGACGCTCGGCTGGTGCGCGGATTGCAGCAACTTTGTGCCGATGGAGGACTTCGCGGTAAAGGACGAGTTGTTGTCCGAGATTGATGAAACTCTGAAGCCCCTAACCGTTCGTGCGAAGCGATGGGCTTCATTTTCTTTGTTTAGACGCACCCGCCAGGACAGACTGGATGAGGTTGAGAGGCTTGCAGCACTGATTGCCTACCTAGCCCTGATCGGAGAGAGAAAAGGCTCAGAGCGGTGCCTCCAGTGCGGCAGCGTGAATGTCGAGCAGTTTAACGGCAACTATTCTGACCTCGATCCCTATAGTTCGAATCAGACAGCTATTCACACTGGCTTTTTCCACCCAGGCTGCGGCGGCGAATTTCTGGCGAGCATTAACCCGATAAGATTTCACCTTAGATTTGAGCCAAAGTTCTATTCAGCAGATGGGTATCGTCTTGGTCGTCCAACCTGAAGTGTCTCTTACTAGATGCAGTAAGCGGCTATTCACGCAGTCCGGAGTAATACCTCCCCAGCTCCCAGGACAGGCTCTCCTTCTTTTCTAAGGCGCTCTAAATCTTTGGTCATGTTAACCATAACTTCGATATGTTCAGCGGTAATGCCAGGGACATATACGCTAGCTAGCTCGACTGCTTGAGATGCAGCATTCTTGTGCAATTCTATATCTGAGCCAATGTCGGCCTTGAACAGAAAAATGCCTTCGATTGTGTCCTCAATGAGCTTGTGGTGAACTCCTCCTGCTACCCATAAGCCAGCCACTGCCAGCTCCATGGTATAACCGGCTGCGGCGGAAAGCAGAGGGGTACGCATAACTTCTGCTTGTGAAGATGCAGCTTTAACATCCTCCATTAGATCGGCAAATGGCCCTAAGCGACTCGAACTACCCTGATCTACATATTCGATAATCCGGCTTTGTGCGCTTTCTTGGCTAATCGTGTTAGGTGTTGTCTCCTGCTGGTTGTGCGCCGTCTCTATAACTGCCTGAAATAGTTGGCCGTCATCTAGCTTGGCCTGAGGTATGTCGTAGTTTTCAGCAACCGATACAATCATTTTGGCCATGAAGCTGCTCACCAAGTGGCTATACCCCAGAAGAAACTCTACAGCGCCAGCGAAAGCCGCCTCTTGAAATTCAACTGAGTGCTCGGTTTTGATTTGTAATGATTTAAAAATTGAAACTGCGTGATCATAATTTTCTTTATCAATTAGCCCTTGAACATACAATGCTGCTGCGGCTGTTCTCCGAGCATAACCATATTCCATTTGAGCCATGGTGGTACCGCTCATGATCGCCTCTGAAGCCTCTCCTAAATCGTTATTTATATCGACGAAAATATAGCTAGTATCGTTAACCTTGGCGACTATATCTGACAGCTTCTGCCCGCCTTTTTTTTTCTTCTTAAAGAACATTCATAAACTCCATAAAATATTGCCCTAATCAGTTTTCGTTTTTGACAAAGTGTTGGAATACACCTGTTTTATACAACAGTTACATAGAGGGAACGGGCTATTTTACACCCCGGCCAAATATATAGATCGGGAAATGGGCTTGATGCGGATCAGGCTCTGGCTAGCTGATCAGAGGATGGACCCGAAACCCGCTATAATTGCTTTACTATCTTCTTTAACTGTATGGATAAGACGCCAGCCAAAATATTAGGAGTCGCCTCCTCTTGTTTGACTCTACCAGCCATAACTTCCTGCTGTATTACCGCGACTCTAGTCCACAGCAGGTGCATAAATTCGCCAAACGCTTCATCAATTCTGGAGGGGCAAACTGATGCAAGAGTATCGTATGCTTCTTGCATCGTTTTCTTATCGGTGAGGGCTGGCAATAAAGCTGATTTGATGTGCTCATTTGCCGACTGCTGGGCTTGCTCAAATTGTGTGCTATTTACATCGCAGCCTAGTAACTTGGCGGTTTCAACACGAAACCAGCCGATAACCTGATCTGACTTTCCACTAGCGCCTTTATCTTTCTTCTTACCAAATCCAAACATTTTCACGTCCTTTTGAATTAATTGCGTATGCGCAGGGTCATCCTTGAAAACATAAGCCCCAGGCAAATCAATTACTTGGGGCTTTAATATGGCGGTGAGAGAGGGGCTTTAATTCTTGCCGCTATACCCCTCACAATGCCAAGGTGAAAAGCTACATAACTTATAGCCATAAGTGTACAGATAATTTGAGTTATCGAGATATAAATCACGGAATCCCTTTCTTGGCGATAGCAGCCGATAGCCTTCCTCGGGCGCATGGCTAATCCCCACCAGCTTCGGGTGATTGGCCTTGGGGGTATCGGCAAATTAACTTTTTGAGACTGCCCTAATCCCACCCTGATTCTCAAGCAACCGCCCTACTCCATTCTTCAAACGCACTGACCCTGAGATCGCGATAGTGCTGAGCACGTACGAGATGCCTACCGAGGTTGAACAGATTACTGACTGCTGCATGCACACCCAGGAACCGCTGTGCCTGCCTTGTGGATTTGAACCGCCGCATCCCCCGCTCCCTCACCCTGGTCGCCTCGTGCGATTGCTCTGCCCGATTATTCTCATACTGCTTAGTACTATGGATCGATTCAGGAATCAGCTCACGATGCGCCACGCCATAACTCCGCAATTTATCAGTCACGATCTTCCTGGGTTCTCCGCCATGACTGCGCAATAACCTCTTGAAGAACTGTTTAGCCGCAGCGCCATCTCGCCTGGCTTGAAGATACACATCAACCACTTCTCCATCCTGGTCAACGGCTCGCCACAGGTAATGCTGCCTGCCGTTGATCTTTACGAAGACTTCATCGATGTAGAAGGTATCGCCATAGCCCCGGTGCTTTCGTTTCAAACGTCTGGCGTATAAAACACCAAACTTGTTACATCACAAGCGAATTGATTCTCGAGTGACGAGAATGCCTCGCTCGGCCAGGAGATCTTCGATGTCGCGGTGACTAAGATTGAAGCGATAGTAGAACCAGACTGCATAGGAAATGATATCTGGCGGGAAGCGGTGGCGTTTGTATGTGTTCATCGCCCGATTGTATCAATCATGGCTCGTTAAGTTGGCAGTACCCTTGTATGTATTCATGGGCCGAGTGTATCAACTTCGGGGAGTTAACTTGGCAGAACCGGAGCTTGTTCATACAGTGCTATCCACCTCAGACAGCTTCACCACTTCGCAGGTTGGCGTCACCACCTCGCCCTCGGCGAGAAAGAAGCGCCAAAACATGAGGCCGAAGGGTTGCCCCTCTGTGTCTAGCCAGTTGGCAACGCCAGGATTTTGGTGCGCCACTACCAGGCGGAAACTGCCGTCTTTCTCTGTCACCGTTTGGGCGCGGTTGATAGACACCTCGCGGCTACGGTAATCCAGTGTTTGCTGAAAGCGGTTCCACAGGCACAGGTTGGCGAAGCGGCAAGTTGGCCAGCGCCCGCGAATAATGAGCGCTTGGTCGGGTCCGAGAAAAAACGGTGCCATTGAGTAATGCGCATCGGTCGCGGCGAATCCGAAATCACCGGGTTTGATCGGCGCTGGAAATTCATTCGGTGTTAGGGCGACGAAGGGCGGGGGTGAGGAGTTTGCCAAGGGCGGCATCTCGAGTGTGCGGCTTCTGAGTACATTTGTGACGCGCGTAATGTTACTAGCAACGCTTGCATCTGTGGGCGAGGTGGCGGGTGGCTGCACATCCAGGCACTCGATCCGCATGCGCGGCTCCATGGCGGGGTCCAGCGCTGCAGGCTGCTCGTGTTCGAAATAGTGGCGTGTAGTCAGCCGCGAGGCGTCGGGGGTCAGCGATAACCAGTTGCGCGCTCGTGGTTCACCGCCGATATACAGGGTGAAGCTGCCGTCGTCTGCCACAAGCATTTCTGTATCGTTAATCACACCGGCGCTCTTGCTCGCCATATGGCCTTCGGCCGTGCCTTCCTCGATGGTAAGGGAGAAATACGAGGCGCCGTGCATGGAGCCGTGCAGTACGTAGCGGTATTGCGCGCTCAGGGGGGCGTCAAAGTAGACGGCGTCGGGGTTATCGCCGGTAAGCTTGCGGCTGGGCGTAGTGATACGTCTTAGATCAGGTCTGGCAGCGTCCTGTTCGAAAAAGCCGACCATGCTCGCTTCTAAAATGTGCATCAGTGCGCGGTGGGAAACCGCAACGTCCTCCTCTGAGTGCAGGTTCCACTCGGGACCGGACCAACGCTCATCGATTTCTGTCAGCGTATCGATGAGTGATCTCAGTGCAGTGCGGCTGGCTGTTTGCATGGGCGGTGCTCTCTATTATGTGGTGACGCTCTTGGCGCGGTGTGGGTTGACGGTCTCATAGGGAATATCAAAACGTTCACGGTAGAACATCAGTGTTTTGTCTACCGTGTCCGCATTCAAACCGAACTGGTCCAAACTGTATTTATGCGCGCCGTGTTTGTGTTGTTGGTTCTCCGCCAGCCAGGCGCGCATGCCGGCCTTTGCCTCTGGTGTGAAGGGCCTGTCGAGAAAATCATAAACGCCTTGAATAGCGTGCTCCCAGTCTGCTGTCATATCGGCATAGCGCAGATCGTACTGCTGCTGTGGTGTGGCCAACGTGTCCCGTTCGGCGAGATTCTTGTGTAGCATTCGCTTGGTTTTCGTCAGCCATTCACTGCCTACCCACTGGGGGGTTATCTCGTCGTTGTCGCGTACTAAAGAATTCCAGGCCATAGAGCAGGACGAGGCAACAACCTTGATTGGGTCACGGTGCGGGCACAGTAGTTGTGCGTTGGGGAAAACATGCAACAACGCGTTGAGGTCTTGCATATGCTGTGGCGATTTCAATATCCAGGGTTTGTCTTCAGGGTCACCGCGAAACCATGACACCAGTTTTAGCAGGCGTACCATTTTTTCGTAGGCCGCGTGCTGATCGTGTGTCATCGACCATTCTGCAAAGGCGGGTATTTGATTTATAACTTCAAATAACTGCGTTGAAAAACCGTACTGCAGCATGCCAATTTCTTCCTCGACTTCTAGCGTTCCCAGCGGATGAACGGCTGCGATCTGAGGACTCATGTACAGCACAGCCTTCAGGGCTCGGTCCAGATTGGTAATACGGGGGTCGATCGTACCGGCCTCGCGCGCGGCAAAGGCCTCCTGTGTTGGCACCGGATACACGCTTTCCCAGGACTTCAAATGCAGCAAGTTTGGGTCTGAGGCGAGCAGGCGGTGAAGCCGTGTGGTGCCCGAGCGCGCTAGCCCCACAATCACAATGGGGTCGGGGATTTCCCGGGCCAGAATTTCAGGATAGCGCTTAAACAGTTCCTCTGCTTGTAAGCGTCCCTGCAACAGGCGCTGAATATTTGCGCGAGCTAGAAATCGTCCAAGAGGGTTAAGAGGCTGCATTCTTGTGGCCTCAATAAGCACGCCCAGAGGTTCGAGAAAACGTTCGTCGCCAAAGTCATCGAACCCGGTGGCTTGGCGGGCATCGTCCAGCAGCGTGCGTTGGTCGAGTTCGAAGCGTGCGAAGCCTGCGGCATTGGCGCCACGCAACAAGCCATTGATCAGCCGTATGGGCAGACGGTGGTAATCTGTAGCGCGAAGAGTGGGGCTGCTACTCACTGACAGTGTCCTTGTTTTTGTTTTTTTATTACTCGTGTCTTAGATGGAGCAACATGTCGACAAGCGCTTTACGCTGACGGCTGGATGACTGAGACTGTCTCATTCTGCGCTCACACGCTCAAGGGCTCTGTGCTTGGCAATGACTGAAACTAATCCAATGGACAACATTTTAGCCGCTGCGCGTCGCTGTTACATCAACAAAGGCATTGCAGCGACGGGTACGAAAGAGGTCGCCGCTGCCACAGGCATTGCCCGTTCGACGCTGTATCGCTATTTTCCGGGGCGTGATGAGTTGCTCATTGCCACCGTTAAGGAAGAAATGCTCACGCTTAACGGCTTTATTCGCGAGCGGCTCGATGTGAAGCTCGAGCCTGCGCACCAGGTGGTGGAAGGCTTGCTGTTGGCGATCCGTGAAATACCACATCGGCCGCTGTTGGCAACTGTATTTGAATCGGAAGAGGGCAGTCGGTAGAGCCAGACTGCATAGGAAATGATATCTGGCGGGAAGCGGTGGCGCTTGTCTGTATTCATGGGCCGAGTGTATCAACTTCAAGGAGTTAACTTGGCGGAACCTGACGACCTACACCATCACTGCAGCCAGAGAGCCGATCATTTAATGTCACACTGCCCTTGAGCAGAAATGACTGCATCGATATCCAGTCTATTAGTAAGACCATCTATATTCACGTCATACCGACTAGAACCGGCCCACACTTCAGCTTCCTGGCGAACATTATCAACATCCAGTTCATCGACGCGCCCATCTCGATTGCCATCTTCCCTGCAAAAAGCACCTGTTGCTTTGTAACTCTCCATTTGTAGGGAGAGATAACCGTAAGCTGATTTTTGCTCATCAGTTAAATTTTCAGATTCAGAGAGGAGATTAAATATCTCGCGATCCAATACCAAGCGGCCACTTGAATCCATGATCTGAAACAGTTCTTTAGTTACGACTTCAGCGGGCCCGTCGATGGTTTCATCGTAGCCAACAAAGGACGATTCAACATATTTGAAGCTTTCTGTTGCAACCGCGAGAGATACCGTTGGAGTTATATTGAGTAATGGCTCATTGATACTCCTCAGGTACTCATTAACCATCCAGCACTGACTAAATCCGTCCGCTGGGATAGCTGTTCCAGATGACGTGAAGCCATCTGCATTCGCACCCCACCAAGTACCGTTGTTGTCTTCACAAACCCCCTTATTCGTGGGGACGGTAGTGCAAGCTTCAGCAAGTTCACATGGCGGATTAAACGCGTCTGAGACCTGTAGATTGGGTCGCGCATTGGCCGCATTGAGATGGCGGGGCACTGAAGTTTGGGCATTATCCAACGACCGCAAAGGCGAAATGCCCGAAAACTGACTATTCTCAGATCGAGAAGGCAGACCAACAGCCTCTATAATCAAGGCGTAAATGTCGGCGATATTAGTTTGCCCAGCCCTATCTACACCAATATCCCTAATATCTGGCCCAGCAACAATAAGAGGAACTCTAACTCCCGTCTGATAGGCTGTTCCTTTCGCACGAGTTCCATCAAAAGGCAACCGCACCTGAGGTCCGAGCGAGCCATTGTCACCTAGGATGATAATTAGAGTGTTGTCAGCCTCTTCCGTATATGCAATTGAATCGCCTATTTTATTTACCAAGCCTGAGTCAGTCAGTACCCGGAGAATTTCCTCGGAAATCACTGAAATTGTGCCGCTCTGCAACAGTCTTTGATCAAGAAGATCATCACATTTTAGATCAGATGCCGTGGCAATCCCCTTACCTTTATAACTTTCTGGGACCTGCTGCAGCGGCGTGTGTGCCGCGCTATAACTCACCAGAAGGAAGTAAGGCTTCTCCTCATCCTTCTGGGTCGACAACCAATCAAGCGCAGCATCTGACTCCACTTGCGTCCGGTACCCACGTGCCATAAAGCGGTCAAAATTTACCGAGTTTGGCGTCTGGAAATCTCCAGACATAGCCTCTAGTTCGGCCACATAATAGGCATTCTCTCTATTGAAATCTAAATAATTGGGCGCTGCTAAAGCGCAACTTTGAAGAGGATCAAATAGACCTCCAGACTCCATGCAGGCGCGTCCTGGCGACTGAGATGCCCCGGTAACATCTAGCTCAACACAATCGCCAGAAACGGAATAACATGCACCGTAATCAGCGCCTCCCACGGTATCTATTGTTCTGTTTGGCACAAACCCACAGCTATACGTCCCGACCGGCGCCACACCTCCGGCGGTGGTGTCCACTGAGCGCAAAAAACCTTCTATGTTGCCTAGAAAATAATCGAACCCAGCACTCAATGGCGTCAAATATTCTGCGCTATTATATTCAGGTCCAGCCATATGCCACTTACCCACAAGTGCACTGGTGTACCCGACACTACGGAGCAGTTTAGGTAATGTCTGCTGATAGGGTGACAACTGAGAGTTGGCTAGATCTTTTGGACCCAGCGCGCCGGTTACGTTATTGACCATCGGTAAATCGCCGGTAATTAATGTTACTCGGCTCGGCGAGCATTCTGGCATTGCCCAAACATTGGTAAACTTAATACCTGCGGCAGCTATTGCATCCAGTCCGGGTGTCGTGGGTGGATTAATGCCACCAAAGCCAAAGGTTCCTAACTGGTCGATCCCGACATCATCCATCAGAAACAAAATGACGTTAGGACGAGATCCAGCCAACTGGCTACCTTCTTCCTCTTGTTTGGCGCTATTAATACATGCCTCGATACTATTTGCGCCTGTTCCATTACGCGGCAAGTCCGAACCTGCACCAACCAAGATTTTTTCAGCATCTTCATTCGAGCGAGAAAAAATCGGCTCAATACCTTTACAGTCATGCAATCCATACAAGTGAAATAATCGTAGTTTCGTGCCAACTGATTGAAGTCCCGCCAGAGCGTCTATATTGTGCAGGTAATCGCTAAAACTAACATCTAAAAATCCACCAACCTCAGTTAGCTTTTCAAGCCCGTGTAGTGAACTTAATTTTTCATTTCTAAAGAAATCAACATTACCACCTACCGAGAAGAGATTATCTAGACCACTCAGATCCTCCAATGCAGTATTGTCAAAGACCTGTAAATCACCCAGCACCTTAGTCACACCAGAGAGAGCCGAAAGATCTATGATATCTCCAGCGACTGTCTCTTTAATTTTAAGACTGCCTACTGTGCTACACGGATAACCAGAGAAGCTATCAAGCTCCGCCTGTGACGTGAATACCCACTTCTTTTGATCACAAAAAAGCCCATCAGATACAAACTCCCCTGTTTGCTCACCGGAACCACAGGCGGTTACTAACGAAAAAAAACAGAGTAAAACAAGACAATAGCGAAACAATGTCTCCATCTCCCGGTAAATCCTTCTGGTGTATCTAATAACTAGATTCATACCTACAATACTATCGCAAAAAGGTAGATAGATGTTCATCAAACCAGTCTCTGAGGATCGAAATTAGAACAGGGCTTTTCGATCGAAAGTTGTATGACTTTTCCCTAAAGTTAAGACCACTCCTTGGGTGGATCGCCCCCAGTTCCCGCCACTTGCCACGCATGCCGAAGCCTGATTGGCGCGTGCTTCAGCCGCGACTTTGGAATGGTGCTACCCCCCGGCGCATCTGTTTATAAGGTCTCATCGACCGGAGAGCTCACGCTGATAGACGGCGCCACAATCGATGGATCGATAGTGCGTTATATGATTACCGACAACGACAGCGCGCTCGACGCAGATCCATTGCAAAGTAAGATATCGAATCCGGTAACAGTGGGTGTGATGAATGGCGCCATGGGCCCATCCCAGGCGACACCGGTAAAGCCGGTTCCCGTCATGCCTTTCTGGTTGTTTTTGATCTTAAGCTTGCTGCTAGATGCAATAGGAGGGCGACATTTACGCCAAGCAGTCCGCTGAAACAAGCAGAGCTGATGCCCTTATAGCCCGCAAACCGGAGTATTTCCCCAATATCTGTGAACAGGTGACGGCCCAGGCCATGCATTGAGGATCAAGACATCATCGACAGGATCCTGGCTCACTTACGTGATAAAGAGCTGGCCACCCCTTCACTGCCGCTACTGACACCACCATCTCGAGCGCCCCCTGAGACAAGGTGAATTGATGCGCAGCATCAAGAGAGGCTGCCCTGGGGTACATTGCCTCATTTCCCTGGGAAGGATTCCAGTTCAACTTCACTGAATCAGCAAGGAAGCCAGTGAGGAATTCGTTGGTACAGAGTTGTTCGTGCCAGGTTTCGGAGGTGAGCAAAAAAGATCTACAAGACCTGAATTGCGAGCACTAACCAAAAGCACTGCGCGAGCCGTCTTCCGGCATTTCAGAACCCGAAACTACTTTCTGAACGACCAATTACTCTCGACACCTCATTAATACTTCTTATACTTGAATCCATTTCGGCAACCTACGCAAAATAGTCATATACTTTTTGAGCAATTTGTTGGCCAGCAGTTTGCGCCTCCGCCCAAGCCTGCTCCCAAAAGAGCTCTAGCTCATCTGTTCTAACTAGAGAAAACGACATGTTGATAAGTAATGCTCACCCATCACGAAAACTGCCATTATCGATATTTGTCCTGCTCAGCTTAGGTGCCTGCTCCGGGGATGACCGTTCAAACGGAACTAACGGCGTTGACGGGGCGAATGGCGCAAATTCATTGATTGCGCAGACAGAACTAAGTGAAACAGATGAGCGTTGTAGCGCCGGGGGTTTTGTGACGGAAAGTGGCGTCGATAGTAATCAAAACGGCGCCTTAGATGACGATGAGATCGAGAACACATCAGTAACTTGTAATGGGGAAGATAGGGCAGATGATGAAACAACGCCCGGTTCAGCGAGTTACAAAATGCCCAATATTATCTTGGTCATTGCTGATGATGTCGGGGTTGATCAATTTCGCTCTTTTGGCTTCGGAGGCGCCGACGCGCCACCTGTGCCCACTTTGGATAGTTTAGCGGGGTCTGGCGTAAGCTTTGCGAATACCTGGTCCAATCCCACCTGCTCAGCGTCGAGAGTTTCTTTGTTCTCAGGGCGCTATCCAACGCGCACTAGGACCTATACGGCGATTGTATCTACCGACTTGGCCAACTCTCAGATGTCCCCGTATGAAAGATCACTGCCAAAAGTGCTAGCGCGCTCTGGTTATGCAAGCGCTTACGTGGGCAAAATCCACGCCTCTGGATCATCGGTTAATCCTGCCAACTTTCCCATGGGGAATGAGACCATTGCCAAGCTGGGGTGGGACTATTTTGCTGGTTACCTAGATGGTGGACCTCGTCCTATTGACGCCTCGGCGGGCCTCAGTAATCTTGATGCATCCACAGAACCATACACGTGTGGTTTTATTCCCAGCAGTGACCAGCATCCGCAAGGGGCCGATACTGGCGCTTGCTATACCGCTGATGGTGCTTGTGAAGTGTTGGCAGACGGGGGAGCAAGTTCGGTTGGAAAAGTCTGCCTAGATCGCGGGGGCATTCTTGATCCCAATAATGCCTGTGAGAGTGAAGCACCCAGTCGTATTGATTTTTCCCGCTCAAACGCTTACTACACTGCAGACCTAATTGTGAATGATGCGCTCGGCGCAAAAGCAATTCCAGTGACAGACTCAAGAACTCGACTACATAGAACCAAACTTGAAACCGACCTTGCTATTGATTGGATACAAAGCCGAACAGGTCGACAGCCTTGGATGATGACTGTCGGTTATTCTGCAGCCCATGCACCTTTGCAACCAGTGCCCGATGACTTGATTCCCGATGCTACACCGCTTCCGTCAGGTACTACTTGTAACGGGACCCGGGATATTAGAGAGTTGATGAATCAAAACCTGACGGCCATCGACGCTGAGGTTGGTCGATTACTCACCACCGTAGGCGTGATGAATATTGCAGATGATGGTCAGATGGCTTACAACGCTGCAAGCAACACCATTGTCGCGTTTATTGGTGACAACGGCAGTCTGGGCACTACCGTCAAGGCACCCTTTGTGCCGAGCAGAGCAAAGGCTACTATTTACCAAGGGGGTGTTTGGGTACCTATGATTGTCGCAGGCCCTTACGTTGTGGAGCCGGGACGTATCGTCAACGAAATGACCAATATCATCGATCTCTATCACCTTTTCGCGGTATTAGGTGAACACGAATTAACGGCGCCTGAGCATTTGCGGCTGGATATCCGTCACTTGTTTCCCTACATGATTGAGGAAAACCCGAAACCACAACGACAATTTAATTTCACGTACTCGGGCCGTAATATTCAGAATCAGACCCCGGACCCTTGCATCCTTCCAGATTTGAGTGTGTGTCTTCAGCTATTCCCACAGGAGGCCGTTTGTAAGTCTGAAGGCGGTGATTGGTACGGTGAAGGTGGTGTAGTGGAGGGGCAGTCTTTCTCATCTTGCTGTGCTGTGAATGATTATTTCGTTAGCACCGGTCAGCCAACAGTCGATATTTTGGCCGAGACTCAAGCGGCAATAAGGAATGACAGCTTTAAGCTTTTAAAATTTGAAGAGCCAAATTGTGACGCAGGTGGTGCACTTGAGCCACGTTTCGAAATGTACGCCTTATCAGCAGGCACCGCTAGTCCTGACGGGAATTTAGACAATCTAGCGGCGAGCGACTTGTTAGCGCGTGGCGATGGCGAACTAAACGCGGTTCAACAAACAAACTACGAACAACTCACGCTGCAGATGGATAAAGCACTGGCGGGCGAACCCGAGTGCACCGGCGATGGGAACATGGACTATGTCATTGATGATAAAGACCTCGACGCATGGGCTTTTTGGCAAGAGGAAACGAGCGGCCAATCAAGCTGGTACGATATTAATCTAGATGGCCTGACGGATAAGGCCGATCAGCAAATCATCCTCGATAACATGGGCGTTACCTGCGTGTTGCCTTAGCAGGATTTTTACCCTGGCGGAGGTAGCTGACCGGTACTGACAAATTAACTTCTTGAGACCAAGGTAATCTGCCGCCCAATTTCAAGCAACTGCCCTTTTCCATTCGGTAAACGCACTGATCCTAAGTTCACGGTAATGCTGAGCCCTGACCAGGTGCCTGCCAAGATTGAATAGATTACTGACAGCGGCATGGGCATTCACGAACCGTTGAGCCTGTCCAACCAATTTGAACTTACGCATTCCCCGCTCCCTGACCCGGGTCGATTCATGCGACTGCTCAGCCCGATTATTCTCATACTGCTTAGTACCGTGGATCGTCTCGGGGGTCATTTCAAGATGCGCTACACCGTCACTGCGTAGTTTATCGGTCACGATCTTCCTGGGATCTCCTCCGTGTGATCGTAGTAGACGCCTGAAGAACCGCTTCGCAGCAGCCCCGTCTCGTTTGGCCTGTAGATACACATCAACGACTTCACCGTCCTGATCCACAGCCCGCCACAGATAGTGTCGTTTGCCATTGATCTTCACAAAGACCTCGTCGATGTAGAAGGTGTCGCCGTATCCGCGATGGTTTCGTTTCAGCCTCCTGGCGTATAACGCGCCAAATTTGATACACCACAGTCGGATCGACTCTCGAGTGACAATGATGCCTCGCTCAGCCAGGAGATCTTCGATGTCTCGGTAACTTAGGTTGAACCGATAGTAGAGCCAGACGGCATAGGAAACGATATCTGACGGGAAGCGGTGGCGCTTGTCTGTATTCATGGGCCGATTCTAGCCCAAATTGGGGAGTTAATTTGGCAGAACCCGCCCAGTTACTTGCAACACCCCATTTATAATTCTTATACTTTGCGAACACTCGTAAGATACTCTTGTCGCTTCATGCAATTGTTCTTCTCGAGTATTTGCATATTGCGTGTTCTCATGGATAACTTCCGGCATCAGCTCACGGTGAGCAGCGACATAGCTTCGCTGCTAGTCAGCATCTGGGCGGTGCGAGATAGTACTGCAGCCGAGATAAGCAATCGATTCGAGCTCAGGAGGCTTGACAGGTGAAATCAATACAATTTGTTATGGCAGTTTTACTCGTCATGGCAGCCACGACCGTGAGCGGCGAAATAAGCACTGAAACACCCTCAGTTGAACCGAGTTCTAAAGCCTGGTGGAATAACCAGGGAAAAATACAGGTGCTTTCCCTTTCCGTACAGCAGCGTATGAATATGGAGAAACACCTTATCTTCTATCTGACCCAGAACAGGAAGATGATAAAAGAGCAGGAAATCGCTATGGGCATGCTTGATAACGCATTGGCCGAAGCGAATGCGTTGGCGGCCACTGCAGCAGGCGATGAGGCTGCAGAGATCGCTCGCGATGCTATAGGGCGGCAGGTTTCAATGACTTCCAACGTAGTTTCGATTCTCGAGGATGAACAACTGGCCACACTACTGGAGAATTATCCGGGCTTACTGGCACAATTTTGGAAAAAAACATCGAGCCAACACCTACTGAAGCCCGCGCTTGGCGGGGGAAGCCCTCGGGAGATGCAGCAGCGCCCCGTCAGTATCGACACGGCTAGCGTAATGCAATCCTCTTCCGGGTTGTACACGGTTTCCTACCGCCCGAGCGACAGTAAGGCTATTCCCCTGAGCAGCATTCACACTTGGGAACTGCAAGTGACCACCGCGGGTGATATGCCAGTGGAGGGTGCGCGTGTACGTTTCGGAGCAACAATGCCAGAGCACGGGCACGGTATGAATACTCGGCCCGAGATACGGCCATCGGAAAAGCGCGGCACGTACCTGGTGGAGGGTATTAATTTTCATATGCCCGGCTGGTGGGTTGTTTCAGTAGGAATCACTGGGAACCAGGGGCCAGAACTAGTCCGGTTTAATGTGGTCGTGGGAGAAGATATGCCCCTCCAGAACAGCCAGACCCAAGAGTGATATTGGGGACAATTAAATGAAGGCTCTCAAAATTCTTGGTATCTGCAGCGTCTGCCTGGGCGCTTTTCTGGCTGTGAAAGCCACGTTCCAGAGCTCCCCTGCCGTCCATTGGAGTGAACGCGAACTGGCGCTAATCAACACACTGCGAATTGAAAATCTGGGGCCGCTTCCCGAGTCGCCGTCCAACCGCTTCTCCGACAGCAAGGCAGCGGCAACGCTGGGTAAAAAAATATTCTTCGACAAAAGGTTCAGCCGCAACGGGGAGATCAGTTGCGCAAGCTGCCACCTGCCCGACTACAGCTTTACCGATCGACTTCCGCGTGCAAAAGGCCTTGAGGAAGTGGACAGGCGTTCAATGCCGCTTTTAGGTTTGGCATATCAACGCTGGTTTTTCTGGGACGGGCGCAGTGATTCACTCTGGGCCCAGGCTTTGGGTCCCCTGGAAAATCCACGCGAACACGGAATAGACCGCTCACGAGTCACACGACTGGTATTTGAGCACTATGCGAAAGACTATCAGTCAGCGCTTGGGGAGCTGCCAGAACACCCGGGAGAGGGGGCTACAGAAGTATTTGTAAACGTGGGAAAGTCGATCGCTGCTTTCGTCCGAACTATTGTACCCGGACCTTCGTCCTTCGATGAATATGCTAATTCCGTTATAAATGGAGACACGCAAAGTCTGGGTCAGCTCAAAAGCGCGCAAAAGGCTGGCCTAAGGCTGTTTCTTGGCAAAGGTCGCTGCATTAACTGTCACAACGGGCCAATGTTCAGTAATGGCGAATTTCATCATCTGGCGGTTGCTGACCATGCCGAAATCGACCTGGGAAGAGCCGCGGTTATCCACACATTGTTTACCGAAGAGTTCGGTTGTCTGAGTCAATGGAGTGATGCTGAGCCGGAGGAATGTCTTCATTTACGGTTCCTGAAAATTTCCCCACGGGAAAATTTCCGGGCATTTAAAACCCCAACCCTTCGCAACGTCGCAGTACGCGCCCCCTATATGCATGCTGGCCAGTTTGCCGACCTTGCGCAGGTGCTGAAAAGTTATAGCGAAGTGGCGGGCAAAGGGCCCGCAGATGAACTTTTTCATGGCGAATTGACCAGCAGAGAGCAACTCGAACTCGTAGAATTTTTGAAATCTCTGACGTCAGATCATCTGACCACTCACTAATTCGACTTCCCCCAGTGATAGCGAACCTCAGCCTTCTACTTGACTAAGCCCCAATTACTATCCCAAGCTTGCCAGATAAAGTTGCCTGTTTCTGGATGGCGTCTATGTATATCGAGGCGATCGATCACCCCCGATTTCAACGCCTCAAAGCGCCGGATAAAAGCGAACTTGAGGACCTGGTTCAGCTTATCAGCCAACGAGTAGGTCGCTGCCTGGAACGCCAGGGTTTGCTGAAACAGGACACCGAGAGCGCCTGGCTGGAACTGGAGCCTGCAGACGACACGGATGCCATGCCTCATCTACTGGGTAGTTCCGTGTCTTATCGCATCGCCGTCGGGCCGCAGCAGGGGCGCAAGGCCTTCATGATCCGCACCATCCGTCCACTGGACCGGCCTGACCCCGGACTGGAGCGGGTGGCCAAAGCCGACGGATTTTTGCTGCACGCTGGGGTGAGCTGTGAGGGGCATCAAAAGGACAAGCGTGAGCGCCTGTGCCGGTACATCGCCAGGCCAGCGGTGGCAGTTCCCCGACTTTCACTGAGTTCCACAGGCAAGGTGGTTTACAGCCTGAAGACACCGTACCGGGATGGAACGACACAAGTGGCCTTCGATCCGTTGGATTTCATGGTCAGATTGGCGGCACTGGCTCCCAAGCCCAGGGTCAATCTCACTCGCTACCACGGAGTACTGGCACCGAACCACCGATGGCGTGGGGAGGTTACTCCGGCCAAACGTGGCAAGGGAGTGAAACGGATCGCCAATACTGAAGTTCGCTCACCCGCTGAACGGCACGTCGCGATGTCCTGGGCCCAGCGACTCAAGCGAGTATCAATGGGGCGGCCATCCGCATCGATATTGCAGTTTGTGGTCGCTGCGGTGGATCTGTCAGAGTTATCACGTGCATCGAAGACCAGGACATCATCGATAGAATTATGGCTCATCTTGATGAGCAAGAAACAGAACGGCACCGAAGTCATTGCCTCTTTTCGCTGGGAAGAAATCCCGGTCAACAACACTAAATCAGCAAGGAAACCACTGAGGAATTAATTGGTATAGAGTTGTTCGTGCCAGGTTTCGAAGGTGAGCGAAAAAAATCTACAAGACCTGCAATGCACGTGCTAATCGCATGCACGGCCCGAGTCTGTATACACGATCTCAGGTTCCGCGATTACTTTCTGGACGCCTAGTTACTTGCAACACCCCATTTATAATTTTTATACTTGCAGGATACTTTGAAATTGCATTTGTTTGGCGTCGCCCCGGTCTGTTGCGTAGGCATAAGCACCTATTAACTCCCGGCCCTGGGTTATTTCAACCCAGAAACGGTTGTAATCAAAGTTTCTTTGGTACGTCTGGCGGCAGGTGTAGTAAATGTTCTGCACATCGACAAAAATACTGATTTTTTCCATAACTGACTCTCGGGGTAACTGGCGGCAGTGTGTCCTCCAGGTGTGGTATCAGAAGCATCCATAGCCTATGTGAGCAGCGGTCTCCCCACAAATATCCTGGATGATACCCAATTCATTTTTGCTGAAGGACGGCTGGTAGTAATCAGGCAGCGTCAGGCTATTGCTGTACTTTACGGCAGTCTCTTCAAAGAGTTCTTTAGGGAGGAGACAGTGCTGAAGTATTTTTTCTATTGTGGCCTCAGAGTTGTTGCATAGGTCTTCGTAACGTACCAATAAGGTTGCTGCTGAGAGATTTGTGTCTGTCTTTTGTTGGTTCAACGCAAACTCGTACAAGCTCTTCCAGTGTAAGGCCCAGCCTTCCACCATATCGCCGGCTGCCCAACGCTCCAAAATGTCCTCAGTGAGTTTACGATTCCCTAAATTTATGAAGCGTTTGTCGGGGCCAAATTCAAAATGCCCTGCCCAGCCAAGATAAGCTTGCGAGCGTGGGTTATTCTTGAGGCCCTCGCAAAACAGACGATCCTGTTTCATCATCGAAGCGATATGATTTACCGGATGGCGCACCGGCATGAGGAACCGGGCGTCTGGAAACAACTTATGTATATAGCCCAGCCTGGTTAGGTTGTAATTGCCCTTCGTGAGATAGCGCTTACGATTTCGCACCAACAGTAACTTGGCTATGTGCTCTCTGTAAAAAGACTCGAAGTCTTTATTGATGCCCTCAGCCCCCAGGACCTGAGTGGTTTCGAGTGAATGGCAATGCGGAAAAAATTCCATCCAGATTGCTTCCTCGATAGCTTCGGGGCTGTCCCGGGTTATCAGGATTCGGTCGCTGTGTGATCTTTCTTTTGGCGTTCCACCGGTGTTCAGGGTCCGCTGGTGTAACCAGTTGTTCCAGTACGGTGTGTAAAAATTGGGAAAGTCGCTGTACCGATGGCAGGCCAAATGCGGGTGCTGGTTTAACATCTCCAGGAGAATGGTACTTCCGCTGCGAGCAATTCCGGCAATGTAGATGGGGGCGGTAATGGACTGCTTATCAATGTCCTCGCGGAAAATCCCCGACTCAATGCGGGCCAGCCACCGCCACAGGCGTCGAGTGTGGTGAAACAACAAGCTGGAGTAATATAAATCTCTGGAGATTTCCATCGATGTGCCAGACATAGCTCAGTAGTCGCTCATGACGTCACCGCTAATGCAGCCGCCAGCGCCACTTGAGAAGCAGGGAAAAAGACACAAGATACAGCATAAACAGGGGAAGCCAGCCCCGCAGCCAGTCAGGGCCGATTGGCAGAAACTCGCGGCTGGGAAAATCAAACGAGATTGACTCAACAACGTGGTCGGGGTCCAGGTAGCCTGCGGGGTTACCTATAAGGTAATTCCACCAGAGTTTTTTGTGTAAAACAGGCGTGGGTTCAGAAAGAGGAAGAACCAGAACCGCCTGGTCTGTCTGATCAAGCAAATCAAGTGTTTCGCCTTCGATCGGCCAGCTTAGTGTCCACCTCCCTGTGCCTGATTTTTGAGGCTTCTCATTAAGATTCCAGTGCAACTCATAAGGTGTGTAACTTTCCACCCGCACCGCAACTGGCTCGCCGGTTTCGGGGAACTGACTGCCGAATGTGTTTGAAACCCATGGCAGGACAAACAGGATCGGGATAGTAGCAACAAGAGCGGGGAAGAAGGTCAGCCACATCTGTTGTGCCGACAGGGAGAAGTTTTCCCGAACCAATGGCCACAGTCCATTGAAGGGGCCGTCGTACACTGCCAGGCGTTTGCTCGCGGTTTTTTGCAGGGGGCGAATATGATTTAACGCCTCTTGGTTGGAGAGGCGGCCATACGTCCACATCGATAAAAAAGAAGCCAGCAACGCCCAGATACCCAGGGATAGAGCATCGGGTATTACCAGGCCAAACAAAGATTGGGCAGCATCAAAGACAGTCGAGAGAAGATCAAAGACTCCCATGGCCATGCTAGGGTGCCTCCCCATCTACACCAATCAAACTGCTGATATCTTCAATTGAGTCTACCGCAGCCTTAGGTTTGAAATTGGTGAACAGCACACCGGGAACGTGAGCTGGGTCAACTGAGTGGTCTCCCGACCATTTGGTATCGTTCTCGTAGACCAGCAGTTTCGGTACGGCGCCGAGCACAGTTTCCCAGGAGGCGCGATAAGCAGGCGCATAACCGATGACAATGTCAGGCGCATCGCCGCGGTTGGCGCCACGGTAGACTTCTTCACCGTCATAGATACGAGAGACCATGGCGGTGCCAGAATCGGGGTCAGTCAGCGGCGCTAGGCCAGCCATGATCTCCTCTTTCAGCGCTGCCAGATCCTGGTCTTCCACAATACCCTGAGCCTCCCGGCCCACACGATTGATGAAAATACCGTTCATACCAAGCGCATAGGCTTTGCTACGCTGCCAATCAATCGCAGCGAACATCACACCAGAGGTGGTTTTGCGTCCCGAGAATACCAGATAGCCCTGGTCGACAAGCCAGCGATTGAGGTTTACTGCTCGACGAAAATCAGTAAATCCGTGATCGCTAAGCACTACTAGCCTGTCCTGTGGGCCCAGTTCAGCCAGAGTTTTTCCCAGTATGCGATCGGCCTCACGATAAATCCACTGTACCGCGTCGCTTCCCTGCTCAGTTACTCCCTCATGCAGGCTGTGTTCCTTATCCAAACCCCTCCAAAACATGTGGCTTACCCGGTCAGTTTGTACAAAGACGTTGATTACCAGTTCGCTATCCTGTTTTTGCAGCGTATCGAAGAACATTGCTTCGCGTTCTGCCAATACATGGGAGACCATCTCCAGATAAGCCGAGTCGGATATCCGGTTTTCGTTAAGCGACCAGGTTTCTTCAGGCATACCCAGGGTGTGATAAAGCCCGATTCTCTCCGCCAGTTCGGCCGAAAACTCCTCCGGACTGGCAATTGGCATCGCGGGGGCTCTTGGATCGAGGTTGATCGGCGAGATGTAAAGGCTCAGGCGAGGAAATCCTTCCACCAGATAAAACCTAACCATTCCATGTACCCCGGTTACCGCCGCGAAGGTGAATTCAACGGGAACCCAGCCAGACCATTGTCCCGGGCTGAGGGTGAAGTGGGCACCTGCTAAATCTATATCGACGGCCCCGCGTCGGGCCTGTGCGATAGTCAAAGGCACGGTCAGGGCCCCGAGTTCGGGATTCAATGGATGGGACGGCCCTCCCAGGGCGGTCTTAACCAGCCCCCCCTCGGGCTTTACACGCACCACGCGCCCACCCATATCGTTGCTGCGAGTGAATTGGCTGGTTACCTGGGTATAGGTGCCCTGGGTACCCAGCAAGTCGGGTACGCCCATGCCCGACAGCATCCGATGCACCGGATCGGGTGGGAATGTGACTGGCACCCGCAGTACCGATGCCCGTGCCCCGGCGCGCTCCGCCTGCATCCAGAAAGGCACTCCTGAGCGACGGTTGGTTATCTCCGGATTATCCAATGGGATCCTGTACCCGAAAAGCTCGAGGAAGTCCTGCGGCGGTTTGATGTCCGAGATTGCAAAATCAGGGCTGTAGTTCGAAGCATCACGCCGGATGAAATCAAAAATGCCATGTTCTCCCGGGTTACTGGCAGTGGCGAAACTGGCCCATGCAACCGGGGAGAGGGCGGGATTAGTGGTCGCCAGGCGCTGATAATGCCCCTTACGGGCCAGAGATGAAAAGTTGGGAAGAAGCCCCTGTGCCATCCAGGCTTCGGTCAGTGCCGGGTCCATACCGTCGAATCCCAGGATAACAGTACGCGAGGTAGCTGGGGGTGCGGCTTGATCAGTACAGCCGGTGATGCCAACCGGTAGAATCAATACCAGCAGCAGGCATAGAAGCAGGCGGCAGACCGGAGCGCTGAGCCCCATCAATAGGGGCGGGCAGTAAAAGGGGGGCTTTCGTCGGTACATTCAGGGCGTTAGTTCCGGGCTGAAGCAGCCTCTTGTTGTGCGCTTGTGCCTGGCGGCACACCTTCCTCAGCCTTGTCGCCTTCTACTGTGATCGGCGGCAGGCCCCGGGCTTCGCGGATTAACCTGCGGGTGCGTCGCCACAAATAGCGCAGGGGCCAGGAGAGAACTGCGGCAATACTAAGAAATACCACCAGCAGGGCGGAAAACAGTGAGCCTATAAAACTTATCCCCGCTCCCGGTCCTATATAGGCCGAGGCGGGGATTGCGATTGTCAGGCATGTCAGTGCGCAGATCCACTGCCGCCATTTCATATGTTCAGTCTGTCCTTATCAGACACGACGCAGTGCAGCGGCACCGAACAGGATTAGCAGGGCACCCAGTGCTAACAGGGCGAGGTTAGGTAGCAGGGGGACTGGGGTGGCTGGGGTGGCGCCTACTGCGACAGAAATCCTTTGCAAAATGCCTATTGGCTGGCTACCGGATCCTACTGTGCTGTCGTCGAACGAAGGAGAAACAGCACTAAATGTTCCGCTTGCAATGGAATAGGAAGAGGAGGTTGCCGCGTAGATATTCGAACCGAACACACTGATTGTATAGTTCCCGGGCGCAGCGTAGGTGTGCATAAACTGGCCGGTGAAAGTGCGCCTGTCATAGGGACTCGCAGTTACTGTATCCGTAAATGGGATCTGTGTCGCAGCCAATGTGCTGCCATCTCCCCAGTTGATAGCAGGGGGCGCACTGGGATTCCAAGTTCCCACGGAA
>DS999232.1 GCA_000156295.1 marine gamma proteobacterium HTCC2148
TGAATTGTTGCTTGTCAGTGCGTCGCTCCAGCTTGTCCAACTCATTGAGCATGGCTTCCACTCGCTTGACCTCACGGCCGCTAAAGCCAACTTCCAGCAACTCATCCAGCTCTTGAATGGCAGCTAGCGCTTGTCCGCAACAAGCCACACTGGTTTGGGTCAGTTCGTGAACTGCAGGGGCCAATTTTTCTGGAAAGCGCATGTCTCGCCCCATCAGGATGCTGGCGAAATCTTGAGCGGTATTGGCAACCTGGTCCTGAATGCCGACTAATACCAGCAGATCAGAACGCGGCACAGGCAGAAACAGGCTTTTGGGTAAATGCCTGCGGACATCGCGTTTCATTTTGTCTGCATTTTTCTCAGACTCGATAATGGCTTTGTAAATTTCCTTGGCCCGATTCCAGTCTTCATCTGCCGATGCTTGAACCAGCTCTGGGAGATGCTCCGCAGCCTCGAAGGCTACCTGCATATGTTCCTGTATGGGGCCTATAGGCGATCGCCCAAACAAGCTGCCCAAAGTGTTTCTACCAGCCATGGAGTTTCTCCGTTTCATGATGCTTCGTTTCGGCGAAGTATAGGTACAAAGCGCGCGGCCGTCACGAAATCTTCGCATGGGCCTCATCCGGCTTAATGTCCTATATCAAGGGGTGGCACGCGAGACCCTGTGCTAGCATTAGTGGTTCAGGTGCAGGCTGACGATAAGTGCCCTAGCAAGCACCGGTTTACCAACAGGGATAGCCAATATGGCAACACATTTCGGCGAACAGGCCATGGAGCACAGACTGGAGCTGGCCCCGCTGGCCCAACTGCTATTCAGTGACGGGCGGATAACCCGGGAGGATATGCTGCGGGTGACCAGAAACGCCCGGGTCAAGGTGCATCCGTTGATCTTTTTGGCAGAGCAAAAGCTCGAAGATCCGTCCCGTTCTGGCAGCTTGCTGGATATGGATAGCCTGCTGGCCTGGTTGAGTGAAACGACAGACCAATTGGTTTACTCCATTGACCCACTGAAAATTAATGTCACCGCCGTTGCAGATGTCATGTCCCAGGCCTTTGCTGAACGCCATCGTATCCTCGCTGTTGAAGTAAAAGATGACGAGGTATGGATAGCTTCAGCCGAGCCGTTTATACGCGGGTGGGAAGGAAACCTGGAGCATGTGCTGCGTAAGCGAATCCGTCGGGTCTTGGCCGACCCTCGCGACATTGCTCGCCACACTTCCGAGTTCTACACCATGGCGGTTTCCGTTCGCGGGGCCCGCAGTGCTGACAGTCTAGAGAACAAGCCTGGCACCTCCAACCTGGAGCAAATGCTGGAGTTGGGTTCAATGAAGGAACCCGACGCCAACGACCAGCACATTGTTAACATTGTTGACTGGTTGCTGCAGTACGCGTTTGAGCAGCGCGCCAGTGACATTCATATTGAGCCCAGGCGTGACGTGGGTAATGTCCGCTTCCGCATCGATGGCGTGCTGCACAGTGTTTACGAATTGCCACAGCAGGTCAGTGCAGCAGTCTCCAGCCGCATTAAGATCCTTGGACGCATGGATGTGGCTGAAAAGCGCAGACCTCAGGACGGTCGCTTGAAAACGCGCACCCCTGAGGGCAATGAAGTGGAGTTGCGACTGGCAACCCTGCCCACCGCATTTGGCGAAAAATTGGTAATGCGTATTTTCGATCCGGATGTACTGCAAAAAAGTTTTGAACAACTGGGCCTGGCAGAGGAAGACCTGATTCGTTGGGATGATATGACCCGGATGGGCAACGGCATCGTTTTGGTTACCGGTCCCACGGGGTCAGGTAAAACCACGACCCTTTACTCAACCCTGCGTCAGTTGGCCACTGCTCAGGTGAATGTCTGCACCATTGAGGATCCTATCGAGATGATCGAGGAGGCCTTTAACCAGATGCAGGTCAATCACGGCATCAATTTGGATTTCGCGTCCGGTGTTCGCGCTTTAATGCGCCAGGACCCCGATATCATCATGATCGGAGAGATTCGCGATCTGGAAACCGCCAACATGGCGGTGCAGGCAGCACTGACCGGTCACCTGGTGCTCTCGACCTTGCACACTAATGATTCACCCAGCTCCATCTCGCGACTACTGGAACTAGGCGTACCCGCATACCTGTTAAAGGCCACAGTGCGAGGCATCATGTCCCAGCGCCTGGTGCGAATATTGTGCCCCAGCTGTAAAACATGGGAGCCCCTGGACATAGATGCCTGGAAGCAACTAACAGCACCGTGGCAAATCGACCCTCCGGAAAAGTGGCAAGGCCAGGCGGATGCAAGAGTGCCGTGAAACAGGTATATGGGGCGCCAGGGAATTTATGAGTGCTTGTTAACAGTCCGGCCCTGCAGCAGAGATTCACTCGCATTTAGAGACCGCCCGAATTCGTGAAATTGCAATGGACGGCGGCATGAAAACATTGCGCCTTTCCGGCGCCGGCCGAGTGGCGCGGGGGCAGACCACTATTGAGGAGGTCATGCGGGTTGCTCCTGTTCTGGACGCCTGATTTGTTAGTGATCGCCGAGAATTCCTATGAGTGTTGAGACAAGCAGCTTGCCGGATCCTCTTGCAGAGCAGGCGCTGGCGGCCTGGGAAAATATTCTGGATCGGGCCGACCCGGTTCAGGCAGACAAACTGCGAGTCGCAGCTGCTGTCCGTCCGGTCAGTGAACAACTTGCTAGAGCGCTTTCCTGTAGTGCGTTTATCGCTGAGCTCAGTAAGCGGAAGCCGGGCTTGTTGTTGGAGGTGTTGTCTGGTGATTTTATTCAGCAGTCGCTGGACGAGGCGGATTTTCACGCTCAACTGGTGGCGGCGCTGGCCTCAGAAGAACTGGACCTGGGTTCCTGTTTGCGTGGCTTCCGGCAACGTCACATGTTGCGCATTATCTGGCGAGACTTTTGTCGCCTGGCAGATACCCGGGAAACTGTGCGAGATACCTCGTTGCTGGCGGAAGCCTGTATCACTGAAGCCCTGTCTTGCACTCAGGCTGAGCTGGAGCAACGCTTCGGTGTTCCCATCGGCAAAGACAGCGGTGAACCTCAGGAACTGATCGTTCTTGCCATGGGCAAGCTGGGAGCCAGGGAGCTCAACGTCTCATCTGACATCGACCTGATTTTCGCCTATCCAGAGGCGGGCTATACCAATAGCGAAAAACGACCCATCAGCAATGAGGAGTTCTTTATCAAGGTAGGACAGGGTGTGATCAATGCCCTGGACCAGGTAACTCCGGAGGGTTTTGTATTTCGTGTAGACATGCGATTGCGCCCCTATGGCGAAAGCGGTGCACTGGTGCATAACTTCACGGCGCTTGAAGAGTACTACCAGGATCAGGGCAGGGACTGGGAACGTTATGCACTGATCAAGGCAAACCCGGTGACCGGCGATCCGAGCGTGGCGCAGCGATTGATGCAAAGCCTGCGGCCATTTATTTATCGCCGTTACGTGGACTTCGGTGTGATTGACAGTTTGCGCGGAATGAAACAGATGATTACCGCAGAGGTCCGGCGCCGTGGGCTG
The DNA here is from genome assembly GCA_000156295.1 of marine gamma proteobacterium HTCC2148. GTDB lineage: Bacteria > Pseudomonadota > Gammaproteobacteria > Pseudomonadales > Halieaceae > Halioglobus > Halioglobus marinus. The sequence goes on from DS999232.1 coordinate 3,525, forward strand.
CAGGACAACGTTAAACTAGGTCATGGCGGTATTCGAGAGGTTGAGTTTATTGCCCAGTGCTTTCAGCTGATTCGAGGGGGGCGCGACCTGGGCTTGCAGCAGCGCGAATTGCTGCTGGTGCTGGAGGAGTGTGTCAGCCTGGGCTGCTTGCCAAGGGAGGTAGTCGATGAATTACGAGCCGCCTATTTGTTTCTGCGGGATAGCGAACACGCCATACAGGGTTATCAGGATAAGCAGACACAGGAGCTGCCAGGCGACGCGCTAAGGCAGTTGGCCATGGCAACAGTCATGGGCTTTGCAAGTTGGGAGCATTACAGGGCCGCTCTACAGCAGCACCGGGACAATGTCGCCGGGCATTTTTCCGAATTGATTGCGCCGCCGGAAGAAGAGAATTGTGCAAGCGTCGATGAGGATGGCCTGGACCTGTGGGGTGAGGACATGAGTAGCGCAGCGCTGGCAACGTTGGGTTATAGCGATGCCGATGTGACCCTGCAGCGATTGCAAGACTTGCGCAGCAGCAACAGGGTGACGGCGCTGCAGGTAGAGGGCAGAGAGCGACTGGAACAGTTCATGCCGCTGCTGGTGCGTGCCTGTAGCGAATCAGTTAATCCGGATCTTGCCCTTCACCGGGTGCTGCCTTTGGTGATTGCGGTGCTCCGGCGCAGTGCCTACCTGGTACTGCTCATGGAAAATCCGCCGGCCCTGGCGGAGTTGGTTTCGCTATGTTGCGCCAGTCCCTGGATCGCGGAGCAAATGTCGCGCAATCCGGTCTTACTGGATGAGTTTCTCGATCGGTCCAGTCTTTATAACGCCCCTGATAAGGAGGAGTTGCGCGAGCAGCTCTCCCAGCAGGTCGCGCGCCTGGCTACCGATGACCTGGAAGCGCAGATGGATGCCTTACGTTATTTCAAGGCATCGCAGGTTTTACGTGTCGCCGCTAGCGAAATTGCCGGGCGCTTGCCGGTGATGAAAGTCAGTGACAACCTGACCTGGATTGCCGAGGTGATTCTGGAACAGGTGCTTGCAGTTTCATGGGCTGACCTGGCCCGTAAACACGGTGAACCCAAGCGCCAAAGTGATGGCTCTGGTTTTGCCGTTTTCGGTTATGGCAAGCTGGGCGGGATAGAGCTGGGATATGGTTCAGACCTTGACCTGGTGTTTATCCACGACGGTGTTCGCGGCTCTACAGATGGCGAGCGCAGCATCGACAACAGTGTTTTTTATATGCGCCTGGGACAGCGCATGATCCATATTCTCGAGACACGTATGGCCCTGGGCCAGCTGTACGAGGTAGACATGCGGCTCAGGCCGGATGGTAACTCAGGCTCCCTGGTACCTGGGATCGATGGCTTTTCCAATTACCAGCAACAAAGCGCCTGGACCTGGGAGCATCAGGCATTGGTGAGGGCCCGGTTTGCAGCCGGCGATCCCGCGGTGGCTGCCCGAGTAGCGCAGGTTCGTAAGGACATTCTTTGCAAGCCGCGGGAACACGCTGAGCTTGCTCGGGACGTGGTCAAAATGCGCAGGCGCATGAGCGAGCATTTGTTGAGCGAGGGCGACAACACCTTGTTCCACTTGAAACAGGGCAGTGGTGGCATTGTTGATATTGAGTTCATGGTGCAATTCGCTGTTCTGGCCTGGGCTCACAGTCATCCGGAGCTGGCGCGTTGGTCTGACAATGTTCGCATTCTCGAGGTATTGGGCAAGGAGGGCCTTTTTTCCAGCGATGAGGCCCAGGATCTTACCCAGGCGTACCTGGACTATCGAGGCGCCGCTCATCAGTTGGCCTTGCAGCAGGAGCCGATTGAGGTCAGTACAGCACAATTCAACGATCAGAGAAGCCGGGTACAGGGGCGTTGGCAGGCCTTGTTTGGTGAGATCGAGGAACAGGCGGCGAAGGCATGAATCAGTTGCCTGAAAAGATACTGGTCATCGGGCCCTCCTGGGTAGGAGATATGGTGATGTCCCAGGTGCTTTACCGGTTCTTGCAGGAGACCAGGCCAGGCGTGGTTATCGATGTTGCAGCACCGGTCTGGAGTGAGCCCATTCTTGAACGTATGCCGGAAGTGAATCGAGCCATTACTAAAGCTATCGGGCACGGAGAACCCGCACTTGGCCGGCGTTGGAAGTTGGGTCGAGGCCTGCGCGCGGAGCATTACGATCAGGCCATTATGCTGCCCAACTCGTTCAAGTCTGCCCTGGTTCCCTGGTTCGCCGGCATTCCCAGGCGCACTGGCTGGCGCGGTGAAATGCGCTATGGCTTACTTAATGATATGCGCGTCTTGAGAGAGCAAGACCTGCCTTTGATGGTGCAGCAGTTTGCGGCTTTAGGTCAGGACGCCTCCGCAGTGCTTCCAGAGGTATTGCCCACCCCGAGACTGGTGGTGGATGAAATCCAGGCCAGAGAGTGTCGCGACAAGTTTGGCATCGCTGCGGATATGCCAATCCTGGCTTTGTGCCCTGGAGCAGAATTTGGCAGCGCCAAACGTTGGCCCGCCGAGTATTACGGTCAGTTGGCGAAGCAGTTTCTTGATCGCGGCTGGCAAGTGGCCTTGTTTGGCTCCATTAATGATCAGGCGGTAACGGCGCAAATTGCAGCGGCATCCGGCGCTAGCGAGCGCTGCTTTGATTTGGCGGGCCGCACCCAATTAGCTGAGGCGGTAGATATGCTGTCACTGGCCACCGCCGTGGTGAGCAATGACTCCGGGCTAATGCATATCGCAGCAGCGCTGTCACGGCCTTTGGTGGTGATATACGGAGCAACATCTCCAGGCTTTACACCGCCTCTTAACGACAACAGTAGCGTTGTGGTCAGCGCAATTGACTGCGCGCCCTGTTTCCAGCGTGAGTGCCCTCTGGGCCATCATAAGTGCATGCGTGACACCCCAGTGGGCGAGCTTACTGGTAAACTAGACGCTTTATTGGCGGTAACTAGCGAGGCTTGATGCGCGTCCTGCTTGTCAAAATGTCGTCCCTGGGGGACGTGGTCCATACACTGCCGGCACTGACTGACGCTGCGGCCGCCGTTCCGGGTATACGTTTCGATTGGGTTGTTGAAGAAGCCTTCGCCGAGATTCCAGCCTGGCACTCAGCGGTCGACAAGGTCATCCCCATTGCCCTGAGGCGATGGCGTAAGCACCCGTTGCGGGATTTTTCCGGCCCCGAGTGGCGTGAATGCCGCAGTCAGCTCAGGCGAAATCATTATGACGCGGTCATCGATGCCCAGGGCCTGCTTAAGAGCGCCTTCGTAGCTCGCCTGGTAAAAGCGCCCATTTACGGACTCGATAAGCATTCAGCGCGCGAACCGCTGGCCTCAGCAATTTATCAACACAAACTTGCTGTACCCGCAGACATGCACGCGGTGGAACGAACGCGTCTGTTGTTTGCCAAGGCCTTGCGCTACGAGGTTCCTGCTGAAAAAGGTGATTATGGGGTTCGTGACAACCTGGTCGGCGGGAAATCCAGTCGATCTAAAGGATTGCTTTTTTTCCATGGTACCGCCAGAGACGAAAAGCTGTGGCCAGAATCGCACTGGATTGAACTTGCTGACAAGGCTCACGAACAGGGCTATCCCGTTTGGCTGCCCTGGGGCAACGAGGATGAAAAGGCGCGTGCTGACCGCATTGCCAGCCAATGTCAGTCTGCCAAGGTCTTGCCTAAACTGAATCTTATGGGCGTTGCCGGTCTGTTGCTGGAGGCCGATGGCGCTGTTGCCGTTGATACCGGGCTAGGCCATCTGGCCGCCGCATTGGATGTACCCAGCGTATCGCTCTACGGCCCGACAAGTACTCAGCTGATTGGTGCTTATGGTCGCAATCAGGTGCATATCCAGTCTGAGGTGGGTGTGAGCGACACTGCTGATCCGGTGGCGATGATGAGCGCCATTGATCCGCAGCAAGCCTGGTCCGAGTTGCAGTCTATTCTCCCGGCAGGGCACTGACGGTGCGTCTGGCCTTCTTGCTCTATAAATATTTTCCCTACGGTGGCATGCAGCGCGACTTCCGTCGCTTTGTTGAGGAAGTGCAGGCGCGCGGTCATCATTGCAGGGTTTATTATATTGATTGGCAGGGCGATAAAATTCCCGCAGCGGAACATCGCAAAGTGCCTGTGTCAGCTGCCAGCAATCATCGACGCAATGAACGCTTTCTGGCCTGGGTAAACAATGACCTGGCGGCTAACCCCGTAGATGGAGTGGTAGGTTTTAATAAGATGCCCGGGCTGGACGTCTATTATGCTGCGGACTCCTGTTACCTGGACAAGGCGATGAACGAGAGAGGACGTCTGTATCGCAGGGGGGGTCGCTTTCGTCATTTTGCTGACTATGAAAACGCCGTGTTTGGCAGCGCTTCCAGCACTGAGATATTGCTAATTTCCGACACTGAAAAAGCCAAGTTCAAGCATCACTACCACACGTCCGAAGCACGCATGCATATGCTGCCTCCCGGTATTTCACGGGACCGCTGTGCTGGTGCGGATGCCGCTGACCGGCGCAAGGTGATTCGTGACTCCCTGGGCATGGCTCGCTCGGAACATTTGTTATTATTTGTTGGCTCCGGCTTTATCAAGAAGGGCCTGGACAGGGCAATTCGAGCCCTGGCCAATGTTCGTGAAGCGCAGCCTCACCAGACCATACGACTGGTGGTGGTGGGTCAGGACCGGGAACGGCGTTTTCGCCGCTTGGCAAAAAAACTGGGAGTGCATGACCTGGTGCATTTTCTTGGCGGCAGGGATGATGTGGCTGAACTGTTGCTGGGAGCCGATACCCTGGTGCACCCGGCCCTGGACGAAGCAGCGGGCATTGTTTTGCTAGAGGCACTTGTCGCTGGCTTGCCGGTAATCTGCACGGATGTCTGCGGTTATGCACACCATATTGCTGCCGCCAAGGCGGGCATGGTGTTGCGCAGTCCCTTCCTGCAGAAGGACTTGAATACAGCGGTATTGCGTTCCCTGGATGGCGTTTATCGCTCTCAATGCCGTGAGACAGGGCTGACCTACGCTCAATTGACAGACTTATACTCCATGCACAGCACCGGCGCAGCATTGATTGAAGCGGCCATTGCCCATAAACAGGAACGCGGCAATGACTAAATACTTTTTGCGGCAAGACCTGGCAGCTGGCACGGACGCTCCACGAGCTGAGGCCGCTGCTGTCCTTGACTGGGCGGAGCAGCTAGCCTCCCACGCAGCGCCTGAAGATGTCTACCGCAACAAAGAAGGGCGCAAGACCCTCCGTTTCGATTGGCAGGGGCGCTCATGGTTCCTGAAGTTACACAGCGGTATTGGCTGGGGCGAGATTTTCAAGAACCTGTTGCAGATGCGATTCCCTGTTTTGGGAGCCGCCAATGAATACAGTGCGGTAATGGCACTGGAAAAGTTGGGGGTGGATACCCTGTCGGTGGGGGCATATGCTTCCCTGGGCGAAAATCCGGCAAGGCGTCATTCAATGATTGTTACCGAAGATCTTGTGGATACAGTCAGCCTGGAAGATTACTGTGCCAACTGGGCTAACTCACCGCCCTCTTTTCCAGTGCGCCTTAAAATCATCCGCAAGTTGGCCGACAGTGCCGGGCGTATGCATGGCGCTGGAATTAATCATCGGGATTTTTATATTTGCCATTTCCATCTCGATGAATCGACCCTGGTTAACCGGCAACCGACTTGCTATCTCATCGATTTACATCGCGCTCAAATTCGACGTCGCACGCCACGGCGTTGGCAGGTAAAGGATCTGGCGGGGTTGTATTTTTCTGCTTTGGATTGTGGCCTGACCCGGCGGGATCTGTTGCGCTTCATGCGCTGTTACGCGCCCGGTGGTCTGCGGCAGGCCCAAACAGCGGATGCGGCCTTATGGCATGACGTGGAGAAGCGCGCGCTGGCACTGTACCGAAAAGAGCACGGCAGGGAGCCGTCTGCTGTGGCTCCAGCAGGTAGCCTAAAAGGTGGCCTGGAAGGTGGCCCAAATGGTGGTCGAGATTAGACGAGTCCTCAGAGACAATGACTGGGCTGGGGACCTGTCCCAGTGCCTGGCTCTCGAAGCCAATAGCATTGAGCTGTGGATGGAAAATAATACCCGAGTGATGAAACGCGATGCACACAGCTGCGTGAGTCTGCTCGAGGTGAGGGGCCACCTGTGTTACCTCAAATTTTATCGCAGTAAATCTCCACTACAATCGCTGGGCTTCCAACTGGGTTATGGCCGTGGCGTGCGCAGTTTTGATGCGGCAGGCCGCCTCGGCGCCGCTAGAGTCGTGGTACCCGAGCCTCGCTGTGTGTTGCTTGTTCCTGGAGGACTGGTGCTGTTAACCGAGGGTCTTGCAAACAGCGCCGACCTGAAATCTCTTTGGTCACAGCAGCTGCCGCCCAGTGAATTTCGCGATTGGTTGGTGTTGGCCGGCGAAGCCTTGGCGAAACTGCACCTCGCAGGTTTTTTTCACGGAGACTGCAAGTGGAGTAACTTCCAGTGTTGTGAGTCTGCCGTGGTATTTGTCGATCTGGAGGCTGTGGGAGTCGCCGCGCCCGGCAGTGGTGCCCAATGCCGGGACCTGGCTCGCTTTACTCTTAACGCCGAGGATATGGCGCTGTCCCCGGATGATTACGCGTTATTTCTTGATGCCTATCTGGCAGCAACGGGTTGGAGTAAGGATGAGCTGCTCGCCGCAGTGCTCAAACCACTGCAGCCCCTGCGCTCCAGACATCTGGCGAAGTATGGTCCCCGGGGCCATGCGCTGGTCTGAGCGTTAGGATTCCCCGTGGTATTCGAACACGGTATTGCCGTGTAGCGTGGCAGTCTGTCGGTAGCCCAGGCTGATAATAGTGCGATCAAACCATTCACTCTGCAGCAAATCACTGCCCTTGCGCACCTCCAGAATAATGATCGGGAGACAGCGGCTAATGGTTTGCAGTGCGCCAGAGAGGGCGGCTTTTTCGTGATCTTCTACATCCAGCTGGATGATTGATACGGGGCGCTCATCACCGACAACGCTGTCGATGGTGACAATACGCACCTCCTCGTCGGTGTTGGCATTGAACTCTCCTGCAACCACAAGGTGACTCTTTCCGCCCAGGCTTACACCCTGGGAATCGCGCGTGCGCATGTGCAGTGTTGCCGGAGCATCTCCCAGACCAGCGTTTTGCAACTGAACATTATTCAGCGCGTTAATGAGCGTAGTGATCTGGGCGCAGCGGTAGTTCTCCCGGTTGGGCTCGAAGGCCCAGACGAGACAGTTGCTATCGCATGCCTGAGACAGTGCCGGTAAAAAGTCGCCAAAGTAAGTGCCCGCATGAACCACATCACCGCCGTGACAATGTGCACGCATGAATTCAATGGTCTCAGGCTCATAGGCTTCACCGCGAAGTATTTTACGGGGCGCAGTGCGATGAAGAGATGCTTCCGGGAGACAATAGCCGCCGTACCGGTTGTACCAGATACGGCATTTCAGGGCGGTCAGCGCTTGATACTGTGCCGCGGGCAGTTTCTTGGGAGTGACGGTTTTTTTTTCGCTGCGCAGGGACCGGGGCAGCAACTTCTGCAGGAAATGGCTCATCGCTGGGCCTTATTCGGAAAACTGTATCCGAAAGTATCGATATCGACCGCGTAGAGATCAGCGATGATATTTTTGGACTTCTCGCTGTAAAAATCCTGATAGGATGCCTGTCGGCTCTGATTGATATGGGGCAGGCTGGTATCCAGCTTCAATCGGTTTGCGATAGTGGCAAAGTCTTCCGTTAGGCTCTCGAAACGGCCCACGAAGTCCATGGCCAATCTCCCGTACTCATCTTGCAGAAACAGAATTTGCGGAGTCAGCAGGGCATTGCGCATGATGTTATCTGCTGTCATCCACTGGCAGACAAAATCGTCAAAAGAATCAAAGCTGTTGATGAAGTGGGCCCAGTGCTGGTCTTCTTCACTGGCGGCCGAGCCTCCATTTTTCAAATAAGTATAGGCGGAAACGGCACGATCCCAAGGGTTGCGCACGAAGGTGAATTTGAAGTACCGCTCGAACTTTTCCCGATCAAGTCGCTGGTACCAATCTGCCGGTGCATGTTCCACCGACTTTACGTTGAAGAGTCCGCGAACAATACTGCGGCCAGCAGATTTGGGTACGTGAATAAAAAGTGCCTCGTGTTTGTCAAAGCAGGGCTGGTAAATGGCTCTTCCGCGCAGGATGCGATCGATATGCCGTTGCTGGTATTGCGGTGCATAGGATAACAACATATTTCGCTCGCTAGCGGGGATCATGCGCCAAAGCATTTTGGTGAGCAGGTTCATAGAAGTTTTCCTTTTGCTCGCAAGCGTCGCATCGCCCAATGGTAGGCCTCAGTGGCGACAAGGTGTGCTTCCGGATCCGCAAGATTATGCATCTCCCGACGCCAATGGCTGAAAAACCGCATGCGATCGGTATTGCTGATATCGGCTGGCGTTAACATGTTCAATTGCATTAAGTTGCGCAAGATATCGCGTCCAGCGGGGGGCTGGCGTTGCCGGTTACGCTCATTGTCAATCAGGGAGAAGTGGAAAGCATTTCCCTCACGGTGGGCGAGTACATTGCTGGTGCGCAAATCACCGTGAGTAAAGCCAGCGTGGTGCATGCGACCAATGAAGCTGCCAAGACCAAACAAGAGGTTGCGTCGCAAAGACAGCGATTCGCCCTGCCGGTCCACCAGTGTCTCGCGCAACCACGCGGTGACGCCTTTTCCTGGAACCGCACTGCTGAAAAGGTATTCACTTCCGCCAGCGATTGATCCCCATGCCAGGTTCACCGGCGCCGGAAAGCTTGCTGCACGCAGAGCCTCATTGTTCCGCCTGGCGCGGTAAGCGCGGCTGCCTTTTACCCGGGCTTTTACTGTCTCAAGCGGACTGCGCTTCAAAAACTCTTTGTAATAGACCTGGGTGTGCTGATCTACCGCAACTCTGGCATTTATTGAACTGCCAACCATGCTCCAGCCATCGGGCATTTCATGCCGTGCCAGACTCTGCGCAAGTTGCTCGAAGTGTTCGCTGTTAGTGGCGATGTCAGTAATAGCAGTAATCTCTTAGTGTACCGTCGGAGCTGGCCTCTTAATCGCTTGCCGATGGTAGCTGAACAATGACTACGCGACCTTTATTTCCGCCGCCGAAGCTGCGCTGTTCAGTGAGCGTATTTTTTTGTAGAAAATTTCGCCAGAGTTCTTCCCGCTGGGACTTGATGTACATTACCAGATAGTCCTCGTCTTGCCATAGTTGGGGAGTTTCCAATAGAGATCCGAGTGAGAAGCGTTTCGCCTGAATTGCCTCCCAGTTAAATTCGCGACCGCTGAAATAAGCGATGTATTTTTCATTACTGGCCAGGGATGCGTCTTTGGGTGTGTTTTGCACAACCCACTCGGTGGCATCCTTAATAAAAATTTTGTCCCTATCGCCATTATGTAAGGTATCGGCGGACATACCCGCCAGCAGAGCAATTACCAGCAATTTTTTCCATCCCCCGCTTTGCCATAGAGCGCCGAGAACAAAGGGCAGGTAGAGCAACAGGAATATAACAACCTGCATGCTGTAGCGTTCCAGCATGAAGCGGTTAATGAGGATAAAGACAGCCAGGTAGCCGACCGCTATCACTAGGTGAGCACGCAGAATAGCCCTGTCATCGGGACGGAAATGACGATGTAGACGAGCCTGGGCGCCCCAGGCAAGCGTTATTACCCAGGGCCAGGACAACGCTCTGCAGACGTTAAGTATCAGTACGATTGCCAGGCCTGCGGCAGCTGCCCAGCTCGCGTCCTCCCGGGAGGTAAATTGCAGCAATGTCCCTGCCGTTTGCTGGGCGACAGCGCTGAATTGTTCGGGAAAGTTTTTCAAGCCGTCGAAGTAGTAGGCAATGCCTGGGAACAGGTGCGCAGCGTCGGTTTGCTGGCTGCGATAGATCATGAATGCAGCTGTTACCAGAGCCAGGGTCGTCAGTTGGGGCACTAGTAATAACAGGCAATGTCGCAGGCGATGCTCCAGATTGCGGGTAAATAGCAATGCGAAGGGCGCCATAATCGCGAAAAACAGGCCTTCAAAGCGGAAGCTGCAAGCAAGCATGACGTAAAGAAACCACCGCAGTCGCTGGACCAGAGAGGGTTGGCGCAGGTAAAGCAGTAACTCCCTGAGGGCTAACATAAGTAATGCCCAGTAAACCGGGTCGCGCATGATGGAGCTGCGCATGTGGTTCAACCACGGGTGGGAAAGCACCACGACCGCCGCTATTATTTGTACGGTTCGGTTGCCGCCCAATAAACGAACAGTGGCGACAAAGCTTGTGCATAAAATGGCATAAGCCACTGCCGCAATGGCGAGGCCGGTGTAAAGTAGAGACAAGCCCGTCAATTGATGCACCAGCGCGATACACACAGAAAGGATTGGCCTGCCATGTACCTGCTGTGCTGCAGCCAAGCCTCCCTGCAGGTAGGCATCTGCAGAACGCAGGTATATGATAGCGTCGCGATTAATGAGCGGGTCCAGCCACACAAGCCAGGCTGACAGCAACAGGCTGACGACGATAACCCATCGGTATTGGAGAGGGGGCTGTGAACTGGCAGCGGGGTGTGTTTGCACGTAATAAACTCTGGCTTACGGCTAGTTTAACGCTCTGATCGCAGTCAGGCCAGCGCCTATCGGAGAGAGGAAATCTGTTTGATTCAAAAAGTGTTGATTACCGGGGCCGCTGGCCAGCTGGGCCGGGAATTGTTGCGCTCAGTGCCTGAGGGTGTTGAGTGTATAGCGGCTACTCGAGAGATACTGGATATTGCTGACGCGGCTCAGGTACGGGCATTTGTCCGGCGGGAGCGCCCGGGCTTGATTATCAATGCCGCCGCTTATACAGCGGTGGATAAAGCAGAGTCAGAGCAGGAATTGGCTGCGGCGATTAATGTCAATGGTGCTGCCAATCTGGCAACAGCCTGCGCTGAGAACGGGTCGCGACTGATCCATGTTTCTACAGATTTTGTGTTTGATGGCACCTCTTCTACCCCCTATCTTCCCGATGCACCAACATCGCCACTGGGCGAGTATGGGCGCAGTAAGCTTGCGGGAGAGCAAGCTGTTGTCGCAGGCCTACCCTCTGCCCTCATTATGAGAACCGCCTGGGTGTACTCAGCCTTTGGTGGGAATTTTGTGAAAACCATGCTGAGATTGATGGCTGAGAGGGAGGAACTGTCCGTGGTCGCAGATCAGGTGGGAACGCCCACCTGGGCCCGGGGCTTGGCGGATGCTCTATGGCTGGCTGCCGACCAATCTGATTTGCAGGGGTTATACCATTGGACTGACGCGGGTGTTTGCAGTTGGTACGATTTTGCCGTGGCGATTGCCGAAGAAGCGCTTGAAATCGGCTTGTTACAGCGCATGCCGCGTATTCACCCCATTCCCGGTAGCGCCTATCCGACGCCAGCGGCTCGGCCCGCGTTTAGTGTGCTGGATAAAAACAGTACCTGGGCGGTGCTGAAAACAGAGGGCCTGCACTGGAGATCTCAGTTACGGTCTATGCTTAAAGAATTAAAGGAGTCATCGTTTGAGTAAGTCCCTTCTGGTAACCGGCGCTGCCGGATTTATCGGCGCCAACTTTGTGCATTACTGGCGCAGCCAATATCCCGATGATCGCATCGTCGCCTTTGATGCCCTGACCTATGCCGGAAACCGCGCCAACCTCGCCTCGCTGGAAGGTACGGAGGGTTTTCACTTTGTGCATGCGGACATTTGTGATTACGACAAAGTGCTGGCAACTTTGCGCGAGCACGCGGTGGACACCCTGGTGCATTTCGCTGCCGAGAGCCATGTGGATCGTTCTATCACCGGCCCGGATGCCTTTATCGAGACCAATGTGGTGGGTACCCACAGCCTGCTCAAGGCGGCCAGAGAATATTGGTTGGGGGGTGAGGGAGAATTGCCACACCGTTTCCACCATGTGTCCACCGATGAGGTTTATGGTTCCCTGGCGTCTGATGCGCCAGGCTTTTATGAAGAACAGAAATACGAGCCCAACTCGCCCTACTCGGCGAGCAAAGCGGCTTCAGACCATTTGGTACGCGCGTATCTTCATACCTATGGTCTGCAGGTGACTACTAGTAATTGTTCTAACAATTATGGGCCTTATCATTTCCCGGAGAAGCTGGTGCCCTTGTGCCTGACCAATATTCTGCGGGGTCTGCCCCTGCCGGTTTATGGTGACGGTAGTAATATCCGTGACTGGCTGTTTGTGGCCGATCACTGCCGGGGGATCGAAAAAGTTCTGTTGGACGGTGTGGTGGGCGAGACTTATAACATCGGCGGTAATAACGAATGGAACAATCTTGATATCGTGCATCTGTTGTGTGAGCAGATGGACGCACGTTTTGCGGCCGATAGCAGCCTCGCCCAGCGTTTCCCTGATTCTCCCTGTGCCGGTGATGGCAGTGCCCGAGATCTGATTATTTTTGTTGAGGACAGGGCCGGTCACGATTGGCGCTACGCCATCGATGCCAGCAAAATTAGCAGCGAATTGGGCTATGAGCCGGCAGAAACCTTTGAGACAGGTTTAAGTAAGACGCTGGACTGGTACCTTGCCAACGAGGACTGGTGGCGGCCGCTACTCTAGTCAGTCCAGCAAGGGCGCTTGTGTAAACGCCAGGCCCTGTGCATCTTTGCCAGAGACTTGAGGGGTTTCGCCCTCAGGCACTGGCCAGTCGATACCTACCTGAGGGTCATCCCAGGCCAGCGATATTTCACTTTCCGGGTGATACACATCGGTACATTTGTACTGGAAGTCGGCAACGTCGGTGAGCACGTAAAAGCCGTGGGCGAATCCCGCCGGGACCCAGAGCATTTGATGATTTTCGGCGCTCAAAGTGGCGCCATACCACTGGCCCAGAGTGGGTGAATCCTTGCGCATATCGACCACCGCATCGAATACAGCCCCGGCTGTGACCCTTACCAACTTGCCCTGGGTATGTTCGGTCTGGTAGTGCAGACCGCGTAGAATACCCCTGGCCGAACGGCTGTGATTGTCCTGCACAAAGTGCATGTCGAAGCCTTCGTTGGCAAACGTAGTCGCGCTCCAGCTTTCCATAAAGAAGCCGCGTTCATCGCCAAAAACTTTGGGTGTCAGCAGATAGACGCCCTGCAGCGGAGTCGCCTCAAACTTCATGGAAAACTACACCGTCGTCGTTGAGCAGGCCTTTGAGATAATGTCCGTAGCCGCTTTTCTCTAGCGGTGCGGCCAGGGCCAGCAGCTGTTCGGCATTGATGTAACCCATGCGGAAGGCGACCTCTTCAGGGCAGGCAATCTTCAAGCCCTGGCGTTCCTCCACCACGCGCACGAAGTTGGCCGCATCAAGCAGGGAATTGTGGGTGCCCGTATCCAGCCAGGCGCTGCCGCGGCTCATGACTTCCACGTTGAGTTTGCCGCGCTCCATGTAAACCTTGTTGACGTCGGTAATTTCCAGCTCCCCCCGGGGGGACGGCGCAATGGACTTGGCTACATCTACCACGTCGTTGTCGTAAAAGTAGAGTCCGGTCACCGCGTAATGGGACTTTGGCTGCGCAGGCTTTTCCTCGATATCCTGAGCGACGCCCTTGGCGTCAAAGGAAACTACGCCGTAGCGCTCGGGATCCTGGACATAGTAGGCAAATACGGAGGCACCGGCTTCCCGCTGGGCAGCATTTTGCAGTTTTACGGTGAATCCGCCGCCGTAAAAGATGTTGTCTCCCAGGACCAGGGAGACCTTGTCGCCACCAATAAAGTCCTCACCCAGTATAAAAGCCTGGGCCAGGCCGTCTGGGCTGGGTTGCACTGTGTAACTGATGTTAATGCCCCAGCGTGAGCCGTCCCCCAGCAGGTCGGCAAAAGCCGCCTGATCCCGTGGCGTGGTAATCACCAAAATGTCGCGAATACCTGCCAGCATCAGCGTGGCCAGGGGGTAGTAGATCATTGGTTTGTCGTAGATCGGCATTAATTGCTTGGATACGGTGCTGGTGAGCGGGTGCAGGCGTGTGCCCGAGCCTCCAGCGAGGATGATGCCTTTATAGGCGGATTTGGCAGTTGAGTCGCTCATGCGGTGAGGGTTCCACGGGGGGGTAGTACAGATTATAGCTGAAAAGGGAATGATTTGACGATAACCGGAATTCACACCGGGCCCCCAAAAGGGGTGGATTTTTGATCAATCGCTGACTAAAATCTAGCCCCTTTGCTCGCAGGACAGTCACTCTAGGTGTCCTTGATCGAGCTGAAGTATCTCCTGATCGTCCGAGTTTTGTTCTCAATTAGACAGAGGAAGCTGACATCACGCAGCTAGAAACAGTGCAGGCCGAAGCGCAGCCCGCGGAAGTGGCCAACCCCACTCCGTCACCTGTGTCGGTGAAACCCCTGCGAATAGCCTTACTCGGCTATCGTAGTCAGCCCTATGGGGGCGGTCAGGGCGTGTACCTGCGATATCTCAGTAAAGCTCTGGTCGATGCCGGGCACTCAGTCGATGTTATTTCCGGGCCACCCTATCCTCACCTGGATCCCCGGGTGCGGCTTATTGAGTTACCCAGTCTGGATTTGTTTGAGAACGGTTTGTTATCGCTGCGCCCGCGTCACCTCATGTCTATGACCGATATTATCGAATGGACCAGCAAGCTGACTGGTGGTTTCGCGGAGCCCTATACCTTTGGCCGGCGAGCGGTAAAGTATCTGCGTGAGCACCGGGAAGAATACGACCTTGTTCACGATAACCAGAGCCTCAGTTACGGCATGCTGCAGTTGCAACGCATGGGAATACCTCTGGTAACCACAGTGCATCACCCGATTACCTCGGACTTACGCATTGCCCTCAATGCCGCTCGCAGCGCCTGGGAGCGCGTGCTGATCCGGCGCTGGCACTCCTTCCTCAACATGCAGAAGAGAGTGGTCAAAGACCTGCACAACGTGGTCACAGTTTCTGACTGCTCTCGGCAAGACATTGCCAGGGACTTCGGGCTGCAGCCCGCGGGCATCAGCCTTGTTTATAACGGTATCGATACTGACGTATTCAGGCCCGTTAAGGGCGTTGAACGCAGGCCGCTGCGCCTGATGGCAACCTGTTCTGCCGATGCCCCTCTCAAGGGAACCCGTTATTTACTGCTGGCTTATGCCCGACTATTGGAGACGTATCCGCAGCTAGAGCTGTTGTTGGTCAGTAAACCACAGCCCGGCGGCAAGACGGAGAGGCTGGTTAAGAAGTTGGGCCTGGTAGACAGGATTCAGTTTGTCAGCGGAATCACTACCGAACAAATGGTTCAGTATTATGCCGAGGCCAGCATCGCGGTGGTGCCTTCGGTCTATGAAGGCTTTGGCCTGCCCGCAGGCGAGGCCATGGCCTGCGGCGTGCCGGTGGTTTCAACCGATGGCGGTGCCTTGCCAGAAGTGGTGGGCGACGCCGGTATTATCGTGCCGGTGAAAAATGTAGAGGCGATGGCTAAGGCTATCGATGAGTTGTTGCGCGACCCCGGCCGACGGGAGACGCTGGGTAATGCGGGGCGCGAACGTATTTTGGACAAATTTTGCTGGCAGGTCTGTGCCAGGGAGATGAGTCAGTATTATCGGGAAGTTTTGTCGCATGCAGACTGTTGATTTTAGCCATTTTCCTCTGCAGTCAGGCGATGTCGTCCTTGACCTGGGTTGCGGCGAAGGCCGTCACGTGATCTCCGCTTATGTTGAGGCGCAGGTGCACTCCATTGGCGTAGACCTTAGCCTCGACGATCTCAAAACCACGCAACAAAAATTTCAGGACTTTGCCGAGCCTGACAACGAAACCAAGACCTTTGGCTTATCTTCAGCCAATGCGCTGGAGCTGCCATTTGCCGATAATACCTTCGATAAAGTGATTTGCAGCGAGGTCCTGGAGCATATTCCTGATTATCAGGGTGCGCTTAAAGAAGTAGAACGGGTGCTCAAACCGGGTGGCCTTTTTTGCGCCAGTGTTCCCCGGCTCTGGCCAGAAAAAATATGTTGGGCTCTCAGCGAGGAGTATCACAACACCCCCGGGGGGCATATTCGTATATTTCGCGCCAGTGAACTGCGCGATGATATCGAGAGCCTGGGCTTTAGCCGTTATCATCGTCACTGGGCGCATGCCCTGCACGCACCTTACTGGTGGTTGAAGTGTTTGTTCTGGGATCAACAGGACAGCAACTGGCTGGTAAAGCAATACCATCGCCTGCTGGTTTGGGACTTGATGGAGCGCCCCGCCCTTACTCGGGTGACGGAGCAGCTAATGAATCCCGTGGTTGGCAAAAGTGTGGTGATGTATTTCCGCAAGGGAGCAGTTGTATGAGTGGTCTGTATTTGAGTAGGGGCTTGTTTCCTACCGAATTTCTACGCCCAACCGTGCAGTTTATTTTGAATACTCAGCAGGACAGCGGTGAAATTCCCTGGTTTGAGGGCGGCTATGCCGATCCCTGGGATCATGTTGAAGCGGCCATGGGCTTATCGATTGGTGGCGAGCACGACGCGGCGCGCAAGGCCTACGAATGGCTTTATAGCATGCAGTTGGTAGATGGCAGCTGGTGGGCCTCTTACCGCGGCGAAGTGGTCGACAACCGTGAGCGACGCGAAACCAATTTCGTCGCTTATATTGCCGTCGGTATCTGGCACCATTTCCTAATCACCGAGGACAGGGATTTCCTTCGGGCTATGTGGCCCATGGTCGACAAGGCCATCGGCTTTGTTCTTGCCCTCCAAACAGAACATGGCGAGATCCATTGGTCTGTTGACGGCGAAGGCAAGCCCAAGGAAGACGCGCTCATGACGGGCTGTAGTTCAATCTATAAGAGCCTGGAGTGCGCCCATAATATTGCCTGTACCCTGGAAGAAGCACGACCTCATTGGCTGCTCGCCCGGGAACGATTGGGCCACGCCCTGCGTCATAAGCCGGAGCGTTTTGATCGCACCTGGGAAAGTAAAGCGCGCTATTCCATGGACTGGTTTTATCCGGTACTTGCGGGGGTGCTGCCCCCTGAAGAATCCCGGGCCCGCATCGCTTCGCGCTGGGATGAATTCGTAGAGAAAGGCTTGGGTTGTCGCTGTGTGTCTGATGAGCCTTGGGTCACGGTCGCCGAATCCTGTGAGCTGGTTATGGCGCTGCTGGCCGCTGGGGATCACGCCAGGGCGGTAGAAGTTTACAGCTGGTTACACCAGTGGCGTCTCAATGACGGTTCTTACTGGACGGGTTACCAGATGGTGGAAGATCTGCTCTGGCCAGATGAAAAACCGACCTGGACCGCTGGCGCAATATTATTGGCAGCTGACGCCCTGACAGAACACACAGCTGCAGCAAAGCTGTTTTGTAGTGTGCAGCTGTTGGGTGTGGATACTCAGGAACGCATCTCCCACGTAGACTGATATTAGCGTTATCCAGATCAGAGCCGGCGCAACAAACCCAGCGAGTTGATCTGGCCGAGGTCTTCGAATAACCCCGATGCTTTTGCCATGCGATAGACCGCAAAGGGCGCCTGTCCGCCTTCATGGGCATCTTCGAACAGGTCGTGAATGGCCAGAATACCCCCGCGCAAGAGGTGCGCTGTCCAGCACCGATAGTCAGTGAGAGCGGCTTCCAGGCTATGACCGCCGTCGATAAAAACCATCGCCAGCGGGGTTTGCCACTGTCTGGCTGCGGCCTCCGAGCCTGCAACGACAGGTACCACTGTTTCATCCAGCCTAGCGTTGCGAATATTGCGGCGGAATTCTTTGAATGTATCTACTTTCCCCTCACCGTCGTCGTAGAGGTCAGGGTCGTGAAAATACTCGCCTATCTGGTGCTCCTCAGAGCCTCGGTGATGGTCCAGTGCGAATACTGTTGCCTTGTTTTGTTGACAAGCCAGGCCCAGGTAAATGGTGGACTTGCCACAGTAGCTGCCTATCTCCAGCACTGCACCATTGCGACTGGCATTCAGGGCGTGATGATATAGCGCCTCGGCCTCGTCCTCTGCCAGAAAGCCTTTAATGTCGTTAATAGTGTCCGGCAGGTTGGGGATCATGTGGATGAGCGTATTGTCTGAGGGCTGGGCAAAGTAGCTGTTTTAACGCGCAGAGGCAAGCGAGCAGCGTGGTATGATGACGCCACGTCGACCTGGCCGCCCGCCGACATTGAGGACAAAAATTGATGAAACTGGAAATGCCCCGTTTTGACCGGGCTCAGGTGCTGGTACTTGGGGATATTATGCTCGACCGGTACTGGGAGGGGGGCACCTCGCGGATTTCTCCGGAAGCGCCGGTGCCGGTGGTAAAAGTCGATCAGATTAATGATCGGCCCGGAGGCGCGGGAAACGTGGCCCTCAATATTGCTGCCCTGGGTGCCGGCGCACAGTTGAGCGGCTATACCGGTGACGATGAGATGGCAGATTCCCTTCAGGATATGCTTACCGGCGCGGGTGTTCACTGCGATTTCACTCGGGTGCAAGCGCACCCTACTATCACCAAGCTTAGAGTGGTCAGCCGCCATCAGCAGTTAATTCGATTGGATTTCGAAGAGTCGGACTTATCACGTTCAGGTCCGCCGCTGGCAGATTCCCTGCCCGCATTATTGCCTCACTGCGGAGCACTGGTGCTTAGCGATTACGCCAAAGGCGCGCTGGAAGACCCCGCTCCGTTAATAGCGGCTGCCAGGAACGCGAAGGTGCCTGTGCTGGTAGATCCGAAGGGCTCAGACTTTGCCCGCTATCGCGGCGCTACCCTGCTGACACCCAATCTCAATGAGTTCGAGGCCGTTGTTGGCCATTGCCCCAGTGAAAGTGAACTGGTCGAGCGCGGCAAAAAACTGATGACTGAACTGGAATTGCAGGCCCTGCTCGTAACCCGCGGTGAGCACGGTATGACATTGTTGCGCCCCGGCGCGCAGGAGCTGCATTTACCTGCCAGAGCGCGGGAAGTCTTCGATGTGACTGGTGCCGGCGATACAGTGATCGCAGTGCTTGCCAGTGCGGTTGCCGCGGGAGCCGAGCTGCCTCATGCCGTTGCCCTGGCGAATATTGCTGCCAGCATCGTGGTGGGCAAACTAGGCACAGCAACAGTCAGCGGTCCGGAACTGCGCCGCGCCGTGCAGCAGGACCAGGGTTCTGAGCGTGGTGCCGTCTCCCTTGAGCAACTGCAAATCGCGATGGCTGATGCCAGAAGTCATGGTGAAAGGGTGGTGTTCACCAACGGTTGTTTCGACATTATCCACGCTGGCCATGTGACTTATCTAGAGGAGGCCAGAGAGCAGGGTGACCGGCTCATCGTGGCGGTCAATTCTGATGACTCGGTACGCAGATTAAAGGGTAAGGGTCGTCCCATTAATCCGCAGGACCGTCGAATGGCGGTTCTTTCCGGCCTGGAGGCGGTAGATTGGGTTGTTTGTTTTGACGGTGATACCCCACGTCACCTGCTGGAGACATTGCAGCCTGATGTTTTGGTGAAGGGCGGTGACTATGCCGGCAAGGAGAAGGTTGTAGGCTGGGAGATCGTCGAGGCCTATGGCGGCGAGGTTAAGGTATTAAGCGTGGTGGACGAACTTTCAACGACCGCCATCGTTACCCAGATTCAGCAGGACAAAGAGTCCTGACACCTAGTTGCTCTGCGCCTGCTTATTCAGTGTTTGATGAGCGGCTTCTACATTGGCCCGGAGATGCTTGGGGGTGATGGTTCCAATGATAGCAGCGCCGGTGCCAGGGTGCCCCAACACCAAATCCATTGAAGCCTGTATCGGGTCCTCGCAGTCTTGCGTGAGGTGGCCACTGGCCAGTGCTTTCTTGATGATTGCACCTTTGCCAAGCTCAGCGCAGGTATTGAGCACGGCCTCTTCTTCGCGCTGCGCCAGATTATAAGTAAGCATTACGATGTCGGCTTGCTGGGCTGCGGCCCGTCCTCCGGCGACCGTTTTAGTCGACATACCGAAAGCCCTGATCAAACCTTCCGATTTGAGTTCTGCCAAGGCCTGCAGTGTGCCCAGCTCTTCGATGATGTGCTGGTCGTTGCCGTCGGAATGGATAAGCACCATATCGATCATCTCGGTATCGAGGCGTTCCAGGCTGCGTTGCACAGAGGCACGGGTGTGCTCCGGGCTAAAGTCAAAGTGAGACACGCCCTGTTCGAACTCTTCCCCCACTTTGGAACAAATCACCCACTGGTTCCGTTGACCTTTCAACAATTTGCCCAACCGCTCTTCGCTACTGCCATAGGCGGGGGCGGTATCGATAAGGTTGATGCCAAGTTCGCGAGCCTGGCTTAACAGCCGGGTTGCGGCCTGATCGTCGGGAATGGTGAAATTTCCGGGATACTTAACGCCTTCATTACGCCCCAACTTCACGGTGCCCAGCCCGAGGGCACTGACCTCAATGCCCGTATCACCCAGTACCCGTATCCAGCTCATGTGAATACGCTATCCCAGTAGGTTTCGGCGATGCCGGGCCTGCCAAGATCTTCTAAAGCAGTGAGGTCGGTTGCCGGGCCGGGGATGACGTTGCGCTGCTGCAGGGCAATATCAACTTCGTCGGCAAGATTGGGGCTGAGGCTTAGTTTAGTCGGCCAGGCCACCAGGGCATTGTCTACGCCCTCTACCGGGCCAACGAAGGCACTATCCGGGCGAAGCAGGGCGGACTGCAGTGGCTCGCCTCTGTCCAGTTGAAGCGTGCGCCACTGGCATTGTCCAAAGTCGATCCAGGGCAGCAATTCGGCAACTTCCCTCTGGGCTTTGGCGATAAGCTGATCAGGGTCTGCGTTGGCACCTTCAGTGGCGAGGTCGCCGCCCAGGTACCAAACGGGTTCGCCGCTGCTGTTTTTGTGGCTGGAAATAGTGAGTCGGGGTGCGGCGCTGCCGCCGGTGCAATGAGAGTAAAACGGCTCTGCGTACTCGTGCTTCATCAGTACCTGTTGCAGCGGTCGGCGCTGCATTGCCGGCTCATTAGCGCCCAGCGCTTTGATCAGGGCTTCATTGCCAGCGCCGGCCGTAAGAATCAATTGTCCGGGATGTAACTCCCAATCGCGCCCGCGAATATAAGCCCTGTCTCCGTCCCGTTCCAGCGAGGCCTGGCTCCAATCTATGCGGTAAATAACATCACGGTGTTGCCGGGCGAGAACCTCCACCAGAGAGGGCACGTCCAGTACCAGGTCTGCCAAGCGGTAGGCTTGTCCCTTGAAGCTGGGGGAGCGCAGTGGCGGGGGATAATCGGCAGCTGCTAATTTGTCTACCCGGCCACGCAGCATTTTGCTGGCGAAAAAGGAGCTTACCTTTGACGTGAGCCCGGTGTGAGACCAGAGATAAAAGTCTTCGCTTAATACCTGGCAGCCGCGCAGATCAACTTTACCTTCACCAGCCAGACAGCTGCGCCATACGCCAGGCATGGCAGAAATAGCCTCCGAGCTACCGCTCCAGGCGCCCGACAGGGCGTACTTGATGCCGCCGTGAATCATGCCCTGGGAGCCTACGGTCTGGTAGCTCCCCAACGCTTCCTGTTCGAACAAAACGGCGTTGAAGCCCTGGTTACGCAGCTGACTCAAGGTCCACAGGCCAGCGATGCCGCCGCCGATAATCGCGATGTCTGTTGCTATTACAGGCGAGCCCATCAGGCACTCCCTATGAAATGAGGATCCAAGTATAGCCTGCCTGAATTGAGGGTAGTCTCTTCGCCGGGAGATTATTTTTTTAGCCCTCGCGGTGGGCGAGTGCAAGTCAGCGCTGTTATGCTTTGCCTGATGTCCTGTCGTGGAGCTTTTCATGCGCTACCTATATAGCGCCCTGTTTTATTTGTTGCTGCCCATTATCGTTGTGCGCATGTTGTGGCGCTCGCGCAAGGCGCCGGCATATCGGCGGCGGCTGGCGGAGCGCTTTGGTTTTTTCCACGGCCCCGACAGCGTCGCTTCAGACAAAGTGATATGGGTGCATGCGGTTTCGGTGGGAGAGACCCTGGCTGTAGCTCCCTTGATTGAAGAGCTGCTTGATACCTGTCCCCAACATCAGCTTGTGGTAACCACGACTACACCGACTGGTTCAGAAAGAGTAGAGGCGCTCTTTGGCGACAGGGTATTCCATGTTTATTCTCCCTGGGATATGCCCGGAGCTGTGCGTCGATTTTTGTCCAAGGTTCGCCCGGGTTTATTGCTGGTGATGGAGACAGAACTTTGGCCGAATATGCTGCATTACACCCACCGTAGCGGGTGTGGCATTGTGCTGGGCAATGCCCGATTGTCAGCCCGCTCTGCACAGGGTTATAGCAGGCTTACCTCACTCACCCGAGATATGTTGCAGCAGTTGGATGTTGTCGCGTGCCAGTCTGAAGCTGATGGCGAGCGGTTGGTTACATTGGGCTTGCCCCGCCCACGCCTGCAGGTAACAGGGAGCATTAAGTTCGATATCGATATCGATGAAAATTTACGTGCCGAGGTGGGTGCCCTGAAGCAGTCTTTGGGCCGGCCGGTCCTGCTGGGCTCCAGTACCCATGCCTCGGAAGAGGCGATAATCCTGGATGCGTTTGCTATCGCGCGGCAATCTATTCCCGATCTGTTGTGTCTGCTGGTGCCCCGTCACCCGGAGCGCTTTGAATCGGTTTATCAACTGTGCCTTGCCCGGGGCCTAATGACTGCCCGCAGGTCAATGGGTGAGCGGGTTAGCGAGGGTCACCAAGTATTGCTCGGCGATACTATGGGAGAATTGCGCTTGTTGTCAGGCCTTGCCTCGGTTTGCGTGATTGGTGGCAGTTTTATAGAGCACGGCGGGCAAAACGTGCTGGAGGCTGCAGCCTGGGGCGTACCGGTGATAAGCGGCCCGCATATGCATAACTTTACCGAAATTACCGAACGTCTGACCAGCGCAGGGGCCATGTCTCAGCTGAACGGAGCCGACGAGCTGGCACCAGCCGTACAGTCGCTGCTGGAAGATGCGTCACGTCAGGCGGCAATGGGTGCAGCAGGGGAGGCGGTCATTGCTGCTAATCGCGGTGCCCGAGATCGCTTGTTGGCGTTGATAAAGGAGCAGCTAGGCGGCGCCTGAGCAGGCACCGCAAAGAGGCAATGCCTACTTGCTACCTGAGGCTGCAGGCGCTGCAGGCACAATCAGGTAGGAGTTCAGGTTGTAGACGTCATCAGGACTGAGCAGGCCGGCCTGTTCTTTCAATCTCAGCAAATCCAGAATGTAATCATAACGGCTGTTAGCGTAGTCACGCTGTGAAGAGAACAAAGTGTTTTGCGCATTTAAAACATCCACTACGTTACGGGTACCGACCTCATAGCCCGCCTGAGTAGCATCCAACGCGCTTTTGGAAGACACAATACTCTGCTTGCGCGCTTTCACTCGAGAAACATCGCTGACCACGGTCATGTGCAGCGACCGGGTAGCGGTCACCGTATTGCGGCTCAGGTTGATACGATTTTCCCTGGCTGCATTGAATTCCTGCGCCGATTTTCGGCGATTGGCGCTGATGGCCCCTCCGGAATAAAGCGGTAAATCTACGCGCACCTCCCAGCGGTCACCGTCGGTGGAATTGAACGGAGATGTGTTGAAGCCCGTATCCGGCACAATGTTGCGACTACCGTCAGTTTCGGTGTCGGAGTAGCGATAATTGCCGCTTATCCGAAAGGCGTGTTCAGAGGCATTGGCTTTTGAATTCTGGCGTGACGCTTCTTCGCCATATTTGGCCGCTTTCAGATTGAAATTATTTTCCAGGGCGAAGTCGACCCAGGAAGCTCTGTCAATGGGTTCGGGTAGTTTGATCTCGAAGTCTTCTTTGAGAATATTGAGAGTGCTGTGCTTTTGCCCGGTGAGAACGGAAAGCTGCTCCAGGGCGACTGCGACATTATTTTCATCGACGATGCGGTTTACCCGAGACAAGTCATAGGCTGCCTGGGCTTCATAAACGTCGGTAATGGCAATCAAACCCACTTCAAAGCGCTGTTGGGTTTGCTCCAGCTGGCGTTCAAAGGCGCGCTCCTGCGCTTTGGATGCTTCGAGGTTGTCCTGTGCTCGCAGCACAGTGAGGTATGCCTCTACCACTCGCACCACCAGGTTTTGCTGGTTGCCTGCAAACGTCGCCTCAGCCTGCTTGCTTAATTCTTTGCCCGACTGAAAGCTGAACCATGCTGGCAAGTCGAAAAGCGCCTGGTTAAGAGAGACCGAAAAACCTTCTGAGATAGTGTCATTGGTCGTCGTGGTATCTATAGTCGACAAAGTGTTGTCTGCAAAATCAACACTTTCACTATCGGTATCTGTATCGGAGCCGGACCTGGAATAGTCTGCGCCAATCTGAGGTAAGAGTGCAGAAAGCCCGAGGTTTTCCCGTTCCCGATTAGCCAGATAGGTAGCCTCTTCCGACTTCAACTGGGCATCGTTTTCCAGTGCCAGTTCGTAAATATCAAGCAGCGAGTCTGCACGGGTTGTAAAGCTTCCCAGCGAAAGTGTCAGCGCTAATAGCGTGACTCCAGTCTTTCTCATGTCTTGTCCTCTTAACGGGGGAAATAACGGCTTGTAACCGCTTATTCTAGCAGTACAGGAACTGACTTGCATTGTGTGCGCCACATTCCACAACGCGGATAGTCTGCGCTATCATAAGTGCTACACTCAAAGCAGGTCTATGCCATAGAGCATGGATTTGACTCAATTCATCGCATGAATGCGTTAAACAGGAGCAAGACCGTTGCTACAAGCCCGAAACAGGCAATTTAAGCTGGACCTCGCAGAGCTTCACGCGATCTGCGAGGCTAATTATGTCCGGTTTTTAAGGCTGTTTCCTGCGTATGAAACCAGTAATGTTCGGGAATTCCAGCTGGGGCCCGCCCACGTGCACCTGGAGGTCATCGAACGTTGTCGGTATACCACGATCTTCTCTTTGTCACAGCAACACGCGGAGGCTCGTTGGCTGGGGGGACTTAAAGTCGAAGTGCGGGCCTATCATGACGCGGGCATGTTGGAAGTCGGTAGCTTTCAATCGCATCGGCGTATCCAGCCCCGCTATAATTACCCCAACGAACAAATGCATCAGCAAGATGAAAAGTCCCAACAAAATCGCTTTCTTGCGGACTGGCTGGAACATTGCCTCGGCAATGGCCGCAGCAGCCACCAACTGGTTATCGGCGGAGTTTAAGCGGGCTTAACCGCGCCTCGTTATGTCGAAAACAGAACACAAGCCCCGCTACATCCAGACTGAAGGAGATACGGTTCGTCTGGTGCAGATCACAGATACTCATCTGTGCGCCAACCCGGGCGGCACACTGCTGGATATGGATACTGATCGTTCGCTGAAACTGGTTATTGAGCGAGCCCTGCAGGAGCGTGGAACGCCCGATGGTGTTCTCTGCACCGGTGATCTGTCTGATCAGGGTTCCCTGCAGGCGTACCGCCGATTAATCGCTCATCTGCAAGAGATTCCCGCTCCTGATTTCTGGCTCCCAGGCAATCATGATGATCTCAGCGAAATGCAGGCCGCGGTAGACACTAGCGATCGGCTTTGTGCTGAAGTGCTGGCGGGCAACTGGCAGGTCATTCTATTAAACTCCCAAATTCCCGGTGAAGTAGGCGGCCGGCTGGGTAGCGATGAGCTGGAAAAACTGCGCTTGGCACTCGAGCGTGCACAAGCCGAGGGTTTGCACTCACTCGTTTGTTTGCATCATCAACCCGTTGCCATTGGCAGTGCATGGATTGATCAGCAGATGGTAGAAGACGCGGATCAATTCTGGGAAATTGTGGATGCGGCCAGTTCGGTCAAGGGAGTCCTGTGGGGGCACGTTCATCAACAGATAGATGAGCGTCGTGGCGATATTGCCCTGATGGCGTCTCCGTCAAGCTGCGTTCAGTTCGCCCCCGGGAGTGCAATGTTCAAAGCTGACGATAAACCGCCCGGTTATCGTTGGCTGGATCTGTGTAGCGATGGCAGCATCAATACTGGGGTCTCGAGGGTGACCGGTGTTGATTTTACCGTCGACCTGGAATCTGGCGGTTATTTGTAGGCGCCATCAACCCCTCTTTACACGAAGCCGTCCAAATATTTCTTACGCCAGCCGCTGTCGTTTGCTCTCGCTCATGTACAATGGCTGCATCCTAATTTCTAAAGCCATAAATCGCTAAAACTACGAATGAGCCAATATACCGCCGAAGATATCGAAGTCCTCACGGGACTTGAACCCGTGCGCAAGCGCCCGGGTATGTATACCGACACTACTCGCCCTAACCACCTTGCACAGGAGGTTATCGATAACTCCGTGGACGAAGCACTTGCTGGCCACGCAGACCAGATCGATGTCATTCTTCATAAGGGCGGCTCCGTATCTGTATCGGACAATGGCCGGGGCATGCCAGTCGACATTCATCCCGAGCAGGGTAAGCCGGGGGTGGAGGTTATTCTTTCTACCCTGCATGCCGGGGGTAAGTTCTCTAACAAAAACTACGAGTTTAGTGGCGGCCTGCATGGCGTGGGTGTGTCGGTGGTTAACGCCCTCTCCAGCGAATTAGTGGTGAGTATCAAGCGCGATGGCAGCGTTCATCAGATTACTTTTTCTGGGGGGGAAAAAACGTCTGACCTGGCTGTGATAGACAGCTGCGGCAAGCGTAATACCGGCACCATGGTGAAGTTTACCCCGGATGCCAAGTATTTCGATTCTATCAATTTTTCCGTATCGCGCCTGGTACATGTGCTACGTGCCAAAGCTGTCTTATGCCCTGGTCTCAGGGTTAAGTTCAAAGACGAAAAAAAGGGTGAGACCCAGGAGTGGTATTACGAAGACGGCCTTACTGACTATTTAGCAGACGCCACAATTGATTTTCCGGCGATTCCTGAAGAACCGTTTGTGGGCAGTTTTAGTGGCAGCAGCGAAGGTGTGGACTGGGCGGTCCAGTGGTTGCCCGAGGGTGGGGAGGTTATCGCCGAGTCCTATGTGAATCTTATTCCTACCGCCCAGGGCGGCACCCACGTAAACGGCCTGCGTACCGGATTACTGGACGCTATGCGCGAGTTTTGTGAGTTGCGCAGCTTATTGCCTCGGGGCATCAAGCTCGCCCCCGACGATATTTGGGATCGCTGTTGTTATGTACTGTCTTCCAAACTGGGTGATCCGCAATTTTCCGGTCAAACCAAGGAGCGGCTCTCTTCCAGGGAAGCTGCGGCGTTTGTTTCGGGCGTTTCCAAGGATGCGTTTAGCCTGTGGCTTAACCAGCACACTGAGGAAGCCGAGAAGCTGGCGGAAATGTGCATTAATAATGCGCAGAGCCGTATGCGTAGCGCCAAGAAAATCGTGCGCAAAAAAGTTTCTGCCGGCCCAGCCCTGCCGGGTAAATTGGCAGATTGCTCAGGTGAAGATCCTACCCGCGGCGAGCTGTTTCTGGTGGAGGGGGACTCAGCTGGCGGCAGTGCCAAGCAGGCGCGGGACCGCGAGTTCCAGGCTATCCTGCCTTTGCGCGGTAAAATCCTGAATACCTGGGAAGTAGATTCCCAGGAAATCCTGGCCTCCCAGGAAGTGCACAATATTTCGATCGCCCTTGGCATTGATCCCGCCAGCGACGATCTCTCCGATTTGCGCTATCACAAAGTGTGCATCCTGGCGGATGCGGATTCAGATGGTTTGCACATCGCTACCTTGATCTGCGCATTGTTTGTTCGCCATTTCCGTAGTTTGGTCGCGGCGGGCCACGTTTATGTGGCTATGCCGCCTCTTTACCGCATTGATGTGGGCAAAGAGGTTTTCTACGCCTTGGATGAAGGCGAAAAGCAAGGCGTGCTTGATCGAATCGAGGCGGAAAAAAAGCGCGGCAACGTCAATGTGCAGCGTTTCAAGGGCCTGGGTGAGATGAACCCGCTACAGTTGCGCGAGACTACAATGGACCCGGATACACGCCGTCTGGTCCGTCTGGTATTGGACGCCGGTGATGGCACCAATAATATGCTGGATATGTTGCTGGCCAAGAAGCGAGCTTCCGATCGCAAGGCTTGGCTGGAGAAAAAAGGCGACCTGGCCGAGGTTGTTTAGATCCAAGGGGCATAAAGAACGCCTAGACCTTGGCGAATTCCCGGCTGGTCCCAGTCCATCGGTGTATTAGCGGCTCTGCGAGGTCGGGATGATTCGCTTGAATATTGGCAGCGATATCTTGCACCTCTTCCAGCAGGTGATTATGCGTCGGCAATTGTGCAATCCTGAATTCCATTAAGCCGGTTTGGCGGGTGCCTAGCACTTCGCCGGGCCCTCGCAGCTCGAGGTCTTTTTCGGCAATGTAAAAGCCATCGGTACTTGCCCGCATTGCTTGTAAGCGCTGCTTGCCATTCAACGAAAGTGGGCTTTGGTAGAGCAGTACACAGTGACTGGCGGCTGTGCCACGGCCTACTCGACCGCGCAACTGATGAAGCTGGGCGAGGCCAAGTCGCTCAGGGTTTTCGATAATCATCAGGCTGGCATTGGGCACATCTACCCCCACTTCGATCACTGTGGTGGCCACCAGTAAGTCAATTTTTCCTGCCTTGAAGGCCGCCATGACCAAGTCTTTTTCCGTCGGCTTTAAGCGGCCGTGTACCAGGCCAACCGCAAGGTCGGGCAGCGCCTCAGCCAATTCGGCAGCGGTAGCTTCTGCCGCCTGGGCCTGCAATACGTCGCTTTCCTCAACCAGGGTGCAGACCCAATAAGTTTGGCGACCTCCGGCACAGGCGTTTGCCACGCGTTGCACAATTTGTTCTCGGCGGCTGTTATCAATTAACGCGGTCTCTACAGGTTGTCGACCTGGCGGCAACTCATCAATAACGGAACAATCGAGGTCGGCATAAGCAACCATGGAAAGGGTGCGGGGTATGGGTGTAGCCGTCATAACCAACTGGTGAGGGCGTCCCACATCAGGTCCTGATTTTTCAGTAAGCGATAGCCGCTGGTGCACTCCGAACCGGTGTTGTTCATCGACGATAACGAGGCCCAGTCGTTCGAACATGACATCGGCTTGAAACAGGGCGTGCGTTCCTATGACCAGAGCTGCGCTTCCGGAGGAAATAGTTTCCAGGGCTTCGACCCGCTTCTTGCCCTTTATGCGGCCGCTGAGCCATGCGATGTTGATATCAAGCTGGGAAAACCAGCTCATAAAATTCAGGCGATGCTGCTCCGCCAGAATTTCTGTGGGCGCCATAATAGCAACCTGATAGCCGCTGGCGATGGCTTGCAGTGCCGCAGCCGCAGCCACCAGGGTTTTGCCTGACCCGACGTCTCCCTGCACCAGGCGCAGCATGGGATGAGGCTTGGCGATATCCTCGGTGATCTCCTGCATAACGCGCTGCTGGGCAGCGGTCGGTGAAAAAGGCAAAGAGCCAAGAAACTGTTCCAGTAGTTGTGCATTGCCATGTAGCTGAGGAGATCCTGCCGCTTGCTGTTGTGCCCGCAAGCCTTGCAAGGTGAGGTTATGTGCGACCAGTTCTTCGACTGCCAGGCGCAGCTGAGCAGGGTGGTTGCCTTCGCGCAGGGATTCCTGTGGCGCATCCGGCGGTGGTGTGTGCAGAAACACCAGCGCCTCTCCGAGGCCATAGGGCAGGGGGTGCTCTGTAGGCAGCAACTCTTGCGGGGTGCTGTGCTTTAACCGCGTGACGGCTTGTGCACAAAGCTTGCGCCACTGATTTTGTCCTATCCCTCCAAGCGCAGGATAAACTGGAGTGAGGGCGTCTTCTGTCTCGACTTCGCCCTCGATGACCTGTCGGTATTCGGGATGGTACATTTCCAGCCCGCTGCCGCCGCGGCGGACCTGGCCGAAACAGCGCAGGCGTGTGCCTGGTTTGAGATTGTTTTTTTGGGCGGCGGAAAAATGAAAGAAGCGCAAGCTGATGGTGCCGGTGCCATCCTGTAAGCGAACAACCAGACTTCGGCGCCGACCAAAAGCGATATCGGCCACCCGGACCTCACCCTCTATGACTACATCAACGCCGTCTTGAGTCGCGCCTATGGGGGTAACTCGAGTGCGGTCCTGGTAGCGTAGCGGTAAGTGGAAGAGCAGGTCTTCAACCCGGTGAATGCCAACGTCTGCAAGCTTGGTAGCAAGCTTGGGGCCTACACCACGCAGTTGCGTTACTGGATCAGCAGCTATTCCCGGCACTAATCTTTCAGGGCCTCGGCAAGCAGATCAATCACCTGGGGACGGGGGTAGCTCACTCTCCAGGCCAGGGCTATTGTGCGGTAAGGGCTGGGCTCCTGAAATGGACGCACTACTAAATCGTGTTCTGAGTAAAGGGCGATATTAGCGGCAGATTCGGGCAGTACGGTAATGCCCATGCCACTGGCCACCATGTGCTTGAGAGTGTCCAGAGAACTGCCTTCAACGACAGTGTGGTCCCGGGCGT
The DNA here is from genome assembly GCA_000156295.1 of marine gamma proteobacterium HTCC2148. Classification (GTDB taxonomy): domain Bacteria; phylum Pseudomonadota; class Gammaproteobacteria; order Pseudomonadales; family Halieaceae; genus Halioglobus; species Halioglobus marinus. Next base: position 33,790 of record DS999232.1, read on the forward strand.
TATGAGCCACGATAGACTCCTGTAATCCGGGGCAGGCCTCCAGCACCTGATCCCTGAAACAATGACCTTCACCCATTAGCAGCACTTTGTGTTCTGCCAGTGCCGTTGGAGCGATAGTGCTCTGTTTGGCCATAGAGTGATCTCGCGGCATCATCACAACGAACGGCTCATCAAACAGTGAACGGGTAACGACTTCTGGCTCAGTGAACGGGAGGGCCACGAAAATAGCATCGAGGGCACCGCTACTCAGTTTGACTCGCAGGTCGGCGGTGTAGTTCTCCTCGAGATACATGGGCATTTCCGGGGCCAGTTGATTTATGCCGGGCACCAGGCGAGGAAATAGGTAAGGACCAACGGTATAAATCGCCCCCACTGACAGCACGCTGCCGAGCGGGTCTTTGCCTTGCTCGGCCATGCTCACCAGGTTACTGGCCTCTTGCAGCACCGTCCTGGCCTGGGCAACGATTTGTTCTCCCGTGGGCGTGGGGCTGACCTTGTGTCGTGCTCGCTCGAACAGCGCAATGCCCAGTTCATCCTCCAGTTTTTTGATGGCGATGCTGAGAGTCGGCTGGCTTACATTGCAGGCATCGGCGGCCTTGCGGAAATGTCCCGCTTCAGACAATGCAACCAGATAGCGTAGTTCAGTGAGAGTCATTATAAGGCGAGTATGGCTTCAACCTCGATGTCGACCGCTTTAGGCAGGGCCGCCACCTGGACGCAGGCGCGAGCTGGATAGGGCTCTTCAAAGTAGGAGGCCATCAACTCATTAACCACTGCGAAGTTGCCAAGATCAGTGAGGGAGATGTTAATTTTCACTGCGTCATTGAGACTGCCACCAGCGGCATTGGCGATTGCGGCAAGGTTTTTAAAAACCTGAGTTGCCTGAGCGCTAATATCGCCAGTGACCAACTCCATGGTGTCAGGAACAAGCGGAATTTGTCCTGAAATCCAGACCGTATTGCCAACCTTGACTGCCTGGGAATAAGGCCCAATCGCGGCCGGTGCATCAGGCGTTGAAATAATTGCGCGGTTAGTCACGTTGTGGCTCCTTGTTGCCTAATTCTTGATGCGCACTACTTTGCGGACAGAGGTGGTGCTGCGCAGGCGCTTCATGATGCGCGCCAGGTGTATCCGGTTCTCAACCAGCATTTCCAGGTCTACGAAGGTGAACTGGTAATCTTTGTCTTCGGTCGATATTTTCTCAATATTGACACCCATGGCGTTAATGCGGGTGGCTAGAACCGCGATCATACCGCGGCGGTTCTCGACTTCAATACGCAGTTCCACGGCGTATTCACCTTCAACTTGATCATCCCAGCGCAGGGCGACCAGGCGTTCGCTATTCACTCGCATATCGCCCAGATTGTTGCACCGCTCCCGATGCACAACCACTCCTTTTTCCGAGCTGAGGTAGCCCTCGATGGGATCCCCGGGGATGGGGTGGCAGCACTTGGCGTAGGAGAGCATGAAGCCTTCCGTGCCGCGAATAGCGACAGGGTGAGCGTTATCCGGCTCCTGCTGCTCTTCTGCAGGTTCGCCCAGTAATTGCTGGGCAGTGATAGCCGGGAGTCGGTTGCCCCTGGCAATATCTTCCAGCAACTGTTCTAGCGACTCGTACTGGTGCTCTTGTAGGTATTCCTGCAGCTCGTCTTCGGGAATGGTTTCCAGGTTGCTGTCCAGCCCTGCGAGGGCACGATCCAGCAGACGTTGGCCAAGGGCAACTGAGTCTTCGCGCGTCTGGTTCTTGAGAAAATGGCGAATATTGGTGCGCGCTTTAGCCGTTACTGCGTAGTTAAACCAGGACGGATTGGGACTGGCGCCCTTGGCGGTAAGAATTTCAACCGTCTGACCACTTTGCAGTGGCTCAGACAGTGGTGCCAGACGGCGGTTTATGCGGCAGGCAACACAGCTGTTACCCACGTCGGTGTGCACGGCGTAGGCAAAATCGACGGCGGTGGCCCCACGGGGCAATTCCATGATCCTGCCCTTGGGGCTGAACACGTAAATCTCATCCGGGAACAGGTCGATTTTAACGCTTTCGATAAACTCCAGGGAGTTACCGGCGCGCTGCTGCATCTCCAGTAAGCCTTGCACCCATTCGCGGGCCCTGGCGTGGCTGCCATTGGCTGATTGTGCATCGCTTTTGTACAGCCAGTGGGCGGCGATACCATTGTTTGCCATATCTTCCATTTCGCGGGTGCGGATCTGGATTTCGATAGGGACGCCATGCATACCCATCAGCACGGTGTGCAGTGATTGATAACCGTTAGCCTTGGGGATGGCTATGTAGTCTTTGAATTCGCCGGGTACTGGCTTGTAAAGGCTGTGTACGCAGCCCAGGACTCGATAGCAGGTGTCAACAGAATCAACGATGATGCGAAAAGCGTAGATGTCCATGATCTCGGAAAAGGACTTACGCTTGGATTTCATCTTTTTATAAATGCTGTACAGGTGTTTTTCTCGCCCCATCACCTCGGCGGGGTGGCCTTCCTGATTGAGAGTGGCCTCGATTTGCTGGCGAATCTTGTCTACCAGTTCTTTGCGGTGGCCACGAGCGTTGCGCAGCGCTGCTTCGATCCGCCTCGCCCGCATGGGATGCATGGCAGAAAAGCCCAGATCCTCGAACTCCATGCGAATATTGTTCATACCCAGGCGCATCGCGATAGGTGCGTAGATTTCGAGAGTCTCTCTGGAAATGCGCCGGGCTTTGCTGGTTTGGAGTACACCCAGCGTGCGCATGTTATGCAGCCTGTCAGCCAGCTTTACCAGAATCACGCGGATGTCCCGCGCCATGGCCAAAGCCATCTTTTGGAAGTTCTCCGCCTGCTTTTCTTCCAGCGATCCAAACTCCATTTGGGTCAATTTGCTGACGCCGTCCACCAGTTCGGCAACGGGAGCGCCGAACTGTTCGCCAATCGCTGATTTGGGAATACCAGTGTCTTCAATAACGTCATGGAGCATGGCGGCAATCAGGCTCTGGTGGTCCATGTGCATTTCAGCAAGAATGCCGGCGACCGCCAGTGGATGTGTCACATAAGGCTCACCACTGCGCCGAAGCTGACCATGGTGGGCCTGCTCGGCGAAGTAGTATGCGCGCCTTACGTGATTGCTTTGCTCTGAGGTGAGGTAGGTGTGGAGCGTGTTGGAGAGGGCATCGATAGATTGAATGGCGTTCATAGGTCTGCCTTTCTTCGATGCCCCCGGAGCTTAGAGAGCCTCGCTGGTGGCCTCTGACATCACTTCAGCCAGTTCTTCCTCGGCCTCCAGCTCGTCTTCGCGGGTCAGGATGTCCGCTGTAACCAGACCCTCTGCGATTTCACGCAGGGCGATAACAGTGGGCTTATCAGATTCTTCTTCGACCAGCGGATCCTTTCCGCCAGTCGCTATTTGCCGAGCTCGCTTGCTGGCTACCATGACCAGTTCAAAGCGGTTAGCAACGTTTTCCAGGCAATCTTGAACAGTGACTCGTGCCATTAGTACAACTTCCCATAATAAGTAAAAAAATAGAACCGGAAATTATACCTCGCCAAGCCCCATTGCTCCAGCGTGAATAATGCCCGCCTATTGTCAGCTGAACAACGAGGTCAGGAGGTCGTCAAGCGTCGCTCTCTGTTGGTCGGTGGCCAGTCTGTGACAGCCGATAATAGACTGCAACTGGGCCAGCGCCTGATCAAAATCGTCATTTACCACCAGGAAATCACTTTCTATATAGTGAGACATTTCCCCCACGGCCTCGGCCATTCGACCCTCAATGGTGTTTGAGTTGTCCTGACCTCTTGCTGTCAGGCGTTGCAGCAGGGTCAACCTCGACGGGGGAAGAATAAAGATCGCCTTTGTATTCGGTAGCAGATGCTTTACCTGCGCAGCGCCTTGCCAATCAATTTCGAGAATGACATCGGTGCCCTGAGTCAACTGATCCTGAACCCAGGGCTGGGAAGTGCCATAGAGGTTGCCAAATACCTTGGCATGCTCCAGAAACTCGGCTTTTTCCAGCATGGCCAGGAAAGAGCCTTCATCGACAAAGTGGTAGTTCACCCCGTTTTCTTCACCAGGCCGCTTTTCCCGCGTGGTGTGAGACACCGAGACTCGCAGAGCCTCGGTACGCTCTATCAGCGCGGCAACAAGGCTGGTTTTCCCTGCGCCAGAAGGCGCTGATACGGTGTATAACGTTCCGGTACGGCTCATCTGCTGTGGCCCTTACTCAATATTCTGGATCTGCTCGCGCATTTGCTCGATCAGCACTTTCAGCTCTACTGCGTTTTGGGTGGTGCCGCTGGAGGTGGATTTGGAGGACAAAGTATTGGCCTCCCGGTTGAGTTCCTGCATCAGGAAGTCCAGGCGCCGGCCACAGGGTCCGCCCTTGTCCAGGGTGCGACGTACTTCGCTGACATGAGCGTCGAGGCGGTCCAGTTCCTCATCGACATCGGCTTTATGTGAAAGGTGCACAAGTTCTTGTTCAAGCCGCCCCTGATCTACGTCGACTTCCAGTTCCTGTATGCGAGCGATCACCTTGTCACGCTGTTGCTGGAGTAATTCGGGCACTCGCGCTTTGGTCACTGCGACCTCAGCTTCGACCAGGTGTATTCGTTCGTTGATCATCTTGGCAAGCTTCGCCCCTTCGCGAGCGCGATTGTCTGCGAGCGAACTCAGCGCCTGTTTGGCTAACACGAGTGAGGCCTTGTGGAGCTCTTCCTCGGAATCCTCAGGTGCGCTGCAAATGCCCGGGAATTGCAGTACCTGCAAAGCGGTGGGCTGAGCTGTTTTCATGACCGTCTCAATCTCACTGGACGCTTTAGCCAGATCCTCGAGCATTTCCCTATTGATCACAAGAGAGGCGCTGCGCTGCGAGTTCGCCTGCAGTCGCATCATGCAATCAACCTTCCCTCGGGCCAGGTTTTTTGCAATCATTTCACGCAACTTTGGCTCCAGCGCGCGCAGGCTATCAGGTAGTTTGAAGCTGCTATCCAGGTAGCGGTGGTTCACGGTTCGCAGTTCAATGGTCAGCATCCCTTGTTCGGTATTAGCGCTCTCCCTGGCGAAGGCTGTCATGCTGTGTATCTTGGCCAATGCTGCGATTCCTCGTTGAAATAGGACGGAATGAGAGTGTAGCAGTTTGCCGGGACTGCTCACAGTGCGCCACGCAGCGTATACTGGCGTTTTTGTTTAGCGGAGAGCTTTATGCAACGCCCCAGTGGTCGCACCCCGGAACAACTACGGGACATTTCTATCACTCGTAATTTCACCTGCCACGCGGAAGGCTCAGTGCTGGTTAGTTTCGGAAAAACCAAGGTGATATGCACCGCCTCCGTAGAGGAGGGAGTGCCCCGTTTCCTGCGGGGCAAGGGCAGCGGATGGGTTACTGCAGAGTACGGAATGCTGCCTCGCTCCACCGGCAGCCGAATGGGGCGCGAGGCCAGTCGGGGTAAGCAAGGGGGCCGCACGGTAGAGATTCAGCGATTGATTGGACGCTCCCTGCGGGCCGCGGTCGATCTCAAAAAATTAGGCGAAAATACTATCAATATTGATTGTGATGTCATTCAGGCAGATGGCGGTACCCGCACGGCGTCCATTACAGGTGCCTTGGTCGCCCTGGTTGATGCAATTAACTATCTGCAACGCAAGAAAATTATCAACACCGATCCTCTGCTGGAGATGATGGCATCTGTGTCTGTGGGTATCTACCAGGGAGTGCCAGTGCTGGACCTGGACTACCCCGAAGACTCGGCCGCTGATACCGACATGAATGTGATCATGGGGGAGTCCGGCGGTTTTATCGAGGTGCAGGGCACAGCTGAAGGGGCTACTTTTGCCCGCGATGAGCTCAATGCTATGTTGGATTTAGCCAGCGCAGGGATTTTGGAGCTGATTGAAAAGCAGAAAGCGGCATTGGCGGAGGGCTGATCGCCTGGGCATTAGTCCACGGTGCCTGGGCCAGTGTCCAGGTTTCAGTATTGGTTAGATTGTGGAGCTCTTGTGAGTGCTTGCCATAGTGCTTACAGCTCGATGTCGTAATCCATGATGACCGGCGCGTGCGTGGAAAACTCGCGGCTTTTGTAGATTGCGCCGTAGTCTACGGCGTATTGCAGGTCTTTGGATATCACCTGGAAATCTGAACGCCAGCCGTTTGTTGCACGATCTCCCTCAGGCCACCAGGTGAATTCATCCTGGTCTGAATTAATCTCGCGGAAGGGGTCTATATATCCCTCGGTAAACAGCTCGTTCATCCACTGGCGCTCCTCGGCGAGGAAGCCGGAAATCGTGCTGTTGCGCTCGGTGTCCTGAACGTCGGCAGGTGTGTGGGCGACATTCCAGTTGCCACAGATGACGAACTCACGGCGCTTGTTACGCACCTTTTGTAGGTGATTACCCAGGAGCTCATAAAAGTCATTCTTGCGCGATTGCTGCTCGGCATTTCCCGGCTCAGCACTGGGAGCCAGCAGGCAGCCGATGCTGATATTTTCGTAGTCCGCCTGAATGTAGCGCCCTTCCATATCAAAATCAGCGAATCCAAGGCCAGTCATGATTGCCTTGGGTAGCTGGCGGCAGTAAATCGCAACGCCGTTGGCCTTGCCGTCTATATCGTCAAAGAAGTAGGGGTTGTATTCCTCGGGAAAGAAAAGGTTGTCCTGAAGGTCATACTCCGAGCACCGTAGGTCCTGAATACAAACGAAGTCAGCATCCTGCTCTTTTAACCAGTCGTAAAACCCTTTTTCAGCGGCGTTCTTGATGCCGTCTGCGCTGAAACTGATGACCCGCATTCGTAGCCCCTTGATATTAGAGCGTGTATTATATGCAGCCCAATCGGGCGGCCTGTTATGACTTCCAAAAGGACTATCCGAAACTTGTATTCCGATTGCTACTGACTAGCGGTCCCGTCTCTGCTGATTATTTGTTTTGCCCGTGCAGATACGAAAACGCTCGGGTAAGCCACAAAGACCGCGCAGCAGTGCATTCTAGCTGGGAATGCCTTGATAACAAAGTCCGGAAGCGACAAACATTGGTGATTACAGATCATATTGACGAGAGAAGCGCAGGTATGCAGGCATATCAGAAAGAATTCATAGAACTGGCCAGGGAATACGAAGTGCTTAAGTTTGGTGAATTCACCCTTAAGTCGGGCCGAGTCAGCCCCTATTTCTTTAACGCAGGTGCATTTGACAGTGGTCGTGCACTGGCGGCCCTGGGCCGCTGCTATGCTAATCGCATCGTCGAGTCAGGTATTGAATTTGATGTGCTGCTGGGCCCAGCCTACAAGGGTATTCCCCTGGCGGCGGCGACTGCGGTGGCATTGGCCAATGATCACGGTATGGACCTGCCCTTTGCTTACAATCGAAAAGAGGCAAAGACCCATGGTGAGGGAGGTACGCTCGTGGGTGCCCCTCTCACAGGCCGTGTTCTGATAATCGATGACGTGATTACGGCTGGTACCGCAGTGCGGGAGGTTATAGCAATGATAGAGTCTGCCGGTGCAGAGCTGGCTGGTGTCGCCATTGGACTCAACCGGCAAGAGCGAGGAGCGGGTGAACTGTCGGCGATTCAGGAGCTCGAAAAATTATATTCCATTCCTGTGCTTAGCATTATTGATATGGGGCACATCATTACCTTTCTGGAGCAAACCGGTGGTTCTGCAGAAGCTTTGGAAAAAATGAAAGAATACCGCACTCGCTACGGGGTCTGACTTGTTCCTTATTCACCCAACGCCTATATTGGGCGGCATGAAAGTTAATTGCCTCAAATCCTCGAACTTGTTAGCCATGGTCCTATTACTGGTGCTGGGCACAGTCGCCCAGGCCACCGATCTATATCGTTATGTTAACGACGAAGAGGTGACGGTTGTAGGTTTTCAGGTGCCTCCGGAACATGTCAAGAAAGGCTACGAAGTGGTCAATGACAAAGGAGTTGTTATCCGGGTGGTGCCCAGGGAGCTTTCCGCAGAAGAACAGAAGCATGCAGACGCGCAAAAGCGCCTGGAAGAAGAAGCGGCAGCAGAACAGGTGCGATTAAAAGAGTGGGACGAGGCACTACTGCTGCGTTATAGCTCTATAGAGGATATCGAAGCTGCAGCAGAGCGCGGCCTGGGCGATTTACGAATACGAGTCAGTATTATCAAGTCCAATAAACGATCTTTGAAGCAGCAGGTCGAAAACTATCAAGCACAAGCCGCTGAAATGGAGCGGTTGGGCCGTGAGGTTGATATTGGGCGGTTACAGGCCATTGAAGACCTGCAGTCAGAAATCGCTATTTCTGACCGTGCAATTGCCGATCGGCAGATCGAAATCGAAGCGGTAGAAGCCGCCTACCAGGCGGATATTGAGCGCTTTGAGATTTTGTTGGATATGGTGGAGTTCCGGCGCAACATGATGGCCCAACAACGGGCCGAACAGCAAAAAACCACGCACGACCCGCGACGTTAGCCCTGGTTTAAGGGCTGAGAAAATCCACCTTGTCCGGGAACCGGCTGACTGACAGCTTCCTTGAAAAACCCCGTCATTAGCAGCTCCCACTGCTGCTTCCAGTCTTCTGTGGGTGACCTTTTAAATCCAGAGCGAACGTACTGTGAGATGCGTCCTTCTGCAGTGGCCATTAACAGGTTGGCTGCGGCAGGCAGTGGAATAGCCGGACGCAGCCCCTCGCGCATCTCCGCCTCGCGGATAACCTGTTTCAGTTGAGTTTCAAACCTGTCAAACAACTGCGCTACACGCACGTGTAGCCGCTCGGTCTCGCCCGCCAGAGCATCACCGGTAAGAATGCGAGTTATGCCGGGATTGCGCTCGGCAAAGGCTAGTAACAACGTCAACATTTTTTCACAGCGGCCAGTGGCGCTAGGCTCTTCGCTGAGAATAAGCTTGATACGGCTGAACAGGGTTTCCTCGATGAACTCGATAAGGCCCTCGAACATTTTTGACTTACTGGGGAAGTGACGATAGAGCGCCGCCTCTGAGACACCCACCTGCTTCGCCAGTCCCGCCGTGGTAATCCTGTTACCGGGGTTGGCCTCCAGCATTTGAGCCAGTGCTTCCAGGATTTGTTGACGCCGTTGGGATTTTCTGGGGGGCATGAAAATTACACACTATTCAGGTGATGCTCCATGCTAGCGATTAGCCGGTGACCCTGCAATAAGCAGCGAGCGAAAATGCCTGAAATTATAGTCCCGGGTCGTATTTTTTTGCCCTGTTCAGTCCCTCTGGTTGCTGATTAGCGTACCGATACCTACATCAGTGAATATTTCCAGTAACACAGCATGGGGCACTCGCCCATCGATAATATGTGAACTGGCGACTCCCGACTTGACCGCGTCCAGTGCGCAGGCAATTTTTGGCAGCATACCTCCATAAATTGTGCCGTCTTCAATAAGGCTGTCTACTTCTTCGGTACTGAGTCCGGTGAGAATCTCCCCACTCTTGTTTAGCAGGCCAGAGACATTGGTCAACAGCATCAGCTTCTCTGCTTGTAAAACTTCGGACAGTTTACCTGCTACCAGATCGGCGTTGATGTTGTAGCTGCTGCCCTCATTGTCTACACCGATGGGTGCTATCACCGGTATAAAATTACTTTCAAGAATGACTTTAAGGACCTCTGTGTCGATATGCTCTACTTCGCCAACGTGGCCAATATCGATGATTTCTGAGGCGTCAAGTTCCGGGCTATAGCGGGTAACCTTGAGCTTCCGCGCTCTGATGAGTTGGCCATCCTTCCCAGTAACGCCTATAGCCTTGCCGCCGTTGCGGTTAATAGAAGATACGATCTCCTTATTGACGCTACCTCCCAGTACCATTTCCACCACGTCCATGGTTTCTTCGTCGGTCACCCGCATGCCATCCACGAACTCAGTTTGGATGTTGAGTTTCTCCAGCAGGGAGCCGATCTGGGGGCCGCCCCCGTGGACTACAACAGGGTTCATGCCTACCAATTTCATGAGCACGACATCCCTGGCAAAGCTCTCGTGGAGCTCCGGGTCGACCATGGCATTGCCACCAAACTTGACCACGATGGTCTTGCCGGTAAAACGCTGGATGTAAGGTAAGGCCTCGGTCAGTACCTTGGCGATATTGAGGGCAGCATTGCGATCGAGTGACATGAATTACCTGTGGGAGCCTATTGAGCTCAGAAGTTCAGTTCAAGTGTGGAGTCTACCAGTGCGATCTGCTCACGGAATTCGTTCATGATCATCTCCAGTGCATCTGTACTGGTGGCTTCAAATCGGGCAGTCAGTGCCGGGCTGGTGTTGGACGCTCGAACCAGACCCCAGCCTTCTGAGAAGTCTACCCGAATCCCATCCATGGTGTTGACCTTGCCCGAGGAGAAATCAGTATTACGGATGATTCTATCGATCAGCGGTTGCTTGCTCTGCTCTGAGACAGGTATCAGAATCTCCGGCGTATTTACTGTGACGGGGAAAGTATCGATGATGTCGTCCAGGCTGTCACCCTGAGTGCTCATAATTTCAGCCAGTCGTCCCGCCGCGTACATGCCATCATCGAAACCGAACCAGCGTTCGCCGAAGAACATGTGGCCGGAAAATTCGCCGCCCAGGAGGGCACCGGTTTCCGCCATTTTTTCCTTCATAAAGGCATGGCCAGTTTTCCAGAGCACAGGGCGGCCGCCATTACTGGTAATCAGCTGGGTCAGGTTGCGACTGCACTTCACATCAAACACGACATCAGCACCGGGGTTGCGTGACACCACATCCTGGGCAAATATCATCAGCAAGGTGTCTGAGCGGACAATGCGGCCACTGCCTGTGACCACCGCCAATCTGTCGCCATCGCCGTCGAATGCAACGCCGAAGTCTGCTTCCTCCCGTTGGACTGCATCGCACAGGGCGCGCAAATTATCCTCGTTTGAAGTGTCTGGAGAATGGTTGGGAAAGTTGCCGTCTACGCTGCAATACATTGGAATGACTTCGCAGCCCAATTCTTCGAACAATTGGGGTGCAACATCGCTGGTCGCGCCATTACCCGCGTCCACCACAATTTTGAGGGGCACCGCGATAGCAATGTCTTCGGTGACCGCATCGATGTAGGCGGGAATGACATCCTCTTTGATCATCCTGCCGCTGCCCTTGCTGAATTTACCCTCGATCACCTTGTCTCGAACATCCTCAATACCACCGGCATGTATCGTGTGTTGGTTGAGAACGATTTTGAGGCCATTGTCGTTCTTGGGGTTGTGGCTACCCGTCACCATCAGGCCCGAGCGGCAGTTCAGGTGGCGGGTAGCGAAGTAGAGAACAGGTGTGGGTACCAGGCCAATGTCGATAACATCGCGACCAGATTCCATGAGCGAGCGTACCAGCGCGGACTTAAGTACGGGGCTCGAGTTGCGCCCGTCGCAGCCTACCAGTAACGACTGTTCTCCCATTTCGCCAGCGATAGTGCCCAGAGCAAGACCAATGTTTGCCATCAATTCTTGGGTAAGCTCGCGGCTTGCGTCTCCACGAATATCATAGGCTCTGAATATATGGGCCGGAAAATCAGAGGGAAGGGCGGAAATTTGTTCCGGATCTTCCTCCATGACCAGGTCCAGCTCCAACACATCATCCAGGTCAGCAGCAGAGGGCGCGCTTTTCACCGATTCTAGCGTCTCTACTTCCATGCTGGGCATTGGAGCACTATGACCACCGTCTATCTGGCGAAGAGCGCGCAGCGTGGCCCTGCGCAACTGTCTTGCAACAGTGACTAGTTCCGGGATGGCTAGGCTTAATTCAGACTTGCGGTCCGAGGCAGATATCATTCGATTGACGTCGTCCTTGATGATATTGGGCATCCGGATAGCGACAATGGCAAAACCTCCAAGAGTAGCCACAATGCACAATATGAGCACAATCTGAAGGGGTCGGCTGGACGAGCCCAAAAGGCTGATCAACTCCCTGGAGGGGGTGAAAGCGACTCGCCAATTGGTGTCGGGTATGGTGGCGAATCGCTCATAGTTCGCCGCGTCGCCGCTACCTGCCTGGGCGATGATGTTAGTGCTGGTTTTACCATCTCTGGACGTATACATCTGTTCCAGGGCATATTTTCCGGTGCCGGAGTTCAGGGCCTGAAGCTCCCGGGTAAATGCCTGATTATCGACTGTTGCGACTAGCACTGCTCTGCGATTTTTTTCCCGCGGGTGCTTGACCAATTCGGCAATCGTGGTCAGCCAGCGCTTTTCAAATTGAAACGCCTCGGGCAGGGTTTGTTCGCCATTTGCCGTGCGGCGCACCAGGTCTACTTCAATATGATTGCGCAGCCCCTGGTCGCCGCCTTCAAACTGTGCGGTGCCCATGTCACCCACCGGTACGATCTTGAGGGTCAGCAAATCGGGGAAGTAGTCCAGCACTGCCTGCTCTACCAGTTCTATGTCTTCCCGGGCGCTGCTGGCAATTGCCGACAAGGCCAGTGGAGATTGTGCGGTACTTCGCAGCCGCTCGCGCACAAGGCTGATTCGGGCGCTAATGTTGGTGGCTTGCTGAGTGGCATAAGCACCGGCAACCCGATCTGCCTGTTGAGTCCTTACGCCAGGTTCGCGAACCAAAAGTAGATAGGCGAAGCTCACCAAAATAACCAAAAGAGTAATCGCTAGTCCGGTGCCGGTTATTTTGTAGGTCGCATTGCCGGAAGCCGAGATGCCCTGGGGATTACTTGCAGCCTGGCGTTTGGGCTCTTTCGCTGCGTCACCTTTATTTTTTTTAAGTTTATTCAGCATGTTCCCTGCCAGCGTGTCCTTGAACGGGATGATATTACGCTCACGCCTCAACGTGAATGCGCTTTGGTACTTTTTGAGTAACTAGTTTTTGGTGGCCTTGGCGATCAGGTCCATGATTTGGCGGGCGATGGTCGGCTTTCCTGCTCTGGACAGGGCTTGTTCCCCGGTCTCCCAAAGTACAGTGACCTCGTTTTCGTCGCTATTGAAGCCGATGCCATGATCCGAGACGTCGTTAGCAATAATCATGTTCAGGCCCTTACGTTGCATTTTATCCCTGGCATAGCCAAGTACATTCTGGGTTTCGGCGGCAAAGCCCACAGTGAAGGGAGCGCGTTCGCCGGCTGCGACGGCATTGACTATATCGGGATTTTTAACCAACTGAAGGCTGATTTCCTCGGCTCCTTTCTTGATTTTCTGACCTTCTATTTGAGCTGGGCGATAATCCGCCACCGCAGCACAGGCGATGAAAATGTCACAATCAGCAACCAGGTCCAGGCATGCTTCCAGCATCTCTTGGGCGCTTTCAACTCGGTGGCACTTTGCGTGCTCGGGTGGGTCCAAGCTGACTGGTCCACTAACCAGGGTTGTTACAGCTCCCGCATCAACCGCCGCTTGTGCCAGGGCGTAGCCCATTTTGCCGGAGCTGTGGTTGGAGATATATCGCACTGGATCCAGCAGCTCTCTGGTGGGCCCGGCGGTAATAACAACTTTTTTTCCAGCCAGCGCGCCAGTGTGAAAAAGTGCCGCAGCAGCTGCGGCGATAGCGGGTGGTTGCTCCATGCGCCCCGGGCCTATATCGCCGCAGGCCTGCTCTCCAGCTGCCGGGCCAATGAAATGTACATCCCGACGCTGCAGGGTTTCGATATTGGCAGTAGTGGCCTGGTCGCGCCACATTTGTTGATTCATGGCAGGCGCCAATAGTACAGGGGCAGGCGTCGCCAGGCTGACTGTTGTGAGCAAATCGTCGGCGCGACCCGCCGCCAGACGAGCGATGAGATCTGCCGTTGCGGGTGCTATTAATAGCAAGTCCGCCCAGCGGGCTAGTTCGATGTGTCCCATGCCCTGCTCGGCCTGTTCGTCCAGCAATTGGGTATGAACCGGGTGACCTGACAGCGCCTGCAGGGTCAGCGGCGTAATAAATTCCTGGGCGCCATGAGTCATGATCACACGGACCGTGGCTCCCTGCTCCTGTAACTGCCGCACTACCTCCGCTGATTTGTAGGCGGCGATGCCGCCGCTTACGCCCAGGAGTACATTACGATTAAATAGATGTGCCATTGTCGGACCTGAATTGCCACAATAGTTACCCGAAAGCAGCGAAAGATACCATTTGGCCCGCGTTTTTGACACCGGGGGGCCAGAGAGGCTCAAGGAGGAGCGTCTTGGAGGATGCACGTTGGGAGCCCGGAGAGGGGCCTAGAGACAGGCTGTTATTGCGTGGAGCGAACAGTCTCTCGGATCCCGAATTACTGGCGGTGCTGTTACAAACCGGCTATCGCCAATGTAATGCGGTTGTGCTGGCCAAAGAGCTACTCCAGCAATTTGGTGGACTGACAGGTTTGATGCGAGCAGACGCGAGCAGTTTGCTGGCCTTTCAGGGGATAGGTGATGCCAAGTATGCCCTGCTGCAAGCGTCGATAGAGCTCGCTCGCCGCCGGGCTTTGCAAGAGCTGCAGGGAGCGGACGTGCTTTCCAGTCCTGGCCAGACCCGGCTGTTTTTGCAGCATCACCTGGGCAGCCGGGTGAGAGAGGTATTCAGTGTCATTTTTCTGGATAACCAGCACCGCATCATGCGCTGTGAGGACCTCTTTCTTGGAACGCTGGACGGAGCCGCAGTTTACCCCCGGGAAGTTGCGGTCCGAGCTCTGCAATATCGGGCGGCTGCAGTGATTTTTGCTCATAACCATCCCTCTGGAGTGGCCGAGCCCAGCAGTGCAGACAAGCGTATCACTGAGCGCCTGGTTGCTGCCCTGGGCCTGCTGGATATAAGGGTTCTGGACCACATTATCGTTGGATCTGGTTGTGAATTTTCTTTTGCCGAGCAGGGGCTGCTGTGAACCTGGCCAGGCTAGCAGGTCGCGCGTGTCGCATAGCAGGTGCCAGTGCTGGAGAAGAGCTCCGGGCAGAGATTTTCTTGCTATGGTCTAGCCCTTCTGGTATAAAGTCGCGCTCCGTGCGGCTGGGGTCCTTTTTCGGATCCGTTATGGCCACTTATTTTTTATGAAATCCCGCGATTTTGGGAGAGACAGGATCATGGCAAGAGTATGTCAGGTCACCGGCAAGCGTCCGGTCACCGGTAACAACGTATCACACGCAAAAAACCGCACCCGTCGCCGTTTTTTGCCTAATCTCCACAAGCACCGCTTTTGGGTGGAGTCTGAGAAACGCTTCGTGAGCCTGAGGGTATCCTCAAAGGGTATGCGTATTATCGACAAGAAGGGTATCGAAACCGTTCTTGAAGAAATGCGATCTCGCGGCGAGAAGGTTTAAGGAGAAGATCGATGAGAGAAAAAGTTCGCATGAATTCTTCAGCTGGTACTGGACACTTCTATACCACTGACAAAAACAAGCGCACCACCCCGGATAAGCTGGAGCAGAAGAAGTACGATCCAGTCGCCCGCAAGCATGTGATGTATAAGGAAGGCAAAATTAAGTAAGCCGCTCTGCATAATACATCCTGAAACCCCGGCATAGTCCCGGGGTTTTTTGTGCCCGCTGTCGCGGTATGATGTGGGTTTTGCTGTTGATAGATTGTCATGCCGGAGCTTCCCGAGGTAGAAACCACTCGTCGTGGGGTAGAACCCCATGTAAAAGACCAACGGGTGAAACGCCTGCTGGTTAGAGAGGGCCGTTTGCGCTGGCCTATTCCCCCTGACCTTCCAGGCTTGTTACAGGGGCAACGTATAGAGCGCGTGGAACGTCGGGCAAAATACCTCCTGTTCCATACCGCTGCCGGAGCTTTGTTGGTGCATCTGGGAATGTCTGGTTCGCTGCGTCTGGTACCTCCCTCACAGCAACCTGCACGGCACGATCACTTCGATATTGAACTCGCTGGCGGTAACGTCCTTCGCTACAACGATCCCCGCCGCTTTGGCTGTTGTTTATGGGTGGCCCACGGGGAATCCCATGCCCTGTTAGAAAACCTGGGGCCATAGCCGCTATCAGATTCGTTCGATGGAGCGCTTCTCTATACACGATCCCGATGACGTAAAGGCCCGATTAAATCATTCCTGATGGACCAAAAAATCGTTGTCGGCGTTGGTAATATTTACGCTAACGAGGCTCTGTTTTTGTCGGGCATTCGCCCCAACCGGGCTGCCGGGCGAATTTCAGAGGCCAGGTATCAGCGCCTCGCTGACCAAGTGAAGTTAGTGCTTACTTCCGCTATAAATCATGGTGGTACTACACTTAGAGATTTCGTGGGTGGCGATGGAAAGCCTGGATACTTTGCCCAACAGTTATATGTTTATGGCCGTGGGGGCGAACCCTGCAAGCATTGCAGCGAGAAATTGCAAGAAAGTCGAATTAGTCAGCGAACTACCGTGTACTGCGTGGCCTGCCAGCGTTGAACAGGCTACACTAAAAAGACCATAGGGGACGGGGAAGGGATCCCGCGGAGAAATAATATGAAAAAAACGGTTGGCGCGAAGCGCCTTGTAATAGCCCTGATGATTTCATGCTTGCTGATTCCACAGTCGCTGTTGGCAGCAAAAGCGGTCGACGAGAGCCCCAACGAGTGGGCTATGGTGGGTGATTTGTTGGTGGCGCGCCCGGTCGGGTTGGTGATGACAGTGGGTGGTGCCGCCGTCTGGTTGGTCAGCCTGCCCTTTACGCTGCTTGCTGGACATGCAGGTGAAGCTGCGGAAACACTGGTGATTGGCCCCGGTGCAACGACGTTCATGCGTTGCCTGGGTTGTCGTAACACGGGCTACACCAACAAAGACGTGGACTCAATTCGCGCTTCCAGAGCGGCACGCGAATAGGGCTAGTCAGTCAAACGCGGCCAGGGGCTCAACGCAGACCCCATTGCGCCAAATCTTTAGTCGGCGAATCGAGACTGCAGTGCCAGGGCGACGGGCTCAGGCACAAAGGGCGTGATATCGCCTTTGAGGGCGGCGATTTCCCTAACCAGGGATGATGAGATAAACGACAGATGTTCAGAGGGTGTCAGAAACACGCTCTCGAACTCCGGGAACATGGCCCGGTTCATGTTTGTCAGCTGAAACTCGTACTCAAAATCGGCCACCGTCCGCAATCCTCGCAGCACGCATCTCGCGTCTTGGCTTTTGGCAAAATCGGTCAAAAGATTACTAAACCCAGTCACTTCAACGTTATCCAGGTGAGAGAGAGACGCCTCACACAGGGCTATTCGTTGCTCCAGGTCGAATAAGGGTGTCTTTTTCTCGCTGTAGGCGATGGCAACCACCACCCGGCCAAACAGCCGGGAGGCGCGCTCGGTAAGATCCACGTGGCCGTTAGTGATGGGATCAAAAGTACCGGGATAGATGACAGTGTTGGTGCGCATAGCGCTCAGCCTTGCAGTTACTTTAGCTGCGGATGGTAACCCGATTTACTCGGGGTGAACAATGAACAAGCGGTAGCTAACGCCCCCGGCCTTTTTCTCCCGATGCGGCTCCCAGCTCGCTGGGAAATCAGGTAGCTTTTCTTTAGCGCCGGACTCTACGTAAACCATCGCTCCCGGCGAAAGGCATTTTAGTTGATTCAATAGGTCACAGGTTGGGGCAAGCAGGTCCTGGCCGAAAGGGGGGTCTACAAATACGATGTCCCAGCGCTGCTGCGCCTTGGTGAGGAAGGACAGCGCAGAGTCGTTATGGCAGCGGCCTCGGCTTGCGTCATCAAGGACTTGTAAATGTGATTGCAACTGCTTAATTGCCGCGGCGGACGTATCGATGAAGTCGCAATGGGTCGCCCCCCGGGACAGCGATTCCAGCCCTAGAGCACCGCTGCCGGCGAAGAGATCCAGGCATTTCGCCCCATGTATATCCGCAGCCAACCAGTTGAACAGGGTTTCTCGCACCCGGTCGGAGGTGGGCCGAAGGCCTTCAGCTGCAGTGAATGACAGCTTCCTACCGCGCCATTGACCGCCGATGATGCGTAATTGACCGTTACCGCTTGGGCCTTTTGTGCCTCTCGACATTTAATCACTCTGTACAGCAGTGGTAGGATAGACCCTTTCGCGGCTACCCTTCTGGTGACTGCAGACTTTAACACGACCGATATGAAAATTTTCAAACGAAAGAACAAGCTGGAAGCGCAACCGCTTGCCGAGGCAGGCGCTGCACAGGAACTCCCTGAGCCCGCTGTTGAAAGCTCGGCTCAGCCCGAGCCTCAAGTCGAGGCAACGCCGGGGTTCACTAATGACGCAGCGCCCCAGGACAAGCCCGGAATTTTCGGCCGCCTGCGCCGGGGCCTTGGGCGAACCAGCGATAGTCTGGTTCAGGGTTTGGGGAACCTGTTCCTAGGGCGCAAGGAAATCGACGAAGAGTTGCTCGAGGAACTGGAGTCGCGTTTGCTGATGGCCGACGTGGGTATCGAGGCCACCATGGATATTATCGACAAGCTCATGTTACGTGTATCCCGTAAGGAATTGACCAATCCGGAATTGTTACAAGGGGCGCTCAAAGAAGAACTTCTGTCTTTACTGAAGCCCTGCGAGCAGCCGCTGTCAGTAAGCGGGCATCAACCTTATGTAATATTGATGGTCGGCGTAAATGGTGTCGGCAAGACCACAACCATCGGTAAACTGGCGAAGCGATTTCAGTCCCAGGGGAAGTCAGTCATGTTGGCGGCCGGCGATACCTTTCGGGCTGCAGCGGTAGAGCAGTTGCAGGTATGGGGTGACAGAAACAGTGTGCCAGTGGTGGCACAACACACCGGTGCAGACAGCGCTTCCGTCATTTTCGATGCATTACAGGCCGCACAGGCCCGGAATATCGATGTGTTGATTGCTGACACGGCGGGTCGTCTGCACAACAAGGACAATTTGATGGAGGAGCTTAAGAAAGTGGTTCGGGTGATGGGTAAACTCGATCAAAGTGCTCCCCACGAAGTGATGCTGGTACTGGATGCGGGCACTGGACAGAATGCCCTGGCCCAGGCCGATCATTTCCAGCAATGGGTAGGCGTATCAGGCATTAGCCTGACCAAGCTTGATGGTACGGCCAAGGGTGGAGTAATTTTTGCGATCGCCAAAAAACTGGGTTTACCGATTCGGTTTATCGGTATTGGAGAGGCGGTAGATGATTTAAGACCTTTTGAGGCTGAGCCTTTTATCGAGGCCTTGTTCGCCGGGAACGAAGACCCTGCATGATCTGCTTCGAGCGCGTCAGTAAGCGCTATGATGAGGGCCACGATGCCCTGCGTGAAGTCAGCTTTGAGATTGTCAAAGATGACCTGGTTTTTCTGACCGGCCATTCTGGCGCGGGTAAGAGCACGCTCATGCGCCTGGTGATGTTGATGGATAGGGCAACCCGCGGCAAGGTCATCGTCGATGGGATAGACATGGCGAGCATTCCAAATCGAAGTATTCCCGCTCATCGACGGGATATCGGCGTGGTGTTCCAGAACCATCAGCTGCTTTTTGATCGCTGCGTATTCGACAATGTGGCTCTGCCCTTAGTCATTGCCGGTTACGATCATCGAGAGATTGGCAGACGAGTGCGCGCGGCGTTGGACAAGGTGGGCTTACTGAATCGCGAACGGGCCTTGCCAGTAACCTTGTCAGGGGGGGAACAGCAGCGAGTAGGCATCGCACGCGCGGTAGTGGGCAAGCCAAAGATCCTGTTGGCTGATGAGCCCACGGGAAACCTCGATCCGGCGCTGTCTGCTGAAATCATGCAGCTGTTCGAGGAATTCAACCAGGTGGGCGTCACGGTGCTTATCGCCAGCCACGACCTGATATTGATTTCCAAGTTGCGCCACCGAATCATCACGTTAAGTGAAGGCCGCCTGGTGACCGGGGGTGCCCTGTGAGTAAGTCCCGGATCGAAGGCGCAGTGCAAAGTAAGACGCGTTTATCTGATCGTTATAATGCGTGGCTGCGTCATCATCGACTGTCTGCGGCTGATAGCCTTCACCGGGTGTTAGACAATCTTGTCGCCAGCTTGATGACCTGGCTTGTTATTGGTATCGCAATGGCATTGCCTGTGGGGCTTGATGTGGCGCTGGACAATGCAACTGAGCTGAGCGCTGGCTGGGACAGCCCTTCGCAGATTTCCTTATTTCTTAAAGAGGGTCAGGACTCGGCTTCAGCTGAAACTTTAGTCCGTGAAATTGAAGCCAGGGACGATGTGGCCGGGGTGCACTTTGTGTCGCGCGAGGATGCTCTGGCTGAATTTAGCGCGCTGTCTGGTTTTGCGGATGTGCTGGCTAGCCTGGAGAAAAACCCGCTGCCCAATCTGTTATTGGTAACTCCGGTTGCGTCTTTGGTGGGAACCGCCATCGATGGCCTGCGCTCGCAGTTAGCCCAGCGAGAAGAAGTGGCGGAGGCGGTGCTGGATATGGAATGGCTGCAACGTCTCAACAGCATCATGCAGTTGAGCCGGCGCCTGGTCATGGCCATTGGCGGGCTGTTGATTTTAGGGGTGGTATTGATATTAGGTAATACCATTCGCCTGTCGATCGAGAATCGCCGGGAAGAGATCGTCATTGTGAAATTGGTGGGGGGCAGCAATCCTTTCGTGCGTCGACCTTTTTTATACACGGGACTCTGGTACGGTGTCGGAGGCGGCTTCTTTGCCGCATTGCTGGTGAGTTTGTCTCTTTGGTTTCTGGAATCGCCGGTCTCTGAATTGGCCGCTTTGTACCAGAGTGACTTTGAACTGGAGGGACTGGGCATGATGGGCGCTCTCAATCTGCTTATCCTGGGCGGGCTGCTAGGTCTGGCTGGCGCCTGGCTTGCAGTCACGCGCCATCTGGCTGCAATCCAGCCCCGTTAGTGGGTTTTAGGTGGCAGCTTACCCCCGTCTCGCAAAATTGCCTGCAACCGGTGCGTTTGGTAGAATTTTGAGCATAAGTTACTGATTATAATAAAAAAGTATGATTTTTTTTGATACCTCCATGGAACTATGTGGTGATTAGCACTCTAATACAAAGAGTGCTAATATTGCTGGCCAAAATTTAATGGAGGTTTTTTATGAGTAGTAACCTGCAACCCGTCGATCAGATGGTACCGGGAGCCAACCTTGCCGCCTATGTGCAAGCCGTTGGCAGTATCCCTGTGCTCAGTCCTGAGCGCGAGCGGGAACTGGCAGAAGATCTCTTTTACAATGACAACCTCACCGCTGCCCGAGAGCTGGTGATGTCTCACTTGCGTTTTGTCGTCCACATTGCCCGCAGCTACTCTGGCTATGGCCTGGCTGAAGCCGACCTGATTCAGGAAGGCAACGTGGGTTTGATGAAAGCCATTAAGCGCTTTGATCCGGAGAAGGGCGTTCGGCTGGTCTCTTTTGCCGTCCATTGGATCAAGGCAGAAATGCATGAGTACATTCTGCGTAACTGGCGTATTGTCAAAGTGGCGACCACTAAAGCGCAACGCAAACTGTTCTTTAATTTACGCAGCAAGAAGAAGAGCCTGTCGTGGCTCAGCGCTGACGAGGCCAAGGCTGTCGCTGAGGACCTTGGGGTTGATGTAAAAGAAGTTCACCGCATGGAAGGCCGACTGACTAGCCGTGACCTCGCATACGATATGTCTACTGACAGCGATGATGATGACGCTTGGCAAGCACCCCAGTATTACCTGGAAGATCATAGCTCCGACCCCGCCCAGACAGTAGAGGAGGGTGACTGGAAGCAGAACTCGCAGGCCCAACTGCACAGTGCTTTGGCAGACCTGGATGAACGCAGCCGCAATATTCTGGCACAGCGTTGGCTGGCCGAGGATAAGTCGACCCTGCACGAGCTTGCCGATCAATACGGTGTCTCGGCAGAGCGTATTCGTCAGTTAGAAGCGAATGCGATGAAAAAGCTAAAGGTCGCCATCGCCGCCTGATTTAGCCAACATACTCTTGTAGGAGCCCACTGTGTGGGCGATGATTGTCTTCGGTCATCGCCCATCCAGTGGGCTTCTTCAGTTTCAGGACAGATACAAACCATGGCAAAACTATTTATTACCCTTGCGTCCCTCAGTGGCATGTTGGCAGTTACTTTCGGCGCCTTTGGCGCCCATGCTTTGCGCGACAAGCTTGATAACGACATGATGCGAGTTTTCGAAACTGCAGTTCAGTACCACTTTTACCATTCACTGGCCCTGTTGGCGGTGGGGGTGATTGCCCTTAGTCAGCCCCAGACCGTCATGCTTAAAAGCGCCGGCTGGTTGTTCCTGTCAGGCATAGCGGTATTTTCCGGAAGTCTTTATATTCTGGCAATGACCGACACCAAGTGGCTGGGTGCCCTTACCCCTCTGGGCGGCCTGTCATTCATTGCGGGCTGGGCGTGTTTGGCAGCAGTGGGCTGGAAGTTGCTGGGTTGATATGAGCGAAACAGAAAAGCATCGTCGCATTCGCAGCTATGTGCTGCGCACCGGACGCATGACCCCCGGACAAGAGCGAGCGTACGAGGAAAATTGGTCCCGCTGGGGCCTGGTGCATGCAGATGGCCCCCTGGATTTCGACACCTGTTTTGGCCGGCCCGGGCCAAAGGTGCTGGAAATAGGCTTCGGTATGGGCCAGTCCCTTGTAGAGATGGCGGCAGCAGCTCCCGATAACAACTTTGTTGGCATAGAGGTCCATAAACCCGGTGTCGGACGCCTGCTGCATTCCATGGTGGATGAGGGCGTGAATAATGTCAGAGTCTATTGTCATGATGCAGTAGAAGTATTGCGCGACTGTATTGCCGATGAATCTCTGGACACGGTGCAGATTTTTTTCCCCGACCCATGGCACAAAAAACGCCATCATAAGCGGCGCCTGATCCAGCCCGAATTTGTAACGCAGCTTACACGCAAGCTGAAATCCGGCGGTATTTTACACCTGGCTACAGATTGGCAGCAGTATGCTGAGCAGATGATGGAGGTTTTGACCGCTGCCGAGGGTTTGTCGAATAGCGTCGGGCCCGAGCAGTTTTCTCCTCGGCCCGATGATCGGCCACTGACCAAGTTTGAAGCCCGTGGGGAGCGACTCGGGCATGGGGTTTGGGATCTTTTGTTTGTAAAAGATTAGTACCGCAGCTATTTCACTGCCTGCGCAGTGAGTTATCAGGTCGGCTGGCCCAGGGTCAGTCGTTAGGCAGAAATTCCGCGATCACGCTGTCGAGGAAGCGCCTTCCTAGAGGTGTTGCTCGAATATTGTCGCCGTCCGTAGAAAGTAGTTCTCGATCCGCTAGTGACTGCACCTTTGGGCGCAGTTGATCTGCTGACAATCCGGTGACCTGCTCGAACCGCTGTGTGCTGAAGCCATTATTGAGCCGTAAGGCAAACATCATAAATTCTCCGATAAGCTCACCCTGGTTGAGAACGCGCTTGCTGGCGGTGTAACGCTCGCCCTGCAAATAGTCTTGCGGTGCCCTGGTCTTGGCGTAGCGTCTGATGCTGCCGTCGGCTGTGGTAATTTTGCCGTGAGCGCCTGCGCCCAGGGCTAGATAGTCACCAAAGGACCAATAGTTGAGGTTGTGTTGACACTGCAACTCGGGACGGCTGTAGGCCGACACTTCATATTGGGCATAGCCCTGATTTTCAAGCAACAATTCCCCCCGGTCCTGAATGTCTGCCAGGGCGTCTTCTACCGGCAGAGTGGGTGGTCGTTTGTTGAAGACGGTATTGGGTTCAATCGTCAGCTGATACCAGGACAAATGCGGCGGATGGAAGCTGATGGCTGTTTCTAGGTCGTAAATAGCGTCTGCTTCAGTTTGTCCCGGTAAACCGTGCATTAAATCGATATTGAAACTATCGAAGCCGGCGGCACTGGCATATTCGATGGCAGCGCGGGCCTGCTTACTATCGTGCACCCGCCCTAGCGCGCCCAGCTTGTCATCCTGGAAACTCTGGACACCCAGCGAGAGACGATTAATGCCTGCCTGGCGAAAGCCGAGAAATTTGTCCGCTTCGGCGCTTCCCGGGTTTGCCTCCATGGTCGCCTCTGCGTCAGGGGCCAGTTCAAGTCTGTCACCGATGCCCGCCAGCAAGCGGGAGATCGCCTCGGCGCTAAACAGGCTCGGGGTTCCTCCACCGATGAACAGGGTCTGGATTTCACGCCCAGCCGCCATGGCCAGGTCGGCGTCCAGGTCTTGCAAAAGCGCGGTGATATAGGCCTGCTCTGGAACATGACTGCTCTCATGGGAGTTAAAGTCACAATAGGGGCACTTGCGCTCGCACCAGGGAAGGTGAATATAAAGGCTAAGTGGGGGCAGCGACATTGGGTTTAGGCGCTTGTGCCTAAAGCCTTCAGCAGCAGAGCACTGGCAATTGCGCGGTGACTAATACCGTTTTTGATGTCCGTCGAGAGCTCGGCCGCGCTGCACTGGTAGTCTGGTAAATAAAACAAAGGATCGTAACCAAACCCATTTACGCCCTGTTCAGCTTCTAGAATGCGTCCTTCCCAGCTACCCTGGCAAACGATTGGCGTGGGGTCTTCAGCATGGCGCATATACACTAATGCGCATTGATAGCGGGCACCGCGCTGTGGCTCGGGCACCCCTTCGAGTGCGCGAAGTAACTTTGCATTATTGGCTATATCACCTGCCCCGGAATAGCGGGCTGAGTGAATGCCTGGCGCGCCTTTCAGGTGGTCCACTTCTAGCCCGGAGTCGTCGGCGACTGCCGGCAGTCCACTGTGGCGACAGGCAGCGCGGGCTTTGATAATAGCGTTTTCAACAAAACTAAGCCCGTCTTCGGCTACCTCGGGAACGTCAAATTCTGCCTGTGATTTGAGTTCCAGCCCAAGTGGGGTCAAAGTACGGTTCAGTTCCTTGAGCTTCCCTGCGTTGCCACTGGCGAGAACCACGGTTTGTTTGTCCATGGGCGGGCTTAGTCCTTGTACATCTGATGCTTGAGTTCGAATGTGTAGGTTTGTTGAGCACCCTCTGGTCGAAAGTAGACCTCAAAAGACCGGTGCTCCTCGTTGAGAAATTTGAATTCAGCGATGTAGTAAACGGCAGGCCCTTCGCGGATCTCCTGAAACTCCAGGACATCGAGTTTTTGCAGTAGATCCCTGCTGGTGCCCTTTAATTGCATGGGGCGGCCTACGTCGCCGCCTGCATCCAGGTGTTCGCGCACCGACAGGTTCAGTATGGCGCGCTCTTCGCCGCGGATAATCCCGTACGTAGCGGCGACGCTGGGTTCAAGAAAGGTAGTGTTAACTACGCTGTAGTGCAGCTCAAAAGGACCGAACATTTTTGACTGTTGACCATGGGCCGCGACAGCAGGCCACAGTGCCATGATGAGAAAGGTAAGAAAGAATGTACGCATGCTGACCTCAGCGGGTAATGTGATAGATCGCAGTGGTGGCGAACAAATTCGGCCAGGCATTGGCTAGCATCGGTTCGCGCTCTGTGTTGCCTACCACGTCGCGCGCCAGAATTCGTATTCCTCGTTCACTGCAAAGGGCTTCGAAGTCGTGCACGGTACAAAAGTGGATATTAGGCGTGTTGTACCAGGTGTGTGGCATAAAACTGGAGACTGGCATGCGTCCTCTTGCACCGAGGAACAGGCGGCAGCGCCAGTGGCCGAAGTTGGGAAAAGTGACTATGCCCTGGCGGCCAATGCGCAGCATTTCTTCCAGCACTCGATCCGGGTAATGGACAGCCTGCAGAGCGTGGGCGAGCACTACGGTATCAAAGCTCTGGTCGGGGAAGTTTGCCAGGCCTTTATCCATATCCTGTTCGATAATATTCAAGCCACGTCCGATAGCGCTGTTGATATCGGCCTGGTCGATTTCGATCCCCGTGCCACGCACTTGTCGCTGATCACGGAGAGTCTGCAGGAATTCACCGTCAGCACAGCCCAGGTCCAGCACCCTTGAACCAGGAGCTATCCAGCGTTGTATGTGAGTAAGGTCCAGGCGCATCAGCTTTCCCCCACCCGCTTCATATAAGCTGAAAACGCTTCCAGGTAGCGTGGTATGGGCATGAGAAAAGCGTCATGCCCCTCGTCGGCCTCGATTTCCGTGTAGGTCACCGGACGATCGGCGGCAATTAAGGCATTGACGATTTCCCGTGAGCGAGCCGGTGCGAATCGCCAGTCTGTTGAGAACGAGGCGACAAAGAAGCTGCAGTTCGCGTTGCTGAATGCTTTCACAGGGTCGTGCTGGTATTCGCGGGCCAGATCGAAATAATCCAGTGCCCGGGTCATTAATATATAGGTATTGGCATCAAAGTTTCCCGAGAATTGACTGCCCTGGTGACGCAGGTAGCTCTGGACCTGAAACTCGATATTGTCCTCGTCGCCCATCTCGAAGCTTCCTGAGCGAAGCTCTCTGCCAAATTTGTTGGCCATGGCTTCGTCAGACAAGTAAGTGATATGACCGACCATTCTCGCCAGAGCGAGACCCTGGCCCGGTACTGCACCCTTATAAATATAGTTACCGTCTTCAAACGCGGGATCGGAAACTATGGCTTGTCGGGCGAGTTCATTGAACGCCAGGTTTTGGGCGCTTAGCTTCATGGCTGCTGCAATGACAATACAGTGCTTGAGCCTGTCAGGGTATTCAAGCGACCAGCGCATAGCCTGCATGCCGCCCAAACTGCCGCCTATGACAGCGGCCCAGCAATCGATACCCAAACGGTCTGCCAGCCGGGCCTGGCTATTTACCCAGTCCCTTGCACGCAGTGATGGAAAATCTGGCCCCCAGGCCTTTCCCGTCGCTGGGTTGATGGCCGTGGGTCCGGTTGAGCCGTGACAGCCTCCAATATTATTGGCGCTGACGACAAAAAATTGATTAGTGTCGATGGGCTTGCCGGGGCCGATGCACTCGTTCCACCAGCCTGGCTTGCGATCTTCTTCGCTATGATAACCCGCGGCATGGTGGTGCCCGGACAATGCATGACAGATTAGTACTGCGTTACTGTTGTCATGGTTGAGTTCACCATAGGTTTCGTAAGTCAGCTCATAATTGGGTAATTCCCTGCCACAGGCGAGCATCAGGGGGTCATCAAAGCGGGCCACCTGGGGGGTAACAATGCCAATCGAGTGGCTGTCGAAGTTAGCGCTCATCGCGTGGCTGTCAGAGTCCGATTACCAGGGCCGGGTGCAGGCCCACGCCCGCGGCCATGTGGCGCAACGCAATCTGAATGATATTGATAAGAATGAATACCAGAATAGGCGAAAAATCCATGCCGCCCGCAGAAGGCAGTAGTTTCCTGAAAGGCGCCATAACCGGTTCGGTGATCTGGTACAGCAGATAAACCGCGGGGTTGCTACTGCCCGGGGCAATCCAGCTCAGGATAATCATGGCCAGCAGGGCAAAAAAGTAGACGTTAACCATCAGTCCTGTCACGCCAAGTACCGACCATACCAGCAGCAGGCCGATGTTGGGCATACCGAGGCCGTAAAGCGCCATAAGCAGAACGATTGCGAGGCATTGCAGTATCAAGGTCAAAAGTAGCGAGGCGATATCCAGGCCACCAAGCCCTGGAATTATCTTGCGCAGCGGGATGACCAATGGATTAGTGATTTTTACCAGGAACTGACTGACAGGATTGTAAAAGTCAGCTCGCACCAGTTGCAGCACAAAGCGCAACAGCATTGCCATCATGTACAGGGTCAGAACAGTCTGTATCAGGTAGGTGAATATTTCGTTTAAAGCGCCCATGCCCTTATCCCATTTCCTTTGCCATTTCATCGGCTCTGTCGGCGGCTGCTTGCATGGCATCATCCACCAGTTTACGCAGGCCAGCCGTTTCGAAATTTTCGATGGCTGCCTGGGTGGTGCCCCCCGGGCTGGTTACCCGGCGGCGTAACTCTACAAGATCGACATCGCTTTCAAGGGCCATCCGCGCAGCACCCAAACCGGTCTGCTGGGCGAGTTTGCGGGCGGTTTCCCGGTCCAGTCCCTGCGCTACTCCTGCATCGATCATCGCTTCCATAAACAGGAAAAAGTAGGCCGGGCCGCTGCCCGAAAGTGCGGTGACCGCATTCAGGTCCCGTTCTTTGGGAACCCAGTCAAGAATCCCGACAGCAGACAACACCTGCTCTGCATATGCTCGCTGCTGATCGCTGGTGTTGGCGTTTGCAAACAGTCCGCTGGCCCCGCAGCCCAGCAAAGCAGGTGTATTGGGCATGCAGCGCACGATGGCGGTTTCGCGTCCCAACCAGGTCAACATGCTATCGATGGTGATACCCGCGGCGATGGAGATAACCAGCGGCGCGGTTGCAGTCACGGCTTCTGCGATTCCGCGACAGACCTCAGCCATAACCTGTGGCTTCACCGCCAGAATGATCACATCTGCCCCCCGGGCTGCTTCCCGGTTATCAGAGCAGACATGCACTGGAGCGATCTGTTGCAGCCGCTCAATGCTCTCTGGGAAGGGATCAGCAGCGCGGATACAGTCAGCGGGATGTCCAGCTTCGACCAGGCCGCCGACGATGCTGGTAGCCATATTGCCGGCGCCGATGAAGGCTATTGTAGGTGTCTTCAATTATGTTCTCAGTGACTTGCACAAGGTTGTGGGCTTGTCTTTACCGCCCAGGCCAGAATCCAGGCATCCGCGCGGTCGGTGTCTTAGCGCTTTAGTATAACAATATCACCCCTGTCTTGGGCCAAAGATCGCGGTGCCTATACGAACCATGGTCGAGCCCTCGGCAATGGCTGATTCCATATCGCCGGACATGCCCATCGATAAGGTGTCAATTTGAGGGTGCTTCAACTTCAGTTGTTCGAAGGCCTTGCGCAGGGCGGCAAATGTGGCCCGTTGCTCGGACTCAGAATCGGTGGCTGCCGGGATGGCCATGAGACCCCTCAATTGGAGGCGGGGAAGCTCGTCCACCAGCGTTGCCAGCTCATCCAGTTCATTCAGGCTGACCCCCGACTTACTCTGTTCTGAGGAGATATTGACCTGCAGGCACACTTGCAGGGGGGGCAGGCTATCGGGTCGCTGCTCATTCAGTCGGCGGGCAATTTTTGGCCGCTCTATGCTCTGCACCCATTGGAAGTGCTCTGCGATAGGCCGTGTTTTGTTGGACTGGATAGGACCAATGAAATGCCAGGTAATGGGTAAGTCGGCCAGATCGGTAATTTTGTCGACCGCTTCTTGCAGATAGTTTTCTCCAAACTGGGTCAGGCCGCAATCGTAGGCAGCCCGGACGTCGTCAGCGGGCCGGGTTTTGCTGACTGCAAGCAGTATTATGTCACTTTCGGGTTTCTGGCTTTTTTGTGATCTGATTCGTACTCTCTTGAGTAGCTTTGCTATATTGTCTTTAGATAAGGGCTGAGTCATGGCATGAATGGTAGCTGATTCGCGGCCGTTGGGGCCACAGCAAAGCCCTAAATACAGAAAAACAAGCGGCCATGGTGCTGCGGGTCTGGCGTTATCAGGGGAGCCCACCAGGCAAACGCCCTACCAGAGAGGATAAATATGGATATTACAGAACTTCTCGCATTCAGTGCCAAGCAGGGGGCATCGGATCTTCACCTTTCGGCGGGTTTACCGCCTATGATCAGGGTCGATGGCGATATTCGCCGAATCAACCTTCCTCCCATGGACCACAAACAAGTTCATGAATTGATTTACGACATCATGAACGACAAACAACGCAAGGACTATGAAGAGTTTCTGGAAACAGACTTTTCTTTTGAAGTTCCAGGCGTGGCTCGTTTTCGAGTCAATGCGTTCAACCAGAATCGTGGTGCCGGTGCGGTATTCAGAACAATCCCCTCGAAAGTCCTGACGATGGAAGATTTGGGCATGGGGCAGGTGTTTCGGGATATTTGCATGATGCCTCGTGGCCTGGTGCTGGTTACCGGACCAACCGGCTCAGGAAAGTCCACCACACTCGCCGCTATGGTCGATTTCATTAACGATAACAAGTATGAGCACGTTCTCACCATTGAGGACCCTATCGAATTTGTTCACGAGTCCAAGAAGTGCCTGGTTAACCAGCGGGAAGTTCATAAGGATACCCTGGGCTTCTCTGAGGCATTACGCTCTGCGTTGCGTGAAGACCCGGATATTATTTTGGTGGGTGAAATGCGCGATCTGGAAACCATCCGTCTCGCACTCACTGCAGCGGAAACCGGACACCTGGTTTTCGGTACTTTGCATACAACCTCTGCCGCAAAAACAATCGACCGGGTGATCGACGTATTTCCCGCTGCAGAGAAAGACATGGTTCGCTCTATGCTCTCAGAGTCTTTGATGGCAGTTTGTTCCCAGACCCTGCTCAAACGAACTACCGGCGGTCGGGTGGCGGCTCACGAGATTATGCGTGGTACTTCGGCGATCCGAAACCTGATTCGCGAGGATAAGGTGGCGCAAATGTACTCGGCCATCCAGACTGGTCACGCCCTTGGTATGCAGACCATGGACCAGTGTCTGCAGGAGTTGGTGGAAAAGCGGGTTGTTTCTCGCGAAGCCGCTCGCGAAAAAGCACGTATGCCGGAGAATTTCTAGGGCCTGCGCAAAAGAAGAAAATAAAGGAGGCACCATGAAAATAGAAGATTTGCTACAACGAGTCGTCGATGAGGGAGCTTCTGATGGCTTTGTCTCTGCGGGTGCACCGCCCGGAATTAAAGTGGACGGCAATATATTCCCTATGGCGGACGAGCCGCTAACCTCTGAAGAGGCTCGCGAGCTGGTTTTGTCTACCATGGACGAAGAACAGCAGGCCTATTTCTTCGAGCACCATGAATATAATTTTGCCATTGGTCGCGAAGGCCTGGGGCGTTTTCGTGTCAGCTGCTTCCAGCAGCGCGGTGAATATGGGCTGGTACTGCGTCGTATTGTTACCGAAATTCCAACCATCGACGAACTGGGCCTGCCGCCTATCGTTAAAGAACTGTCGATGACCAAGCGCGGTTTGGTCATTTTTGTGGGTGCGACCGGCACCGGTAAGTCCACATCGCTGGCTTCCATGGTGGGCTATCGCAATGAGAATAGTCGCGGCCACATCATTACCATCGAAGACCCGATCGAATACATGCACGACCACGGCAATTGTATTGTCACGCAGCGCGAAGTAGGTGTGGATACCGAGTCTTTCGATATCGCACTGAAGAACACTTTGCGCCAGGCTCCTGACGTAATCATGATCGGTGAGGTACGAACGGCTGAAACCATGATGCAGGCACTGACATTTGCCGAAACAGGTCATCTTTGCCTTTGCACATTGCACGCAAACAATGCCAACCAGGCACTGGACCGCATTCAGAGTTTTTTCCCGCCCGAGCAACACCATCAGGTGTGGATGGACTTATCCCTCAACCTGAAGTCGATGGTGGCTCAACAGTTATTGCCCCGCAAGGGCAGTAATGGCCGAGTGCCTGTGGTTGAGGTTTTATTGAATTCGCCGCTAGTATCAGACCTGATTCGCAAAGGAGAGGTGCACTTGATCAAGGATTTAATGGCCAAGTCTACCGAGTTGGGTATGCAGACGCTCGATCAGTCTCTGACCAAGGCTTACAAGGAAGGCCTGATCACCAAGGAGGACGCTATTCGTTACGCCGACTCAGCCAATGATGTTCGCCTCGCCATTAAAATGCATGAAAAGGTCCAGGTGGGCGCGGGTGCAACGGACGATTTCTCTCTGTCCTATGAGGAAAACGAGGACAAGGGCCGTTTTATGGGTCGGTCTTAGGAGTCCGCCCCGATTTGCCCTGATAGCCAGGTCTGCAGGATTAACTCTGCTGCCAGGCTGTCTATCGGGTTTTTGTTGTAGTCACCTCCATGACCTCTTTCCCTGCTTTGTTGCTTGGCTTCAAAGCTGCTTAAGCGCTCGTCCACCATTTGCACCGGCAAATTCAGCCGCCCTCCCAGCCGTCGGCCGAACTTGTGGGCTTTTTCTGATAGTTCGCTGACGCTGCCGTCCATGTTCAGCGGCTCGCCCACGACCAACAGGTCAGGTTGCCACTCATCCACCAGTGCTGCCACGGAAGCCCAGTTGGGGACTCCGTCCCTGGCTTTGAGGATGGGTAGGGCATGAGTAGTACCGAACAAAGAGTTGCCGGTGGCAACACCAATTTGGCGCAGGCCGTAATCGAAAGCCAGAACTGTTTGGGCTTGCTTGCTCAGGCGTGTCCCGCCTCGGCGGAAATCAGATTCATGTCGATGCCCAGTTGTGCAGCAGCGCTGCATAATCTTTGCTCCGCCGGCGTGGCAAAAATAATGTCACTGGTTGCGGGTAGGCTCAGCCAGCTGTTTTCCGCCAGCTCCTGTTCCAGCTGACCGGCAGACCAGCCTGCATAACCCAGGGCAATCAAGTGCTCTTTAGGCCCTGAACCCTGGGCAATTGCCCTGAGTATATCTCGCGAGGTTGTCAGGGTGATCTCGTCAGAGACTTGCAAGTTGGCCTCCCAGGTTTCATCGCAGCCCCTGTGGAGGACGAAGCCGTGGTCAATCTGTACCGGGCCGCCCGCCATCACCGGCATATCAGAAAAATCGTTCAGGCTCTCAATTTCCAGGTGCTCGAAAACCTCGCCCACGGACAAGTCCAGAGGCTGGTTTATCACGATACCCATAGCGCCGCTTTCACCATGTTCACAGATATAGGTGATGCTATGAGAAAAAATGCCTTCGGTCAGGCAGGGCATTGCCAGCAGGAAGTGATCCCGCAGACTGTCGCTGCTTCTGGCGGTGGTGGCGTCGACTCTACCGGGCATAATGGGTGGGAAAACCTCTGATGTGACCATTTAAACGGGGATTTTTTTAATCCCAAGCTTCAGTCTGAGCCTAGCTCATTTTCCTGAAATTGCCATGTCCGGATTATTTCAAGCTTGTCTGTGGTTGCTGCGAGCTCCGAGGGAAAGGGTGAATAGGGGGCCGCCAAACGCACAATTTTTATTGCCGCCTCATCCAGCACAGCATAGCCAGAAGATTTGAGGATCCGAATATCCTCAAGACTGCCGTCCTTGTGAATTACCACCAGTAATCGCAAGTCGCCATAGAGTCCATAGCGCACAGATGCCTCGGGATAGTATTTGTTACCCACAGCCTCAAGGCGCTGTCGCCAATCTGCCAGATAGGCAGCGTCCACTGCTTGTTTTGCCGATACGGAAGTGAGTCGCCTTACTCGTGGGCGATTAACATAGGCCTGGGTTTGTTCGTCCAGCTCCGCTTCCAAAGACGCCAGTTGCTGATTGAGGCGATCCACCTCTGGATTGAGCCCCGGAGTGGCACTGCGACGCGTTTCTTCCTGTTCTTGTTGTGCGTTCACCTTTCGCGATGCTGCCGCTACTGTTGAAAGTAGTTCTCCGCTGGCCAACGCGTCGGCATCGACTTGCTGGGGTGCTGCCTGTTGCGGTGTCGGAGACTGCTGACGGTATTCCTTATTGCGGGATGTGACGGCATCTACCTCGGCTTCCTGCCCCGATCCCTCCTGATTCTGCTGGGCGATGTGCTGTGCTTCATCGGGAGCCGTTTGGCTGGGCCTGGTGGCGAGAGTGACCTCGATTTGACGATTGTAGCGTGGGCTGGAGTCGCTGTTGAAAGAAACCGCAAAAGCCAAAACTACGTGGCAACACGCGGCAATCAGCACCGCATTGCGCATCTTTGTATGCTCCCCATCAGTAGTCTCAAGGTAATACATTGGCGGTGGAAGTTTAGCTCCGTCTTTCTAGTTCCCCGACAATACAATCCATCAGATCACCGGCGATGTCCAGATCGTATCCGGCGTCAATTTCACGAATACAGGTGGGGCTGGTAACGTTTATTTCTGTGAGGTATTCCCCGATAACGTCCAGGCCGGCAAACAAGATCCCCCTTTCGCGCAAAAATGGAGCCACTTGCTCTGCAATCCATCGGTCCCTGTCCGTCAGGGGCTGAGCCCGGCCTGTTCCGCCTGCTGCCAGGTTCCCTCGAAGCTCTCCGGCCAGGGGAATTCGTGCCAGACAGTAGGGCACTGCTTCACCGTTGATCACGAGAATGCGTTTGTCACCGTCTACGATTTCCGGAATGTAGCGTTGGGCCATGATGGATTGCTGGCCGTATTCTGTCAGGGTTTCCAGTATCACACTGACGTTGGGATCGTCTTCCCTGGCCCTGAAGATGGCTGTACCGCCCATGCCATCAAGAGGCTTGAAGATGACGTCATTGTGCTCCTTGTGAAACTGCCTTAACCGCGCCATGTCGCGACTCACCAGCACTGGCGGACAGCATTGTGGGAATTGCGTGGCAAAAACCTTCTCGTTGCTGTCGCGCAGCCCCTGGCAGCGATTGACGATCAAGCTGCCTCTTCGTTCAGCATCTTCAAGTATGTAAGTAGAATAAATGTACTCATTGTCAAAGGGGGGGTCCTTGCGCATGAGTATGACATCGAGGTCAGCGAGCGAGCAGTCTTGGGGCGCCTTCAGGTCGTACCAGTTGTCCGGATTTTGAAATACGGTGAGTGGTGACATGCTGGCTCTGGCTTCACCATCTCTCAGATACAAGTCCTTTTGCTCCATATAAAATAGCTGCCAGTCTCGCGCCGTGGCTGCCCATAGCATCGCCAGTGTGGTGTCTTTCTTGTAGTTGATGTCAGCAATGGGGTCCATTACCACACCTAGCTTGATTGTCATAAAACGCTCCGGTTTGTCTGCGGCCTGCTAAGTTACGCAAAGCCAAAAATTAGCGCAAGCACGGTCAGCTAGTGAATTGATCGCTGCTACCCTAAACTAGGCCGGATTATTTGCAAATAGCGGAGGCTCCAAGGGTGAGCGGCTTTTATTTTTTTCTGGCGGTGGTATCCGCTATCGGTACTTATAGCGCGATTATTCAGGCCAGGCGTATTTACTGGATGGCCCCGTTTTATTTTTTGATCGCCTGGCTCAGCGGCGAATTAGCGCTAATTCACCTGCTCTGGCAACTGGGACTAACGGCTTTAATGGCTCTTTCAGGCCTGCTGGACAGTTCGCTGGCCCAGGTGGGTCTGGGCCTTTTCGCCTTGTCCTGGATGGGTCAGGTGTACCTGCATGTGCAGGCCATGAATACTCAGCGCGTGATGCGCCAGGCGCTAAAGCGAGGCTTGGGTGAAGATTATCGCAGCACACTGCCCCAGCAGCGGCAGCGAGTGCTGGAAGATAGCGTTGACGCTGCTCACTGGATGAAACCTTTTGCTATGGTCCGCGAGGGTGTCCGTGTGCATTCACATATCGCCTATGCTGACGCAGGCAAGCGCAATCTGCTGGATATTTATCAGCCGCAGGAACCCCGAGAGGGTGGATTTCCTGTGCTGCTACAAGTGCACGGTGGCGGCTGGATGATTGGAGAAAAAGAGCAGCAAGCCAAGCCATTGATGTTCCACCTGGCCCAAAGAGGTTGGTTATGTGTGGCAATTAACTACCGCTTGAGTCCCAATGCTGCGTTTCCCGCGCATATCATCGATGTGAAAAAGTCTATCGCCTGGATACGGAACAATATTGCCGAATACGGGGGCGATCCCGATTTTATTGCCATCACTGGCGGCTCGGCTGGTGGGCACCTCAGTTCGCTGGCGGCGCTAACGCCTAACTATGCCCCATTCCAGCCTGAGTTTGAGGATGCCGATACCAGCATTCAGGCGGCAGTGCCTTTTTATGGCGTCTACGATTTCAAGGACCGTTTTGATATTCGTGGTGAAATGTCGATGGACAAAATGTTGGCCGACAAGGTCATGCAGTGTAGCCAGCAGGAAAATCCGGAGCTTTGGGATACGGGGTCTCCGCTTAGCCATGTCAGCGCAGAGGCGCCCCCGATGTTTGTTATTCACGGTACTCATGACTCCCTGGTTTGGGTTGAAGAGGCTCGTACCTTTGTTTCAGCGATGAATCAGGAATCTGAACAGGCGGTGGTGTATGGGGAATTACCCGGAGCTCAACATGCCTTCGAGGTGTTCCATTCTGTACGTACCGACCATACGGTGAATGCTGTTGCCGATTTTCTTGAGTGGACGCATGCTCGCTGGACGGAACAACAGGCCTGAGGGCTGGCACTGATGCAGGCCGTAAAAGCGTTTGGTCATGATCTGGAGTTGCGAAGGCAGCTCACACAGAACCTGTCTGAGCTCAAGGTAGAGACTCAACCTCTGGGCGACTTGAAACATGCGGCGGTTGTTCTGGCTGTCACCCGCTATCGTGACGAGGCCGCGATCATAGTGACACGACGCACTCACACCTTGCGTTCGCATACTGGTCAGTGGGCGCTGCCCGGGGGCAGAATAGATTCCGGAGAGACGCCGGTTGAAGCCGCCTTGCGTGAAATGCAAGAAGAGATCAATTTGTCGTTGGATGCCAGCCAGATTCTCGGTACTCTCGATGACTACATTACTCGCTCGGGCTATCTCATTACACCGGTTGTGGTGTGGAACGATACCCGCTGGAGCAAACTGATTCCTAATCCGGATGAGGTGGCTACTATCTCTCCCTTTAGCTTTTCTGAACTCGCTCGAAACGACTCGCCACTGCTGTCAGATGTCGCCGGAGGTGATAGTCAGGTGCTTTCTATGCACTTTCAGGACGATGTTATTTTTGCGCCCACCGGAGCACTACTATTCCAGTTCAGGGAGGTCGCGCTGCGAGGTCTTTCCACGCGGGTGCTACACTTTGACCAGCCGAGATTTGCGTGGCAATGAGTGCCATCTGCGATTAATAAAAAACCGCAGCAATTTTTACGAAGGCCTTTTTGCCAGCCGCCAATGCTGACCTTCCCAAACCGTTATGACACACTCCTTAGCCAGAGCGAATACGTTAAGCATGTTGATGTGGGCTGGAGATTTGGTCACTACGCCTGCTTGGCGTTTTAGCGGGACAGTAACAAAAGAGGCGCAATCGATTTTGCGCAGCGGGTGAATCCGCTTATGGCGCCATGTCGCCCCACCTGGCCTGCAAAATTGAAAGAGCTGCTAGCGGTGCAGTTTCGGTCCTCAGCACACGATCTCCAAGGCGCAGCGCGTGAAACGCTCGCTGCTCCGCCAAGTGGATTTCATCCGGGCTAAGGCCACCTTCCGGGCCAATCAATAAATCAATACTGCGGGGAGGAGTGGACTGCGCCGATAAATTTTCTGCCCGATGATGCAACACCAGTTTCAGTTCGGCCTGGCTATCATTCAGCCACTTGGGCAACAGCGTCAGCGGATTGATGACTGGCAGGCGATTACGGCCGCACTGCTCGCAGGCGCTGATGGCTATTTGCTGCCAGTGCTGACGCTTTTTCTCGGCGCGATCAGCTTTTAACTTTACTTCAGTGCGCTCGGTGAGCAACGGTGAAACATGCGTTACGCCTAACTCGGTGGCCTTCTGAATAACCCAGTCCATTCGTTCGCCGCGCGATATGGAAATACCCAGGTGGATGGCCAGCGGGGATTCCACCTCGATATCGTGACGTTGCCCTGTGAGTACAGAGACACACTTTTTGCCAACAGAGGTGATGGTAGCGGGGTATTCACCACCGCGACCATCGAAGAGTATTAACTGGCCCGCCTCCTGCATCCGCAGGGCGCGCGCGAGGTGTTGACTGGGGCCGGGCTCCAGGTCGAAACTGGATTCGGCCTGCAGCACTTGCCCCGCATAGATACGGGGAATGCGCATGGCCCAATCTTACTACAGACCCAGGTTCTTGTAGATGGTGCTGGTGGGCTCCACCTGGTTCATGGTGTAGAAATGAATACCTGGAGCACCCGAGTCGAGCAGCGTTTGACACAGTTGGGTGACAACCTCCAAACCGAATTTGCGGATGCTGTCCGTATCGTTGCCGTAGCTTTCCATGCGCTTGCAGATCCAGCGGGGAATTTCGGCACCGCAATTATGAGAGAAGCGGGCCAGGTTTTCGTAGTTGGTGATAGGCATGATGCCGGCATAAATCGGCTTATCGATTCCCGCTGCAGCGCACTGGTCCAAATAATAAAAGTAGGCCTCAACATTGTAAAAGTATTGGCTGATAGCACTGTTCGCGCCAGCATCCAGCTTGGTTTTCAGAAACTGGACGTCACTCTCATAGCTCTTAGATTCCGGATGGATCTCTGGATAGGCGGCCACTTCAATTTCAAAATGATCACCGCTGCGTTCGCGCACCAGCGCCACCAGTTCGCTGGCATGCACCAGTTGATTGGCTGTTCCCATACCTGACGGTATATCGCCCCGCAAGGCAACGAGGCGCTTGATACCCAATGCTTTATAGGTATCCAGCAAATCGTTAACGGCGTCTTCGTCGTCTCCGCCGAAGCTGAGGTGGGGCGCCACATCGATGCCCGCCTCGCTCATGGCCGAGACGACACCCAGGGTTGCACCCCGGGTAGTGCCGCCTGCACCGTAGGTAATGGAGAAGAACTCCGGGT
Organism: marine gamma proteobacterium HTCC2148; assembly: GCA_000156295.1. GTDB lineage: Bacteria > Pseudomonadota > Gammaproteobacteria > Pseudomonadales > Halieaceae > Halioglobus > Halioglobus marinus. Next base: position 71,867 of record DS999232.1, read on the forward strand.
TGAGCTCGTTAAGGGCTGTCGTGGTCATATTGAGCAGCTTGTCCTTGCCCGCCTCGGTTTTAGGCGGGAAGTATTCAAAGCTGATTCTTGGCTTGGCCACTCTTGCTCCTTAGTATTTGTAGCTATCTGGTTTGAAGGGGCCGTCCACGCTGACGTTGATATAGTCGGCCTGCTCTGAAGTCAGCTTGGTTAATACCGCACCAAATCCGCCAATCATGTGAGCCGCTACTTCTTCATCGAGCTTCTTGGGCAGCACTTCAACGCACAGGGCCGCCGGCTTCATTTCCGGCTCGAGGTTGGCAAATTTGCGCTCGTACAGGTAAATCTGCGCCAGAACCTGGTTGGCAAAAGAGCCGTCCATGATGCGTGAGGGGTGACCCGTGGCGTTGCCCAGGTTGACCAAACGGCCTTCTGACAAAAGGATTAAATGATCGTTGGTGGCCTGGTCACGATAAACTTTGTGTACCTGCGGCTTTACTTCTTCCCATTCCCAGTTACGACGCATGAAAGCGGTATCAATTTCATTATCGAAGTGGCCGATATTACATACCACAGCGCCCGGCTTCAGTGCTTTAAGCATGTACTCGTCGCAGACGTTGTAATTACCGGTAGTCGTTACCAGCAGATCCGTATTGCTGAGCAGGTCACTGTTGACGGACTCGTCATTACTCTTGTTGACGCCATCGATGTAGGGGGACACCACTTCAAAGCCGTCCATACAAGCTTGCATTGCACAAATGGGATCGACTTCGGCAACCTTGACGATCATACCTTCCTGGTTCAGGGACTGGGCAGAGCCTTTGCCTACATCACCGTAGCCGATCACCAGGGCTTTTTTGCCGGCCATCAGGTGGTCAGTGCCGCGCTTGATTGAATCGTTCAGGCTGTGACGACAGCCATATTTGTTGTCGTTCTTAGACTTGGTCACCGAGTCGTTAACGTTAACTGCGGGTACTTTCAGTGTGCCTGCTTCCAGCATTTCCTGCAGACGGTGGACGCCTGTGGTGGTCTCTTCAGTGATGCCATGAATGCTGTCCAGCATGCTGGGATATTTCTCGTGCAGCATGCCCGTCAGGTCGCCACCGTCGTCCAGGATCATGTTGGCATTCCAGGGCTGACCGTCCTTGAGGATAGTTTGCTCAAGGCACCAGTCGTACTCTTCCTCGGTTTCGCCTTTCCATGCGAATACAGGAATGCCCTCAGCTGCGATGGCAGCTGCAGCGTGATCCTGGGTAGAAAAAATGTTGCATGATGACCAGCGCACTTCAGCGCCCAGTGCGATCAGGGTTTCAATAAGAACGCCAGTCTGGATGGTCATGTGAATGCAACCCAGGATTCTGGCGTTTGCCAGTGGCTTGCTCTCGCTGTATTTCGCGCGCATTGCCATCAGCGCTGGCATTTCACCTTCGGCGATATCCAGCTCGCGACGACCCCATTGGGCCAGAGAGATATCGGCTACCTTGTAGTCTTCAGTTGTTACTATCTGTTGTGCTGTGCTCATTGCAATAATCCTTTCAGTTCAGTTTTAAAGGGCCGCTTTCAGCGCCTCTGCTTTGTCAGTGTTTTCCCAGGTGAAGTCTGCGTCCTCTCGACCAAAGTGGCCGTAGGCAGCTGTTTTACGGTAGATCGGACGTTTCAGATCCAACATTTCGATGAGGCCACGGGGGCGCAGGTCAAAGTGTTCGCGAACCAGTTCACCGATCTTGTCGTCAGACAGTGCGCCTGTGCCGAAAGTGTCGATGGATATCGAAGTAGGTTCAGCTACGCCAATGGCGTAGGAAATCTGGATTTCGCAGCGGTCTGCGAGGCCAGCGGCTACGATATTCTTGGCGACATAACGACCCGCATATGCCGCGGAGCGGTCAACCTTGGAGGGGTCCTTGCCAGAGAATGCACCACCACCGTGACGGGCCATGCCGCCATAGGTGTCTACAATAATCTTGCGGCCAGTGAGACCACAGTCACCAACCGGCCCACCGATGATGAACTGACCCGTGGGGTTAATGTGGTATTGAGTGTTGGCATGCAGCCATTCTGCGGGCAAGGTTTCCTTGACGATCAGGTCCATGACCGCCTCGTGAATATCGGACTGGGCAATGTCGGGGTCGTGCTGGGTGGACAAGACCACGGCGTCGATGGCCACTGGCTTACCATTTTCGTAGCGCAGGGTGACCTGGCTCTTTGCGTCGGGACGCAGCCATGGCAGGGTGCCGTGCTTGCGAAGTTCAGCCTGTTTTTCTACCAGGCGATGGGAGTAGTAGATGGGGGCAGGCATCAGTACATCGGTTTCGTTGGTTGCGTAGCCGAACATCAGGCCCTGGTCGCCCGCACCCTGCTCAAGGTGGGCACCCTCGCCTTCGTTAACACCCATGGCGATATCGTGTGATTGTTTACCAATGGCGTTAAGAACAGCACAGGAAGCGCCGTCAAAGCCGACGTCAGAACTGTTGTAACCAATCTCGAGGATGACATTGCGGACAACTTCTTCCAGGTCCACATAAGTGGACGTGGTGACTTCGCCAGCTATCACCGCCATGCCGGTTTTAACCATGGTCTCAACTGCAACTCGGGCATCCTTGTCATCCTTGATGATTGCATCAAGGATGGCGTCGGAAATTTGGTCGGCCATTTTGTCTGGGTGCCCTTCGGATACCGACTCCGAGGTAAAAATCGCATATTCACTCATGCTTTGGTTCCTTTATTTATGGGCGGCCGAAAAGGCGCACCTGTACTTGAAATCCGTTACGTTGTGCCAGATATACGCTGGCAATGTCTTTGAGTTCGGCCTCAGTGGCCCACTCGGTCAATTCTCCCGGGTCAAAGCCCAGCCACAAATCACCACAGCTCTCTCGTGCCCAGCCCTGGTCGTGGTGACAAAGGTCGGTGACCAGTACCACCCCGCCGGGAGCGAGACTCGCGGCTGCATCCTTGAGGATCTGGCCGGGGTCGGGGGTGTGATGCAAAACCATGTTGATAACGACACAATCGGCTGAAAGCCGCGATAGAGCGGGGCTGCCGGTATCCCCGTGAATAAATTCGATATTACTGAGCTTCGCCTTGTTGACCCTGGCCTGGGCCTGCTCAAGCATGGCGGCCTCAATATCCACAGCGACCACCCGCTCGAAGCGGGGAGCGAGCTCCATCAGGAAGCTGCCGTCGCCGGGCCCGACTTCCAGTGCCAACAAGCGTTGGGTGATAGGAGCATCGCGCAATACTTCGGCTACGGTGCCTGCATATTGCTCATAGCTGGCGATTAGGTCCTGCTGCTGGCGAAATTTGTCAGCGTTGTGGCGAAAAAATGCACGAGAGTTTTCAACTCTTTGTCGGTACAGCGCCTGCACTGCGCGCTCGATTTCAACGGGTAATTCGATCTGGTCTGCAGCGTCGAGCAGAGCGCTCTGCAAGGGTTCAAGCTCTGGTCTTTGGCACAGCTGAGACCGGCGGTAGAAAATTGAATTGCCTTCCCGACGAGTAGCGACCAATGACGCTCCGGCCAGTATTTTCAGGTGATGGCTGAGCGCTGGCTGGCGGATCTCAAAAATAGAGCATAGCTCCGAGACACCAAAAGAATCCTCCCGCAAAACGCGCAGTATCTGCAAGCGCAGCGGATCAGCGCTTGCCTTACAGAAACTCGCTAGCTCGGCGGCCAGCAACGCCTGATCGGCTTGCGCAGTGGAACTTGATGTTTGTGTAGCAGTTAACATAGCGGCGCAGTCTAGCAGGAGAGTTAATCTATATCAAAATATTTTGATATAGATTTTAGGGGGGGTTTTGCTGCCCTGTACGCTTGGCTGTGCTTTAGAGAAGCATAAGGGCGTCAGAGCGACAATTTTCCCTTTGATTTGATTGCTGTTAGCGCCCTGTTACGCGAAAATAACGTCCCGTTTTTAACCAGCTCCCTCATTTTGGAGATAAGCATGTCGTCCAACCGTACTGAACTCGCCAATGCCATCCGTGCCCTGAGCATGGATGCGGTCCAGAAGGCCAATTCTGGCCACCCCGGAGCGCCTATGGGCATGGCGGACATCGCCGAGGTTCTCTGGAATGACTATCTCCAACACAATCCCGGCAACCCCCAGTGGCCTAACCGAGATCGTTTTGTGCTCTCCAATGGCCATGGCTCCATGTTGATCTATTCCCTGTTGCACCTGACGGGCTATGACCTGCCCATCGAAGAGCTGCAAAATTTTCGCCAGCTTCATAGCAAGACCCCGGGTCACCCAGAGTACGGCTATACCCCAGGTATTGAGACCACCACGGGCCCATTGGGGCAAGGTGTCAGTAACGCGGTCGGTATGGCGATTGCCGAAAAAGTACTGGCTGACCAATTTAACCGAGATGGTCACCAGGTCGTGGATCACTTTACCTATACGTTCCTCGGCGATGGTTGTCTGATGGAGGGCATTTCACACGAGGTATGCTCTTTGGCCGGTACTCTGGGCCTGGGCAAGCTGGTTGCCTTTTACGACGACAACGGCATTTCTATCGATGGTGAAGTTGAAGGCTGGTTTACTGATGACACACCCACTCGCTTCGCAAGCTATGGCTGGCAGGTCATTAATGATGTAAATGGCCATAGTTCTTCGGAGATCAAGGCCGCTATTGAAGCAGCTCGTCATGAAACCGCAAAACCCACTCTGATCTGCTGCAAAACAGTGATTGGTAAAGGCTCGCCTGGCAAGCAGGGCTCTGAATCCTGTCACGGTGCTCCGCTGGGTGGCGATGAGGTAGCGGCAACTCGCGTCGCATTGGCATGGCCGCACGACCCCTTTGTGATACCAGAGGATGTTTATGCCGGTTGGAATGCCTGCGAAAAGGGTTTAGCAGCCGAGCAGGCCTGGAATGAATCGATGGTGGCCTATGCCGGGGCTCACCCTGAGCTCGCTGACGAACTCAAGCGCCGTTTGGCGGGAGAACTGCCAGCGGACTTCAGTGACAAAGCGCAGGCATACATTGCCCAATGCCAGGCAGAGGGTGAAAGCGTGGCCTCCCGCAAGGCTTCTCAGAACTGCCTTAATGCCTATGGTCCTTTGCTGCCTGAATTGCTGGGCGGGTCTGCTGATCTGGCTGGCTCCAACTTAACCATTTGGTCTGGTTCCAAGGGCGTAACCAAAGACGATGCCAGCGGTAACTACCTCTACTACGGTGTGCGCGAATTTGGCATGGCTGCCATTATGAATGGCATCTCTCTGCACGGAGGGTTCATCAACTACGGAGCGACATTCCTGGTCTTCATGGAATACATGCGCAACGCCGTGCGCATGTCGGCCTTGATGAAAAAGCAGTCCATTTTTGTATTTACACATGACTCTATTGGTTTGGGTGAAGATGGTCCCACCCACCAACCGGTAGAGCAGGTGGCTTCCTTGCGAACTACACCTAACATGAATACCTGGCGCCCCTGCGACAGTGTGGAATCGGCAGTGGCCTGGAAGGCGGCCATTGAGCGACGTGATGGCCCCAGTTCGCTGGTATTTTCCCGCCAGGGCCTGCCCCATCAGGATCGTGATTCCAAGCAGCTGGCTGACGTTGCTCGCGGCGGCTATATCCTTAAGGCCTGCGGCAGTCTACCCGATGCCATTATTATCGCAACAGGATCTGAAGTCAGCCTGGCAATGGCGGCGGCAGAGCGATTGGAAGAGTCAGGGAAGCAGGTTCGCGTGGTTTCCATGCCCTGCACCGAGATATTTGACGCCCAGGATGCAGCCTATCGCGAGGCGGTGTTGCCATCGGATGTGTTCGCACGGGTTGCCGTGGAGGCTCTGCATGCGGACTACTGGTACAAGTACGTCGGCCTGGACGGGCGTATTATTGGCATGACCAGCTTTGGCGAATCGGCTCCCGCAGGCGAATTATTCAAGGAGTTCGGCTTTACGGTGGACAATGTTGTAGCCGCTGTTGAAGACGTGCTGATCGACTGAACTGGATTCGGCTTTGATACGACTGGCGATTAATGGCTACGGCAGAATAGGCCGCAGCGTTTTGCGGGCTCTGCAAGAGAGCCCGTTGCAGTCGTGTATGCAGGTAGTCGCCATTAATGAATTGGCCGACGCCAATACTGTCTTGCACTTGACCCGTTATGATTCCACACATGGGCGTTTTCCTGGCACATTGCATGGAAATGAGCGGGAGCTGTTAATTGGTGAGCAGTCCATTCGTTTGTTGCGCAGCGCAGCAATCAATGGTTTGCCATGGGCCGAACTCGGGATCGATATGGTACTGGAGTGCACGGGTGCTTTCACTGACCGGGCGACGGCGGAGCAACATCTGCAACAGGGAGCGAGTAAAGTATTGTTCTCTCAGCCAGCTCAGGCAGATGTAGATGCTACCGTCGTATACGGCATCAACGAGGGAGATTTGCGAGCGTCTCACCGTGTCGTTTCGGCAGGTTCCTGCACTACCAATGGCATTGTGCCTGTCATTCAGGCGCTGACCGATGCCGTGGGAATTGAAAGCGGCACGATCACCACCATCCACTCGGCGATGAACGACCAGCCTGTTCTGGACGCCTATCATCACACTGATTTACGCAAAACACGCGCAGCCTCCCAGTCCATTATTCCCGTTGATACTGGACTGGCGCGGGGTGTGGAGCGTGTTTTGCCTGCGATGAAGGGCCGCTTTAGTGCGCAGGCGTTGCGAGTGCCTACGCTCAATGTCTCTGCCATGGATCTGACCATACAAACCCGGACCGACACGGATGTTGCAACTATCAATCATGCTCTGAACGAGGCAGCGCGAACCCGCTTTTCAGGCGTGCTGGGCTATACCGAAGAACTCCTGGCGTCTTGTGACTTCAACCATGACCTGCGTTCAAGCATCATCGATGCCAGCCAGACACGAGTGAGTGGTGCCCGCCTTGTTAAAGTGCTGACCTGGTTCGACAACGAATGGGCCTACGCTAACCGCATGCTGGATGTGGCGAATCACTGGACACGATTAAAGGAGACTAACTGAATGTCCTTGAAGGTAAAATTAATGCAGGACATGGAGCTGAAGGGTAAGCGGGTGCTGATCCGCGAAGACCTGAATGTACCCATCAAGGATGGAGCAGTAACATCAGATGCCCGCATCCGGGCTGCGTTGCCTACCATATTAGCGGCCAGGGAGGCCGGGGCAAAAGTGATATTGATGTCCCACCTCGGACGACCGACTGAGGGGGAGTTCGATACTGCGTTTTCCATGGCACCGGTTGCTGAGCACCTCAGTGGATTATTGGATCAAAAGGTTTCTCTGGTTGAGGACTGGAAGCTGGGAGTGGAGCTCAATGATGGAGACGTCGCTTTGCTGGAGAACGTGCGCTTCAATCCAGGAGAGAAAAAAGACGACGAAAGCCTGGCCAAGGCTTATGCCGGTTTGTGTGAGATATTTGTGATGGACGCGTTTGGAACAGCGCATCGTGCCCAGGCGTCTACCCACGGAGTCGCCAAGTTTGCGCCGGTGGCCTGTGCCGGGCCGCTGCTCGCCGGAGAGTTGAGCGCGCTGGAAAAAGCCCTGGCTGAGCCAGCACGCCCGATGGTGGCTATCGTCGGCGGCTCCAAGGTTTCGACCAAGTTAACCGTTCTCGAAACCCTGTCAGATAAAGTTGATCAACTGGTTGTGGGCGGCGGTATCGCCAATACTTTTCTCGCCGCTGCAGGCAAACCGGTAGGTAAGTCACTCTGCGAGCACGACCTGATTCCCGCCGCAAAGTCGCTTATGGAAAAAACCAGCATCCCGCTGCCGGTCGATGTGGTCACAGGTAAAGAATTTTCTGAATCTACCGAGGCCGAACACAAATTGGCTGATCAGGTGGTTGAGGACGATATGATCTTCGATATCGGTCCGGAAGCTGCCGAGGACATTGCCACGATTCTCAAAGATGCGGGAACGATTCTTTGGAACGGTCCTGTCGGTGTGTTTGAGTTCGATCAATTTGGGGGAGGCACTGAAGCATTGTCGTTGGCCATTGCCGAGTCCGAGGCCTTTTCGCTTGCTGGCGGTGGTGACACCCTGGCGGCGATAGACAAGTACGACATTGCCGACAATATTTCATACATTTCCACCGGTGGCGGGGCTTTCCTGGAATACGTGGAGGGTAAGACGCTTCCCGCGGTTGCCGTGCTTGAAGCGCGCGCAGCAGACTGACATACAACAAAATCGCAGAGGTAACACACAATGGCATTAATCAGCTTACGCCAGTTGCTGGACCACGCCGCCGAGCATGACTACGGCGTGCCGGCTTTTAACGTTAATAATCTCGAGCAGACCCGCGCTATTATGGAGGCGGCAGACCAAACTAATTCTCCTGTCATCATGCAGGCCAGCGCCGGTGCTCGAAAGTATGCTGGAGCGCCTTTTCTGCGCGCTATGATGGAAGCTGCAATGAATGAGTTTCCCCACATCCCTGTGGTTGTGCATCAGGATCACGGCACCTCAGCTGCCGTTTGTCAGCGTTCTATCCAACTCGGTTTTTCCTCAGTAATGATGGATGGTTCTCTGGGCGAAGATGGTAAAACGCCAATGGATTACGATTACAACGTGGCTGTGACTCGCCAGGCGGTAGAATTGGCACATGCCTGTGGCGTTTCAGTCGAGGGCGAACTGGGTTGTCTGGGCTCGCTTGAAACCGGTGAGGCCGGCGAGGAGGATGGTATCGGTGCAGCAGGTAAGCTAACCCACGACCAAATGCTCACTGACCCGGAAGAAGCGGCTGAATTTGTAAAAGCCACCAACGTAGATGCCCTGGCGATTGCCTGTGGCACCAGTCATGGAGCTTACAAATTTACCCGTCCTCCCACCGGCGACATTCTGGCTATTGATCGCATCAGGGAGATCAACGCCCGTATTCCCAACACCCATCTGGTAATGCACGGCTCTTCGTCTGTACCGCAGGACTGGCTGGCAGTGATTAATGAGTTTGGTGGCGATATTCCTGAGACCTATGGCGTACCTCTTGAACAAATTCAGGAAGGCATTCGCCACGGTGTGCGCAAGGTCAATATCGATACTGACCTGAGGCTGGCTTCTACGGGAGCCGTGCGCCGTTTTCTTGCTGAAAACCCGGCTGAATTTGATCCCAGAAAATTTCTTGCCAGAACCACCGATGCCATGCGCGACATATGTATTGAACGCTATGAAGCTTTCAATACATCGGGAAATGCGGACAAGATTCGGGTAAAAAACCTGGACACCATGCATATGCTCTACGATGCGGGCGAGTTAACGCCGAAAGTGAACTAGGCCGCTGGTGGTGGGCATGCGTCCAAACACTGTCTTGTTGGTGCGGGCCTAGGGACAATGACTGAAGGTAAGTCTTTGGGTTCCGAAGCTCCATTTGCGAAACCTCAGGCGGGCGCGGGGCGGGGCAATGCCCCAACACTTGCTGAGCTGAGCCTTTTGAGAGATACCCTGCCAGCTTTTGCAGCCAGCACGGAGCAATCTTTCGAGCTCAACGAATACCTAAGATTTTATCAGCTGGATTTCTCAAAGAGGTACCCCGAGGCTGAGTATCACGCCGGTTTTAATTCATCGGGCGTTTTTCAGTTGATGACCCAGCGTTGGATATTGCCTGATGCCAGGGCCAATCTGGTACTCATTCATGGCTATTTCGACCATGCCGGGATCTATGACAAGCTGATTGCATACGGCCTTTCGCGGGGCTGCAATGTGTTGATCTTCGATCTTCCCGGGCACGGGCTATCATCCGGCGAACCTGCGGAAATTGATGACTTTTCAGATTACGGTAAGGCTATTGCAGCGGTAATTAGCGGTGCGGTCCTGCCCCCGTTGCCCACTTTCGGACTGGGGCAAAGCACCGGCTGTGCCGCATTGATCGAACTTGCGAGACACGGGCCCTGGCCTTTCTCAAAGACTGCTTTGCTCGCGCCCTTGGTTCGGCCTGCTGGCTGGACCGGCGTTAGTCTCGGGCATACCTTGCTGCATCGTTTCACCGATAGCCTTGAACGCAAGTTTAATAAAAACTCATCCGATCTTGGCTTTCTGGACTTTTTGCGTGCGGATCCTTTGCAATCGCACCGAGTGTCTCTGATTTGGATTGGCGCATTAAAACGGTGGCTCAAATCGTTGCCTTTCAAAAACCTTGGCGTGGGTCCTGCTTTGGTGATTCAGGGGCGCGAGGATGGCACTGTCGCTTGGCGCTATAACATGAAGGCAATAGCCCGGTTATTTCCAGATTGCAAAATCCACTACCTTGATGAGGCCGGGCATCAACTCGCCAATGAATCTCCCGCTATCAGAGAGCGCTATTACGCGATCCTCGACGATTACTTTTTCGACTAGTCGTTCGGCAGGCTACTGAGCAATTGCTGATAATTGGTGTTGCGTGGAGCCAACTGCACCAGCTGTTGAGCGTAAGCCCGCGCCTTCGCGTAGTCGCCTAGCTCGGCGCTGTAATTAGCGAGCGCAAGGAGGATCTGCTCGTCGCTGGGAAACTTGCGATTGAGTTTGTTGAGTTCAGTCACCGCTTGCCTTGGGTTGCCAAGGTCGTGCAGCGCGATGGCATAGACGAAGCGATGCCGGGTGCCCAGCGTTTCCAGAGCTGCCGCCTGGGCCAGATAATCCAGGGCCTTTTCCGAGTCGCCCGAGCGCGTTTCCAGCAAGCCCAGGGCATGGATGGTATTACCATTGTCGGGTGCCACAGCAAGGGCCTCGAGCAAAAACTTCCGGGCTTCTTCCTCTCGATTTTGCGCGCGTAACAAATCAGCCAGGTTTAAATAGGCCGCGACCAACTGCGGGTTAATCTCTATCGCCTCTTTGTAGGCTCGCTCTGCGGAAGGAGCATCACCACGATTGGAATAAAACAAGGCTAATTGCGAGAGCACGCCGGGCATATCCGAGTGTTGTTCATACACGGTGACATATTCTTTGAACAGCGTGCGCAGCCGGTTAGCCTCCTGTGCCTTTATCTGATCCAGAGGCACGCCTGCAAGGGCCTGTGCGACCTCCATCCTTACAGCGAGAACCGGGTCGTTTAACAACGGCGTTAGTAGCTGAAAGCGTTGTGGCAATGACAAAAACTGCAGTGAGCGTACGGTACTGGCGCGAATGATACTGTCATCATCATAAAGTAGGGCGGCCATTGTCTGGGTCGCCTCACGGCCTCCAGCCTGGCCCAGGGCTTCCATGGCGGTTGCGCGCCAGATGGGCGGCGCATTAGTGTCATTAGCCAGGGCGGCCAGGGAAGGCACAGCGCGTGCATCACCCTGATCGACGGCGGCAAAGCTGCGGGCCAGGTGGTTGCCAGTGTCACGAAAATTAACGCCCTGTTTACGTAAGGCATCCAGTGACCACGAGGCATCTTTATCCGTATGGCATTGGTTGCAGGCATTGGGTGTGCCCATAACCACGGACAAATCCGGGCGGGGTATGCGCATACTGTGATCACGGCGACGGTCTACACCCATGTATGTGCTTTCAGGCATATGACAGTTGGCGCAGCTTGCCCCCGTGCTGTTAACCGGATGAAAGTGGTGGTCCGGCGTGTCATAGGTGGAAGCCTTGTGGCATTGGGCGCACACACCATTGCCTGTGGCCCTCAAGGCATTGCTATGTGGCTCATGGCAATTGGAGCAAACGACGCCTGCCTGGTGCATTTTGCTTTGCACGAAGGAACCGTAAACATAGACCTCATCAAGAATCTGGCCATCGTAGTGATAAAGGGGCGATTGAAGCATGGACAGGCGATGAGTATCGAGCAGATCGGCGCCATAGTGGTAATCGCCTAGCGTGCCTCGGCGGCTGTGGCAGCGACCGCAGGCATCAATTTGGGCGCGAGACTGGAGGGGCTCGGTGCGGCGGGCAATTGACTCGCCTGGCGGAAAAATCCAGTCTCCGCGCTGGGCAAAGTCAGTCGCAAATCCACCGCCTGGCACACCCGCCAGTTGTTCGGTCGCTGCGAGCTCAAGGTGTTTACCGCCGGGCCCATGGCAAGCTTCACAGCCAACGTCGATTTCCGCGTACTGAGTATCGAAGCTTCGAGACTCTCGATTATAATTCTTCTGCAGGTCTGTGCTGTGACATTCTGCGCAGCGCGTATTCCAGTTCTGGTAGGGGCCAGTCCAATGGAGTGGGTCCTTAAAGTCTATCGGTTCGTTCGGGTATAGGTGATACCAGCGCTGACCGCCTTCACTGGCCGGCCGCGCATCCCAGGCAATGGTCAGTGACTGCAGGCGACCGCGCGACAAGGGAAGCAGATATTGTTGAAGTGGGTACACGCCGAAGACATAGGCCACCTCAAAGTCTGTTAGCTTCCCGTCCTCGCCATCGGTGCGCACCATGTACTTGTCACCGTCTTGGTAGAAGCGTGAGGTAACACCGTTGTAGGTAAATTCGGCATTGTTAAAGTCGGCCAGCACGGTGTCCGGTCCGGGCAGCTGCATGGCCAGGTCATGGTGCGATCCCTGCCAGTTGCGATGCTCGTCGGCATGGCAGTCCTGGCAACTGGCAGAGCCAGTAAAGGTGTTTCCAGCCGCGAAGCTGGAAGCGCCGGTTAAACACAGCGCCAGGAGCAGGAGTCGGATCAACAAAGTATTCGGCCTTACGTGGATGCAGGGCCACACATTAACTCAAGCGAGCATTCAGCCCAAGTCCGGGGCGCTATAACCTGCCCAATGGTGGTATGGACAGCTTGCCGACAGCTTTCTATGATGCGGCTTTGCTAGCTACTTCTGGCATCAGCTGATCAAGGTGTGTGATGAAACTTGGAATTTTAAAGACTGACGCGGTGCGCCCGGAATGGGCTTCGAACTTTGGGGAATACCCGGACATGTTTACCGCACTATTGGGGCGCGTTGATTCCAGCCTTGAATTCGTTACCTATGACGTGGAGGAGGGGGAATACCCGGGCGACGTCGATGAGGTCGATGCCTACCTTATCACCGGAAGCAAGTCCTCGGTTTACGACGATAAACCCTGGATTGCAACGCTGATGGACTTTGTTCGCACGCTGGACGCCCGCAAGAAAAAAGTCGTGGGCATTTGTTTTGGACATCAAATTGTTGCCCATGCCCTGGGCGGTAAGACTGCGAAGTCTTCTAAAGGTTGGGGGGTTGGGCGCCATACGCATCGATTTGATGCGATACCAGCCTGGCATGATGGAGGTGAGTCCGATTTTGATATTCTGGTCAGTCATCAGGACCAGATTGTGGAAAATGCGAACGGCGCAACCGTACTGGCAAGCAGCGACTTTTGCGAGAATGCGGTGGTTCAGTTAGAAGACCACATCCTGACTTTTCAGGGTCACCCGGAGTTTGTCTCCGGATATTCCCGGGAAATTATGGAGCTTAGGCGCGAGGCGATCGGCGAGAGCGTCTATGCCAATGGCGTCGCCTCACTGTCAAAGGAGGCTGAAGGCGACCGTGTCGCTCGCTGGATCGTGAGTTTTCTGAGGGGCTGAGCTATTCGCCTTTGGCTTTGCGCTGCATAGTGTCGAGGTAGTCGTCTAATTCCTGATCGTTGGCGAACACTGCCATATCGGGTAACGCCTTCAAAATTTCAAAAACCTTGTCGATATGGGGCTTGCGGTTGGCTGCGGCCAGTTTGCGACCGCTGCTTTTAGTCTGCTTTGCCGCTTTAAAAATTACTCGCAGGCCTGCCGAACTGATGTAATCCAGGTCTTTCATATCCAGTACAGTAAGCTCATGCCCTGCCGCAACAACGTCTTGCAGGCGCAGCTCGAAGGCCGGCGCAGTGTCGGTGTTGAGTGCTCCAGCCAAAGCAACCCTGGCGACAGAGTTCTCTTCATCAATGGCGACGGTGGTGGTCAGGTCCATGGTGTTGCTGCCTCTATTGTTCGGTGTTTAAGCAGGGGGCTCAGTGCCGCTTCCTGTTATACCCTTTTCCACCCGGAGGATATTGTAGCCATTCTCCCGACGGTAGCTCTGTCGATCCGTAAGCTGGGTGATTAAGTGTACACCAAGCCCGCCGATCTCTGCAGAGTCGATATCGGCTCCCAATTCTGATCGATGACCGTCCTCGAACGGATTAAAGGGTTTGCCCTGATCGCGAGCCTCCAGCGCTAACGAGCCTGCTGTTACCGTCACCGTTAACCCCAGCAGTTCACCCGCCTCAAGCCCGGCATATTTTTGTACATTGGTAACTATTTCTTCAGCGACAAGATCGAATTCCATTATCGACTCTGGAGCCACTTTCCATTGTTCGAGCGTAGCCTCCAGCCAGGCCTGCACGCGCCCCGTGAGCCCTGACCCAAGTTGAAAACTCTGATTCTCAATTTGCTTAGTCGTCGAGGGATACTGAAGCAACAGCAGGGTAATATCGTCGGATTGCGGAAGGTCACCCGTGTGCATGTCTACCGAATTGAAAAGTAGCAACCCCGCGTCTTTTACAGGCAGTTCGCCACAGGCCTGTAGTTCGCGATTGAAGCGGTCGACGCCGTACATTTCTTTTTTATCGTTGAATGCCTCATCAATGCCATCGGTATAAACGGCCAACCGATCGCCTTTCAATAATTGCAAAACGTTAATGGGGTAGACCTGATCCTCTGCCAGGCCCAGCGCGGGGCCTGTTTCCTGGGCAACTGTCACCACTTCGCTAGCGCGTAATAAACTCGGGGCCGTATGACCGGCGCTGGCAAATCGCATTTGGCCACTGCTAATGTTGAGTACGCCCAAAAACAGAGTCACAAACATGCAGCTGTGATTGTCGCGTTCCAGGGCATTATTGAGTTCAGCCATTGCCTTGTCTGGCGGAGTAGCAGTGCCGGCAAGTTGCTGGATGAGGCTTATTGCGCGAGCCATAAACAAGGCTGCCGGAACCCCCTTGTCAGAGACATCTCCAACGGCAACAAAAAGATGAGTGTCACTTTGAAAATAAGTGTAGAGATCACCGCCGACTGTTTTCGCGGGCCTTACTTTTGCCCACAGATCAATACCATTTTGTTGCCAGAGGGCCTCGCCGGAGCCTGGAAGCATGGACATTTGTATATCTCGTGCGGCGGTTAGCTCGCCTTCCAGTCGGCTGCGGTTCGCGGTCGCTGTTTCAAGGTCACCGATATAGGCTTTGAGGTCCTTGTTCATGCTGTTAAAAGAACGTACGAGTCGAGAAACTTCATCCTTGCCCCTGGCCTGCGGCAGGGCTACGTCCATTTCGCCTCTGGCCATGTGCTCGGTGGCGATACTGAGTTGCTGAAGGGGTCGGGTGAGGCGAGAGATTAGCAGGTAGACCGTTATCGCCATTAACAGCAAGGTTACCGCCCCCAGAATGAAGGTCTTTACCTGATACTGATGCAGGGGAGAAAGGACTTCTTGCTGGTTGTATACGAGCCCGATGGGCCACCCTGTGGTCTTCAGACGGCCCAGGCGAATGGTGCAATGACCCTCAGACTCAGGACACGGAAAGTCATAGGTGCTGGGTTCCCCGCGCAGGGCCTGACTGAACATTTGGTGCCAACGGTCGAGGTCAACGCCCCGGTATGAAATTTCTGAGTAATGTTTCATCACCCTGGACTGACTGCGTGTGTTCATCATCAGCCCCTCTTTGCTGAACAGCAGGCTATAGCTGCTTTCACCAAGGTGGAGTTGCCCTGCAACACGCTGCAAAGCAGTGAGTGCAACGTCAGCAGTAACGACAGCATAAGCAGCTCGATTGCCCTTATCGTCGATACGATAAACAGGGACCGCAAAGGTAGTCATGTTCACTTCGCCACCACCGGTGTCAAAGTAAGGCTCTGTCCACAGCGCTTTGCCTGCGGCGATCGGGGTTGAGTACCAGGGTTGCTTTTGGTAATCGGCACCGGCGCCCGCGAGGTCAGCATAGCTGACAGTTCCGTTGTCAACGTAGTAGTAGGGGGCAAAGCCTCTGGCGTCTTCGGTAAATTTAGAATTAACGGCAATAGCAGCGCCAAAAATTTCGTCGTTATTGACTACCACGTCGCGCAGCATCTGCTGCAATCCCTCATGGCTGTACTCCTGTTGCTCCAGGATACGACCTAACAATTCAGTAGTGGCTTCAATACCGTTGAGCCAATTTTCCATGTCGCTGACGGCTACGCCGATTTCCACCAATGCCTCTTCATTCAACCGGGTGAGTAGCTCCTGGCGAGACAGCCGATAGTCCAGCAGCATGCCGCCGCCCATGATTACCGCTAACGCCAGAGTCAGCAGAACAATTAGTCGCGTCGTGATGCTATTTTTCATTGCTGGATCACCAGCTACCAATATTCTCCATGGATGCCCAGGGTTCTTGGGCGGGCAAAGACTCGCCTTCCTGTAATAGCTCGATAGAAATACCATCCGGTGAGCGGACAAAGGCCATGTGGCCGTCCCGCGGTGGTCGATTAATGACTACGCCTTTGTCCAGCAGGCGTTGGCAAGTGTCATAGATGTTATCCACCCGGTAAGCCAGGTGTCCGAAATTGCGGCCGCCGGAGTAGGTTTCTTCATCCCAGTTCCAGGTAATTTCGACACAGGGACTGGCATCTTTTTCGGCGGTCCCCAGATCGCCGGGTGCAGCGAGAAAAACTAGGGTGAAGCGCCCGGCATCACTGTCGTAGCGGTTGACTTCGACTAGCCCAAGCTTGTCACAGTAAAAGTCCATGGTTTCGTCCAGGTTACGTGCGCGTACCATGGTGTGCAGGTATTTCATATTCGGGCCTCGAAGTGGCAGCTAAAGAACACGGGGTGCGATGCATCCCGTGTTCCATGTTAGGAGTGTGGTGGCGGGCTGACAAGCCCGCTGTTAAGCGGCTTTTGTGCTGCTTGCCGCCTGCTTGCCGGCCAGGCGACCTGAGAAGGTCGCATCACCGACTGACATGCCACTGGAATAACCCTCGGCACGGCGTACGATCCCGCAGGCGGTTCTGCCCGCAGCGTAAAGGCCGGGAATGATCTGTCGTTGTGGGTCAACCACCTGGCCGGTGGGCAATGTATCCAAGCCACCCAGGGTAAACCAGGGGACGAAACAGCCCCTGCCCGGGGTGATGTCCAGGGCGACTAGTGGTGCCTCCAACGGCTTAAGCCATTGAGAGGCCTTATGGTATTGGCTATCCTCACCGGTGACACAGTCCTCGTTATAGAGGTCAATAGTCTGTTGCAGGCTACCTTTTCGCAGGCCCAATTCATCTTCGAGCTCAGTGACTGATTCGCCGGTGCCAGCGATGGACGCGCCGAGGAAGTTCATTTTTTCGTAGCTGCCATAATCGTCAACAGTGACGATAAAATACAGACGATCGCCTTGTTGCTGCAGCGCTGCATGACCGAGACGGGCGTGGTAGACGTCTTCATTAATAAAGCGTTGTGCCTTGTCATTAATTGCGATGCCGCAGGTCATGCTGGCGGGCGGGTAGTAGGGGATGCTGATGAAGCCTTCATGCATGTTGATAGCAGCTCCGCCTACCGACATACCCATCTGGATGCCTGATCCGGTATCTCCGGGGTTGCCGATGGGCTCAGTGCCCTGGGTTAACATTGGTGCATATTTCTGCACCATTTCTTCGTTCATGTTGAACCCGCCAGCACACAGTATGACGCCCTGGCGGGCTCTTACATTAATCTCTTTTTGGTCCTTGCGAATAACCAGGCCAACGACAGCGCCCACATCGTCGATGATGAGTGTTAGCGCCCGGGTCTCGTACTCCACCGAAATATGGTCACGTTTGTCGACATTTGCGGTAACGATCTTCATGAACAACGGCCCACCGTTGTCGCCCTCCACATAAAGATTGTGGCCTCTGGGGCAGGGTTTGGCGTGCTCCACAAAAGGATAGGCCTTCTCGCTGCCCGTGTAGAGCAGGCAATCATCGGTCAGGCACATAATGGCCCGTTCTTCGTGAAAGCTATCCTTGAAGGGCACACCCAGGTCTACCAGCCAATCGAAATGTGCTGCACTGTTCTCACAATAGTTGCGAATTTTGACTTCATCGGCCTGGGGGCCGGCGGACATCATCATGTAGGTGAACATGTCCTCGGTGCTGTCATCGAAGCCACAGGCTTGTTGTACTCGAGTGCCACCACTGCCGCCCATATAGATTTCCGCGCTGGACATGGCGGTAGAGCCGCCACTGGCGCTGGCCAGCTCAAAAATGATTACCTCTGACCCGGCATCAGCCGCCTCGATGGCTGCGCAACCGCCTGCGCCTCCAAAGCCGACGATGGCTACGTCGGTTTCCATGTCCCACTGGGCGACATCGCGGCTGTGACGGGGTTGTGACGGGTTGGTCTTGCTTTGCTCGGTCATAACTTATCTGGCAGTGGCCATGGGGCCTCAGCATCCACTTCGCTATATCGGACCGTCGATTAAACCGGCTCCCCGGCAGGCTGACAACTGTCACTGGGGCCATCGGGGACAACATTTTGTACACGGGACTGCTTTTTCTTCCGAAATGCGCGCTGGCCTGGGTTACAATCTTTGGCTTTTGTCAGAGTTGTACAAAATATGTGGTTCAAAAATACCCGAGCGTTTCGCCTAAGCACCCCTTTTGCCCTTTCTCCCGAGGCTCTGGGAGAAAAGCTGGAACAGCGCGCCTTTGAGCCCTGTGCGAAGTCACAGGCATTGTCTATTGGCTGGGTCGCCCCGCTGGGGGACGGTTCAGAAGCTTTGGCACACGGAGCGGGCGGCCGGTTGTTGATTAAGCTCAAGCGCGAAGAAAAATTACTGCCTTCTACCGTCGTGCGCGAACAGCTGGAAGAGAAGGTGGCTGTTATCGAATCTGCGCAGGCGAGAAAGGTTTATCGTAAGGAGCGCCTGACCCTCAAGGATGAGATCGTACAGGATTGCCTGCCCCGCGCCTTTAGCCGCTCCTCAGCGGTTTATGCGTATATCGATACGCGCACCAACTGGGTGTTTGTTGATGCCGCCAGCGCGGCCAGGGCCGAGGAGTTACTGAATTTGCTCCGTGAGTGTATCGGTACGTTCCCAGTGATACTGCCGCAGGTTAACAATGCCCCTTCCGCTACCATGACTGGGTGGCTGGCTCATCACAACCTGCCCGATGATTTTGCGCTTGGTGAGGAATGTGAACTGCGTGAGTTGGGAGAAGAAGGCGGCGTGGTGCGCTGCCGCGGCGTTGATTTGTTGAGTGAAGAAGTGGAGACTCATCTCAATGCGGGTAAGCAGGTGGCTCGCCTTGCCTTGTTCTGGGATGAACGGGTAAAGCTGGTTCTGGCCGAGGATCTTTGCTTGCGTCGCCTCAAGTTTAGTGAGGAGTTGATGAAAGAGAACGAGGAAATTCCTGAGGCGGATAACGCCGCTCGTCTGGATGCTGACTTTGCTTTGATGTCCGATGCAGTTTCTGAACTGCAAGATCGTGTGATTGCCATCTTTGGCGGCGAGGCCGAATAAAAGCCTATGGTGCGCCCGGATACTGAAGATTATCGCGCGCTGTTTCTTGCGGATGCGCCGATGATGGATCTGCGGGCCCCAATCGAATTTGAAAAAGGCGCATTTTCCTGCGCGACAAGCCTCCCCCTGATGACCGACGATGAGCGTGCGCAGGTGGGAACTTGCTACAAGCAACAGGGACAAGACGCAGCCATAGCGCTGGGGCATAGCATCGTAAGCGGGGAGTTAAAAGACCGGCGATTGCATGCCTGGTCTGAATTTGCACGCAGCCATTCCCAGGGCTATGTTTACTGCTTCCGAGGGGGGTTGCGATCGCAAACCGTCCAGCGCTGGCTGCAGGAGGCAGGTATTGAGTACCCGCTGGTTCGCGGCGGTTACAAGGCCATGCGCCGTTTCCTGATTGATGAGCTTGAGCGGTCTGCAGCTTCAGCTGACTTCGTTCTTATTGGCGGCAAAACCGGAACCGGCAAAACACGGGTTATTTGGGACATGCCACGCAGTGCTGACCTTGAAGGACTGGCGAATCATCGCGGCTCCAGCTTCGGTCAATTACCTCAACCACAGCCAAGTCAGATTGACTTTGAAAATGCGCTGTCGATCGTTCTTCTGAAACTACTCGATCAGTCTGGCGAACGTATTTTTTTGGAAGATGAAGGCAAACTGATCGGCCGTGTCTGCGTGCCGGATGTGTTGCAGGCGAAAATGGCGAACGCGCCCATGGTCTTGCTGGAGCAGAGCCTTGATGAACGCATTGATGTGGTGATCGAAGATTACATTGTCGATCTCGGAGGGCGCTATCAGCAGTTATACGGCGAACAGGGAGCGCAGCTGCACGCCGAGAAACTGCAGGCCGACCTGTTAAAGATTCGAAAGCGCCTTGGTGGTGAGCGTCACCTGCAAATGAGCGAGGTGATGGCTGATGCGTTCGATCAACAGCATGCCCAGGGTCAGCTGGAAGGTCATCGACAGTGGATCGGTTTTTTATTGCAGGAATATTACGACCCTATGTACGAGTACCAGTTTGAACAGCGCGCCGGTGAGCTGCTGTTTCGGGGTGATCGCAAGGCAGTGTTGGCCTGGGCGAACAGTCGCTAATGCAAGCGCAGCCGGAACTGATGCAAGACCTGGTCCTGGTTGGCGGCGGTCATACCCATGCGCTGGTGCTGCGGATGTTAGCCATGGATCCAATAGCGGGCTTGCGAATTACCCTGATTTCACCTGCCAGTCATACGCCGTACTCTGGCATGCTCCCTGGCCTGGTTGCAGGCCACTACGGCTTCGAGCAAACCCATATTGATCTCACTCGCTTGTGCCAGTGGGCGGGTGTGCGTTTTATAGAATCCGAAGTGACGGCACTGGATCCCCAAAAGAAGCGGTTAAGCCTCGCCGGTCGGCCTGGCATCGAGTATGACCTGGTGAGCCTGGATATTGGCTCACAGCCAGAGCTGGATTCGGTACCGGGTGCCCGTGAACATTCGATATCCGTCAAACCTGTTTCAGGACTGTGGCAGCGCTGGCACCAGCTGAGCCCCATCCTCGCTGGGCAGAATGAGCCTAAAAGTATTGGTGTGGTCGGTGGTGGTGCCGGCAGTGTGGAACTGGTCCTGGCAATGGCCCACGCCCTTGCCGGCCGCACTGTGAATATAACGCTGTTTTGCGGCGCTACCGAGGTGTTGTCGGGCTACAACCGCGGTGCAAGGTCTGCGGTGATGTCAGCCTTGCAGCGTCACGGTATCAAGCTGCTTGTTAATAGCAGGGTGAGCGCGGTGAATAACCGTTCGCTCGCCATCGCTGACGGCTCCAGTCATCGTTTTGATGAGCTGTTCTGGTGTACTGGCGCGTCTGCAAGCCCGTGGGTGGCAGCCAGTGGTCTTGGCTGTGATGATCGTGGATTTTTGCAGATCACTGATACTTTGCAGTCTGTCGATGATGAATGTGTCTTTGGTGTCGGTGATATTGCCACTCAGGTCAATCACCCGCGGCCCAAGGCAGGGGTTTATGCAGTGCGACAAGGGCCGGTGTTGGCACACAATTTACGCGCAAAGCTGCTGAACAAGAAGCTTAAGCAACATCGACCACAGCAGCGCTTCCTGTCGCTGGTTTCACTGGGCGACCGGCGGGCTGTGGCCGACCGGGGGCCACTTTCTGCAACCGGACACTGGGTTTGGCGCTGGAAAGATCGCATCGATAGGGAGTTTATGGGCCGCTTTGAGGGTCTTCCTCACATGCCAGAAAGTGGCAATGGAGATGTCATCCCGGGCGCCTTTGATGCGACAGCGAAACCTCACTGCGGCGGCTGCGGTGCGAAAATAGGAGCCACAGGTTTGTCTGCAGCACTGTTGCAGTTGGCAACGGACTATCCCGGCCTCTCATTGCCGCCAGGGGAAGGAGACGATGCTTCCCCAATTCCAGGCGCAGGGAATCAGCCTCTTATCCAGAGCATTGACGTCTTGCGACAGATTACAGCAGACCCCTGGCTAATGGGACGCATAGCCGCTAACCATGCACTCAGCGATCTTTATGCCTGTGGAGCGCGTCCTGTGTCTGCGTTGGCTGCCCTCACCTTGCCATTCGCCAGAGGCAGTCTTCTGCAGCGCGAACTGGAGCAAATTCTCGCCGGTGCCCTGCATGAATTCTCGCAAGTCGAATGTGTTTTGACCGGCGGTCATAGTATGCAGGGTCCAGAATTGCAGATCGGCTTTGCAGTTAACGGCAGGGCTATGCAAGCGTCAGCCGGATTCATGGACAAGCGGGGCGCCGAGCCAGGCAACGTCCTGATCCTGACTAAGCCGCTGGGTACGGGTGTCCTGTTTGCGGCACATATGCAGCAACTGGCCGATGGTCGTGATATTTCTGCGGCACTAGAGATGATGCTGCAAAGCAACGCCGCAGCTGCTGGTCTGGCCCTTGCGCAAGGCGCGACGGCCTGTACCGATGTGACCGGTTTTGGGTTAGCGGGGCACCTGCTGGAGATGCTTACAGATGACCAGCAAGCGACGCTTCATCTGGGTTCATTGCCACAACTTCCTGGTGTTGCCGAGCATTTGGCCGCAGGCGTGCGCAGCACGATGCATCAGGCCAATGCAGCATCTGCGCTGGTATCGATGGATGCCGGTTTACTTTCGGGAGTCTCCGGCGCTGAAGTTTTGTTTGACCCGCAAACCAGTGGAGGTCTGCTTATCGCAGTGGAGGCTACCGCAGCAACAACGCTGCTGGAAGCATTGTCCGAGGCAGGATGCGAGCAAGCTGCAGTGATTGGCGAAATTTCTCAGCGACCTGCGGGGGCATCGGTAGCTGTGGTTATCAGTTAGCTGCCGTGCTCCGGCTGACGATGTTGATCACCTCACCTCACCTCACCTCGTCCGCTACGAATTTATCGAGTGCATCTCCCTGTAGTCGGTAACCGACCCATTCGCTCATTGGAACAGCACCACAGGCCTCGTAGAACTTGATCGAAGGTTCGTTCCAGTCCAATACGTTCCACTCGAATCGACCACAACCCTCGTCAACGGCCAGTTTCGCAAGGTGTCGAAGTAGCGCTTTACCGGCACCGTGTCCGCGAGAGTCCGGTGAGACATACAAGTCCTCCAGAAAGATCCCATACTTTCCCAGCCAGGTAGAAAAGTTGTAAAAATAAATGGCGAAGCCAACCGCTTCCCCGTCCATCTCACAGATCAGCGGATAGGCCCGCGCGCTATCGCCGAACAAAGCCTCGCGAAGCATGACCTCGTCGGTAGTAACTTCATCCAGGGCCTTTTCATAAATGGCCAGTTCACGGATAAAATGAAAGATCAGGTCGACGTCAGCAGACGTGCCTTTACGGATATCAATAGTCGCCATGTCAAAGTCGCTTTAGTTGTTTGTCGTGTATGCGTCCGAGGGTCACGAGAGCCGCTATAGCGCCAAACAGCGCCATCGCCATGTCAGTCTGAGTATCCCACTGGTAGCCTTGGGTGCCAAGAAAGGCTTCTGCCGAACTGCCCAATATTACCGCGGCAAGCCATTCTAGTAATTCGTAGAACGCAGAAAAAGCCAGGCAAAAGCACACAATAATAAAATTGCGCCAGATCGCACTGGCTATTACACGTTTGCGGATCAGTATTTCCCTGGCAATCACTGCAGGAACGAAACCCTGAGTGAAATGCCCGAGTTTGTCGTAGTTATTGCGTTCAGCGCCAAACAGGCCGTCAAATAGCGGGACCTCGGCGTACGTGTAGTGACCTCCGACCATCAGGATTAAACAGTGAATGAGGATGAGGCCATAGAGCAGAGGTGTTAAGGGGAAGGTATGACGGGTTCCCGCTAGTACTAATAAACCAATGATTGCCGGCGCTACTTCGAGCGCCCAGGTGATCGGCTCTTTTGGGTTTATAGCAGACCAGGCGAGCGTAATCAGAAATGCAGCCAGCCAGAGAAAGCGCATGCGGAATTAGTCCCGGTCCCAGTAACGGGTCATTTCAAGATACAAAAAGGAAGCGCTCCAGGTAATCAGTACCAGCCCAGTCAAAGACTCCAATCCCGTCAGATAGCGAAGGTCACCAATAGGCTCGATGTCACCCATGCCAAGGGTGGTATAGGTGGTGAAGGAAAAATAGACGCAGTCCATTAGGCTACCTTCAAAATTCCCGCGAAACTCGCCCCATCCGGGCCTGTGGTGCATCCAGTAATACGAGAGGGCGAAAATCCATACTTCAGCGGCGTGCGCGCTTAGCGCGGCGAATACGCCTAGAACAATCCTGAACCGGTGGCGGATTTTGAGTTGCGGCATGATGATCGTGAAACGGTATAAAAACTCGTAGTGAATCACGACGACGAGTCCAATAACGATCATATTGACGATGAAAACTGTGAGCAACCCGCTGGACTCCGCGCTGTAAATTGACGGTTAAGTTACCACGGTTTGCGTCGGCATGCAGTGCGTCAGCACCACCGTCAAAAAGGTGGTGTGAGGCGTCGCACAGGGGAGCAAGGCGAGACCAGGTGCAGCTAATTTCGCGTTTTTGTGCGCCTTTGGCGCACAGGGTCATCAGGTTGGCGCAGACAGCACTCTCCAGAGGTCCTGCTCATTGGCACTATGTGTCCATACCAACCTGAGGCGACCAAGCCACGAGGGGAACAAAGATGAGAATTAAGAAATTGATACAGGTACTGGCACTTTCGGTCCTTATTGGCAGTACCGGTGCCTGGGCTGCTCAGGGTGAAAGTAATGACTTTATGCAAAAAGTCAGGGCTGACGAAGCTTATGAGTTAGATGAGAGGAAGTTGGAAGCGTCCGCCAGCGGATATTACATAGCGCTTTCCTGATTGCACAGATCGTGGGTTTCGCTGGAAGTCTGGCTGCCAACAATTAATCAGTCGGCTTGCGATAAATAGAAAGTCGGACTCTCATCGCATGGCCCCGCAGGGCTATATGTATGGTATTGCAGAGGGGTCTTGATGAAAGGTGGTGCCCAGAGACAGAATCGAACTGCCGACACGGGGATTTTCAATCCCCTGCTCTACCGACTGAGCTATCTGGGCGTAATCGGGGTTCGCGAGAGGCGCGTATTAAACCCGTATGACTTGCTCGAGTCAAGCGTGTTTGGCCGATGCAAGTGCTTCATTCAGAGGGTGCTACGTAGCCTTCAGCCTGGTCGTAATCTTCACCCGCAAGAAACTTGTCCATTTCCTGTTGCAGGTACTTCCTGGCATCAGGATCTGCCAGCGACAGGTGCTTCTCATTGATTAACATCGTCTGGTGGGCCTGCCAAGCCTGCCAAGCCTTCTTGGAAACATGATCAAAAATATCCTGGCCTTTAGGCCCTGGATAGGGAGCTGCATCCAGCCCTTCCAGTTCTTCCTGATACTTTTTGCAAAATACGGTGCGGGCCATGTTGTTACTCCTGTGCCTCGTTATGACTGGCTAGTTGCTGTAGTAGCCCCACTACCGGGGCCGCTAAACCAATTTGTGGCGGTTGGCGCACGTTATACCAGAGCTGCCGGTTGGCTTCCATAACTTGCTCTGACTGAAAATCCAGTTGAATCAATAGGGGTTCGATATCCAGGTGGTAATGGCTGAAGGTGTGTCGAAAGATCGGCCAGGGTTTAACGTAAGCAGGGGGACGACCCGTGCGGTCGATGCACCAGTCGGTCTCGTTCACATTATGGGCCTCAGGAAAGCACCAAAGCCCGCCCCATATGCCGGGGGCAGGGCGTTTTTCCAACCAGAGATCCCCCATGCTGTCGCGCAGCATCAGGAAGCGCGTAGACTTTATCGGGGTTACTTTTTTTGGCTTTTTACCCGGGTAGTTTAGTTGCTTAGCGTCGCAGCGAGCGCTGCAATCCTCAAAGAGTGGGCACCTGTCGCACTGCGGCGACGAGCGAGTGCATACGGTGGCTCCAAGGTCCATCATTGCCTGGGTAAAGTCGGCACTGCGCGCATAAGGCGTATACTGTTCGGCGATCTCCCACAGCCTGTTATGCACCGCTGTCTTGCCGGGCCAGCCGTCTACCGAACGATAGCGCGCCAGCACGCGCTTGACGTTGCCGTCCAGTATCGCGGCGCGCTTGCCATAAGAGATACTGACAATCGCCCCTGCTGTGGACCTGCCAACACCTGCTAACTGACAAAGCTCATCCACCTCTTCTGGAAATTGCCCATTCAACTCCTGGCAAACGTACTTGGCCGCTTTGTGTAAGTTTCGGGCTCTGGCGTAGTAACCCAGCCCTGTCCACAAATGCAGCACCTGGTCCTCGTCCGCTTGGGCAAGCCTGTCAACGCTTGGAAACGCAGCCATGAAACGAGCGAAATACGGAATTACAGTTTTGACCTGGGTCTGCTGCAGCATGATTTCCGAGACCCAAACCCGGTAGGGCGTGGTGTCGCGCTGCCAGGGAAGGTCGTGACGGCCATGCTGGTCGAACCAGCCAAGTACACGTTTGGAAAAATCTGTAGCCATGGTTGGGCAATGCTTCCTTTGTAGGGCTGGATTGGCTTCTTTGCCCCAAGGCGATTCAAAGCGGTTCGGATGTGTTGGCTCAGAGGGTACTTTGAGGACGGTATTATCGCCAGTGAATTCAGGGGTCTATTCCCTTATAATGGCCGCCGTCTTTGGGGGCAGGCCCCGAACATCGACTCATTTGGAGTGCAAAATGGCTGAGCGCAAGGCCACAGTTGAACGCAACACGCTGGAAACCCAGATCACTGCTTCCGTTAATCTGGACGGCAGCGGTTCGGCACACTTTGAAACAGGGATACCTTTCCTGGAGCATATGCTGGACCAGATTGCGCGTCACGGCCTGATTGATCTTGATATCCACGCCAAGGGCGATTTGCACATCGACGATCACCACACCGTGGAAGATATCGGCATTACCTTGGGTCAGGCGTTTGCTCAAGCGGCGGGAGACAAGAAAGGCATTATGCGCTATGGCCATGCCTACTGCCCGTTGGACGAGGCGTTATCGAGGGTAGTGATCGATTTTTCAGGCCGGCCTGGGTTGATCTTCAATGTAGACTTTAGCCGTTCAAT
This sequence comes from marine gamma proteobacterium HTCC2148, assembly GCA_000156295.1. GTDB lineage: Bacteria > Pseudomonadota > Gammaproteobacteria > Pseudomonadales > Halieaceae > Halioglobus > Halioglobus marinus. The sequence goes on from DS999232.1 coordinate 98,674, forward strand.
GGTGGGTGGCTTCGATGTCGATCTGTTCATGGAATTCTTCCAGGGCTTTGTCAATCATGCACAAGTGACGTTGCATGTTGACAATCTGCGCGGTGACAACACTCACCACCAGGTTGAAACCGTATTCAAAGCTTTTGGGCGCGCGATGCGTATGGCGCTGTCGCAAGACCCTCGCATGGCAGGCGTCACCCCATCCACCAAAGGTGTGCTCTAGGATTAGACGATGAGTGGTGTAGTCGCCGTTATTGATTACGGCATGGGCAACTTGCACTCGGTGGCCAGTGCTCTGGAGCATGTGGGTGCGGAGCAGGTGTTGGTGACCCACGATGCTGAACTGATTCGCCAGGCAGATCGCGTGGTATTCCCCGGCGTAGGTGCTATGCGCGATTGTATGGCCGAGATTCGTCGCCTCAAGTGCGATCAGCTCCTGGCCGATGCGTTGCTTGAGCAACAAAAACCGGTACTGGCAATTTGTGTCGGTATGCAAGCGCTAATGACGCGCTCTGAAGAAAATGCCGGCGTAGATTGCCTGGACTTGATTCCCGGGAACGTGCGTTATTTTGGCAGTTCGCTTAACAGTGCGGAAGGTGAGCGCCTGAAGGTGCCTCACATGGGTTGGAACGAGGTCCACCAGACGCGCGATCATCCTTTGTGGCAAGGCATTGAAGATCGAACCCGATTTTATTTTGTGCACAGTTATTACGTGGATGCAGCGCAGCGCGACCTGGTTGCTGGAGCACTGGATTACGGTGTGCACGTCGATGCGGCCCTGGCCAGGGACAATTTGTTCGCGGTGCAGTTTCACCCGGAAAAAAGCCACACCGCTGGGCTGCAACTGTTGAAAAACTTCCTGCAATGGAATGGCCAATGCTGACAGCTTTCGATATCAACTTCATAGACAGGCAGTGTGTGCGCCTGCGCCCTGAGGTAGCCTGACCATGGGCTTGGCCAAACGTATTATTCCCTGCCTTGACGTGGAGAACGGTCGGGTCGTCAAGGGTGTGAATTTTGTCGATATTCGCGATGCGGGTGACCCGGTAGAAATTGCTATTCGCTATAACGAGCAGGGCGCGGACGAAATCACGTTCCTGGACATTACTGCCAGCCATGAGGGCCGAGAGACCACGGTGCATACGGTAGAGCAGATAGCCGAGAATGTATTTATTCCGCTGACAGTAGGCGGCGGCATTCGCACCGTGGAAGATATTCGTACCATGCTAAATGCTGGCGCTGACAAGGTGAGTATCAATACTGCCGCGATTCACAATCCGGAGCTGGTTCGAGAGGCAGCCGAACGTTTTGGTTCCCAATGTATTGTGGTGGCGATTGATGCCAAGCGGGTGGAGGATGTTGGCGGTGAGCCGCGCTATGAAATTTTCACTCACGGTGGTCGTAAGCCCACGGGCATTGATGCTGTTGCCTGGGCTGAAAAAATGGCGAGCCTCGGGGCTGGCGAAATACTGCTCACCAGCATGGATCGGGACGGTACGAAAAATGGCTTTGAGCTGGGTGTCACCCGCGCCATCACTGATGCCGTGAACATTCCGGTCATTGCATCAGGGGGCGTTGGCAACCTCGACCACCTGGTTGAGGGCGTCACTATCGGGGGTGCCGATGCGGTGCTTGCCGCCAGTATTTTCCATTTCGGTGAGTACACTGTTCCCCAGGCCAAAGCCTACATGGCCGAGCGGGATATTGAAGTTCGGCTCTGAGGTCTGATTGTAATCGTCTTCTGCCGGGACTGATTGTGCGGGGATATCCCGCTGTTTTTGCAGTACTTCCGAAATTAGTGCCAGCTCAATGCCCCTGCATTTCAAAGACGGCAATTGCTTTGCCAATACACTGGCAGTTTGAGGATAGGGATGACCTATTCCCACAGCCAGGCCCTCTTGTTCTGCCCGCTTCACTAAATGATTGAATTGGCTGGTGATAGCCACTTCGGAAGTTTCGTTATCCAGGAAAATAGATCGGGATAGATGAGGCACGTTGTAGTTGCCCGCTGTTTTGGCTGCCACCGTTCTGGCATTGGTGCGTGAATCAACGAAATAAAGGCCACGTCGAATCAGCGCCTGCATCACCCAGCCCATTTGCAGTGGAAGGGTGGTGAGCTCGCTGCCCATATGATTATTGATGCCTCGCACATGGGGGATTGCATCAATGCTTTCGGTGAGGGTGCGATCAAATTCTTCGCGACTCAGTGAAGGAGTTAATCCGCCGGGGCCCAGCAGGGTCCCGCCCGAATTGCTCATAGGTACGTGAAGCATGATTTCCTTACCTGCCGCGAAGCCCGCCTGCGCCAGTTCTTTGGCGTGGGGTGTATGCGGCAATATGGCCAGGTTTATTTTTCCCGGAAGTGCCACCATGGACAGGCCCGTGCGGCGACCGTGACCCAGGTCATCGATAATAAGTATCAGTGTGCCGCGGGGTGAGGACGCAGCGAGCTCCGGAGGCGGTGACTGTAGGCAGGAATCGGTCCAGTGTTCCTTAGCCAAGACGGCAGGTGAACTTGTGAGTAAGATCAGCCAGGCCAGTAGGCCCAGAATTAAAAAGACGTGGCGACCCCCATCAGGATTCGCCTCTTGCGTCTTGCTCGATGTTGGCAGTTTTGTTGTCACGCAATCCCAATATATTAATGCCCTTGAGTAAGGTCAACGCCTCATACAGCTGGTTGTCCCTGCTGAGCAATCTGCTGGCGGGCTTCTTGCTTTTGCTTTGGTCTTCGCCATTGGCGTTATTAAGGTGACCGGTCAGGTCTGCCTCCGTCACTCGACGAGAGTTATCGTAGGCCGTGACCTTCGCCCGTTCCACTTCGATATCCGGCTCAATGCCTTCCGCCTGAATTGAGCGGCCGTTGGGTGTGAAGTATAAGGCAGTGGTGAGTTTTACCGCCCTGGAGTCAGAAATCGGCAATACCGTTTGAACAGAGCCCTTGCCAAAACTGCGGGTACCCATGATCACAGCGCGACCATGGTCCTGCAGAGCGCCGGCAACAATCTCCGAGGCGCTCGCTGAGCCTGAATTGATTAGCACAACGATGGGAATTCCGGCGGTGGCGTCCTCCGGCTGGGCGTTGAACTCCATGTCTGAATTTGGCAGCCTGCCCTCTGTGTAAACTACCTTGCCGCCATCCATAAACAAACCCGCAACATCAACGCTGGCACGCAAGACTCCGCCGGGATTGTTACGCAGGTCCAGCACCAGGCCCTTCAGTTTTTGCTTGTTCATCAATTTTTCCAGGGCGCCTGTTACATCCTTGCCGGTCGCACTCTGGAACTGGGCGATACGGATATAGCCGTAGCCGGGTTCGAGCCAGCGTTGGCGCACGCTGGCGACTTTTATGACATCACGTAAAAGTGTGACCTCAAACGGTTGGCTCTCACCTGACCTGCCTACGGTCAGTTTTATCTCGCTGCCGGCCGGGCCACGCATACTGTCGATAGCGTCACTTAGGCTCATGCCTTTGACAGGCACTGTGCCCAGTTTGAGAATCACGTCACCGCTTTGGAGACCGGCTTCGGCCGCTGGGGAGCCGTCAATAGGAGAGATGATCTTGACGTAGCCATCTTCCATGCCGACCTCCAGACCCAAGCCAGTAAATTCTCCACTGGTGGCTTCCTGCAAACCTTCGAACGCTTCCTTGGTCATGTAGACCGAGTGCGGATCCAGACCCATCAGCATGCCTTGAATGGCATATTCCAGCAGGGTGCTATCGTCTATGTCTTCGACGTAGCCGATACGTATCTGGTTATAGACGTCAGCAAAAGTGCGCAGCTCGTCCAAGGGTAATTGCCCCTGTTCCTCAATAGCGGCCGCGGCCCCAAAAGAAAGACAGGTTGCTGTAACGAGGCTGAGCAGTCGCTGGTGAATGGTTGAGCAAGACATGGGTACCGCCGTTGGCCTGGGCCAGTATTCAGTGAACAAAAAGTAAGTGTAACCTAAAGCCAGCTGCGCTGGCCAAGGGGTTCAACGACGGCACCAGTGGGCGGGATTGACCGGTTTGCCTTTCTTGCGCACCTCAAAGTAGAGGGCGGGCTTGGTCAGGCCACCACTGTCGCCTACGGTGCTTATCGGGGTCTCTGCGCTGACCCACTCTCCCACATCTCGCAGCAGGGTCTGGTTGTGAGCGTATAAGCTCATAAAGCCATCGCCATGTTCGATGATGAGCAACAAGCCCATACCTCGCAGCCAATCCGCATAAACTACGCGGCCGTGATGGATTGCTTTCACCGGCGTGCCTGCCGGGGCCGGGATGGTGACTCCCTGCCATTTCATTTTGCCCTGATTGCGTGAACTGCCAAAGCGAGCGCTGGCCCGGCCAGGCACTGGCCAGGGCATTTTGCTCTTGGCGGACTGAAAGGGCTGGTAGTTCTCCGGGACCTGCAGGTTAACGACCGCCTCACGAATGGCGTCCAGCAGTTGTTGTAACTCTTTCTGGTCGGCCTCCATTTTTTTCAACTCAGCGCCCTTGCCCTTAATACTGTCGTTCAGTTTCGCGACAGCGGCATGGCGAGTCTGCTGCGCTCTGGACAACGCTTGCTGTTGTTTTTCCAGGTCAGTCTGCCGCTGTTCTAATTGGCCGAGGGTGGTGGCAATCCGTTCTTCGGTACCTTGCAGTGCGACCAGGGTTTCCCGGAACTCGTTCAGCAGTTCGTTGCGGGCGCGAAAAAAATAACGGTAATAAGCCATCACCCGAGCAACGGTATCCGGGCTTTCCTGATTCAGCAGTACTTTGATCTGCCCCTGCTGACCCATTTGCCATGCGGTGCGCAGTTCCACAGCGATGCGTGACTGTTGTTGATCCCGGGCCTGTTCCAGTGATGTTTTTTCTTGTTGCAGTTCAGCGAGCTCGCCTTGCTGATTGGCGATAGCTTTGTTCGCGCGATTAATGTCTCGACTAATACCCGATTGTTTCAGCTCTGCCTCACGCAGTTGGGCTTGCAAGGTATTTTTGCGCTTGCTGGCACTGCTGATCTCGCGGTTAATGCGGCTGATATCCGACCTTAGTGCCTGCAGTTGTGCCGAGGCTTTCTCCTCATCAGACTGCGCCCGGGCATTTTCAGGAGCGAGTAGCGCGACCATTGCCAGCAGCATCAGGACTGCGGGCAACAGGGATCTCATTATGTGGCCATGAGTCAGGATTTAGGTCCGGCCAGGCTGCGCCCGGTCATTTCTTTTGGCGAGGCTATATTCATCATAGCCAACAGAGTAGGGGCTATGTCAGCGAGAATGCCTCCGGCGGGATCGAGCTCTAATGAGCTATTGCCGATGTATACCAGTGGCACCTTCTCAGTGGTGTGTTGAGTGTGGTGTTGCCCGGACTGGTAGTCGAGCATTTGCTCACAGTTGCCGTGGTCTGCAGTCACCAGGGCCTGGCCATCTGTTTCAAGCACCGTTTGCTCGACTCTGGCCAGGCAGTTGTCCAGCGTGTGCACAGCTTTAAGTGCGGCTTCATAGGACCCTGTGTGACCGACCATATCGCCATTGGCATAATTACAAACGATCAAATCGTAGCGCCCGGAGTGAATCGCAGTGACCAGTTTGTCGGTGAGTTCCGGTGCGCTCATTTCCGGCTTTAGATCATAAGTTGCCACATCCGGAGAAGGGATTAGTTCTCTGTCTTCTCCTGGGAAAACTTCCTCCCGTCCACCGCTGAAGAAGAATGTGACGTGCGCGTATTTCTCGGTTTCGGCGATACGCAGTTGTGTCATTCCCTGCTGGGCCAGATAGTCACCAAGGACATTTTTCAGGCTCTCGGGAGGGAAGGCGCAAGCAGCGTCGATGTCAGCTGCATACTCGGTACTAGTGACAAAAGCGGACGTATTGGGCCGAGCCTGACGCTGAAACCCATCAAAATTGTCTTCAACGAAGGCCCGGGTCATTTCTCTGGCCCTGTCCGCGCGAAAATTCATAAATAGCACCGCATCGCCATCGGCGACAAAGGCGGGTTGGCTTCCCTCTGGGCAGATCACAGTTGGCAAGACGAATTCATCGTTTTCATTCCGCTGGTAAGCAGCTTCAAGGCCAGTGACGGCGTCCACTGCGGTGTATTGGGCCACACCTTCGGTGAGCAATCGATAGGCCGGCTCTACTCGCTCCCAGCGGTTGTCTCTATCCATGGCGTAGTATCGCCCGGTAATGCTGGCGACACGGCCGCAGTTTAGCTCGTCAAAAAGGTCTTGGGCTTTTTTCAGCGAAGGCTTGGCACTTTGCGGTGGCGTATCGCGCCCGTCGAGAAAAGCGTGAAGGTAGACTTTGCTTGCCCCGCGATCTGAAGCCATTTTTACGGCGGCAAAAATTTGATCTTCATGGCTGTGCACGCCTCCGGGCGAGAGCAGGCCGAACAAATGCACCGCGCCTCCTGCGGCGATAGCCTTGTCGATAGCGCCGGTGAAAACCGGGTTCTGGTCAAATGTGCCGTCGGTAATGGCTTGGTCGATACGGGTGATGTTCTGGTAGATAACTCGGCCTGACCCCAGGCTCATGTGACCGACTTCAGAATTGCCCATTTGCCCGGCGGGAAGGCCGACGTCCAGGCCAGAGCCGGAGACCAGAGTGTGCGGTGACTCGCGCCAGAGCCGGTCCCACACGGGAGTGTCGCCGTTGGCAATAGCGTTGTCCTGGGTTTCCTCGCGGTGGCCCCAGCCATCCAGAATGACCAGAACAGTGGTTTTTTTACAGCTATTGCTCATTGGTTTTCCATCGCTGGCTAAGAATCACAGGGCGGCATTTTACCTTGTCTGGCAGTCCCTTGCATTGCCCACTAACAATTGGCTGTAGACCAACAGGGGCAAGGCTTTCGGGGGTGGTTGCGAGCCACTGTAGCCTGTATACTTGCGTCCGTTCGAAATTAGCCGCTGACCTGACAGCCATCGGCTCCAACGTCAATCCCCGATGGCAGATGCCGCCCCGAGACAGACATTACCATGGCTTTAGTTCTAGAATTTCTTACCCAGCAGTGGATACTGGTGGCTGCCTTGCTGGCAGTGGGAATCATGCTGTTCATGCATGAGACCCGTAAATCTGGCACCTCACTCAGCCCGCAGAAGGCTATTAATTTAGTGAATGCCCAGGAAGGGGTATTTGTCGACCTGCGAGATACTGCCGACTTTCGCGGCGGCCACATTGTGGACGCCATGCACGTTCCATCAGCAAAACTGCTGAATAATACCGGGGCACTTGAAAAGTATCGAAACAAACCCATTGTACTGGTATGCAAAATGGGTCAGTCAGCTGGTGCGGTGGGCAAAAAGCTCAACGCTGAAGGCTATGAGAACATTAATATAATGACCGGCGGCATGATGGAATGGAAGAATCTGCAGTTGCCTGTGGTCAGTAACGGGTAAGTACTGATGAGCGCTTCAATCACTATGTATTCCACCCGATTCTGCCCTTTCTGTACCCAGGCACGTTTTTTGCTGGATAGCAAAAGCGTCGAATATGCGGATATTGGAGTCGATGCCCGTCCGGAACTGCGTCGAGAAATGACCGAGAAGAGTGGCCGCCGTACCGTGCCACAAATCTGGATCGGCGAGCACCATGTGGGTGGCTATGACGACCTCGCTCGCCTAGAGCAGTTGGGTCAATTGGATGAACTATTAAAAGAGGTAGCCTCGGCTTAAAATCGCGGCACCAACACAATCAAGACTAACGGAGGACGGCACCATGGCCGACGAACAAGTACAACAGCAGTTTGCAATGCAACGCATTTACACCAAAGATATTTCTTTTGAATCTCCAGCCACACCGGATGTTTTCAAAAAGCAGTGGCAACCCGCTGTTAACGTGGATCTGAACACCAAAAGTGACAAGATAGACGATAACGGTAACTTCGAAGTCGTGCTGAGCGTTACGATTACCGCCAAGGTCGACGAAGAAACTGCTTTCCTGGTGGAGGTGCAGCAGGCTGGTATCTTTATGATCGCCGGCATCGAAGGCGAAGACCTGAGGCGTGTCCTGGGTACAGCAGCGCCGAACATCCTGTTCCCTTACGCTCGCGAAAGCATTGACAGCTTGTGTGTCAAAGGTGGGTTCCCACCCGTTATGCTGGCTCCGGTAAACTTCGAGGCTCTGTACCAGCAGGCGTTGGCGCAGTCAGCGGCTCAGGCTGGCGAAGCTGCAGAAGGTGAATCAGCGACTCACTAAGCGCTTATTACGAGTCAACAAAAAGGGGCTACGGCCCCTTTTTTGTGCTTCAAAATTTAAAAACTAAAATTGCTGACGGAATTATTCCAGTCCCTCAAACCCTAACTGCCTGAGCGCTTCGTAGGTGATAACCGCCGCTGCATTGCTAAGATTCAGGCTGCGACTGTTTTTCAGCATGGGTATTCGAATTCGTTGCTGTGGGGGCAGTTTGCTAAGCACGCTCGCAGGTAGTCCCCTTGTTTCAGGGCCGAAGAGCAGCGCGTCACCGGAGGTGTAGGCGGCCTGATGGTGAGGTGTGCTCCCTTTTGTAGTCACGCCCATCAGTCGACATTGCGGGTGCTTTGCAGTGAAGGTATTCAGCTCCGGGTAGACAGACACTTCTGCAAATTCCCGATAATCCAGCCCCGCACGCCTGAGCTTTTTCTCATCCAGATCGAACCCCAGCGGCTCAATCAGGTGCAGCGAACAACCCGTGTTGGCGCACAGGCGCATGATATTGCCTGTGTTGGGCGGGATTTCGGGTTGATAGAGGACGATCTTCAGCATGGCCCGCATGGTACAGGCGGCCTCAAAGCAGTGCTACATTTCCAGGTCTTTCATTTTTCGAGTCAGCGTGTTGCGGCCCCAACCCAGAAGTTCAGCCGCATCGCGCTTGCGACCCTGGGTATGTTTTAGGGCCACTTCGATCATCACTCGTTCAAAGGCGGGAGTCGCCTGCTCAAGGATTTGTTGTTTGCCCTGCCCCAACTCATTGTTGGCCCAGTTTTGCAGCATTGCCCTCCAGTCGGAGTCAGTGCTCTGAGGGTCTGGAACGACATCACGACTAAGTTCAGGTGGCAGGTCGGTGATATGAACCTCACGACCCGAGGCCATCACGGTGATCCAGCGGCAAGTGTTTTCCAACTGGCGGACGTTGCCCGGCCAGTCAAGGTTGGAGAGGAAGCGCTCGGTTGCTGGCAACAGGATCTTCGCTTCGCCGCCTAGCTCTTCCGCAGCGCTCTGGAAAAAGTGCTGCATTAGGCGGGGAATGTCTTCGCGACGCTCGGATAACTTGGGGATGTGAATCCGAATGACGTTCAAGCGGTGGAACAGGTCTTCGCGGAAGTCCCCACGGCGCACCAGTTCCTCCAGGTCCTGGTGAGTGGCCGCAATGATCCGGACATCCACTTTTACCGGGGTGTGGCCGCCGACACGGTAGAACTCACTGTCGGCCAGTACACGCAAAAGTCGAGTTTGGGTTTCGGCGGGCATGTCACCGATTTCATCCAAAAAAAGCGTGCCACCGTCCGCCTGCTCGAAGCGGCCAGCGCGTTTGGCGTTGGCGCCGGTAAACGCCCCTTTTTCGTGGCCAAAAAGCTCTGATTCCATCAGGTCTCGGGGAATAGCGGCCATGTTCAGGGCGATGAAGGAGCTTGCCGCCCGGGGGCTGTGCCGGTGCAAGGCATGGGCAACAAGCTCCTTGCCGGTGCCAGACTCGCCATTGATCAACACAGTAATGTTGCTGTGAGCCAGCCGGCCAATGGCTCGAAACACTTCCTGCATTGCAGGGGCCTCACCGATAATTTCGGTTTCAGGCAGCTCCTCCAGTACCGGTGCTTCGATGCTGCGCTCGCGCACCTGCGCCAGAGCTCGTTCGGTTATGGCAACAACTTCGTCCAGGTCGAAAGGCTTGGGCAGATATTCGAACGCGCCTTTCTGGTAGGACGCTACAGCACTGTCCAGGTCGGAGTGAGCTGTCGTAATGATCACTGGCAGCTCGGGGTGGCTTGCGTTGATTTGCGACAAAAGTTCCAGGCCGTCGGTACCTGGCATTCGAATATCGCTGATAATGACATCAGGGGTTTCCGAGACGATGCGCTTGAGAAGCTGGTCTGCATCTGAAAAGCTCTCGTTGTTGATGCCTGCCTGTTTTAGCGCGCGCTCAAGCACCCAGCGAATTGAGCTGTCGTCATCTACCACCCAGACTTTTGCCTGACTATGCATGATTTAAGTCCATTGGTAAGTAAATTGAAAAGCGGGTGTGACCGGGTTCGCTGCTGCATTCCAGCATCCCGCCGTGACGGGTAATAATTGACTGGGCGATCGTTAATCCCAGCCCGGTGCCTTCGGCCCGCCCGGTGACCATGGGCATGAAAACGGAATGCAGCATGTCGACGGGAATGCCGGAGCCGTTATCTTCTATATCTAGTCGACAAAGCAACCGGTGAAGTTGATTGCCAATAGTGAATTGACGTTGAGGGCGAGTCCGCAGAGTGATTACACAGTCTTCCTCGCTAGGCGCTGCCTGCAAGGCATTACGAACAATATTTAACACTGCCTGCACCAGCTGACTGCGATCACCAATTATGTCGGGGAGACTCGGGTCATAGTCTCGCACCAGTTCTACCCGGTTGTCGGTCTCGGCTCTGACCAGATTGCAGATATGTTCCAGAACCTCATGAATACTCATACACTGACTATCCATCTGCTGGTTGGGGCCCAACAGACGGTCTACGAGATCACGTAACCTGTCCGCTTCGCGAATGATGATGTTGGTGTACTCTTCAAGCTCGGCACTCGACAGTTCCCGCGCCAGCAGCTGGGCAGCACCGCGCACTCCGCCCAAGGGGTTCTTGATCTCGTGAGCGAGCCCGCGAATCATTTCGCGGGTGGTTTCCTGGGCGTGATGCAAGCTTTCCTCGCGGCTGATTTTCAAAAGCCGGTCCACCGGTTGAAGCTCCAGTAATATGTTGATGCCATGTTCGCTGTTCGATACCGGTGTCAGCATCAGGTCTGCATGTATTTCCCTTCCAGATAGCAGCATTAACGGCATTCCCCTGCGTGCGAGGGGACTGCGATCGGCGCGAACCTGTCTCAGCACCTCCATCAGAGCCTCCGGGTTAGCGACCAGCTTATGCATGGGTTGGCCCAGGCTGCGCGCTTCGGAAGCTTCCAGCAGATCTTGTCCGGAACTGTTAAGCGAGACCACTCTAAGCTCGGAGTCCAGGGAGACAACCGCCGTACTGATGTTGCCCAGTATGTCCTGATTTTGGTGCATTTGATTATCGGTTAGGTGGATTTTCGTATTCAATAGAGTCATTGGCCTTACAGATAGCAATAATGAAGCCAACAAAGCGCCTTCAGTAAAAAAACAATAACTTAGCTATCATTAGTGGCGTTGTGAGTAAGCAAGCGCTTACTATTTTACTTTGCACAGTGTGTTGAGAGTGCTGCCTGCGCTTCCAACGCTGCAGCGACTGCCTTACTGAGTAGTCGCGCACCATTATGGTGCACAAAAAGGAGAAGGTTGTCCAGATAGACCTTGCTTAGTTCAGTCCCGGGCGGAGTACATAAACGCGCACTGAATCGGAGGTCGCAATCACTTCGCCGCTGCTATCAATTAACCGGACGCTAAGATCGTGAGCGCCACGAAATACATTCTCTAATTGCCATAGGGTACCTGTCTGTGGCGCCCCCTTTGGGGTGCCGTCCAGCAATAGCTGCAGGGTCTGGCCTGGTCCCACGCCGGGAGTGGCTGTGGCGGAGACATCAAACATACCACCGCCCATGGGAATGGTAGTCTCGTTCGCAGGAGAGGTAATGCTGACCTCGATAGGTGCAGGTTCTGGTTCGCGCGGCTCAGGGGTGCTGGGTGCGCGAGGCGCAACTGCAGGGGTAGTGTTGGTTTGCTGCAGGTCTACCTGTTCACTGGCGGTGGTGCCTGCAGGTGGTTGATCGGTAAAGACCACGTTGCCGTTTGCGTCAGTGGTTTTGTAGATCTGTGCTGCGCTGTGGGTTGCAAACAATGCTGTGATTAGCAAGGCGATAAAAGAAGCTTTGTTCATGGCGTGTTCTCCAGGGTCCAGCGAGTCCCCAATACCCTATCAGAAAAGAATTTGCGGTAAGAGTTCCCGCAGTGGAAAAGTTCAGATAATCACGGCAGTGGCGCCTGTTCCTGGTGCTTTAATTGCCAGGCTAAAAAAAAAGGGCTGACCTTGCGGTCAGCCCCTTTCCGGTGTGATAAGCCTACGGCTTACACAGAGTAGTACATATCAAACTCTACGGGGTGAGTTGTCATGTTCAGTCGCTCGATCTCTTCTTCCTTCAACTCGATGTAAGCATTAATCATGTCGTCAGAGAAGACGCCGCCCGCAGTGAGGAATTCGCGGTCTGCGTCCAGTGCGGCCAGCGCCTGGTCGAAAGTTGCCGCCACAGTGGGTATGGCTTTGCCTTCTTCCGGCGGCAGGTCGTAAAGATCCTTGTCCGCAGCGTCGCCAGGGTGGATTTTGTTCTGGATGCCGTCCAGACCTGCCATCAACATGGCTGCGAAAGCCAGGTACGGGTTTGCTGTAGGGTCGGGGAAACGAACTTCTACGCGCTTGCCCCTGGGGCTTGGTTCATAGGGAATTCGGATTGAAGCAGAGCGGTTGCGCGCCGAGTAGGCCAGCATCACAGGTGCCTCAAAACCGGGCACGAGACGCTTGTACGAGTTAGTAGACGCGTTGGTGAATGCATTCAAAGCGCGAGCGTGCTTGATGATGCCGCCGATGTAGTAAAGGGCTTCCTCTGACAGACCAGCATAGCCGTCTCCGGCAAATACATTATCGCCGTCTTTGGCAATGGACATATGAACGTGCATACCAGAGCCGTTGTCACCTACCACGGGCTTAGGCATGAAAGTAGCCGTCTTGCCGTAGGCGTGTGCCACGTTGTGTACGCAGTATTTAAGTACCTGTACTTCGTCGCCCTTGGTTACCAGGGTGTTGAAGCGGGTGCCAATCTCACACTGGCCCGCGGTACCTACTTCATGGTGGTGTACTTCAATGTCTAGGCCCATTTGCTCCATTGCAGTACACATCGCACCGCGAATGTCGTGGAGGGAATCGACAGGGGGCACGGGGAAATAGCCGCCCTTAACGCCTGGGCGGTGACCGATGTTGCCCTCGTCGAATTGATGGTTGGATACCCAGGCCGCTTCTTCAGAGTGAATCTGGTAGCTGGCACCAGACATGTCCACGTTCCACTTGATGTCGTCAAAGACGAAGAACTCTGGCTCAGGTCCGAAGTAGGCAGTGTCACCAATGCCAGTGGACATCAGGTAGGCTTCTGCGCGCTTTGCTACGGAGCGCGGGTCGCGGTCATAGCCTTGCATAGTGGTGGGCTCAACCACGTTGCAACGAACAATCACGGTAGTGTCGTCGGTGAACGGGTCGATCAGGGAAGCATTGTCGTCAGGCATGAGAATCATGTCTGATTCGTTAATACCCTTCCAGCCCGAAATAGATGAGCCGTCGAACATCTTGCCACCCTCAAAGAAATCTTCATCGACTTCCTTGGATGGGATGGTTACGTGCTGTTCTTTACCGCGGGTGTCGGTGAAGCGCATGTCTACCCAACGCGCTTCGCTTTCTTTGATCAGGTTCAGAGTTTTCTCTGACATGTCTAGTCCTCCAGGGGATTAAGTGTGGCTAGCGGGCCAGCCAGTTTGCTTTTTCAGGGGCCCAGCCAAAGCTGGCGCCCAAATGTATCGGCAGTTTCAGAGTTAGCAAGAGCTGTGCCAAAAAGGTGCTAAAGGTAACTTATTGAATACTATAAACTTTGTGCTGTAGCTCGCGTGTGTTGAGATAAACGCGCACCAATATAGTGCAACAACGCACAATATTGGTGCAAGGCCGCCGATTTTCGGCCTGCTTGCACCGCCTGCACCAATCCGCAAGCGATGTCCGTGCATTGCATTCCCGCGCAGGGCTACGCATTAGTGCCCCTATGAAATTTGATGTCAAGTTTTTCTCCGAGGTGATCACTCAGAGTGAACCCGATCTTAGTCCTTTTATAATCCAGCACAATGAAAATCTGCAGGCTGTGCTCCAGAGTATCGGCCCTCAGGTTCAAATTCACCCCGGCTGGGACAAGCGATAAAGAAGCGCAAAGCAGGCCTTCCCAGCTGACGCCCGATAGCCGTTACATGCTGCTCTGCGGCACAGCGGCGATGAATCGCCGCTATGACGGCGTTCCTGTGGAATCCTGACATCGTCAGCTAAAGGTTTACGTCCCGTAAAACTACCAAAACACGACCAATTCTCTAGTGTATAATCCGCGGCCTTCGAACGCCCACTAAACGTCTCGTGGAAGCGGCCTGTCGCCGCATGCGGCTGATTAGTCGCTCCAGAAAATGACTCTATAGGTAACCCCTTGATCGATAAACTGCGCAATATCGCCATCATCGCCCATGTTGACCACGGCAAAACAACCCTGGTGGACTGCTTGTTGCAGCAATCCGGGACATTGGACCGACGCGCCGAAGGCGCCGAGCGAGTGATGGACTCCAATGACCAGGAGCGTGAGCGTGGTATTACCATCCTGGCGAAGAACACTGCGATTGAATGGAATGACTATCATATCAATATCGTAGATACCCCCGGGCACGCCGACTTCGGCGGAGAGGTGGAGCGAGTGCTGTCCATGGTCGATTCGGTACTGCTGCTGGTGGATGCCGTAGACGGGCCTATGCCGCAGACTCGTTTCGTGACCTCCAAAGCCTTTGAGCAAGGCCTGAACCCCATTGTGGTAGTCAATAAGGTAGATCGCCCCGGTGCCAGGCCAGACTGGGTTGTGGATCAGGTGTTTGATCTTTTTGACCGCCTTGGTGCTAATGAAGAGCAGCTTGATTTCCCAGTGATTTATGCCTCGGCAATTGAAGGTATTTCAGGCCTGGATCACGAACACATGGCTGCGGATATGCAGCCACTGTTTGAAACCGTTGTGGAAAAAGTGCCCGCGCCGAAGGTCAATAGCGATGGACCTTTGCAGATGCAAATCAGCGCACTGGACTACTCCAGTTATGTTGGTGTGATCGGTGTGGGTCGCATTACCCGCGGCAAACTGGCTCCCAATACCCAGGTTTCTGTCGTTGGTATCGAAGGTGAAACTCGCAATGGCAAGGTGCTTCAGGTGATGGGCTATCTGGGTCTGGAGCGCGTAGATGTTAACTCGGCCGAGGCTGGGGATATTGTCTGTGTGACCGGTATTGATGGCCTTAACATCTCGGACACACTGTGTGATCCCGCTGCCATAGAGGCACTGCCAGCTCTCAGCGTTGATGAGCCCACCGTTAGTATGACCTTCCAGGTCAACGATTCTCCCTTCGCGGGCAAAGAAGGCAAATACGTAACTTCCCGCAATATTAAGGAGCGCCTTGAACGTGAGTTGATACACAACGTGGCTCTGCGCATTGAGCCTGGCGACAGCCCAGATAAGTTTAAGGTTTCAGGCCGTGGCGAACTGCACCTGTCGGTGCTGATCGAGTCCATGCGGCGTGAGGGGTTCGAATTGGGTGTCTCTCGACCCGAGGTGATTCAGAAAGAAGTCGATGGCCAGATGCAGGAACCTTATGAACAGCTGGTGATCGATTGTGAAGATGAGCACCAGGGTTCGCTGATGGAAGAGTTGGGCCTGCGTAGAGCAGAGCTTGAAAATATGGTGCCAGATGGCAAAGGCCGGGTACGCCTGGAGTTCATTATTCCCGCCCGCGGCTTGATCGGCTTCCGTTCCCAGTTTCTTACCATGACCTCGGGCAGCGGAATTATGACGCACGTGTTTGACCATTACGGCGCAGTCAAAAATGCGGAAATCATTCATCGCAGCAATGGTGTATTGGTGTCCATGGTCAAGGGCAAGACACTCGCTTATGGGCTGTTCAACTTGCAGGATCGAGGCCGTTTGTTTGTTGATCCCAATGTGGATGTTTATGAAGGCCAGGTTGTTGGTTTGCACAGCCGCAGCAATGACCTTGCTGTTAATCCCACCAAGGCGAAGCAGCTGACCAATGTGCGCGCATCAGGTACCGATGATGCGCTCACCCTGACGCCTCCCGTCAGGCACACCCTGGAGCAGGCACTGGAGTTTATTGAAGACGATGAGCTGGTGGAAGTGACCCCCGGAAGCATCCGCGTTCGCAAAAAGTTATTGCAAGAGCATGAGCGTCGGCGGGCTGGCCGCGTCTGATGAAGGCCCTGATCCAGCGCGTTAGTAGCGCTCGGGTTGAGGTTGCCGGTGAGGTCGTTGGCGATATCGGGCTGGGGCTGCTGGTTTTGCTGGGTCTGGACAAAGGCGATGATCATGCTGCGGCCCAGCGTATGCTGGATAAGCTATTGGCTTACCGGGTTTTCGCTGATGAGCAGGGAAAAATGAACAGCTCGGTCACGGATGTATCCGGGGGCGTGCTGCTGATCTCCCAGTTCACTTTGTCCGCTGATACCCGCAAGGGGCTGCGCCCCAGTTTTTCCTCTGCTATGCCTCCTGCAGAGGCGCAATTACTTTACGATGACATGTTGCAAGCGCTTGTTGAGCGCCACACTGAGGTGGCCTCTGGGCAATTTGGCGCCGACATGCAAGTGAGTATGACCAATGATGGCCCCGTGACTTTTATGCTTGAGGTTTAGTCAGCGCTACTGTTGGGATTACTCAACACCATTTCCAGGTGGGGAACACCGTCGAGGTCGTAGATGCCCCCATCGGTACTAAATCCCAGTTCCTTATAAAATTTTTCCAGGTGAGCCTGGGCATGAATCCGGATATCGCTGTGCGGCCAGCGCTGCAGGTTGTGTGCTATTCCCCTGCGTACCAGCTCGCGCCCAAGGTCGCGACCGCGGGCAGCCGGTGCGACCACGATCCGCCCCAGGGTGCTTTCTTTCTCCTGTAGTCCGGGAGGCAGGCATCTCTGGTATCCCAACAACAGCTGATCTTCCCAGCAGGCGAAGTGGATGGCCTCCAGGTCCAGCCCGTCCGGGTCCACATAGAGACTGGTTTGCTCGACTCCAAACACTTCCTGCCTGAGCTTTAAGGCCGCGTAAAGTTCTCTGCTGCTCAATTCGTCGAAACTCGCTAGTTGCCAGCGCAGTGACATGCTTTAGATTCTCCTTTTCCCTGGTATGGTCTTTCTCCCGGTAGGGAGAAGTTGCTACTATAGGGGCCAATTGGTTGCAGGGACAGGGAAGTTCTGCAGCGATGATGATAACGCCCGGCAGTGGAGACAGCTGTCGGCACAAGAGAGAAACTGATGCTGGCTACCGCCGAGCTTTCCCCGGATTTTGCTATTTTGGGCCAACAGTACAAAAAACTGGTCAGCGCACTGCTGGAAGTGGTCAATATGCCCGCTATTCCGGTGGAGGTCGAGGTCACCGCCAGTGGTAACTTCCGTGGCTTTGACGGCAATCAGTTCTACGTGGTGGAACGGGGCGCAGTCTGTGCTCGCTATCAGGAAAAGACGGTCTTCCTGCTGGAAGAAGGTGATATTTTGTTACCGGATATAGCAGGGACGAACGATAAGAACGCTGCGGTTTTTTATGGCTCTGATGCAGGAGCAAGGCTTGGTAGTTACCCTGCCCTGGAGTTTATGCGGCGCGTGTTTAATGACCAGGAAGCTACAACATTGTGGACCCGCCTGTTAGTGACGTATTCGGGTTTGATGTTGCGTATTACTGCCGCCAATATTCAAGAGCAGGCGGATGCAACACCCGGCTTTGAAGTCTATGAGGCGGGTGACATTATCATTCGTCAGGGCGAGCGCGCTGACTATGTATTTAACATGTCTGCCGGCACGGCAGAAGTGGTAGTGGACGACGTCATTGTAGGTAGTATTGGTGAGGGAGAAATTTTTGGTGCCATGGCGGCATTGACCCACGCTGATCGCAGTGCCACTGTACGTGCCAAGACCACCTGTTCAATAGTGAAGGTCCCCAAGGAGCAGTTCACCGAACTGATCAAAAGAAACCCCTCTACCATTCATAGTCTGTTAATTGATATGGCAAACTCCATTGTCAATTTGAACGAAAAGCTGGTGGGCTTGCAGGGCTGAGTAGTATTTTCGCCGTCGCGACGGCGATCAATCCAACGGAAACAACATGACAGACGTAATCGAAATCGACGAGGACGGCATCGAACAGGTGTCGCTCAAAACCTATGCGGAAAAGGCATACCTGGACTATTCCATGTATGTGATCCTGGACCGGGCCTTGCCTCATGTTGGGGATGGCCTGAAGCCCGTTCAACGGCGAATCGTATACGCCATGAGCGAACTGGGCCTGAAGGCTACCGCCAAGTTCAAGAAGTCAGCACGTACCGTGGGCGATGTTATTGGTAAGTTCCATCCACACGGTGACAGCGCTGCCTATGAAGCTATGGTGTTAATGGCGCAGAATTTCAGCTATCGCTATCCATTGGTAGACGGGCAGGGTAACTGGGGCTCGCCGGACGATCCAAAGTCCTTTGCTGCAATGCGTTACACCGAATCGCGTCTCACTGCTTATGCCGACGTGCTGCTGTCTGAGCTTGGCCAGGGTACGGTTGATTGGTCGCCAAACTTCGATGGCACTATGGATGAGCCCACGGTGCTGCCAGCGCAGGTGCCTAATGTGTTGCTCAACGGCACCACGGGTATTGCTGTTGGTATGGCCACTGATGTTCCGCCGCACAATTTGCGGGAAGTGGTGGCCGCCACTATTCACTTGCTCGAGTCGCCCAAGGCGACTGTTGCTGAGCTTTGCGAGCATGTGCAGGCGCCGGACTTTCCAACCGATGCGGAGATCATTACCCCGCGAGAAGACATCATGGCGATGTATGAGACCGGGCGTGGTGCACTGAAAATGCGCGCTGTATGGGAAAAGGAGGGCCCAGATATTGTGGTTAGCGCCTTGCCCCACCAGGTGTCCGGGTCCAAAGTCCTGGAACAAATTGCCCACCAAATGCAAGCCAAGAAGTTGCCCATGGTGGCTGACTTGCGTGATGAATCCGATCACGAAAACCCAACTCGATTAGTGATTGTGCCGCGCTCGAATCGGGTGGAAGTGGAAGCTGTGATGAATCACCTCTTTGCCACGACTGATCTTGAACGCAGCTATCGCGTCAATTTGAACATGATTGGCATTGATGGTCGTCCCGGCGTCAAGGGACTGGATCGTATTCTCAAGGAGTGGCTCAAATTCCGTACTGAGACAGTTCGCCGTCGCCTGGAGTATCGTCTCGAGCGGGTCTTGCGCCGACTGCACATCCTCGATGGATATCTGGTGGCCTTCCTCAATATCGATGAAGTGATCCACATTATTCGTACTGAGGACAAGCCCAAGCCTGCGCTGATGAAGCGCTTTGGCATTTCTGATGTACAGGCGGAAGCTATTCTTGATCTGAAGCTGCGTAATTTGGCCAAGCTTGAGGAAATGAAAATTCGTGGCGAGCAGGACGAGTTGGAGGTTGAACGTGATCAACTGCAGACCATCCTGGGGAGCGCCGCCCGCCTTAAGACGCTGATAAAAAAAGAACTGCAGTCGGTAGCCGAAAAGTTTGGTGATGACCGTCGCTCGCCTCTTATGGCGAGAGGTGAAGCCCAAGCCTTCAGTGAGCTGGATCTGATGACTGCTGATCCGATCACTGTCGTGATGTCCGAAAAAGGTTGGATACGCGCAGCCAAAGGCCACGATATTGATCCTTCCTCGCTCAGTTACAAATCGGGTGATGGCTTTAAAATGGCCGCCAAGGGGCGCAGTAACCAGCCCACTGTGATTCTCGACTCGACGGGCAGAGCCTACACGGTACCCTCACATAACTTGCCCTCTGCTCGCGGTCAAGGTGAGCCTGTGACCGGGCGGATCAATCCTCCATCAGGGGCAACCTTCGAAGGCTTGATGATGGGTGACGAGGGCGATCTCTATTTGCTTGCCTCGGATGCTGGCTATGGCTTCGTGGCTAAGTTGGGCGAACTGCAAACCAAGAATAAGGCCGGTAAGGGCGCACTCAATCTGCCGAAGGGTAGTGGCGTCATGCAGCCGGCGGCGATCAGCGAAGCTGAGGGCGCATGGGTTGCCGCGGTCACCAACGAGGGTCGACTACTGGTATTTCCACTGGAGGATTTACCACAAATGGCCAGGGGCAAGGGCAACAAAATTATCGGTATTCCTACTGCCAGGGTGCAGTCGCGGGAAGAATTTGTGATTGCAGTGCAGGTGCTAACCGACAAAGATACGCTGGTCGTTTACGCCGGCAAACGCCACCATAAGCTTAAGTTCAGTGACTTGAAGCACTACTGTGGAGAGCGCGGACGCCGCGGCAATAAGTTGCCACGAGGATTCCAGAAAGTGGATGCTATGTTGGTAGAGAGCTGATCAGGCTGTCCGATATAGCGACGCTTTAAGCGTTTCTAAATAAGTGCGGGGTCCATCAGGCGTTTCAAGATGAGCCGTAATTGCCGCTCCAGCAGGTCCTGATAAGGGCCGGCAAAGCTTTCCAGCATCCAATAGTCCATGACTTCTGTCGCCTGGAGCTGCAGGCGACCTTCAATGTCTGTGTCCTCGCGAACGGTTGGTGACAGCAGCAGCTTGGGCGGTTTGCTGGCACACACAGTCTGTAATTCGTCCAGGGTATGCTGCATATAAAGGCCCGGGTAGATATCTTTGCTGTCGCCCATCCCCAATTCACTCTGGGAGATGGCCATGGAGATTTTCATGGACAGCGGCATGACCTGCTCCAGCTCACCGCTGACCGCTTGGACCAGCCAGGCACAGGATGCTGCGCGAAAAGCGGCGCTGCCAGCGTTATTGGGGCCACTAAAATACACGGTCAGGGCAAACTGACGGCTGACGTGCAGGTCTCCCCCGTAAAAGCCCGATGATGCGTAGACCACCTGGTGCAGGCGGTCTGTATAGCGCTGCAAAGACTGCTCGTCCAGCGTATCGACATAGTCCGCCAGGCTGTCCAGGTGTAAGTGCAGCACTGCGGTTGAACGATAATTTTCTTCCCGTGCTTCGATGTCGTTGCGGGTGCGCAGCAAATCCATCGGCAGTGATGCAACTCTTGATTCGAGCAGCGAGAGTTCATTGGGGCTGTTGCCGCTGGCAGGCGTTTCATCCAGGGCCAAAGTACTGGCGAGCTTACTGACTCGGTTGCCCAGACGCCTACCCAACTGCAGGCCGACGCCATAGACAGTCAGGCTCAGTAGTATCGACAAACCCAGCGGCTGAGGACAAACCTCTGATGGGCGGCAGCTGAGGAGGCCGCACTGACAGTGACCAGCACTTCGCCAGCGATATCTGATTCTATGCGCACGGATGCCCGGTACTGACTCAGATACTGCCCGCTGCTGTGGCCAGCTTCACCCAAGGTTTTGCCCTCGACATCGAAGATGGTCACCTTTTCAGCGGAAGACGTTTCCACAAAGCGCTGCAGGGAGGCGGTTATGCTTAGCAGGTCGCCTGTCTCCAGGGCCACACTGACCCGACGAGCGATTTGGTGAGCCAGCGCATTGCCGAACTCCAGCTGCTGTTGGTTCTGTAAGTGCTTACTTGAAATTGCTCCCAGGATCACCAATGCGAGGCTAACCAACAGGCATAGTATTGCTGCTAGTGTTGCGATCTGCTGACTGAGTGGAGCATTGTGAAAGCGGTTTAGCACGTCGGATTGCCGCAGTGGAAACGCCGGCCAGTATAAACCAGTCCTGCTGTCAGCGGGTGTTTTTATCCTTGCCCGGTAGTAGAATAGGAGTCCCTTCCAACGCGCTGGAAAAACCTTTGAGCCAAATACTGTTGATCACTATCTCGGGCGAAGATCACCCCGGGGTGACCGCCGGGATCACCGAAATCCTCGCTGTCCACGGGGTTAACATTCTCGACATAGGCCAGGCGGTTATTCACGCTACATTGTCTATGGGGGTATTAGCCGAAATCCCTGACCAGTGTGATCGCCACCAGGTCACCAGCGATGTAGAACGCTGTGTGGCCCAGCAGGGAATGCAGGCGAGAATAAGCGAAGTTAAAGAGCGTAGCTATGCTGAATGGGTGAACGCCCAGGGCAGGGCGCGCTACATTGTGACCTTGTTGGCAAGAAAAATAACAGCCCACCAACTGTCACGCGTCACTGAAGTTGTGTCGCGCCACGGGCTTAACATAGATAGCATAAATCGCCTTTCTGGCAGAATTCCATTGGGAGACCTGCCAGCGCTTTCCAAGGCCTGTGTGGAGTTTTCAATACGTGGCCCTCTGTCTGATTCATCCGTATTTCGGCGCGATTTGCTAGAGGTGGCGTCTGCGCTGGAAGTAGACCTGGCTTTTCAGCAGGACAATATGTACCGCCGTAATCGTAGGTTGGTGGCTTTTGATATGGATTCAACATTGATAGAAGCGGAAGTCATTGACGAGCTCGCTGCCCGGGCTGGCGTGGGTGAACAAGTCAGCGCTATTACTGAGCGAGCGATGCGTGGGGAAATCGACTTCTCTGAGAGTTTTCGTGAGCGTGTGGCGTTGCTTCGGGGGCTGGAGGAAAGCGCTTTGCAGCAAATTGCCGGCGAGCTGAAGATTTCTGAGGGCGCGGAACACCTGATTTCTACGCTCCGAGCGCTGGGCTACAAGACGGCGATTCTCTCGGGAGGCTTCACCTATTTTGCCCATTACCTGCAGGAAAAGCTTGGCATCGATTATGTCCACGCCAATGAGTTGGACATCGAAAATGGTAAGGTCACGGGCAGGGTCACTGGGAAAATCGTCGACGGAGAGCGCAAAGCCCGATTGTTGCGTCGATTGGCTGACGACGAGGGCTTAGACTTACAGCAGGTCATTGCAGTGGGAGATGGAGCCAATGACTTGCCGATGTTGAGTACCGCAGGTCTGGGCATCGCTTTTCGCGCCAAACCTTTAGTGAAGCAATCTGCCGAACAGTCAATCTCGACGCTCGGCCTGGATGCAATTCTTTATCTTTTGGGCTTTAGCGATCGTTATCAACAGCACAGCTAGCCTTCGCAGCGGCTATATTTTGTTCCACAGGGAATCAAAGGGTGCATCCAATGGTTCATGGTTTTTCTCTGCCAGTTCCCCATCTACTTGCTTGATATAGCGAAAATCGAACTGGGCGTAACTCGCGGTGGATGAGATTTGTCGGGTCAACTGCACGAGAGACTTTTCGCCGTGACGTAACAGGGAAACTTTCTGTTGTTCCCGAAACCCAGCTCTGGGGGTAATCAGAGTGTGAGGTTGGCCTACCAGTTGGATTTCTGGCAGCAGTAGAACCCGCTGTGGCTCAGAAAGTGCACCCGTTTTCTTGTGAGCCTGGGCGCCGTAGGCCGTTGATCGTGGGCTCAAAAGCTCCAGGCCGACCAGCGTGTGCGAGTCCTGCAGGGCGCTGACCCAGCGTATTACCGCGATAGCCCAGCTGTCGCTGTGTTCCTCCTGCACCGAAACAATATTGCCGGCGCGCATCTCCCTCGGTAAGTCTTCGCACCAGTTGAGGCAGTAGCCGCCGGGGCTGACATTGGCGAGCTCCACCTGATAAACCGGCACCTCCGGGTCTTCTGGCACGTTAGGGCCGAACTCTTCAATCGCCTGCCGGGTATTCTCGTCGAGGTCGATGTTGTGGGTGAGTGCAGCGTCGATCTCACTGACAGCCTGCTCTCGAACATAATCCTCTTCCGGTTTGGCCCGGCTCCATGCGTCTCTGTCAGAGTCGTTTGTTTGTAAAAAGGGGTTGGTGGCGACTCGATCCGAGGGCTCGGGGAGGTAGTCGTCGCCGTAGAGCAGTTTGCCGAAATTACGTTCTCCGGCTGCGCGGAAATGCGCGGCCCCGAGGCCAATGCTGACTGCTAGCGGAGCGTTCGCGCGCACTCGGTTGAAGTTGCGCATACTCATGTTGCCCAGGGCATCCATCATATGGCTGAGCATATTGGCAGGCAATGTAAGGCCTGACTTTAGCTTCAAGCCCGATTTTCCCTGATCATCGTCCAATGCTTTTTGCTGCTTGAGGTGGTTGATCAGCTTGCCTGTATCAATGTGGCGGCACTGTCCGTTGCCCGCGTTGCCTAGCGAGCTGTAAATCGGTGGCTGGTCGCTTTGCAGGTCAACCAGGAAGAGGCTATCGGGGCTTCCGGTCGGGCTAATCTGCAGTTGGTCGCTCCACTCGTCGAGCGCGCCCTTGACGGCAGCCAGGTCTGATTGGCAAAGTTGGTTGGGTTTACAGCAGCCCAGCAGCATGGATTGCAGATAGCTCGCGTTGATCGTGGTCACTGCGCCGGCCTGGGTGTTTACCGGCAGGCTTGAAAGGCCTTGATGTTCCGCGAGTGAGTAGAGTTGGTGCAGCGTAAGCCAGCCACTCGACGCTACCGGTTGATTCAACTGAAAGGTCAGCAGGATATTGAGGCCAGCAAAGTGCAGCGCTCGCTGCGTGGCTTCACAAACCAGTTTGGCCGGATTGGTATCTCGAACATTGTCACGTTGGGCTAGCGTTTCGACCGCGACGATGGAATAGGCAGTGCAGAACTGGCCCTGCAAGGCATCGGTCAGTTTTGCCAGTTGCCGTGGTTCCTCTGGCATGACCAGGGGCTGATTCAGGAAGTGTCGGTTTAGATTGGTAAGTGTGACGTTTAACTTGCTTGCCAGCGATTCAAGGATGGCAAAGCGCTGCTCTGGAGGCAGGCTGTAGCGATTGAGCTCGCTGACCGCGGAAAGTAATTTCTGGGCGACCACTTTTGGGTCTGCCATAGGTAAATCCCGCACCCACTCCTGCGCCGCGCTGATGTCAGTGTGAAACAGGTCGAAGCTGTGCAAATCCTGTTTGGGTATCTTCAATTTTATCGGAGTTTCAGTTTCCATAGCCTATGGTCCTTCATCTGGTCACATGTTCCCAGGTGGCTTTTTTTAAGATTAGCTCACTTTCCCGCGTAACTGCCAGCGGCAATAATCCAAATCTCCCTAATTCCCGTTCTCTGAGGTATCATTAGCGCCCTTTTTTAGCCCAGCGTAAACGGTAGCAACATGGCGAACTATTCAACCAACGAACTTCGGTCCGGCATCAAGGTTATGCTGGATGGCGAACCTTGTAGCATTTTAGACAATGAGTTTGTAAAGCCCGGTAAAGGCCAGGCTTTTAATCGGGTCAAGCTGCGTAACCTGAACAGCGGCCGCGTTTGGGAGCGAACTTTTAAGTCCGGTGAGTCTCTGGAAGGCGCCGATGTGATGGACCGGACCATGGAGTATCTTTATACCGATGGCGAATTCTGGTATTTCATGGAACCCGATACGTTTGAGCAGTACCAGGCGGATGAAAAAGCCGTGGGCGATACCCATCTGTGGCTCAAGGAGCAGGAGCGCTGTGAAGTCACCCTCTATAATGACAGCCCCTTGTCAGTAGCGCCCCCTAATTTTGTGGAATTGGAAATCACTGAAACAGACCCCGGTCTGAAGGGAGATACCGCCCAGGGAGGCAGTAAGCCCGCCACCCTGAGTACCGGAGCGGTGGTCAAGGTGCCCCTGTTCCTGAGTCAGGGAGAAATAATCCGTGTGGATACTCGTACCGGTGAGTATCAGGGCCGCGCAAGCAAGTCCTGACTTCTGATGAATTGGCAGCCCTCCGCAGACCTGCCTATGTTGCGGGCCCGGGCGGCCCTGTTAGACTCCGTACGCGAGTTCTTCGCAGCAAGGCATGTGCTTGAAGTAGAGACCCCCCTTCTGTGTTCTGCAGGGGTCACTGACCCCGCAATAGAGCCCCTGATTGTAGAGCGCGGCAGTTCCCTGCACTCCCCTCACTATTTACAGACTTCACCCGAGTACGCAATGAAACGCTTGCTTGCTGCCGGCAGCGGTCCGATTTACCAGCTCACTAAAGCCTTTCGTGATGGCGAGGCTGGCGTCCGTCACAATCCCGAGTTTACTCTGCTGGAATGGTATCGGCCTGACCATGATTATCATCAACTTATGCGTGAGGTCGCCGAACTGGTGTGTTCTTGCCTGGGTGAAAAGCCGGTGCAGTACATTACTTACCGGGACTTGTTCCTCGCCGAGCTGGGTCTGGATCCATTGACAGCGAGTCTGGCAGACCTACGTTTAAGAGCCCAACAGGAATTGGATTTGGGGTCTCTTGATGGCGACAAGGACCTGTGGCTTGATTTGCTGATGAGCCACCTGATAGAGCCCCGCCTTGCGGCCCGTGGACTGTGCTTTGTTTACGACTACCCCGCCTCCCAGGCTGCTCTGTCGAACATCGTGGAAAAGGATGGACAGCTGTTGGGGCAGCGTTTTGAGCTTTATGTGGACGGCCTGGAACTGGCCAATGGATATTCTGAGCTTACCGACCCCGCTGAGCAGCGTCGCCGATTCCAGGCAGATAATACTCGCAGGCGCGATACTGGCTTCGACGAGAAGCCTGTGGATGAACGTCTGTTGGCTGCCCTGGAGGCTGGCATGCCGCAATGCTCGGGGGTGGCTCTGGGTTTTGACCGCCTGTTGATGTTGCTCACCGGTAGTGAGGATATTCGTCAGGTTTTGGCTTTTGACTGGGCGCGAATCTAGCTCACCAGTGCATTGTCATTCAAGTTCAGCACCGCGGGTCCGTAACCCGTCACGAACTCCTTTGGCAATCGCCGGGGCTTACCACTGGAAATTTCAATACAGGCGAAGCGCATACCGGCTCGCAGCAGGCAAGCTCCATCGCTGATCCGGGTTACCTGAAAACGCCGCTGCATGGTGAGCTTGTTGTCCCAACTGACGATCCAGGTACCCGCAACGACTTCATCTCCTGCTCGGGATGCCTGCAGGTAATGGTATTCACTGTGAGTGATTGCCATCGCCCGATCCAGGCTGCGGTAGGTATCGAGATCCAGTCCCAGGGAAACTGAATGGGCCCAGGCCACCTGTTCGCACCACTTCACGTAAACCGTGTTGTTAGTGTGTTCCAGCCCATCAATATCCTCTGGCAAGACGATGGATCGTTGAGTGAAGGGCGCAGGATAATCCCAGCTGAGGGAATCGGGGTTCACGTTGTTTGAGCGCTGTCGATGTCGTTCTGATCGTAAGAGGCCGGCTTCAGGGCAAAATGGAAATAGCCATAGGCGATCGCGATAAGCGGACTCAATAAATTGAAGAACGCATAGGGTGCATAGCTGAATGTTGCTACTCCCAGGGTGGCCGACATGTAAGCGCCGCAGGTATTCCAGGGAATCAACGCGGATGTCATTGTTGCGGAGTCTTCAAGGGTGCGTGACAGGTTCAGGCGAGACAGATTTTTTTTGGCGTATGCGTCCTTGTACATGCGACCCGGCAGCGCTACGGCAATGAACTGGTCTGCGGCCAGGATGTTTGTTCCGATACAGGTCAGGACTGTTGTGGTGATCAGTGACCCAACACTTTTAACACCGCGCAGTGCTAGATTCAGCAGGTAGCTGAGGATGCCTGTGCGCTCCAGCACGCCGCCGAAGCCCAGGGCGCTGATAATCAGCCATACAGTGTTGAGCATCGAACTCATGCCGCCCTTGCTCAGCAGCGCGTCCAGGAACTCATCACCGCTGTTGGAAACATAACCATCAAACAAAGCTATCCAGATACCTTTTATGAGCACAAAACCATGGGCTAGATCAGTACTATCGCCCGCGAGCTTTTGTACTTGCTCGGGTTGGAACAACACCGCAAAAACAGCACCTGTCAGAGCGCTGATAACAATGGAGGGAAATGCGGGGAATCGCTTGAACACCAGGAACAGCATTAGAGCCAGTGGTAACAACAGGTGCAGACCAATCTCAAACTCAGTGGTTAGCGACTGTTGCAGAGCGTTAATTTGCTCCGGAGTTGCGCCTTCCGAGCTTCCGATCATGGCGAAAATTAACAGGGCTATGCTGAAGCTTGGCACGGTTGTCCACAGCATATGACGAATGTGTTCAAACAAATCGACGCCTGCCGCTGCTGCCGCCAGGTTAGTGGTATCTGACATGGGCGACAATTTGTCGCCGAAATAGGCGCCGGAAATAATTGCCCCGGCGGTGATGGCGGGAGAGAGCTCAAAGCTGCCAGCGATGCCCATGAGGCCAATTCCGAGGGTGCCAGCCACTGTCCATGAGCTGCCAATACTTACTGCTACGATGGCGCATATTGCAGCACTGGCAGCATAGAAAATGCTGGGGTCCAGAATTTGGACTCCGTAGTAAATCATTGCCGGAACCGTGCCACATAAAATCCAGGTTCCGATCAACATGCCGACGCTAAGCAGGATGAGAGTAGGTCCAAGGCCCACCCCGATGCCATGAATGATGCCGTCCTGAGCTTCCCGCCAGCCCATGCCGTTACTGCGGGCGACCAGTGCAGCTACACAAGTTGCCAATACGAGCGCGATCTGATTTGCACCGTAAGATGAGTCAGAGCCGAAAAGATAGACAGAGCAAGCCAGCATTAACACCAGGAAGACAATGGGAATCAGCGCCTGCACAGGACTTATATTATTGTTTTCGCTCACTTAAGCGTTATCTCCGTTGGTTTTCGGGGCATCATTAAGACGCGTTCAGAATGCCTTAAATCGAGCTGTCGGTACAGCGTCCGAGGCCCACAGGTATCTGACAGGAGAGCAGTGATGTCGTAATATAAGCAGCCGCGTTCCTCCCGATTTCTGGACTCTGCATGACCTCGATTTTCCGATTCTCTCAAAATCTGCTGGTGAGCCTGGCCGTATTCAGTTTGATGAGCTGTGCGCTCCCCAACGACGGCCCCGCCCAAAACGCAGCTGTCCTGGAAACGAAGTCTAGCCTTAGTGGTCCTGGTGAGCCCACTGAGATTCGCGTCCGCACGTTACTGGAGTGGTTACAAGAGCCCTGGGGAATGGACTTTTTACCCGATGGTCGTTTGCTGCTGACGGAAAAGCCGGGAACCATGAAGCTGGTGACCCCCGGCAGCTGGTCTACTCAGGAAATTAGCGGGCTCCCCACGGTGGCGAATGAAGGGCAGGGGGGGTTGATGGATGTATTGGTGCATCCGGATTTTGAACGCAATCAATGGGTTTATTTCAGCTACTCGGTGGCGGTGGGCGATGGCTTCAGCACTCGAGTGAGCCGCGGCAGACTGAAGAACGGCGCGCTGGTGGACGTAGAGAATCTTTATACCGCGCGACCCGCCTATCGCGAGCGACGACACTTTGGTTCGCGCCTGCTGCTTGATGGTGAGCATCTTTATATTACTGTCGGTGATCGTGGCAACAGGGCCGCGGCCCAAAGCTTACTGAGCCATGCAGGAAAAGTGATTCGCTTGACTCAGAGCGGGGGTATTCCACTGGATAACCCTTTTGTGGGCCAGGCCAATGCGCTGCCTGAAATTTTTAGCTACGGCCATCGCAACCCCCAGGGCATTGTTCGTCATCCGGTTACCGGGGGGATATGGGTTTCTGAGCATGGACCTCAGGGTGGCGATGAGATCAACATTCTCAGGTCTGGTGCAAACTATGGCTGGCCGGTGATCACCTATGGCGAAGAATATGGAGGTGGCAAGATTGGAGAAGGCACCCAAAAACAGGGTATGGAGCAACCGCTGATTTACTACTCCCCTTCATTGGCTACTGGAGGGATCGCTTTTTACACTGAAGAGACTTACCCGGGCTGGGGTTTTTCACTGCTGGTGTCGAGTATGCGGCTCACTCGCATTAATCGGCTGGAACTTAACACAGATGACACGATTGCCGGGGAAACCCGCCTGCTCGGCGATTTGGGGATGCGTATACGCGATGTCGAGGTCGGGCCGGACGGCTTGATTTATGCCCTTGCCGACCGGTCTCGACTAATTTTGCTAGAACCTCGCTAGCCAACGAACCTGGGTCTAGTGGCTTGCCTGAATTGTCTCTCTATTACTACCGCGACAACTTTCTCCAGTTGCTGGATACGGTTGAGGGCCTTTATAGCGACCTTCTCATCGCCGATGAGCTGGAATTTTTAAACACTTATCGCGAACTGCCGTTCGCTGGCCAGTGCTTGTATGTGCGCCTGGTGTCGCGAGTGGGCCCCTGGTTTCGTGAAAGGCGTCTCAATTACCAAGAACTGGACGATATAAAAGCCGCGCTAAACGCATTGCTGGATAGCGGGTTATTGTTGGAGGCCTCTCGTCTGTCGTCTGAAGAGTTGGGCCGCCTTTGTACCCGCAGTGAACTGGCTACGATATTCTCGTTGGGAGCGGGTAGTAAGGCAGATTTGCTGGCGCAGATTGCTGAGCAAGAGGGTTTGTCGGCGTTGCTGGCCTTCGACGGTCAGCGTGTGGTTGCACCCGCTCATGTGTCAATAGTAGAACTGATGCAGCTGCTGTTTTTTGGCAATCATTATCAAGGCATGACCGACTTTGTACTGAGCGATTTGGGCGTTGCCCGCTATTACCCTTATCGTCTGGATCGTTCCCGGCGTTTGTTTCCCGGTAGGCGTGAATTGGAAGAGTTCCTGACCTGTATTGAACGTACCGAGCGATGGAAGCTGCTCCAGGAAGAAAGCCACGCCCCATCCATGTTGGAGTTCGCCAATGAGTTGTTGGCAGAGTCACCTCGATATGTCACCAGTCAGCGGCGTTGGTGCCGTCTGTGCAATGGCCTCGCGAGGCAATTGGAGAGGGACGGGCACGATGGCACGGCTATCAAGTTATACGCGGTCAGCCAGTTGCATCCGGCCAGAGAGCGAAGGGCGAGATTGCTGGAGCGCGTGGGGGAGCATCGCGAGGCCTTGGCATTGTGTCAGACTATTGAAGTTGAACCCTGGTGTGAGGATGAGCGGGACGCGGCGCAGAAAATTGGTTCACGCCTGCTGCGCAAACTGGAGGGAACAAAGATCGCGCGGTCGCGTGACAGCTTTGTTGAAGCCGAATTGGTGTTATCGCGATCGGAGCTGGGGGTGGAAAAGCAGGTTGCTCGGGCACTGTCCTGCGATTGGCAGGGTGTGCATTATGTTGAGAACAGGCTGATGAATGCATTGTTCGGCCTCGCATTTTGGCAGCAGATATTTGCGCCGGTGGCGGGGGCTTTTAACAATCGTTTCCAGAGCGTGCCAGCGGATATGTATGAACAGACATTCAGATCCAGCCGGCAGGAACTGATTGATGAGCGCTTGCTTGAATTGGAAGGGCTGGATCTTGCCGAGGAGCTGCCGCGCTGTTGGCGTTTGTATCACGATTACCAGTGCCGCTGGATAAGCTGGAAATATCTGAATGAACATTTAGTGGCTGCGGCGAGTTCGGTGATTCCCAAGAATGATTTGCTGGCGATCTGGCGACGCATGTTGTTCGATCCCAGAGAAAATCGCCGTGGCTTTCCCGACCTGCTCGCTCTCGGGATCGAGCCCGGCGATTACCAGATGATTGAAGTAAAAGGTCCGGGTGATGCGCTGCAGGATAGCCAGAAACGCTGGTTACGATTTTTCCAGCAAGAGGATATTCCGGCATCAATCGTGTGGGTGCGCTGGGCGGATGCTTGAGTTCGGTGTCAATGTCCGCGACCTGGTGGCGTTTTGCCATCGCAGTGGTGACATAGATCATCGTTATACACCCTCGCCCAGTGCTGAACAGGGTATAGAGGGTCACGGCCGAATCTATCGCAGACGCCCAGAGTCCTACCAGCGAGAGTACCCTGTGAATTTTGTTCACTGTGAGCAGGGAATCAATTTGCACTTGCGTGGCCGGGCTGATGGGGTCGATCTCGCCCGGGGACTTGTCGAAGAGATCAAGACCTGCCGGGTAGATGCGGCAAGCATCCCTGCTGCAGTCAAGGAGTTACATTACTCGCAGGCGCGCATCTATGCCGCCCTGGTGGCTATCCAACATGATTTAGATTGCCTGGAAGTGCGGCTTACCTGGCTTAATATCGATAGCGATGAAGAGTTCAATATGTCTCGGAACTATGACCGGGCGGAACTGCACACCTACCTGCTTGAGACCCTGGCTTTATTTTCAGATTGGCTTTCGCTACTGGCCAGCGAGAGAAACAGCAGACAGCGTAGCCTTGAAAGCCTCAAGTTTCCGCACGGGCAGTTTCGCTCGGGTCAGAGAGACATAGCTGAACTTGTTTACAAGTGTGTGGATCAGGGTGGCGAGCTGATGGTGGAAGCTCCCACTGGTATCGGCAAGACAGCTGCGGTGCTGTATCCAGCGCTCAAGGCTATGGCGTCTCAGAAGCATGAAGCTATCGTATTTGTGACTTCGCGAACGGTCGGGCGCCGCACTGCAGAGGATTGCCTGAGTTTAATGAGCGAGCGTGGATTGCAGCTTTGTAGCCTCAGCCTCACTGCTAAAGAGTCGATTTGTTTCTCTCCGGGCAAAGCGTGTCACGGCGATGATTGTCCCTTTGCAAAAGGGTATTACGACCGTTTGCCCGCGGCGATGACCGAGGCCGTGCAGGACGGAATTCTGCGGCGGCAAGAGATAGAGTCCATAGCGAGACGGCACGAGGTGTGTCCCTATCAATTAGCGATAGATTTAATGCCCTGGGTCGATGTTCTTATTGCTGACGCGCATTATGTATTCAGTTTTTATGCGGGCGTTGGTCGCATGATGGAGCAAGACCAGCGGCGCTGGACCGTGTTGGTTGACGAGGCGCACAATCTGCCTGAGCGGGCCAGGGGAATGTATAGCGGCCAGTTGGGTAAGGCTGAACTGATGCGCGTAAAAAAAGTATCTTCCCCGGTGGTAAAGCGCTCTCTAGAGAAAGTGAATCGCGCCATGCTCGCTTTACAAAAGCAAGACTGGCCGGACCAAGACCTGCGGTGTAGCTTGCCCGTCACCTTAATTAACAGTCTTGGAGATTTCGTCGCTGCCGTGGGTGTGGCCATGGCGGACGACGTGCGCTTTGCACCGCATAATCCGCAGTTGATGAACTTTTATTTTGCAGTGCTGCAATGGCTGCGTATTGCAGAGCACTGGGGTGATGAGTATCGATTGGAATTGCTGCGGGGGGAGGGTCCACAAGGCTTGCTGCTGAGATTGAATTGCCTTGACCCGTCACGCCTGTTGTCCAACAGTCACAAGAGGTCACATGCTCTGGTGGTGTTTTCTGCCACGCTATCGCCACAGTCCTGGATGGGGCAGCTGCTGGGTCTGAATGAGACGGCTGTTTACAGACGCATGACGTCGCCTTTCGAGCCTGCTCAGTTGGACGTGGTAGTGGAAACCGCCATTGACACTCGCTATCGCCAGCGGGAGGCCAGTGCGCCGCAGCTTGCTGAGCGCTTGTCGGCTTTTTTGGCGGAAGCGAAAGGCAATAGCATTATTTATTTTCCATCATATCGTTACCTCCGTACTGCCCTTGAGCTCATGCAGGGCAGTGGCTCATCTTTGCCAGATCGGCTACTTTGGCAGCAGCATCCAGAGCAGACGGAGGCTGACCGCGCTAGTCTCTTTACGGCTTTGGAACGGCATCGTCATGTTGTGGCCTTCTGTATTTTAGGTGGCGTTTTTTCTGAGGGGATCGACCTGCCCGGGGCTCTGCTCACCAATGTTGCGATCGTCGGTGTAGGGCTGCCCCAGGTGGGGGCAGAGCGCGAGCAACTGCGGCAGTGGTACCAGGAGGTGTACGGGCAGGGCTTCGAATATGCCTATTTATACCCAGCGATGCAAAAGGTTGACCAGGCCCTGGGGCGGGTGGTGCGTACAGACACTGATCGAGGCAGCGCTTTGTTGATCGATAATCGCTACGGGTGGCCGGCCTACCGCGAATTACTGCCTCCCTGGTGGTCTTACAGGTAGCGGGTGGCCCAGCGAGGCGCTGCTATTAGGCGATTTGGTCTATATTTTTGGGCTCTCTCGCCATTGTTTGAGGCTGCGAAGTCCGTAAATTAGCCAGTCCTCTGCGAATTGGTTAGAGTTTGTGGTCGCTATGACAGACTGCTTTCGAATTCAGCTGGTGAATATTGGTCATTACCACGAGACCAAAGGCACTGTGCTAGAGTGACTGCCCATTTCAGTGGGGTGACAGGGGTATGGGTCCGCAAGAGGCCAGCTCAACAAGTGCCGATTCTCGGTCGATAAGAAACACACAAGCAACGGGGAGCTAGAACCGTTATGCGCATCGCAATACCCAGGGAAACACATCCGGGAGAAAACCGGGTGCCTATTATTCCAGACGTCGCCAAGAAATTGGTACGTATGGGAGCCGAACTGGTCATCGAATCTGGCATGGGAACCGGCTCCGGTTTCACCGACGCAGAGTACACCGACGTCGGGGCCACGCTATCCAGTGACCGTAATGAACTTTTTTCCAGTGCTGACGTGTTGCTGCGTCTGCGTAAGCCTGAACTATCAGAAATTGCCCTGATGAAGCGCGGCTGCATCCATATAAGCTATCTGGACCCTTTTAATGAGCATGCGCTCGTGAATGCGTTCAAGGAAGCAGGCGTCACCGCTATCAGCATGGAGATGATTCCACGCACCACCCGCAGCCAGAAGATGGATGCGCTGAGTTCCCAGGCCAACCTGGCCGGGTACCAGATGGTGATGGAGGCCGCGATGGCTTTGCCACGTATCTTCCCAATGATGATGACGCCGGCTGGCACATTGAAGCCTGCTAACGTGTTTGTTATTGGTGCAGGCGTTGCTGGCCTGCAGGCAATCGCGACCGCCAAACGGCTGGGCGCCAGGGTGACGGCCTTCGACACTCGGCCAGTGGTTGCTGAGCAAGTGCAATCCCTGGGGGGCAAGTTCCTGGAGATAGATCTGGGTGAAACCGGTGAGACTGCCGACGGCTACGCCAAAGAGTTAACACCGGAGCAGGTCGATATCCAGCGCCAGGCGCAGAAGGATGTGATCGCCAAATCTGACGTGGTGATTACTACAGCGCAGGTATTTGGTCGCAAACCCCCGGTGCTGGTGACCCAAGATATGGTTGAAGGCATGGCTCCAGGATCTGTGATCGTGGACATGGCTGCCGAAACCGGCGGCAATGTAGAGGGCTCCGTACCCAATGAAACAGTTGAATGGTCCGGCGTTACTATTATCGGTAAAGGTAACCTCGCTGGCGAAGTCGCCAGAGATGCCAGCCAAATGTATTCTTCCAACCTGTTTAATCTGGTAGAAGATAACTGGTGCGAAGATAAGCACCTGTTTGTGGTGGATTTCGAAGACGATATTCTGCCCGGCTGCATTATTACCCACGGTGGTGAAATTACGCACGACACCATTAAAAACATCGTCGAAGGGGGAGCATAATAATGATACCCGCAGAAGTATTCCTGACATTTATTTTAATGCTCACTATCTTCCTGGGCTTTGAGTTGATCAACAAGGTGCCTGCCACCTTGCACACGCCCTTGATGTCTGGCGCGAACGCAATTTCTGGTATTACGGTGGTGGGTGCTATCAGCCTTGCCGGTACTGGTGAACAGGACCTGGCGAATTGGTTGGGTGCAGGCGCTGTGGCGTTGGCTTCCATTAATGTTGTGGGTGGCTATATGGTCACCGATCGCATGCTCTCCATGTTTAAAAAGAAGGAGGGCTAAGCCGAAATGGATATTTTGATTCAATTTGCCTACATCGTTTCTGGTGGCCTGTTCATTTTCGGCCTGAAGCAATTGGGTTCGCCGGCGACTGCACGTCGCGGCAACATGATTTCCGCCACAGCCATGCTGGTTGCCATCGTAGCGGCCCTGCTTGACCAGGGTATTGTTGACTTCCAGTTCATCGTGATCGGCTTCGTTGTCGGCGGTGCTGTTGGCGCAGCAGCTGCGCGTTTGGTTCAAATGACGTCGATGCCCGAGATGGTCGCGTTATTCAACGGTTTTGGGGGCATGGCTTCCTTACTGGTGGGCTGGGCGGCGTTATCACCGGAGGCTGGAACGTTCACCCTGGTAACCATTATCCTGTCGATTCTCATTGGTGGAATGACCTTCACTGGCTCCCTGATTGCTTACGGTAAGCTCTCCGAGACTATCGGCTCTGGAGCTGTCCAATTCAGCGGACAGCAGGTGGTCAACAGCCTGATCGTGCTGGGTATTCTTGGCGGATCGGTCATGTTTTGCATGAACCCGGGTAATGATCTCTGGTTGTTCGTCGTGATCGGCCTGGCACTGGTCTTTGGCATCATGGCAGTAATTCCGATCGGTGGCGCTGATATGCCTGTCGTAATCTCACTGCTGAACTCTTATTCGGGACTTGCGGCCTGTGCCGCAGGCTTTGCGGTGGATAACAATATCCTGATCGTCGCCGGCGCACTGGTGGGTGCTTCTGGCATCATTCTGACCCAAATTATGTGTAAGGCGATGAACCGTTCCCTGTCTAACGTGTTGTTCTCCGGCTTCGGTAGCGGTAAGCAGGACACCACCGAAGTGGAGGGCGAGATCAAGCCTATCTCCGTGGACGATGCTTACTATGTACTGGAAGCGGCGAGCAACGTTGCCATTATCCCTGGCTATGGTATGGCAGTGGCCCAGGCCCAGCATGTGGTGAAGGAGTTGACTGAACTATTGGAACAAAACGGTGCTGAGGTTAACTTCGGCATTCATCCGGTTGCCGGTCGTATGCCCGGACACATGAACGTGCTGTTAGCCGAGGCCGATGTTCCCTATGACCAACTGCTGGAAATGGATGACATCAACCCGCGCATGGAAAATGTCGATGTGGCTATTGTTATCGGTGCCAACGACGTGGTTAACCCGGCCGCCCGTGAAAATGAAGGCAGCCCGATCTATGGCATGCCGGTAATCAACGTGGACAATGCACGTACTGTGTTTGTGCTCAAGCGCTCTATGGCTTCTGGTTTTGCCGGCATTGAGAACCCACTGTTTTACAAGGACAACACGCGAATGTTGTTCGGTGATGCAAAAGAGTCGATTGGTGGATTAATCAGGGAATTCAGCTGATCAATGCAGTAAATTCGAAAACGCCGGCCTA
Organism: marine gamma proteobacterium HTCC2148; assembly: GCA_000156295.1. GTDB lineage: Bacteria > Pseudomonadota > Gammaproteobacteria > Pseudomonadales > Halieaceae > Halioglobus > Halioglobus marinus. The sequence goes on from DS999232.1 coordinate 135,423, forward strand.
GTGTCGGCGTTTTTGTTTTTGTGACTTTTAGTTGAAGGGCTCTTGCCGCATTGGTAGCTCATCCTGGCTGGTTCATCAATTTACGCTAAAGTCGCTTGCGCCCATTTAATGCGCGAAATCAATGCTTGTAAGGCTTGGACCCTATAGGCTGGGCACCTATTCTGAGGGTACGAAAGATAAGGAGTGTGCTCATGCCAACTGCCACTAAAGCCGCGACGGAAAAACCTGTGGCAAAGAAAAAATCACCAGAGCAACCACTGATGAAGGCACTGCGCGCCGAGCATAGGCATATTGCCACTGTTATGCAGCTGTTTTCTGACCAATTACAGGGGATTGAAGCTGGCGAATCAGTGGATGCTCACGTGGTGTTTGAGGTGATGGATTACATGGCTACCTGGCCCGATCGCTACCATCATCCCCGGGAAGACCTGATCTACAGCAGGGTCGCAGAACTGGACAAGAAAGCCGCAGACGACGTAGATACTTTACAACGCGATCATGACTTTACTGCCAGGCGCGGGCAGGAGTTGCTCAAGGACATTGAGCGCTGGCGTGAGGGAGAAGTGAAAGGAGCCACCCTGGCCAGGGCAGGTCGGGAGTATATCGGCCACATGTATGAGCACATGAACGTGGAAGAAAAAGTGGTTTTCCCCCATATCGAATCGGTGCTGTCCCTGGAGGACTGGCGCGAATTGTCTGAAGACGACGAGCTGCGCGCAGTTTCCATGCCGGTGTTCGGTCCTCGTGTGCAGCGCGAATTTCGCAACATGAGCCGCCGTCTGCGCCGTGGAGTTCGCCGTCGGGTAGAGCGGGGCGTAGTTCAGGAGTGGGTCGGTATAGAGGCCCTGATGGAGTCTTTGGAAGTCGTGTCACTGGCCTATGAAACTGCCCGTGAAACGGCTGGCGATCATCTGCGTACAGCGCTTGATGATTCCCGAGAGAAGTTCAGGGAGTCGCCTATCAGTGCGCCAGTCCAATGCACTCTCAACAACATGAAACTGGGTTACCAGTTAATTGAAGACATGATTGATATTTCTCGTGAGACTATTGACGACCTGCAGCGAGTGAATGGTGATCGCAAGATGCGGGTGGGTCGTTTCAACAGCTAGCTGAGGTCTTTTTCATCCTTGAACTGCAAACGCGCCAGTCGTTGGTAAAGCTCGCAGGTTTGCAGCAGTTCCTCGTGACTGCCACTGGCAATGAGCTTTCCGTGGTCCATTACTGCGATACAGTCGGCGTGTAATATTGTAGACAGGCGATGAGCAATGATCACGGTAGTGCGATTCTGCATCAGTTTTTCCAGGGCCTGCTGCACGTGATATTCGCTCTCTGTATCCAGAGCACTGGTGGCTTCATCAAGCAGCAGGATTTTAGGGTCGTTGAGAATAGCCCTGGCCAGCGCAATTCGTTGGCGTTGCCCACCTGAAAGTCGGACCCCCTGTTCTCCCAGATGACTTGCGTAGCCTTCGGGCAGTTGGTTGATGAACTCATGGGCGTGTGCCGCTTGCGCGGCAGCCTCGATGTCTTCCTGCGCTGCACCGGGTCGACCGTAGCCAATGTTGTAACTTACGTCGCCGGTAAACAGGGCCGGTTGCTGTGGCACCAGAGCGATGTGCTCTCGAAGTTGTCTGAGACCCAGCTCTCGGATGTTTCTTCCATCCAGGGTGATACACCCTGATTGCGGATCATAGAAGCGCTGCAGTAATTCGAAAACTGTAGACTTGCCCGCGCCCGAGGGCCCTACCAGGGCCAGTGAGCGCCCCGCCTCAATGGGCAAGGTGAAATTTTCCAGAGCGGCCACCTCCGGTCGGGTGGGATAGCGAAATGTGACCTTATCCAACGCTAAAGCAGGTTTTGGGTTATTCCCAGGCAGGCTAAGGTCGCCAGGATCCGCTATCAGGCTGCGGGTGCTAATAAGTTCTACCAGGCGCTCGGCTGCGCCTGCCGCGCGCTGTAGTTCGCCCCAGACCTCGGAAATGGTAGCGACACCGGACCCAACCATGATGGCGTAGAAAACAAAAGCACCCAGTTCACCGCCGCTCATGCGGCCCGATATAACGTCTTGCCCGCCCGTCCACATCATTGCCGACATACCAATAAACATCAGCAGGATGGCCACGCATATCAATAGGGCGCGTTGGCGGATACGGCGACGAGCAATGGCAAAAGCGCGCTCAACTTCAGCGGCGAATGCTTCGCTTTCAAACGGTTCGCGGGTGTAACTCTGGACCACCCGGATGTGCTGTATCACTTCACCTGCATAGCTGCCGACACTGGCGATGCTGTCCTGGCTCTGGTTTGACAGGCGGCGCACGCGTCTTCCGAAGATCAGAATGGGCAGCAGTACCAGTGGCACTCCCACTGCGATGTACAAGCTGAGTTCAAGGTTGGTGATCACCATCATCACCAGAGCGCCTATCAAGGTCAGGCTGCTGCGCAGAGCCATGCTGAATGATGAGCCAATAATAGTTTGCAGGAGCGTAGTATCGGTGGTCAGGCGAGACATGATTTCGCCGGAACGATTTGCTTCAAAATAGCCGGGGTGCAGGCGCACGATATTGTCAAAAACCGCTTTGCGAATATCGGCGCTTACCCGTTCTCCCAGCCATGACACAAGGTAGAAACGCAGGAAGGTACCGACAGCGATGGCCGCGGCAATGCTGAGCATCAGAAAAATGGCGTCCTTCAGATCCGCACTGTCGCCACCAAATCCCTGGTCAATAAGCACCTGTAAGCCTCGACCCATGGCAAGTGTAGCGGCTGCAGTAAAGAGCAGTGCCAGACTCGCCGCCAGTAACCTTAACTTGTAGGGTCTGAGAAGTTTGATTACCGGTAACAGGGAGCTTATGGCTCCGTTGGGTTTGCTCATTCGAGGGCGCCGGGCTCTGAATCGTTGCCAGTGGGATCGAGATTTAGCCTGGCGGGCCCTGTAAAGCGAGTCCCGGCCTGATCCGCAATGTCGAGGATACCCAGATTCAGCTCCTCTACGACTGCCAGAAATTTCTGAAAATCAGTGGTATCCACTCCAAGGTCGATGCGCAAAATCGCATTTGCATCGGTAATTGTTTCAAAGCGGATGCTGATCGTTTCATCAATAACATGCGGGCTATTCGCTGCCAGCTGACGAATTTGCTCGAGTATGTGGCGCATTTGCCCAGACTGGGGAATTTGCATTTGATAGCGGCGAAAAAAACGGATGCGATCGCGTTGGGAAAAGTTTTCAATCTCTACGGATGAGAACATGGAATTCGGTATAACCAGCATTGAGCGGTCCATGGTGCGAATGATCGTTGACCGAAGGCCAATTTCTTCTACAGTGCCTTTAACATTGCCAAACCGGCAAAAGTCGCCGGCGCTCACTGGCCGTGCCGTATACAGCGTGATTGCGCCGATAACATTCTCCAGGGTTTTTTGCGCAGCCAGTGCAACGGCCAGGGAACCTACGCCCAGACCTGCCAGAATGGTGGACATATCGTAGCCAGCCTGCTTTGCCCAAAACAGCGCTATGATGGTCACCACGAAAACTTTGACAATAGTCGTGAAAGGTTTGAGCAGGGCGACATAATGTGCGTTGCCGGCGTGCTGCATTTTACGGATTTGGTAGTCACGCAGTAACGACAACAGACCCATGATGATGACCGTAAATGCGATGTAGTCCACGCCTGAGGAATCGAGCAGGATTCTTGAGGTCAGCGACAGCCCCAACTCGTCTATCATTAATCTGGCAATGAAGATAAAGATGAAGAATCTCATTGGCCCGCGGAAAAAGTGCTTTATGCCCAGCGGAAAACGATTGGGTATGAGCAGGGCGCCTCGCATGAGCACGTAGCTGGCCAGGCTAGCTAAAGGCCAGGCCACGATAAAGAAGACGATGAATCCCACTATCTGCCAGTTTTCCATACCCAGGAAGCGAAACTCAGGCAGCAACCGACTGACACTTATCGCAGCATCGCTGTAACCCAACTCGTCCCACATTTCTGGAACTCTGGCGACCGTTGCATTGGAAAGCTTCCAGATTCGCCCCCCTCTGCCATCCGGGATGCGCTGCAGGTAGATGGGCACCTCTTCATCGCGCAGTCGTACCGAGCCTATCTGATCGCGGTATTCTGGCAGGCCGTCGGTGAGGTCGCCCTCGGGCCGGTCACTGACGGAGGTGACATCTGTGATGTTCTGTCGATTCCAGACATAGGTGATGGCCTTGATGAGTGTTTCATCACTGAAGTCTCCGACCTTTTCATCGATGTAACGACGATCGAGATACTCTCCGGCGGCGGCGTAGTCCTTTGCGCGCATGGCGTCGCGCAAGCCGATTAAGGTGGCAAGAGGTGTTCCCTGTCCTTCCAACGAATTAGGATCTGTCGATGACTTTTGTTCGACCAGTTGCTCAGATTTTTTTGCTGATTCTATGAGTTCTCTAGCTGAAACGTTCGATGTATCAACGCTGGATTGGGCCTGCACCAGCGGTGAAAACGCGACTAATAGCAGAAGACTTGAGGTCAGGTTACGCAGCATAGGTGCCAGTTCCGAGTGTGCAGATCCAATATTTTAGCCCAAACCGTGGGCTGTCCCTAGGGACCGTTTACTTCTTCATCATCATCTTTTTCGAGGAAGCGGCCCAAGAAAACTCCGAATTCGAACAAAATCCACATGGGAACCGCAAGTAGCGACTGGGAAATAATATCCGGTGGCGTTAACAGCATGCCAAAGATAAAGCAGCCAACAATGATGTAGGGTCGTTTTTTGGCCAGGTCATCAGCAGTGGTAATACCGGCCCAAATCATCAGTATCGCAGCGATAGGGATTTCAAAAGCAATTCCGAAGGCGAAGAACAGTTTGAGCACAAAGTTAAGGTAGCTGTTGATGTCGGTCATGATGGTGATGCCCTCAGGACCAACGCTGGTAAAGAAGGCGAATATGAGTGGGAACACCACGAAATAGGCAAAGGAAGCCCCCAGGTAAAACAGTGCGATGCTGGAAACCAGCAGTGGCACCGCGAAACGCTTTTCGTGACGGTACATGCCTGGCGCCACAAAACTCCATACCTGATAAAGGATATGCGGTATGGCGATAAATATTGCCGCTACCAGGGTTAGCTTGAAGGGCGTAAGAAAGGGCGATGCTACTTCCGTAGCGATCATGCTGGCACCCGGCGGTAGCAATTCTCTCAAGGGCTCAGACACAAAGGCGTAAATTTCATTGGCAAAGGGAAACAGGCAGATAAAAATAACAAGGACTGAGAGCAGTGCTCGCAACAGGCGGTCGCGCAGCTCGGTCAAGTGCGCGACCAGCGGGAGGGGCTGGTCGGTGGTTTCTGTTTCGCTCATTCGGTGGTTTTTTGCTCTGGCTCTGGCTGGGGGTTAATCTGATCCGCAACCCGGCGCAGGTCGCTATTTAGGTCACTAGTTTCATTCTGTAGCTGCTGTTGAGTGTTTTTCAGCTCCTGCATTACAGCGTCGTTATGTAACTCTTGCTCGACTTCCCGCTTAATATCGTTAAAGCCTCGCTTGATACGGCCCAGCCAGGCCGTACCTGTGCGAATTGCCCCTGGAAGGCGCTCCGGGCCAATGACTAGCAGACCCACAGTCGCGACGATAATGAGCTCGGCAAATCCGATATCGAACATGAGACGGCTACTTGCCGCCGTTGTCGGTAGGAATCTCTGCGTTCTTTTCTTCCGATGCAGATTCCTCAGCTTTTGCCTCGTCGTCGGTCATGCTTTTGCGAAAGCCTTTCACCGCGCTGCCCAGATCCGAACCCAGGCTACGCAGGCGCTTGGTGCCAAACAGCATGACAACAATGGCCAGGATAATGAGTAATTGCCAGACACTTATTCCACCTAAACCCATGATTTACTCCATTTCTATTAAATACAGCACTATTGCCCGCGGGCAGCTTTTTCTTCCAGGCCGGAGATGCCGGCGCGGTCGGCCAGGCACTCACCGACTTCATCGATACTGATGTTCAGGTGAGAAAGCATGACCATACTGTGGAACCAGAGATCAGCGACTTCGCCGACCAGGGCTTGACGGCTACCACCACTCTCCAGGTCTTTGGCCGCGAGTATGGTTTCAGTCGCCTCTTCGCCGACCTTTTCCAGAATTTTGTTAAGGCCTTTATGATGCAGGCTGGCCACGTAAGAAGTCTCACTGTCAGCAGATTGCTTACGCTGTTCCAGAACGACCGCCAGTTCTTGCAGTAAGTTGTTCATTGCTTGTTGTCCCCGTACATATCGTCCGGCTCGCGCAGCACTTTATCGGTGATCGAGAGCTCGCCGCTGGCGTCTGCAAGCCGGTAAAAACAGTTTCTTCGCCCGGTGTGACAAGCGATGCCTCCCAGTTGCTCAACTTTTAACAACACGGTGTCACCGTCGCAGTCCAGGCGCAGCTCCTTCAATTGCTGCACGTTGCCAGACTGTTCTCCCTTGCGCCAAAGTTTCTCTCTAGAGCGCGAGTAGTATATCGCTCGCTGCTCAATCAGGGTCAGCTGCAGCGCTTCGGCATTCATCCAGGCCATCATCAATACTTCACCGGATTGCCAGTCCTGGGCAATGGCCGCGACCAGGCCATCGCTATTCCAATTTATGTGTTCAGATAGGCTCATGTTTAATTCCAAGCGGGGCCACTATTATGGCACAGCTCAGGCTTCTCTGGGCCACAGCAGTGCCAAGGCCAGACCGGCAAGAATCCAGCTCACTGGCGGTGCCTGTGCCACCTGCTGCCAGGCGCCGGGGAAAGCGCTGATAGCAGCCGCGCCGCAGGCCAGGGCCGCGATCAGGTGGCGCCGCCGCCGGCGCACGCTTTCGCGTGCCTGATCCTGCAGATGCTGTGTTTCTTGCTGCTGTATGCTGAAACGTTGCTCGAGGTCTCGCGCACTTTGCAGGTTGTCCATTACCACGTCGGGTAATTGCGGCAATTGCTCGAGCCAGGAAGGCGCATGACGTTGTAGCCGCTTGAGCACGGACTGTGGGGAGTAGCGCTGGGCAACCCACTCCTCAAGAAAGGGTTGGGCGGTATCCCACAGGTTTAGGTCGGGGTAGAGTTGACGGCCCAGGCCCTCGATATTAAGTAGTGTCTTTTGCAGTAGCACCAGCGAGGGCTGAACTTCCATGTCAAAACGGCGTGCGGTCTTGAACAAATAAATGAGCAATTGGCCGAAGGATATTTCGCTGATGGGACGTTCAAACACGGGTTCGCAAACCGCGCGTAACGCAGATTCAAAATCTTGTACACGGGTATCTGCAGGTACCCAGCCGCACTCCACGTGTAACTGGGCTACTTCGCGATAATCTCGCTGGAAAATACCGAGTAAGTTGCGGGCAAGGTAGTATTGATCCGATTCGGACAGGGCGCCGATGATAGCGCAGTCTACAGCGATGTAGGTGGGGTCGGCTGGATCGATAGCGTCAACGAAAATATTACCGGGATGCATATCGGCATGGAAAAAGCTGTCCCTCAAGACCTGGGTGAAAAATATTTCTACACCCCGTTCTGCCAGCAACTTGAGGTCCACTTTTTTCTCGCGCAGTACCTCCATATCGGTGACTGGTATGCCGTAAATCCGTTCCATGGTGAACACTTCGCGCCGGGTATAATCCCAGTAGACCTGGGGGACGTAAACCAGCTTGCCGTCTTCGAAATTCCGGCGAAGCTGTGATGCGTTGGCCGCCTCTCGGGCAAGATCCAACTCATCCAGAATGATGAGTTCATAGTCTCGAACGACTTCTAAAGGACGTAAGCGCTTGCCATCGGGGGCATAGCGGTTTACCAATTTCGCCAGGGTGAACATGAGGGCAATATCCTGGCGAATTACGGGCTCGATGTCCGGGCGCACCACTTTAACCACAACTTCTTCACCACTGTGTAGCCTTGCAGCATGCACCTGAGCAACGGATGCGGATGCCATGGGGCTGGCCTCGAAGTTTGCGTACAGTTCGGCAACAGGTTTGCCCAGGGCCTCCTCAATTATTGCAACAGACTGACTTTCGGGAAACGGAGGAACGTCATCCTGTAATTTCGCTAATTCGTCGGCGATATCTTCGGGCAACAAATCCCTGCGGGTCGAAAGCATTTGTCCGAACTTGATAAAAACAGGGCCCAGTTCTTCCAGTGCCTTGCGCAGGCGTGCCCCCCTGCTAAGGTCCGGCACAGGGTTGAGACGCCACGGCGAAATGCGCAGTGAAAAACGCAGCGTCGCAGGTAGTTTGTCAGCGTCTAACAGTTCATCCAGCCGGTAGCGGCCAACGGTACGCAGTATTTTTACCAGGCGCGTGATTCGAGACATGTTTAGTGGCCCGCCCTTTGTCGCAGGCGTGCGCGCAGCCGGGCAGAGCGAGATTCCAGCCGCTCAACTCTCAGGCTCAATGCCTGCACGTCACGATAGAAGTCTTCCAGTTCGAGTCGGGGCGGACTGAGACGCGCTTCTTCGTGAATGAACTCTTCCAGTTGGCGACCAAAGCTGGCGGAGGCCTGCTTGCCCCAGGCGAAGGCATTTCTGAGCATTTCGGCTAGTTGATGGCCCGCTACATCTCCCAGGGCACCCACCAGTGGTGCTTCCCAATCCACATCCAGTTGCGATAGCACTCGCTGCAGTTCAATGAGCGGGGCGCTGTCACCATGTAGTTCCAGGTTGCCATTGATGAGTGCTGCCGCGGGGTCTGACGCGGTGGCTAACGAGGCGAAGTCCGAGGCCTCACCCCGAATTGAGGTAGTGATTGGGCCATCGTACATGCCCATCAGTCGAACGTTATTGCCCTGGGGTTGCAGGTAAATATCGACCGCAGGAGCCGTGCAATGCAGGGCGAATACGTCATCTTCCAGTGCAGTCAGCGCCGCCGAAGCGGCGGGTGCGAGTTCCAGTGCGCGATTGAGTGCCGCCTCTGCTGCTGCGAGGGCAGCAGTGTGCAGAGTCGGATTGATGTCCCCTGTCATACTCAGGCCTTGATTCCCTTGTGGAGGGCGACAACCCCGCCGGTCATATTGTGAAACTCCACGGTGTTGAAACCGGCGTCTTCCATCATGCCTTTCAGCGTTTCCTGATCAGGGTGGACGCGAATAGACTCGGCCAGATACTGGTAACTTTCTGAATCGTTGGCTACCAGCTTGCCCATAAACGGCAGCACCCGGAAGGAATAGGTGTCGTAAGCCTTACTCAGTAATTCGCTTTGTGGTTTGGAAAATTCGAGCACCAGCAGGCGACCACCGGGTTTCAGCACTCGCAGCATGGAACGTAGGGCAAGGTCTTTTTCAGTGACGTTGCGCAGGCCGAAGGCGATCGTAATGCAGTCGAAGCTCTCGTCCGGGAAGGGCAGGAACTGGGCGTCCGCCTGAACGAATTCGATATTACCCTGATGGCCGGTGTCCAGTAGTTTGTCGCGCCCGACCTGCAACATTGAATCATTAATGTCGGCCAGCACCACTCGCCCCTCGGGACCCACGATACGTGAGAATTTCGCAGCCAGGTCGCCGGTGCCACCGGCGATATCGAGCACGGCATTGCCCTTGCGGACGCCGGAAAGCTCGATGGTGAAACGTTTCCAGATTCGGTGAATACCCGCAGACATCAGGTCATTCATCAGGTCATAGCGGGATGCTACGGAATGAAATACGTCCGCTACCATGCCCGCTTTGGCATTCTTGTCGACTTCTTTGTAGCCGAAGTGTGTGGTGTCTTTTTCGCTCATGGGGCCTCCTGGGAACAGGCCATTGTAACCCGATGTGGGCTTGGGGTCAGCGCATCTATAGATCCAGTTTTACGACCTGTACCTCCGGGTCGCGCTGGGCTCCGGATTTATGCACGCGTGCCAGGTAGTCTTGCCAACGAGATGCCTGTTCTGCACCCAGTTGGTAAAGGTATTCCCAGGAATAGAGCCCGGTGTCGTGTCCGTCATCGAACACCAGCTGCAGGGCATAGTTACCGATCGGGCGAATCGCGGTAATAGCAACATTCAGCTTGCCGGTTTGCAGTACTTCCTGCCCAGGGCCGTGGCCTTTAACTTCGGCAGAGGGCGAGTACACCCTGAGATATTCGCAGCCAAGATGAAAGCGTTCGCCACCAGCATAGGTTAGCTCCAGCTCTCGGGAGCGGGTGTGTAGCTGGATGCCTGTAGGTCTTTTGGGGTCGTTGTTCATACTGTGATTTTAGAGGATAAACCGCGAAAGGTCTTCGTTTGAACTCAGGGCTTCAAGCTGATCACTAACATAGGTCGCGTCCACAATGAGTTTACTGTCTGATAGACCGGTATCCGCAGCGCTGAAGGAAGCGTGTTCCAAAAGGCGTTCCATAACGGTGTGCAAACGGCGAGCGCCGATGTTTTCGGTTTTTTCGTTAACTTGCCAGGCGGTCTCGGCAATACCTCTTAACCCGTCTTCCGTAAACTCCACATTAAGCCCTTCGGTCGCTAATAGAGCCTGGTACTGTTCTGTGAGTGAGGCATTGGGCTCAGTTAAAATACGTTCGAAGTCGTCTGGCCCCAGTGCATTGAGCTCCACTCGAATAGGCAGGCGTCCCTGTAGTTCGGGAATCAGGTCTGAGGGCTTGGCAAGGTGGAAGGCGCCTGAAGCAATAAACAGAATGTGATCTGTTTTAATCATGCCGTGCTTGGTACTAACGGTGGAACCTTCTATCAGCGGTAACAGGTCGCGCTGCACTCCTTCTCTGGAGACATCGGCCCCGGCCCCTTCGCTGCGTTTGGCGACCTTGTCCAACTCGTCGATAAATACAATGCCGTTCTGTTCGGCGGCATCGACGGCTTTCTGCTTGAGTTCGTCCTCGTTTACCATCTTTGCTGCTTCTTCGTCACACAAAGCAGTGAACGCAGCTTTTACAGGCATCTTCTGGTTCTTGCGTTGTCCTTTGGACATGTTGGAAAACATGCCCTGCAACTGGTTGGTCATTTCCTCCATGCCCGGGGGAGCCATGATTTCCATGCCCATTGCCGGAGCGCTTATCTCTACTTCAATTTCCTTGTCGTCCAGCTCTCCTTCGCGGAGCTTTTTGCGCAGCAATTGTCGTGTGCTTTCGCCAGTACTGCCCTCGCTGTCCCGGGCTGGGGGCAGCAGGATATCCAGAATGCGTTCTTCGGCGGACTCTTCGGCGCGGAAGCGAACACGAACCATTTCCTGCTCTCGCAGCATTTTTATAGAGACATCGACCAGGTCGCGGACAATCGATTCTACGTCCCGTCCCACATAGCCAACCTCAGTAAACTTGGTCGCTTCGACTTTAACAAACGGCGCGTCGGCCAGCTTTGCCAAGCGGCGAGCGATCTCTGTTTTACCAACGCCAGTGGGGCCTATCATCAAAATATTTTTCGGAGTGATCTCCACCCTCAGTTCTTCCGGTAGTTGCATGCGCCGCCAACGGTTGCGCAGCGCGATAGCGACAGCACGCTTGGCGTCGTCCTGGCCGATGATGTGTTGGTCTAGTTCCGAGACGATTTCCCGGGGGGTCATGTTGGACATGGGTAGAGCCTAAAAAGTGAGTTCTTCGATGGTTCGGTTGTGATTGGTGTAAATGCAGATGTCGCCAGCTATAGCGAGACCTTTTTCGACGACGCTGCGGGCGTCCAGTTCGGTGTTGTCCAGCAGGGCTCGCGCAGCAGATTGGGCGAAGGGGCCGCCAGAACCGATAGCAATAAGGTTGTCTTCCGGCTCAATAACATCGCCGTTGCCGGTAATGACCAGAGAGGTTTCCTTGTCTGCTACTGCCAACAATGCTTCAAGCTGGCGCAGTGCACGTTCGGTTCGCCAGGCCTTGGCCAGTTCAACGGCAGCGCGCACCAGGTGGCCCTGATGTTTATCCAGTTGAGCTTCAAACAATTCGAACAGGGTAAATGCATCTGCCGTGCCGCCGGCAAAGCCCGCAATGACCCGATCTTTGTACAAACGACGCACTTTGCGGGCGTTACCTTTCATGACCGTATTGCCCATGGATACCTGGCCATCACCGCCAATAACCACGCTATTCCCCCGGCGAACCGAGAGAATGGTGGTGCCTCTGTATTGTTCCACGCCGAATCTCCTGTCTTGGTGAATCAGATATGGGGATTGTTAAGGCGAGTTCAACCGCTGCGTTTTAACAGCAAGGTGTCAATATTTTGGCCGGCGGTCAGGCTGCGGGCCTTGGACATGTTTGAACGTTCCCCAAAGGGTCCGAGATAGACCCGGAACCAACGGCCATTTTCGCCTGTACTTTCTTCTATTGAAGGCTCCAGACCTAGTAGCAGCAGCTCCGCCCGCCGCCGGTCAGCGTCTTCTCGTTGGCGGAAAGAACCCGCCTGCAGCAGGTAGTACTCGCTGAGGGCAGTATTGGCTAGTGGGCGGGCCGACTCTGCCCTGGGGGTATCTTCTTCCTGTGAGTGTTCCGGCAGCAGGGTATAGAAATCGAAACGAGGCTTGGGTGGGGTTTCAGCTTCGCTGCTTGCCTGCTCCGAATTTACGCCTGCGTCCTGAATATCGCCGGGTGGCAGTGTGCCCAGATAGAGCAGGAAGCTGAGGAACACGCCGGACAGGACACCTGCGCCATACCAGCGCCAGCCGCTACTGGCCTGCTTTTGCGGCGGCGCGCCGCGAGCCGGCTGTTGCTTACGAGCAGGTGCTTTTTTGCGGCCGGAGCTGCCTTTTTTGGCGTAGTCCTTGCTCATTCTTACATCGACTCCGGGGCAGAGACGCCCAGCAAGTCTAATCCATTGTTAATTACCTGGCGCACAGCTTCCGACAGTGCCAACCGAGCGTCGCGCACCGATTTGTCATCCACCAGTGTCTTGTGGGCGTTGTACCAGGAGTGAAAGTCGCCAGCCAGTTCACGCAGGTAGTTGGCCACATTGTGAGGTTCCGAGTTTTCTGCCGCATGGGAGACGACTTCCGGGAACTGGTCCAGGCGGCGCATCAGGGCTTTTTCATGATCCTCTGTTAACTGTCCCAGGCTTTCAAGCCCCGCCTCGATACTCCAGGTGTCACCTTGCTCTTCCAGTTTGCGCATAATTGAGCACACCCGGGCATGGGCGTACTGGATGTAGTAAACCGGATTGTCGTTGCTCTGCGACAGCGCCAGGTCAATATCAAAGGTCAATTGGGAGGAGGGACCCCGAGCGACAAGGAAGTAGCGGGTCGCATCCCGTCCTACTTCATCGATCAGGTCGCGCAGGGTGACATAGCTACCCGCTCGCTTGGATATTTTCACTTCCTCGCCGTCGCGCATTACCGTGACCATCTGGTGCAACACGTAGTCGGGCCAGCCCTGTGGAATGTCCTGCTGCAGTGCTTGCAAGCCAGCCCGCACTCGGGTCACCGTGCTGTGGTGGTCGGCGCCTTGCTCGTTGATAACGCGTTCAAAGCCGCGCTGCCACTTGTTGAGGTGATAGGCGACATCGGGCAGGAAGTAGGTATAGCCACCCTCGCTTTTGCGCATTACGCGGTCTTTATCATCGCCGAAGTCTGTTGTGCGCAGCCAGAGCGCGCCGTCCTGCTCATAGGTATGCCCTTGCTCAATGAGTCGTTGAACTGTCTGCTCTACAGCACCGCTGTTATAGAGTGAGGATTCGAGAAAGTAGAGGTCAAAATGCACGGCGAAAGCCTTGAGGTCCAGATCCTGCTCGCGACGCAAGTAGGCCACTGCAAACTGACGAATGGCTTCTACGTCGTCGACATCGGCAGCGCCGGTGACATGCTGATCCTGGGCATCGATGGTGTCTCCGGCGAGATAGGCATTGGCAACATCGCTAATGTAACCGCCGCGATAACCGTCTTCAGGCCAATCGGGGCTTTGTGGATCCATTCCATTACAGCGAGCCTGCACTGAGCGTGCCAGGTTGTCGATTTGTGCTCCGGCGTCGTTGTAATAGAACTCACTGGCTACGTTCCAGCCGGTCGCCATCATTAATCTGCACAGGCTGTCGCCAACGGCGGCACCTCGGCCATGTCCTACATGGAGAGGGCCGGTGGGGTTGGCCGATACGAATTCCACTTGAACCCGGCGGCCTGCGCCGACGTTGCTGTGGCCAAATGCTGCGCCACGCTCCAGAATTGTTCTCACAACAGACTGACTGCTGCTGTCAGTGAGGAAGAAATTGATAAACCCGGGACCGGCGATTTCGGTTTTGGCGACCAGGTCAGATTCCGGGAGCGCCGCGCAGATGAGCCCCGCCAGTTCCCTCGGGTTCTTTTTCGCCGCCTTGGCAAGGGTGAGGGCGATGTTACTCGCCAGATCGCCGTGAGATTTGTCCCGGGTGCGATCTATTTGCACCTTGGCCTGAGTGTCAGCGGGCAGATGGTCTTGTATGACTAGTGCATCCAGCGCTTGCTCAATTAGCTGGGTGATTTCTTGCTTCATTTCGGGAGCTTTACCTGAGTTGTTTCTGGGGCCCGAGTTAATCGGGACGCAATAATCCTATTATCGCTGGATCGCGGGCCAATGGCCAGTTTACTGCCGTCAGAACATATCTTGTGGGTCCACGTCCAGGGACCAGTTCAAGCCTTTGCGGGCGGGCAGGCGCTGGGCTTGGGCAACCAGTGTTCTGGCTGCGAGGTGAGAGAGCCTGCGTTGTGTCGTATGCACCAGCAGTTGGCTGCGAAAGCGCCCGGCCCGGCGCTGCATCGGGGCTGGGAGCGGGCCGATCAAGGCGACGCCAGCAGGTAACTGGCTTTGGCTGTTATTGCGCAGGTCACGCAGAAATTGTTCACCGCAACTGGCGTCCTGGCAATCTGTGCGCAAAATTAACAATTGTCCCAGGGGAGGCTGACCAGCCAGTTCGCGGGCCTTAAGCATGGCGCAAGCCTGCTGGTGGTAGTCTTGGCAGAGAATGGCCTGCAGGCCGGGGTGATCCGGATGGTGAGTTTGTAGCATTACCGTTCCCGCAGTTTCGGCGCGTCCAGCCCGACCAGCGACCTGAGTGATCAGCTGGGCGCTGCGCTCTTCGCCGCGAAAGTCGGTACTGAACAGCAAACCATCCATATCGACGATGCCGACTAGCGTTACCGCGGGAAAGTGGTGACCCTTGGTCAGCATTTGGGTGCCCAGAAGAATGCACGGTTCACCTTGATTGATTTGGCTGACCAGGGCTTGCATGGTCCCCTTGCCCTGCATGGAGTCACTGTCAACCCGGTATACTGGATGGTGTGGAAATCGTCCCTGGAGAAACTCATCCGCCCTTTCCGTACCCAGTCCAATAGATAGTAACTGCTCGCTTCGGCATTCTGGGCAGCAGTTGATCAGGGGCTTGGAGGCGCCGCAGTGGTGGCAGCGCATACGTCGCTGCCTGCGGTGCAGGGTTAGTCGGGCATCGCATTCGCTGCAGTCAGCGACCCAGCCACAGTCATGGCACTGTAACGTCGGGGCATAGCCCCTGCGGTTGAGGAATAAAAGGGCCTGCTGGCCATTTGCCAGCGTGGTGTCCAATGCATTGAGTAGTGCCTGGGAAAAACCTGATTGCAGGGGGGCTTTGCGGATATCTACGGCTTCCAGTTTCGGCAGCTGGCTGCCTCCCGCGCGTTGCTGCAGGCGATGATGGACGTAACGACCCTGCAACGCATTGTGTAGACTTTCCAGAGAGGGGGTGGCGCTGCCCAGAAGTACGGGGCAGTTCTCCAGTTGGCCGCGTTTCACCGCCACATCCCTGGCCGAGTAACGAAATCCATCCTGCTGCTTATAGGACTGGTCGTGCTCCTCATCGACAACGATCAGGCCAGGTCTGGCCAGCGCGGCGAACACCGCAGAGCGGGTGCCTATGACGATATGGGCGGTGCCGCTGCGAGCCGCCTCCCAAGCGGTGTAGCGCTGTCCGTCAGAAAGCCCGGAATGCAGTACCGCGATTTCAGCGTCGAAACGGTCGCGAAAGCGGGCCAGTGTCTGCGGGGTGAGACCAATCTCGGGGATTAATACCAAGGCTTGTAGTCCCCTTTCCAGACAGTCGGCAATGAGCTGCAGGTAGACCTCAGTCTTGCCACTGCCGGTAACGCCTTCCAGCAGGTGGCAGCTAAAACCTTCTCTCTGGGCTAAGAGTAATTGCAGTGAAAGGGCTTGTTCATCGTTTAGTTTTAGGCCGGGGTTCGCCCTGGGCTCTTTTTGCGCAGCGATCACCTCAATGTGTTCCGCCAGGCCTTTCTCTTCCAGTGCCTTAAGAATGCTTGTGCTTATTCCCGCATCGCGAAAATGGGAATTGCAGAGCTGGCTGTGCTCCTGAATAAGCCCCAGGGCTTTGGACTGTTTTGGCGATCGAGCCAGAGCCCCTTTGGGCAACCCTTTTCCGCGGGTTGTCAGTGTCCAGCCGGGTTCACTATTGCAGCGATGGGTCTTACCTGCGCGCAACGCTTTGGGAAAAGTGGCCTGGTAAACCTCGCCTGGCGGATGCTGATAATAGTTGACGGCCCAATCGCAAAGTTTGAGCAGAATCGGCGGGAGTAATGGCTCGGAGTCCAATATTTCGATCGCATTTTTGAGGGCAGAGGGGTCTACATCGCTGCTTTCAACTGTTTCGATGAGATACGCCGTGACCTCCCTGCGGCCAAAGGGCACTCGCAATCGCATGCCGGGCAGCAGCTCTTCGTCGCTGTGGCCTGCAGGCGGCAGGTAGTCGAACAGCGTGCGCAGGGGCGTGGGAATGGCCAGTCGCAATACAGGCATGTGGCCCCTTGGGCGTGGAGTGCAGAATAGGCAAGTGTAGCAACCAAAGTATGTCTCGGGCCACGCTGATGTCTTTTGGGTCGATGCTATTCACGCTGAATTAGCTTCAGTAAGCTGTGCCAGAGCCCTTGCCAATCCTGCTGTGTCTGGTAAGATGCGCGCCTATTTTTTCTCTGGACCGTGTTCAGCGATGTTTGGTCTGATAGGGCTGAACGCAGCTGGGCGGCCGACTCCAGTAACCTGATGTGGTGCCCGGCAAGAGATCGGGTGGCGACATCACTGAGTAAGGAGCAACACCATGCAAGCAGAAATTCACCCCAAGTACGAGACAGTGACAGCGAGCTGTAGCTGCGGCAACAAAATTGAGACACGTTCTACTCTATGTGAAAACTTTCACGTGGACGTTTGTTCCGAATGTCATCCCTTCTTCACCGGTAAGCAGAAGATTGTAGACTCAGGTGGCCGTGTAGATCGCTTCAAGAAGCGTTTCGGCAGTCGTGGTGCCAAGCGTTAGGTAAAACATGCTGCGCTTCGTCGCAGACTACAAAAAGCGCCAGGCCCGATGTGGGACTGGCGCTTTTTTTATGGCTGCGGGTTAGTGCCTGCTCCACTGCAGAGCGCGGCGCTGGTGGCGCAGAGCGGAGTGTTTCCTCTTCAGCGACACCTGAGGCTATTTTATTGACGGGCCGGCGCTGCACCGCATAAAGCCCTTGGTACAGAACCATAAATCACCTTGTTCAGTGTCGGGCTTTTCTATATCCTCTTGATCCTTTTTCCGTGGGGTTAATCCATGTCCGATGATCTTATGCAAGCTGCACTGGCATATCATGCCGAGCCAACTCCCGGCAAGATCAGCGTGGAATTGACCAAACCTGCGGAGACTCAGCTGGATCTTTCCCTCGCTTATAGCCCTGGCGTTGCTGAACCTTGCCGCGCAATCGCTGCGGATAAGGCCAATGCCTATCGTTACACCGGCAAGGGTAATCTGGTGGCAGTGATTAGCAACGGCACGGCCGTGCTGGGCCTTGGCAATCTGGGCTCGCTCGCCAGTAAGCCGGTGATGGAGGGTAAGGCCCTCTTGTTCAAGCGCTTCGCCGGCATCAATTCCATCGATATCGAAGTGAATACCGAAGATGCTGACGAGTTTGTAGAAACGGTGTCGCGGATCGCAGACACCTTTGGCGGCATTAATCTGGAAGATATCAAGGCGCCGGAGTGCTTTGAAATTGAAGCCGCCCTGATAGAGCAGTGCGCTATTCCGATTTTTCACGATGACCAGCATGGTACGGCGATCGTAACCGCCGCGGGTCTGGTCAGCGCCCTGGACGTTCAGGGTAAGCGGTTGGAAGATGCGGTTATTACTTGTCTTGGTGCAGGGGCTGCGGCCATTGCCTGTATGCGGCTGCTGGTCAGCCTTGGGGCGCGTCGCGAAAATATCTATATGCTCGACCGCAGGGGCGTTATTTACTCAGGTAGAGAAGGAGTAAATGCTTACAAACAAGAGTTTGCCAACCACACTGACAAACGTAGCCTTTCTGATGCCATTGCGGGTGCAGATGTCTTCATTGGCCTGTCAGGTGCCAATCTGTTGAGTGCTGAAATGCTCAAGTCGATGGCAGTAAAGCCGGTGGTTTTCGCTTGCTCAAACCCCGATCCTGAGATCAAGCCGGAGCTGGCACTGGCTACCCGGGATGACCTGATCATAGCCACAGGCCGCTCTGACTACCCTAATCAGGTAAATAATGTTCTTGGTTTCCCGTTTATCTTTCGCGGTGCACTGGATGTTCGTGCCAGTTGTATCAACGAGGAAATGAAAGTGGCGGCAGTGCGAGCACTGTGTGAGCTCGCCCGTGAACCCGTGCCCCAGGAGGTATTGAAAGCCTGTGACCTGGATGCACTGAGCTTTGGGTCGGAATACATTATCCCCAAGCCCGTTGATAGCCGCCTGTTAAGCAGGTTGGCTCCGGCGGTGGCTAAGGCCGCTGTAGACAGCGGTGTGGCGAGTCTTCCGCTGCCGGACGATTACGCGCCGACGCTTTAGGGACTCCTAAAATATATCTCTTACCAGGTCGTCTGTGCCCTGGCCCACCGAACCGGCCTCTTCGCCATCGGGCCCCTGCTGGGGTACGTATTCTTCGCGAAAGTACTCATAGATAACGTTTTTTTGCCGCGAGCCTGCCAGCATGCCGGTGTCTGGGTCGATACGCACGTTGACTACCCCGGTGGGTAGTACGCGTTCCTCGTCCGGGCTATTTTTCAGAGCCTCTCTCATGTAATTGATCCAGATAGGGAGAGCGGCCGTGCCGCCAAATTCCCGACGGCCCAGAGGAGTGTAGTTATCAAAGCCCACCCAGGTGGTGGTGACTACGTCTCTGTTGTAGCCGGAGAACCAGGCGTCCATGGGGCCGTTGGTGGTGCCAGTTTTGCCCGCCAGATCTCCTCGTTCCAGAACCAGTGCGCGACGCCCAGTGCCGCGCGTGATGACATCTTGCAGCACGCTGTTAATAATATAATTAATGCGTTCTTCCATTACCCGGGGTGCGGCCGGTAATTCCGCTTTTTCTTTGCTCTGCGCCGCCAGTATTTCTTCCATACTGAGTTCGCTCGCGTCAGCGGGTGCAGGTCGATCATCGCAGTCGCGACAGACGGTGAGTGGCTTGGCTTCGTACACTTGCTCGCCTGAAATATCGTCGATACGCGAGATGAGATAGGGTTCTACCCGATAGCCCCCATTCGCCAACATGGCATAGCCGGTGGCCACTTCCAGCGGGCTCATTGCATGGGTGCCCAGAGCAAGCGACAAATCGGGAGAAAAGTCGGCGGTATCAAAGCCGTAGCGCTCGGCGGCGGTGATCAGTTTTCGTGCTCCCAATTGCTGGAGCAGGCGTATCGAAACCAGGTTGCGCGACTTAGTGAGTGCCCAGCGCAAACGAGTCGGGCCGTGGAACACGCCGCCATCATTTTCAGGGCGCCAGACATCTTCCAGTGAGCTGTCTGCCATCACCACCGGTGCATCATTAATGATGCTGGCAGCGGTAAAACCTTCCTCCAGCGCCGCGCTATAGAGAAAGGGTTTGAAGTTGGATCCAGGCTGCCGCATGGCCTGCGTAGCCCGGTTAAATTTACTCAGCTCAAAGCCCATACCACCGACAATGCTGACAATAGCACCGTTGTCGGGGTTGAGTGAGACCAATGCTGACTGGGCTGCTGGAATCTGGCTCAGTTGCCAACGTCCCTGCTCATTGCTGTTGAGCCGTATCAAGTCGCCGGGAGTGAATAATTCCTGTGGAGTCTCGGGGCTGCTTTCGCGGGAATTCTCCGTCACGTAGGGCCTCACCTCAGCCATGCCGTTTTCCCAGAGCAGTTCACTGGCGGAACCGTCTTTGAGTAGTAGAGCTACGCGATCTTCCAGCACTTCAGTGACCACGGCGGGAGTTTGGCCTGCCACTTCCGGAATTTTACGTAACTTGTCGCCCCAATAAGCCAGCGAGTCGGTATCTGGATCATCTGTTAAAGGCCAGCGTTGCTCGGGTCCCCTGTAGCCATGGCGGCCGTCGTAGGTAAACAGGCCCTCTATGAGCGCTTCCCGAGCTACCTGCTGTAATTCAGTGCTGATGGTGGTGTACACGTGATAGCCGTCGTTATAGGCAGACATCCCATAACGACTCAGCATTCGTTGTCTGGCCATTTCGGCCGCGTAGTGCGCAGCGAAGGAGATTTTAGCGCCGTGCAGTTCTGCCAAAACCGGTGCAGCCAGCACCTCAGCATGTTGCTCGGGCGTTATATAGCCCAGAGTCAGCATGCGCCCGGCAATCCAGTTGCGCCGATCTTTTCCGGCTTCTGGACCACTGACGGGATTGTTTCGTGAGGGAGCCTTGGGAATGCCCGCAAGCATGGCGTGTTGGGCCAGGCTGAGTTGGTCCATGCCCTTGCCATAGTAAACTTGCGAGGCGGCTTCAAACCCATACGCGCGGTGTCCAAGGAAGACCCGGTTGAAATAGAGTTCAAAAATCTCCTCTTTATCCAGTGCTCTTTCTATCTCGATGGCCAGCAGAATCTCATTGAATTTGCGCATGAACGTGCGCTCCAGGCTGAGAAAGTAGTTGCGGGCGACCTGCATGGTCAGGGTGCTGCCTCCTGAACCTTTCTGCCCGGTGAGCACTAACTCAGATACGGCTCGAGCCAGGCCCATTACGTCAATACCGCGGTGCTCAAAGAAGCTATCGTCTTCCGCGGCGAGCAGGGCTTTTACAAACTGGTCGGGAATGTCTTCGAAGACTAACGGGCTGCGCTTTTGCTCCCCAAATTGGCCGATGAGGTCACCCTCTCGGGTGTAAACTCGCATGGGCGTCTGCAACTTCACATCGCGCAACGTTTCGACATCGGGCAGGTTTGGACTGAGGTAAAGGTAAACGCCAGCGGCAAGCCAAAGGCCTGCAAAAAGCCCAAGAATTGATATACGTATAAGAAAGTGGAGAAAGCTCATTTAATCTCTTTACAAAACAATCGCTTGTATTACTGTTAGAACAAAGGGCGGGAACGCGTGTGGTAATTATATGCCTTTTTTGGTTTGGATATAATTACCGCTATGTTATACCTTTTATCTAATGTATCGGTGGATAAAAACAACCTAAGTTAGTGATACTGATAGGGAAATAAGTTGCTTGGTCTAATAGGGAAAAGAAAGGCGACACCGGTTCTGGGGCTTGATATAAGTTCGACAACAGTGAAGCTGCTGGAGTTGAGCTACTCCGGGGACCGTTACCGTGTAGAGAGTTACGCGGTGAGTTCGCTGCCGCAGGATGCGGTTATCGAGAAGAACGTCAACGACGTGGATGGCGTTGCGAATGCCATTCGTAGCGTGGTCGCTCAGTCCAGAACGAAACTCAAAACGAGTGCAGCTGCGGTTGCCGGGTCCTCGGTCATTACCAAAATGATTGATATGCCCAGCGGTTTGAGTGAGGACGATATGGAGACCCAGCTGACGCTGGAAGCAGATCAATATATCCCCTACCCCCTCGAAGAAGTGGCAATCGACTTTGAAATTCAGGGACAATCACCGGAGGCGGCTGGTCAGGTTGAGGTTTTGCTGGCAGCCTGCCGACGTGAAACCATAGACGCTCGGGTTGAGGCAATAGAAGGCGCTGAGCTTGAAGCCAAAATCATGGACGTAGAAGCTTACGCCATGGAGCGCGCATTTTCGCTGATCCAGAATCAACTTGACCTGGATGAAGATTCCACTGTGGCAGTGGTCGATATCGGTGCCACGATGACCACCCTGAGTGTGCTAAACAGCGGCCAAACTATCTACACTCGCGAGCAATTGTTCGGGGGTAAGCAGTTAACGGACGAAATCATGCGTCGCTATGGCCTGCCTCTAGAAGAGGCGGGTCTCGCCAAGAAGCAGGGTGGGTTGCCGGATGACTACGAACCTGAAGTGCTGCACCCGTTTAAAGATGCGGTCGTGCAGCAGGTGGCAAGGTCATTGCAGTTCTTCTTTTCGTCCAGCCAGTACAATGATGTGGATTCCATCATTTTGGCCGGAGGTGTGGGCTCTATGGAAGGGCTGCCCGAGCTAGTGCAGGAAAAACTGGGCACGCCGACATCAGTAGCCAACCCCTTTGCCAATATGTCTATTTCTTCTCGAGTCAATGCAGTGGCTCTCTCCAGTGATGCTCCCGCCATGATGATTGCATGCGGCCTGGCCCTACGGAGCTTCGACTGATGGCAAAAATCAATTTATTACCGTGGAGAGAAGACAGGCGCCAGGCGCTCAAAAAGACCTTTCTGGTGACGACTGCACTAGTGGCTATTATTAGCGCTGGGCTGGTTTTGTTGGGCGATCGCATTGTCAATGGCCAGATCGAGTATCAGAACTCGCGCAACAGCCATCTCACTCAAAACATTCGCGAGCTTGACAAGAAAGTCGCAGAGATTCGCGAGCTTCAAAAACGTCGTAACCAGCTGATTGAGCGAATGCGGGTGATTCAGGAACTGCAGGGTAATAGACCGATTATCGTGCGGATACTGGATCAACTAGTGAGAACAATTCCGGATGGCGTGTTTTATTCCAAGCTGACTACTAAAGATCGCAGCATTTCAATCAATGGTATAGCGGAGTCGAACAATCGCGTGTCAAGCCTGATGCGTCGTCTTGATGGCTCTGACTGGCTCGCCGGTCCAAATCTGGACAAGGTGAATGCTGCGACTACGTACGGTGATCAGGCGACCACATTTAACCTGACGGTGAAGGTCGAATTACCCAAACCGGAAGATCAGCAGGGAGGACAATAATCCATGGCTTTTGAAGATACCATGCGCTCCCTGCGGGAGTTTGATGTAAACGACCTGGATTTTGATACGGTGGGGTCCTGGCCGCTGCCGATCAAAATGTTTATCTGGGTGGTGGTTTTGGGGGGCGTTCTGGCCTTCGGTTATTACTATCATATCGAAGACCTGCAGATACAGCTGGAAGGTGAACGTAAGAAAGAGGTGCAGCTTAAGAAAGATTTTGAGAAGAAGGCTTTTCAAGCAGCTAATCTGGAAGCGTATCGGCAGCAGATGCGGGAGATGGAAGAGTCCTTTGGTGCTCTGGTCAGTCAGCTTCCCAGCGATACCGAAGTGCCGGGTTTACTTGAAGACATCACCAACAAAGGCCTGCTTAACGGCCTGAATATTGCGAGCATTGATCTCCTGCCAGAGCAGGCAAGGGAGTTTTATGTGGAGCTGCCTATCTCCATTGTGGCATCGGGTTCATATCATGACCTTGGCGCGTTTATTAGCGGTATGGCAGCGCTTCCGCGCATTGTAACCCTGCACGATTTCAATATTTCTGCCCCTAGGGGTAATGCAAACCAGTTGCAGATGCGCATTATCGCCAAAACTTATCGCTACAGGGATGACGAGGTATGAATTTGAAGCGTTTGATTCATTGCTCTACTCCCTTATTGCTGTGCTTTTTGCTGGCTTCCTGCGGCAGTCGTGACTTTGCCGATCTGGATGCCTTTATGGCGGAAAAACGATCCAGGCCGGGAGGTATTATTGCGCCCATTCCTACTTTTAAGGCTTACGAGGCGTTTGGGTATAGTGCCACGACGTTGCGCAGTCCGTTTGAGCGCCCGATTGAAGTACGCGACATCGCTCAATTACAAGCGGTAAGTGCGATCAAGCCCGACGAAAACCGGGCGAAAGAGTTTCTGGAGCAGTTTACTTTTGATTCTTTAAGCATGGTTGGCACGCTTGAGCGCGGCGAAACTAACTGGACGTTGATTCGTGATCCCCAGGGAGGGGTGCACCGAGTCAAAGCTGGAAACTACCTGGGACGCTCTCACGGCAAGATCGTGGAAACAGCCGAGACCTATGTAGCCGTTGTTGAAATCGTCAGTGACGGCAGTGCGGATGGTTGGGTCGAGCGTCCGCGAACCATTAAATTATCCGGCATATAAGCCGAGGCCATGGGTGATTGCCATGTCAATTAAAAAACAATATTTGGGGACTAGGGCCGTGGGGAAAGGAACGTTGAATTTGGGTAAATGGATGCGCCCTCTTGTCGGGCTCACGTTAGGTGCTTGGGCTTTTGCCGTTCAGGCCGAACCCACGATTACCGACATTGAATTTAGCTCTCGTCCCGGCAGCAAGTTTGAAGTGAGGCTGGATTTCGATCAAACGCCGCCAGATATGAAAGCTTATACCATTGAAAAGCCAGCTCGCATCGCCGTTGATTTTCCTGGAACTGCCAGTGGTCTTGATCAAAAGCGTTACTCGCTCTCCTATGGAAATGCGACGGGTGTAGTCGTTTTGGAATCAGGTGATCGCACACGCATGGTAGTTAACCTGGTGAAGCTGGTGCCCTATGAAACGCGTGTAGAGGGCAACAGTCTGTTTCTCGTCGTGGGTCAGGACGGCACTGATTATGTGAAAGCGACATCAGACCCCAACCGTCTCAAAACCGAAGTAAGCCCGGTTATCGATGTTGTATCAGAAATTAGCGACTTGCAGTTCCAGCGTACTGGCAATGGCGAGGGCCGCTTGACGCTAGAGCTGACCGACCCTTCAGTGGATGTCAACGTGTTCAGTGAGGCTGGAGATATCAAGGTTCAATTCCTTGACACCAATGTTCCAGAGCGCCTAATGCGGCGTTATGACGTAACGGATTTTGCGACGCCCGTTGATAGTGTTGATGTGAACACTACGGAGCGTGGCGCAACCCTGACAATGAAGACCACGGGTGATTTTGATTACCTCGCTTACCAGACGAATAACCAGTATGTACTAAGCGTAAAGCCCCTCAGTGCCAAGGAAATGGAAAAACGTAAAAACGAGTTTTCTTACGTCGGTGATCGAATTTCGCTCAACTTCCAGGATATTGAGGTCAGGGCGGTACTGCAGTTGATCGCTGACTTTACCGAGCTTAATCTGGTCGCCAGCGACACAGTGTCTGGTCGTATTACATTAAGATTGCAGAATGTACCGTGGGACCAGGCGCTGGAATTGGTATTGAAGACCAAGGGGCTGGATAAGCGCCAGATTGGCAATGTGTTAATGGTCGCGCCTGCCGCCGAAATCGCCGAGCGCGAGCGTCAGGAAATTGAATCCAACAAGCAAATCGCCGAGCTGGCACCCTTGCAGTCTGAGTTCGTTCGAATTCGCTATGCACAGGCACAGCAAATTGTTGGACTTTTCCAGGCAGGCTCGGAAGACGGCGGCAGTTTGATTTCCCAGCGCGGGTCGGTCGTCGTAGATGCAAGGACCAACTCCTTGATCATTACTGATACAGCGGCAAAACTTGCAGAAATTCGCGAGCTTATTGAGCAGGTAGATATCCCGGTGCGTCAGGTGATGATCGAATCGCGCATCGTTATTGCCCAGTCTGACCTGACCCATAGTCTCGGTATCGAATGGGGTGGCGGCTACATCGATGATGTGAACGGCAATATACTTTCGGCCTCTGGTGATGCGCAAAACGTCATAGGTCTTAACAATTCTATTATCAACGGCGAGACTCCTTCGGTGAGCTATCCAGGCGCTCTGCTGGTCGACCTTGGCGTCGCCAGCACCAGCGGTTTCGCCCTTGGCTTTACTAGTAATGACCTGTTCCTCACTGCAGAGATATCTGCATTGGAGGCTGCGGGTCAAGGTGAGGTGGTTTCTCAGCCAAAAGTGATTACTGGAGACAAGCAACAGGCGACGATCAAGTCAGGTACTGAAATCCCTTATCAGGAAGCGGCTGCTTCCGGAGCGACTTCTACGTCGTTTAAAGAAGCTGTGCTGGAGTTGGAGGTAACCCCGAACATTACTCCTGATGACCGGGTGATGCTGGACCTTAACGTCAAGCAGGATTCGGTGGGTGATCTCGTACCCAGTGGTCAGGGCGGTTTTATACCGTCTATTGATACCACCGAAATTACGACCCAGGTGCTGGTGGGTAACGGCGAAACGGTAGTGCTGGGCGGTGTCTTCAAAACTGAAGACTTGGAAACAGTTAACAAGGTTCCCTTCTTTGGCGACCTCCCCTACGTGGGCGCATTTTTTCGCAGTGAGTCGCGCAACAACACTAAAACTGAGACGCTGATCTTCATCACCCCGCGGATTTTAGCTGACACTTTGCTCGACTAATGCCTGCACTTCACCGCGTTTTTCTAGTCGGCCCCATGGGGGCCGGCAAAACAACTATTGGCAAGTACCTTGCTGATCACCTGAAACTGCAGTTTGCTGATACCGATTCGGAGATCGAGTCTCGCACCGGTGCTGATATTCCCTGGATATTTGATGTTGAAGGCGAAGAGGGGTTTCGCGAACGCGAGCAACAGGTGGTAGGAGAAATGACCCTCTGGGACAATATCGTTCTTGCTACCGGCGGCGGCGTAGTTTTACGTCCGGAAAATCGCAATGCACTTGGTGGTCGAGGCTTCGTCATATATCTTTACGCCACAGTGGACGAGCAGGTTCGGCGCACCCGGCGAGATAGAAAGCGGCCGCTGCTACAGAAAGGTGATCCCGAGGAAACGCTGCGTACGCTCATGGAAGCTCGTGACCCCCTGTATCGAGAGATTGCAGATCATGTGATTGAGACAGACGGTTGTAGTCCGCGTACTGTGGCGCAGCGATTAGTCCGCGAGTTGACCTCGTAAAGACCCACCCCGGGCAGTATCATAGGCATCCCTGAATAGTTGAGGACGCCAACGTGTCACTACTCATGCATACCTTGCATGTGGAGCTGGGAGAACGCAGCTACCCAATCTACATTGGCCGTGATTTATTGAATGACCCGCAGTTGCTCGGTGCACATTTGACTGGCTCACAGGTCGTAGTTGTCACCAACGAGACGGTGTCGCCCCTCTATCTTGATCGGCTACTGGCGACCCTGGGCGAACGCGCTCTGGTCACAGAGGTCATCCTCCCCGACGGTGAACAGTTCAAAAACCTTGAAACCCTGAACCAGATTTTTGATCGCATGATGCACGATCGACATAACCGAAGCACCACTATGATTGCCCTGGGTGGGGGAGTAGTCGGCGATATCACCGGCTTTGCGGCCGCCTGTTATCAACGAGGCGTTAATTTTATACAGGTGCCGACGACCTTGCTGTCTCAGGTTGATTCGTCCGTGGGCGGAAAAACAGCGGTCAATCATCCCTTGGGAAAGAATATGATTGGCGCGTTTTACCAGCCGCAGGCTGTGTTAATCGATATCAACACTTTGCATACCTTGTCTCCTCGGGAGTTTGCTGCCGGCCTTGCTGAGGTGGTTAAGTACGGCCTGATTTGTGACCTGCCGTTTTACCGTTGGTTACAGGAACAAACGCCCAGACTCCTGGCCCGGGAAGAGGCGGCGCTGGCAGAGGCCATTGAACGCAGTTGCTCCAGCAAAGCTGCGGTCGTGGCGGCAGACGAGCGAGAAGGCGGACTCAGGGCTATCCTTAATTTGGGGCATACGTTTGGACATGCAATCGAAACTGCCCAGGGTTATGGCAAGTGGCTGCACGGTGAGGCTGTTGCCGTCGGAATGCTGATGGCGATGGAGCTATCAGCCCGCAGAGGCTGGATTGAGCCGGCAGAGGTGGTGGCGTTCCGCGACTTGTTGCGTGTCATTAATTTACCTGTGGCTCCGCCTGCGGACATGACGCCGGGCCAGTACCTCGATTTGATGGGCAGGGATAAAAAAGTAATCGATGGCCGTTTGCGCCTGGTATTGCTCAGGGGCATGGGCGAAGCCTGTATTGTTGACGACGCCACTGAAGAAGAACTGGTTAGTTTGCTAGAGACTTTTCGATAGCCCGATCTGGTTTAATATTTCTGAGTTTGTCGCTCACAGCGCATCTGTGTAAAATGACCTCCCCCTTTTGACCCATCCCTGTTTTTTGGGTTGGGCCTCCGGTGTAACTGTTTGTTTCTACTAGACATTCTGGATTGACTATGAGCACAGGCCTGTATAGACCTGAAGAATTTCGCGACAATTGTGGCTTTGGGCTGATTGCCCACACGTCCGGTGATGCCAGTCACCGCCTGCTGCAAACGGCGATTGAATCCTTGACCTGCATGACCCACCGCGGCGGTATTGCTGCTGATGGCAAAACTGGCGATGGCTGTGGCTTGTTAATGCAGATGCCTGCCTCCTTCATGCGCACACTCGGTAAAGAGTGTTTTGGCGCTGACCTGAACGACTCGTTTGCCGTCGGGCAGATGTTTCTCAGCAAGGATTCAGCGCGAGCGTCTGCTGCGAGAACTGCGACAGAAACTGCACTTACAGATCAGGGCCTTACCGTGCTGGGTTGGCGTGAAGTGCCCACAGATGATTCCGTTTGCGGTGAGATCGCGCTGCAAACACTGCCGCAGATAGAACAGGTTTTTATTGATGCCCCCGGCCTCACCGAAACCGAGCTGTCTACCCGGTTGTTCGTGGCGCGGCGTAAGGCCGAAATCGCCTGCGAAGGCGATGAGGATTACTACATCTGCAGTCTGTCGGGGCGGGTGATCTCTTACAAGGGCCTGGTGATGCCCGTAGACTTGCCAAAGTTTTACCTGGACTTGGCAGATGAGCGTCTGGAAACGGCTATCTGTGTGTTCCATCAGCGGTTCTCCACCAACACCATGCCCCGCTGGCCGCTGGCCCAGCCATTCCGTCTGCTGGCCCACAACGGCGAAATTAATACGATTGAGGGAAACCGTAACTGGGCGGAGGCACGCACCCCGGGCTTTGAAAGCGAGTTGCTACCCAATATTAAGGAAATCGCTCCCCTGGTGAACCGGACGGGCTCCGATTCCTCCAGCATGGATAACATGCTCGACATGCTGCTGACCGGCGGTGTCGATATGGCGAGGGCTCTGCGCATGCTGATTCCCCCTGCCTGGCAGAATATGGAGTTGATGGATCCTGACCTCAAGGCTTTTTATGAATACCACTCCATGCACATGGAGCCCTGGGACGGACCCGCGGGCATTGTGCTCACCGACGGCCGCTACGCCGTCTGCTTGCTGGACCGCAATGGGTTGCGGCCGGCGCGTTGGGTAAAAACCAAGGACGGCTTCATCACCCTGGCCTCTGAAATCGGCACCTATGACTACAAGCCCGAGGATGTGGTCGCCAAGGGACGGGTTGGCCCGGGTCAGATGATTATGGTGGATACCCACACCGGTGAAGTGCTGCAAACCGAGGAAATTGACGACCGTCTCAAGTCCCGACAGCCATACAAGCGGTGGCTGAAGGAAAAGGCCCAGCGGATCGAGGGCACCTTCGGCAGCGAGATGATTTCAGGCATCGAACGTGAGCAACTCGATGCCTACATGAAAATGTTCCAGGTGAGTTCAGAGGAACGCGACCAGGTGTTGCGCCCGCTGGCTGAGTCTGGCAACGAGGCGGTTGGCTCCATGGGGGACGATACGCCCATGGCCGTGCTATCACGGCGCGAGCGCTCGCTGTACGATTATTTCCGGCAGAAATTTGCGCAGGTAACCAATCCGCCTATAGACCCGCTGCGGGAAACTATTGTCATGTCCCTGGAGACGGACCTGGGCGGTGAGAAAAACCTGTTCCACGAAGGACCAGAGCATGCCGACCGGGTCATCCTGAGTTCGCCAGTATTATCTCAGGGCAAGTTCACCAGCTTGATGCAACTCGATCGCGTTGGTTTCTGCGTGAGCAAAATTGACTGCACTTACGCTGCCCAGGAGATGAATTTACAGCAGGCGATTGCGACAGTGACAAATGCTGCAGAGCAGGCGGTGAACGATGGCGCGACTATCCTGGTGTTGTCTGACCGATCTATAGAGAAGGGCCGTTTGCCGGTGCATAGCCTGCTTGCTGCTGGCGCTGTTCACCACCACCTGATTAAGCAGGGCCTGCGCGCCGATGCCAATATCGTGGTGGAAACGGCGAGTGCGCGCGACTCCCACCAAATTGCCTGCCTGCTGGGCTTTGGCGCTACCGCCGTTTATCCCTATCTTGCATATTCCGTATTGGAAGAGTTGATCCGCTGCGGCGAAGTATTGGGAGAGCCCAGCATTTGTTACAAGAACTATCGCAAGGGTATCAACAAAGGCCTGTTGAAAATCATGTCCAAAATGGGCATTTCCGCCGTCAGTTCCTATCGCGGAGCTCAGCTGTTTGAAGCCGTGGGTTTGGCCCGAGAAGTCGTGGATACTTCTTTTTGTGGAGTCGCCTCGCGGATTGAAGGCAGTGGTTTTGCTGAACTTGAAAAAGAGCAAAGCACCTTGTCCTCCAGAGCCTGGACACCTCGCAAAGGTATAGAGCAGGGAGGGTTGCTCAAATACGTCCACGGTCAGGAGTATCATGCATTTAATCCCGACGTGGTAACGACTCTGCAGCAAGCGGTTGCCAGTGGTGACTACGCCGACTATCAGCGCTATGCGGCGTTGGTCAACGAAAGACCCGTGGCCACATTACGCGACCTGCTAAAGCCGGTGGATAGCGCAACCGCCATTAGCCTGGACGAAGTGGAGCCAGTGGAAAGTATTCTTCCGCGCTTTGATTCAGCCGGTATGTCCCTGGGCGCCCTCAGTCCGGAAGCACATGAAGCGCTCGCTGCCGCAATGAACCGCATGGGTGCCCGCTCCAATTCAGGAGAAGGCGGAGAAGATTCGGTGCGTTTTGGCACTGAGCGCATGTCCAAGATCAAGCAGATTGCCTCTGGTCGTTTTGGCGTCACCCCACATTACCTGGTCAATGCTGAAGTACTCCAGATTAAGGTGGCGCAGGGCGCCAAGCCAGGGGAAGGCGGGCAGTTGCCCGGCGGCAAGGTTAATGACCTGATAGCGCGACTGCGCTACTCGGTTCCGGGTGTTACCCTGATTTCACCGCCTCCCCATCACGATATTTACTCTATTGAGGATCTGGCCCAGTTGATTTTTGACCTGAAGCAGGTCAATCCAAAGGCGCTGGTATCTGTGAAGTTAGTATCCGAGCCCGGTGTCGGCACAATTGCAGCGGGTGTGGCCAAGGCCTATGCGGACCTTATTACCATCTCCGGTTATGACGGCGGTACCGCGGCCAGCCCGCTTACCTCAATACGCTATGCAGGCTCTCCGTTCGAACTGGGGCTGGCAGAAGTGCAACAAACGTTACGCGGCAATAATTTGCGCGGCTCCATTCGCCTGCAGGCGGATGGTGGCCTCAAGACGGGACTAGACGTGATCAAAGCGGCTATTCTCGGCGCCGAGAGCTTTGGTTTTGGCACCGCACCCATGGTTGCGCTGGGCTGTAAATACCTGCGTATTTGCCATCTTAATAATTGCGCCACCGGTGTGGCTACCCAGCATCAGAAACTGCGTGATGACCATTTCAACGGTACGGTGGAAATGGTGATGAACTACTTCAACTTCGTTGCCACTGAAACTCGTGAGTGGTTGGCAAGGCTCGGCGTAGCCTCGCTGGAAGAACTCATCGGTCGCACCGATCTGCTGGAGGCTCTGCCAGGAGATACTGACAAGCAATCTCGTCTGGATCTGGCGCCTATTCTTCACAAAGACGACAGCTCTGAAGGCCAGCCGGAGTTTTGCCAGGTGGCGTCTAACGATCCCTTCGATAAGGGGGAGAAAGCCGAGGAAATGGTTGCGGCTACTCTCGCCGCCATTGAATCTCGCTCAGGCGGGGAATTTGAATTTGATGTGTGCAACTGCGATCGGTCGATTGGTGCGCGTCTCTCTGGCGAGATCGCCAGGCGCTACGGCAACACGGGTATGGATGAAAATCCACTGGTATTGCGACTTACCGGTACCGCCGGGCAGAGCTTTGGTGTGTGGAATGCCGGCGGCCTTAATATGTACCTCGAAGGTGATTCCAATGACTATGTCGGCAAGGGAATGGCCGGCGGCAAGCTGGTGATTTATCCCCCCAGGGCCAGTGAATTCAAGTCGCAGGACACTACCATTATTGGTAACACTTGCCTGTACGGTGCTACCGGCGGTCGCCTCTATGCTGCGGGTATTGCCGGTGAACGTTTTGCGGTGCGCAATTCTGGCGCACATGCCGTAGTTGAGGGCGCTGGAGATCACTGCTGTGAGTATATGACCGGTGGTAACATCACCGTGCTTGGGCCTACGGGGGTGAACTTTGGTGCTGGCATGACAGGTGGCTTTGCCTACGTGCTGGATATGGACCGCACATTCATCGACAAGTACAACAGTGAATTGGTAGAAATTCATCGGGTTAGCTCTGAGTACATGGAGCCCTACCGCAACCACTTGCGAGGCAACATTCGCGAATATGTTGAGGAGACCGGTTCTGAGTGGGGCGCGTACCTGCTTGAAAACTTTGTAGATTACGTTGGCAAGTTTTGGCTGGTTAAGCCCAAGGCGGCAGAGTTCGATCGCCTGCTGTCACGTTTGCGCAACACCGACTAATGCGGGACAGGAGTAGATTATGAGCAATCGTCTGGCAAACAATTTCCAGTTTATCGATGTCGGTCGCAACGACCCCGACAAGAAGTCACTGCAGTCGCGCAAGGGCGACTACGTGGAAATTTACCAGCCGTTCACGAAAGACCAGGTGGCGGAACAATCCCATCGCTGTCTTGAGTGCGGCAACCCTTATTGCGAGTGGAAATGCCCGGTACATAACTTCATCCCTAATTGGCTGAAGTTGGTATCGGAAGGCAATTTGTTTGAGGCGGCTGAACTGAGTCACCAGACCAACACTCTGCCAGAGGTTTGTGGCCGCGTATGCCCGCAGGATCGCCTTTGTGAGGGAGCCTGTACTCTTAACGACGGTTTTGGTGCGGTTACAATCGGATCTTCCGAGAAATATATTACCGATACAGCCCTGGCCATGGGTTGGCGGCCTGATCTTTCTAACGTGGTCCAAACGGAAAAGAGGGTCGCAATTATCGGTGCGGGGCCAGCCGGATTGGGGTGCGCTGACATCCTTACTCGCAATGGCGTTAAGCCGGTGGTCTATGACAAGTACCCGGAAATTGGCGGCTTGCTGACTTTTGGTATTCCCGAGTTCAAGTTGGAAAAGCAGGTGATGATGCGTCGCCGAGAAGTGTTCGAGGGCATGGGTATTGAGTTTCGCCTGAATACCCAGGTCGGCAAAGATATTCATATCAGCGAGTTGCTGGACCAATACGATGCGGTCTTTATGGGCATGGGTACTTACACTTATATGAAAGGTAATTTTCCGGGTGAGGATCTCCCCGGGGTTTATGAGGCATTGCCTTTCCTGGTAGGTAACGTGAACTACAACCTGGGCTTCGAGCAGGATCCAG
Source organism: marine gamma proteobacterium HTCC2148 (assembly GCA_000156295.1). GTDB lineage: Bacteria > Pseudomonadota > Gammaproteobacteria > Pseudomonadales > Halieaceae > Halioglobus > Halioglobus marinus. Next base: position 168,761 of record DS999232.1, read on the forward strand.
AGCAGTACGTAAACCTCAAGGGCAAACGTGTGATTGTGCTTGGAGGCGGCGACACCGCGATGGATTGCGTCCGCACAGCAGTGCGCCAGGGTGCCGACAAGGTGATTTGCGCTTATCGCCGTGACGAAGAAAATATGCCCGGCTCTCGTCGCGAAGTTACCAATGCGCGCGAGGAAGGCGTGGAATTCCTGTTCAACCGCCAGCCTGTAGAAGTAGTGGAGTACTTTGGCCAGGCTTGTGGCATCAAAGTTGTGGAAACTGAGTTGAGTGAGGCCGGTGTCGATGGCCGTCGTCGTCCCCAGCCTATCGCCGGTAGTGAGCAAGTGCTGGAGGCCGACGCGGTTATTATCGCCTTTGGCTTTCAGCCCAGTCCGCCGGCCTGGCTGGAAGAGGTAGAGGTCCAGACCAATGACTGGAAGGGCGTAATCGCAGAGGAGGAACAGGCTTTCAAGTTCCAGACCAGCAACCCGAAAATTTTTGCTGGCGGCGATATGGTCCGTGGCTCAGATTTGGTTGTTACAGCGATCTGGGAAGGTCGTCAGGCGGCTGAGGGTATTCTTGACTACCTGGACGTTTAGCCGGCGTCACCGAAGAAACATTTAACACGAGGCAACAATGACTGAGCTCAAGAACGACCGCTTTCTTCGCGCTTTGCAGCGACAACCTGTGGATCAAACGCCAATCTGGATGATGCGCCAGGCGGGCCGTTATCTGCCTGAGTACCGGGCGACTCGTCAACAGGCGGGATCCTTTCTCGATTTGTGTAAAAACGCAGAACTCGCCTGCGAGGTCACAATGCAGCCTTTGCGTCGTTACCCTATGGATGCCGCAATCCTGTTTTCGGATATCCTGACGGTGCCGGATGCACTGGGTCTGGGTTTGTATTTTGAAGAGGGAGAAGGTCCCAGGTTCCACAAGACGGTTCGCAGTGAGGCCGACCTGGCCGGGCTCAATAGCATCAAGGCAGATGATGATCTGGGCTACGTGATGAACGCAGTGCGCACTATTCGCGCAGAGCTTAATGGCCTGGTGCCGCTGATCGGTTTTACCGGCAGTCCCTGGACGCTGGCAACTTATATGGTGGAGGGTGGTTCCTCCAAGGATTTCGCCCAGGTGAAGGCCATGGCTTATGACAAGCCGGAGTTGATGCATAACCTGCTGTCGCTGTTAGCGGACGCAGTAGCCGATTACCTGGCTGCACAAATTCGTGCAGGTGCCCAGGCGGTACAAATTTTTGACACTTGGGGTGGCAGTTTGTCTGCAGCCGCCTATCAGGAATTTTCACTCAAATACATGCAGCAGATAATCGCCAGACTGCAGGCTGACCCGGAGACCCGGGCAGTGCCAGTTATCGTCTTTACCAAGGGCGGTGGCCAGTGGTTGAATGCAATTGCCGATTGCGGCGCCCAGGGCGTTGGCATTGACTGGACGACAGAGATCGGAGCAGCCAGGGCCCAGATAGGAAACAGGGTCGCGCTGCAGGGCAACATGGATCCCTCCATGTTATACGCTTCACCAGCGCGCATCCGTGAAGAGGTGGCCTCAATTCTTGCAGGCTACGGTCACGGTAGCGGCCACGTGTTTAATCTGGGCCATGGCATTACCCCTGGAGTCAATCCGGATCATGTCACTGCGTTTGTAGATGCCGTGCGGGAGCTCTCACCACAATATCACCAGGGCGGATAACGCAGCTTCCTCAGTACTAATAAGTTAGACGGCATGACTGCCTTTGAGGCTATGCCTAACCCTCTACATCGCCGCTGTCACAGAAGAAATCGTGATTCATGTCCAGGGCGGGAGCATTGGTCGCGGGGCGGCCTACTACTTTTGCCGGAACACCTGCAACCGTAGTATGTGGGGGTACGTCTTCCAGAACTACGCTGCCGGCTCCAACCTTGGCGCCATCGCCAACACAAATATTCCCTAGAATTTTCGCTCCGGCGCTGATGAGTACGCCATCACCAATCTTGGGGTGCCGGTCACCGTCCTGCTTCCCCGTTCCTCCGAGTGTGACCGATTGCAGGATGGAAACGTTATTACCAACGACAGCAGTTTCCCCTATGACCAACCCTGTGGCGTGGTCCAGCATGATGCCCTGGCCCATTTTTGCGGCCGGGTGAATGTCGACACCAAATTCTACAGAGATTCGATTCTGGAAAAACAGGCCCATAGACTTTCGATTGTTGTGCCACAGCCAGTGCGCAATGCGGTGGCTTTGTAATGCATGAAAGCCTTTGAAGTAGAGGAATGGAATATACAATTCGTGGCTGGCCGAATCGCGTTCTACTACCGCTAACAGGTCGGCGCGAATGGCTTCGCCGATTGCATCGTCGGCTCGCATGGCCTGCAGCATGACCTCGCGCAATAACAGTGAGGTTACGGTGGGGCTATCCAGCTGGCTGGCGAGATGGAAGCTCAGGGCGCATTCCAGGGAATCATGGTTGAGAATTGTTGAATGCAGAAAACTCGCCAGCACAGGTTCTTCCTGCGCGTGCTTCTGAGTCTCTGTACGAATCCGGTCCCAGACCAGGTCAGGCTTAGTTGCAGACATTATGGTTCCTCGCTTTGGACGAGGGACTTTAGCCTATAAACGCGAATCCGTCACGGTGGGGGACTGTGAAAGCGCCACAAAGAGTGACCGCTGAGTCGATACTTCTCCTCGAACAATGTCAGGGATGGTTCGCCTGAAATTTGTGCAACCGTTCCAGGCCTCCCCGCCAGAAACATGGCCACTCCGAACTCTTCCAGGTAGAGCTGCCAGTTGGAACGCACTTCGATTTCGCCGCCCAGTGCTAATAGCGCGGGGAAGCTGCCATGGCCATGAACTCTTCGCTGCAAATGTTTACTTTTGGGCCAGGGATTGGGGTAGAGCAAATAGTGATGTGCCAGCAAGTGACCATTTTGCAACAGTAGTTGCCACAGATCTTCCGCGTTGGCGCGCAGCAGCAGGTAATTGCTGTCGCTGGCTGATATATGCTTGCCCAGTCGGTGAGCGGACTGATCTATGCCAATGACAAAATGGTCAGGGTGGCGGGCAGCCAGTATTGCGGTACTCATTCCCGTACCGCAAAAGGAGTCGAGTACTATGGGCCTCTGGCTGTCACCAAGCGCGGTCGCCAGTTCCTGATAAGCCGCTTTGGAGTGAGGCGCGACAGGCCTTTGAAACTCAGTATTGAGGTGACGTTGCAGGTTCTGGGCCAGTCGGGGGTGAATCCCAGCCTGATTGCTGGTCACGGGGCGTGAAAATTCAGACTGGTGTGGTTGGGTCATGCAAATCAAAGCCTCGTTCCATTGATGTTCATCACGGGGGTTGCCATCATAGCGCTTCATAATATCTCGAGCACATAGTCTGGAATTGTTTACATGCGAAAAGACCTTCGCCCCTGGTGGCTGAAAAAATTGTACCTGCGTTATCGCTATTGGTACGCGGAGTATTTTTTGCGGCCACAGTGCGAAAGCCTGGGGCCTTATCACACCATTATGAAGCCCTGGTATGTCAACATCTCGGGGAGCAATATCCGCATTGGTCGCTCATTTACAGCTATCGGTGAGCCTATGCACCAGGTAGAAGTGGGTGTCTGGGGCAGGGAGGAGGGGCTAGGCCGCATCGACATTGGCGATTGTGTACTAATGAGCCCGGGCTCGCGAATCAGTGCATCTGATGAGGTGACGATAGGTGATGGCACCATGTTTGCGAATGGCGCCTATGTGACTGATTCTGACTGGCACATGATTTACGATCGCACCGAGCGTGACCCCACGCCCACACCTGTTCACATAGGACGTAACTGTTGGTTGGGGGATGGCTCAGTGGTGCTCAAGGGTGTGACCGTGGGTGAAAACTCGGTGGTAGCTGCGCGTGCAGTCGTAACACGCGACGTACCGCCAAATGTGGTCGTTGCAGGCAACCCAGCAAAAGTGGTGAAGGAACTCGACCCCGAGCGAGGTTTTGTCACTCGCATGGATTACTTTGCCAACCCTGCGGAGCTGGAGCGCTTTTTTGATGCTATCAGCGCAGAAGTGCTGGCTGGCAATAGTTTCTGGCGCTGGCTATGGTCCGTGGTTTATCCGTCTTCCCGAATGAAACGCTAGGCCACTGGATAGAGGGTTTTAACGCCCTCTGCGGTGCCCAATAGCAGCACGTCCGCCGGTTTAAGGGCGAACAGGCCGTTGGTTACCACACCGGTAATGCCATTAATCTTTGCTTCTGTTGCCAGTGGTTGGGGAATCGCGAAGTTGTAAACGTCGAGGATAATATTGCCGTTATCGGTGACCACACCGTCCCGGTAAACAGGATCTCCCCCCAGTTTGACCAGCTCCCGGGCGACATGACTGCGAGCCATTGGCACCACCTCTACCGGCAGTGGGAATTCCCCCAGAGTGTGCACCAGTTTGGATTCATCGGCGATGCAGATAAATTCGCGGGCCACTGCTGTTACTATTTTTTCTCGCGTGAGCGCCGCTCCGCCGCCTTTGATCAGTTGCAGAGCACTGTTGCTCTCGTCTGCCCCGTCGATATAAAAATCCACCTGATCCACCGCATTGAGGTCGTAAACCGGGATGCCATGGGCCTTCAATCGTTCAGCGGAGGCTTCTGAACTGGCGACGGTGGCGTTGATGCTGCCGCGAATTTCCGCCAGACAGTCGATAAACAGGTTGGCGGTGGAGCCGGTGCCAATACCCAAGACAGTATCGTCATCAATTTTTGGGCGCACATAATCCAAAGCAGCCTGGGCCACAGCCTGTTTCAGTTCATCCTGGTTCATTGGCTCGATACTCCTGGTGCGATGGTGGGAGACCAGTATAGGCCAGCGGCCAGTTACCGACAGCATTAATCCGGCATATCAGTGCTGGAAATATTGCCGGGCTCCTTTAACATTGCCGGCTAGTCCCAAAATCTGGAAAAGGCCCATGCCGCAGTCCTATATAAAGCGCATTCTCGACGCCCGTGTTTACGATGTTGCCCGCGAAACTCCGGTAGATCAGGCCGCGCTTATGTCTCGACGTCTTGATAATAGAGTGTGGTTAAAGCGGGAAGACCTGCAGCCCGTGTTCTCGTTCAAGCTGCGCGGCGCTTATAACAAAATGAATTGCTTAAGCGATGAGCAGCGCGCGAAGGGCGTGGTAGCTGCCTCGGCGGGTAATCATGCCCAGGGCCTTGCCATGGCGGCGGATAAAATGAAGGTGAAGGCCATTATTGTCATGCCTCGCACTACACCACAAATCAAGGTAGACGCGGTGCGAGATAGAGGAGCCAAGGTGATACTTCATGGTGACTCTTATGATGAGGCTGCAGCGCATGCCGCGAAGTTGGTGGAGGAAAAGGGCATGACTTATGTTCATCCTTTTGACGATCCGGATGTAATTGCGGGCCAGGGTACGGTCGGTATGGAGATTGTTCGCCAGCATGAGCAACCGTTAGACGCCATATTTGTGCCGGTTGGCGGCGGCGGGCTGCTGGCAGGAGTGGCTGCTTTTGTAAAATATGTGTGGCCCCAAACCCGTGTCATTGGTGTGGAGCCAGAAGATGCCGCATGCCTGAAGCTCGCGCTGGAAAAAGGCCGCAGAGCCGTGCTGCCAGAGGTGGGTTTGTTCGCTGACGGCTGCGCTGTTGCGCAGGTAGGCAAGGAGACTTTCCGGGTGGTAAAAAACCTGGTGGACGAGGTCATTACCGTTGGCACCGATGAGATGTGTGCTGCTATTAAGGATATTTTTGAAGATACACGCAGTATTGCCGAGCCCGCTGGCGCCCTGGCCCTTGCGGGACTCAAGCATTACGTCGAGCGGGAAGGCGCGCAAGGTCAGGATCTGTTGGCCATAGTGAGTGGTGCCAACACCAATTTTGACCGTCTGCGTTACATCTCTGAGCGCACCGAAATTGGTGAGCAGCGCGAAGCGGTAATCTCAGTCACTATTCCGGAAAAGCCGGGCAGCTTCCGAGCATTTTGCAATGCGCTTGGTCGGCGTAATATCACTGAATTTAACTACCGCTATGCCGATGCCGGCTCAGCTCAGGTGTTTGTGGGTCTTTCGGTCGTGCCCGGGGGGACGGATCTGGCGGAGTTGATGATCAAACTTCAGCAAAAAGGCTATGAAGCGAAAGACCTTACCGATAACGAGGTGGCGAAACTACATATACGTTACATGGTGGGTGGTCATGCCCCGGGTGGGCTCGATAGTGAGCGCGTTTACCGGGTGGAGTTTCCTGAACGTCC